>NZ_JALPKR020000002.1:3555000-4755000 GCF_023195515.1 Variovorax sp. S12S4
CGATGCGCGATGTGCGGCGCGTGAGCAGCCGGCGTGCCACGAAGAGAGCCGATTGCAGCATGTCGGCCACCGCCCGGCCCGTGAGCCGCAACGCGACCCAGGGTTTGCGCATGCGCACGGCGGCCGGCCGGAGGCCCTTGGTCAGCAGCGGCACTGCAATGGCCAGCACCACGGCCGATGCCAGCGTGGCAGCTTCCAGCGACTGGTTGAGCAGCAGCCATACGACAAACAGCGCGATCGAGAGTGGCGGCGAAGGAATCCAGCGCTTCATGGTGCCGTGCCCTTCTGCGCAGGCACGGGGTTGAGCACCTGCCGTGCATTGAGCACGGCATCGCGATACGCAGTGGGCGTGCGCAGTCCTTCGGCGGTGATGAGTGCGTGGCGCATGACAGGGCCGGCCCATATCGTCAACGCCACGCAGGCCGCAAGCAGGCCGGCCACCGGCAGCACCTCGAGGGCGGGCAGCGCGGGCATGGTGGGATGCGGCTGGGTCCAGAAATGGCGGATGCCGGTGCGGCTCAGAGCAATCAGCGCCAGGAAGCCCGATGCGATCAGCAGCGCCAGAAAAATCCACGCCGGCGTGGAGGTGCCGCTGGTCACGAAGGCGCCGGAGAGCATGGCGAACTTGCCCACGAAGCCCGAGAGCGGCGGCAGGCCCGCGAGCAGCAAGGTGCAGCCGATGAAGCTCAGGCCGAGAAATGCCACGCCGGCCGGAATGGCGCGGCCATAGAGCGCCTGCGCCTCATCGTCGAGGTTCACGTCGTCGAGCACGCGCAGGTCTTCGGCCAGGAAAGGCGCATTGCCCGCCGCTTCGTGTGGCGCAACGCTCATGCCGGCGTTGCGCCAGCGCTCGATCATGTCGATCAGCAGGAAGAAGGCACTGACCGCGAGCGTGGAGCTCAGCAGGTAATAAAGGGCGCCGGCCCATACGGCGGGCTCGCCGAGTCCCATGGCAGCCAGCAGCGTGCCCGCCGACACCAGCACGCTGAAGCCCGCGAGGTTGGAGAGCCGCTGTGTGCCGACGATGCCCATGGCGCCCGCGAACAGCGTGGCAAGCCCGATGGCGATGAGTGCGGACTGGCCGAACGCGGCCGAGGCGCCGGCATCCGGCGCAAAGAGCAGCGTCCACAGCCGCAGCAGCGTGTAGATGCCGAGCTTGGTCAACAGCGCAAAGACCGCGCCCACCGGCGACACCGCCGCGCTGTAGGCCGGCACCAGCCAGAAGTTGAGCGGCCATGCGCCGGCCTTGGCGAAGAACGCGGTCGCGAGGATGGCGGCCGCCGCATGCACCAGGCCGCGATCGGCCGGCGCGAGCTCGGCGATGCGCACGCTCAGGTCCGCCATGTTGAGCGTGCCCGTCACGCCGTAGAGCAGCGCCGCGCCGATGAGGAAGAGAGACGACGCGGCCAGGTTGATGGCGATGTAGTGCAGCCCCGCCTGCACGCGCAATCGGCCCGAACCATGCAGCAGCAGGCCGTAGGAGGCCGCGAGCATCACCTCGAAGAACACGAACAGGTTGAACAGGTCGCCGGTGAGAAAGGCGCCGTTCAGGCCCATGAGCTGCAGCTGCAGCAGCGGATGGAAATGCACGCCCGCCCGGTCCCAGCGCGAGGTGGAATAGATCGAGGCCGCGAAGGCGACCACGCCCGTGAGCGCCACCATCATGGTCGACAGGCGGTCCGCCACCAGCACGATGCCGAAAGGGGCTTGCCAGTTGCCGGGCAGGTAGACGCCGATGGAGCCCGGGCCGTCGCCGGTATCGGGCGCATTCACCCAGCGCAGCAGCGCCAGCGCCGCCAGCAGGCCCACCAGCCCCGAGACCACGCTCAGGGCCGACTTGGCGCGGCGCCGGTTTTCGCCGAGCAGCAGCATCAAGGCCGCGGTAAGCAGGGGCACGAGGATCGGCACCGCCACCAGATGCGGCATGCTGAAGTCGAGCAGGCGGTCGAGCAGGTGAACCGGTTCCATCACTCGGCCGCCTCCTGCCGTTCTTCACCGTCCACATGGTCGGTGCCGGCCAGGCCGCGCGAGGCCAGCAGCACCACGAGGAACAGCGCCGTCATCGCAAAGCCGATGACGATGGCCGTCAGCACCAGGGCCTGCGGCATCGGGTCCGCGGTGTTGGCCAGCGTGGAGGTGAAGCCCTTGACGAGCACCGGCTCGCTGTCGAGCTTGAGCCGCCCCATGCTGAAGATGAAGAGGTTGACCGCGTACGAGATGAGCGTGAGGCCCATGATCACCTGGAAGGTGCGGGGGCGCAGCAGCAGGTACACGCCCGAGCCGGTGAGCACGCCGATGGCGAGTGCGAGCACGATTTCCATCAGTGCACCCCCTCCACGGCTTCGGACTGGGCCTGGGCTTCCTTTTCGGCCTGCTCGTCGGCCCAGCGGTGGCTGCGTATCGACTGGTGGGCCAGCGCGGTAAGAATGAGCATGGTGGCGCCGAGCACCAGCGCGAACACGCCGATGTCGAAGAAGAGGGCGCTCGGCACATGCAGCTCGCCCAGCACCGGAAGATGCAGGTGAGCCGTGTGCGTGGTCATGAACGGATAGCCGAAGATCACCGCGCCGCTGCCCGTAACCAGCGCCAGCAGCAGGCCGACGGCGATCCAGCGGCGCGGATAGATGCGCAGGTGCTCTTCCACCCATTCGGTGCCCGAGACGATGAACTGCAGCAGCAGCGCCACCGACATCACCAGCCCCGCGACGAAGCCGCCGCCCGGCGAGTTGTGGCCACGCATGAAGAAGTAGACCGCGACCAGCACCGCAAGCGGCAGCAGCAGCCGCACCAGCACGGCCGGCACCATCAGGTAGCCCACGGCGGTGTCCTTGGCGAGGCGCGGATTCAGCAGGTCGCTGCTGCCGTCGTCGGCCTGCAGGCGCTGCTGCACCGGCAAGGCCATCGATTCGCGTGCCGGACGGAAGCGGCGCAGCAGCGCATACACGGTGAGCGCCACCACGCCAAGCACCGTGATCTCTCCGAAGGTGTCGAAAGCGCGGAAGTCGACCAGCATCACGTTGACCACGTTGGTGCCGCCGCCTTCGGTGAGTGCGCGCTCCAGGAAGAAGGGCGAAATGCTCTGCGGAAATGGCCGCGTCATCATCACCCAGGCCAGCGCCGACATGCCGCCGCCCGCGGCAGCCGCCACCAGCAGGTCGCGCCCGCGCCGGCCCCACGGGCGCAGCCTGGCGCGCGCGGGCTGGATCGCGTCCTTGCTGCGCATCGGCAGCCAGCGAAGCCCCAGCAGGATCAGCACCGTGGTGACGGCTTCGACCACGAGCTGCGTCAGCGCAAGGTCGGGCGCCGAGAACCAGATGTAGGTGACCGAGCACACCAGGCCCGCGCCCGAGGCGAGCATCAGCGCGGCGAGCCTGTGGAACTTGGCCTGCCATGCCGCGGCCAGCGCGCAGGTGCCGCCGATGAGCCAGGTCATTGCGAACATGGTCGAGAAGGGCAGCAGCTCGCGGGTGCCGCGCGCCACGGGCGCGGTCCAGAGCGAAACGGCGGCGCCCGCAGCGGCTACTGCAATCAGCAGCAGCAATTGCGTTTGCAGGCGCCGGGTGCCCAGCACGCGCCGGCTGCGACGGCCGGCTTCGCTGAGTTGCGCGAGCAGATGTTCGAAGATGACCTGTCCGTCGAAGCGGTGCAGCAGCGGCGTGTGCGCGAGGTCGCCTTTCGCACGGCGTCGGCGCTGCGAGAGGTAGAGCGCCATGCCGCCGGCCAACGCCACGAAGCTCATCGCCAGCGGCAGGTTGAAACCGTGCCACACGGCCAGGCTGTATTCAGGCAGCACGCCGCCGACCACCGGCGTGGCGGCAGCGGCCAGCAGCGGGCCGATGGACCACGCCGGCGCCACGCCGACCACCAGGCACACGAGCACCAGCAGCTCGACCGGCACGCGCATCCAGTGCGGGGGCTCGTGCGGCTGCCGCGGCACGTCGGGCCCGCAGGGTGGCCCGAAGAACACGTCGAACACGAAGCGCGCCGAATAGGCCACGCTGAAGACGCCCGCAACGGTCGCGATGATCGGCAGGCTCACGTTGATCCACGGCGTTGCCTGGATGAACACCGTCTCGGCGAAGAACATCTCCTTCGACAGAAAGCCGTTGAGCAGCGGCACGCCGGCCATCGAAGCGCTGGCAATCACCGCCAGCGTGCCCGTGATCGGCATCAGCCGCATCAGGCCGCTGAGCTTGCGGATGTCTCGCGTGCCGCTCTCGTGATCGATGATGCCGGCCGCCATGAAAAGCGAGGCCTTGAAGGTCGCATGGTTCATGACGTGGAACACCGCCGCCACCGCCGCGAGCGGGCTGTTGAGCCCGAGCAGCAGCGTGATGAGCCCCAGGTGCGAGATGGTCGAGTAGGCAAGCAGCGCCTTCAGGTCGCGCTGGAACATGGCAACAAAGCCGCCGAGCAGCAGCGTGATGGCGCCCGCGCCGCCCACCAGCCAGAACCACATCTCGGTGCCAGACAGCACCGGCCACAGCCGCGCCATCAGGAACACACCCAGCTTCACCATGGTGGCCGAATGCAGGTAGGCCGAAACGGGCGTGGGCGCCGCCATGGCGCGCGGCAGCCAGAAGTGGAACGGGAACTGCGCGCTCTTGGTAAAGGCGCCCAGCAGTATCAGCACCAGCGCGGCAGGGTAGAGCGCGTGCGCGCGAATCTCGTTGCCTGAAGCAAGCACCACGTCGAGCTCGTAGCTGCCCGCAATGCGGCCCAGCACCAGCACGCCGGCCAACAGGCAGAGTCCGCCGGCACCGGTAACGGTGAGCGCCATGCGCGCGCCGCGCCGCGCATCGCGCCGGTGATGCCAATAGCCGATCAGCAGGAACGAGAAAAGGCTGGTGAGCTCCCAGAACAGCACCATCTGAATGAGGTTGCCCGAAAGCACCACGCCCACCATCGCGCCCATGAACGCGAGAAAGAACGAGAAGAAGCGCGGCACCGGATCGGAGGCCGACATGTAGTAGCGCGCATAGAGCACCACCAGCGCGCCGATGCCGAGCACCAGCATGCAGAACAGCCACGCAAAGCCGTCCATGCGAAACACGAGGTTGAGGCCGAGCTCCGGCAGCCACGCGATTTCCTGCCGCAGCACATTGCCGTGCGCGATCTGTGGAAAGAGCCATGCGGCCTGCACCGCGCAGCCTAGCGCGACGAGCCCCGCCAGCGTCGACTCCCGGTTGCGCGCGTTCGACGGCATCAACGCGGCCAGCACGCTGGCGATGAAGGGGAGTGCGACGAGAAAGACCAGGGGCATTGCGGTCGATTCTATCGATCGGCCCTTTGGAGGGGCCTTCTAGAAACCCGGGAACTCCGCGCGATTTAGGCGCGGGCGCGGCGTCAGGCGGCCAGGGCCTGAACGCTGCGGATGCCCAGCCAGGTGAAGAACAGCGAGCCGCCGAGATGTGCTGTTGCCGTGAGCAGGGCCACGCCCAGCCGGCCTTCGAGAAGCATGGTCACCACTTCGGCCGAAAAGCTCGAGAACGTCGTGAGCCCGCCGAGGAAGCCGGTCACCAATGCGAGCCGCCAGACGGGATCGAGATCGGGCAGCAACTGGAACGAGGCAATGGCCACGCCGATGAGATAGCCCCCGATCAGGTTGGCGGCCAGGGTGCCCCACGGCATGAGCCCCCCGGCCCCGAACCAGAGCGCGAGGCCCCAGCGCGCCAGCGCGCCGACGGAGGCGCCGACGCAGATGGCGAGAATCGGAAGCAGCATCGGCCTATTGTCGGGGACGCTTGTCCCTGTTCATGGCGCCATTTGCTGAGGCAGCCAGGTGACCAGTTGCGGCACGAAGTAGATGATGAGCACGGCCGCCACCATCAGGAAGAACATCGGCAGCGTGACCCGGGCGATGTAGAGCAGGTCTTTTCCCGTCATGCCTTGCAGCACGAAGAGGTTGAAGCCCACCGGCGGCGTGATCTGTGCCATCTCGACCACCAGCACGACGAAGATGCCGAACCAGATCGGGTCGATGCCGGCGGAGGTCACCGTCGGCATGATGACGCCCATGGTGAGCACCACCATCGAGATGCCGTCGAGGAAGCAGCCCAGCACGACATAGAAAACCGCGAGCATCACGATCAGCTGGAACTTCGAGAGCCCGAGCGAACCGATCCACTCGGCCAGGTGCCGCGGCAGGCCGATGTAGCCCATGGCGAGCGTGAGAAAGGCCGCGCCCGCGAGGATCAGCGCCATCATGCAGTAGAGCCGCGTGGCACCGAGCAGCGCCTCCTTGAAGCTGTGCCAACTGAGCGAGCCCTGCGCGGCCGAGATGATCATGGCGCCCACGACACCCACGGCCGCCGCTTCGGTGGCCGTGGCAATGCCTGCGTAGATGGAGCCGAGCACCGACAGGATCAGCAGCGCGACCGGAATCAGCGAGAGCGATGCCCGCAGTTTCTCGACGAAGGGCAGCTTGGCGTCGGCCGGCGGAATGCGATCAGGATGGCGCAGCGACCAGAAAACGATGTACCCCGAGAACAGCAGCGCGAGCAGGATGCCGGGGATCACACCCGCGATGAACAGGCGTGCGATGGACACATCGGCGCTCACGCCGTAGACGATCATGATGATCGAAGGCGGGATCAAGAGGCCGAGCGTGCCGGCCCCGGCCAGCGTGCCGATGACCATGTCGTCGGGGTAGCCGCGGCGCTTGAGCTCGGGCAGGCTCATCTTGCCGATGGTGGCGCAGGTGGCTGCGCTGGAGCCCGACACCGCCGCGAACACCGCACAGCCCACCACGTTGGTGTGCAGCAGCCGGCCAGGCAGGCTTTGCATCCAGGGCGCGAGGCCCTTGAACATGTCCTGCGAGAGCCGCGTGCGGAACAGGATCTCGCCCATCCATATGAACAGCGGCAGCGCGGTGAGCGTCCAGCTCGAGGCCGAGCCCCAGATGGTCACGGCCATGGCGTCGCCCGCAGGTCGCGACGAGAAAACCTGCATGGCGATCCACGCCACGCCGGAGAGCGTGAGACCGATCCACACGCCGCTGCCCAGAATCAGGAAGAGCGCCGCAATCAGCAGGCCTGCAACGGCAATGTCACTCATGGCGCAGGGCCTCCGTTTCGACCGGCTTGGCCGGTCTTCCGCGCCACTCGATCACGAACTCGTCGAAAGCCGCGATGGCGAACACCAGCGCGCCGACCGCCATCGAGAGCTGCGGCAGCCACAGCGGGGTGGCGTCGTTGCCCGTGGAAATATCGTGGAAGTCGTAGGACTGGTAGACCAGCCGCGCGCTGTACCAGGCGAACAGCAGCGCGAGCAGGGCGCCCGCGCCCATGGCCCAGCGCTCGAGCCAGCGCTGCGCGGCCGGAGGCAGGTTCTGCAGCACCAGGGTCACGCGAATATGCTCGCCGCGCTTGAGCGTGTGCGCGAGTGCAAGAAAACCGGCGCCGGCCATCAGGTACCCCGCATAGGCATCGATGCCCGGAATGTTGAAATGAAGCTGCCGGCCGATGATGGAGAGCAGCACCATCACCAGCAGGCCGATCATGAAAAGCGCCGCCAGGGCGGCGGCGCTGTTGTAGAGGAAATCGAGTGTCTTTCGCATCGCAAACTGTTCGGCGATGCGTCACATCTTCTTGTAGGCGTCGACCACCGCCTGGCCGTCGGGGCCGGCCTTTTCGATCCACTCCTTGAGCATGGTGTCGCCGACCTTCTTCATGTCGGACTTGAGCGCGGCGGAAGGTACGTGAACCGTCATGCCGTTCTTCTTGAGCAGGTCGAGGTACTCGATGTTCTTCTTCTTCGAAACTTCCCAGCCGCGCTTCTCTGCATCGGCTGCCGCCTTCAATACGGCGTCCTGCGTGGGCTTGTCGAGCGCGTCGAAGGCCTTCTTGTTCATGAGCAGCGCGTTCTTCGGCAGCCAGGCCTGCGTGTCGTAGAAGTTCTTGATGTACTCGTAGGTCTTGGTGTCATAGCCGGTGGAACCGGACGACATGTACGACTCGATCACGCCGGTGGCCATGGCTTGCGACAGTTCAGCCTGCTGCACGGTGACCGGCTGTGCGCCGACGAGTTCGCCGATGCGCGCGGTGGCGGGGCTGTAGGCGCGCCACTTCACGCCCTTGAGATCGGCGGCCGAGGCGATTTCCTTTTTCACGAAGATGCCTTGTGGCGGCCAAGCCACTGCGTAGAGCAGCACGATGCCCTGTTCGGCCAGCTTCTTCTCGAGCACGGGCTTCTGCGCCTGGTACAGCTTCCAGGCGGCGTCGTAGCTGTCGGCAAGGAACGGGATGCCATCGGCACCGAACATCTGCCATTCGTTCTGGTAGTTGACCAGCAGGATCTCGCCGAGTTGCGCCTGGCCTCCTTGGACCGCGCGCTTGATTTCGGGCGCCTTGAACAGCGAGGCGTTGGCGTGCACCGTGATCTTGAGCTTGCCGCCGCTGGCCTTGTCGACGTCGCTGGCGAACTGCACGTTGTTCTCGGTGTGGAAGTTGCTCGCCGGGTAGGCGGTGGGCAGATCCCACTTGGTCTGCGCGAAGGCTGCGGCGCCGAGGGTGAGACCAGCGAGGGCAATACCGAACTTGTGATTCATGAGCGCTCCGGAACGTATGAAAGTGAAAACGAAAGCGAGCATACGTGCAAATTCCGGGCCACCGCTGAGGCATTTCCCTGCCACGCGGCCGCGCGCGACGGTCGCTTGTTCCCTTTGCAGCGCGCACAAAAAGCCGCCTTGCGGCGGCTTCGGTTATCGCGTTGCCGAGGTGCCGCGAGGGGCGGCACCGGCCGGCGAGCCGTGGGGTGTGCGATCAGGGCTTGGCGGGCTTCGCGTCGGCGGCGGTGGCCTTCACGGGCTTTGCTGCCGTTTCCGCCTTGGCGGCCTTGGCGGGGGCCGGTGCACTGGCTTGGCCACCGAAGGCCTGGCCGTTCACCGTGAGACCTTCGGCCGACAGCTTCTCGGCCTTCTTTTCCTTCACGCCCTTGATGCGCTGCATGAAGTCGGGCCAGTCCTTGAACTCGCCTTCCTTGCGGGCGTCGAGGATGCGCTTGGACATTGCGGGGCCCACGCCCTTGATGCCGTCGAGATCGGCCGCAGTGCCCTTGTTGACGTCGACAGCGGCGAACGAGGCAACCGCAAACAGCATGGCCATGGTGGCCAGGATTTTCTTGAACATGATCGAACTCCCTGATTTGTTGATTTGAGTGTTTGCCGACGGAGGTGCCGGCTCGCGTTCAACGAATGCAGGGAAAGGGGCGTTGACGGCCTTGCGTGCCGCAAGGCCCCTGGTGACCATTGTTCCGAACCATGTTCGGAACGTTGCTCAGAGTTCTTCGACGCGGCGCGGCGGATAGCTGTCCCAGGCCTGGCAACCGGGGCAGTGCCAGAAGTACTGGTGCGCCTCGAAGCCGCAGGCAGCACAGCGGTAGCGCATGAGCGGACGGGTGGCCTGGTCGAGCGCGCGCTGCACTTGGGGGTGGAACTGCTCGTGCTCGAAGCGCTCGCCGGCCAGCCAGCGCGATGCGGCGACCAGAGAGGGCTGCTGGGCGAGATGCGCGATGTAGCCGTCGCGCGGCGCGAGCGGTTGGCCATCGGCCGCCGGAACGGCCGCGGTCGGAGAGCCGCCGAGTGCCATCAGCGCCTCGAGAACGTCGATCGACGGCGAATCGGCATAGCGCCGTTGCAGCAGCGCGAGCGCTTCGCCTTCGCGGTGCGCGGCAACGGCGGCTTGCTGCAGCGCCGGCGCATACAGCGGCAGCGCGAGCGGGGCAGTGTCGCTCAGGGCAAGCAGGGTGTCGAAGGCTGCGGTTGCCTCGCCGTTGCGCAACTGCAGCGTGGCCGAATCGATGGCCGGGCGCGGTGCCTGCGGCGCCAGTGCCACGGCTTCGGAAAGCAGCCGGCTGGCCGTGGCCAGGTCGCCGGCCGCGACCTGCTCGGCGGCCTGTTCGCACAGATGGTGCGCCCGGCGCGTGCTGTAGCTTGCCTGGTCGGACTCATCGAGCTTCTGCGCCACGTCCGCGGCCTGGGTCCATTCGCGCGAACGTTCGTAGATGGCCAGCAGCGCCAGCCGTGCTTCGTTCTCGTAGCGCGTGCCTTCGAGCTTCTGAAGCGCGGCTTCGGCGCGATCGAGCAGGCCGGCGCGCAGGAAGTCTTGCGCGAGTGCGTGCTGCGCGCGCTCCCGGTCGGCGCGGCTCAGGTCGCCGCGGCCCAGCAGGTGCTCGTGCACACGCACGGCGCGCTGGTATTCGCCGCGGCGGCGGAACAGGTTGCCGAGCGCAAAGTGCAGTTCCTGCGTGTCGGGGTCGTTCTGCACGGCCTCTATGAACGCGTCGATGGCCTGGTCCTGTTGCTCGTTGAGCAGGAAGTTGAGGCCGCGGAAATAGGCCTTCGGGGCTTGCCTGTTTTCGAGCTTGAGCTGCCGGATGTCGAAGCGCGATGCGAGCCAGCCCAGCACAAAGGCGACGGGCAGGCTGATCAGCAGCCAGCTGGGATCAAAGTCCATGTTGACGTACGGCGGGAAGGTCGGTGGCGGAGATGGAGGGAGCCGGCGCTGGCGCGGTGGCGACCGCCAACCCCGCGTTTGCCGGGGTTTGCTGCGGCGCGGAGGGCTGCTGGGCTGCCGCGGCGGCGCGGTGCTTCCACCATCCGGGCAGCATGCCGAGCGCGCCCACCACGAGTCCGCCGGCGAAGGCTGCGAGTACGACAAGCACCAGCGGCGCGCGCCAGTGGGTGCCGAAGAAGAAATAGACGGTCGCGTCGTGCTGGTTGTTCAGCGCGAAGGCGAAAAGCGTAAAAAAAATGGCTGCCTTGAGCAGCCACAGGAGGTATTTCATAGCCATTCCCGTTGCCGGGAGCATTCTACGTTTGCATCATCCATGCGGGATCAGGGCTTGCTGCTCCTGGCTTCCTTGCCGCCGCCGAGTTCGGCGGTCTTGGCGTCGACCGCTTCGCGCAGCGCCTTGCCCGGCTTGAAGTGCGGCACCCGCTTTTCGGGAATCTGAACGCTTTCGCCCGAACGCGGGTTGCGGCCGATGCGCGGCGGACGCCGGCTGACCGAAAAGCTGCCGAAACCGCGGATCTCGATGCGATGCCCGCGCACCAGCGCGTCGCTCATCGCGTCGAGGATGGTCTTGACGGCGTATTCGGCATCGCGGTGCGTCAGCTGCGCAAAGCGCGCTGCGAGTTCTTCGACGAGGTCAGAGCGGGTCATAGGCCAAACAAAAACGTGGACGAAAAAAAAGACAGAGCGGCCCCAGGGCCTGCTCTGTCTTCTGGCTCAGCTTACTTGCTGTCGTTGTTGTCGAGCTTGGCGCGCAGCAGGGCGCCCAGGCTCGTCGTGCCCGCGTTTTCGCGTGCCGACTGCTGGCTCAGGTTGGCCATGGCGCCTTGTTCGTCGACCATGTCCTTCTGCTTGATCGACAGCTGGATGTTGCGGGTCTTGCGATCCACGTTCAGCACGATGGCAGTGACTTCGTCGCCTTCCTTCAGCACGTTGCGGGCATCCTCCACGCGGTCGCGCGAGATTTCCGAAGCACGCAGGTAGCCGAGGATGTCTTCGCCGAGGTCGATTTCAGCGCCGCGGGCGTCAACCGTCTTGACCTTGCCGGTCACGATCTGGCCCTTGTCGTTCACCGTGGTGAACGTGGTGAACGGGTCGCTATCGAGCTGCTTGATGCCCAGGCTGATGCGCTCGCGGTCGACGTCGACTGCCAGCACGATGGCTTCGACTTCCTGGCCCTTCTTGTAGTTGCGAACGGCGGTTTCGCCGGCTTCGTTCCACGAGAGGTCCGAGAGGTGAACCAGGCCGTCGATGCCGGCAGCCAGACCCACGAACACGCCAAAGTCGGTGATCGACTTGATCGGGCCCTTGACGCGGTCGCCGCGCTTGGTGTTTTGCGCGAACTCTTGCCACGGGTTGGCCTTGCACTGCTTCATGCCCAGGCTGATGCGGCGCTTGTCTTCGTCGATTTCGAGGACCATGACTTCGACTTCGTCGCCCAGCGAGACGATCTTGTTCGGAGCGATGTTCTTGTTGGTCCAGTCCATTTCGGAAACGTGCACCAAGCCTTCGATGCCGGGTTCGAGTTCGACGAACGCGCCGTAGTCGGCAATGTTCGTGACCTTGCCGAACAGGCGGGTCGATTGCGGGTAGCGGCGCGAAACGCCCATCCACGGGTCGTCGCCCATTTGCTTGAGACCCAGCGAGACACGGTTCTTCTCGGTGTCGAACTTAAGGATCTTGGCGGTGATTTCCTGGCCGGCCTGAACGACTTCGCTCGGGTGGCGGACGCGGCGCCATGCCATGTCGGTGATGTGCAGCAGGCCGTCGATGCCGCCGAGGTCGACGAACGCTCCGTATTCGGTGATGTTCTTGACGACACCGCGCACGACTGCGCCTTCCTTCAGGGTTTCCATCAGCTTGGCGCGCTCTTCGCCCATGCTGGCTTCGACCACGGCACGGCGCGACAGCACGACGTTGTTGCGCTTGCGGTCGAGCTTGATGACCTTGAATTCCATGGTCTTGTTTTCGTACGGCGTCAGATCCTTGATCGGACGCGTATCGATCAGCGAGCCCGGCAGGAATGCGCGGATGCCGTTGACGAGCACCGTGAGGCCGCCCTTGACCTTGCCGCTGGTGGTGCCGGTGACGAAGTCGCCGGATTCCAGGGCCTTCTCGAGCGCGAGCCACGAGGCCAGACGCTTGGCGGTGTCGCGCGAGAGGATGGTGTCGCCGTAGCCGTTTTCAACGCTGCCGATGGCAACGGAAACGAAATCGCCGGCCTGGACTTCGAGTTCGCCCTTGTCGTTCTTGAACTCCTCGATCGGCACGTACGCTTCGGACTTGAGGCCGGCGTTGACGACGACGTGGTTGTGTTCGACACGCACGACTTCGGCCGTGATGACCTCGCCGGTGCGCATTTCGGAACGCTTCAGGGACTCTTCGAATAGGTCGGCAAAAGATTCAGACATTTATGGTTCCTTCCGTCAGGCAGGGTTGGCAGGCGCTCATGCGAAATTGCGTGCGGCTGCTGTGGGTCTGGAGACGGCGGTTTTGTGGGCTTTTTGGATATAAACCCGGGTTGGTTGAACAACCAGCCGGCCGGTGCGCTGTCGCGCGAGAAGAGCCTGCTGGAGCGGTATGCGCCACCCGGAACACCCGGCTGGCGCGAGCCTTCAAGCGGACTTGAAAGGCTGTACTTGCTGCCACCAGTTCAACACCGTATCGATCGATTGTTCGATGGACAGCTGGGAGTTGTCGAGGTGGCGCGCATCCTGCGCCGGCTTGAGAGGTGCAACGCTGCGGGACGAGTCCCTGGCGTCGCGCGCTTCCAAGTCGGAGCGAAGACTGTCAAGTGTAGTCGAAATACCCTTTGAAATCAACTGCTTATGCCGGCGCTCGGCCCGCTGGACGGCGCTGGCCGTCAGGAACACCTTGAGCTCTGCGTCGGGGAAGATCACGGTGCCCATGTCGCGCCCGTCGGCCACAAGGCCGGGAAGCTGCCGAAACCGCTGCTGCAGGGCCAAAAGTGCCTCGCGCACCGCGGGAAGCGTGGAAACGCGCGAGGCGTCCATGCCCGCGGCTTCGGTGCGGATTTCATCGCTCACATCTTCGCCGGCCAGCAAGACCTTGCCCTCGGCAAAGTGCAGGGGCAGGGTGCGCGCCATGGCGGCAATCTGCGCTTCGTGCTGCGAATCGGCGCTGAGCCCGGCGCGCCGCATGGCCAGTCCGGTGACGCGGTAGAGCGAGCCGGAATCCAGGTAGTGGTAGCCCAGCAGGCGCGCCACCTCGGCGGCGAGGGTGCCCTTGCCCGAGGCGGTGGGACCGTCGATGCAGATCACGGGTATTTCCGTGGCCTCGGCAACCGAGAACAGGGTTTCGAAGTAGTCCGGAAAGGTCTTGGCGACGCAATGCGGCTCGAGAATGCGCACCGGTACCCGGGCCGGGTTGAACGCCGCGAGCGAGAAGCACATCGCCACGCGATGGTCGTCGTAGGTGCGGATAGCGGCAGCCTGCCAATCGGCCGGCGCGAGCGGATGCACCCGGATGAAATCGGGGCCGGATTCAACGGTGCCGCCAAGCTTTCTCAGCTCGTTGGCCATGGCGTCGATGCGATCGGTTTCCTTGACCCGCCAGCTCGCAATGTTGCGCAAAGTGCTCGGGCCGTCGGCATAGAGCGCCATCACGGCGAGCGTCATCGCGGCATCGGGAATGTGGTTCGCGTCCAGGTCGATGGCCTTGAGCGGCCAGGCGCCGCGGCGCACTTCGAGCCAGTTGGGCCCGCTGTCGACCTGCGCGCCCATTTGCCGGGCCGCGTCGATGAAGCGGATGTCGCCCTGGATCGAATCGGCACCGACGCCTTCGATCCGGAGGCCGTCGCCGCCCGAACTGCCGGCGGCAATGGCCCCGAGCGCTATGAAATAGCTGGCGGAGGACGCGTCGGCCTCGACGTGGATATCGCCCGGCGAGCTGTAGCTGCTGCCGGCCGGAATGGTGAAGCGCTCCCAGCCGTCGCGCCGGACCGTGATGCCGAAGCGTGCGAGCAGGTTCAGCGTGATCTCGATGTACGGCTTGGAGATGAGTTCGCCCACCACCTCGATGACGATGTCCTTGCGGGCGGCGAGCGGCAGTGCCAGCAGCAGGGCGGTGAGAAACTGGCTCGACACGTCGCCCCGTACGCGAATGGGCACATCGAGCACCAGCGCGCTGTGATCGACCGGGCTGATGCGCAGCGGCGGGTAGCCAGGGTTGCCGAGGTAATCGATGCGGCAGCCGAGCTGGGTCAGCGCATCGACCAGATCGCCGATCGGCCGCTCATGCATGCGCGGGACGCCGCTCAGTTCGAAATCCCCCGAGCAGCGACAGTGCCGCCGTCAGCGGGCGCATCGCGGTGCCGGCGTTGCCGAGGAAAAGCGGAAGCAGCTTGCCCTTGACTTCAGTTGGCCGCCGATGCCGGTCACACGCAACGTGCTGCCTGCGGCGTCGATGCCGCAGCCGAGCGCGCGCAGCGCATCGAGCATCACGCGGGTGTCGTCGGAGTCGAGCAGGTCGTGGATGGCGGTGGTGCCGCTCGCGAGCGCGGCCAACAGCAGCACGCGGTTCGAAATGCTCTTGGAGCCCGGCAGCTGAACGGTGCCCGCAGCCGCGGCCAGCGGGGGAATGTCGAGGAATGCCGTCGAGAGCATGTCAGGAGTCCTGGGAGGCGTCGGTGTTGGGCTGCCAGGCGGCGCGCGCCTTTCTCGCGGCGGCAATCGATTGTTCCAGCGCCTGGGCGTCGGCGGCGCCCATCAGCGCCTCGAGGTCCAGCAGTGCCTTGCGAAAGGCCTGCGACTGCAGCAGCACCTGCTCTCGATTGGCGAGCAGCACGTCGCGCCACATCACCGGGTCGCTGGCCGCAATGCGAGAAAAATCGCGAAAACCCGGCCCGGCAAGGCTCAGGAAGCGGTCGCCCTGCGGCTGCGCGATAAGGGCGTTGACATAGGCAAAGGCCAGCAGGTGCGGCAAATGGCTCACGGCGGCGAAGGCACTGTCGTGCTCTTCGTGCGTCATGGTGACCACGTTGGCGCCGATGCCGCTCCAGAGCTGCGAAGCCCGTTGCACGTTGGAACGCAGCGTAGCCTTGACGGGCGTCAGCACGACCTTGCGACCGGTGTAAAGCGAGGCCTCGGCATGTTCGATGCCCGACACCTCCTTGCCGGCGATCGGGTGGGCCGGAACGAAGTTGGCGAACTGGCTTTGCAGGCCATTGCGCGCGGCTTCGATCACGTCGCCCTTGGTCGAGCCGACGTCCATGACCAGCGTGTCGCTCGACATGCCGTGGCGGATGGCCCTGAAGGTGGCTTCCGACGCAGCCACCGGCACCGCGAGCAGCACCAGGTCTGCCCCTGAGACCGCCAGCAGCGCCGAGGGCGCCACCACGTCGATCACCCCGAGCTGGCGGGCCCGCTCGGTGGTGGAAGGCGACTTGCTGTAGCCGACGACCCGTTTCACAAGCTTTGCGCGCTTGAGCGCAAGCGCAAAGGAGCCGCCCATGAGGCCGCAGCCGATCAATCCCAATTGCTCGAACATGGTGCGCGTCCGGCTCAGGCTTTGACGGGATAGGCGCCAAGCACCTTGTAGAAGGCGCAGAGGCCGCGCAGTTCGGCCAGTGCCGCAGCCACGTTGGGCTGCGAAGGATGGCCGTCGAGGTCGATGTAGAAGTAGTACTCCCACTGGCCGGTGCGCGCGGGGCGCGACTCGAAACGGGTCATGGACACGTTGTTGAGCTTCAGCGGCACCAGCAGGTCATGCACGGCGCCGGGGCGGTTGGGTACGGAAACGATCAAGCTCGTGCAATCGCGCCCCGATGCCGGCGGCATGGCGAGCGTCTGGGGCAGGCAGATCACGGAGAAGCGGGTGCGGTTGTACGAGTCGTCCTGGATGGCGTGCGCAACGATGTGCAGGCCGAAGCGGGTGGCGGCGCGTTCGCCGGCCAGCGCGGCCCAGGCCGGGTTGGTGGCCGCGAGCCGTGCGCCTTCGGCATTGCTTGAGACGGCGCGCCGCTCGGCGTTGGGCAGGTGCTTCGAAAGCCAGGTCTGGCACTGCGCAAGCGCTTGCGGATGGGCGAGCACCGCTTCCACCCCGTCGAGCGTGTTGCTGCTGCGCAAAAGATGGTGCCGCACCAGCAGGCTGACCTCGCCGACCACATGGGTGGGCGAATGCAGGAACAGGTCGAGCGAGCGCGTGACCACGCCTTCGGTCGAGTTTTCGACGCCCACCACGCCGTATTGCGCGCTGCCGGCCGCCGTGGCGTGAAACACCTCGTCGAAGCTGGCGCAATAGATGAGGTCGGCGGCACCGCCGAAGTATTCGATGGCGGCCTGCTCGCAGAAGGTGCCCTCGGGGCCCAGCACGGCAACGCGCTGCGGCGATTCGAGCGCCAGGCAGGCCGACATGATCTCGCGCCAGATGGCAGCCACATGCAGGTCCTTGAGCGGGCCTGCATTGCTCTTCTGCATCTTCTCGATGACTTGCGCCACGCGATCGGGGCGGAAAAACGGCGTGCCTTCGCGCTTCTTGACCTCGCCGACCAGCTCTGCCACATGGGCCCGCTCGTTGAGCAGGCTGAGCAATTGCTGGTCGAGCGAATCGATCTGCACGCGCAGACCGGCAAGGCTTTCGGAGTTGTCGGGAGAAGAGGGCGGTGTTGGAGCGGAGGCGGTCATCGGTGCGAGCAGCTGGGCATGCGCCTAGGCATGTGATCGCTCGAATTCTCGCATGTAGCTCACAAGTGCCTGTACGCCTTCCAGCGGCATGGCGTTGTAGATGCTCGCACGCATGCCGCCGACCGACTTGTGGCCCTTGAGCTGCAGCAGGCCGGCTTCCCGGGCGCCCGCCAGAAAGGCGTCGTTGCGGCTTTCATCGGCCAGGAAGAAAGGCACGTTCATGCGCGAGCGGCAGCTCGGGTCGATCTTGTTCACGTAGAACGAAGACGCGTCGATGAACCCGTACAGCAGGCTCGCCTTGGCGATGTTGCGCTGTTCGATGGCGGCCACGCCCGTGAGCGCGCCTTCGGTCTGCTGCAGCAGCCACTGGAAAGTGAGCCCGGCCATGTAGATGCCCCACGTCGGCGGGGTGTTGTACATGGACTTGTTGTCGGCCACGATCTTGTAGTTGAACGCACTCGGGCAGATTTCGAGCGCCTGGCCGAGCAGGTCGTCGCGCACGATCACGAGCGTGAGGCCGGCCGGCCCGAGGTTCTTTTGCGCGCCGCCGAATGCAAGGCCGACGCGGCTCCAGTCGACGCTGCGCGAGGCCACGTGAGACGAAAAGTCGATGACCAGCGGCGCGTTGCTGCCAAGGGCCGCAAGATCGGGCAGTTGCTGGAACTCGATGCCGTTGATCGTCTCGTTGGTGCACAGGTGCACGTACGAGGCGTCTTGGCTCAGTTGCCAGGTCGAGGGATCTGGCAGCCTGGTGTGATGGTCGCCTGCGTTACTTGCGGCGACGTGCGCAGTGCAATAGCGCTGCGCTTCTTTCTGGGACTTGATGCTCCAGCTGCCGGTGATCACGAAGTCGGCGGTTTTGCCGCGCGACAGGTTCATCGGCACGATGGCGTTTTCGCCCAGCCCGCCACCCTGCATGAACAGGATGTGGAAGTTCTCGGGTACAGCCAGCAGCGTGCGGATGTCGGCTTCGGCCTGGGTGCAGATCGCGCCGAACTCCTTGCCGCGATGGCTCATTTCCATCACGCTCATGCCGCTGCCCTGCCAGTCGAGCATTTCGGAGGCGGCGCGTTGCAGCACCGCCTCCGGCATGGCGGCCGGACCTGCGGAAAAATTGAATGGACGCGTGCCGACTGGCTTGGGCTGCTGCTGAGTCACGTCACTTCTTGGCGGGAGCCTTGGCCGGGGCCTTGGCGGGAGCGGCGCCTTGCTGGCCGCCGGTGGGCGCACCCAGTGCCTTGGCCACGTTTTCGTCGAGCGCGCGCATCTTCGGTTCGATGGTGGCGCGCGTTTCGGTCACGAGCTTTTCGGTCAGCGCGGTCTGCATCTTGGGGTTGAGTTCCTGATACTTCTTGCTGAGCGGCGAGTTGATCCAGGCCAGCAGCTGCTTGAGTTCGTCTTCGGTGAAGTTCTGCTCCAGCAGCGGGGTCAGGGCAACGGGTGCCAGTTGCACGGCCTTGTCGCGCACGATCGGGTAGGCGTCGTCGAAGTACTTCTTGAGTTCGGCGTCGGCGGCCTTGGCAGCCGATTCGCGCTTGGCTTCGGGCACCTGCGTTTGCAGGTACTGCGAGCCGGCTTGCGCAATTGGAGAGCTCGATTGCTCGACCAGGCCGCGTGCCAACGACTCGATGCCGGGGCGCTGCACGTCGATGAACTGCTTGATGAGCGCAGCTTTGTCCTGGGCCATGGCGGCCATCGAGCTGCCAGCCAGGGCGACAGTCAGAAGTGCGAGCTTGAATTTTTTCACTGAGGGTTCTCCGTTGAAGATGTGGAAGTATCGTCTGCGCCCGGCTCGATCTCGCCGTTGGCGTCGTTCTCGACGATACGCTGTAGCCCGCTTAGTTTGGCGCCTTCGTCGAGCCCGATCAGCGTGACGCCTTGCGTTGCGCGACCTAGTTCACGAATCTCGGCAACCCGGGTGCGCACAAGCACGCCCTTGTCGGTGATGAGCATGATCTCATCGTCCGCATGCACGAGGGTGGCGGCAACGACCTTGCCGTTGCGCTCACTCTGTTGAATCGCAATCATGCCTTTGGTTCCGCGGCCATGACGCGTGTACTCGGTAATGCTTGTACGCTTTCCGTAACCATTTTCGGTGGCGGTGAGCACGCTTTGCTGCTCGTCCTCGGCCACCAGCATGGCGATGACGCCTTGCCCCGGATCGAGCGACATGCCGCGCACACCGCGCGCGTTGCGGCCCAGCGGACGCACGTCTTCTTCGTCGAAGCGCACGGCCTTGCCGCCGTCGCTGAACAGCATCACGTCGTGCTTGCCGTCGGTGAGCGCCGCGCCGATGAGGTAGTCGCCTTCATCGAGGTTCACGGCAATGATGCCGCCCTTGCGGGGGTTGTTGAATTCGTCGAGCGTGGTCTTCTTGACCGTGCCCATCGAGGTGGCCATGAACACGTACTGGTCGGCCGGGAAGTTGCGCTTCTCGCCGGTGAGCGCGAGCGCCACGTTGATCTTCTCGCCCTCTTGCAGCGGAAACATGTTGACGATGGGGCGGCCGCGCGAACCGCGGGAGCCCGCGGGCACTTCCCACACCTTGAGCCAGTACAGCCGGCCGCGGTTGGAGAAGCACAGGATGTAGTCGTGCGTATTGGCAATGAAGAGCTGGTCGATCCAGTCGTCTTCCTTGGTCACGGTGGCCTGCTTGCCGCGCCCGCCGCGCTTTTGCGCGCGGTACTCGTTCAACGGCTGGCTCTTGATGTAGCCGCTGTGCGAAAGCGTGACCACCATGTCGGTCGGAGTGATCAGGTCTTCGGTCGAGAGATCGTAGGCGCTGTGCTCGACCAGGCTGCGACGCGCGCCGAGCTTCGATTGGCCGAATTCCTGCTTGATGGTGCCAAGCTCTTCGCCAATGATGACCGAGACGCGTTCGGGCTTGGCAAGGATGTCGAGCAGGTCGTCGATCTCGGCCATGACCTCCTTGTATTCGGCAACGATCTTGTCCTGCTCGAGGCCGGTCAGGCGTTGCAGGCGCATCTGCAGGATTTCTTGCGCCTGGGTTTCCGACAGGCGATAGAGGCCGTCGGAGCCCATGCCGAATTCGCGCTCCAGGCCTTCGGGGCGGTAGTCGTCGGCATTGACCACGCCGCCGTCTGCGCGCGAACGCGTGAGCATCTCGCGCACCAGCTTGCTATCCCAGCTGCGGGTCATCAGCTCGGCCTTGGCCACCGGAGGCGTCGGCGCGTTGCGGATGATCGAGATGAATTCGTCGATGTTGGCCAGCGCCACCGCCAGGCCTTCGAGCACGTGGCCGCGTTCGCGGGCCTTGCGCAGCGTGAACACGGTGCGGCGCGTGACCACTTCGCGGCGGTGCTGCAGGAAGACCTCGATCAGGTCCTTCAGGTTGCACAGCTTGGGCTGGCCGTCGACCAGCGCCACCATGTTGATGCCGAAGGTGTCCTGCAGCTGCGTCTGCTTGTAGAGGTTGTTGAGCACCACCTCGGGCACTTCGCCGCGCTTGAGCTCGATGACAAGGCGCATGCCCGACTTGTCGGACTCGTCCTGGATGTGGCTGATGCCTTCGATCTTCTTCTCGTGCACCAGCTCGGCCATGCGCTCCTGCAGCGTCTTCTTGTTGACCTGGTAGGGGAGCTCGTCGACGATGATCGCCTGGCGTTGGCCGCGGTCGATGTCCTCGAAGTGGCACTTGGCGCGCATGACCACCTTGCCGCGGCCGGTGCGGTAGCCGTCTCTCACGCCATTGATGCCGTAGATGATGCCGGCGGTGGGGAAGTCGGGCGCCGGCACGATTTCCATCAGCTCGTCGATGGTGGCCTGCGGATTGCGCAGCATGTGCAGGCAGGCGTCCACCACCTCATTGAGATTGTGCGGCGGAATATTGGTGGCCATGCCCACCGCAATACCGCCGGAGCCATTCACCAGCAAATTAGGCAGTTTGCTCGGCAGGACCTTGGGTTCTTTTTCGGAGCCGTCGTAATTGTCTTGAAAATCGACCGTTTCCTTGTCGATATCGGCCAGCATTTCGTGCGCAATTTTGGCAAGCCGGATTTCCGTATACCGCATTGCGGCCGCGTTGTCTCCGTCGACCGAGCCGAAGTTACCTTGTCCGTCCACCAGCATATGGCGCATGGAAAAGTCCTGCGCCAGCCGCACGATGGTGTCGTAGACCGACTGGTCGCCGTGCGGGTGGTACTTACCGATCACGTCGCCCACGATGCGGGCGGACTTCTTATATGCACGGTTCCAGTCGTTGTTGAGCTCGTGCATGGCGTACAGCACGCGCCGGTGCACGGGCTTGAGGCCGTCGCGGGCGTCGGGAAGCGCTCGGCCCACGATCACGCTCATGGCGTAATCGAGATAGCTGCTGCGCATTTCCTCTTCAAGACTGATGGGCAGGGTTTCTTTGGCGAAGGAGGTCATGAGCGAGAGGCTGGCGGCAGGAAGGCGGAATTTTACGCTGTGAGGGGTGTCGTACCGCCGCAACACAAGGCCGCTATTCCGCCTCCGTCCTACGCTTCCGGGGGCGCTGCGGGCTGTTTGCCAAAGACCCTATGGCACAATCGCCTCAACGTTTTGGGTGGTGGTCACTTAAAGCGTCCTTGATTCGCAGCGCGGCTGCGGCTTTTTCCCCAAGAGGAGAACCATGAAGAAACTGAATAAAGTGGCGATGATGTTTGCAGTCGCTGCGCTCGCCACTGCCGCCGGCGCGCAGACCCGTGTCACCGCTGCGAATGGCGGTCCTACGATCGACAACTGGCAAAACGGCACCGGCGAACTGGTTTGGAAGAACGGCACGAACGAACTGTGCTGGCGTGATGCCAACTGGACGCCGGCTACCGCCGCCGCCGGTTGCGACGGTGCTCTGGTTCCGGCAGCTCCCGCTGCAGTGGCTCCCACCCCGGGCGCACCGGCTCCTACGCCTGCTCCTCAAGTCGCTGCTTCGAAGGTTACCTTCGCTGCTGACGCATTCTTCGACTTCGACAAGTCGGTTCTCAAGCCTGAAGGTCGCGCCAAGCTGACCGACCTGGTCTCGAAGATCCGTGACGTCAACCTGGAAGTGATCATTGCCGTGGGTCACACCGACTCGATCGGTTCTGACTCCTACAACCAGCGTCTGTCGGTGCGTCGCGCCGAAGCTGTCAAGGCCTTCCTGGTCTCGCGCGGCATCGAACGCAACCGCGTCTACACCGAAGGCAAGGGCGAGAAGCAGCCTGTTGCGGACAACCGCACCAAGGAAGGCCGCGCCAAGAACCGCCGCGTGGAAATCGAAGTGGTCGGCACCCGCGCCACCCGCTGATTCGATTGAATCGCTAAAAGAAAACCCCGCCTCGGCGGGGTTTTTTTATGCCTGTCGAATTCCTTCGGGCGGTCTCAACCGTCTTTCCAGTGCTCGCGGTGCAATCTCCGTTTCATAATCGGGGCATGACAGATAACGTGAATGCCGATCCGGCGGAACTTGCCAAGTTTTCCGAACTTGCTCATCGCTGGTGGGATTTGGACAGCGAATTCCGTCCGCTCCACGAAATCAATCCGCTTCGCCTGGAATGGATTGACGGTATTGCGCCGATTTCGCAGCGCAAGGTGCTCGATATTGGCTGCGGCGGAGGAATCCTCGCCGATTCGATGGCCCGAAAAGGCGCCGATGTGCTCGGCATCGACTTGGCGAGCAAGGCGCTCAAGGTTGCCAAGCTGCACGCGCTCGAGGCCGAAACCAAGGGCGTCAAATACCGCGAAGTCAGCGCCGAGGCATTGGCCGCGGAGCAACCGGGCAGTTTCGACGTCGTGACCTGCATGGAAATGCTCGAACACGTGCCGGAGCCCGCTTCGATCGTTCAGGCCTGCGCCACCTTGGTCAAACCGGGCGGTTGGGTGTTCTTTTCCACCATCAACCGCAATCTGAAGTCTTTCATGCTGGCGATCGTCGGCGCCGAATACGTCCTGGGCATGTTGCCGCGCGGCACGCACGAGTATGCAAAGCTGATCCGGCCCAGCGAGCTTGCAGCCCATTGCCGCGCCGCCGGGCTCGACTTGCGCCATACGCGGGGCATGGAGCACAACCCGTTGACGCGGCGCTACTGGCTCAGCGGCGACACCAGCGTCAACTATATGTTCGCAACGCAAAAACCGGCCTCGGCGACGGGATCCCGGGCGTGACGGGCGCAGCAGTGCAAGCCGTGCTGTTCGACCTGGACGGCACGCTGATCGACAGCGCGCCCGATCTGGGCGCTGCGGCCGACAAGATGCGTACAGACCGGGGCCTTGAGTCGTATCCGTTGGAGCGCTACCGCTACATGGCGGGCGCTGGTGCGCGGGGCATGCTCGGCGTGGCCTTCGGCATCACACCCGACGCGCCGGAATTTCCGCAGTTGAGGGAAGAGTTCTTCGTTGCCTACGAAAACCGCATGCTGCTCAACACGCATGTGTTCGACGGCGTACAGGCGCTCATCGACGCCATCCGCGCGCGCGGGCTGGCGTGGGGCGTGGTCACCAACAAATCGGCAAGATTTACCAATCCGCTGACCCGCGCGATTCCTCTTTTCGAGAGCGCGGGCGCTATCGTGAGCGGCGATACCACGCCGTTTTCCAAGCCGCACCCCGAGCCCTTGCATGAAGCGGCACGCCGGCTTGGAATCCCGTCGAATGCCTGCATCTATGTGGGAGACGACGAGCGCGACATCATCGCGGGCCGCGCCGCCGGCATGAAAACCGTGGCGGCAACCTACGGCTACATGGGGCCGCAGGCCGACGCCACGCTCTGGGAAGCGGACGCCGCAATATCTTCGCCCATGGAGCTCTTGCAGTTTCTCAACCCGGCCTAAAATACGGGTCTTGGGGCTGCACTGGTTTCGACGTGGGTTCGGAGTCGCAGCGGGGCATGTCGAGCTGAATGCGCTCGTAAAACAGATTCAAACAAACTAACTGCAAACGACGAACGTTTCGCACTCGCTGCTTAATTGCCAGTGAGCCTTGCAACAGTTGGCCGATGGGCTGGGCAAGGGGGTCTGGAGCAATCCTGACCTCCCGGCTGCAAGGATAATTACATGGGCTGGCTCCGATCCGGGTACCTTGGGTCGGGGCGAGAAAATAGGGTACTGGCGTCCGGTTTAGCGTGTGACTGCGCGACTCCGGAAGCGAGACTTAAATCAGATCACTAAACATGTAGAACTGCGCGATGAAGGCTTGCGGACGGGGGTTCAAATCCCCCAGCTCCACCATTCATCACAAAAAGCCAACCTTCGACAGGTTGGCTTTTTTTTGCCTGGGCGCAAGGCTATAGTCAGCGGGCGCTGTCACGCCGCCATCGCTGTCTGCTCCTCGCAAAGGCATCGCTGCCCGTCTCGACCCAAAAAAGGACGCCGTGCCCGATTCACTGACTTCGACTCTCACCAGCTACTACGACGAGGTGCCCTACGAGTCGCATCCGTTCCCGCAAACCGCTGTCGAGCACCTGGAAGCCCTGGCTTTCCTGTTCGGTCTCGAAGCGCCGCCGCCGGCCAAGGCGCGAGTGCTCGAACTCGGCTGCGCGGCAGGCGGCAACCTGATTCCGTTTGCGGCGCGCCATCCTGAAGCAAGTGCCCTGGGCCTCGACCTGTCGAAGGTGCAGGTGGAACAGGGCCTCACGGCCATTTCGCGCGCCGGATTGCCGAACGTGGAGCTGCGGGCATTCAATCTCGCGGAGGTCGATGCCTCGTTCGGCCAGTTCGACTACATCATCTGCCACGGTGTCTACAGCTGGGTACCCGGGCCGGTGCAGGACGCGATCCTGCGCGTGTGCTCCGAGAACCTTGCGCCCAATGGCGTGGCTTATGTCAGCTACAACGTGTACCCGGGCTGGAAGGCGAGGGAGATCGTGCGCGACGCGATGATCCTGCGCGGCGCTCCGCGCGACACGCCCGAAGAAAAGCTGTCTTATGCGCGCGGCATGCTCGAATTTCTCGAGCAGTCGGCGCGGCCGGACAGCGTTCTGAAGAAAACGCTCGAGGAGACGATGCCCATTGTGCGCGGCTCCAGCGGCTACTACCTGCTGCATGAATTTCTCGAGCCCTGCAATGCGCCGTGCTACTTCAAGGAGTTTGTGGCGCGTGCCGAGGCGAACGGCCTGAGCTACCTGGCAGACGCGGAACCTTCCACGATGTTCGTGCAGAACTACGGAGAGAAGGTACGAGAGCCGCTGCTGCGCGAATGCGGCGGCAGCCAGATTCTCATGGAGCAGTATCTCGACTTCCTGGTCAACCGCACTTTTCGCCAGACCTTGCTGGTGAAGCAGGGCCGCGCCGCCGATATCCGCTACCGGCTCGACCCGGCCCGGATTCGCAGTCTTGAATTCGCGGGCGTGTTCGCCGCCGAGGACGGCACTGCATTGACGCTCGATGCACGCGAGCAGTCTTGCAATGCGCTGCGCAACCTGAAGGTCACGCTGCGCCTTCCGGTGCACAAAGCCGCGGCCCAGGCGCTCGATTCGAACTATCCGGCCAGTCTGTCGCTCGAGGCGCTGGTTGCCTCGGTTCTCGCCGCAACGGGCGAGCCCCGTACCTCGGTCGAACCCATCGTGATGTCGATGCTCGAGGAATTGCTGATCCTCGGCGCGGTTCGGATCCGGCGTACACCGGTGCGGGCCGCAACGCAGGTGTCCGCGCTGCCGCTGGCGTTGCCGTCCGTACGCACCGCGCCGGGCCTGGCGCTGTCCGCTGGAAGCTCAGCCACGGTCTGCAACCAGTGGCATGAATCCATGGGCCTCTCCGCGCTGGAACGCTGCCTCTTGCCGCTGCTCGATGGCGCGCATTCGCACGACATGCTGGCCGACTATCTCGCGGCCGAGGTGGAGGCCGGCCGCCTGCGCTTCGTCCACAACGACAAGCCACTGACCGATCCCTCCCAGCTGAAGGAGTTCGCGCTCAAACAAGTAGAGCTCGGCTTGAGCGACCTGCGGCGCAAGGCGCTGCTCGTTGCCTGACGGCCTTGGTGCTTGCCGTTTCTCACCACAAGATTCAAGAAGGGATTTTCTCCATGCAGCAATTCCAATGGACTCCGACATTGCGCGCCGCCGTCGCGGCCGCGCTCGTGCTCACCGGCGCGGGCGCTTCGCACGCCGCATCGCAGGCGCCCGTTGCGGCCGAGCACGGCATGGTCGTGAGCGCGCAGCATCTGGCCACCAAGGTGGGTGTCGACGTGCTCAAGCGCGGCGGCAACGCCGTCGATGCGGCGGTGGCCGTGGGCTATGCGCTGGCGGTGGTGTATCCGGCGGCCGGCAACCTCGGCGGCGGCGGTTTCATGACCGTGCAACTGGCCGACGGCCGCAAGACCTTTCTCGATTTCCGCGAGAAAGCGCCCCTGGCCGCGACGCCCAACATGTACCTCGACAAGGACGGCAACGTCATCAAGGGCCTGAGCACCAACGGCCACCTGGCCGTGGGCGTGCCGGGCACCGTTTCGGGCATGGAATACGCGCGCGAGAAATACGGCACCATGAAGCGCGCCGACCTGATCGCGCCTTCGATCCAGCTGGCCGACAAGGGCTTTGCGCTGGAGCAGGGCGACATCGACATGCTGCGCACCTCCACCAACGACTTCAAGAAAGACCCGGTCTCCGGCGCCATCTTCCTGAACAAGGGCGAGCCTTTCGCGGTCGGCCAGAAGCTGGTGCAGAAAGACCTTGCCAAGACGCTGCGCGCAGTCAGCGCCAAGGGTGTCGACGGCTTCTACAAGGGCTGGGTGGGGCAGGCGATCGTCGCCTCCAGCCAGGCCGGCAAGGGCATCATCACCCAGGCCGACCTCGACCAGTACAAGACGCGCGAGCTGGCGCCGGTCGAGTGCGACTACCGCGGCTACCGTGTAGTGTCGGCGCCGCCGCCGAGCTCGGGCGGCGTGATCATCTGCGAGATGCTCAACGTCCTCGAGGGCTACCCGCTCAAGGACCTGGGCTTCCGCTCGGCCGAAGCCGTGCACTACCAGATCGAGGCCATGCGCCATGCCTATGTGGACCGCAACAGCTACCTGGGCGACCCGGACTTCGTGAAGAACCCGCTCGACCGCCTGCTTGACAAGGGCTATGCCGAGAAGATCCGCGCGGCCATCGACCCCAAGAAGGCCGGCGTTTCCAAGGACATCAAGCCCGGCGTTGCGCCGCACGAAGGCAGCAACACCACGCACTATTCCATCACCGACCAGCAGGGCAATGCGGTGTCGGTCACCTACACGCTGAACGACTGGTTCGGCGCCAAGGTCACCGCCGACAAGACCGGCGTGCTGCTGAACAACGAGATGGACGACTTCACCGCGAAGATCGGCGTGCCCAACATGTACGGGCTGGTTCAGGGTGAGGCCAATGCCATTGCCCCGGGCAAGCGTCCGCTGAGTTCGATGAGCCCGACCATCGTCTCGAAGGACGGCAAGCCGGTGTTCGTGGTCGGTACGCCGGGCGGCAGCCGCATCATCACGGCCGTGCTCCACACCATCCTGAACGTGGTCGACTACGGCATGAACGTGCAGGAAGCCGTCGATGCGCCGCGCTTCCACCAGCAATGGCTGCCTGACGTGACCAACGTCGAAACCTTTGCCATCAGCCCCGACACCCGCAAGATCCTGACCGACATGGGCCACAACCTGGGCGTTCCCCAGCCGGCCAACCACATGGCGGCGATCATCGTCGGCGCGCCGTCGCTGGGCGGCAAGCCGGTGGGAGCCAACCGCTTCTACGGCGCCAACGACCCGCGCCGCAACACCGGCCTTGCCGCCGGCTACTGAACCTGCAAACCAAAGGCGGTCGTGCCATGCCGGCGCGGCCGCTTTTTCATTTCCATGCACCTGCAAGACATTCTCTATTCCCAAGGCTTCGGCACGCGGCGCGTGTGCGCGGGGCTGATCCAGCAAGGCCACGTGACCATCGGCGGCAAGGTGGCCGACGATCCCTTCGACGATCTCGACCCTGAAGGCCTGCTTTTCACTGTTCAGGGCACCGAATGGGCGTACCACGAGAAGGCCTACCTGATGCTGCACAAGCCGGCCGGGACGGAGTGCTCGCAAAAGCCTTCCACCTACCCGAGCATCTACACGCTGCTGCCATCGCCGCTGCGTCTTCGGCCCAACAAGGGCGCGGTGCAGGGCGTGCAGGCCATCGGCAGGCTCGACCAGGACACGACCGGGCTGCTGTTGCTGACGGACGACGGCCAGTTCATCCACAAGATGGGCTCGCCCAAGCACCATGTTCCCAAGGTGTACGAGGTCACGGCCAAGCACCCGGTGGACGCTGCGCAAATCGAAAAACTGCTGGCCGGCGTGGTGCTCGACGACGATCCGAAGCCGGTGCGCGCCGCCGCCTGCGCGTCGGACAGCCCGCTGCACCTGCGGCTGACGCTCACCGAAGGGAAATACCACCAGGTCAAGCGCATGCTGGCGGCCGTGGGCAACCGGGTCGAAGGGTTGCACCGCTCGCGCATCGGGCAACTGGCGCTGCCCGAAGACCTGGCACCGGGCCAATGGCGATGGCTCACCGCCGAACAGGTCGCGGCATTGCGTGCAAAAACAACGGTATAGGCGTTGCAAACACTGCCGGTCAGCCGCCGGTCGGGTCGGGCCGTTGATAATCGAAAGCACTCTTTCGGAACTTCCCCTTGCGATTCCTTGCCCGACCGAATGGCCGCCTTGCGGCCTTCCTGTTTTCTTGCCTGACGGTCTGGGCGGCACAATCCGCCGCCGCTGCGCCCGCCGAACCCCCGCCGATCTTCGTGCTCAATTCGCTCGACGCCAGCGTCAGCGTGATCAATCCGGTCGACTGGACTGAAAAGCAGCGCATCGCCACCGGCAAGGAACCGCACCACATCTACATGACGCCCGACGAAAAGTCGGTCATCGTGGCCAATTCGGCGGGCGACTCGCTGACTTTTCTCAACCCGAGAACGGCCGAAGTGCAGCGGGTGGTCTACGGCATCATCGATCCGTACCAGCTGCAGTTCTCGCGCGACATGAAGTGGTTCGTCACGGCGGCCAACCGGCTCAATCACGTCGACGTCTACCGCTGGGACGGCAAGGACCTGAAGCTCGTCAAGCGCATTGCCACCGGCAAGACGCCCAGCCACATCTGGATCGACCACACCAGCACCGTCGCCTACGTGACCATGCAGGACAGCGACGAGCTCATCGCCGTCGACCTGGCGACGCAGACCATCCGCTGGCGCACCACCACCGGCGCCATGCCGGCTGACATCTACGGCGTGCACAACGACAAGACCCTGCTCGTGGGCCTGACCGGCAGCGACGGCGTGCAGGTGTTCGACGTGGCGGGCGCCGAGCCCAAGCTGGTCGGCAAGATCCTGACAGGCAAGGGTGCCCACGCCTTCCGTTCGGCCGGCGACGGCAAGAGCGTCTTCGTGAGCAACCGCGTGGCCAACACCATCAGCCGCATCGACCTGGCGACGCTCAAGGTCAGCGCCACCTACGCAGTTCCGGGCGGCCCCGACTGCATGGATGTGTCCGCCGACGGCAAGACGCTGTACGTCACCTCGCGCTGGGCCAAGAAGCTCAGCGTGATCGACCTGGACAGCCAGAAGGTCGTGCGCCAGGTCAATGTCGGCCGTTCGCCGCACGGCGTCTGGACCCTGGCCCATGCGAAAAGAATCTGAACGGGTTCCTTCGGCAAGCCGGCAAAGCCGATTCCGCGGTGTTCCAGGAGTTGTCTTCGCCGTCGCCTGTGCCGCCATGCCGGCTGCCTGGGCGCAGGGCGCCTCGTGCGAAAAGCCGGTCTACCTGACCTTCGACACCGGCCACATGGGCGTTGCGGCGCTCGTGGCCGACGTGCTAAAGCGCCAGAACGTACGCGTTACCTTCTTTGCCGCCGCCGAGCGCACCCAGACGGATGGCGACAGCCTCGACAGCCGCTGGGCGCCATGGTGGAAGGCGAGGGCGGCCGAAGGCCATGAATTCGCCTCGCACACCTACGACCACGCGTACTGGCGCGGCGATCTCAAGGGCGTGGCGCCGAGCTTCCGCATCAAGCCTTCGGCTGGCGCGCTCGCGGGCCGCGAGTTCACCTGGAGCGCGGCCGAGTACTGCGCCAACATCGGCAAGGCGTCTGAGCGGCTGGCTTTCATCACCGGCAAGAAGCCGCTGCCGCTGTACCGCGCGCCGGGCGGCAAGACCTCGCCCCGCCTGCTCGCCGCGGCCAAGGCCTGCGGCTTCGAGCATGTGGGCTGGTCGCCGGCCGGCTTCCTGGGCGACGAGCTGCCGAGCGAGAAGTTCAGCAACGAAAAGCTCCTGGCGCAGGCGCTGGAAACCATCCGCCCCGGCGACATCCTGCTCGCGCACCTGGGCATCTGGTCGCGCAAGGACCCGTGGGCGCCAGCCAACCTCGAGCCGCTGATCGTCGGCCTCAAGGCCAAGGGCTTCTGCTTCGAAACGTTGCGCCAGCATCCGCAATACCGCGCCTGGATCGCATCCCACCCTTGAGGCGTCGTCGTGATCGATTGGTTGACGGACTCTTTTTCCGCGCTGCAGGGCTGGTTCTTCGAGACGCTGATCCAGCCGCTGGTGTTCGCGGTCGGCCTCGGCGGCTGGACCGAAGACGCCTTCGACGCCACCGGCTGGCTGCTGGTCGGGTTCATTCAAGTCGCGGTGCTGCTCATGGTCATCGGGCCGCTGCAGCGCTGGCGCGCCGTCGAACCGGTCACCGACCGCCGCGCCATCCGCATCGACGTGCTCTACACGCTGATCCATCGCCTCGGCCTGTTCCGGCTGGCCATGTTCTTCACGCTCGAGCCGTTCTTCGACGACGCCATCGGGAGCCTGCGCATCGCGGGCTGGGGCACGTTTCACCTCGACGAAGCCTGGCCCGGCGTCACCGACGTGCCGTGGGTCGCCTTTGCGATCTATCTGGTGGTGCTCGACTTCGTGGGCTATTGGATTCATCGCGGCCAGCACCAGCTCAACTGGTGGTGGGGCCTGCATTCGCTGCACCATTCGCAGCGCCAGATGACCATGTGGAGCGACGACCGCAACCACCTGCTCGACGACATCATTCATGACACCCTCATCGTCATCGTGGCGCAGCTCATCGGCGTGGCGCCCGGCCAGTTCATTGCGTTCGTCGCGTTCACGCAGCTCAGCGAAAGCCTGCAGCACGCCAACCTGAAGCTCGGGTTCGGCGCCATCGGCGAGCGGCTGTGGATCAGCCCGCGCTTTCACCGGCTGCACCACAGCATCGGGCTGGGCCACGAGTCGCGCGGCGCTCATACGCTGGGCGGCCACAATTTCGGCGTGCTGCTGCCCTGGTGGGACATGCTTTTTCGCACGGCCAACTTCGAGAAGCGCTACGACCCGACCGGCATCCGCGACCAGGTCGAGCCCGGCGCCGATGGCCGGGTGCGCGACTACGGCAGCGGCTTCTGGGCCCAGCAGTGGCTCGGGCTGAAGCGGATGGTCGGCCGCGGCTGACCGCCCGGGCGGCGCCCAGGCGTTATCCTTCGCACCCAATGCGTCTGCTTCTCGACTCTTTCTGGCGTGCCGTTGCCTATTGCATGCTGCCGCGCGTGATCGTGCTGTCTTTGCTGCCGCTCGCCCTGATGGTGCTGCTGGCCGCGGGCTTCGGCTATTTCTACTGGGACGCGACCGTGGCATGGACGCGCGAGGCGCTCGAGGCCTGGCCCCTGCTGGCGAGCTTCTGGGGCTGGATCGGGCGGCTCTTTTCGGGCGATGTCACGGCCATGCTGGCACCGCTCGTGGTGGTGTTTGCCGCCACGCCGCTGATCGTGCTGGTTTCGCTGGTCATCGTGGCCGGTTTGATGGCGCCTCCGTTGACCGCACTGGTGGCGCACCGCCGCTTCCCCACACTCGAGCGTAAGAAGGGCGCATCGTTTTTCGGCAGCGTGGCGCGGTCGCTGGGCCTGACGGTGCTGGCGCTGGTGGCGCTCGTCGTCTCGATGCCGCTCTGGCTCATTCCGCCGCTGGTGCTCATCCTGCCGCCGCTGATCTGGGGCTGGCTCACCTACCGCGTGATGAGCTTCGATGCGCTGGCCGAACACGCAAGCCCCGAAGAGCGGGCCACGCTCCTGCGCGCGCACCGCCTGCCGCTGCTGTGCATCGGCGTGCTGTGCGGCTACCTGGGCGCCGCGCCCAGCATCGTCTGGGCATCGGGCCTGCTGTTCGCCGCTGCCTTCTTCGTGCTGGTGCCGCTCGCGATCTGGATCTATACGCTGGTATTCGCCTTCTCATCGCTCTGGTTCGGCCACTACTGCCTCGATGCCCTGGCGCAGCTGCGGGCGCAGCGGGCGGCAGCCGTGGCTTCGTCCGGCGGCGCACCGGCCACCGAAGCCGACCAGGCCGTTCTTTCTCAATGGAAATCCCCATGACCCGCGCATTCGGCCTGATCGTCGTCGGAGACGAAATTCTTTCGGGCAAACGTGCCGACAAGCACATGCCCAAGGTCATCAAACTGCTCGCCGCCCGCGGCCTGCAGCTTGGCTGGGCCGAATACGTCGGCGACGAGCCCACGCGGATCACGGCCGCGCTCAGCCGGGCCTTTGCTTCGGGCGACATCGTTTTCTCGACCGGCGGCATTGGCGCCACGCCGGACGACCACACCCGCCAATGCGCCGCTCAGGCGCTGCGGGTGCCGCTCGAATTGCACCCTGAAGCCGAGCTGCTGATTCGCGAACGCATGCAGGACACGGCGCGCGAGCAGGGCATTGCCTACGAGCCCGACCGGCCCGACAACATTCACCGCCTCAACATGGGCGTGTTTCCCAAGGGCGCGACGATCATCCGCAACCCCTACAACAAGATTCCGGGCTTCAGCGTCGATCACGTCCATTTCGTGCCCGGCTTTCCCGTCATGGCCTGGCCGATGATCGAATCGGTGCTCGACAGCCGCTACGCCGACATGTTCACCAGCGGCCAGTCGGCGGAAAAGTCGGTCATCGTTTTTGGTGCGATGGAGGCAACCCTCACACCGCTGATGCAAGCCATCGAAGCCACGCATGCCGGCGTCAAGGTGTTCAGCCTGCCGAGCGTCGACCATCCCCAATATGGCCGGCACATCGAACTCGGCGTCAAAGGCGACCCGGTGCTGCTCGATGCCGCCTATTCCCAGCTGATCGAAGGGTTGCACGCCTTTGATGCCAAGCTTGGCCCAGAATTGGTGCGCTGAAATCGAGCGCACCAAATTGGTGATTATTCGCCTTCTTTTGGGGTTTGTACCCGTCGCCGGAGCCTCTCCGCAAGGGGCGACAATGGCACAGAAACTGCATCCCCCGTCCCTGTATTCCTAACCACCATCCAACTCAGGAGAAACTGATGGCAAAGACCGTCGCCGATGTACTCAAGCTCGTCAAGGAAAACGAGGTCAAGTTCATCGACTTCCGCTTCACCGACACCCGTGGCAAAGAGCAGCACGTGACCGTGCCGGTCTCGGCATTCGATGAAGACAAATTCACCTCGGGCCACGCGTTCGACGGCTCGTCCATTGCTGGCTGGAAGGGAATCGAAGCTTCGGACATGCAGCTCATGCCCGACCCGAACACCGCCAACATCGACCCCTTCTTCGAAGAAACGACGCTGATCCTGACCTGCGACGTGATCGACCCCGCCGACGGCAAGGCCTACGAGCGCGACCCGCGTTCGCTCGCCAAGCGCGCCGAGGCGTACATGAAGGCATCCGGCCTGGGCGACACCGCCTACTTCGGTCCGGAACCCGAATTCTTCGTGTTCGACGGCGTTCGCTGGAAGAACGACATGTCGGGCTGCTTCGTCAAGATCGAGTCTGAAGAAGCCTCGTGGAACACCGACAAGGAATACGAGCACGGCAACACCGGCCATCGCCCGGCAGTCAAGGGCGGCTACTTCCCGGTTCCCCCGGTCGACAGCTTCCAGGACATGCGCTCGGAAATGTGCCTGGTGCTCGAATCGCTCGGCATCCCGGTCGAAGTGCATCACCATGAAGTGGCCAACGCCGGCCAGATGGAACTCGGCACCAAGTTCAGCACGCTGGTTCAGCGCGCCGACTGGGTCCAGCTGCAGAAGTACGTGATCCACAACGTGGCCCACGCCTACGGCAAGACCGCCACCTTCATGCCCAAGCCCATCGTCGGCGACAACGGCTCCGGCATGCACGTGCACCAGTCGGTCTGGAAGGACGGCAAGAACCTGTTCGCCGGCGACGGCTATGCAGGCCTCTCGGACTTCGCGCTGCACTACATCGGCGGCATCATCAAGCACGCCCGTGCCCTGAACGCCATCACGAACCCCGGCACCAACAGCTACAAGCGCCTGGTGCCCGGCTTCGAAGCCCCGGTGAAGCTGGCCTACTCGGCCAAGAACCGCTCGGCCTCGATCCGCATTCCGTTCGTGGCCAACCCGAAGGGCCGCCGCGTCGAAGCGCGCTTCCCCGATCCGCTGATGAACCCGTACCTCGGCTTTGCTGCACTGCTGATGGCCGGCCTCGACGGCGTGGAAAACAAGATCCATCCGGGCGAAGCCGCCAGCAAGGACCTGTACCACCTGCCGCCGGAAGAAGACGCGCTGATCCCGACCGTGTGCCACAGCCTCGACCAGGCTCTGGAATACCTCGACAAGGACCGTGCGTTCCTGACCAAGGGCGGCGTGTTCACCGACGCGTACATCGATGCGTACATCGAACTGAAGATGCAGGAAGTCACGCGCTTCCGCATGGCGACCCATCCGGTCGAGTTCGACATGTACTACTCGCTCTAAATCAGCGGGTGCAAGCCCCTCTGACGGGTAAGTAAGACAGAAAGGACGGCTTCGGCCGTCCTTTTTGCTTGGCGCGGAACATCTTGTCACCGATGGAGTCGAATTGCAGGAAAATGCGCCTTTGTCGCGGCATCCACCGATTCACATGAAGACTGCTTCCCTCATTTTCCTGGCTGGTTCATTGTTGGCCCTCGCCCTGCCGGCGTCGGCCCAGGAGCGCGTGTGGCGCTGCGGCAATGAATACACCAACAACTCGACCATTGCGCAGCAGAAAGGCTGCAAGGTCATGGAAGGCGGCAACGTCACCGTCGTGCAGGGCTCCGGCATGCCGGCCCCGGCCGCCAGGTCGTCGGGCGGCGGCGGTGGCTCTTCCGCCGCGCGTGCGCCGGCAGGCAGTCCGCGCGTGGAAGGCGTCGACCAGCGCGCCCGCGACGGCGAGGCCCGTTCGGTGCTCGAAGCCGAGCTCAAGAAGGCCGAAGCTCGCCAGGCCGAGCTTCAAAAGGAATACAACAACGGCGAGCCCGAGAAGCAGGGCAGCGAAGGCCGCAACTACCAGAAGTACCTCGACCGGGTGGCTGAAATGAAGGCCGAACTCGCGCGCAACGAGAGCGACATTGCAGGCATTCGCCGCGAACTCGGCCGCCTGCCGGCCAAGCAGCAGTAAGCATCAGGACATTCAATGGCATTTGGGAAGAAGGCGGCCGGCGCCAATCCGCGCTTTCAGTCCTTCGACCTGCTGTCCACGCTCATTGCAGTGGTCAGCACCAACGGTTCGGTGCTGTTTGCCAACGCAGCCCTGGAGGACGCGCTGGGCACTTCGCGCCGCACGCTCGAAGGCTCTCAGTTCGGGGCCTGCTTTCATGAGCCGCACGTGCTGCGCACCGCCATCGACGGCGCTCGCAGCAACGACTTTGCCACCCTGCGCTACGAAGCCTTCCTGCGCCGCGTCAATCATGAATTGATGCCGGTGCAGGTCACGCTGGCGCAGGGCGACAAGTCGGGCGAGCTCATCATCGAGATGTCGCCGCTGGAGCAGCAGGTGCGGCAGGACCGCGAAGAGCGCTTGCTCGACCAGGCGCAGGCCAACAAGGAACTCATCCGCAATCTCGCGCATGAAATCAAGAACCCGCTGGGCGGCATTCGCGGCGCGGCGCAGTTGCTGCAGATGGAAGTCGAGTCGCGCGACCTCATCGAGTACACGCAAGTCATCATCCATGAAGCCGACCGGCTGCAAACGCTGGTCGACCGCCTGCTGGCCCCGCACCGTCGCCCGCACGTGGTGGGCGACGTCAACATCCACGAGGTGTGCGAGCGCGTGCGCTCGGTCATCCTCGCGGAGTTTCCGCGCGACCTGCACATCGAGCGTGACTTCGACGTCTCGATTCCCGAGTTTCGCGGCGACCGCGAACAACTCATCCAGGCCACGCTCAACATCGTGCACAACGCGGCGCAGGCCCTTGCCGAGCGCCGTGCGGCCGGTGACGCGCAGATCACTTTCAAGACGCGCATCGCCCGCCAGGTCATATTCAACAAGCAGTGGTATCGATTGGCACTGGAATTGCATGTCATCGACAACGGACCGGGTGTGCCGGACACGATCAAGGACCGCATCTTCTATCCGCTCGTATCGGGAAGAGAAGGCGGGACAGGGCTTGGATTGACGCTCGCACAAACTTTTGTGCAACAGCATCACGGCGTGATCGAGTGCGACAGTGTCCCGGGCCGAACCGATTTCAAGATATTGATTCCGCTGCCCTAGCAGCCACGGCAACAAGGAGATGCATGAAGCCGATCTGGATAGTTGATGACGACCAATCGATCCGCTTCGTGCTGGAGAAGGCCTTGTTGCGCGAAGACCTGCCCACGCGCAGCTTCACCAACACGCGCGAGGTGCTGGCCGCCCTCGAACTTGCCGCCGACGACGAGCAGCAGGGCCCCCAGGTCCTGGTGAGCGACATCCGCATGCCCGGCGGCTCCGGGCTCGACCTGCTCGACAAGATCAAGGCCAAGCACCCCGGCCTGCCCGTCATCATCATGACGGCGTTCTCCGACCTCGACAGCGCCGTTTCGGCGTTCCAGGGTGGCGCCTTCGAATACCTGCCCAAGCCTTTCGACCTGCCGCGCGCCGTCGAGCTCATCCGCCGTGCCGTCGACGAAAGCCAGCGCGAGGAAGTGGCCGAAGAACGCATGGTGGCCGCGCCCGAAATGCTGGGCCAGGCGCCCGCCATGCAGGACGTGTTCCGCGCCATCGGCCGGCTTTCGCAGAGCAACGTCACGGTGCTCATCACCGGCGAATCGGGTTCGGGCAAGGAACTGGTCGCGCGTGCGCTGCACAAGCATTCGCCGCGCGCCAACGGCCCCTTCGTGGCCATCAACACCGCGGCCATTCCCAAGGACCTGCTCGAGAGCGAACTCTTCGGCCACGAGCGCGGCGCCTTCACCGGCGCGCAAACCATGCGCCGCGGCCGCTTCGAACAGGCCGAGGGCGGCACGCTCTTTCTCGACGAAATCGGCGACATGCCTTTCGACCTGCAGACGCGCCTGCTGCGCGTGCTGAGCGACGGACACTTCTACCGCGTGGGCGGCCACAACTCGGTCAAGGCCAACGTGCGCGTGATCGCGGCCACCCACCAGGACCTGGAGCAGCGCGTCAAGCTGGGCGGCTTCCGCGAAGACTTGTTCCACCGCCTCAACGTGATTCGCCTGCGCCTGCCCGCGCTGCGCGAACGCGGCGAAGACGTGCCCGCACTCACGCGGCACTTCCTGCAGGTGAGTGCGCGCCAGCTCGGCGTCGAGCCCAAGCGCATCTCCGACGCCGCATTGGCCAAGCTCGCCGCCTTCAGCTTCCCGGGCAACGTACGCCAGCTCGAGAACATCTGCCACTGGCTCACCGTGATGGCGCCGGCCCAGCTCATCGAAGCCAAGGACCTGCCGCCCGAAGTCATGGCCGCTGGAACCGGCGCGGAAGCGCACGCCGGTGAAGCTGCCGTTGCTGCAACCCAGACCGCCGTGCAGCCCGCACCGCTGCTGTCACCCAGCCCCGAGCGCGAATTCGCTACGCCAAGCGCCGCGCCCGAAGCCGCTGAAGGCCTGGTGGGCGCCAGCAGCTGGGAGAGCGGCCTCGAGGTCGAGGCGCAGGCGCTGCTGGCCGCCGGCCGCACCGATGTCTGGGATGTACTGTCGCGCCGCTTCGAATCGCGGCTCATCCTCACCGCGCTGGCCAACACCCGCGGCCGCCGCATCGAAGCCGCTCAGAAACTGGGCATCGGCCGCAACACCATCACCCGGAAAATCCAGGAACTGGGCATCGAGTAGCTCGGCCCTGCCGGGCCTTGGCTAACGGCTTCGCTGACCCAGGGTCAGCGAGTCGAGCTGGAAGTTTTCGCTCTTGTCCCAGAGCCAGGTGTCCACATAGGTGTGGCCGCCCAGGCGCCCGGGGCTCGGCAGGGGTGATGCCGCCTTGATCAGAGCCGCGATCTTGCCCGGCACTTCGGGTGCATGGCTCGGCACGCGGCTGAACGTCACGTTCGTGACGTTGCCATTGGCATCGAGCTCCGTCTCGACCACCACCACCGCATACACCAGCGGCGGAATCTTCCCCTTGTAGATGCGCTGCGCGTAGGTCTTGTAGATCTGCCGCGCGCCGGTCTTGCGGTAGGCCCGCACGGCCGGCGTTTGCGCCGTGATCAGGCGCACGGTCGGCACGTCGGTCTTTGCGCCTGCCACTTCATCGGGCGCGGAGGCGGCGGACTTGTCATCGCCCGTTTTGTCCGCCGGCTTCAAGGCCGAGCAGGCTACCAGGGCGAGTGCGGCTGCGACGGTTGCCAGAGTGCGAAGAGTCATTTTCATCAGGTACCTTGGTCGAGATCGAGCACCACCGGTGCATGGTCGCTTGGCTTTTCCCACTTGCGCGGCACGCGGTCGATGATGCAACCCTTAACGCGCGGCACCAGCGGTTCGCTCACAAGAATGTGGTCGATGCGCAGCCCGCGGTTCTTTTGATAGCCGAGCATCCGGTAGTCCCACCACGAATAGCTCTTCTCGGGCTGCTCGAAGAGGCGGAAGCTGTCCACCAGCCCAAGCTGCAGCAGCGCCTTGAACTGCTCGCGCTCCTCCGTCGTGTGATGGATGGTTTCCGCCAGCCCCACCGGGTCGTAGCTGTCCCGGTCTTCGGGTGTGATGTTGAAGTCGCCGAGCAGCACCAGGTTCGGATGCGCCGCCATTTCGGCCCGCAGCCATTCGCGCAGGGCGCGCAGCCAGCCCATCTTGTATTCGAACTTGTCGGTGCCCGGCGCCTGGCCGTTGACGAAGTAGCCGTTCACCACGCGCAGCGGGCCGGCCGCCGTGTCGATGGTGGCGGCGATCACCCGCGACTGGTCGTCGGTAAAGCCTCCGATGTTCTTTGCCACGTCCCGCATCGGCGCCAGGCTCAGGATGGCAACGCCGTTATAGGTTTTCTGGCCAAACACCGCGCATTCGTAGCCGGCCGACTTGAGCACCTCGAGAGGGAACTTGTCGTCGCTCATCTTGAGCTCCTGCAGGCACAGCACGTCGACGGGGTTGGCAATCAGCCAGTCGAGCACATGCTGCAGGCGGGCGGTGAGGGAGTTGACGTTCCAGGTGGCAATTTTCATCAAACGCTACGTTGTTGATTTCGGAGGGCAGCCTTGCGGCATGGCGTGGGTTTGCATTTGTACCCGACTGCATACCCTGCTTGGGGTCGCTGCGCCGTCGGTAGCGGGCTTGGCGTCGGGTGGGGCGAACTTTACCCCCGATATTTTGCGGATGGCCCGGCCCCAGCGCAGTGGGGATGGCCTGCAGACCGGCATGCATCGTCGAGGTGCATCTCGCGTCGCCGGGGTTGTCTGACAACAGTTGCGAATCCGCACATCTATGTGGCGAGATTGCGGAAAAGTTCTCAAAACTGACCCGCATTGGCCTTGTTACAGTTGTTAAGATTTAGCCATGCTTTCATTTTCTATTAACACCATTTTGGTGCGAGCAACAATTCGGACGACCGCGGTCGGGCGGTAACCCTGTATCTGCCGGCGAAAAGAATCGCCTGCAATCTCATTGAATATAAAAATCGCAAGCTGGTGGGGCAGCGGCGTTGGATGAGTGCGCCTGAAAATATTTAATTCCAAATAAGAATTGGATTGGAAAAAGTGGCGCGGATTGAATCGACCTGGGTCGGAGACAAATAAAGCGGAAGGTTTATTGAGTTTGGAGGGCGCTGGCTAAAGCGGTTGCACGTCGGTGTAGTTGCTTGTTATCGCGGCCTGATCGGGGAAGAGCTTTTTTTGTCGAGCTGAACGACTCTTGTCCAACGTGGAGGTTGGACACGCGGGAGTTCCGCTCAGGTTCGGGGGAATCATGGATCTGTTGATGTCGGATGTGCGGCTTTTCGTGAAGGCTGTGGAGGTAGGAGGGCTGACGCAGGCGGCCGACGCGCTGAGCGTGCCCAAGGCGTCTGCGTCCCGGCAGCTCAAGCGGCTGGAGGCCTTGGTCGGCCATACGCTGCTGCACCGGGGAGCGGGCCACTTCGGCCTGACGGGGAGGGGCGAGAGTTCTTTTCCACGGCCAAGGAGGTTCTGGAGGCGGTCGACCAGGCGCTGTCGCAGCTCTCCAACACCAATGAAGCCCTCACGGGCCAACTGCGGATCTCGGTTCCCGGATATGTCGGCCGCGAGTTGCTCTCGGCCCACCTGTCGGGCTTCATGGCTGCGCACCCGCAGCTAAAGCTCACCGTCGACGTAGGCTCCGACCGGGTGGACCTCTTCCGCGAAGACACCGACGTGGTCATCCGGGTGGGGCTTGAAGGCTGCGAAGACCTCGTGGCAAGGCGCATCAAGAAGCAGCCCCTTGTGCTGTGCGCCACACCTTCATACCTCGAGCGTCATCCGCAGATCCAGACGGTCGACGACCTTGCGGGGCACTACTTTTTGACCAGCGGCCCGGAGCGGCACGCCATGGAAATGGTCATTCCGGGCGTCGATCGGGAGTACATCGTCAGGGCCGCGGGCGTGTTTCGCGCCAACGATCCGGAGTTGCTGCTGAGGCTTGCCTGCTCGGCCGGCGGCATCGCGCTGGTTCCGCTGCTCTGTGCCAGGTCGGCGCTCCAGGGCGGCTCCCTGGTAACGGTGCTGCCGTCCTTCGAATTGACGCCGGAAGAGTTGAATCTGATGTATTTGCCCGCGCGGCGCAATACCCGAAAGATCAGAACCTTCGTCGATTTCATCTTCAAGGCTCTAGAGCAAGCCTGATTCGGCTTTTTTGCCACAGCTAAAGCCCTTCGCGGGCTTTGGCGGCTTTTTCACGTCCCTTCTTTTTGCGGCGCCTTCAGCCGGATTTATGCACGTCGATTGCAGGGGTGGACTTGCGCGTTCCAAAGTCCTTCCACGTGGTCGTCGGAAAAATCACAGGCGAGTTGTCGAAAGTGGAACTGCCGATCTCATATTTGACATCCGGATTTGGCATTCGCCGCAGGCAAAATACTTGTTGGTTACAAGTGCAAGCAGGCGTATTTATTTTCAATAATTAATTTCTAAAAAATGATTGCAGGCATGAATCAATTTATTAGAAATATTTCTGCGTAATTCTTGTCCTCGCCGGCGATTGCTGTCGGACTGCCGTGTGTTCGTTGAACTGGAGCAACCATGCTTATACAAAAACTGACTCAAACTCTTCTGCGCAAGGCCGCCAGGCTGCCCGCGCTGGCTGCAACCTTCGGCTGCGGCATGCTTGCCGTGGCCACTCTGGCGGCGCCAGCGTCGGCGCAGCCTGCCGCTGCCCGGTCGGCCCCCGCTGCCGACAAGACCGTCTCCGTTGCCTTGACGCAGTTCAAGGTGGTGAAGGGCGCCGACGGCAAGGAGCAACTGCTGGACGCTTCTTCGGTCAAGCCCGGCGACGTTCTCGAATACCGCGCGACCTACACCAACAACACCGGCAAGACGGTGTCCGGCCTGGTCGCCGATCTGCCCATTCCTGAGGGGCTCGAGTACCTGCCGCGCAGCGCCAAGCCCGGCGCCGCGCTGGTCAAGGCGGCCACCAAAGACGGCGTCTACGCCACCGAGCCGTTGGTGCGCAAGGCCGCGAACAACAAGGCCGAGCCCGTGCCGTACAGCGACTACCGCGCCCTGCGCTGGACGCTCGGCCAGTTGCCCGCCGGAGGCGAAGCCGCCGTAACCGCGCGCGCCAAGGTCGAAGTCGTGGTTCCGCCCGAGCCCAAGACCTCCGCCCTCGCTCCGCAGGCGCCACCCGTTGCCGTGCAGTCCGCTGCGGGCGCGGCCTCGCGCTGACCGGTCGGCGGTGGTTTTGCCTCCTGGCTTTTCGTTTTTCTGTTTCCTTGATCCCTTTGCTATTGCGCGCAACCCGGCCGCTGTCTTCCGTTCGCGGAATGCCTGAGCCGGGTTTTTTTTGTTCCTTTTTTGACAACCGAGGAGAAACCACGTGAGTCCCACCTTGCCAACCCGGCGCATCGGCTTCAGGCCGAGAGCCACATGGGCTGGCGCCGCAGTTTTGTCGCTGGGCTTCCTGTTTGGAAGCTCGAGCGCACTTGCAGCGCCGCCGCCCGCCAATACCGTCATCGGTAACCAGGCTTCGGCCACCTATTCGGATTCGTCCGGCACCACGCAGCTGGCCACCTCCAACCTGGTGCAGACCACGGTGCAGCAGGTCGGCTCGTTCACGCTGGACACGTTCAACCAGGTCACGACCACGATCGTCAACACCAAGCTCGGCGCCGCAGGCTCGGTGGTGTACGCACCGCACATCTTGACCAACACCGGTAACGGCTCGGACACCTTCACCATCACGGTGGATGCCGACAACGATGCCTTCTCGAAGGTCGAGGTCTATCCCGACGCCAACGGCGACGGCATGCCCGACAGCACCACGCCGCTGTGTACCGCCGCGCCCGCCGCAGTCTGCAGCGTGCCCGCGCAGACCGTGCCCGGCAACAACGGCACGTTCCAGTTTGTCGTGGCCTACACGATCCCCGGCACGGCCACCACGCCGACCACGCCGTTCGACACCGCCACCATCACGGCCACCCCGGGCACGCCGGCGCTGTACACGGCGCCGAACACCTCGGCAGCGGACAAGGACCAGGTCAACCTGACAACACAGGCCGCCTTCGGTGCCACCAAGTCGATTGGTGTTCCAGCAGTGGCGGCTCCTCCCGGCGGGACCTGGCCGCTCGCGAGCACCGGTGGTCCGCGCTCGTCGTCGGCTTCGTGCTCGACGACCTGGGGCGCAGGTATCGCTTCCAGCGACACCTGCAAGTACACGGTCTACACGCTCACCTTCAACAACACCGGCGGAGCGCCCGGCAAGTTCGCCCTGTCGGACACGTTGCCATCGGGCTTCACCTATGTCGCGGGTTCCGCCGTCTGGAGCAGTGCTCCGGGCGTGGCGCTCGGCGACGGTGCCGGTGGCGATCCGACCGGCATGGCCTTCCAGGTGGCGGGCAACACGCTGAACGTGGTCATCGACTCGCTCGGGCAGAACGTCACCCAGACGATCAGCTTCGTGGTGCTGGTGAACAACACGGCTGTGGTCGGTACGTCGACCACGACCAACGTGGCCCAGTACAACCCGACGGATTCGCCGAATGCCGACGTCACGGCCATCGGTACGCTGGGTTCCACCACCAACCCGGCGGCCTACACCGTCGTCGCCAGCTACGGCCTCGTCGTGGGTACCAACCCCTCGACCGCGGCAACGGCAGTCGACACGGTCGCTGGCACGCCCAACGGCACGGCGGCTGACACGACCACGCAGCCTTCGGTGGTTGCCGGCGGCAGCGTCAAGTTCCCGCAGACGGTGTTCAACACCGGCAGCGGCGTCGACAGCATCAACCTGAGCATTGCCAACGGGAGCTTCCCGGCCGGCACGACCTTCCTGCTGTTCGCAGCGGACGGCGTGACGCCGCTGCTCGACACCACAGGCGACGGCGTGCCCGACACCGGTCCGATTCCGGTCGGCGGCAGCGCCAACATCGTGGTGCAGGCCAACGTTCCGGCCAGCGCCACGGTGGGCTCGGGTCCGTTCAGCGCGGTCCTGACGGGCCGCTCGGCGAACGACCCGACCAAGCTCGACGCCACGCTCGACCAGGTCACCATCGTCGTCGGTTCGCTCGTCGACCTGACCAACAGCGCAGCCGGTACCGGCTCGGGTTCGGTGGCAGGCGGTGACTTGGGCCCAGGCCCCAGCCCACAGCCGACCACGACCAACAGCACGCCTGCGGGCACCGGCACGATCTTCACGCTGTTCGTCAAGAACAACGATGCGGGCGGCCCGGCAACGCAGACCTACACGCTGGCGGCCAGCCAGTCCACCGGCTTCCCGGGCACGCTGCCGGCGGGCTGGACGGTGAAGTTCGTGGCAGCGGGCGGTACCTGTGCCGCCGCGGCCATCACCAACGTGACCGTGGCTCGCGGTGCGCAGCAGCAGGTCGATGCCTGCGTGACGCCTCCCGCCACGCAAACGCCTGTGACGGCCCAGCCGATCTACTTCCGCGTGCAGTCGACCGCAGTGGCATCGACCGGCGTGCTCGTGTCCGACGCCAAGCAGGACGCGGTGACCGTGACCACGGCGGCAACGCTCGGCGCCACGCTCACGCCCAACAACGTCGGCCAGGTCGCTCCGGGCGGCACCGTCGTCTATGCGCACACGCTGACCAACATCGGCAACCAGAGCTGCGGCGCGTACACGCTCACGGCCACCGTGCCGGCTGCCGACGCGGCACTGGGCTGGACCACCGCGATCTACCTCGACGTCAACGGCGACGGGCAGATCGATGCGCTGGATACGCTGGTTACCGGCCCCATCGCCGGACCGCTGGCTGCGGGCACAACGCAGAAGCTGCTGGTGCGCGTGTTCGCACCGGGTGGCGCCAGCGCAGGTGCAACCGACACGACCACTGTGACTGCGACGTTCACCGATCCGGCGCCGAACTGCGGCACGCCCTCGGCTACCGACATCAGCACTGTGATCACCGGCCAGATCCGCGTCCTCAAGACGCAGGCTGCCGACGTCGCCTGCGACGGCACGGCTGACGGCGACTTCTTCGCAACGCCGCTGTCGCTGAAGCCCGGCCAATGCATCGTGTACCGGGTCGTTGCCACCAACGAAGGCACCGCGCCGATCACCAACATTGCGATCAACGACGCAGCACCTGCGTTCACGAGCCTGACGGGTGCCACGCAGCCGCCGGCGCCCACGCAATGCGTCTCGACGGGTGTGACCGGCACCGCGCTGGCCTATGCCCAGACCCCCACGGCAGTGAGCTGCGGCAGCGCGGCCAACACCGTGGCCCCGGGCGGCACGGCCACGCTGACCTTCGCAGTGCGAATCGACCAGTAACACGCGATTGAGTCGCCGGCAGGCCTCTCCAGGCCTGCCGGCTTTACGCGAGGCGCCGCCTTCACGGCTGCGCTTCGCCTTTTCCCCCTGCTGCTTTTCGGCGCGTGTGCGCACGCGCGCATGGCAGCGGCAGAGGAAAAAGACCCAGGTATTCACGGCCCCAGCAGGCGCCGACGGAAGGTTAAGCGGAGTGCAATTCTTGTCTGACTCATTGATGGGCTGCCGCTCGCAGCGATGGCGCCAAGCCGGCGCCACGCTCGCGATCGGCCTGGCGCTGTTGCTGGCGCTCCTCCTGACGCTGTTCCTGGCGTCGGCCACCGTGCATGCGGCCCCCGCGCCCGGTGGCAGCGTCATCCGCAACGTGGCCAAGGCCAGCTATGTGCCGGCCGGCTTTGCGCAGACCGAAACGTCCAGCTCCAACAGCGTGGTGGCGAACGTCCTCGCGGTCGAGGCGCTGGTGCTCACGCAGGACCAGGCCGTCAACCGGCCGCCGGCCACCGTGGTCACGCTGAACCACCTGCTCACCAACACCGGCAACGTGCCTTCGAGCTATGTGCTGGGCTTTGCCAACAACGTGGGCGGCTGCGCGGCCGACACGCTCGACCTTTCGACCCTGCGCGTCGTGCGCGACATCAACAACAACGGCGTGGCGGACCCGGGCGATCCGGTGCTGCCGCTCGGCGCGCCCGGCGCGCTGGCGCTGCGGCCCGGCGAAACGGCCTCGCTGCTCGTGCAGGGCACGGTTCCAGCCACCGGTGCCGGCGTTGCCTGCGCCGCGCTCACGGCGACCACCGCGTTGCAGAACCTGAGCGCCACCAACCGCGACACCGTGACGGTGGGCGACATGGCGGTGATCTCCATCACCAAGAGCGCGAGCTACCCGGGTGTCATCGTGCCGGGGCAGACCCGTATCGACTTTTCGGTCTCGGGCACCAACATCGGCGCGCGCGATGCGCAGCCCGCCAACGTGGCCGCGCCGACAGGCACGCCGGTGCTCGTGAACGGCGCGCCCACCAGCCTGGTGCTGGTGCGCGACCTCGTTCCCGCCGGCACGCAGTACATCGCCGGCACGCTGCAGAGCACGGCCGCGGGCGCGGTGCGGCTGTTCCGCATGCCGGGCGACCCAGCCTTCAGCTACCGCACCGCGGACGACGCCGCGGCCGTCGAAGTGGCAATCGGCGTGCCAGCGGCCGTGGCACGCAACGCCTCCATCGCCATGCAGTTCGCGGTGATCGTGCGCGCGGACCAGACCGGCGATATCCGCAACACCGCGCAGAGCTACTACAACGACGGCACCGCACCGGTGGTGTCGCCGTCCAACACCGTGCTCATCACCACCAGCCAGAGCCGCATCGGTGTGGCAAAGACCGCCTCGACGCCGCGCGCAAACCGCGGCGCCGACGGCCTGCTCGACGGAACCGCAACCGTGCGCTTCAGCGTCGACGTGCGCAACTACGGCGCCGTGTGGCTCTACGGCGTGCAGGCGACCGACCTGCTCGAAGGCAGCGGCGCCAGCCAGTTCGGCAGCTACACCAGCGCGGCCGTACCCGGCGCCAATCAATACACCGTCGTGCCCGGCTCCATTGCCATTGCGGGCAACCAGGGCAACGGCACGAGCGGCACCGTGGCCGCGGCCAACAACTCGTTCACCGGCACCGCCGCCGCACAGAACCTGCTGGCGCCGGGTGCCGTGCTGCCGGTCGGCGCGCAAGTCACCGTGCAGTTCGACGTTCGCATCAACGTCAACGGCCGCACCGGCATGCTTTTCAACAGCGTGCGTGCGCAGGGCGCACTCGCGCCCGGCGGCGCGCCGGTGGCTTTCGACGATTCGGTCGACGGCACCAGCCCCGACCCGGACGGCGACGGCAACCCGAACAACAACACCGCGCCCACGCCGGTGTCACTCCAGCTTCCGTCGCTGTCGCTCGCCAAGAGCGCGTCGCTGCCGCGGCGCGTGGCGCAGGGCGTCTACGAAATCGACTACCGGCTGCTCGTCACCAACACCGGTGTCGCCCCCGCACCCCACGTGCGCGTGATCGACAACCTGAACTGCACCTTCGACATGGACAAGCCCGAGGGGCCCGTGGCCTCTTGGGAGCTGGTGGGTGCGCCCAAGGTCCGTAGCGGCCTGCTCAATCCCGCGGGCAGCTTTACCGGCCGCGCCGCCTGCGACCGCGAGGCGCTCGCGAGCGCCGACGCTTTCCGGCTGCCGACCGAGGCGGTGCTCAGCCTTACCGACGGCAGCCGCGGCCTGGAGCCCGGGCAAAGCGAAGAAATCGGCTTCACCGTTCGCCTGACCCAGAAGCCCGGTGCAGGCGACCGCCGCGTGGCCATCAACAACAAGGCATGGGCGGCGGCGTTCGACCAGAACACCATCAACGTCACGCCCGCGATGCTGGTTGCGGCCACCGCCAACTCGGTGCAGTCGCTGTTGGCCGACCCGGCGGGCACGGTCTACAACGCCGTCACGCGGGCGCCTGTTCCCGGCGCGGTGGTCACGTTCACCCGGCAGTCGTGCAGCAGCGGTTCGGTCACGCCGATGACCGCGGCTGAAATCTACGGCGGCTCGTCGGACACCTACACCTTCAATGCCGACGGCAGCGTGTCGATGACGACCGGCGCCGACGGCAGCTACCAGTTCTACCTGCAGTCGCCGCCGGCCACGGGCCTGTGCACGTACTCGCTGCATGTGGTTCCGCCGGCCGGCAGCGGCTATGTTTATCCGTCGCAGCTGATCCCCGTGACGGCCGGCACTTTCGGCAGTTGCGGTCCGGTGGTGCCCGGTGCGCTGCCGCCCAAGGGCGCGGAGCCGACCACGCACTATTTCTCGGTGACGTCCGGCTTCAATGCTTCGAACGAAGCGTGCGACGTGGTGCACAACCACATCCCGCTCGACCCCGGCAATGTGCTCGGCCTGGTGCTGCGCAAGGAAGGCAGCAAGCGGCAGGTCGAGTTCGGTGATTTTCTGGACTACGCGCTGGCGGTGACCAACAAGACGGGTACGCCGGTGACCGGCATCTCGATCAGCGACAGCCTGCCGCCGGGCTTTGCCTACGTAAGCAACAGCGCGCGCCTGAACGGCGCGGCCACGGCCAACCCGGTCGGCGGCGCAGGCCCGAAGCTGGTGTTCAACTACCCGACGCTGACGCTCGGCGTCGACCAGATGGCCATGGTGCGCTACCGCGTGCGCGTCGGCGTGGGCGCACCCACCAACGGAGACGCCATCAACCGTGCGCGTGCCTACTCGGGCCCGATGCAGTCCAACCTCGCGAACTGGACCGTGCGCGTCACGGGCGGCGTGTTCTCGGACGAGGCCTTCATGTTCGGCAAGGTCTACATGGACTGCAAGGCCGACGGCAAGCAAGAGGGCAGCGACGAGATCGGCGTGCCCGGCGTGCGCCTGTTCATGGAAGACGGCACCAACGTCGTCACCGACGTGGAGGGCAAGTGGAGCCTCTACGGACTCAAGCCGCTCACCCACGTGCTGCGCGTGGACCAGACCACGCTGCCGCCCGGCGCCCGGCTTGAAATACTCGACAACCGCAATGCCGGCAGGCCCGAGAGCCGCTTCGTCGACCTGAAGAAGGGCGAGTTCCACAAGGCCAACTTCATCATCGGCAACTGCGACAGCCCGGCAACGCTGGCCGACGTGGTTGCGCGCCGCGCGGCTATCGCCGCCATTCCGGACACCGAGGCCGAAGCCCAGGTGCGCATGCGACTGAATCCCGAAGGGCAGATCGTTGCCGTGGGCGACTTGCGCTCGCTGCCCGCCAGCGGCCAGGCGCTCGCGAGCGGCAGCACCGGCTCGACCATGACCACCTCCGCACCGCTGATCGCGATGCCCGATGCACCGGCCAATGCCAGCAGCTTCGTCGGTGCCGCGTCGGGCAGCATGAGCGGGACGCTGGGTACCGCCGCATCGGCCGGATCGGCCTCATCGACGCCCGCCGGCAGCCTGTTCGCATCGCTCAACGGCCTGCCGACCACTGCGCAGGGTGCATCGGCCGCGGGCGGCACGGCGAGCGGCGTCGGCGCGTTCGCGAGCCGGCCGGTCAACACCTCCGCCGCCATGCTGGAGCCGCGCAGCGCACCGCTGCTGCCCGGGGCAGTGCCCAGCCCCATCGAGCTGGAGGTGCTGCTGCCGCAGATCGAAAGCAATGCGCTCGGCTTTCTCGGCCTGAAGGACGGCGACACCGTTCCCAGCCAGTCGATCAACGTGCGCGTCAAAGGCGAGGCTGGCCTGGCGCTGCGCCTCACGGTCAACGGCCAGGCCATCGACGGGCGGCGTGTCGGCAAGAAGACCCAGTTGCCTTCGAAGAGCATCGGCGCCTGGGAATACATCGGCGTGGTGCTGCAGCCCGGCACCAATCGCCTGCAGCTCGATGCGGTGGACGATTTCGGCAACGTGCGCGGCAGCGAGCAGATCGGCATCGTCGCGCCCGACAAGCTGGGCGGCATCCAGGTCGACCTGCCCGAAACCGCTTACGCCGATTTGCGCACGCCGGTGGCCGTGAAGGTTCGGCTGGTCGATGCGGCCGGCGTGCCGGTGACCGCACGCACCCAGCTCACGCTGGAAGCCGACCGTGGCCGCTGGTTCGACGAAGACCTGAACCCGGCCGAGCCGGGCACCCAGGTGTTCATGGAAGGCGGAGCCGCCGAGTTCCGGCTGCTGCCGCCGGGCGAGGCGGGCGATGCGCGGATTCGCGTGACCGCCGGCAGCTTCGTCAAGGAAGTGCGGCTCGCGCTGCTGCCCGAGATGCGCCCGATGATCGGCGTCGGCATTGTCGAAGGCGTGCTCGACTTCACCAAGCGCGGCAGCGTGCCGCTCGGCGCCATGCCGGCGGGCGCGGCCTTCGAGGCCGAGCTGACGGGGTTGACCGACGAGCGCGAGAACCGGCGCGCGGGCGCCCGCGCCGCCTTCTTCTTCAAGGGCACGGTCAAGGGCGAATACCTGCTCACGGCAGCCTTCGACTCCGACAAGGCGCGCAAGGACCGCCTGTTCCGCGACATCCGCCCGGACGAGTTCTACCCCGTGTACGGCGACTCGTCCGTCAAGGGCTTCGATGCGCAGAGCACGCAGAAGCTCTACGTGCGCATCGACAAGAACCGTTCGTTCCTGCTGTACGGCGACTTCACCACCAGCAGCAGCACCGAGGTGCGCAACCTCAGCCAGAGCAATCGCGCGCTCACTGGCCTGAAGCACGTGTACGAGACGGCCAACGTGCGCGCCACCAGCTATACGTCCCGCACCGCGCAGACGCAGCAGGTGGAGGAGTTTCGCGCCGTCGGCACCTCCGGCCCCTACTACCTGAGCGCGACCGGCGGCGAGTTCGTCGACAACAGCGAGCAGATCGAGGTGCTGGTGCGCGACCGCAACCAGCCCGACATCGTGCTGCAGCGCACGGCGGTCACGCGCTTCGTGGACTACACGGTCGAGCCGCTCACGCGCCGCGTGCTGTTCACGCGCGCCATTGCGTCGGTGGATGCCAATCTCAACCCGCAATCGATCCGCGTCACCTACGAGGTCGACAGCGGCGGGCCCAAGTTCACCGTGGCCGGCACCGACGTGCAAGTCAAGGTGGGCGAGCGCCTGCAGGTGGGCGTGGTCGCCAGCACCGACCAGAACCCGGAAAACCACCGCAAGCTGCGCGCGCTCACGGCCGTGGCCCGCATCGGCGACAACACCACGGCCGCGGCCGAACTGGTGCGCACCGAGTCCGACGAAAAGGGCAAGGGCGAGGGCGGCCGCATCGAAGTGCGCCACCAGGACGAGAAGCTCGCAGTGGTGGCGCTGGCCAGCAAGACCAGCACCGGCTTCGACAACCCGGGCGCGAGTTTCTCGGCGGGCCGCACCGAGATTTCGGGCCGTGCCGAATACAAGATCGACGACAACACCGCGGCGCGCGCCGAAGTGCTCTACAGCAAGGACGCACTGCTCCAAGGCGACCGCAAGGGTGCGAGCGCGAGCCTGCGCAAGAAGCTGGACGACAACGTTGTGGCGGAAGTCGGCCTGCGCCACGGCCAGAGCAACAGCGGCCTGGCCTCGGGGTCCGGCTTCGACTACGGCGAGATCTCCACCTACAACGGCAACCTCGGCAGCCGCGTCGGTGCCGGCAACGTCACGGCGCTGGGCGCCGCCGCCACGGCCAACAGCAGCGCCGAAAGCGAAAGCCTCACCACCGTGCGCGCGCGCCTCTCGGCACAGGTGCCGGGTGTGCCGCTGGCCCAGGTGTTCGTGGAGGGCGAGCAGGACCTGAAGGATTCCGACCGCCGCACGCTGGCCATCGGCGGCAACTACGCGATCACCGACAAGACGCGTGCCTATGCGCGCTACGAGCTCATCTCCAGCCTGTATGGCGATGCGCAGCTGGACGCCACGCAGTCCAACAACGTCGGCATCCTCGGCATCGAGAGCAACTACATGGACGGCGGGCGCATCTACAACGAGTACCGGCTCGCCGACAGCGTTGATGGCCGCAGCGCGCAGGCAGCCATGGGCGTGCGCAACACCTTCAAGCTCACCGACCGCTTCAGCCTGACCGGCGGCCTGGAGCACACCCGCCAGATGGGCGGCTACACCAACAGCGCCAACAGCGGCACCGGCTATGCGGGCGGGCTGGGCGAATCCACCGCCGTCACGGCCGGCGTCGAATACCTGACGGACAGCTACAAGCTCAGCGGCATTCTCGAAGGCCGCAAGGGCGACGACGCGAACACGCGCCTCTTCAGCGCCGGCTTCGGCTACAAGATCAGCCCCGCGTGGAGCCTGCTGGCGCGCAGCGTGGTGAGCGACAGCGAAGGGCAGGGCACGAACAGCGGCAACGAGCGCCACCTGCAGCGCCATCAGATCGGCTTGGCCTACCGCCCGGTGGACAGCGACACCTGGAATGCGCTGATGCGCTACGAGCGCCGCTCGGAACGCATCGTGGGCAACGGCAACGCCGCCGGCGCGCTGACAGGCGGCAGCGCCTTCGGCAGCGGGTTCGGCAACGCCACCCTGCCGGGCAGCACCAGTGCGGACATTCTCTCGGCGCACCTGAACTACAACCCGCAGCGCGGCAGCGTGCTGAGCGCGCGCTACGCGGGAAAGATCTCGCGCTCCGACGACGGCTTTTTGGCCAGCACCTACTGGGCGCACCTGCTGCACGCGCGCTACACCCGCGACCTCAACAAGGACTGGGACTTCGGCATCCAGGCCGGCCTGCTCTACGGCAAGGGCGGCTCGCTGCAGAAGACCGCGGGCGTGGAGCTGGGCTACCAGATGGCGAAGGACCTGTGGATTTCCGCCGGCTACAACTTCGTCGGCCTGCACGACCGCGACCTCACGGCCAACGAATACACCAGCAAGGGTGCGTACATCCGGCTGCGCTTCAAGTTCGATGAAACGGGGCTCGGCTTTCCGTCGGCCGGTGCCGCTGTTGCTCCGCCGGCATCGGCGCCTGCATCGGTGCCCGCATCTCCAGAAGAAAAAACCAGTTCAGAAAAATGAACATGCAAAGACTCAAGAACACGCTGGGCTCCATCGCGGGCACGGCACGGTGGTGGCTCCTGTGCGCGGCGTGGCTCGCGGCCGTGCCGCTTTCCGGGCATGCGCAGCAGGTGCTCAGGCCGCAGACCGGCACGCTGATCAACGGCACGGTCGTGGGCGTCAACGCCGGCGGATCATGGCGAACCTCCTGCATCACCGGTTTTCCAACTGGCCTGACGATGTGGGAGCGCTATCACGGCGCCACGGTCAACGGAACTTTTGCCAATCTCACCGGTGGCTTGCGCGCGTACGAACTGCGCTGCTCTCCGTTCACGGTGACCGAAGGAGCGGCCGCCGCGACCATCACCTGGGGCGCGGCGGCCCAGCGTGGGGTTGCAGGCCGTCCCATCGACGGCATGACGCGGCGCGGGCCGCAGGCCTGCCCGGCCGGCACGGTGATCGCGGTGCTCGGCGGCGTCGACCGCATGTTCAATGGCGGGTCGGGCAACATCTACCCGACGCAGATCACCTTCACCTGCCGGCCGGTCTCGGTGGTGGCGGGCGACTGGTTCCGCGTGGCGGCCACCGGGGGCGCGAGCTACACGCTGGGCATCACGACCAACGACGGCGGCACCGGGCCCGGCTCGGCGGTGCCTGGCCCCGTTCGCGCCCCGCGCACCGTTTGCGCATATTCGGCCACCAACACCTGCAACGGCCTGGAAGACCTTGGCGGCGGGGAGCTGATCGACGGCTTCTCCGGCGTGCGAAGCGAGTTTCCGGACGCGCGCGTGTCGCAGCGCATCAGCTTCGTCAACTACGCATGGAGCCAGGCGCTCGGCCCCAGCACGAACACGGCCACCTGGCGCCCGACCGCGGGGCGTTTGCCGTTCTATCCGCCGACCGTCGCCAACAACATCGCCCGCTACCAGGACAATTACGAGAGCTATGCATCGGCAGGCACCAGCTACAGCGGCGGTGCCGTGGCGCCCAGCGGGGTCAGCGCCTACAACTTCGTCAGGACCGGCACCTGCACCACCTCGCACACGCTCGCCACGCAGGAGGACTACACCTGCACGAACATCATCACCGGCCGGCCCGATCTGCAGGTGCGAGTCACCGTGCCGCCGGACGCCTGGACCAGCCACGGGCAGGAACGCAACGTCAGGCTCACGGCCAAGAACTTCGGCCCGGGCCGCACCACGGCCACCGACAACTCGACCGCGATGCTGGTCCTTCCCGCCGGATGGAACACCGGCACCTTGCCCGCCAACTGCGCAAAGGCCGGCTCGCCGGTGGCGGTGACCTGCCAGCTCAACCCCACGCCGCTCGCAGGTTCGAGCGGACCGGGCATGACGGACGGCGGCGAAGTCAGCTTCGACATTCCCGTGTTTCCCCAGCCGACCGTGGCGGCGGGCAGCTACCCGGTCGTCAATGGCGCCCGGGTTTGCGTCCAGGCGGCATCGCCGGGCAACCCGCACTACTGCACGGTGCCCAACGATGCGACCGTGAACAACGACGACGGCATTGCGGTGGATGAAACCGACACCATCGTCCTTGCCTATCTCACGCCGCCGCTGATGCCGCCGCGCGTCACGACCACCGTGGTATCGAACGGCGGCGTGGGTTCCTTCGCGTTCACCGGCACCAACGATGCGGCGCCTGTCAGCCCCATCGTCACGACGGTGGCCGGCCAGGGTGAATCGGGGCCTACCAGGGAACTGGCGGTCACGCGGAGCGCAACGTTCCTGCAGCAGGCCGTACCGCCCGCTGGCTTTGCGCTGCGCGCCATGTCGTGTACCGGCATGGCCCCGGGCGGCACTGCAACCTACGACCTCGCGCTGCGGCGCGTGACACTGGATGCGGCCGCCACCGACTACGGCGCCAACATCGCCTGTACCTTCACCAACACCCGCGTGGTCGTGACCGTCAGCAAGGTGACCGAGGGCGGAACGGGCAGCTTCTCCTTCACCGGCTCCAACGGCTTCGCCGCGCAGAGCATCACCACCTCCGCGGCCAACACGCCGGAGGAGGGCGATCCATCGGGCCTGACCACCGTGGGCGCCGCGACCACCATCACCGAAGGCGTGCCGCCTGTCGGCTGGCGGCTCAAGGGCATTGCCTGCACGGGCATGGGAGCGGGCGGCACGGCCACCGTCAATCTTGCGGCACGTGCCGTCACGCTGAACGCGGCGGCCACGGCAGCCGGCAGCAACATTGCGTGTACCTTCACCAACACCAAGCTGCCGACGATGACGGTCAGCAAGGTGTCCATCGGCGGCACGGACAGCTTTGCCTTCACCGGCACCAACGGCTTCACCGCCACCAACGTGACGACGGAAGACGACGGCGTTGCCATTGCCGCAGCGGAACAGGTGCTCACGGCCGCGAACACCGCCACCAGCATCACCGAAAGCGTGCCGCCGCCGCCCTATGCCTTGACCGGCATCAGCTGCACCGGCATGGGCCCGGGAGGCACCGCCACGCCGAACCTGGCCACGCGCACCATCGCGCTGAACGCCGCGGCCACCGCACCGGGCAGCGACATCAACTGCACGTTCACCAACACGGTCCAGCCGCAGCTCAAGCTGGTGAAGACCGCCGGCGCCTCGAGCTTCGCGGTAGGTGTGCCGTCGAGCTACACGCTCACGCTGAACAACATCGGCCCGGTGCCAACCTCCGCTCCGGCGACGATCAGCGACACCGTGCCCGCCACGCTGACGCTCGGCACCATGCCCGCCGGCTGCAGTGCAAGCGGGCAGGTCGTGAGCTGCACCGTGCCTGCGGGGCTCGCCGGCACCACCGGCACTGCGGCCTTCGTCATTCCGGTCACGCCCTTGCCGGGCGCCTCGCCGAGCGTGGCCAACACCGCGACGGCCACCGGCGGTGGCGACCCGTTGTGCAATGCCACGGGCAACTGCACGAGCAGCGTGACCACGCCGGTGCTGGGCGAACCCCGCATCACCCTGCGAAAGACCAAGACCAATGTCACCGGCACCCACACCTTCGGCTTCACGCTGACCGGGGTTACCAACCCGACGGACAGCATCGCGGTGACCGCGCTGGCCACGCCGCAGCCCTCCGCCACGGTGCACGTGGGCAAGCCGGGCGTCGAGGCGACCGTGCAGGAGTCGAGCGTGCCCGCGGGCTGGCCGGCCAACCCGGTGTCGGTGTCCTGCCTGGACTCCGCAGCCGCCACGAGCGGCAACCCGACCACGCAGCTGGCCATACTCAACGGCAACACCGCAACCCTGCCCGCGAGCGTGATGCGGCCCGCGGCGGCCATTACCTGTACCTTCACCAACACGGCCACTGCGCGCATCGCGGTGGACAAGACCGCTTCCGCGACCGCGGGAGCCGGCGGCAGCATCGTCTACGGCCTGAGCTTTGCCAACACCGGCCCGGTGGCCACCGGCACCACGCTGGTGGTGAGCGAACAATTGCCGCCCGGCGTGGTGGCCAATTCGGTGGTACCCGGCACCGGCGTCACCTCGGTGAGCTGCGGCACGCTGCCGAGCGCTCCCGGTGCGCTGCTCAACTGCACCATGACGCTGCCCGCGGGCGGCATTCCGGCAACCACCGGTGTGCGCGGCTTCACCCTCAACGCGACCGCGCCCATCGTTGCGACAGGTACCGTGCTGACCAACTACGCCAGCACCAACGTGAACGGCGCGGGCTTGCCGGTTACGGCAGCCGGCCCCGGTTGCGTCTCGAGCGGAACGGTGAGCTGCGACAACGCGCAGACCGCCATCGTGGTCGGCCCCGCGGCCGGCAGCCAGTCGGGTGTGCGCGTCGTCACCGACAACCAGCTGGCCAACGGCACCGCGCAGGACGTGCTCGAAGCGTTCATCCGCGACGAGTCCGGCAATCCGGTCCAGGCCGGCACGGTGGTGACCTTCGGCGCCACGCCGAACGTCGCCTTCAACGGCGGCGCTGTCGGCGCGGCCGGAAGCTGCACCACCACGGCGGCGGGCCTTTGCCAGGTGAGGGCAACCAGCACCGTGGCCGCGGTCTACAGCACCACGCAGGTCACGGTGGGCGGCGCCGTCCTGAGCGGCAACTTCAGCGTCGGCGAAGACAGCTACCTGCCGAGCCCGCAGCCCTACCGGTTCGGCAGCCGGCCGACCGTGACCATCCGCAAGACCTCGCTCGGCGGAGTTGGCACCTTCAGCTTCACCGGAAGCAACGGCCTGGTGGCACGCAACATCACAACCACCGTGGCCGGCACACCGGTCGCGACGGCGGTGCAGACGCTCACAGCGGCGAATATCGCCACCACCATCACCGAAGGCGCACCGCTGGCCGGCTATGCGCTGATCGATGCCTCGTGCACGGGCCTTGGCGCCGGCGGATCGGCCTCGCGCAACGGGCGCGTGCTCACGCTCGACGCGGCGGCCACCGCGCCCGGCAGCAACATCGTCTGTACCTTTACCAACGCATTCGACGCGAACCCGCCGCCGCCGCCCGTTGCGCCGACAGTGATGTGCTCGACCAACGCCGCGGTGTTCAACACCGGCTTCGACGGCCCCGTCGGCCCGCCGCTGACCACCGGGCGCGATCCGGTGTGGGAGTCGGGCGTTGGGACCGCCACCGGCGGGCCCGGCAGCGTTGCCACCTGGGCGCGTTCGTATATCGGGAACAAGGCGCCGGCCAGCTGGATCGCGTCTCCTTTCGGCAACGCGAACTGGATCTCGCAGTACCCGACGACGCATACAGGCAGTGTCGACGTCTACCACCGGTTCACCTTCAACATGGCGCCGTCGGTCAATCCGGCGAGCTTCGCGCTGAAGCTGGACTTCTATTCCGACAACTCGGTCGCGGGCGTCTACATCAACGGGGTGCTGCAGAGCCTGCCGGGCGTGCCGCAGGGCGGCGCCACGCCCTACACCTACGGAGGTTTCCAGGCAGGCACGGGAGCCAGCACCACGCTGGCCAACAACTGGCAGTCGGGTTCGAACACGGTGGTCGTCCACGTCAAGAGCGGCGCCCCCGCGCAGGGCTTCCTGGCCCAGGCCACCACCAGCGCGCTGTGCGCGCCCGCGACGGTCAACCTGCAGAAGAACACCCTCAACGGCGCCGGCGGTCCCTTCACCTTCAACCTGACCAACACCACGCAGGCCAGCGGCACGGTCAGCACCGTTGCCGCCGGTACGCCGGCGCAGGTGGACGGCAACACGGCCGCGGCGGGCGTGCAGACCTTCAGCGCCAGTGCGAGCAACAGGGTCATCAGCATCACCGAACCCGCGGTGCCCGGCTGGCATCTGACCGGTGCAAGCTGCACCGACGCGGGAGCACCGGTCGGCAGCCTCGGCACCGGCGCGAGCGGGCGCACCTACACCATTCCCGCGACCAGCGTGCAGTTGGGCAAGTCGCTGCAATGCGTGTTCACGAATTCCGCCTCGGCCACGGTGACCATCCGCAAGGTGTCCCTTGGCGCGACCGGAACCTTCGGCTTCAGCGGAAGCAACGGCCTCGCGGCGCAGAGCCTCACGACCACCGCACTCGGCACGCCGGTGGCCGGCGCCATCCAGACCGTGGCGGTGCCGAGCACGGTGACGACCATCACCGAAGACCCGCTGCCCACCGACTACGCGCTGACCGGCGTCAGCTGTACCGGCCTGGGCGCGGGCGGCACCGCCACGCCCGACCTACCGAACCGCAGGGTGACGCTGGATGCGGCCGCCACGGCGCCAGGCAGCAACATTGCGTGTACCTTCACCAACAACTACACGCCGCCGTATCCACGGGTGCAGATCGTCAAGACCACCATCGGCGGCAGCGGCAGCAACCTGTTCCGCTTTGCGCTCAGCGGCCTTTCGGTGGCAAGCGACAGCATCACCGTGGTGGGTGACGACAGCGTGGAGGGCGCAGCCAATATCACCGGCACGGCCGGAGTCGGCGTCACGATCAGCGAAACCTCGCCTCAGGGCTGGCCGGCCAACCCGGTGAGCGCCAGCTGTGTGGACCTGAACAGTGCCACCCCGGCCGCCACGTTCGGCACGCTGACGGGCAATCAGCTGGCCATTCCCGCGGCCCACATGGTTGCTGGGGCGGCCATCACCTGTACGTTCGTGAACGGCTATCCCAAGAACGTGACCGGCCGCGTGTTCCTCGACAACGGCACGGCGGGCGGCATTGCGAACGACGGACTCATCAATGGCGGCGAGGTTGGGCTCAGCGGCATCGGCATGCGGCTGACCGACTGCGCGGCAATCACCTTCTCGACCGCCGTTACCGACGGCACCGGCAAGTACGCGCTGGCCGTGCCTTTCACCATCGGCACGGGCGACGCGCTGTGCGTGGAAGAAACCAACACGGTGTCGCGCATCTCCACCGGCGCCTCGCTGGGCGTCGTGCAGTTGCCCTCGGGCCAGGCCGTGACCAACACGGGCACTGCCTACACCTACACCCGCGACGGCACGCCGGACCGCATCGCCTTCACCTGGAACAGCAGCGGCCACGCGGACCTGAACTTCGGCGACGTCGACCGCAACACGCTGGCCACGGACGGCGCCAAGAACGGCCTTCCGGGCAGCACGGTGAGCTTTCCGCACACCTTCACCGCGCGCACCGGCGGCGAAGTGAGCTTCGACATTTCGAACTCCGTGGACACGCCGGCGCTCAGCGGCTGGAGCGGCAAGATCTTTGCCGACACCGGCTGCACCGGTACGCTGCAGGCCGGCGCGGCGCTGCTCTACCCGCCGGCCGCGCCGGTGACAGTCGTCGCCGGGCAAAACGTGTGCATCGTGATGCAGGAGTTCATTCCCGCCAACGCGATGAGCGGCTATAGCAACACCAGCACCGTGCAGGCCAGCTTCGTCTTCACCAACGCCAGCCCGGGCCTGAACGCCACCTACACGGTGACCGACATCACCACCGTGTCGACCAGCGCGCTGGAGCTCCGGAAGGAAGTGCGGAACGTGACGCAGGGCGGCAGCTTCGGCATCAACAACCAGGCCAAGCCGGGAGAGACGCTGGAGTACCGCATCACCTACACCAATAACGGCACGACGCCGATCAGCGGCTTGACGGTCAACGACACCACGCCGCAGTACACCGCGTTTGCCGGCGCGCAGGCGGACACCACGCCCGCCACGCTCGCAAGCTGCCAGAAACACACGCCCGCCAATCCGCCCCCGGCAGCTGCCGTCGATTGCGGCGCCGCGCAAACGGAGGGGGGAACGGGCGCGCTGAGCTGGAAGTTCACGGGCCCGCTGGACCCCGGCGCCTCCGGAACCGTCCTCTTCACAGTCAAGGTGAACTGAACATGAGCAGTCCAATTTCAAACGTCGTGACCATGAACCCGGTGGATGCCCGAAGCGAATTCGCCAAGGGCTCCGTGTTGGCGGCCGAAGCAGTCAACGACAGCAGCGAGCCGGGTGCCCGCCCGACGGCGGCATGGCACCGCAGGGCCCTGCAACCGATGATGTTCGTGCGGCCCGAAGGCGCGCGTATCGCAGTGGTCGACCCCGAGCTGCGCACGCGCGAATACGCACGGCGCGCCGTCAGGAGATTCGGGCACCAGCCCACAGCCTTTGCGAGCACCGCCGAGATGGCCGGCGCAGGGGCTGCGCCCACGCTCAAGTTCGACATGGTCTTTCTGGCGCTGGCAAACGACGCCGAGTCGTCCCTGCTGCAGCTGCAGGAGGTCAAGGCGCTGGTCGGGCACCGCACGCCGGTGCTGTGCCTTGCTTCGCGCAAGCAATTGCAGTCGCTTTCGGACCTGCACTGGAACGCGACCAATGAAGTGATCGTGAGCCCGACCTCGTTCGTCGAGTTCTGCTGCGTGGCTCGCATGTTCATGCGGCGCTTCGGCGTGAGCGTGCCCGACGCCGACCCGACATGGGACTGCTATCGTTTTTCTCTCACGAGCGACGTGGTGGAGGTATCGGGCGAGAGGTCTCAACTGCGTGCGGTCGAATTCGACCTTGCGCTCGAGCTTTTCTGCCATGCGGGCCACACGCTCACGCGCGACTGGTTGTATTCGTCCGTGTGGGACAAGGGCGAAGACACGCAGTCGCGTTCTCTGGACGTCAGCATTTCCCGCCTGCGGCGCACCCTGGACCTGAAGAGCAACGGCTGGGACCTGCGGGCCGTGCAGGGCCTGGGATACCGGCTGGAGCGGCTCCATGGAAAGAACCGTGCCACTGACTCGCCCGGCGCGCGCGTGTAGAACTTGTCCTGCAAGAATCATGGAAGGCGACCGGCAAAGCGTGTTTTTCCCGCGGTGAAACTGCCGTCTCCAACAACCTGGAGAGCCCGATGCCGGACGATATGGAGATTCGCGTTCCGCAGAACGACGAGCACATCGACATCACCGACCTGAAAGAGGTCGACTACTGGACCAAGTGGTTCGGCGTCAGCGAAACGCGGCTCCGGTTGGCGGTGGCATCCGCGGGCACCTACAAGGACGACCTGCGGGTCTACCTTGGCCTTCCCTGAAGAGCAGCGGGGCCGCGGGCCGGGTTTGGGCCGCACCCCCTGATGGATGGCTGAATCCAAGGTTGCCATCTACGGCGCGATCGGCGCCAACGTGGCCATTGCCGCGACCAAGTTCGTGGTGGCCGGCATCACCGGCAGCTCGGCGATGCTGTCCGAAGGCATCCATTCCGCGGTCGATACCTTCAACGGCGTATTGCTGCTGGTGGGCATCAGGCTGAGCCAGCGGCCCGCAACACCCGAGCATCCGTTCGGCCACGGCAAGGAGCTGTACTTCTGGAGCCTGATCGTCGCGGTGCTCATCTTCGGGCTGGGCGGGGGTGTGTCGTTCTACGAGGGCATCCAGCACATCCGCAAGCCGGAGCCGATGCGCGACCCCACCTGGAACTACGTCGTGCTGGCCCTGGCCTTCGTGTTCGAAGGCACCAGCTTTCTCATTGCGTTGCGGCAATTCCGGGTCCAGGCGCGGGGTGTGCCTTTCTGGCGCGCGCTCGGGCAAAGCAAGGACCCGACCACCTATACCGTGCTGGCCGAAGATTCCGCGGCGCTCATCGGCCTGGCCGTGGCCGCGCTCGGCATCTACTTGAGCCACCGCTTCGGCATGCCCGAACTCGACGGCGCGGCCTCGGTGGTGATCGGCCTGTTGCTGGCGGGCGTGGCGGTGCTGCTGATCGGCCAGGCGCGCGGGCTGCTCATCGGCGAGGGCATCCGCCCCGAGACGGCGCGCGCCATTCGCAGCCTGGCCATGGAGCAGCCCAGCGTCAGCGACGTCGGCCATGTGCTGTCGATGTACATCGGCCCCGACGAGGTGCTGGCCATCATCGATGTGAACTTCAAGGAGGGCACGGCCACCGGAGAGGCGGCCGACGCCATCACGGCCATCGAAGGACAGGTGCGCGCGCGCTTTCCCATGATCCGGCGGCTTTTCATCGAGGCGAGCGAAGCGCCGGTGGAAACCGTCGCGCCTGCCTGAGGCGCCGGGCCGCATCGTCGGCCTTGGCTGACCTGCGCTCACGTCTTTGCCTGAGCGCTCCGGCCCTGCGCTTGCGCCACTGTCGGGCCTCACTCAGGAGATAGCCGCATGAATACGCCTACACCGCCGCCGGCCTCGCGCCCGAAGCGCTCGCCAGACGAACCCGAGATCACGCAGGAAGAGTCCGTGCCCACCGACGGCAGCGACACCGAGGGCGAGGAAATGATGAAGAAGGTCGAGAACAAGAAGCTCGAAGACCCGGGTTCGGCCGAGCACAAGACGCCCGAAAAGTCTTGAGTGGCGGGAGCTTTGTCTTCTCGCGAAAAAGGCGCCGCCCTACAGGTAAGGCTCTGCCCCTTAGCTAAAAATCATTCCTGCGGGCATCGACTTGCCCGGCCTGCGGAGTCATTTTCCCGCAGGCAGATCGCAAACAGACAACAGCGTAAAGAAGGACTGTCTGTCCATACGATGGAGGAAAAAATGAAGATCGACGCCGCGACGGGGGCCACGCAGGAACGCTTGATAAAGATCGGCGTGCCCGGCCTCGACGATGTTCTGGGAGGCGGCCTCACGGCCAATCGCCTCTACCTGGTCGAAGGCACGCCTGGCGCCGGCAAGACCACCATTGCGCTCCAGTTCCTGATCGAAGGGGCCAAGCGCGGCGAATCGGTGCTGTATGTCACCTTGTCCGAAACGGGGCATGAGCTCAGGGGTGTCGCAAATTCCCACGGATGGGACTTGAGCGGCATCGAGGTGCGCGAAATGCTCCCTTCGGAAGCCGCGCTCGAGCCCGACGAGCAATACACGATGTTCCATCCCTCGGAGGTCGAGCTCAGCGAAACCACGTTGAGGATCCTGTCGGATGTCGATGTGATCAAGCCCTCGCGGGTCGTGTTCGATTCGCTCTCCGAGTTGCGCCTGCTGGCCGGCAGTTCGCTGCGCTACAGGCGGCAGATCCTGGCGCTCAAGCAGTTCTTTGCGGGCCGGCAGTGCACCGTGCTGCTGCTCGACGACATGACCGCCATGAAGCACGACCTGCAGGTGCAGAGCATCGCCCATGCGGTGCTGCGGCTCGAGCAGATCAGCTCCGACTACGGCGCCGCGCGGCGCCGGCTGGTCGTCAGCAAGTACCGCGGCCAGCAGTTTCGCGGCGGCTATCACGACTACCGCATCGAGCGCGGCGGCCTGCGCGTGTTTCCGCGCCTGGTGGCTGCAGAACATTCGACCGCGCTCACGCAGGTGCGGATTCCGAGCGGCATCGAGTCGCTCGACGCCCTGCTGGGCGGCGGCATAGAGCGGGGAACGAGCACGCTGTTCGTCGGCGCACCGGGCACCGGCAAGTCGACCGTGGCGGTGCAGTTCGCGCTTGCCGCGGCACAGCGCGGCGAATGCGCGGCGCTCTTCGTTTTCGACGAGAGCATCAACACCTTGCGCACGCGCTGCGAAAGCATGGGAATGGACCTGGGGCCGCACATCGATGCCGGCCGCATCAAGGTAAGGCAGGTCGACCCCGCCGAGTTGTCGCCCGGCGAGTTCGTGCACCTGATCCGGCTGGCAGTGGTGGAGTCGGGTGCGGCGGTGGTAGTGATCGACAGCCTGAACGGCTATCTCAACGCCATGCCGGACGAGCGGTTTCTGATTGCGCAGCTGCACGAACTGCTCTCCTACCTGGGGCAGGCGGGCGTGGCCACGCTGCTGGTCGGCGCGCAGCACGGCCTTATCGGCATGCAGATGCAGACACCCGTGGATGCGAGCTACCTGGCCGATGCCGTGGTGCTGCTTCGCTACTTCGAGCTCGAGGGCGAAGTGCGCCAGGCGATCTCGGTGCTGAAGAAGCGCGGCGGGGCGCATGAGCGGAGCATCCGCGATTTCTCGATGACCGCCACGGGCCTGAAGATCGGCGAGCCGCTGCGTAACTTCAGGGGCATCCTGTCGGGCATTCCGGTTCCCATCGACGGCGTGCAGCCCCAATCGTGAGCGCAGCACCGGCACCCGTCGAGCAGCGCATCCTGTTGCGAACCGCGACCTCCAGGGACGCCGTCATGGCCAATGCCGTATTGGCTCGCGCCCAGATCGACACGCACTCCTGCGCGAACCTGTGCGAGCTGGTGCGGGAACTGCAGGTGGGCGCGGGCGCGGTCATGCTGGCGGAAGAGGTGCTGGCCGATCCGGCCGCGGCCGCGTTGAACGAGGTGCTGGGTTCGCAGGCGCCGTGGTCCGACGTGCCGGTGCTCATTCTTGCCCGCCAGGGCGCGGATTCGCGCGTCATTGCCGAGGCCATGGACAAGCTCGCGAACGTCACCGTCATCGAACGCCCGATGCGGGTGGCGTCGCTCATCAGCACGGTGCGCACGGCGCTGCGCGCGCGCAACCGCCAGTACCAGTTGCGCGACCTGCTCGACGGGCTGCGCGAAGCCGACCAGCGCAAGACCGAGTTCCTTGCCACGCTGGCACACGAGCTGCGCAATCCGCTCGCACCCATGAGCACGGCGCTCACCCTGCTGATGCGAAAACCGCATGAGGCCGAGGAAGCCCTGCGCTACTACGAGCTGATGGGCCGGCAGATCGACCACATGGTGCGGCTGGTGAACGACCTGATGGAGGTCTCGCGCATCACGCGCGGCAAGATCGAACTGCGCATGGAAGCAGTGGCGCTCGAATCGGTCATCAAGGACGCCATCGAACTGAGCCGCCCCTTGCTCGAAGGCTCGAGGCACGAGCTGACCACGGAGCTGTTCGCCGAACCGCTGGTGGTGCGGGGCGACGGCGTTCGCCTGACGCAGGTCTTTTCGAACCTGCTCAACAACGCCGCCAAGTACACGGCCCCGGGCGGCAAGATCAGGATTGCGCTGCGCAAGGAGGGCCGCCAGGCCGTGGTCGAGGTGTGGGACAACGGCACCGGCATCGCATCCGAAATGCTGGAGTCGATCTTCGAGATGTTCGTTCAGGTCAGCGGCACTTCCAAGGCGGCGCAAGGCGGGCTGGGCATCGGGCTCACGCTGGTGAAGAGCCTGGTCGAACTGCATGGCGGCAGCGTCGAGGCCACCAGCGCGGGCCTCGGGCGGGGCGCGATGTTCTGCGTGCGCCTGCCGCTCACGCGCATCGGGGCGGACCTGCCGAGGCCGCAGGGGACGGCCATTCAAGGCTGGCCGGCTTCCTTGCCCGGCACGGTGCTGATCGTGGACGACAACCGCGATGCGGCCGACGCACTGAGCGACCTGCTGAAGTCGCTCGGAGCCTCGACCCATGTGGCCTACAGCGGCGACGCCGCATTGCGTGCGGTGGCCGAAGGCGTGCTGCCGGGCCTTGCAATCCTGGACATCGGCATGCCGGGCATGGACGGCTGCGAACTCGCCATCAAGCTGCGTGCCAATCCCGCGCTCAGGGGCTGATCCTCGTCGCATTGACCGGCTGGGGCCAGCAGGGCGACAAGGACCGCATTGCCATGGCGGGGTTCAACCACCACCTGCTCAAGCCGCTCGATCTTGCGGCGCTTGTCTCCGCTCTGTAGCAACACCATGAACCACGACGCCACCACGCTCTCGGCGGCCGGCCCTTCGCCCATGAAGCCGTCGCTGTGGCGGCGCTGCCGGCGCTGGCTGCTGCCGCTGCTCGGGCTGGCAGTGCTGGGGCTGCTGCTTTCGCACGCGCACAAGGTCGACTGGGCGGGTGCATGGCATGCATTGCAGCGCTATCCGGCCATGCTGCTGCTTGGCGTGCTGGGCATCGCAACCGCGAGCCACGCGCTGTACGGATGCTTCGACCTCATCGGCAGGCGGCACACGCGCCACCGCGTGCCCCGCTGGCGCACCTGGGCCATCGCGGTCACGAGCTATGCCTTCAATCTGAACCTGGGGTCGCTGGTGGGCGGCATCGCGCTGCGTGCACGGCTCTATGCGCGCGCCGGGGTGGACGAAACCACCGTGGCGCAGATCGTCGGCATCAGCCTGGCAACCAACTGGCTGGGCTACGGGCTGCTGGCGGGCGGCCTGTTTGCGGCGGGTGCCATCACGCCGCCGCGCCAGGCCAACATCGGCACGGACGCACTGCGCGTGCTTGGCGTGGTGATGATCCTGCTGGCCGCCGCCTACGTGGTGGCATGTGCGTTCTCGCGCGGGCGCCAATGGCAGGTGAGGGGGCGGCGGCTGAAGCTTCCTTCGGCGCAACTCGCGCTGGTGCAGCTCACGCTTTCGACCGCCAACTGGGCGTTGATGGGCTGCGCCATGTACCTGCTGCTGGGCCGGCAGGTGCCGTATGCGACCACGCTGAGCGTGCTGCTCGCCGCTTCTATCGTCGGGGTGATCACGCCGATTCCGGCCGGGCTGGGCGTGCTGGAAGCCGTGTACCTGGCGCTGCTCTCGGGCACCGTGCGGCAGGGCGCGTTGATGGGCGCCGTGCTGGCGTACCGCGCGCTCTACTACCTGCTGCCGCTGGCCGGCGGCGTCGTGCTTTACCTTTTGCTCGAACGCTACGCGGCGAGCCATCCCCAGGACGTGGGGGAGCGAGACACCATGGCGCGCGCAAACCCGCTGAAGCGCTACAAGGAAAAGCGCAACTTCGGCGTTACGCCGGAGCCGGAGGAAGGCGGCGCATCGGCACCCGGCACGCTGCAGTTCGTGGTGCAGAAGCACTGGGCGAGCCGCCTGCACTACGACTTTCGCATCGAGCTCGATGGTGCGATGAAGAGCTGGGCAGTGCCCAAGGGACCGAGCTACGACACGCATGACAAGCGCATGGCGGTGCACGTCGAGGACCATCCGATTTCGTACAACCAGTTCGAAGGCGTGATACCGCCCAAGCAGTACGGCGCGGGCAAGGTGATCATCTGGGACAAGGGCACCTGGACGCCCATCGGCGATGCGCGCAAGGGCTACAAGGCGGGGAACCTCAAGTTCGAACTGCATGGCTACAAGCTGCGCGGCAAGTGGGCGCTGGTGCGCATGCACAGCAGCAAGGACGACAAGCAGGATGCGTGGCTGCTGATCAAGGAGCACGACGACTACGCCCGCCCGGCCGCCGAGTTCAGCGTGGTCGACCAGTTTCCCGACAGCGTGGCGGAGATGCCGATGCCTACGCCCGGCGCCGCGGCGCCCGCGGCCAATGCGGCACCCGCACGTGCAAAACGCGGCAAGGCATCGGGCGGCGGCATGCCGGCCGATGCGGTGAAGGCCGCCATGCCCGCCAAGCTTTCGCCGCTGCTTGCCACGCTGGTCGACGGCCCGCCGCCCGACCCCGACAACTGGTTCTACGAAATCAAGTTCGACGGGTATCGCCTGCTCGCACGAATCGACGCGAATAAAGACGTGCAGCTCATCACGCGCAACGGGCACCACTGGAGCAGCCGCATGCCGCAGCTGGTGCGCGCCATCAAGGGCATGAAGCTCAAGCCCGGGTGGCTCGACGGCGAGATCGTGGTGCTCAACGAATCGGGAAGCACCGACTTTCAAGCCTTGCAGAACGCCTTCGACAAGGAGAAGACCAGCAACATCGTCTACTTTCTTTTCGACCTGCCGTACTACGACGGCTTCGACCTCACGGGCGTGCCGCTCATCGAGCGCCGGGCCTTGCTGCAGTCGCTGCTTGCCAAGGCGCCGCCTGAAATCCGCTTCAGCGAAATCTTCGATGCGCCGCCCGAAGACATCGTGGCTTCGGCCTGCAAGATCGGGCTGGAGGGCGTGATCGGCAAGCGCAAGAACAGCACCTATGCGTCGCGCCGCTCACCCGACTGGATCAAGCTCAAGTGCTCGCGGCGACAGGAGTTCGTGATCGGCGGCTATACCGATCCGAAGGGCTCGCGAGTGGGCATCGGCGCATTGCTGATCGGCGTGCACGACGAGACGGGCGACCTCGTTTATTCAGGCGCGGTGGGCGCGGGCTTCAACGGCCGCACCCTCAACGAAATGCTCGAAAGGCTGAAGCCGCTCGGCACCGACAAGCGCCCGTTCAAGGACCCGACCGAGAACGACCGCCGCGCGCATTGGGTCAAGCCGGTGCTGCTGGCCGAAGTCACTTTTTCGGAATGGACGAAAGACGGCCACGTGCGGCACCCGGTGTTCCACAGCGTGCGCACCGACAAGCCCGCCAAGGCCATCATCCGCGAGAAGCCGCTTCACCAGCCGAAGGCCAAGGCGGGGAAAGAGGCCAAGCCCGTGCCGCGGATGCCGGGCCCGAGCCCTCGGCGACGATGCCGGCCAACTTCAAGGTCTCGAATGCCGATCGCGTGGTCGACCCGACCACCGGCATCACCAAGGTCGAGGTGGTGCGCTTCTACGGCCTTGTCGCGCCGCTGATGATGGAGCACCTGAAGAGCCGGCCAGTGTCTTTCGTGCGTGCGCCGCAGGGCATCAAGGGCCAGCTGTTCTTTCAGAAGCACCTCGACGAGGGCCAGATGGCCGGTGTGCGCCAGCTCGATCCGGCGCTGTGGCCCGCGCACCCCGAGCTCATCGAAGTGGCCAACCCCTTGGGGCTGTTGAGCGCGGCGCAGATGAACGTCATCGAGCTCCACACCTGGAACGCCGTGAAGACGCTCATCGGCAAGCCCGACCGCATGACCTTCGACCTCGACCCGGGCGAGGGCGTCGGCTGGCCCATGGTGCTGCAGGCGACGGAGCTGATGCGCGTGGTGCTCGACGAACTGGGCCTGCCGTCTTTCTGCAAGACCAGCGGCGGCAAGGGGCTGCATGTGGTCGTGCCGCTCAAGCGGCAGTACGACTGGGACACGGTCAAGGATTTTTCGCAGGCCATCGTGCGGCACATGGCCCGCACGGTGCCGCAGATGTTCGTTGCCAAGAGCGGGCCGAGCAATCGCGTCGGCCGCATCTTCATCGACTACCTGCGCAACGGCTTCGGTGCCACCACGGTGTGCGCATGGTCGGTGCGTGCCCGTCCGGGCATGGGGGTGTCGGTGCCGGTGGAATGGGCCGAGGTGCCAACGCTTGCAAGCGGCGCGCAGTGGACGCTCCGAAACATCCATGCCCGGCTCGACCGCGGCAACGACCCGTGGGCCGGCTATGCGAAGGCCGCGATCAGCCCGGGTGCCGCGATGAAGCGGCTCGGGTTCGAGCCCGCGAAGCTCAGAGCTCGATGAAGGCGGAGGTGGCCTTGTTCAGCGCCAGCATGCCCTTGGCAGTGATCGATTCCACCTGGGCGAGATGGCGTATGGCGCGGTCGTCCGGCGCATGGCCGGACGGCGGGATGAAAGCAGTCACCAGCTCGGCCGCACGCAGCACGCGCACCCTGTCGATATCTGCTGGCGTGTGGACGACGTATGGCAATTTCTGTTCGGCGATGACTCGAAGAAACTCCATGGACATGAGCCGTCTCCTTGTCTAGATGGCGGTACAAACATTTTGCGGAAAAAATCACGTTTGTGCCTAATCCCTGCGCCGCACACGACTTTTTGATGTGTACTGAAGTGTTCGTTTTTGCCCGAAGGTGAAACGAAGGTGCTGATTCCGGTGGCGACTGAAACCGCTTACCGCGCGGCCTGCATCGACGCCGGGCCCCGGTCGGCGGGAAGAATCTGCCAGCGCGCGGGGTCGATGCCCTCGAACGCCGTGGCATAGCGCTCGGCAGCACTGCTTTCACCGGTTACATCGCGTATCGCGATGCTGTCGATGCGGCTGGGATGGGTGCGCGCCACCTGCCCATAGATTTCAGGATCGCTCTCGCCCGAATCGCCCACCAGCATGAACCGGCGGTGCGGAAAATCGGCCAGCAGCCGCTCGATGATGCCGAGCTTGTGCGCGCGCGAATCCTGGTCGCCCGGAATCAGCGTGCGCCAGCTCGTGCTCTCGCGCAGGTGCATGCTGCCGGTGGGAAAGCCGGCATCGCGAACGAAGTCGGCCAGCGCGGGGTAAAGCTGCATCGGGCTGGCCGAGAGATAGTGGAACCGCGTGCCCGGCGTTTGCGACAGCGCGCGGTAGTAGGCCGCCATGCCGGGCGCCGCCTCGAAGCGCCGCGCAAACGTGTTCAGCAGCATCTCGCGCCGGTCGCGCACCTGCGTGCGCTTGATGGTGTCGTCGATGTCCGAAATGATCGACAGGCCCTCGGCGGGAACGATCAGCGCCTGGCCCCTGAAGCGGTGCAGCAGTTCGCCCGGGCCGGTCACGGCATGGAACTTCAGCCATTCGTCCGAAGGCGATGCCTTGGGTGCGTCGATCACGATCCGCATGTCCATGCGGCCGTTGGCGCCCGAAGGCGGCGAGCTCACGCGTGCGGGGCTGCCGTCGAAATCGATGTCGAACACCTTGCCTTCTTCCGACTCGGCATGGAACAGCGCCGTGCGCTGGTTGAAGCGCAGCCGCGCCGCGGGCGAGAGCTTGTTCAGGCTCAGGCCCAGGTAGCGCGCGAACGCGGCGTTCAGGCCCCAGCGCCGCTCGGGCTCGTACACCCAGGCGTGAATGTCGACCTCGAACCGGCCGTCGCTGGTGGGGCGCGCCGTGCCCGGCATGAAGAGCGCCTCTTCATCGGGCTCGAGCCGCTCGGCCGCGTGCAGCGCACGCATCGGCGCAAGGCCGCAAAGCAGTGCGGCGCCGGCCAGGAGGGAACGGCGCCGCATCGGCGGGACAGCAGGGCGTTGTCGGATGCCGCCGCTCATGCCTTGGGCGATCCCACGCGTTCGTAGGTCACGAAGCTGAAGTGGAGGCCTTCCTTGGCCGAGACGTGCGGCTCGCGCTTTGTCTCGCGCCACTGCGCAGGGGAGAGTTCGGGCGCGTGCGCATCGCCTTCGTAGTCGTGCGCGAGCTCGGTCACCACGGCGTACTGCGCGAGCGGTTCGGCTTCGGCATAGATCTGCGCGCCGCCGATCACCCACACGTCGGGCACCTGCGATTCTTCGCACAGCGCGAGCGCTTCCTGCAGGCTGCCCACGCGGTGCGCGCCTTCGGCTTTCCAGTCGTCCTGCCGTGTGATGACGATGTTGTGCCGACCTGGCAGGGGCTTGAAGCGCGGCGGCAGCGAATCCCAGGTCTTGCGGCCCATGACGACCGGCGCGCCGGCCGTCTGCTGCTTGAAGTGCACCATGTCTTCGGGCAGGTGCCACGGCATGGTGCCCTTGGTACCGATCACGCCGTTGGCGGCGCGGGCGAAGATGAGGTGCAAACGCGGTGTAGGCATATCGGGCGGAGCAGTGCGGTCACACAGCCACGGGCGCCTTGATCGCCTCGTGGTGCTTGTAGTCGAGCATTTCGAAGTCTTCGTACTGGTAGTCGAAGATCGAAGCCGGCTTGCGCTTGATGTGGAGCGTAGGGTACGCGTAGGGCGTGCGGCTCAGCTGCAGCGCCACCTGCTCGGCGTGGTTGCTGTAGATGTGGCAGTCGCCGCCGGTCCAGATGAAGTCGCCCACGTCGAGATCGCATTGCTGCGCCACCATGTGCGTGAGCAGCGCATAGCTCGCGATGTTGAACGGCACGCCAAGAAAAATGTCGGCGCTGCGCTGGTAGAGCTGGCAGCTCAGCTTGCCGCGCTCGCCGGGTGCCTGCGGCGGCGCCACGTAGAACTGGAAGAAGGCGTGGCAGGGCATGAGCGCCATCTTCGAGAGCTCGGCCACGTTCCACGCGCTCACGATGATGCGGCGCGAATCGGGGTTGGTCTTCAGCGTCTTGATGACTTCGGAAATCTGGTCGATGTGGCCGCCGTCGGGCGTGGGCCAACTGCGCCATTGCACGCCGTACACGGGGCCCAGGTCGCCGTCTTCGCGCGCCCACTCGTCCCAGATGGTGACGCCGCGCTCCTTGAGCCAGTTGTTGTTGCTGGAGCCGGTTAAAAACCACAGCAGTTCCTGGATGATGGACTTCAGGTGCACCTTCTTCGTGGTCACCAGCGGAAAGCCTTCGTTCAGATCGAAGCGCATCTGGTGGCCGAACACGCTCTTGGTGCCCGTGCCGGTGCGGTCGCTCTTGAACACCCCGTGGGTGTCCACGTGGCGCATGAAATCTTCGTACTGGGAGCGGACGGGGCGGGCGGTCGAGGTCATGTTGGGAATTTTACGGGGCGGCGCTAGCATCGGCAGATGACCGGCCCCGACCACTCCCACGAACACTCCCACGACCACAGCGAACTCGGCGAAATGGACCTGCGCGTGCGGGCGCTGGAAAGCGTGCTCACGCAAAAGGGCTATATCGACCCCGCCGCGCTCGACGCGCTGATCGACACCTATCAAACCCGCATCGGGCCGCGCAACGGGGCCAGGGTGGTGGCGCGGGCCTGGGTCGACCAGACCTTCCACGACTGGCTGATGGCTGATGCCACGGCCGCGATTGCCTCGCTCGGCTACACCGGCCGCCAGGGCGAGCACATGGTGGCGGTACAGAACACCGACGAGCAGCACCACATGGTCGTTTGCACCCTGTGCAGCTGCTACCCCTGGCCGGTGCTCGGCCTGCCGCCCACCTGGTACAAGAGCGCGCCATACCGCTCGCGCGCCGTGAAGGACCCGCGCGGCGTGCTGGCCGACTTCGGCACGGTGCTGCCCGAGACGACGCGCATCCGCGTCTGGGATTCGACCGCCGAGGTGCGCTATCTCGTGATTCCGCAGAGGCCCGCCGGCACCGAAGGATGGAGCGAAGACGAACTCGCCGCTCTCGTCTCGCGCGATTCGATGATCGGCACGCGCCTTGCCGATGCGCCAACTGCAGCGAGGAGTGCCGCATGAGCTACGTGACGCAGGCCGACCTGGGCGGCCAGCCGGGCTTCGGGCCGGTCACGCCCGAGCGCGAGGGCGAACTCTTCCACGCAGGTTGGGAACCGCGCGCGCTGGCGCTCACGCTTGCCATGGGCGCAACCGGCTCCTGGAACATCGATGCGAGCCGCGCCATGCGCGAGACGCTGCCGAACTACCGCGACCTGAGCTACTACCAGATATGGCTTGGGGCGCTCGAGCAGCTGATGCTGCAGCGAGGGCAGGTTTTCCCCGACGAGATCGCGACCGGCGAGATGCGCCATCCGGCCGCACCGGTCGCCCGCGTGCTGCAGGCCCAGAACGTGCCCGCGGTGCTCGCCAAGGGTTCGCCTACCGAGCGCGCCGCGCCAGGCCCTTCGCGCTTTGCCGTCGGGCAGGCCGTGCGCATGCACGTCGGCAAGGTCGACCATCACACGCGGCTGCCGGGCTATGTGCAGGGCAAGCGCGGCACCATCGAACATGTTCACGGCGCGCATGTGTTCGCCGATGCGAATGCGCAGGGTCTTGGTGAACAGCCGCAGTGGCTGTACACGGTCGTCTTCGAGGAAGCCGAGCTCTGGGGGATGCGGCGCCGCGCCAGAACCTCTCGGTGTCGGTCGACGCGTGGGAAAGCTACCTGGAGGCCATCGCATGAAGTTGGACATGAAGATCGACATGCCACCGCTCGCGCTCGCTCCCGGCATGCCGCGCGATGCCGATGGCCCGGTGTTCCGCGAGCCGTGGGAAGCGCAGGCCTTTGCGATGACGCTCGCGCTGCACGAGCGTGGCCTGTTCAGCTGGGTGGAGTGGGCCGAAGCGCTTGCGGCGCAGATCACCGCTGCGCAAGCCGCGGGAGACCCTGATGCTGGTGACACCTATTACCGACATTGGCTCGCCGCGCTCGAAGGCCTGGTGGCCCGCAAGGGTGCGAGCTCGGGCGACGAACTCGCGCGCTACCGCCAAGCCTGGGACCACGCGGCCGACCGCACGCCGCATGGCCAGCCGATCGAGCTGCGCGGCGAAGACTTTCCACGTTGAGGGTTTTGTCTTGCTCCTTCCCCCGTTGGGGAAGGTTGGGATGGGGGCTGCCCTTCGCATTCGTCGCAGCGCGGGTTGAAGGCCGCGTGCCCCCACCCCGGCCCTCCCCGGGAGGGAGGGAGAAATATCCGCAGGCCGCCTAAACGCGGATCACGCGGCCCGGGTTCAGGATGTTCTTGGGGTCGAGCCCGCGCTTGATGGCGCGCATCATCTCCAGCGCCACGGGCGACTTGTGCTTCTCGAGCTTGTCGACCTTGAGCGAGCCCACGCCATGCTCGGCAGAGAACGAGCCGCCGAACTTTTCGACGGCGTCGTACACCAGCGTGTTGATGCGCTCTTCCTCGTTCTTCAGGAAAGCCTTGGTGTCGATGTTCTCGGGCGCCTGCACGTTGTAGTGCAGGTTGCCGTCGCCCAGGTGGCCGAAGTTCACCAGCCGCACTCCCGCAATCTCGCGCGCCAGCAGCGCATCGGTCTCGGCCACGAAGGCCGGAATACTCGACACGGGAATCGAGATGTCGTGCTTGATGTTCAAGCCCTCTTCGGCCTGCGCGAGCGGAATGCTCTCGCGGATGTGCCAGAGCTGGTGTGCCTGCGCAAGGTTCTCGGCCACCACTGCATCGGTCACGCAGCCGTCTTCGAAAGCCGTTTCGAGCAGCGCCTCGAAGCGCGCGCGCGCATGGTCTTCGGATTCGCTGTCGGAGTTCTCCAGCAGCACGCAGTACGGCACGGCTTCGTCGCCGATGAACGGTACGCGCAGTTGCGGCATGTGCTTGTCGACCAGGCTCAATGCAAACTTGCCCATCACTTCGAAGCCCGTGAGGCCCGATCCCAGGTGCTTGTGCGCAAGGCCCAGCAGCGTGACCGCATGGTCCAGTGATGGCACCGCGGCCCAGGCCGTGAGCTGCGCCGCGGGCAGGGGGTAGAGCTTCATCGTCGCTGCGGTGATGATGCCGAGCGTGCCTTCGCTGCCGATCATCAGGTCGCGCAGGTCGTAGCCGGTGTTGTCCTTGCGCAAGCCGCTGGTGCCTTCCCAGATTTCGCCTTGCGGCGTAACCACTTCGAGGCCCAGGCACAGATCGCGCGTGTTGCCGTAGCGAACCACCTGCGTGCCGCCGGCATTGGTTGCAAGGTTGCCGCCGATGGTGCAGCTGCCTTCGGCCGCAAGGCTCAGCGGGAACAGGAAGCCCTGCTTCTCCGCCGTTTCCTGCAGCGTCTGCAGGATGCACCCGGCTTCCACCGTCATCGTGAGATTGGCCGCGTCAACGGTGCGAATCGCGTTGAGCCGCTGCAGGCTCAGCACCACCTGGGTGCCGCTGTCGTCGGGAATGGAGCCCACTGCCAGCCCGGTGTTGCCGCCCTGCGGCACGATGGCCGTGCCGGCCGCGGCGCAGGCCTTGACCACGTCGGCCACCTGCTGCGTGTTGGCGGGCCGCACCACGGCCAGCGATTTGCCGCGCGCGCGCTTGCGCCAGTCTTGCTCGTAGGCGGCCAAGTCGCCCTCGTTCAGCACGTGCTGCGCACCGACGATGGCGCGCAGCTGGTCGATGAGGGGAGCGGAAGAAGTCGTTGACGTCATTGGGCGGAAGCCTCCAGTTGGCGGGCAGCCTTGGCATTGCGAAGGCGCAGCCGCACATGCCAGGCGCAGGCGGCAAAGAGCATGAGGCACAGCAGCACCTCGACCAGCGCGAGCACTTGCCCCACGCCGTTGGTGTCGCTCCACGCGCGCACCACGCCCTCGGTGAAATAAAGCCAGATCATCAGGCTGACCCAGCGGTAGGTGTACATGCGGTTCTTGTAGAGCCCCGCAAGCGGAATGACAAGCGGCAGCACCTTCAGCGCCAGCAGAGAACCGCCTAGCCGCAGCGGCGCCAGCCACAGCTCCCAGGCCAGCCCCAGCACGATCAGGCCGACGACGCTGCCCACGGCAAGCCAGCGGGTGGCGCGGACGGAAGAAGAGGCCTGCGGCGTGATGGTTTGCATGGAGTGAACACCGCGGAACTGGCGACACGGAGTGTGCGAAGACGAGGAGAGGGATCGGGTTCTTATGATACCGGCCATGAATCGTCGTCAGCTGTGGAGGGATCTTTCGCGTTTTCCGTGGGGCAACACCGCGGCGGTGCTGGGCGAGCGTTTTCGCGAAGACCGCCTGGGGTTGACTGCCAGCAGCCTCACCTTCACCACCACCATTGCGATGGTGCCGTTCTTCACCGTGGCGCTTGCGCTCTTCACGGTGTTTCCGATGTTCGCCAAGCTGCAGGGGCGGCTGCAGCGCTGGTTCATCGAAAGCCTGATTCCGGACAACATTGCGCGCCAGGTGCTGGGCTACCTGAACCAGTTCTCCAGCAAGGCCGGCGGCTTGGGGATTGCGGGCCTGGTGGTGCTGCTGATCACCGCCATTGCTCTGATTCTCACCATTGACAAGACGCTCAACAACATCTGGCGGGTGCGCTCGCCGCGGCCTCTTGCCCAGCGCGTGCTCATCTACTGGGCCGCCATCACGCTCGGCCCGCTCATCCTTGCGGTGAGCCTGTCGACCACTTCTTATGTGTTTGCCGCGTCGCGCGACGTGGTGGGCGGAAGCATCCTGAAGCTGTTCTTCGACACCTTCGAATTCGTGCTGCTGGCGGCGGGCATGGCGTCGCTCTACCACTACGTGCCCAACACCAATGTGCGCTGGTCGCATGCGTGGGCCGGCGGCATCTTCGTGGCCGCGGCCATCGAGATTGCCAAGCGCGTGCTGGGCTACTACCTGAGCCTGGTGCCGACCTATTCGGTGCTCTACGGCGCCTTTGCCACGGTGCCGATCCTGCTGGTGTGGATCTACGTGGCATGGGTGATCGTGCTGCTGGGCGCGGTCATTGCCGCGTATCTGCCGAGCCTGCTGACCGGCGTGGCACGCCGCGGCGGCCGGGCAGGGTGGCCGCTGCAGCTGGCCATGGAGGTGCTGCAGCACCTGGCGCGTGCGCGCGCCACGCCGGCCAAGGGCATGGGCGCGACCGAGCTCGTCACGCGCATGCGGGTGGACACGCTGCAGCTGGTGCCGGTGCTCGAAACCCTGGTGGTGCTCGACTGGATTGCGCCGCTCGCCGAAGAAACGCCGAACGAAGACCCGCGCTACGTGCTGCTGGCCGATCCGTCCACGCCGATCGAACCGCTGCTCAGGGAGCTGCTGATGCCGCGCGCCGAGCCACTCGAAGACCTGTGGCAAAAGGGGCCGCTGCGATCGCTGCGTCTGGGCGACGTGCTCCTTATTTAGTAGCGGTCAGATCTTGACCCTGCCCAGCCAGATGTCGCGGTACATCGCCCAGTCGCCCATGAACGAATAGAGCGGGCGCTTGAACGAGGCGGGCCGGTTCTTCTCGAAGCCGAAATGCCCGATCCAGGCAAAGCCATAGCCCGCCACCAGCCCAGCCAGCAGCCAGAGCGGATCGAGCGTGACCACCAGGGCCACCAGGCACACCAGTGAAATGGTCGAGCCCACGAAGTGCAGGCGCCGGCAGGTGCGGTTGGCGTGCTCGGTCAGGTAGAACGGGTAGAACTCCGCAAAGCTCTTGAAACGTCGCGGATCGACAGCAGATTCCGGGGCAGTCGTGGTGTTCATCGTGCGAGTCTCCTGGGCGCCAAAGGCGCTTTGTTCATAATAGCCACGACCTTCCGGCCGCACCACTGCGGCTTTGTATTCACACTTTCACAGCATCAGCTTTGAGCGCTCTTCCCGCCGCCGCCCCCGAATCCGCCGAGCCGGCCGGCGCCGCGCCATGGGTCGTGTGCCTGTGCGCTGAATGGTGCGGCACCTGCCGCGACTACCGTCCGCTGCTGGAGCAGGTGGCGCGGGCGCATCCGCAATTCCGCTTTGCGTGGGTCGACATCGAAGACCACGCCGAGATTGCCGATGCGTTCGACGTGGAAACCTTTCCGACGTTGCTGATCGCCGGTGCCGAGGGCACCCGCTTCCTGGGCCCGCTGCTGCCGCACGCCGAAACGCTCTCGCGCATGCTCGGCGCGCTGCAGGCGCCGCAGCCTTCCAGCCTGGATGTCGACCTGCTGCTGGCCGTGCTCGAGAAGCGGCCGGCTGAATTCGCGGTCTGACCTTACCCCGGCGCGCCGGAACGCGCGCGCCCCAGCTTGCGCCGGCCCGCGCCGGCAATGGCATTCACCATGTGCCGCACGAATTCTTGCGCCAGCGGTGTGAGCGTTCGGCCTTCGAGCGCCAGTACCTGCAATTGACGCTGCTGCAGCGGCGCCTCGGCAAACGGGCGCGCCACCACCTCGCCCGCGTCGATGAGGTGCGTCACTGTCAGGTGCCCGGAGAGCATCACGTCCGGTGTGCGCAATAGCGGCAGCAGCACCGAAGAAAAGTTGCTGATGAAGATCGCGCGGTACTGCAGGCCCTGCAGGCTGCACGCCTGGTCGAACAGCTGCCGTGCGGTGACGCCCTTGTCGCCCACGGCCAGCGGGTAGCGCACGGCATCTGCAACCGACACCACGCGCTGCCGCGCCAGCGGATGGTCCGGGCGCAGCACCGCGAACACGGGTGCGTTGGCCGAGTGCTCGATCTTCAATCCGGGCTCCGGCGCCACGACGTACTTCAAAGCGATGTCGGCCTCTCCGCGGGCAAGCAGCGCGCTCACACCATCGGGCGAGCCCACATGCAGTTCGAGTTGCGTGCCCGGGTGCGCCGACTCGAAGCTGCGCATGAGCTGCGGCATGAAGTGCGCTGCGAACCCTTCGGTACAAGCGGTGCGAATGCGGTGCGCGCTGCGGCCGCCGAGGTCGCGCACCTGTTCGAAGACCTGTTCGATGTCGAGTTGCGCATTGCGCAAATGCGCCGCGAGCCGCTCACCCGCTGCGGTGAGTGCCATGCCCCTGGCGTGGCGCTCGAACAGGGGCGTGCCCAGGCTGTCCTCGAGCTTGGCGATCTGGCGGCTGACCGCCGACGAGGCCACGAACAGCCGCGCCGCGGCCTGGCTCACGGAGCCGCTGCGCGCCACTTCCAGGAAATGGCGCATCGGAATGCTGAGAAGCGGTGGTGTCATGAGGGATCGAAGCCTTGCCTTGAAGGCAATGGTAGCTTGCCAAAACGATGCTGGAAGCATCGCTCTCCAGGCCTTGTACTTGCTGCACCCCACGGACACAGGAAAACTCTTCATGCAACGTACCGAAAGCCTTGCCGCGGCCGCCGCCTATTTCGACGACGGCAGCTTCTTTGCCGATCTGCAGCGGCGCATCGCCTTTCGCACCGAAAGCGACACCGGCGCTGCCACGCCCGCGCTCGGTGCCTACCTGCGGGAGGAACTGGTGCCGCCGCTGATTGCGCTGGGCTTCGAGTGCGAGATCGTCGAGAACCCGGTGCCCGGCGGCGGGCCGTTCCTGATTGCGCGGCGCATCGAAGACCCCGCATTGCCCACCGTGCTGAGCTACGGCCACGGCGACGTGGTGAGCGGGCAGGACGCGCATTGGGACGAAGGCCTCGGGCCCTGGGCGCTCACCGTGCGCGGCGACCGCTGGTACGGGCGCGGCACGGCCGACAACAAGGGCCAGCACACCATTGCGCTCGGCGGGCTGGCCGCCGCGCTGCGTGCGCGGGGCGGGCGCCTGGGCTACAACGTCACCTGGCTTATCGAAACAGGCGAAGAGGCCGCGTCACCGGGCCTGCATGCGGTGTGCGAGCAGCAGCGCGACAAACTGCGCGCCGACCTGTTCATTGCCAGCGACGGGCCGCGCGTGAGCGCCGAGCGGCCCACGCTTTTTCTTGGCTCGCGCGGCGCCGTCAATTTCAGCCTGCGGCTGCGTGCACGGGCGCGGGGTTACCACTCGGGCAACTGGGGCGGCGTGCTCGCCAACCCGGCCACGGTGCTGAGCCACGCGGTAGCCTCGCTGGTGGATGCGCGCGGTCGCATCCTGGTCGATGTCCTGCGCCCGCCGGAAATTCCGCAGGGCGTGCGCCAGGCGCTGGCCAATATTGGCATCGGAGGCGGTGCTGACGACCCCACGCTGGACGAAGGCTGGGGCGAGCCCGGTCTAAGCCCCGCGGAGCGGCTCGTAGCGTGGAACACCATCGAGGTGCTCGCACTCGGCGCCGGATCGCCCCAGCGGCCGGTGAACGCGATCCCCTCCGAGGCGGTCGCGCATTGCCAATTGCGTTTCGTGGTCGGAACGCCGTGGCGAGACTTGGCGAACATCGTGCGCGCACATCTCGACACGCACGGCTTCGGCAACGTCGACGTGCAGGTCACGCTCGAGGGCGCGGCCACGCGGCTCGACGTGGAGAACCCCTGGGTCGACTGGGCCCGGCGCTCCATCGAGCAAAGCAGCGGCCAGCGCATCGACCTGCTGCCCAACCTCGCGGGCTCGTTGCCCAACGACGTCTTTGCCGACCTCCTGGGCTTGCCCACGCTGTGGGTGCCGCATTCCTATCCGGCTTGTGCGCAGCATGCGCCCAACGAACACCTGCTGGCGCCACTCGCGCGGGAGGGCCTGCAGATCATGGCGGGCCTGTATTGGGACCTGGGCGAACCGGGGCTCGCGCCGTGGGCGGCCGAGAAAAAACAGCACGCCGCCTCCTGATTTTTCTTCTTGGACGAACGATGAAAACTGCTCTCTCCCATACCCTTCGAAGCCTGCTGGCCTGTGCTTCGGCCTTCATCGCCCTGCATGCGCCCGCGCTCGCGCAGGACGCCTGGCCCGACAGGCCCGTGAAGCTGGTCGTACCTTTTCCACCGGGTGGCGGCACCGACATCGTCGCGCGGGCGATGGGGCAGGGCTTGTCGGAGCGGCTCGGCCAGCCCGTGGTCATCGACAACAAGCCCGGCGCCTCCACCATCATCGGCACCGATGCGGTCGCCAAGGCCGCGCCGGACGGGTACACGCTGCTGCTCTCGGGCTCCACCAGCTACAGCGTGAACCCCGCGCTTCGCGCCAAGCTGCCCTACGATCCGGCGCGCGATCTCGCGCCCATTGCCATCGTCGCGCGCACGCCGCTGGTGCTGGTGGTGGGGGCCGGAACGCCATGGCGCTCGCTGCCCGAGCTCATTGCCGCCGCCAAGGCCAAGCCGAAGAGCATTCGCTACGCAACCTTCGGCGCCGGCTCGGGGCCGCACCTGGCGGGCGAACTTCTCGCGTTGGCCGCGGGCATTCAGCTGCAGGACATTCCGTACAAGGGCAGCAGCCAAGGCTCGATGGCGGTGATCGGCGGCGAGATCGAGATCGGCATCGACACCGTGGCCGCCGTGGCGCCGCATGTGCGCTCGGGCAAGCTGCGTGCGCTGGGCAACGTGGGCGCGACGCGCTCCAGCATGCTGCCCGAGGTGCGCACCCTGGCCGAACAGGGGCTGCCAGACGCGACCTTCGACGCCTGGTACGGCTTTGCCGCGCCGGCCCGCACGCCGGCACCGGTGCTCGACAAGCTGGCGCGGGCGGTCACCGCAACCATGAGCAGCCCGGCCTTGCAGGCGCAGCTTCGCACGCAAGGCATGGAGCCGGTGGCAATCGGCGCGGCGGCGTTCCGCAGCCAGATGGAGGGCGAGATCTCGCGCTATCGCGCGCTGGCCCATCGCGCAGGCATTGCGCCCGAATAACGTTGGCTCAGGCGGGCGTGCCGACGAAGTCGCGCAGCGCAAACAGCACTTCGTCGGGCGCCTCGCTCATCAGCGAGTGTCCCGCATGCACCGTGACGACCTTGCCCTGCTTCGCCTTGGAGGCGAGTGCCTTGGTGGCGCGCGGCGGCGTCATCTGGTCGGCATCGCCAAGCAGGAAGAGCACGGGGCATTGCACGGCTTCGATGGCTTGTTCGCCGTTGGCGTAGTCGTTGCAGGCCTTGAACCCGATGTGGAACACGTTGGCGCTGCGGTTGCTCGCGAGCACGCGGCGCATCAGCGCGCGCGAGCTGCCGTAGAGCCACGTGCCGGGGCCGAGCGAGGAGGGCGGCGGCGCAAGCAGCGAATGCGAGAAGTTGTTCACCATGGTGATGGCACGCTGCGGATCGTTGAGGGCGCCGTCGAGCAGTGCGGGCGACACGGTCATCGGGTAAGCGGTGCCCACCAGCGCAAGATGCGTAACGCGCTCGGGCGCGCGTGAGGCGGCCTCCAGCGCAATGAGCGAGCCGAAGCTGTGGCCTACCAGCGCAGCCTTTTGCACGCCGGCGGCGTCGAGCAGCGCAATGACGAACTGCGCGGCCTCTTCCACGCTGGCGGGTGGCGGCCCCTCGCTCTTGCAATGGCCGGGCAGGTCGAGCGCGAGCACGTTCCAGCCGTGGTTGGCGAACCAGCGGCTTTGCAGGATCCACACGCTGTGGTCGTTGAGCACGCCGTGGATGAACACCACGGTGGGCTTGTTTGCATCGAAGGCTTTGCCGCCTGTGTAGCAATAAGTGGTGTGGCTGTTGACGGTGTAGTTCATGTCGGTTGCTTTACCGTTGCGTTTGGAGTTGTGCGCGGCCTTGTTCAGGGCGCGTGCAAAGGCCACCGGGTACTCCCCTCCGCGAATGTCCCCCGCCTTCGGCTCCTCCTTTATTTCGCTGCGCGGAGCACCCGATGCCCTGTGCACTGGGGCACGCTGTTGGTGTGCGGCCGATCAACGACCACTGCTCATAACGCGCACGTCGATGTGGTGCCTTGCGCAGCGAAATAAAGGAGGAGGCCGCAGGCCGGGGGACATTCGCGGAGCAAGGTACCCCGTCGGCGGGTGCGCGCCCCGAATGAACGAACCCAAGAGCACCGAACACGAACACAAAGCATCCTCAACCCCCTGCCTTTTCCGCAGCCTTCAGCGCCCGCTTCAGGTCGTCGATCAGGTCCGCCGGATCTTCAAGACCGATCGAAAGCCGGATCGTCCCCTGCGAAATGCCCGCACCCGCCAGCGCCTCATCGGTCATGCGGAAGTGCGTGGTGCTGGCCGGGTGGATCACCAGGCTGCGGCAATCGCCCACATTCGCCAGGTGGCTGAAGAGCTTGAGCGCCTCGATGAATGCCTTGCCCTGCGCGCGGCTGCCCTTGATGTCGAAGCTGAACACCGCGCCCGCACCGCGTGCGCCGTGGCGCAACAGCTTTTGCGCCAGCGCGTGGCTCGGGTGCGATTCGATCAGCGGATGGCCCACGCGCGACACGAAGGGGTGGCTTGCGAGAAATTCGACCACCTTTTGCGTGTTGTCGATGTGGCGCTCCATGCGCAGCGGCAGGGTTTCGATGCCCTGCAAGATCAGCCAGGCGGTGTGCGGGCTCATGGAGGCGCCGAAGTCGCGCAGGCCTTCGCGCCGCGCGCGCAGCAGGAATGCACCGACCGTGCTCTCCTCGCTGAAGACCATGTTGTGAAAGCCGTCGTAGGCCTGGGTCAGCTCCGCAAATTTGCCCGACTTTTCCCAGTCGAAACTGCCGCCGTCGACCACCACGCCGCCAATCACGGTGCCATGGCCCGAGAGGAACTTGGTAGCCGAGTGGTAGACAAGGTCGGCGCCCCAGTCGAAGGGCTTGATGAGGTAGGGCGAGGTGAGCGTGGAGTCGACCAGCAGCGGCACACCGGCTTCGTGGGCAATGTCGCTCACCGCCGGAATGTCGAGCACGTCGAGCCCGGGGTTGCCCACGGTTTCGCCGAAGAAGAGCTTGGTTTCGGGGCGCACCGCGGCGCGCCAGCTGTCCAGGTCGCCGGGTTTCACGAAGGTGGTTTCGATGCCGAAGCGCCGCATCGTGTAGTGCAGCAGGTTCTGCGAGCCACCATAGAGCGCGGTGCTGGCCACGATGTGCGAGCCCGCGCCCATGAGCGTGGCGATCGAGAGGTGCAGCGCAGCCTGCCCGCTGGCGGTGGCAATGGCGCCGATGCCGCCTTCGAGCGCCGAAACGCGCTGCTCGAGCACCGCATTGGTCGGGTTGCTGATGCGCGAGTACACATGGCCCGCGCGCTCCAGGTTGAAGAGCGCGGCCGCATGGTCGCTCGACTCGAAGACAAAAGAAGTGGTGAGATGGATCGGCACCGCCCGCGCGCCGGTGGCGGGGTCGGGTGCGGCGCCGGCGTGCAGCGCCAAAGTATCGAATCCGGGGTCGGAATAGCCGGGCATGAGCACCTTTCTGGGTTCGTTCGCAATGCCCCGTTACGTCTGCTAATCATGCGCGCGCATCATGGGCGTGGGAGTCGGCGCCGATTGTGGGCTATATTCAATTCGGCACCGCCGCCGAGAACGATTTCCGAGAGGAGCACACGATGAAAGTCAGCGACATCCTTCGCGTCAAGGGCAACACGCTCTTCACCATCACGCCTGACGACCTGCTGGCCGAAGCGGTCAAGACCATGGCGGAAAAGGACATCGGCTCCCTGGTGGTCATGGAACACGGCGACCTGGTCGGCATGCTCACCTTCAGGGAAGTGATCGTGGCCCTGGTCGACAACGGTGGCCAGGTGGGCGGCACGCTCGTGCGCAAGGCCATGGATGACGCGCCCGTCACGTGCACCCTCGAAACCGAGCTCGACGAAATCCGCCGCATCATGCTGGAGCGCCACGCGCGCTACATGCCCGTGATGGACAAGCGCATGCTGATGGGCGTGATCAGCTTCTACGACGTGGCCAAGGCCGTGGTGGACAGCCAGAATTTCGAAAACAAGATGCTCAAGGCCTACATCCGCGACTGGCCTGAAGAGCAGTAGCCACGGCGGCGACAGCCACGCGGCCCGGCTGGCTTATTCCTTGATATTGGCCGTCTGCACGATCTTCTGATTGCGGGCGTACTCGGCCTGCACAAACTGCCCGAACTGCTCCGGCGTGCCGCTGCCGGGCAGGGCGCCTTGCTCGTTGAGCTTGGCACGCACCTGTTCCTCGGCCAGCACTGCGTTCAGCTCCTGGTTGAGGCGCGCCACCACGGCGGGCGGGGTCTTGGCGGGCGCGAAGATGCCGGTCCAGCTCACCATGTCGTAGCCCTTGAGACCGGGCATCTCGTTGAAGGTGGGCACGTTGGGCAGGGCCGCCAAGCGCTGGCCGCTGGTAATGCCCAGCGCCTTCAGACGGTTGCCGTTCACATGCGGAATGGCGCTGGTGCTGACCAGCATCGCCAGGTCGACCTGGTTGCCGATCACGTCGGTGGCAATCTGCGCGCCGCCGCGGTAGGGCACGTGGGTCACGAAGATGCCGCTGCGCTGCTTCAAGAGTTCCATGGCCAGCTGCAGCACCGTGCCCACGCCCGAGGTGGCGTAGTTGTAGCCGCCGGGCTTGGCCTTGGCGAGCTTCACGAAGTCGGCATAGGTCTGCGCCTCCAGGCCGGGGCGTGCCACCAGCACCATCGGCGCGGTGTTGAGCATGCCCACCGGCGCAAGATCCTTGAGCGGATCGAACTTGAAGGCCGAGGGGTTGACCAGCCGGCCGATGGCAATGGCGCTGTTGGGCCCGACCACCAGCGTATAGCCGTCGGGCGCCGCATTCACGGCCTTGGCCACGCCGATGGCGCCGCCCGCTCCACTGACGTTGTCGATGACGACCGACTGCTTCAGCCGCTCGGCCAGCCGGGTGGCAACGAGGCGGGCGTTGACGTCCACGCTGCCGCCCGCCGTGTAGGGAACGATCAGCGTGATCGGCTTGGCGGCGGGCCAGGCGGCCTGTGCGAGTGCCGCGGCGGGCAGCATCGAGCAAAGGGCGGCGGCAAGAAGAGTGCGGCGGGGCATGCTGAAGGGTTGGGTCATGGCTTGGCTCATTGCGGGTGGGCGGATTGCGGTTCTTGTGCGAGGCGGGCGCGCAGCGCGTCGAATTCCTGGCTCCATTGCGTGCGCCATGCGCGGCGCTGGGTGTCGTCGATCCATGCGCCGTCGAGCCCGTTGTGCATGAAGCCGCGCAGGTCGTCCAGGCCGAAGCCGAGGTCGCGCACCATCATCAGCCAGGCCTCGGTGGGCGTGACTTTGTGCAGCGTCGGGTCGTCGGTGTTGGGATGGATGCGCAGGCCCAGGCCGGGCATGCGGCGGATGGGATGGTCGAGAGCCCAGCGCTCCGGCGGCAGGGTGCGCAGGTAATAGGAATTGGTGGGCACCACGGTAAAGATCACGCCGCGCTCGGCGCACTCGCGTGCGAAGTCAGGTTGATCGACCACCGTGTAGCCGTGGTCGATGCGGTCGACATGCAGCGTGTCGAGCGCGGTGCGCACGTTGGTCCAGGGCATGCCGAACTCACCCGCGTGCGCCGTGGCCTTGAGCCCCGCGCGCCGCGCTTCGGCATACGCCTCCGCGAAAAGCTCGGGCGGCCGGTCGATCTCGCGGTAGTCGATGCCGATGCCGATCACCTCGTCGCAGCGGTACGCCTTGACCCACTCCACCATCTCGACGGCGGCCTCCGGGCTGGCCTCGCGGTCGATGGCGGCGATGAGGCGGCCCGTGATGCCGAACTCCTGCTGCGCGTCCTGGATGGCGCGCACGATCGCGCACTGCGCCATCGGATACGGAATGCCGGAGCCGTGCACGGTGCCTGTCGGGTTCCAGAAGAACTCGGCGTAGCGCACGTTGTGGGCCGCGGCGTCCTCCAGGTATTCGAGTGTCAGCTGGTACAGGTCGCCGGGGCTGCGCACCAGCTGCGCGTCGAGTGCTCGCAGCACACGCAGCACGCCGACGGGCTTTTCTCCGCGCGTATAGAAGCCTTCGATTTCATCGGCCGCCAGCGGCGAACCGGCGCGATGGTTCAGTTGCTTGAAGGTCTCGTGGCGCACCGTGCCGAACAGGTGGCAATGCAGCTCCACCTTGGGCATCGCATGCAGCATGGATTCCAGCGTGAGGGGCGGCAGATCGAGGCGGGTCATGCCGGGCAGTCTAGGGAGCGGCGCCTCATAAGCAAAATTTTGAATTTCTATAATTTGATTCATTGAATCAATCGCCTACCCAACTCCATGGCCTCTTCGCCGCTTCGGGCGCTCACGCTGCGCCAGCTTCAGTTCTTCTCGGTACTGGTGGAAGAAGGGCACTTCGCCGCGCGGCGCGCCGGTTGGCCATTACGCAGCCCGCGCTGAGCAATGCCATCAAGCAGATGGAAAAACTGCTCGGCGCCGAGCTGCTGACCCGTTCCACCCACCGGCTGGAGCTCACGTCGGTGGGCGCCGAGGTGCTGGCGCGCACCGACTTTTTGGTCAATGCGTTCGATGTGGCGCTGCGCGATATCGAGAGCACGGTGCAGCGCGGGCGGGCTTTCGTGCGCGTGGGGGTGATTCCTTCGGCGAGCGGGCGCGTCACGGCCGCGGCGAGTGAATTTCTCGAAACCGGACGGCGCGAGGTCGAAATTGCCTGGCGAGACGCACCGTCGACGGTCTTGCTGGCCGAACTCCGCAGCGGCCAGCTCGACATGACGGTTGCCGCCATCACGGAGCCACCAGGCGGCCTGACCTGCGTCGACCTGTTCCGCGACCCGCTGGTGCTGGTGGTGCGGCGCGACCACGCATTGGCCGCGGCCGATGACGCGAGCTGGGAGGCCATCGGCAAGGAACGGGTGGTGCTGTTCGAGAGCGGCAGCATGCCGGCGCTCGGCAACCCTGCCCGCGCGCAGTTCGAGCAGGGGCCCGAGCCCTACCGCGTCAGCTATTCCGAAACGCTGTATGCGCTGGTGCGAAGCGGCCAGGCGCTGGGGCTGATGCCGCGGCTCTACACCTCGTCGCTGCGCGATCCTGAACTGGTGGTGGTCCCGTTGTCGAAGCCGCGCATCGAGCGGCGGGTGGTGCTGGCCTACCTGCCGGGGCCGATGCGCAACGTGGCGGCGCAAGAGCTGATTGCGTTTCTGCGCGAGCGGCTCCCCCAGGCCGGCGAAGCCGCGGTACGGCGCGTGGCTGGGAAGGGGGTCGAAGCCGGCGCTGAACGCTGATTGATCTAGTGCAGCTCAGCCGCAGCGTGAATGGTTTCGCGCACGCGCGGATAGATCTGCGCATTCCACTTGCTGCCGCTGAAAACGCCATAGTGCCCCACGCCGGCCTGCAGGTGGTGCGCCTTCAGGTAGGGCCGGATGCCGGTGCACAGGTCTTGCGCCGCCACCGTCTGGCCGACCGCGCAGATGTCGTCGCGCTCGCCTTCCACGGTGAGCAGCGCGGTGCGGCGGATGGCGGCCGGGTTCACCGTGCGGTCGCCCACGGTGAGTACGCCGCGCGGCAGGTCGTAAGTCTGGAACACGCGTTCCACCGTCTCCAGGTAGAACTCGGCCGGCAGGTCGTTCACCGCCAGGTATTCCTCGTAGAAGGCGGCAATGGTGCGCGCCTTCTCGATCTCGCCCTCGACAAGATGCTTGGCCATGTCTTCGAACTGCTTCTTGTGGCGCTCGGGGTTCATGCTCATGAAGGCCGAAAGCTGCAGGAAGCCCGGGTACACGCGCCGCATCATGCCGGCATGCGGCCACGGCACGTGGCTGATGAGGTTGCGGCGGAACCACTCGATGGGCTTGCTGGTGGCGAGCTTGTTCACGCCGGTGGGGTTGATGCGGCAATCGACAGGGCCGGCCATGAGCGTCAGGCTGCGCGGCGTGGCGGGGTTGTCGTCTTCGGCCATGAGCGCGGTGGCGGCCAGCGCGGCCACGCAGGGCTGGCAGACCGCGACCATGTGCACGCCCGGGCCGACGGCCTCGAGAAACTGGATGAGCTGCAGCGTGTAGTCGTCCAGGCTGAAGCCGCCATGCCACAGCGGCACGTCGCGCGCGTTGTGCCAGTCGGTCAGGTACACGTCGTGGTCGCGCAGCAGGGTGCGCACGGTTTCGCGCAGCAGTGTCGCGAAGTGGCCCGACAGTGGTGCAACCAGCAGCACGGGCGGGTGCACGGCCTTTGAGTCCTTGCGGAAGTGCAGCAGCGTGCCGAAGGGCGAGACCAGTGTTCTCTCTTCGTGCACGCCGGTTTCCACGCCGTCCACCACCACGCTGTGAATGGCGTAGTCGGGCCGCGAATGGGTGAGCCGCATGCGCGAAAACACTTCGAACTGCGCGGCCATGCGCCGCACCATGGTGCGCTCGGTGCCGTCCTTCCAAAGTGCCTGGCCGAGGTACTGGGCTGCGAGCCGGGAGGGCGAGAGCAGGTCGGCTTGGTTCTGGTAGGCCCGGTACAACATATAAGTAGTACAGGCAAGTTGCGGGCCAAGCGGTGGCACAGGCCTTGCACGGCCATGGGAGCCAACCCGGCAGCAAGGCAGACCCGCCAAGGAGACCCACGATGGCCAAACCCGTTCTCACCATCAGCAGCAAGAACTACGGCGCCTGGGCGCTGCGCGGCTGGCTGATGTGCAGGCTGGCCGGGCTGGACTTCAGCGAAAAGATCATCCCGCCCGACGATCCGGCCATGAAGGCCGAGATGCTGCTGCTTTCGTCGTCGATGCTGGTGCCCTCGCTGCAGCACGGCAGCGTGAAGGTGTGGGACACGCTGGCCATCGGCGAATACCTGAACGAGATCAAGCCCAAGGCCGGGCTGCTGCCGGCCGACATCCAGGCCCGCGCCCATTGCCGCGCGATCTGCGGCGAAATGCATTCCGGCTTTGCTTCGATGCGCGGCGCCTTGCCGATGAACATCAAGGCGCGCTTTCCGGGCTTCAAGATCTGGTCGCGTGCGCAAGCCGATATCGACCGCATCGTCGCCATCTGGCGCGAGTGCCTGAAGACCTATGGCGGCCCCTTCCTGTTCGGCAAGCAGCCCGGCATGGCCGACGCCATGTACGCGCCGGTGGTCACGCGCTTTCTGAGTTACGACGTGCCGCTGGACTCCGTTTGCGCCTCTTATTGCAAGCGCGTGATGGACTTGCCCGCCATGCAGGAGTGGGTGACAGCCGCGAAGCAGGAACCCGAGGAAATCGACGAGTTGGACGCGGAGTTCTGAGCAGAGCCGGCCGCCTAGTGCCGGAACATCCGCAAGTCGAGCGTGCTTTCTTCGCCGAGCCACATGGCATGCGCCGTGTGGTCGGCCAGGTCGTCGCCCGTGACGCCGTGCACAAAAATGTCGAGGCCATTGCGGTTGGCTTCCAGCCACTCGATCACCTGGTCGAACTCGGCCGCGTCGAATGCCAGTTGGCAGCTCCAGTGCGGATGCGGCCCGACCAGCCGCTCGTGCACCCGGCCGACCACCACCATCAGCTCGCGGCCCGCGCGCTCGCACAGCTGCCTTGCCTGTGCGACCGTGTCGGGGCCGAAGTAGACGTGGGCGTGGTATTGCGGATAGAGGTTTTCAGGGCGGCGCGGCATAGCGGCTCATTGTGGCCCTAACCTGAAGCGCCCGCTGTAGCGGAATACGTCGCCGAACCAGCGGTGGCGCAGCACCATCTTCATGGTGAAGCCGTCGGCATCGGCCGGATCGGGCCGCTCCTCGACGTAGGCCGTGCCCAGCAGCAGGCCCAGCGGCAGCGGCAAGCGCAACTTGCCAAGGCGCCAGATGTAGCCTTTGTCGCGAAACACCAGCGCGCCTTCTTCCGCGCTCACGGCCAGGCGCATGCCGATGCCGAAGCGCACGTATTCGATCACCTCGTTGCCGCGCTCTGCCACATGGGCCATGTGCGAACGAAAGTGGAACGGCGCGCGGCCTTCGAAGCGGAAGACACGGTCCCAATACAAGAGGGCGTCGTCCGGCCGACAGCGGTAGTGCACATCGATCGGCACGCCGGTGCCGGTGTAGGGAACGAGTGCGCCGAACAGGCGGCCGAAGGGCAAGAGCAGCCTTGCCCAGGGTGCGTGGTGCACTTCGTCCATGGTGCCGCGCACGCACACGTGGGCATTCGAAAACGGCGCCATGGTGTAGTGGCGGCGGATCACGCCGCCCAGCCGCTCCCAGGCGGGGCCGAGCACTTGCTGGAAGACGGGCCGGCTGTCGTTCATGCGGCCGCCGCGGCTGCTTCGCTGCGCACCTTGTAGAAGCGCAGGATGTGCTCGGAAAAATCGCCGAGGAGAAAGTGCGCCACGCGGTCGGCGTACCAGTTGAAGCGCGTGCTTACGCGCCACGAAACGTCGATGCGAAGCTCCGTGCCGCCCTCGCGCGGGGTGAGGGTGTAGGCCGAGTCGCGCAGGTCGAAATAGTGGCCGCCGATGAGCACGTGGTCGTCCAGCGCACCGGCCGGAAAAGAATCGGGAGAAAAACGATAGCGCCATTCCACGCGCTTCAGCGGCTGCCAGTCGGTAACGACCTCGTCGAAGTGCACGTTCTTCTGCCATTGCACCTTGCGCACGCGGCCTTCGGGCGTTTGCTCGGTGACGGCCGCCACCGGCATGGGCACGCCGATGCGGTAGGCCCACGCATCGCCGACTTCGGTGGGGCGAATGTCGCGCACATCGTTGAGCTCATGCCACACGCGTTCCGCGGGTGCGGCGATGAAGACCGTGCGCGACGTTTTCGAGATCAGCTCCGGGTTGGGCAACTGCGGCTCGATGGCGCCGAGCAGCAGCGGCAGCACCGCAAAGCTGTAGAGCGCCGGCTTGGGCCAGTTGGTAACGCGGCAGACCAGCCCCATGGCCAGCCCGCCAAGGCTGCCCATGAAGGCGAACATCGGCACGATCACGATGGCGCAGATCATTCCCTCGATGTAGACCAGCAGCGTTCCGACCACGAACAGCGCGGTGGCGACCCAGGGCGCCCAGATGTAGTAGCCCCAGCCGCGCCGCTCGATTCGCTCGGCCATATAGACCGTGACGGCACCGCACACCGCGGGCGCAAGGTAAATGAAGGAGCCCAGCATGGCCGAGAAGCGCTGGCCCGGCAATCCGCTGAAGGCGATGCGCAGCACGAAGGCGGCCGCGGCGCCCACCAGCAGTGGCCAGAACCATGCGAAGGGCATGCGGCGTATTGGCGGCTCCTGCATTTCTGCGGCGCTGGTCGCGGTGGGCGGCAACTCGCGCGGTGTGGCTTCTTCGGGTTCGGTGCTCATGAAGGTTTCTTCTCCTCGTTGTGTTTGCTGTCTTGTTGTTTCGGTGGCGCTTGTTGTCAGCCGCTGCGCCTGGCGGTCACCATGCAGTAGTCGAAGTCGCGCCAGAAAACGCCCAGCACCAGGGCGCAGTAGCTCGCGACGATGTGCTTGCGGCGCCAGGGGCTGAGCTTGCCGCGCGCCTTCCAGAGTTCGGCCAGCGCAAAGCGCGTGGCCAGCGCCGGAATGTGCAGCGCGCTGGGCGCGACGCGCCAGCGCAGCGACTGCACTTTGACGTCTTCGAACCCGTTGTCGCGCAGCGCGGCCACAAAGTCTTCCTTCACGGCCAGCGTGGGCACGGCCCAGCTGTCGGCCCACAGGCGATGGAGCCAGCCGGCTATTCGGCCGGGCTGGCGCCGCAGCAGAAAGCCGTCGACCACCGCCAGCCGAGCGCCGGGCTTCAGCAGGCGTGCCGCCTCGCGCACGAAATCGGCCTTGGCCGTGCCGCTGGCGTAACAGGCGCTCTCCACCGCCCATGCGCCGTCGGCTTGCGCCGCCGGCAGGCCGGTGCGCGTGTAGTCAGCCTCGATGTGCGCCATGCGATCGGCCACGCCGGCCCGGGCGTCGAGCCGGGCGGCGATGCTGTTCTGCACCGCCACGTTCGTGACGGTGACGGCATACAGCGACGGGTCTTCGCTCACCAGCGTGCGCGCGGTGGCGCCGGCGCCGCAGCCCAGGTCGATCACGCAGCGGCGGGGTTGCGCGGCTTCCTGCTTCGAATCTGGAGCATCGGGCTCGTCGAGCTTCAGTGCGCGGCCGACCGCGCGGTTCATCTCAACGAGCATGCCTTCGCGCCGCAGCGGATTGAGCCCGAGCCGCCAGAAGCCGAAGTGCATGTTGTAGCTGGGGCTCCATGCGCGGTAGTCGTCGGCCACCTCGGTGAAGTAGTCCTGCGTGTCCGCGCGTGTGATGGCCGGGTTGGACAGCGGAGCTTCAGGCGTCTGCGCCGCACGGAAATCGGGCTGGAAAACATTGGGCACAAAAAGCTCCTTTTTTTTCTTTTCAGATTCGGCAATTGCCGCCGGCACATGTGGCCGACGAGCGGGCGGCCTTTCCGGCCAGCAGGGTGACCAGCCAGCGCGGCAGCCGGTAGCGGTTGCGCGCAAGCACCGCATAGGCGCGGTCGGCCAGCGGCGCGACGAGCGGCAGGTCGAGCAGGAAGCTGCCGCTCGGCAGCCCGACGGCATCGCGGCAGGCCCGAATGGCGGGGACGCCCTCGAACACCTGCCCGGTGGCGTCTACCGCGTGAATCGCCGTCATCAGCGCCTCGCGCGGCGCCGGCCCTTCGCTGAAGCCCGGCGGCGAGCAATCGACCAGTTGCAGACGCCCGGCGGCATCGCGCGCCTTCATGCCGTTCATCTCGGCCGCGCAGAGGGCGCAGGTGGCGTCGTAGTAGACGGTGAGGGGGTAGGTGACAGCAGGGTGCATGGTTTTGTTTCGTTATTTCTGTCAAAACAGAAATGATTGGGCAAAAAAGAGAAGCTCAGATCATCGGCAGGCTGGCGTGATGGGCATCCGGGTCATCGTCGTTTTTCTTCGGTGCCGTGGGCGCCGCCGGAGCTGCATCGCCGCGAACGAACTTCTGCACGCTGGCGCCCAGCGTCAGCACCTTGTCGAGCGTGCCGGGCGAGAGCCGCAGCATTTCGTCGGCCCACGTGGCGAGCTTGCTCATCAGGTCCATGGTGGAGCGAATGCGGTCTTGCGCATCGGCAGGCTCCTTCTGGAAGTCGGGGCTCGAGACGATTTCGCGCAGCACGCGGATGGTGGGATCGAACTCGCGTTCCTTGCGCTCGCGCACCACGGTGCGAAACAGCTCCCACACGTCGACGCTGGTTTCGAAGTAATCGCGGCGGTCGCCGAGGATGTGCGTGACCCGCACCAGGTTCCAGGCCTGCAGTTCCTTCAGGCTGTTGCTCACGTTGGAGCGGGCCACGCCCAAGGTGTCGGAGAGCTCTTCGGCATGCATCGGCTTGCCGTGCGCAAACAGCAGCGCATGAATTTGCGAAACCGTGCGGTTGACACCCCACATGGAGCCCATCTCGCCCCAGTGGAGGACGAACTTGCGTTGGATGTCGGTGAGTTCCATGCCTCGAAGTCTAGGATTTTAGAAATTTCCGTCAATAGAGAAATGCAAATTCATTTGCACATGCCGCTGGTTTGGAATACTGTATGTATAAACAGTAGTTAAAAGAAAGGTGCGCCACATGCCAGCTGCCCACATTCCCATCCACATCATCAAAGGCCGGGGCGCGGCCACGCACTTGGCACATCGCTTTTCGCGTGATGAGCGCAATGCGTTCGACGACGGCTGGGGCACGCTCGAAGAGGGCGCGGCCGAAGCCGAAGGCCTGCTGCCGCTGGCGACAGAGGTGCGCTTCGAAGACGTGAAGTCGGTGCTCAACCAGAACGAATCGCCCGACGTCTCGTTCGATCGTTCGCTCAACCCGTATCGGGGCTGCGAGCACGGCTGCATCTATTGCTTTGCACGGCCCACCCACAGTTACCTCAACCTCTCGCCGGGGCTCGACTTCGAAACCAAGCTCATTGCCAAGCGAAACATCGTCGAGGTGCTGCGTGCTGAACTCGGCCGAAAAAGCTACAAGCCGAGCCATGTCGCCATCGGCACCGCCACCGATTGCTATCAGCCCATCGAGCGCGAACTGCGGCTCACCCGTTCGATCATCGAGCTGCTGCAAGAAACACGGCACCCCTTTGCGCTGGTCACCAAGTCGAGCGCGGTGGAGCGCGACCTCGATCTGATCGCGCCCATGGCCGCCCAGCACCTGGCCGCGGTATACGTGACCGTCACCACGCTCGACGGCGAGCTGGCCCGCAAGCTCGAGCCGCGTGCCGCCGCGCCGCATCGGCGGCTGCGCACCATTCGCACCCTGGCCGAGGCGGGCGTGCCGGTGGGGGTGAGCGTGGCGCCGCAGATTCCGTTCGTCAACGAAGACATGGAGCAGGTGCTCGAAGCGGCCTGGGAGGCCGGTGCGCGCAGCGCCTTCTACACGGTGATACGGCTGCCGTGGGAGGTGGCGCCGCTCTTCAAGGAGTGGCTGGCGTTGCACTACCCGCAGCGGGCGGACCGCATCATGGCACGCATCCACGAAATGCGCGGCGGCAAGGACTACGACGCCGACTTTGCCACGCGCATGAAGGGCACCGGCCTCTGGGCCGACCTGATCCGCCAGCGCTTCGAGAAGGCGGCAAACCGCATCGGCTTCAACCGCGAACGCATTCCGCTCGACCTGGGCGCCTTTCGGCCGCCGGGTGCGGCGGGGCAGGGCCGTCTTTTCTGAGGGCTGGTCCCGTGCGGCCTGCAGCCGGGCATCGCATCAAATCCGCTTCAAAATAAGCGGTAGATTCAACCCACCGGCGGCATCGGCCGTCCGGCCTTGGCTGCAAAGGTACGCATGAACGGGACATGGATAGTGGTGATGGGAGTTTCAGGCTGCGGCAAATCGAGCCTGGGGGCGGCGCTTGCGACCGCCTTTGCGCTGCCGCTGATCGAAGGGGACGACCACCACCCTGCGTCGAACGTCGAAAAAATGCGCCATGGCATCCCCTTGACCGATGCCGACCGCGCCGGCTGGCTTGCCACGCTGGGCCGTGCGCTTGCCGACAAGCCGCAGGGCGCGGTGCTGACTTGCTCTGCGCTCAAGCGCGCCTACCGCGAGCAGCTGCGTGCGGCCGTGCCGGACCTGCGGTTCGTGTTCATGGCCATCGAACGCGACGAGGCCGAGCGGCGCGTGGCCGCGCGTGCGGGTGCGGGCGAGCACATGTTCCCGGCCAGCCTCGTGGCCAACCAGTTCGCCACGCTCGAATCGCCGGTGGGCGAGGCCGGCGTCGTCGCTGTCGACGCGACCGCACCGCTGACGGAACTGGTGGCGCAGGTGAAGCGCGAAATCCCTGAAGCTGCGCAGGGGTAGGGCGCAAGCCCCTCTGCGCGGCGCGCCCGCGTTAGATCACTTCAGGCCAGTTGGTATGGAAGAACTCGCCCGCGGGCTTGTCGACCCGCTCATACGTGTGCGCGCCAAAAAAGTCGCGCTGTGCCTGCAGCAGGTTTGCCGATAGGCGCTCGGTGCGATAGCTGTCGTAATAGGCGAGCGACGCGCTGAACGCCGGCACCGGAATGCCGTTGCTCACCGCCAGCGCCACCACGTCGCGCCAGTTCTGCTGCGTGCGGTTGAGCAGGTCCTTGAAGAACGGGTCGAGCATCAGGTTGCCCAAACCAGGATCGGTGCGGTAGGCGTCGGTGATGCGATTCAGGAAGCGCGCGCGAATGATGCAGCCGCCGCGCCAGATTGCCGCGATGCGGCCGAGGTCGAGCTTCCACTCCTTCTTTTCGCCCATCGTCTTGATGAGGTCGAAGCCTTGGGTGTAGCTGATGACCTTCGAGGCATAGAGCGCGTCGTGCACCTTGGCAACGAGCGCCTTCTTCTCGAGCGAGAGCGCGGCCTTCGGCCCCTGCAGCAGCTTGCTTGCGGCCACGCGCTGCTTCTTTTGCGAAGACAGCACGCGTGCTTCAACGGCCGCGTTGATGGTGCTGATGACCACCGCGTTCTCGGCCGCGTTGATGAGCGTCCATTGGCCCGTGCCCTTCTGGCCCGCCTTGTCGAGAATCACGTCGACGATCGGCTTGCCCGTTTCCGGGTCTTTCTGTTCGAGTGCCTTGGCGGTGATCTGGATCAGGTAGCTCTGCAGCTCGCCGTCGTTCCATTCGTTGAAGACCGCCGCCATCTCGTCGGTGGTGAAGCCGGCGGCCTTGAACAGGCTGTAGGCCTCGCAGATCAGCTGCATGTCGCCGTACTCGATGCCGTTGTGCACCATCTTCACGTAGTGGCCCGCGCCGCCCGGGCCGATGTGAATCACGCAAGGCTCGCCGTCGACCTTGGCTGCAATGCTCTCGAAGATCGGCTTCATCACCTCCCACGTGGAAAGCGGCCCGCCCGGCATGATCGAGGGGCCCTTGCGCGCGCCTTCCTCGCCGCCCGACACGCCCGCACCGATGAAGCGCAGGCCCTTGGCCGAGAGGTACGCATCGCGGCGTTCGGTATCGGTGTAGAGGCTGTTGCCGCCGTCGATGACGATGTCGTCCTTGTCGAGCAGCGGAATCAGCTGCTCGATGACCTGGTCGACCGGCGCGCCCGCCTTCACCATGATCTGGATCTTGCGCGGCTTGGCAAGGCTCTGAACGAACTCCTCCAGCGTCTTCGCGCCGACCAGCTTCTTGCCCGGATTTGCGGCCACGAAGGCCTCGGTGGTGGCTTCGGTGCGGTTGTACACGCTGACCTGGAAGCCGCGGCTTTCCACGTTCAGCACCAGGTTCTGGCCCATCACGGCCAGGCCGATCAAACCGAAATCGCTTTTGTTGCTCATGGCCCTTCTTTCCTGTGCGATAGATGTGACCGGCATTGTGCCGGGGGTGCCGCGGAGCTGCTGCTGGAGCGCGCCTATGGCCGAGCGCGTTGCAGGGGCGGCAGCTCAGCCGCCGAAGAGCGCATCGAACACGCGGATCGAGGCATACGCATCGTTGGCCGCGTAGCGGATCTGCGCTTCGGTCAGCTGCTTGTTGGCCCAGTTCGACGTGGTCGCCTTGCGCGACTTGACGAAGCGCCGGTTGAACACGAGTGCAACGGCCGTCTTCACGCCCACCGACTTGCGATAGCCGCGGCGGCGAAACTCGGTGTCGATGTCGAACACCGCCTTCGGTTCGATATTGAGGCGGTTGCGTATGAGCGTGAGATCGCTCGAAAGCCCGAAGCCGACCTTCCTGAGTTCGGTCGAGGCCAGCAGCGCCGCGACGACCGGGTTGCATTCGGTGCGGTGCAGCTGGAACAGCCAGGCCTTCTCGCGGGTGGAAAACTGCACCACGTGCGGGCCGCCCGACACTTCGTTCTTGGCGAAGGTGGGCTTCGATTCGGTGTCGAAGCCTGCAACGCCCGCGGCCAGCAACGCGGCAGCGGCGTGCTCGGCGTCTTGCAGCGTTGTGACGACGACGATCTCCTGGAGGCCGAGGCCTTCGAAGGCTTCCAGCAGGGCGATCTGCTCGCGTTCGGGAAGGGGCGGCAACGCGATGGTGTCGCCGCTCACGAGGAGGCTGCTTTCTTTTTCTTCACTGGGGCTTTCTTTGCTGGTGTTTTCTTGGCGGCCGACTTGCCGGCGGTGATTTTTTTCTGCTTTGGCGGCTGGCCCGACCGCAAGGCCGCTTCGTAGGCCCGGCGGCCCCAGAGCGCGGCTTCGAGCCGGTCCTCGAAGAGATCGGCAGGGGCTTGCCGGTACGACATCGGCATGGTCTTGCCGTTGCGCTCGTAGGTGAACGGCGGCAGATTCAGTTTGTCGAAATGTTCGGCGCTGTCGGCATCGGACTTCAGGTAGAGCGTGTCCTTGGCAATTAGCGCGATCATCCGCCCTTCGTGCCACACGCCGTGCCCGCCGAACATGCGGCGCGTCTGGATGCGGCCGAGGCGCTCGAAGATCTCGTGCAGGCTTTCTACAAACTCACTCATGGCGCTGGCGCCGTGGCACTCGCCTTTGGGGCGGCTCCGCAGCTCATGCGGTGATCTCGATGCGGTTGCCGTCCGGGTCGAGGACCACGCTTTCGTAGTAGCCGTCGCCGGTGCGGCGCGGTCCATCGAGCAGCGGGTAGCCGTCGGCCTTCAGGCGCTGCGTGAGCTCGTCCACCGCCGCATCGGAACCCACGCTGATGGCCAGGTGCGTCCAGCCCATGCGCTGCGCGCCGGGTTCGGCGGGTAGGGGCGAGAGGGTACTGGTGGTCATGGCCTCGATGCGGGCGCCGTCGCCCAGGCTCAGGAAGCACGATGCAAAACCCTTGGCCGGGTTGACATAGCCCGCACCGGCCGTGGCGCCGAAGTAGTCGACGTAGAAGCGCTTGCAGCGTTCGAGATCGGTGGTCCAGAGAGCGATGTGATCGATGCGCATGGAAAGACAAGACGAAGGAAGAGGGCACTCAGCCGGTACGTCGCGGCTGTCGTGTCGTGCCCTGCGGAAACCAATGGTAGGCGACCCGTTCGCGTCCGCTGGTGGGGTGCCGGTCGACTGCGCCGCGCACGAGGCCGTAGCGCTCATAGAAGCGCTGCGCCGCGGTGTTGTTGATGGCGACATGAAGCTTCCAGCCGTGCGGCATACGCACGCTGGCTTCGTCGAGCAGCGCCTGCCCGAGGCCCTGGTTGCGCAGATGCGGTTCGACGAACAGCTGCGCCACGTATTCGCGCCGGGCAAGCAGCACCATGAAGGCGAGCACCTGGCCTTCGCGCTCGGCCAGCACCACGTCGGCCGGGGGTACGAATTCTGTTTGCACGCGCCGCAGCCAGTGCGTGATCGGCTCGATCACGGTCGCCCTGCGGTTGGCCGCTATCCAGGCCCGGCGCCAGATGCCGGCCAGCACCAGGCTCTCTTCGGGGGCGCCGTCGCGAGAGCGCAATTGGAACGCGGGAATCTGTGCTGCGGACATGCGACTCATGATACGGCGCCCGTGTGCCGCGGTCGATACGAGTGGCCGATCAGCCACGCAAGGTTTGGGCGTGGTGGGCGAGGTGATCCGCCATGAAGGTCTGGATGAAGTAGTAGCCGTGGTCGTAGCCCTCGTGGCGGCGCAGCGTGAGCGGCTGTCCCGCGGCAAAGCAAGCGGCCTCGAAGGCTTCCGGGTACAACTGCTCGGCAAGGAATTTGTCGGCCAGGCCCTGGTCGATCAATATGCCTTGCGGATACGGCGCGGCGGTCTGCGATTTCATGAGCGCGCTGGCGTCATGCGCAAGCCATTGCGCGCGGTCGCCGCCGGGCTCTCCCAGGTAGCCGCTGAACGCCTTTTCGCCCCACGGGCATTGCGTGGGCGCACAAATGGGCGCAAACGCCGAGAGCGACTTGAACCGCCCCGGGTGACGCATTGCCAGCGTGAGCGCGCCGTGGCCGCCCATCGAATGGCCGAAGATGCCAAGGCGCTGGTCGTCGACCGCGAAGTGCTTTGCCACGAAGGGCAGCAGCTCATGCACGATCCAGCTTTCCATGCGCCAGTGGGCCGACCACGGGGCCTCGGTCGCGTCGAGGTAGAAGCCCGCGCCAATGCCGAAGTCCCAGTTGGCGGTGGCGCCCGGCAGGCCTTCCACGGTGCTTCCGCGCGGGCTGGTGTCGGGAGCGATCAGCGCCAGGCCCAGGCTGGCCGCCATGCGCTGCGCGCCAGCCTTCACTGCAAAGGTTTCTTCGTTGCAGGTGAGCCCTGCAAGGTAGAGCAGGGCGGGCACGCGCTCGTGGGCGGCTTGCGGCGGCAGGTAGACCGAGAAGCGCATCGGCAAGCCGATTTCGTGCGAGGCATGCTCGTGAAAGCTCTGCACGCCACCGAAGACGTGGTGCTCGGAAAGGGTCTTGAAGATGTCGGTCATCGGAAGTTGTTGTTGGGCTGCAGTGCGGGCACCAGTTCGAGCACGGCGTCTGCAAAGATGCGAGGCGCCTCTTGCGGCATGTTGTGGCCCACGCCGGGCACCAGCCTGTGCGAGCGTGGTCCGCTGAAGCGGTGCGCGTGGGCAGAGGCTTCGGCGGGCGGACGCACACCATCGTCCAGGCCGTCGAAGGTGATGGTGGGCACCGATATCGCAGGCTGCGCGGCCAGGCGGCGCTCGATGTCGGCGTAGGCCGGGTCGCCCGCCACCAGCCCGAAGCGGTGGCGGTATGAATGAATCACCACGTCGACGAAATCCGGATGGTCGAAGGCCGCCGCGCTGCGCTCGAAGGTGGCGTCGTCGAACTTCCACGTCGGCGACCAGAGCTGCCACAGCAGGCGGGTGAGCGCCTTGCGGTCCTTCGCCAGCCCGGCCCGGCCGCGCTCGCTGTGAAAGTAGTACTGGTACCAGAGGCTGTGTTCGTTCGCGGGCGTGTCGGGCTCCATCGCCTTGGCGATGTCCTGGATGTTGTAGCTGTTGAATGAGACCAACCCCGCGCAGCGCTCGGGCCAGAGTGCCGCCACCACGCACGCTGCGCGGCCGCCCCAGTCGTAGCCGGCAAGCACCGCGCGCTGGATGCGGAGTGCGTCGAGCAGCGCGAGCAGGTCGGCGCCGAGCGCGGCCTGCTCGCCGGAGCGCGGCGTGGCATCGCTCAGGAAGCGCGTGGCGCCGTAGCCGCGCAGGTAAGGCACGATGACGCGGCAGCCCTTGTCGGCGAGCATCGGCGCCACTTCGGCGTAAGTGTGAATGTCGTACGGAAAGCCGTGCATCAGCAGCACGGGCGGGCCGTCGGCGGGCCCGGCTTCGTAATAGGCGATTTCGAGAACGCCCGCTTCGATCTTGCGCAAGGGCTCCATGCGGTTCATGGCGGGCGTTCTCCTCCAGAGGCTAGTAAAGCACCACGCCGCGGATCGACTCGCCGCGCTTCATCAGGTCGAAGCCCTTGTTGATGTCTTCGAGCGGCATGGTGTGGGTGATCAGGTCGTCGATGTTGATCTTGCCTTCCATGTACCAGTCGACGATCTTCGGCACATCGGTACGACCGCGCGCGCCGCCGAAGGCCGAGCCTTCCCACTTGCGGCCGGTGACCAGCTGGAACGGGCGCGTGCTGATTTCCGCACCCGCTTCGGCCACGCCGATGATGATGCTGCGGCCCCAGCCCTTGTGCGTGCACTCCAGCGCCTGGCGCATCACCTTGGTGTTGCCGATGCACTCGAAGCTGTAGTCGGCGCCGCCGTCGGTCAGCTGCACGATGGCATCGACCACGTTCTCGGTGTCTTTCGGGTTGATGAAATGCGTCATGCCGAACTTGCGCGCCATGGCTTCGCGCTCGGGGTTCAGGTCGACGCCGATGATCTTGTCGGCGCCCACCATCTTCGCGCCCTGGATCACGTTCAGGCCAATGCCGCCGAGGCCGAACACCACCACGTTGGCGCCGGCTTCCACCTTGGCCGTGAAGATCACCGCGCCAATGCCGGTGGTTACGCCGCAGCCGATGTAGCAGACCTTGTCGAACGGTGCGTCTTCGCGGATCTTGGCCAACGAGATTTCAGGCGCGACCGTGTAGTTGCTGAAGGTCGACGTGCCCATGTAGTGGAAGATCGGCTTGCCGTCCAGGCTGAAGCGCGAGGTGGCATCGGGCATCAGCCCCTTGCCTTGCGTGCCGCGGATCAACTGGCAGAGGTTGGTCTTGCGAGACAGGCAGAACTTGCACTGGCGGCACTCGGGCGTGTACAGCGGAATGACGTGGTCGCCCTTTTTCAGCGTGGTGACGCCGGGGCCCACGTCGACCACGATGCCTGCGCCTTCATGGCCGAGGATGGCCGGAAAGATGCCTTCCGGGTCGGCGCCGGAGAGCGTGTAGTAGTCGGTGTGGCAGATGCCGGTGGCCTTGATCTCGACCAGCACCTCGCCGAATTTCGGGCCCTCGAGGTCGACGGTTTCGATGGTGAGGGGGTCTCCGGATTTCCAGGCGACGGCAGCTTTTGTTTTCATGGGGCTTGAGGGCAAAAAGGAGAAGAGGGACAAGGATACCCAGACCGGCGCTCAGGCCGGGCCGGCAGCAAAGATACCCGACATTCCGATGAAGCCGGGCAGATGGCGAAAGTCCCACACCCAGCTTCGCAGCGCGGGGTATTCGTCCAGGGGAATGCCGCCTTCGCCGGCCAGCGCCACATAGGGAAAGCAGGCCAGGTCGGCCACCGTGGCGTGTTGCCCGACCAGCCATTGCCGGCCTTCGCAGGCGCGCTCGGCCAGGTGGTCGTCCAGTAAACGAAAGGCCGCATGCGCGCCGCGCCGGCAAGCTTCGATGTCGAGATTTTCATAGCCGAACGCATCGTGCAGCCGAGCCGCCGATGCGGTGCGGGTGATTTCGTCGGCGGTGGTGAACCACATCGCGATCTGGCCCTGCAGCTGCGGGTCGTCCGGGTACCAGCGGCGCTGTGCGTCGTACGTGCTCGCGAGATAGACGAGGATGGCTTGCGCGTCGCGCAGCACAAAGCCGTTGTCGTCGATCACCGGAATCTGCCCCAGCGGATTGACCTGCGCGAGAAACGCAGCCGACTTGTGCTCGCGGCCGGGGTGAAAGTCGACCGGCACGCTCTGGTAGTCGAGGCCCAGCCAGGCCAGCATCTGCCGCACCTTGAAGCAGTTGCCGGAAAGGGCGTAGTCGTAGAGCTTGATCATGCGGCTTGCCTCACGCCAAAGCGCATGCCGCGCTCGCGCAGCCAGCGCCGGTAGGTGACGGAGGTCGTGTCGCCGCGCGTCGGCGTTTCGGCGCGGCCTTCGAGCGGCATGCGCTTGAAGGCGTGGTTCTCGAGAATCGGCTTGTCCTGCCCGAAGATCGTCTGCTGGAAAGCGATGAGTTCGGCGTCTGTCGAGGTGTCGTCGTAGCAGGCGAGCAGCGTGTGGGCGATCACGTGCTCGTCATCGAGCGGCTGCAAGAACAGCGCGATGGCATCGAGCTCACCGGCGCGGTGGCTCGACTTGTAGAGCATGGCCGTGAGCGGTTGCATGACGCGGTATTTGTAGGTCACCTCGGCGCCGCTGTCGTGGGCGGCCGAGGCGCGGGGTTGCCAGAAGCGGCAATCGGTGGCCCAGATTTCCTGGGTGGCCGGGTCGACCTGCACCTGGTACTTTGCCACTTCGGTGTGCGGCACCTTGCCCAGGAAGCCGGCATGCACGAAGGGGAAGTGCGCCATGTCCAGAAAGTTCTCGATCACGCGCAGCCCCGATACGGCCACGCCGATGCTGCCGCAGTCGACCATGCGGCGCCCGGGTTCGCCATATTCGGGAAAGTCGAACAGGGGCCGCGTCGGCTTGCTGCTTGGGCAGACCCAGAGGTAGCCGTAGCGCGACTGGATGGCCAGCGTTCGCGTACCGAGCCGGCACTGCGGTGCACCGGCCGCGTCGCTCCACACGTGCAGTGTTTCGCCGAGCAGGCGAGTCGTGCGGGGCTGCGCATCGGGGCTGCCGGCGAGCGTCGTCGAAGGGCCGACGACCAGCCAGTCGTCGAGCATGTTGGGGTCGTCTGTGATGAAGGGCATGGTTCTCTTCAGGCTGCCGCTTGCGGCCGGCGACTTTCTTCTTCTTCGATCTCGCTGCGCAGGCTGCGTGCGGCGATGTGCAGTGTCTTCATTGCGGCGGTGCCGGGCGCGGCATCTGTCCAGAGGTGAATGAAGGCCAGCCGAGGTTGCGCATCGAGCACCAGGGCCAGTGTGCCGTGCTGGCCGAGCGGCCCGCGCCATGCCGCCGTTGCGGTGTCGCTCGCAAAGCCGCGCCGGGCGAGTGCGTCGCGCACGCTTGCCGCATCGGCGCGCACGGCGAGCGTACGGCAGAACGACCAGCCGACGGGCACGATGTCGTCTTGCGGCGGGGCTTGCGCCGCCTCGCCAGCGAGGTTCACCCATAGCATGCCCGCTGCATCCACGGCTCTGAACACCTTCGCGCACAGGTTGCTTGGCGGCGGCATATCGGGATGCGCGGGGATGCGCGTGCACTGGCCGCTTCCGGCGGCGTATTGCCAGCCGTGGTACGCGCAGGAGAGGCGGTTTTTCACCACCTGGCCAAGCGTGAAGCGCACGCTGCGGTGGGGGCAGCGGTTCTCCCACGCCTGCGGTGCACCGTCGGCCGAACGCCAGAGCGCCAGCTCCTGCCCGAGCGCAAAGCCCGCGACGATGTTGGCGCCGGGGCGCACATCGGCCGAACGGGCCATCGGATGCCAGGCTGAAATGCTGTCTGCGCTCATCATGATGCGCGCTACCTTAGCGCAAGTCCCAGGCGGGGCGCACACTCATAATGGAGGCATCGCCAGACGCCACTCATCATGAAGAAAATACTCGTCCTCAACGGCCCCAACCTCAACCTGCTTGGCTCACGCGAGCCCGAGCAATACGGACGCGACACTCTGGCCGATGTCGAGCGCCTGTGCAAGGACACGGGCGCCTCGCACGGCGTGGAAATCGAGTGCCGCCAGTCCAACCACGAGGGCGTGCTGATCGACTGGATCCATGAGGCCGGCCGCGAAGTGGCCGCGGGCAACATGCTGGGCGTGGTAATGAACCCGGGCGCCTACACGCACACATCGATTGCGCTGCACGACGCCATCAAGGGTGCGAGCGTGCCGCTGATCGAACTGCACATCTCGAATGTGCACGCGCGCGAGGAGTTTCGCCACCGCTCGTACATTTCGCCGGCGGCGCGCGGCATCATCGTCGGCCTGGGCGTGAAAGGCTACGCACTGGCCATCGCGGCCCTGGTGCCCTGAGCCGCTCGGGCAGTTCCGATCAGTCGGTCTGCCTTGGAGCCGCGGCCTTCCAGCTGCGGCTGATGTGGCCCTGGGAGTCGACGCTTTCCAGGTGAACGTCGAAGCCCCACAGCCGGGCGACGTGCTTCAGCACTTCTTCGGCATCGTCGTGCAGCGGCAGGTTGTTGCGCTGGGTGTGGCGCAGCGTCAGGGCGCGGTCGCCGCGCATGTTGACGTTCCACACCTGGATGTCGGGCTCCCTGCTGCTGATGTCGTACTGGCGTGACAGCGATTCGCGCAGCGCGTGATAGCCGCTGTCGTCGTGAATGGCGGACACCTCGAGCTCGGGCTCGCTCTGGTGGTCGCGAATCGCGAACAGCCTGAAATCACGCATCGTCTTCGGACTAAGGAACTGGCCGATGAAGCTCTCGTCCTTGAAGTTGCGCATTGCATAGTCGAGCGTCTTGACCCAGTCGGTACCCGCAAAGTCGGGGAACCAGCGCTTGTCTTCGTCGTTGGGCTTTTCGCAGATGCGGCGCAGCTCGGTGAACATGGCAAAACCCAGCGCGTAGGGGTTGATGCCGCTGTAGGCGCGATGCCCCACCGGCGGCTGAAAGATCACGCCCGTGTGAGAACTCAGCCATTCCATCATGAAGCCGTCAGCGAGCTGGCCGCGGTCGTACATGGTGTTGAGCAGGGTGTAGTGCCAGAAGGTCGCCCAGCCTTCGTTCATGACCTGCGTTTGGCGCTGCGGATAGAAATACTGCGCTATCTTGCGCACGATGCGCACCACCTCGCGCTGCCAAGGCTCGAGCAGCGCGGCGTTCTTCTCTATGAAGTAGAGCAGGTTCTCCTGCGGCTCCGAAGGAAAGCGGCGGGACGAGTCGGATTCGGTGGCGTGTTCGCTCTTGCGCGGCAGGGTGCGCCACAGGTCGTTCACCTGCTGCTGCATGTAGCGCTCGCGCTCGGCGCGCTGCGTGCCTTCTTGCGCCAGCGACCGCTTCTGCGGGCGGCGATAGCGATCGACGCCGTAGTTCATCAGCGCGTGGCAGGAGTCGAGCAGCTGCTCCACCGCGTCGAGGCCATGGCGCTCTTCGCATTCGGCAATGTAGTGCCGTGCGTACACGAGGTAGTCGATGATCGACGACGCATCGGTCCACATCCGGAACAGGTAGTTGCCCTTGAAGAAGCTGTTGTGGCCGTAGGCCGCATGCGCAATCACCAGGGCCTGCATGGCCATGGTGTTTTCTTCCATCAGGTAGGCAATGCAGGGATCGGAGTTGATGACGATCTCATAGGCCAGCCCCATGTGGCCGCGGCGGTAGTTCTTTTCGGTGGCGATGAACTGTTTGCCGTAAGACCAGTGGCGGTAAATCATGGGCATGCCGACGCTGGCGTAGGCATCCATCATCTGCTCGGCGGTGATCACCTCGAGCTGGTTGGGGTACACGTCCAGCCCGAAGCCCTTGGCCGTCTTCGCTATCTCCGTGTGATAGGTCTCGATGAGGTCGAAGGTCCAGTCCGACGGACTGGGCAGGCGCTCCAGGCGGCCGGTGGAGTTCGTGCGCTCGAGGGAAGGGTGGTCGGAAGTCATGCAGGCACCCCTTCCTTCTTGAAGAGGTCACGGAACACGGGGTAGATGTCGCTTGCGTCCGATACCTTGCGCATCGCGAAGTTGGGCTGCAGGCCCTCCAGCTGCGCGTATTCCTGCCACAGGTTCTGCTCGGTTTCGGCCACCTGCACATAGGCGTAGTAGCGCACCACCGGAAGGATGTTTTCGACCAGCAGCTCGCGGCAGCGCCCGCTGTCCTGGTGCCAGTTGTCGCCGTCGCTTGCCTGCGCGCCGTACACGTTCCATTCGCCGCTCGGGTAGCGGGCCTTGATGATCTCGTCCATCAATACCAGCGCGCTCGACACCACGGTGCCGCCGGTTTCGGTGGCATGGAAGAATTCTTCTTCGTTCACCTCCTGCGCCTGCGTGTGGTGGCGCAGGAACACGAGGTCGATGCGTTCATAGTGCCGCGTAAGAAACAGATAGAGCAGCATGAAGAAGCGCTTGGCCATATCCTTGCGGGCCTCGTCCATGGAGCCCGAAACGTCCATCAGGCAGAACATCACCGCCTTGGCGCTGGGCACCGGGGTCTTCACGCGGTTGCGGTAGCGCAGGTCGATCGGGTCGATGTAGGGCACATGCCGCGCGGTTCTGCGCAGCTCTTCAATGTGCTCTTCAGTCTCGCGGATTTCTTTCTGGATGAAAGGCTGCTCCGCCTGCGGATGCTGCTTCAGGTGCAGCAGGTGCGCCTCCAGGCGCCGCAGTTCCTTGCGCGGCTCGCCGCCGAGCGCAATGCGCCGCGCGAGGGCTCCGCGCATCGAGCGCACCACGTGCAGGTTGTTGGGCGTGCCATCGTTCGTGAAGCCTGCGCGGTGGCTCTTCCATTCGGGCACTTCGGCAATCTGCGTGCGAATGAGGTGCGGCAACGCCAGGTCGTCGAAGAACACGCGCATGAACTCCTCGCGCGTGAGGCGGAACACGAAGTCGTCCTCGCCTTCGCCGCCGTCTCCGGCCTCGCCGCTTCCCGAACCGCCGCCGGCCTGCCCCTCGGGCCGCGCAATGCGGTCGCCCTTCAGGTATTCCTGGTTGCCCGGGTGCACGTATTCGCGGTCGCCGCCGCGCGCATGGCCGAACACCGGTTCGGACACATCGTGGCGCGGCAGGGTGACATCTTCGCCTTGCTCCAGTTCGCGGATGTTGCGCCCGCTGACCGCGCGCCGCACGGCTTCCTGGATCTGGCCTTTGTAGCGCCGGAGGAAGCGCTCCCGGTTGCCGATGGATTTGTTCTTGCCCGAGAGCCGGCGGTCGATGATCTGCTGCAGGATGGCCACGATGATGTCAAAGCTCCTTGCAAAAAGGGGGCGAGGCCCCGGCCTCGCCGCTATGGACTATCGCTATGAACTCTTGCGTACCCGCAGGTACCACTCGCAGAGCAGGCGAACCTGCTTGGCCGTATAGCCCTTTTCGACCATGCGGGTCACGAAGTCTTCGTGCTTCTTCTGTTCGTCGGCACTGCTCTTCGTGTTGAAGCTGATCACCGGCAGGAGTTCCTCGGTGTTGGAGAACATCTTCTTCTCGATGACGGCGCGCAGCTTTTCGTAACTCGTCCATGCGGGGTTGCGCCCGGCGTTGCCGGCCCGCGCACGCAGCACGAAGTTGACGATCTCGTTGCGGAAGTCCTTCGGATTGCCGATGCCCGCGGGCCGCTCGATCTTCTCGAGTTCGGCGTTGAGCGCGGCCCGGTCGAACACCTCGCCGGTGTCCACGTCGCGGAACTCCTGGTCCTGGATCCAGTAGTCGGCATAGGTGACGTAGCGGTCGAAGATGTTCTGGCCGTATTCGCTGTAGCTCTCCAGGTAGGCCGTCTGGATTTCCTTGCCGATGAACTCGGCATAGCGCGGCGCCAGCAGCTCCTTGATGTAGCTGATGTACTTCTGTTCTGTTTCCGGCGGAAACTGCTCACGTTCGATCTGCTGCTCGAGCACATACATCAGGTGCACCGGGTTGGCGGCCACCTCTGAACTGTCGAAGTTGAACACCTTGGAGATGATCTTGAACGCAAAGCGGGTCGATACGCCGCTCATGCCTTCATCAACCCCGGCGTAGTCGCGGTATTCCTGGATCGACTTGGCCTTGGGATCGGTGTCCTTGAGGTTTTCGCCGTCGTACACCTGCATCTTGCTGTAGATGCTGGAGTTCTCGGGCTCCTTCAGCCGCGTGAGCACCGAGAGCTGGGCCATCATGCGCAGCGTGCCGGGAGCGCAGGGCGCCTTTGCCAAGGATGAGTTGCGCACCAGCTTTTCGTAGATCTTGATTTCTTCCGAGGCGCGCAGGCAGTAGGGAATCTTGACGATGTAGATCCGGTCGAGAAAAGCCTCGTTGTTCTTGTTGTTGCGGAAGGCCTTCCATTCGCTCTCGTTGCTGTGCGCCAGCACGATGCCGTCGAACGGAATGGCGCCGAAGCCTTCGGTGCCCTTGAAGTTGCCTTCCTGCGTGGCGGTAAGCAGCGGGTGCAGCACCTTGATGGGCGCCTTGAACATTTCCACGAATTCGAGCAGGCCCTGGTTGGCCAGGCACAGGCCGCCCGAGTAGGCGTAGGCGTCAGGGTCGTCCTGGGCGTAGGTTTCGAGCTTGCGGATGTCGATCTTGCCGACCAGCGAGGAGATGTCCTGGTTGTTCTCGTCGCCCGGCTCGGTCTTGGCAACGGCAATCTGGCGCAGCACGGAAGGGTAGCGCTTGACCACCTTGAACTGGCGGATGTCGCCGCCGTACTCTTCGAGGCGCTTGACGGCCCACGGCGAGAGGATGCGGTTCAGGTAGCGGCGCGGAATGCCGTATTCCTTTTCAAGGATCTCGCCGTCTTCCACCGCGTCGAAAAGACCGAGCGGCGTTTCGTTGACCGGCGAACCCTGAATGGCATAGAACGGCACATGCTCCATGAGCTGCTTCAGGCGCTCGGCAATCGAGCTCTTGCCGCCGCCGACGGGGCCCAGCAGGTAGAGGATCTGCTTCTTTTCCTCGAGGCCCTGGGCGGCATGCCTGAAGTACGACACCACCTGCTCGATGGCGTCCTCCATGCCGTAGAACTCCTTGAACGCGGGGTAGATCTTGATGACCTTGTTCGCGAAGATCCGCGAAAGCCTGGGATCGTTGCGCGTGTCGACCAGCTCGGGTTCGCCGATTGCCTTGAGCATCCGCTCGGACGCAGTGGCATACGCTGTGGGATCGCGTTTGCAAATATCCAGGTAGTCCTGCAGCGAGAGGACTTCCTCGCGGGTGCGCTCGTAGCGGGCGGCAAAGTTGCTGATCACATCCATGGTCACGCCTCCATCAAGTCTGCGGGTTTTATTAACCCGAAGCCTGCAGCCGCAATGCGTCGCAACTTTTTAAAGGTGTGCCCGCCCCATGGCTGCAAGCCGTGGAAAACTCCCTTAATCACATCTGCACAAACAGCATAAAGCAAAGAGTGCACCCGGAATATTGTTTGTTAAATCAGAACCACAGTGCCGAGTAAAGTTCCCAAGAAAAACCCGCACCATTTCTCAATTCCAGCTAAATTCCAAGGTTCGGCAAACGGACTCGGTGCTATCCCGATGCCCAGTGAAAATACCTATGGCAATCGGTCTATGCACTCATTGCTTCTTTTCCGGGGAAAGCACCTCCTATTGAGCCCCCCACGGCCCAAAAACGGTTACACCACAATAACGCGCCATGTGCTGTTTGGGTTTATTGCTCAAACCAAAAATATATAAAAGCAATCTGCGCGCCATCTTTTGATGGGCAAGTCGCGCATGTCCGCGTGGGAACGCGCGCCAATCGCTGGTCGGCGTGGTTCTGGCGGGAGCCTTCATGGTGCGCGGCACCGAACAAGGTCGGCAGGCACCGTTCGCGTGCATGAATGAAGACAGGGGCCGCATGGGCCCCTGTTCTTGCTACTTCAGCTTCTTCAGCTGAAGAATTCCTTGGCCTTGTCGAGCCAGCCCTTGTCGGTGGGGCTGTGCTTGTCGCCGCCCTTCTTGAGCGACTCATCAAGCTCCTTCAGCAGCTTGCGCTGGTGCTCGGTGAGCTTGACCGGCGTTTCGACGCGCACGTGGCAATACAGGTCGCCCGGGTAGCTCGACCGCACGCCCTTGATGCCCTTGCCACGCAGGCGGAACTGCTTGCCGCTTTGCGTGCCGTCGGGAATGTCGATGGCGGCCGGGCCCTTGAGCGTGGGCACGCTGATCTCACCGCCCAGCGCGGCCGTCGTCATGCTGACGGGCACCACGCAGTGCAGGTCGTCGCCGTCGCGTTCGAAGAGCTCGTGCTTCTTGAGGCGGATCTCGATGTACAGGTCGCCTGGCGGCCCGCCATTGGTGCCCGGCTCGCCGTTGCCGGTGCTGCGGATGCGCATGCCGTCGTCGATGCCCGCGGGGATCTTGACCTCGAGCGTCTTGTTGTTCTTGATCTTGCCCTGGCCGTGGCACACCGTGCAGGGCTCGGGAATGATCTTGCCGCTGCCATGGCAGGTGGGGCAGGTCTGCTGCACGCTGAAGAAGCCCTGGCGCATTTGCACGGCGCCGGCGCCGTGGCAGGTGGTGCAGGTGATGGGCTTGGTGCCGGGCTTGGCGCCCGAGCCGTGGCAGGTGCCGCAGTCATCCCAGCTCGGAATGCGGATCTGGGCTTCCTTGCCCTCGGCGGCTTCTTCGAGCGTGACCTCCATGGCGTAGCTGAGGTCGCTGCCGCGGAACACCTGGCGCCCGCCGCTGGTGCGGCCGCGGCCGCCGCCGAACACGTCGCCGAAGATGTCGCCGAACGCTTCCGCGAACCCGCCGAAGCCCTCTGCACCGGGGCCGCCGCGCATGTTGGGGTCGACGCCGGCGTGGCCGTACTGGTCGTAGGCCGCGCGCTTCTGGCTGTCCGACAGCATTTCGTAGGCTTCCTTCACCTCCTTGAACTTCGCCTCGGCGTCCTTGCTGGTGTCGCCGTGGTTGCGGTCAGGGTGGTGCTTCATCGCGAGCTTGCGATAAGCCTTCTTGATTTCTTCCTCGCTCGCATTCTTGGGAACGCCGAGGGTTTCGTAATAGTCGCGTTTTGTGGCCATGGCTGGTTCGGTCGGGGCGGGCGTGAAGCCGTAACTTGAAGCGAGAAAGGCTGGAACACCCGCTCAGGTATTCCAGCCTTGTTCGAAAGACTGAGGATCAGTCCTTCTTGACTTCCTTGACTTCGGCGTCGACCACGTTGTCATCGGCCGGTGCGCTCGCAGCTTCCGGGCCAGCGGCAGCACCCGGGCCGCCGGCGGCGCCTGCCGCGGCCTGCGCCTCGGCATACATCTTTTCGCCGAGCTTCTGGCTTGCGCTCATCAGCGTGTTGGTCTTTTCCTCGATCGAGGCCTTGTCCTCGCCCTTCAGGGCTTCTTCGAGGTCCTTGATCGCGGCTTCGATCTTTTCCTTCTCGCCGGCGTCCAGGCTCGCGCCGTGTTCGCCCAGCGACTTCTTCACGCTGTGCACCATGGCTTCGCCCTGGTTGCGCGCCTGCACGATTTCGAGCTTCTTCTTGTCGTCGGCTGCGTTCAGCTCGGCGTCCTTCACCATCTTCTGGATCTCGTCTTCAGAGAGGCCCGAGTTCGCCTTGATGGTGATCTTGTTTTCCTTGCCGGTGCCCTTGTCCTTGGCGCCCACGTGCAGGATACCGTTGGCGTCGATGTCGAAGCTCACTTCGATCTGCGGCGTGCCGCGCGCTGCCGGCGGAATGCCCTCGAGGTTGAACTCGCCGAGCAGCTTGTTGCCCGCGGCAATGTCGCGCTCGCCCTGGAACACCTTGATGGTCACGGCCGGCTGGTTGTCTTCGGCCGTGGAGAAGGTCTGCGCGAACTTCGTCGGGATCGTGGTGTTCTTCGTGATCATCTTGGTCATCACGCCGCCCATGGTCTCGATGCCCAGCGACAGCGGGGTCACGTCGAGCAGCAGCACGTCCTTGCGGTCACCCGAGAGCACCTGGCCCTGGATGGCGGCGCCGACGGCCACGGCTTCATCGGGGTTCACGTCCTTGCGCGGCTCCTTGCCGAAGAAGGCCTTCACCTTTTCCTGCACCTTGGGCATGCGGGTCATGCCGCCGACCAGGATCACGTCGTTGATGTCCGACACGCTGATGCCGGCGTCCTTGATGGCCAGGCGGCAGGGCGCAATGGTGCGCTCGACCAGCTCGTCGACCAGGCTCTCGAGCTTGGCGCGCGTGAGCTTGATGTTCAGGTGCTTCGGGCCCGAGGCATCGGCCGTGATGTAGGGCAGGTTGATGTCGGTCTGCGCGCTGTTCGACAGTTCGATCTTGGCCTTTTCGGCCGCTTCCTTCAGGCGCTGCAGGGCCAGCACGTCCTTGCTCAGGTCGACGCCTTGCTCTTTCTTGAACTCGGCAATGATGTAGTCGATGATGCGCTGGTCGAAGTCTTCGCCGCCCAGGAAGGTGTCGCCGTTGGTCGACAGCACTTCGAACTGCTTCTCGCCGTCCACGTCGGCAATTTCGATGATCGACACGTCGAAGGTACCGCCGCCGAGGTCATACACGGCAATCTTGCGGTCGCCCTTGTCCTGCTTGTCCAGGCCGAAGGCCAGGGCCGCGGCGGTGGGCTCGTTGATGATGCGCTTGACGTCCAGGCCCGCGATGCGGCCGGCGTCCTTGGTGGCCTGGCGCTGTGCGTCGTTGAAGTAGGCCGGCACCGTGATCACGGCTTCGGTCACCGCTTCGCCGAGGTAGTCTTCGGCGGTCTTCTTCATCTTGCGCAGAATGTCGGCGCTCACCTGCTGGGGTGCGATCTTCTTGCCGCGCACTTCCACCCATGCGTCGCCGTTGTCGGCCTTGGCAATGGTGTAGGGCATCAGGTCGATGTCCTTCTGGACTTCTTTTTCTTCGAACTTGCGGCCGATCAGGCGCTTGATTGCGTAGAGCGTGTTCTTGGGGTTCGTCACCGCCTGGCGCTTGGCCGAGGCACCGACCAGCACTTCGCCGTCTTCCTGGTAAGCCACGATCGACGGTGTGGTGCGCGCACCTTCCGAGTTCTCGATCACACGCGTGGTGTTGCCTTCCATGATCGACACGCACGAGTTGGTGGTGCCGAGGTCGATGCCGATGATCTTTGCCATGTTCTTACTCCTGAAAGCCTGAAAAATATGTTGTTATGAACTTGTGGATAACCCGGCGCGATTCAAGGTATGAAGCGGGGATTTCCTGTGGGAATCGTGTGTATCGTAGAGCGGATTACTTGGGCGCGCTGACCGTGACCAGCGCCGGGCGCAGCACGCGCTCGTTGATGGTGTAGCCCTTCTGCAGCACGCTCACCACGGTGTTGGGCTCCTGCTCGGGCGCGGGCACCACCGAGATGGCCTGGTGCTGGTGCGGGTCGAACTTGGTGCCGGGGGCCGGAGCCACCTCGATCACCTTGTTGCGCTCGAGCGCGCTCTTCAGTTGGCGCAGCGTGGCTTCGGCACCTTCGCGGATCTGTTCGGGCGTGGCGTCCTTGATGGCCAGGCCGGCTTCGAGGCTGTCCGTCACGGGGAGCAGGCTCTCCGCAAAGGCCTCGACCGCAAACTTGCGCGCCTTGGTGATCTCGTCGTCGGCGCGGCGGCGGGCGTTCTGCACGTCGGCCTGCGCGCGCAGGTACTGATCGGCCAGTTCGGCATTCTTGGCCTGCAGTGCGGCGAGCTCGCCCTGAGCCGCGACCAGGGCGTCTTGCGCCTCGGCTTCGTTGGCAGCCTGTGCGGCCTCCAGTTCTTCGGGGCTTGGCTCGCCTTGCAGCATTTGAGAATTCTGTGCGGATTGTTGCGGGTCAGACATTTTTCAAAGAACCGGCGTGTGCCGGGAAACAAACGATAGCCAGCCACTTGGGGCTGGTCAGGGGCATTTCAAGCGAAAAAATGCGGCCTGTAGGGCCGCGGAGGCATGAAAAAGGCCCGGAACCGGGCCTTCGTGCCAAGGGCTGGCTGCGATCAATGGGCGTCGAGCAGCTCGACGTCGAACTTCAGCGTGGCGTTCGGAGGAATCACGCCGCCGGCGCCGCGTGCGCCATAGCCCAGCGATGCGGGAATGATCAGCGTGCGCTTGCCGCCGATCTTCATGCCGGCCACGCCTTCGTCCCAGCCCTTGATGACCTGGCCGGCGCCCAGCGAGAACGCGAAGGGGTCGTTTCGGTCGCGGCTCGAATCGAACTTGGCGCCTTGCACGCCGTCGTTGTAGAGCCAGCCGGTGTAGTGCACGTGCACGTGTTGGCCGGCCTTGGCTTCGGCGCCGTCGCCCACGGTGGTGTCTTCGTATTGCAGGCCGGAGGGAGTGGTAGGCATGTGAACGCTCCTTGCGTCAATTTGGATGATGAATGGATGGACCAGCGAAGGCCAGAAGTTTACCGATGCCCCGCGGCGGCCCTGCCGGCCTGCTCAATTGGCAGGGTCGGCGGGCGGGGTAGATGATGAGGGCGGGGCGGACGGTGCCGGCGCCGAAGACTCCGCCGAGCCGGAAGCAGCGGATGCCGCAGGCACGGCAGGGGCCGGCGATGAAGCAGGCGCGGCAGGCGCCGGTGCTGCGGCCTTCTTGACCTGCCCCAGCTGCCACTTGCCCGCAAAGGCCTGCAGGTCGGACAGCCGCTTGAGCAGGTCTTGTCCGCTCACCGTGAGGCTGTAGCCGTCGCCGCCATGGCTGACGAGACCGGCCTCGCGCAATTCCTTGATGCGCGTATTGAGCGTGTTGGGAGTGATGCCGCCGACGCTGTCCTGCAGCAGCCTGAAGGTTTGCGCATGCCCGTCGCGCAGCGCCCAGAGCACGCGCAGTGCATAGCGTGCTTCGAGCAGTGCGAGCAGCTGGCTGATGGCTGCGTTTTCCTTGGTACTCATCGACATCATCTCCTCGGGGCTGGGCGGGCCATCGGTCCTGGCGGCAGGGCCGGTGCCTCGCGTTCTTGTTGGCTTGCTATGGCCGCTCGTTGGTCGGCGACTATAGCGCAAGGATCACGATGCTACTAGTTTTATAGCTACGGGTGCATGCTGCATGCGGGCCCTGAGACAAAGCCTCACAAATTGACAAAATCGGCCATGGCTTCACCCAGGCGAACGGCACGGGTCGGCGACCAATCGGGGTTGAACACCAGCGCAGGCGCCGGGAACAGCATGACCACGGTGGAGCCGAGCAAGAAGCGGCCCATCTCGTCACCTTTCTTGAGCACGATCTCCTGGTCGGCGTAGTTCCATTCGCGCAGCTCGCCGCCGCGCGGCGGATTGACCACGCCGTGCCACACGGTGGCCATGCTGCCGACGATGGTGGCACCCACCAGCACCAGCACGAAGGGGCCGCGCCCGGTTTCGAAAACGCACACCACACGCTCGTTGCGTGCAAACAGCCCGGGCACGCCGCGCGCCGTGGCGGGGTTGACCGAGAACAGGTCGCCGGGCACGTAGATCATGCGCAGCAGCCGGCCGTCGCATGGCATGTGAATGCGGTGGTAGTCCCTGGGGCTCAGGTAAAGCGTGGCAAAGCTGCCGTGCGCGAAGCGGGCGGCCAGCGTCGAGTCGCCGCCGACCAATGCGGTGGTCGTGTAGTTGTGGCCCTTGGCCTGGAAGATCTGGTCGCCCTCGATGGCGCCGAACTGGCTGATCGCGCCGTCCACCGGGCACACCAGATCGGCGTCGGCCAGCGGCCGCACGCCCGGCTTGAGCGCGCGCGTGAAAAACTGGTTGAAGCTCTTGTAGTGGTTGATGTCCGACTCGAGCGCTTCGCCCATGTCGACACCGTACTTGGCCACGAAGCGCCGGATGATCCACGTGGTGACGGCGCCGCGTTCCTTGCCTGCGACCCAGCCGGCAAAATTTGTCAGTGCCTGCTTGGGAAACAGGTATTGGTGCAGTACGGCTGAGCGGTCGGACACGTGTGAATGGCCGGGCAGGCCTGGAATGCAAATCGGAGGGGCATTCTATAAAGGCCCCCGGCGTCCGGACGTAGGAAGCTTCCCTTGTATCGCGCACCCGGGCAACCGGGCGCGCAAGCGGGCAGGGGCTCGCCGGCCCCGCGGCGAAATCAATCCGCCTTGATGCCCGCCGCCTTGATCACCTGGGCCCACTTCTCGACTTCGGATTTCTGGAAGGCCGCGATCTTTGCCGTGCTCAGGTCCGCGGGCTCCATGCCGAAGCCCTTGAGCTTCTCCTGCATTTCGGGCGTTGCAAGAATCTTGCGGATCTCGGTGTGCAGCCGGTCGACGATGGGCGCCGGCGTGCCCGCGGGCACGAAGATCGCCTGCCACGACAGCACCTCGAAATCCTGCAGGCCCGCGATGCCGGACTCGGCCACGGTCGGTACGTCGGGCATCGAAGCCAGGCGCTTGGCCGAGGTCACGGCAATGGCGCGCAGCTTGCCGCTCTGCACGTGCGGGCCCGCCACCACGCTGGTGTCGAACATCATGTCGACCTGGCCGCCGATCACGTCCTGGATGGCCGGACCGCTGCCCTTGTACGGAATGTGCGTGAACTTGACGCCGGACTTGAACGCCAGCAGTTCGAGCGACAGGTGCTGCGACGTGCCCGTGCCGGCCGACGCCGACGAAAGCCCGCCCGACTTGGTCTTGCTGGCTTCCAGCACGTCCTTCAACGTCTTGTAGGGGCTCGCCTGGTTCACCACCAGCACCAGCGGGTTGGTGCCGATGAGCGTAACGGGCGCAAACGACTTCTGCGGGTCGTAGCCGAGCTTCGGATACAGGCTGATGTTGATGGCGTGCGAGCTGATCGTGCCGCCCACCATCGTGAAGCCGTCGGGTGCCGCGCGCGCGCCGATTTCCGAGCCCACGCTGCCGCCGGCGCCGCCCTTGTTGTCGATGATCACGCTGGTGCCCAGCACCGTGCCGAGCTTCTGCCCGATCAGGCGCGCCAGCACGTCGGTGGTGCCGCCCGCGGGAAACGGCACGAGATAGGTAATGGCCTTGCCCGTGGGCCAGTTGCCGGTGCCCTGCGCAAAGGCGGGCAGGCCCACGGCAATCGAAGAGGCGAGGGCGGTGCGGATGAGTGTGCGGCGTTGCATGGCGAGGTCTCCTTTGATGATGTTGCAGGTCGTCGTCACGGCGTGTCGACGATTTCGATCCAGTTCGGGTTCTTGCCCACGCTGATGCGCGAGGGCTTGCCCAGTGCGCCCGTGGCCGGGTCGATGGCGTACAGCGCAACGCTGTGCGACTCCTGCCCGGCGGCAATCAGGTAGCGGCCGCTCGAATCGATGGCGAAGCCGCGCGGCGTTTTCTCGGTCGGTGTCTGGCCGAGCGGTTTCAGCTGTCCGGTGGACGCATCCACCCGGAAGGCCGAGAGCGTGCTCGACGTGCGTTCCGATGCATACAGATAGCGCCCGTCAGGCGTCAGGTGCAGATCGGCCGCCCAGGGCTTGCCGGTGAATCCGGCCGGCAGCGTGGTGGTGCTCTGCTCCAGCTTGAGCGTGCCGCGTGCGGCGTCCCAGGCGTACACGTGCAGGCTTGCGTCGAGTTCGTTCAGCAGGTAGACGCGGCGCTGTGCCTTGTCCCAGACGAAGTGGCGCGGGCCCGACTTCGCGGTGGACATGGTCAGCGGCGGATCGTTGGCCGAGAGCAGGCCCTTGTCCGCATCGAAGCGCCAGGTCGACACGTTGTCGCCGCCCAGGCTGGTGGCAAGCACGAAGCGGTTGCTCGCGTCCGCGTGGATCGCGTGCGCGTTCGGCCCCGTTTGCACCAGCTGCTGGATTGCGCCCGCGGCGCCATCCTTGCCAATGGCGTTGACCGAGATCTTGCCGCCCTGGTAAGAGGCCGCGAAGAGCCATTTGCCGCTTGCATCGAGATCGATGTTGGCCATGCTGTCGGCCAGGGGCGCTTCGCCGATTTTCTGCAGCTTGCCGGTGGCCGGGTCGATCGACATGCTGACCACGCGGAACGGCTGCGAGCGCAGCGCTGCATGCAGCACGCGCTTGTCGGGGCTCACCGCCATCGGCATCACGGTGCCGCCGACATTCAGCGCCTGCACCGGCTTGAGCACGCCGAGCGAGCGGTCCAGCTCGAGCACCGAAACCTCCTGGCTGTCGGCATTGGACACATAGACCCAGGTGCCCGCCGAGGCGTGCCCCGCGGCAGCCAGCGACAGCAGTGCAACCGCGCCGCGAAGCGCGCGAATGATGGGCGTGCGGTTCATGGCTTGATATTGAGTTTGGCGATCAGCGCCTTGAAGTACGCGTTGTCCTTGGCCAGCGTTTCCTTGAACACCGCGCCGTCGGTGTAGACATAGCCGAGGTTCTGCTTGTCCATCACTTCATGCATGAGCGGCTCGGCGGCCGTCTTGGCCGTGATCTCGCGCAGCTTTGCCATCACTTCAGGCGGCGTGTTCTTGGGTGCGCCAAGCCCGCGCCACGTGCCGATCGACAGGTCGATGCCGCGCTCCTTGGCGGTGGGCACCTTGTCGAAACCCTTCACGCGCTTGTCGGCCATGACCATCAGCACCTTGAGCTTGCCGGACTGCACATGGGTCGTCACCTCGGCCGGGCTCACCGCCACTGCCTCGATGTGCCCGCCCAAGAGGGCCAGCACCGCGGGCGCCGCGCCCTGGAACGGAATGTGGCCGAACTTGGTGCCGGTCTTGTCTTCGAGCGCCGCCGCGGCCAGGTGCCAGATCGAGCCGTTGCCCGAGTTGCCGACGCGAACGCTTTCGGGCGACTTCTTCGCCGCGGCCAGGAATTCCTCGATGGTGTTCCAAGGTGCGTCGGCCTTGACGGTGATCGCGGCCGGGTCGGCGTTGAGCTGCGCAATCGGCTGGAAGTCGTCGTAGTTGAACTTGGCCAGGCCCAGGTGCGGCAGCGTGAGCAGCTCCACCGTCAGCACCGCGAGCTTGTAGCCGTCGGGCCGGGAGTTGATCACCTCGGTCCAGCCGATGGCGCCGCCGGCGCCGGGGCGGTTGACGATCACGATGCTCTGCGAGGTGTGCTTGCGGCTCGCTTCGGAGAACGCGCGCGCCAGGCCGTCCGTGCCGCCGCCCGGCTGGTAGGGCACCAGCAGCTCGATGGCGTGGTTCGGAAAGTTGCTGCTGTTGCTCTGGGCCGTGGCCAGTGCCGCGTAGCCGAGCGAGAGGCTTGCCGTCGCCGAAAGGGCGGCCAGGCCGCGCAGGAATCTGCTTCTTCTCATTGGTTTGTTGTCTCCGTTATTGATCTTGATTCCGCAAGCCTCAGGAAAAAGGCTGAAATTCGTCTGGCCGTCAGGGCATGTATTGCCCGCCGTTCACCTCGATCACCTGGCCCGTCACATAGCCCGAAAGCTGCTCGGAGGCCAGGTAGAGGAAAGCACCCACGCATTCGTCAGGCGTGCCGATGCGTCCCATCGGAATGCCGGCGCGGAACGACTCGAGCATGGCGGGCGTGGAGAAGCGGTCCTGGAACGGTGTCTGGATGACGCCGGGCGCCACCGCGTTCACGCGGATCTTGTCGCCCACGAGCTCCCGTGCGAGACCGTGCGTGGCCGTGCTCACAAAGCCCTTCGAGCCCGCATACAGGTAGGCGCCGGGGCCGCCGCCGGTGCGTGCCGCCACCGAAGTCACGTTGATGATGTTGCCGCCACCGTGGGTGCGCATGAGCGGCACCACCTCGCGCGCAAACGCAAGCATCGAGCGTGCGTTGATGTGCATCACTTCGTCGAACAGCGCATCGTCGAACTCCGCAATGGGCACGCGCTTCACAAGGCTGCCCGCGTTGTTCACCAGCACGTCGATGCGGCCGAAGCGCGTGGCCGTCTGCTTCACGCATTCGCGGATGGCGGCGGTGTCGAGCACGTCGCCCTGCAGCGCGAAGGCGTCGCCGCCGGCCTTGCGGATGGTCTCGACGACCTGGTTGGCGGCGTCGGCCGAGCTGTTGTAGTGCACCGCCACGCGCATGCCGCGCGCCGCGAATGCAACGGCCACGGCCGCGCCGATGCCGGTGCTCGCGCCGGTGATGAGCGCTGTCTTGCCTTTGAGGTCTTCCATGGTTGTTCCTTTCGAGGTCGTCGAATGAAGTCAGGTCACGGGTGCGGGGTTGAACAGCACCAGCGCGTTGTGCAGCTTCCACTGTTCGGCCCAGGTTTTCTTCCTGCCGCTGGCCACGTCGAGCATCAGCCGGAACATCTCCCAGCCCACGTCCTCGATGGTGGCGTCGCCGTCGGCAATGCGGCCTGCGTTCACGTCCATCAGGTCGTGCCAGCGGCGCGCAAGATCGCTGCGCGTGGCCACCTTGATCACCGGCACTTCGGCCAGGCCGTACGGCGTGCCGCGGCCCGTGGTGAACACGTGCAGGTTCATGCCGGCGGCCAGCTGCAGCGTGCCGCAGATGAAGTCGCTGGCGGGTGTTGCGGCGTAGAGCAGGCCTTTCTGCCTTGCCTTCTCGCCCGGGGAGACCACGCCCGAGATCGGCGCGCTGCCGCTCTTCACGATCGAGCCCATGGCCTTTTCGACGATGTTCGAGAGCCCGCCCTTCTTGTTGCCGGGCGTGGTGTTGGCGCTGCGGTCGACGCGGCCTCGGTCCAGGTAGGCGTCGTACCAGGCCATCTCACGGATCATGGCTTCGGCCACTTCGGGCGTGATTGCGCGCGAGGTGAGCTGGTCGATGCCGTCGCGCACCTCCGTCACTTCCGAGAACATCACGGTGGCGCCGGCGCGCACCAGCAGGTCGGTGCAAAAGCCCACGGCCGGGTTGGCCGTGACGCCCGAAAACGCATCGCTGCCGCCGCACTGCACGCCCACCACCAGCTCGCTGGCTGGCACAGTTTCGCGCCTGCGGGCGTTCAGCCGCTCCAGGTGTTCTTCGGCCTGCCGCATGATCGAATCGATCATCGACATGAATCCCACGTGGGCGTCGTCCTGCAGGCACACCACGTCGAGCTTGGCATTGGCCGTCTCACCGATGTCGGCCACGTTGCGCTCATCCACCAGCGCAATGCTGCCGGGCGGCAGCAGCCGCTCGGGCTGCAGCTTTTCGCAGCCCAGGCTGATGACCATCACCTCGCCGCCGAAATTCGGGTTGAGGCTGATGTTGCGCAGCGTGCGGATCGGGATGACCGCATCGGGCGCATCGATGGCCACGCCGCAGCCGTAGCCGTGCGACAAACCCACCACGTCGTCGACGTTGGGGTACTTCGGCAACAGCTCGGCCTTGATGCGCTGCACCGCGAAGTCGACCACGCCCGCCACGCACTGCACGGTCTGCGTAATGGCGAGGATGTTGCGCGTGCCCACCGATCCGTCCAGGTTGCGGTAGCCCTCGAAGGTGTAGCCCTCGAGCGGCGGTTGCGCAGGCGGCTTGACGGTGGCGATGGGCAGGCCCTCGAGCTCGCGCGCGGCGGGCATCCTGAGCAGCCGCTCGTGCACCCAGCTGCCGCGCGGAATGGCCTTCAGCGCGTAGCCGATCGGCACGTTGTAGCGCACGACAGCGTCGCCTTCGGCCAGATCGGTCAGCGAGACCTTGTGGCCCTGCGGCACGTTGTCGACCAGCACCAGGCCGTCGGCGAACGTGGCGCCGGCCTTCAGCCCGCCGTCGTTGGCAACAATGGCGACGTTGTCCGCCGCGTGCATGTGGATGCGGTGCGGCGGGCGCGCCGCCGCGGGAGAGGGGAGGGGTGAGTCGGCCATCGGGAAACGAGCGTTGCGTTGCGGGTCTTTGCTGTTACTTCACCGCGTTGACGAGGTCAGGCAGCCACATCGAGAACGCCGGCACGTAGGTCACGAGCATCAGGCAGATCAAAAGGGCACCATAGAACGGCCAGATCGACCGCATCACCTGCCCGACCGATACCCCTCCGATCGCGCAGCCTATGAACTGCGTGGTGCCCACCGGCGGCGTGTTCAGGCCGAGCGCGCAGTTGATCAGCATGACAATGCCGAACTGCACCGGGCTCATGCCGAACTGCATGGCAATGGGCAGGAAGATCGGCGTGCAGATCAGGATCGTGGCCGCCATGTCGAGGAAGGTGCCCAGCACGAACAGCAGCACGTTGATCATCAGGAAGATGACCCACGGATCGCTCGAGACGCTGGTCATGAGCTCGCCGGTCTTCTGCGGCACTTCGTACAGCGCCATGAAATAGCCGAACGCGGAAGAAATGCCGATCAGCAGCAGCACCACGCCGGTCGTCTTGCATGCCTTGGCGCAGGCCTTGAGAAAGTCCTTGCGGCTGAGCGAGCGGTAGACAAGCACCGTGACGCCCAGCGCCCACAGCACGGCCGTTGCGGCCGATTCGGTGGCGGTGAACACGCCCGACAGAATGCCCACCAGGATGATCACCACGATCATCAAACCGGGCAGCGCGCCGATGAACGCCGCCAGCACTTCGCCCCAGCCGGGGAAGGCGCCGCGGATCGGATAGCCACGGCGGATTGCCACGTAGTAGGCGGCGGCCAGGTTGCACACCGTGAGCAGCAGCGCCGGAATGAGGCCCGCCAGAATCAGGCTCAGCACGCTGACCGACGCAATGCCGGTGGTCGCGAGCGTGAAGATGATCAGGTTGTGCGACGTGGGCATCAGCGCACCCACCAGGGCCGCGTGCGTCGTCACGTTGACGGCGTAGTCGGCGTCGTAGCCTTCCTTCTTCATGAGCGGAATCATCACCGAGCCCATGGCCGACACGTCGGCCACCGGCGAGCCGGCAACGCCGCCGAACAGCGTGCAGCCGATCACGTTGCTCATGCCCAGGCCGCCGCGCACGTGGCCCACCAGGCTGTTGGCAAAACGGACGATGCGCTGCGCAATGCCGCCGTAGAGCATCAGCTCACCGGCAAACACGAAGAACGGAATCGCCAGGAAAGAGAAGATCTGCATGCCGCCGACCATCTTCTGGAACACCACGGCAACGGGCAGGCCCGCATAAAGCACCGTTGCGACAGAAGCCAGGCCGATCGAGAACGCGACCGGTACGCCCAGCACCAGCAGCACCAGGAAAACGAGAGAGAGGACAGTCAGTTCCACGCGGGCACCACTTCTTCATCGCGCAGCAGGGCGACGATATGTTCAATCGAAAAAAGCACGATCAGGAGGCCCGCGATCACGAGTGCCAGATAGTCCAGACCCACCGGAATGCCCATCATGGGCTTGATGTCGGTCCACTTGAGCTTGGTCCAGATCCAGCCGCTCCAGGTCATGATTCCGCCGAAGAGCGCGACCAGCGCATGAATCAGTATTTCGATCTTCAGGCGAAGCGATTCGGGCAGCAGCACCACCAGCGAATCGAGCCCGATGTGGCCGGCATCCCGCACACCGACGGCAACGCCGAGCGCGGTGACATACAGCACGAGTTGAAGCGCGAGCCCTTCGGCCCACGTGGGCGTGTCGTTGAACACATAGCGGCCGACCACCTGGTACTGAACGCACACGATGATGGTGATGAGCATCGCAACGGCGAGCATCAGGCTGGCCTTCGACAGGAACGCGCAGAAGCGCGAATAGGCGTGGCTTGACGGAGGGCGTCCGTTCGGATTGACCAGGTCTTCGAGCTCGACCGGCACTCCGGTCGCCATCGTGTCTACCGCGGGAACGGTAAGTGTCATGGGAATTTCCCTGAATATGGGTGGGGCCCTCCCCGCAGAACGGGAAGGGCCGGGGCGCGCTACTTGTTGTCTTGCACGGCCTTGACCAGGCGCTGCAGGTCAGGCGTAGAGATGAACTTCGTGTAGACCGGCGTCATGGCCGAGCGGAACGAGGCCTTGTCCACGTCGGCAACGATCTGGGCGCCGCCCTTGGTCACGACTTCGAGCGACTTGGCTTCCTGCTCGTCCCACTTCTTGCGCTGGAACGCGACCGATTCCTTCGCCGTGGCGCGGAACAGGTCCTGGTCGGCCTTGGGAAGCTTGTCGTAGATGGCCTTGGACATCACGAGCATTTCAGGTGCCATGGAGTGTTCGGTGCGCGAATAGAACTTCACTGCTTCGTAGTGCTTGAAACCGTCGTACGAAGGAATGTTGTTTTCAGCAGCGTCGATGAGGCCGGTCTTGAGCGCGGTGAACACCTCGCCAGCGGGCATTGGCGTGGCGTTGGCGCCCATGGCGCTCACCAGTGCAACCCACAGGTCGGACTGCTGCACGCGGATCTTCAGGCCCTTGGCGTCGGCCAGCGTCTTCACCGGCTTCTTGGCGTAGATGGAGCGCGCGCCGCTGTCGTAGAAGGCCAGGCCGACCAGGCCTTCGTGCTCGCAGCCCTTCAGGATTTCTTCGCCGATGGGGCCGTCGAGCGACTTGCGCATGTGGGCGATCGAGTCGAACAGGAAGGGCATCGTCGGCACCAGCGTCTTGGGGCAGATCGAATTCAGCGCGCTGATGTTCACGCGGTTCATCTCGAGCGCGCCGATCTTGACCTGGTCGAGCGTTTCCTTCTCGCTGCCCAGTGCGCTCTTGTTGAACACCTTGATCTTGTATTTGCCGTTGCTGCGCTTGTCGAGCAGTTCGCTCATGTGCTTGACGGCGGCGACGGTGGGGTAGTCGTCGCTGTTGTGCACGTCGGCCGAGCGGAACTCGACAGCGCTTGCCGTCATCGCGCAGGCGCTGGCGGCCAGTGCAATCAGGTGGCGGGTGTATTTCATTTGTCTTCCTCTTCGGGTTGGTGGTTAAAAAGCAATCAGAAACGGCATTCGGGTTCCGGCAGACCCTTGATGCCCGGGCGCAGCGCAAAAACGCCGCCCGCCAGCGGTTGATCGGACAGGTTGCCGCCCGGGCGGATCGATGTCACGAAGAGCGTGTCGAGTTGCGGGCCGCCAAAGGCGCACATGGCGGGCTTCTTGACCGGCACTTCGAGCGAACGGTCGAGCTTTCCCTCGGGCGTGAAGCGGTGCACCAAGCCTGCGTCGTTGCCGCAGATCCAGTAGCAGCCGTCGGCGTCGACCGCGGCGCCGTCGGGGCGGCCCGGCAGCGGCTTCATGTCGACGAACACGCGGCGGCCATGCGGCGTGCCGGTGTCAGTGTCGTAGTCGAAGGCCCAGATGGTTTGAACCAGCGGATGCGAGTCCGAGAGGTACATGGTTTTGCCGTCGGGGCTGAAGGCCAGGCCGTTCGGAACGATCATCTGTTCGAACTGCGGGCGCAACGCGGCACCCGCGTTCACGTCGGCCTGGTAGCGGTAGACGCGGCCGACCTCGTGGGCCGCCGCCATGTCCATTTGCATGGTGCCGGCCCAGAAGCGGCCCTGGCGGTCGCAGCGCCCGTCGTTGAAGCGCATGCCGTGCTCGGCATGCGCCGCGCTGGCAATGGGGCTCGCAGCCAGCGAGCCCTCTGGGCGCGTTGCGATTGCGAACAACCCGCTTTCCATGCCGGCAATCCATTCGCCCGGGTGGCCCGCGCGCGGCGCGATGCAGGCGAGCATTTCGTCGCCGGTCCAGCGGCTGTGTTCACCCGTCGGGGCGTGCCAGCGGTGCAGGTGCCTGGCCGGAATGTCGACCCAATAGAGCGCCTGTTCGTCCGCGCGCCAGACCGGGCTTTCGCCGGTCGCGCACTGCACATCGAGAACCAGTTCGGCTTTCATGCCGGCAGTCATTGGGTGTCGCCGAACGGGCCTTGCGCCGTGAAAGCGCCGCCTTGGTAGATGGCGTTCGGGTCGGTCGGCGCCACGGGCGGCTGGGCCTCGACCTTGTCGCGGAACACTTCGGAGGTGTCCTGCGGCACGAAGCCCAGGTGCGCCGCCGCGCTGTTGTCCCACCAGACATCGCGGTTGGCCGACATGCCGTAGACCACCGTGTGCTTGACTTCGCGCGTGAAGAGCGATTTTTCGATCAGCGTGGTGAGGTCGCGGTAGCTGAGCCAGGTGCTCATCATCCGGCGGTTGAGCGGCTCGGGGAAAGACGAGCCGATGCGGATGCTCACGGTTTCGATGCCGTAGCGGTCGAAGTAGAACTGCGCCACGTCTTCGCCGAAGGACTTGGAAAGACCGTAGTAGCCGTCGGGCCGGCGTGCGGCGCCGGCGTCGATCCGCTCGTTCTGCTTGTAGAAGCCGATCACGTGGTTCGAGCTCGCGAACACCACGCGCTTCACGCCGTGGCGGCGGGCGGCTTCATAGATATGGAACACGCCCTTGATGTTGGCTTCGAGAATCTCTTCGAACGGACGCTCGACCGACACGCCGCCAAGGTGCACGATGGCGTCGCAGCCTTCGACCAGCGCATGCACCGCGGCTTTGTCGGAAAGGTCGCAAGGCACCACTTCTTCATGCGCGCCCTCGGAAGGCGCGACGGCGGCAATGTCGGAAAGGCGCAGGATCTCGGCATAGGGGCGCAGGCGTTCGCGCAATACCTTGCCCAGGCCGCCGGCCGCGCCGGTAAGCAGAATCCGGTGGAGCTTGTTGTTTGAAACTTGTGAGGACGTCGACATGTTTATGGGCGCTTGAAATGGGTGGGTTCCTGTCGGCCGTGAATCCAGGCGGCCTCAGTGGCGGCAAACTTCATCCGGATATCGAGTCAATCCAAATAACCGGCCGATGGATAGAGCGGCACTTGCGAAGGACTGGAGTGATAAGTTATCTGTTGTCGTACAACTAATAGGGGATTATTATCTTGACCATGGTCCAAACGGCTACGGGTAATCCCTCAATTTCGGATGCCGCGACGGAAGTCGCCGGCGGCGGCTCCTTCGTGGGGCGTGCGCGCCCGCGCGGCCTGGCCCATGGGCTGGTCGAAGACCTGGGCGAAAAAATTCGCAATCAGTCGCTGCGCCCGGGCGACAAGCTGCCCACCGAATCGGCCATCATGAAGTCGTTCGGCGTGAGCCGCACCGTGGTGCGCGAAGCGCTGTCGAAGCTGCAGGCCGCCGGCCTGGTGGAAACGCATCACGGCGTCGGCACCTTCGTGCTGCAGCCACGCGCGGCGGGCATGTTCCGGCTCGATTCGACCGACATTGCCAACTCGGTGGACGTGCTGGCGGTGCTCGAGCTTCGCATCAGCCTCGAGACCGAATCCGCAGGGCTCGCCGCCTCGCGCCGTACGGAGGAGCACCTGCTCGCCATGCGCCAGGCGCTCGACGATTTCGAGCGCAACGTGGCGGTGGCGGGGGACACGGTGGCGCCGGACTTCCGCTTTCACCTGCAGATCGCCCAGGCCACCGGCAATCCGTATTTCGCGGACATCATGAGCCACCTTGGCACCACGATCATTCCGCGCACGCGCATCACTGCAATCCGCAACTACGACCGGCGCGGCGAATACCTGAGCCGCGTGAACCGCGAGCATGAAGAGATCTACGCCGCCATTGCGCGCCGCGATCCCGAGTCGGCCCGCGCGGCCATGCGCATCCACCTGACCAACAGCCGAGAGCGGCTGCGCGTGGCGCAGGAAGCGGCACAGCAAACGGCCGCCACCACGCCGCCGACGGCTTCCTGAACGAAATTTCCAGCAATACGCTGGACAATCGTTGTTTGTAGTTGTACGATGACTGACAACACAAACCAGCTGGAGACTTGAATGAGTTTGAAAAGACGCGATCTGATGCTCGGCGCCCTCGGTGGCGGTGTACTTGCAGCCAGCGGCGCTGCACATGCGGCCGACAACTGGCCATCGAAGCCGGTGCGTATTGTGGTGCCTTACCCGCCGGGCGGTTCGTCCGACATCATTGCCCGCTCCATCAGCCAGCCGCTGTCGGAAGCACTCGGCCAGCCGGTCATCGTCGAGAACAAGCCGGGCGCCAACGGCAACCTCGGCGCCGATTACGTCGCCAAGTCCAAGCCCGATGGCTACACGCTGCTGCTGTGCGACGTGGGCGCGCTGGCCATCAGCCCCTCTGTCTATACGAAGCTGCCGTTCGATCCTTCGAAGGACCTGCGCGGCGTGACCATGCTGGCCTACTCGCCGCACTTGCTCGTGGTGCACCCGTCGGTGCAGGCCAACAGCCTGAAAGAGCTGATTGCGCTGTCGAAAAAGTCGGACATCAATTTTGCCGTGACCGCCACGGGCAGCGCGCCGCACCTTGCCGGCGTGGCGCTAGAGCGTGCCAGCGGCGCGCGCTGGCAATACGTGCCCTACAAGGGCGGCGTGCAGGCGGTGCAAGACACCGTGGCCGGCCAGACGCAGATCCTGATGAACGGCATGCTGGCGACGTTGCCGCACGTGCAAAGCGGCAAGCTCAAGGTGCTCGGCGTTTCCAAGTCGACGCGCATGCCGCTCATCGGCGAAGTGCCGACGATTGCGGAGCAGGGCGTGTCCGGCTTCGAGTCCGGCACGTGGCAGGGCGTGCGGGTTGCCAAGGGCACCCCGGACGCCATCGTGCAGCGCCTCAACAAAGAGCTGATCACCGTCATCCGCTCGGCCGACATCCGCTCGCGCCTTGCAGGGCAGGGCGCAGAGGTCGTGACCATGGCGCCGGCCGAGGAAGAGCAGTTCTTCGGCAAGGAGCGCGTGCGCTGGGCCAAGGTCGTCGCCGACGCCGGAATCAAACTGGACTGATCGGCTCTACCGATCCATTTTTTAACTCACTCTCATTGGTGTCTCGATGAACCCTCAAGAACTCAAATCCATCATGGGCTCCGGCCTGCTCTCGTTTCCGTTGACCGACTTCGACGCGAACGGGGACTTCAACAAGAGCAGCTACGAGAAGCGCCTCGAGTGGCTTGCTCCCTACGGCGCAAGCGCGCTGTTCGCGGCCGGCGGCACGGGTGAGTTCTTCTCGCTGACGGGCGACGAGTACCCCGGCATCATCAAGACCGCGGTCGACACCTGCCGCGGCGTGGTGCCGATCATCGCGGGCGCCGGCGGCCCCACGCGCTTTGCCATCCAGTGCGCGCAAGAAGCCGAGAAGGCCGGCGCCCACGGCATTTTGCTGCTCCCGCACTACCTGACCGAAGCCGGCCAGGAAGGCCTGGCCGCGCACGTCGAGGCCGTGTGCAAGAGCGTGAAGTTCGGCGTGATCGTCTACAACCGCGCCACCAGCCGACTCAAGCCCGAAACGCTGGCCGGCCTGGCCGAGCGCAACCCGAACCTCGTGGGCTTCAAGGACGGCATCGGCGACATCGAAGCCATGGTTGCCATCTACCAGAAGATGGGCGACCGCTTTGCCTACCTGGGCGGCCTGCCCACGGCCGAGGTGTATGCCGCGGCCTACAAGGCCATGGGCACGCCGGTGTATTCGTCGGCTGTCTTCAACTTCATTCCGAAGACCGCGGTGCAGTTCTACGAAGCCGTGCGCGACGACGACATGGCCACCCAGCATCGCCTGCTGAAGGACTTCTTCATGCCCTACCTCGAGCTGCGCAACCGCACGCCGGGCTACGCGGTGAGCATCGTCAAGGCCGGCGCCAAGATCGTCGGCCACGACGCAGGCCCGGTACGCGCGCCACTCACCGACCTGAAGCCCGCCGAGATGGAGCAGCTGAAGGCGCTCATCGACGCACTCGGCCCGCAGTAAGCAGAACGAACAGCCGAATCAATCAACAACAACAACGGAGACAACGACACATGTTCATCAAGAAGCTTTTTCTGGTCGCTGCATCGGCCATGCTGTTCACGGGCTGCGCGATGATGCCCGCGGGCGGCGGCGCATCGGCGGAGCCGGCGGTGGCCGCGGCCGCCGAGCGGCTGCGCGTGGCAATGATCGACCCGACCCCGGCCGCCCTTGGCACGCTGGTGGCCGACGACCTGAGCTACGGCCATTCGGGCGGCAGGGTCGACACCAAGGACAGCTTCATCGGCGACCTGGTCGCCGGCAAGTCGGACTTCGTCAGCATCACCATCACCGAGCAGACCATCAAGGTGGTCGGTGGCGACACGGCCATCATGCGCCATACGCTTGCGGCCGATACACTGGATTCGGGCAAGCCCGGCAAGGTGGCGCTGAAGATCCTCGGCATCTGGAAGAAGCAGGGCAACGACTGGAAGTTGCTGGCCCGCCAAGCCGTGCGCATCTAGCACCCGCCATCCACCAGGTTTCGCGCAAATGACAAATCCAGCTTCCATCTCTTCCGTTTCCGGCGCGCCTGTGGTCACCGGCATGCGCGTGGTGCCCGTCGCGGGCCACGACAGCATGCTGATGAACCTGAGCGGTGCGCACGGCCCGTTCTTTACGCGCAACCTGCTGATCCTGACCGACAGCGCCGGCAACACCGGCGTTGGCGAAGTGCCCGGCGGCGAGAAAATCCGCCAGACGCTCGAAGACGCGCGCGGCCTCATCGTGGGCCAGCCCATCGGCAAGTACAACGCCGTGCTCAACAGCATGCGCAGCGCCTTCGCCAACCGCGACAGCGCGGGCCGCGGGCAGCAGACCTTCGACCTGCGCGTGACCATTCATGCGGTCACCGCCGCCGAAGCGGCACTGCTCGACCTGCTGGGCCAGCACCTCGGAGTGCCGGTGGCCGCACTGCTCGGCGAAGGCCAGCAGCGCGACGCCGTGCAGATGCTCGGCTACCTGTTCTACGTGGGCGACCGCAAGAAGACCGACCTGCCGTACGAGAGCGACCCCGGCGCCGACAACGACTGGTTCCGCCTGCGCCACGAAGAAGCGATGACCCCCGAAGCCATCGTGCGCCTGGCCGAAGCCACGCATGCGCGCTACGGCTTTACCGACTTCAAGCTCAAGGGCGGCGTGCTGCGCGGCGAAGAAGAGGTGGAGGCCATTCGTGCGCTGCACGAGCGCTTTCCGCAAGCGCGCGTCACGCTCGACCCCAACGGCGGCTGGCTGCTGCAAGATGCCATTCGCCTCTGCCGCGACTTGCACGGCGTCATGGCCTATGCCGAAGACCCGTGCGGTGCCGAGGGCGTGTTTTCCGGTCGCGAAGTCATGGCCGAGTTCCGCCGCGCCACGGGCCTGCCGACCGCCACCAACATGGTGGCGACCGACTGGCGCGAAATGGTGCACAGCCTCTCGCTGCAGTCGGTGGACATCCCCTTGGCCGACCCGCATTTCTGGACGCTGCAGGGCTCCGTGCGCGTCGCGCAGCTGTGCCAGGCCTGGGGCCTGACCTGGGGCTCGCATTCGAACAACCACTTCGATGTGTCGCTTGCCATGTTCACGCATGTGGCGGCGGCCGCGCCGGGCAAGGTCACGGCCATCGACACGCACTGGATCTGGCAGGACGGCCAGCACCTGACCAAGGCGCCGCTGCAGATCGAGGGCGGCTTCGTGAAGGTGCCGACCCGCGGCGGGCTTGGCATCGAGCTCGACATGGACGAGGTCGAGAAGGCGCACCAGCTCTACCTGAAGCACGGGCTGGGGGCGCGCAACGATGCGCAAGCCATGCAATACCTGATCCCCGGGTGGACTTTCGACAATAAAAAACCATGTCTGGTCCGCTGAAGGTTTAGTCTCCCGTTTCCATTTCCGCAGCCGGACACCCAGTGCCCGGCTTCTTTCTTTTCATCGAGCAGCAAGGAAAACACATGCAAAACTTCGACAACCTGATCGGCGGCGAATGGCGCGCGGGCAGCAGCTACAGCCCGAACGTGAACCCCAGCAACCTGGCCGACGTGCTGGGCCAGTACACCCAGGGCGATGCCTCGCACGTGGAAGCCGCCGTGGCCGCCGCCACCGCCGCCTTCCCCGCCTGGGCCACCGGCAGCGTGCAGGCACGCTCCGACGCGCTGGACAAGATCGGCACCGAAATCCTCGCGCGCAAGGAAGAGCTCGGCACGCTGCTCGCCCGTGAAGAAGGCAAGACCAAGGCCGAAGGCATCGGCGAAGCCACCCGTGCCGGCCAGATCTTCAAGTTCTTCGCCGGCGAATGCCTGCGCCTGTCGGGCGAGCTCGTGCCCTCGGTGCGCCCCAACATCGGCGTCGAAATCACGCGCGAGCCCGTCGGCGTCGTCGGCCTCATCACCCCCTGGAACTTCCCCATCGCCATTCCGGCCTGGAAGATCGCCCCGGCGCTTGCCTTCGGCAACTGCGTGGTGCTGAAGCCCGCCGACCTCGTGCCCGGCAGCGCCTGGGCCCTGTCCGAAATCATCAGCCGCTCGGGCATTCCCGCGGGCGTGTTCAACCTGGTAATGGGCCGCGGCAGCGTCATCGGCAACGCGCTGGTCAACCACCCGGGCATCCATGCCATCAGCTTCACCGGCTCGGTGGGCGTGGGCCGCAACATCGCCATCCAGTGCGTGACCAACCACAAGAAGGTGCAGCTGGAGATGGGCGGCAAGAACCCGCAGGTCATCCTGGACGACGCCGACCTGACCCAGGCCGTGGAGCTGAGCGTGCAAAGCGCCTTCTATTCCACCGGCCAGCGTTGCACGGCCTCCAGCCGCCTGATCGTCACCGAAGGCATCTACCCCAAGTTCATCGAGGCGATGAAGGCCCGCATGGCCAAGATCAAGGTGGGCGACGCACTGGCCCAGGGCACCGACATCGGCCCCGTCTCGTCCAAGTCGCAGCTCGACCAGGACATGGAATACGTGGCCATCGGCAAGGGCGAGGGCGCCACCCTGGCTGCGGGCGGCGAGCTCCTGAAGCTGGAGACCGACGGCTACTACATGTCGCCCACGCTGTTCAGCGAAACGGCTGCCGCCATGCGCATCAACAAGGAAGAAATCTTCGGCCCGGTGGCGAGCGTGATTCGCGTGAAGAACTACGAAGAAGCGCTGGCCACGGCCAACGACACGGAGTTCGGCCTCTCTGCGGGCATTGCAACCACGAGCCTGAAGTACGCCACGCACTTCAAGCGCCACAGCCAGGCCGGCATGGTGATGGTGAACCTGCCCACGGCGGGCGTGGACTACCACGTGCCGTTCGGCGGCCGCAAGGGTTCGAGCTACGGCCCGCGCGAGCAGGGCAAGTACGCGCAGGAGTTCTTCACCACCGTGAAGACGGCCTACACGCTGGCTTGATGTTCCCCCGGCCACCCGCCTTCAAAGCGGGTGGCCGCTGCGCGCCATCGAGCGCCGCAGCCCCAGTGCAAGCAGCACGCCCATCGCGCCCGCCAGGGCGACGATGACGGCCGCCGCCGGCCAGCCCATTGAGTCCACCGCACCGCCCACGATCACGGGGCCGATCATCTGGCCGAGATTGCTGCCCAGCATGAGCAAGCCCATCGACATCGGTATCAGCCGCGCGCTCGGTGACACGATGGGAGAGGTGCCGATCAGCGTTGCAGGGAGCAGGCCGCCCGCGCCCGAAAAAGCCAGGCACAGCAAGAACGCCGGCAACGCACCGAGCACCGGCAGGAAGATGCCGATGGCCGAGAGGCCCATCGACGCGCTGGCCACGGCCGCCAGCAGCCAGCGCGCCACGCCGCGTTTCAGCAGCACGCCGGCTGCAAGATTGCCCGCCACGTTGACGCAGCAGGCCACCGCGCTCAGCGCCCCTGCCGCGGCCATGCCCACGCCCATGCGCTCGATCAGCAGCACCGGCAGAAAGCTGAAGAGCGCGAAGAACTGCAGGCTGTAGATCACGAACGAGGCCGCGATCAGCGCCGGCGCGCCGGCCTTGGCGGTGGCGGCCGCATCGCGCGCCATGCTGTGCCATGACACTGGCGCGGCGCTGGCGGTGGCGCTGCGCGAAACGCCAAGCAGCAGCAACAGCGCAAGCAGCGCCGCAAGCGCGGCATTGGTCAGCCAGAAGCCGCGCCAGCCATCGAGCAGCGAGCCGCTGAACAGCGCAATTGCAATGCCGGTCGGCATGAAGCAGCTCCAGATTGCAAAGGCCAGGTCCTTGCCGCCGGGCGCAACCATGCGTTGCAGCACCGATGGCCCGGCAATGGTGATCAGCACGAACCCAAGGCCTTCGACGATGCGGCCGGCCAGCAGCATTGCCACGCTGTTTGCCAGCGCACCCGCCGTGCTGCCGGCGGCAATGGCCAGCAGCCCGGCGAGCACCAGGCGCCTGTCGCCGGCGCGCGCGACCCAGGCGCCGACCGGCACGGCACCGGCCACGCCCAGCAGCGAGAACATCGCCATCAGCCAGCCGACCATCGAGAGGTCGAGCCCGAAATCCGCGCGCAACTGCGGCACCGCGATGGCGACCTTGCCGACCTGGAGCGAGGCCGCCACACCGGCGGCCACCACCAGCGCCACGCCGCGCCAGTGTGTTGAAGAAGAAGAGAGGGGAAGGGCGGCAGGCGGTGCGCCGGCCATTTCGAATTGCTTCTGCATGCCGCCACTTTGCGGCGAATGCATGATCAATGAAAGCGAATAATATCGGCCAAGTCAATCGATTGAAAAGATCATGCTGGACATCCTCACGCTCAGCCAGATGCAGATGTTCGTCGCCGTGGCGGACGCCGGGAGCTTTCGCGCCGGTGCCGCGCGGCTGCACCGCGTGCAGTCGGCCGTGAGCCATGCCATTGCCAATCTTGAAGAGCAGCTGCAGGTGCGGCTCTTCGACCGCTCGGGCCACAAGCCTGTGCTCACGCCCACGGGCAAAGCGCTGCTTGGCGACGTGAGGGTCATCCTGTCGAAGGTCGAGGCGCTGCGCTCGCGTGCGCAGGGGCTCGAGCAAGGCATAGAGCTGGGCCTGGCGATAGCGGTGGACACGCTTTTTCCGCCTGATCTTCTGGCCAGCGCGCTGCGCGGCATGCATGCGGTCTACCCGAGCATTGCCATCCGCGTGGAATACAGCTCGATGGGCGGCACCATCGATGCATTGAGTTCGGGCCGGTGCGATCTGGCCATTGCGGCCTTCGGCCATGCCGAAGAAAAAATCAGCCGCGAGTTCCTGATGGTGCTGCATACGCTCGCGGTTGCGGCGCCTTCCCATGCGCTGGCCGTCCATGCGCGGCAACGCGGCGCCAAAGGCCTGGACACCGCGGCAGCGGAGCACGTGCAAATCGTGGTGGAAGACCCGAGCACGCTCAGCCAGGGTTACGACATCGACGTGCTCTCGCCTTCAACCTGGCGCGTGACCGACATGTACGCCAAGCTCGCGCTGCTGCGCGCGGGCCTGGGGTGGGGAAAGATGCCCTCATGGCTCGTGGCGGGCGACCTGGCCGCCGGAACGCTGGTGCAATTGCCGGTAAGCCGCATCGGCCCTGAAGGCGCAACCAGCCAGCAGTGCCACTTTTGCCACCGCGCCGACAAGACACCGGGCGCAGGTGCCGCGCTGCTGCGCGAGTGCCTCATGGCGGAAGCGAAAGCGGCGGCGCCCGGCGGCGGCGCCGCATCAGCATTTCCACGAGCTCGAAAATCCCCTCGCTCAGCAGCGCCAGCGCCGCGGCCGGCAGCGCCCCGGCCAAGAGCAGCTCGCGGTCGTTGAGCGCGAGACCGGTCACGATGCGCTCGCCGAAGCCGCCCGCGCCGATGAACGCCGCAATGGTCGCCGTGCCGATGGCAATGGCCGTGGCTGTTCGAATGCCCGCCAGCAGCGTCGGCAATGCAAGCGGCAGCAGCACCAGCCGCAGACTCTGCGGCGGCGTCATGCCAAGCGCGGTGCCCGCCATGCGCAGGCCGTTCGGCACTTCGGCAAGGCCCGTTACCGTGTTGCGCATGATCGGCAGCAACGAATAGAGCGTGAGCGCAATCAACGCCGGCAATGCACCGATGGCGCCGAGCAGTGAAATGAGCACCGCGAGCAATGCGAGCGACGGCACGGTCTGCAAGATGCTCGCAATACCGAGCACCGCCGCGCGCAGCCGCACATGCGAAAACACCAGGATCGCGAGCGGCACGCCGATCAGGATCGCGACACCCACCGACACTGCCACCAGCACCAGGTGCTGCCGCGTGAGCTGCCAGAGGTCGGCCCCGAACAGCTTGGCGGTGAAGCCGCGCTTGGCTTCCCTTGGCTGGGCCTTGCCGCCGGTGCCCGTGCCGGCCAGGAAGTCGCGCGCAATCGCATCGAAGGGCACGCTCTGCAGCTCGGCGCGCGCATTCATCGCGATCATCGCGCGCTCGTCGATGCGGCCTTCGAGCGCCTGCAGCGCGGCCCACGCCTTGGGCAGCCGCGTGGGCAGGTCGAGCCGGTACAGCAGCACGGCGTCGTAGCGCGGAAAGTACTTCTTGTCGTCTTCGAGCACGCGCAGGCCCAAGTGGTCGATCTTGGCATCCGTGGTGTAGATGTCGATCGCATCGATCTGCTTTGCGGCCACAGCCTCATAGGCCAAGCCGTGGTCGAGTCCGGTCGGCGTCTGGGTGAAGCCGTAGCGCGCGGCAAGGCCCTTCCAGCCGTCGGCGCGGCCGATGAACTCGTTCGACAGGCCGAGCTTGAGCTCGGGGTGGCGCGCCAGGTCGCTCAGCGTGCGCAGGCCCAGCCGTTCGGCATCGGCCGCGCGCACCGCGAGCGCATAGCCGTCGTTGAAGCCCAGCGGAACGGCCACGCCCAGGCCCAGCGGTGCCAGTGCCGCATTCATGGCTTCGCGCGTGTCGGCCGGCGAGCCCTTCAGGATTTCCAGCGCAATGGTGCCGGTGTATTCGGCGTACACATCGATGGCACCCGAACGCAGCGCCTCGTAGACGATGGCGGTGTTGCCGAGGCCTTGGCGCACCACGGGCGGCGATGCGGTGTGCGGCGCCGCCGTCTGCGCCAGCAGCTCGGCCAGGATGTACGACTCCGTGAAGCGCTTGGAGCCGACGCGCAGCGTGCCGTCGGCCGGCTGCGCCGATGCGGTGGCGCCGAGCCAGGCCATGACGAACAAGAGCCAGGTGGTGCGCAGGATGCGGTGGGGCAGGTGCATCGGGGGCCAGTGTATAGAGATCGAAGGCCGTCAGGGTGCACCCGCCAATCTCCTACAAACCTTGGTGCGGGCAACCGATGCTTTGTAGAAGCGGACTCATCCATATTGGCTGCCATGAACAAGAAAACCCATCTCCTGCCCGGCCCTGACGTTCACGGCCTGCGCGAACTCCCGGGGTTGCGGGTGGAGGGCTACAGCCTGCAGCTGCGCGACAAGGACGGCTTTGTGGGCGATCAGGCCAGCCAGACCGCGTTCAGGGAACTGCTCGAGCGCTGGCGCAAGCGCCGCCGCAAGGCCGGCACCGACCCGCTCGGCAAGGAACACTCGCGCGACCTCAGCAAGAAGCAGCTCGACCGCATGCTGCAAAAGACCTCGGCCGCCGGTGACCTGATGCACGGTGCCATCGAGGAATTTGCCGAGGAGCTGGCCTTCGTGATCCAGCGCTTCACCCGGCAGCCTTCATGGAAGAAGGTCGAGCGCATCGTGGTGGGCGGCGGCTTCATCGAAAGCGACGTGGGCGAGCGCGCCATTCTGCAGACGGCAGCCATTCTTGAAGACATGGGCGTGCACGTTCAGCTCGGCCGGCTGTCGCACGATGTGGACGATGGCGGCCTGATCGGCTGGGTGCACCTGACACCGCCGGCCATGCTGAAGAAGCACGACGCGATTCTGGCGGTGGACATTGGCGGCACCAATGTGCGCTGCGGCATTGTGAAGACACGCCGAAACAAGGCGCGTGACCTCTCGATGGCCAAGGTAGTGCAAAGGGAGAAGTGGCGCCACGCCGACGACGGACCCAACCGCACCGACATGGTCGAGCGCATCGCGCTCATGCTCGAGGACATGGTTCGCTATTGCGAGCGCAAGGACATCAGCCTCGCACCCTTCATCGGTATTGCGTGCCCGGGCCTGATCCGCAAGGACGGCTCGATCGAGCGCGGCACGCAGAACCTGCCCGGCGATTGGCAGAGCCGGGCGTTTCACTTGCCCGGTGCGCTGTGGCGCCGCATGCCGATGATCGGCTCCGGCCCCACGCTCATCCTGATGCACAACGATGCGGTGGTGCAGGGGTTGAGCGAGTTGCCTTTCATGCGCGACGTTTCCCATTGGGGGTGCTGACCATCGGCACCGGCCTTGGCAACGCGAGCTTCACCAATACCTTCTAGTTTCCCGGCGTGTTCGGCGCCGCCGGCATGTCGCCGCCGAGCGCCTTGTAGACGGCCACCATGCCTACCGCCATGCGGCTCGTGCTCTGCGCCTGCTCGCGCCGTGCCTGCAGCAGCGTGCGGCGGGCGTCGAGCTCGACGCCGAAATCCGTGAGCCCGTTGGCATAGCGCGCATGCGCCAGCGTGAGCGCGTCGCGGCTGTGGCGTTCGCGCTCGGCCAGCTCGGCGTGGCGCTGGCGTTCGGCGGCATAGGCATTCAGCGCGGAATCGATCTCGTGCCACGCCTTGAGCACGGTCTGCTGAAAGGCCACCGCGGCCTCCTGCTGCTGCAGCTCGCGCAGCGTGACCGTGCTCCGGCGCCGGCCGTTGTCGAAGATGGGCAGGCTGATCGAAGGCCCGATATGCCATTGCCGGCTGCCCCATTCGCCGAAACGTTCGCTGCCCACCGATTCGAAGCCGAAGCCTGCCCCCAGCGTCACACGCGGATAGAGATCCGCCACGGCCACGCCGATGCGCGCGGTGGCGGCATGCAGTTGCGCCTCAGCCGCGGCAATGTCGGGCCGGCGGCGCGCCAGGTCCGAAGGCAGGCCCAAGGCAAGCTCGGGCAGCGGCGGTCCCTGCAGTGCTTCGAGCGTGTCGTTTGCGCGGCCGGCTTCCGGTGCCGCAAGCTCGGCGTTCAGCGTACCGGGCATGGCGCCGGTCAGCAGCGTGATCTGGTTCATGACCTGCGCCTCCTGCTGCAGCAGCGCCGGAATGCGTGCCTTCAGTTCGGCCAGCTGCGTGCGCTGCCGCGTCGGGTCCAGATCGGTGACCAGGCCGCCATTCGCACGCGCCTGCACCAGTTCGAGCGATTCGGCCGCGGCTGCAATGTCGGCGCGCGCCAAGCGCAGTTCGCGCTGGGCGCCACGCAATTCGAAGTAGTTGCGCGCCACCTCGGCCTGCACGCTCAGCTGCACCTGGCGCAGCAGCGCCGCCGATGCGCCCGTGTCCGCATCCGCGGCCTCGATGCTGCGGCGCACGCGGCCCCACAGGTCGATTTCCCACGACGCGTCGAAGCCGGCCTGGTAGAGGTTGTAGGGCTCGCTCAGCGTGCGTATCAGCTGCTCGCGGTTAGACACCGACGAACCCAGCGCGTCGATCATCCGCGTGGCGGCGCCGGTCTCGCTCTGGCGCTGCCGGTTGACGCCGCCGCTGGCATTGAGCTGCGGGCCCTGCTGCGCCGCCGCCGCGGTGCGCTGGACGCGGCTTTGCGCAAAGCGCAGGGCAGCGGTCTGGAGGTCGTGATTGGCCGCGAGCGCGCGGGCCTGCAACTGGTCGAGCAGCGGGTCGTTGAAGGCTTTCCAGTCGCCGGACGCGGTGGCCGTGGGCGCAGCATTCCGCTCGGCGCCGAGCAGTGCCGGCGAGCCGCCATGCCATGCGGACCAATCCGCCGGCGCCTGCGCCTGCGCGGGCCGGTGGTCGGGCCCCACGGCGCACCCCGCAAGAAGAAGCGCGATCGCGGAACAGGAGAAGGACAAGAGGAGGGTTCGTGGTGCGGACATGCAAGGCTCCCGGGTTCAGACCAGGCGATGGCGAAACAGCCAAGCTGCCAGCGGCAGCGTGACAAGGGCGATGATCGAAAGCGGAATCAGGTTGTGCCACACGGTGGCCAGGCCCACGCCCTCCAGGTACACGCGCTGCACTAGGTCGATCGCAAAGCGCAACGGGTTGGCCATGGTGATGACCTGCAGCGCGTGCGGCATGTTGCGCACTGGCGTGGTCAGGCCCGACAGCAGCATCATCGGCATCAGCAGCACGAAGGTGTAGAGCATGGCCTGCTGCATGTTGGCCGACACCGCCGAGATCGACAGGCCGATGCCCACGCTGGCCACGGTGAAGAAGACCAGCCCGGTGTAGAGCGTGGCCAGGGAGCCCGCCATCGGAATGCCGAACCAGAACACCGCCACCAGCAAGATCAGTGTTGACTGCGCGAGCCCGACCAGCACCGGCGGCAACGCCTTGCCGATCATGATTTCGAGCGGCGACATCGGCGTGACCAGCAATTGGTCGAAGGTGCCTTGCTCGCGCTCGCGCGCCACCGAAAGCGCGGTGAGCAGCAGCGTCTGCAGCATGCTGAGCGCGGCGATCAGCCCGGGCAGCAGGTTCCACCGCGTCTCGAGGTTCGGGTTGAACCATGCACGCGATTCGATGGTGAGCGGGGCCATGGGCGCGCCGGCACGCGTGCGCAACTCGGCGTTGTAGCGCTCGACCACCGAGCCCACGTAGCCGGCCGCCGAACCCGCGGTGTTCGAGTTGCGCGCGTCCAATATCAGCTGGATGGCCGCGGGCTGGCCGGCGCTCAACTGCTGCTCGAAGTTGGGTGCGATCTGAATCACCATCAGCGCCTTCTCGGTGTCGATCACCTCGCGGATATCGGCCTGCGTGCGCAGCGTTGCCACGCGGTGAAAGACGCCGGTGCTGTCCAGGTGCGCAATCAGCTCCGTCGACGCACCCGTGCGGCTCTGGTCGAGCAGTGCATAGGGCACGTTCGAAAGGTCATACGTGGCGCCGTACCCGAAGATGAGGCTTTGCATGATGGCCGGAACGAACAGGATCACGCGGCTCGCCGGATCCTTGAGGATGGCGAGCAGCTCCTTGCGGCAGAGGTTGGCGATGCGCAGCAGAAAATCGGTCATGGGGCGCCTTCCTTCAGTCGAGGCTCTTGCGCGTGACAGCGCGGGCAAGCAGCAGCAGCCCGACCGCATAGGCCACGAGGATTGCGCAGTTGCGCCAGATCAGCGGCCAGACGTCGCCCGCGAGAAACAGCGTCTTGATCAGGTCCATGAAGTAGGTGGCCGGCAGCACATGCCCGATGGCGCGCACCACCGCGGGCACATTGCGCAGGTCAAACAAAAAGCCCGACAGCATCATCGAAGGCATGAAGGTCGCGATCAGCGCTACCTGGCTTGCAAGAAACTGGTTGCGCGTGACGGACGAGATCACGAGGCCCAGGCTCACCGCCACGATCAGGTAGAGCATCGAGCTGAGCACCACCGCGAACAGCGAGCCGACCATGGGCACCGCGAACAGGAAGCGCGCGGCCAGCAGGCACAGCGCCAGGCCCAGCATGCCCACTGCAAAGTACGGAATGATCTTGGCCACCAGTATTTCCACCGGCCGCACCGGCGTGACGAACAGCGCCTCGAGCGTGCCGCGCTCCCATTCGCGCGCCATCACCAGGGCAGTGAGAAATGCGCCGACCAGCGTCATGATGAGCACGATGAGCCCTGGCACCAGGTACCAGGTGCTGGTGTTCGCGGTGTTGAACCACATGCGCTGCTCGACGGTTACGCGGCCGATGACGGGGGCGTCTGCGCCGGTGGTGCGCCCGCCGCGGTCGGCCTGCCGCACGGCCGTTTGCGCGAGAGCGCCGCTCACATAGGCCAGGATGATGGTCGCGCGCCCCGCGTCCGCGCCGTGCACGATGAGCTGCACGCGCGCGTTGCCCGCGGCCAGCGAGCGCGAAAAGTCGGCCGGCACGCGCACGATGCCGTCGATCTTGCGCTCGCGCATCAATGCCTCGGCGTCGTGCATGGAGCCGAGCAGCACGGGCGCGATGGTGGGCGAAAGCTGCAGGCCGGCAATGGCTTCATGCGCCGTGGGCGAGGCGTCCTCGAGCACCACGCCCACCGGTGCGTTCTTCACGTCGAGCGACATGCCGTAGCCGAAGATCAGGATCAGCACCATCGGCAGCAGGATGCCGATGGCCAGGTTGCTGCGGTCGCGCAGCAGCTGGCGAAACTCCTTGCGCGTGAGCGAGATGAGCCGGGTCCAGAAGCCGCTCATGCCGCCACCTTCTCGCTTTCCTTCTCGCCTTTTTTCTGGCGCTCTTGCCGACGCGCTTTCTCGACGATGCCGATGAACGCCTGTTCCATGTCGATGCGCTGTTCGCCTTGCTCGCCGTCCATCGCCTGCGCGCGCACCTCCCGCGGGGTGCCGATGGCCAGCACCTTGCCCGCGTCCTGGATCACGATGCGGTCGCAGTATTCCGCCTCTTCCATGAAGTGGGTCGTGATGACGACGGTGGTGCCGCCTTCGGCCAGGGCCGTGATGCGGCGCCAGAACTCGCGGCGCGCGAGCGGGTCGGCGCCGCTGGTGGGTTCGTCCAGAAAGAGAATCTCGGGTTCGTGCAGCAGGCCCGTTGCCATGGCAAGGCGCTGCTTGTAGCCGCCGGGCAGCTGTCCGCTGGGCGCGTCGAGTTCGCGCTCCAGGTCGAACTGGCGCAGCACGGTGTCCATGCGCGCCTGCAGCTTCTGTCCGCGCAGGCCGTAGGCGCCGCCGAAGAACGAAAGGTTCTCGCGCACGGTAAGGTTGCCGTAGAGCGCGAATTTCTGCGACACGTAGCCGATGCGCTGCCGGGCCTGCGCGCGCGCATGGCGCAGGTCGACACCGGCCACGCGCAGCTGGCCGCCGCTTGCGGGCAGCAGGCCGCAGAGCATGCGAAAGGTGGTGGTCTTGCCCGCGCCGTTGGGCCCGAGCAGACCGAAGATTTCGCCGCGCCGCACGGAGAAGCTGGTGCTTGCCACGGCCACGAAGTCGCCGAAGCGGCGCACCAGGTCTTTCACTTCGATGACCACTTCGCCGGGCTCGCCCGCGGCCGGAGCAAGGCTATCGGCCACCGCTGGTTGCGCCACTGCAGCGGGCGCCTGCTGCGTGCGCAGCAGCGTCATGAAGCCGTCTTCAAGCCGGGGCGGCACCGGCTCGGCACGGGCGCCGGCCAGCAGCGCCGCAAGCGCGGCGTCGCTGGTGCCGGGCCGGCGGATGAAGCGCACCTCACCGCCGTGCGGCACGGCATCGACGATGTCTTGCTGCGCATCGAGCAGGTGGGCCTGCATCAGGCGCGGTGCTTCGCCCGGCGGCGGCGTGGCGACGAAGCACAGGCCCTCGGCGCGGTCGCGGATCTCGGCCGGCGTGCCTTCTGCGACGAGCTGGCCTTCGCGCAGCACGAACACATGGCTACAGCGCTCGGCCTCGTCGAGGTACGCGGTGCTCACGATGACGGAAAGTTTTTCTTCATCGACCAGCTGCTGAACGATCTGCCAGAGCTCGCGCCGCGAGAGCGGATCGACGCCCACCGTGGGTTCGTCCAGCAGCAGCAGGTCGGGCGAGCGCACCAGCGTGCAGGCCAGGCCGAGCTTCTGCTTCATGCCGCCCGAGAGCTTGCCCGCGGGGCGGTCGGTAAAGCGGCCGAGGTCCGTCATTTCCATCAGTCGCGCATAGCGTTCGCGCCGCTGCGCGGACGGCACGCCGTGCAAGTCGGCGTAGAGGTCCAGGTTCTCCTGCACGCTCAGGTCTTCGTAGAGGCCGAAGCGCTGGGGCATGTAGCTGATGCGGTCCTGCACCGCTTGCGGGTCGGCGGATACATCGATGCCAAGCACGCGCAGTTCGCCTTCGTCGGCGCGCATCAGGCCGGCCATGAGCCGCAGCAGCGTCGTCTTGCCCGCGCCGTCGGGCCCGACCAGCGCGGTGAGCGTGCCGGCGGGAATTTCGAGCGACACGCCGTCGAGCGCGTGCACGGCTGTCTTCGACGCCTTGACCGTGAAGCGCTTGTGCAGCGAGCGTCCGCTGACGGCTGGCTCAGCGCGCAGCATTCAACGTCCCTCCGAGCATGCGGTCTTGCTCCTTCCCCTTCCCGGGGAAGGTTGGGATGGGGGCAGGGCAGAGCGCCCGATGGACACGCCGCTTGCCCCCACCCCAGCCCTCCCCGGGAAGGGGAGGGAGCAATGCGGGACGACGAGCGATGAGGTTCGCCATCACGGCCTGCCGTTCGAAGTCAGCTGCAGCCGCACGGTCGCCGGCATGCCGAGCCGCAGCCGGTCTTCCTTGTCGTCGACCATCACGCGTATTTCATACACAAGGCTGCTGCGCAGCTCTTCGGTCTGCACCGTCTTGGGCGTGAACTCGGCCACCGACGAGATGTAGCCCACCTTCCCCGCCACCGGCCGGTCGGGATGGCTGTCGGTGGTTACGCTGGCCTCCTGGCCAGGGCGCACGCGGCCGAGGTCGGGCTCGGCCACATAGGCGCGCACCCACTTGGGATCGGCGATGGCCAGCGTGAAGGCCGGGCGCTGCGGCGAGGCCATGTCGCCGGGTTCGAGCAGGCGGGCGCGCACCACGGCATCGATGGGGGACTTGAGCTCGGCTTCGGCCAGCTGGTGGTTCATGAGCGCGAGGTCGGCGCGGGCCGATTCGAGTTGCGCCTGCGCCTGTGCGATGTCTTCCTTGCGCGGACCGGCCACCGCCAGCTGCTGCGCCTTGCGGGCGTTGTCCAGCTGCGCCAGCGCCACCTTGCGGCGGGCCTGCGCGCTGTCGAGGTCCTGCTGGCTCACGGCGCGTCCGGCCGTGGTCTGGCCGATGGCCTGCAGGCGCGCGAGCTGCTGCTGGGCCAGGTCGGCATCGGCCTGGGCGGCGGCCACTTGCGCGCCGGCCTGCGCCAGTTCTTCGGGGCGGCTGCCGGTCTTCAGGCGCAGAAGGGCCTGCTCCTGCACGCCGATGCGCGCCTGCGACTGCGCCACGCGCAGCGCGAGCGAGCGGGTGTCGAGCTTGCCGAGCAACTGCCCGGCGCGCACACGGTCGCCTTCGCGCACCGCGAGTTCCGCCACGCGCTCGTTGGCGTTGAAGGCCAGCGAGACCTGGCGCACGTCGACATTGCCATACAGCACGAGCGTGTCGGACGGCGGGGCCGAGCGATGGACGTACCACCAGCCGCCCGCCGCGGCAGCGAGCGCCACGAGGGCAACGGCGATGAGAGGTTTCTTGTTCATGAGCGGTTCCTGCCGGGTTCCAGACTTGGAGTGGCTGCATGTTATCAAATTGAAATTTGAATTTGAAGTATTTTTTCAATTCGTTTAACCTAGGGCCATGGCTTCCCGCTCTTCCAGCACCCGTTCTCCCGCTCCACGCTCCACTGCCTCGCGCACCCCGCGCACCGACGGCAACGCCACCCGACTGCACATCCTCGAGACGGCAGGCCAGCTGTTCGCGGAACGCGGCTTCGCCGAAAGCACCAGCAAGGAAATCTGCACCCGCGCCGGCACCAACATGGCGGCGGTCAATTACCACTTCGGCAGCAGGGACGGCCTGTACGAGGCCGTGCTCATCGAGGCGCACCGCCAACTCGTGAGCATGGACGAGCTGGTCAGCCTGGCCAGTGTGCAGGCCGACCCCCGGCTCAAGCTGCGCACCTTTCTCACGCACCTGATGGAGATGGGCAGCCAGCCCAAGGCGCCGTGGGGATTCCGGGTAGTGCTGCGCGAGGCGCTGTCGCCTTCGCCGGCGCTGCCGGTGATGGTGCGCCAGGCGGTGCTTCCCAAGGCCAAGCTGATCCGCGGCCTGATCGGCGGCATCATGGGCCTGCCGGACGATCATCCCTCGGTGCAGCGGGCCATGCTCTTCGTGGTGCTGCCGTGCATCGTGATGACGGTGGCCCCCAAGGACCTGCGCAACGAAGTGCTGCCGGCCCTGAAGAACACCGAAGGCCTGGCGGACGACCTGATGCGCTATGTCTTCGCCGGCCTCGATGCCGTCGCGAAGGAGGCCAAGGCCGGGGCGCCCACCGCCGCTACAGCTGGAAAGCGACGGTAAGCAGCAGCCCTTCGGCCACGTCGCGCAAGAGGCCCGGTCGCCGCGCGCGATAGGGCTCGCCGGCCGAAGCCGTGGTTTCGATCCACTCGGCCAGCCAGTCGATTTCATGCGGGCCGTAGAACACCACGGCCGCCTCGTGGTTGAGCAGCAGGCTGCGCAGGTCGAGGTTGATCGATCCGCACATGGCCAGTTCGTTGTCGACCACCACCGCCTTTGCATGCGCCATGAAGGGCAGCATGCGAAAGCTCACGCCCGCGCGGGCCAGGTCGCGCATGGCGCGTGCGCGCACGAAGTCGGCCAGTCGGTGGTTCGACTGCGCGGGCATCGCGATGGTGACCTGCACGCCGCGCCGGGCGGCCAGCCGCAACGCATCGCGCAGGCCGTCGCCGGGAACGAAGTAGGGCGTGATGGCAAGCACGCGGTGCTCGGCCCGAAAGCAGGCATCGATCAGCAGCGCGTGGGCGGTGTCCTCGGTCTGGTCGGGGCCGCTCGGCAGGAACTGCGCCATGGCGCAGCCCGGGCCTTCCTGCACGTCGTCGGCCGTGATGGCGCGCGCCTTGCGGCCGCGCACCGAGCTCCAGTCATGGTCGAACTGCCGGGCCGCCGCAGCAGCCACGCTGCCGCGCAGGTCGAACGAAAGATCGTGCCATGCCTGGGGGTATGTCTCGCTGCCGGTGAAGTATTCGCCCGCCAGGTTGCGCCCGCCCGACCACAGCCAGCCGTCGTCGGCAATGGTGAACTTGCGGTGGTTGCGCAGGTTGCGCGGCCCGATGCGGCGCAGGCTGAAGAAGGGGCGGAACACCGCGACCTCGCCGCCCGCCGAACGCAGCACTTCGAAGTGGCGGCGCGGCAGGGTCAGCGCGCCGAAGCCGTCGAGCAGCACGCGCACCTTGATGCCTTCGCGCGCGCGCCGCGCCAGCCGCTCGATGACGGCGCGGCCCATGGCGTCGTCGCCGATGATGAAGGTGCACACGTCGATGCGCTCCCGCGCGCCGTCGATCACCTGCCACAGCGCCTCGCGCGCGGCCTCGCCGTCGGCATGCAGGCGAATTGCGCAGCGCCCCGGCGGCGCTAGGCCGAAGCTCTCGATCAGGTCGGCGGCCCAGTGCCCCGGCGGCACCGAGCGCGGCGGCCGCGGCGAGCCCGCCGGGCGCAGCTTGCGCTGGCCGAACAGCAGGTAGGCCGGCAGGATCAGGTAGGGCATGAGCACCAGCCCCATGACCCAGGCAATGGCGGTGGTGGGCGCACGCTGTTCGCGGCGCGCGCGGGTGGTCAGTATGTAGACCAGCAGCGCGAAGGTGACGACAAGAAAATGCTGTGAGGGTGAGGGCAGCCAGTCGAAGCTCGTGTTCGGCATGCGGCAATGATGCCTGAGGACCGGGTGGCGCCGCCAGCGATCAGCGGGGCATCAAAAACGAGGCCACGTCGCGCCCCTCCGAGGCGAGAAAGCGCATCATCGGCTCGACCACCGTTCGCACCGCAGGCCGTTCGCCCATGCGGCTGCGCCAGGCCAGGAGCCGCGGCGTGGCCTCGGTCATGCGGGCACCCTTGCGATCGGCAAAGATGCAGGCCATGTAGAAGGCGATGTCGGCAAAGGAATAGGGGCCGGCAAGGTGTGCGCGCGTGGCCAGCAGGCCTTCCATCTCGTCGTAGAAGCGCGCGCAGGCGGCGCAGGCCGCAACGGCCGGGGCGCTTTGCATGTCGTGCTGCAGGCCGAAGAGCCTGATCACGTTGGGAAAGAAGACCTCGTCGGACTTCTGCTCCAGTTGCCGCGCGCGGGCCCGGTCGGCAATGCCCTGGGGCCACAGCGCGAGGTGCGCGGGGCCCGGGTAGCGGTCTTCGAGGTATTCGAAGATCTGGGTCGAGTCGAACAACTCGACCTGGTCGTCGATGAGCACCGGCACTTGCTGCTTGACGGGGTTCACGCGCAGCACCTCGGGGTGCTTGGGCTCGTAGGCGTCGTCCTTGGTGAACGGCACCATCACCAGTTCGAAGTCGATGCCTTTTTCGAGCGCGGCGATCTGCACCTTCGCGCCGAACATGCTGAGGGGGCCTGAGTAGATGGTCGTCATGTCGCCAATTTGACCAGAAGAGGCGCTCGGGCCCCCGCCGAGGGGGCGGCGTTATTTCAGGTCGAGCCCCACACCTCTTGCGCCGTCTCGACCACCAGGCGCAGCTTGTTGCGTTGCGCTTCCACCGCAATGTTGTTGCCGTGCACCGTGCTCGAGAAGCCGCACTGCGGCGACAGCGCGAGCTGTTCGAGCGGCGCGTACTTGGCGGCGTCCTCGATGCGGCGCTTGAGCTCGTCCTTGTCTTCCATTTCGCCGAACTTGGTGGTCACGAGGCCCAGCACCACGGTCTTGCCCTTGGGCAGGTAGCGCAGCGGCTTGAAGTCGCCCGAACGCGCGTCGTCGTATTCCATGAAGTAGGCGTCCAGGTCCATCTCCTTCAAGAGCGCCTCGGCCACGGGCTCGTAGTTGCCCGCCGCGGCGTGCGTGCTCTTGAAGTTGCCGCGGCACAGGTGCATGGCCAGCAGCATGCCCGGCGGCTTCTGCGCCACCACCTTGTTGATGAAGGCGGCGTAGCGGTGCGGCAGCTCGTTCGGGTCGTCGCCGCGCTTGCGTGCGGCTTCGCGCATGTGCTCGTCGCACAGGTAGGCCAGGTTGGTGTCGTCCATCTGCACGTAGGTGCAGCCCGCCGCGGCCAGCGAGCGCAGCTCGTCGCCATAGGCCTTGGCCACGTCGTCGTAGAACACGGGGTCGAGCTCTGGATACGCGTCCTTGCTGATGCCGGCGCGGCCGCCGCGGAAGTGCAGCATGGTGGGCGAGGGAATGGTCACCTTCGGCGTGCGGCCCGCGGACACCTGGCTCTTGAGGTACTGGAAGTCGGCCAGCTGTATGTCCTTGACGTGGCGCACCTTGTCGATCACGCGCATTGCGGGCGGCGCCAGTTCCTCGGTGCCGTCGGGCTTGCGGATGGTGACCGGAATGTCGGTCTTCACGCCGCCGAGCTGGTCGAGAAAGTCGATGTGGAAGTACGTGCGGCGGAACTCGCCGTCGGTAATGCTCTTCAGGCCGATGTCTTCCTGGAACCGGACGATCTCGGTGATGGCCTTGTCTTCGACCTTGCGCAGCTGCTCGGGCGTGATCTCGCCCTTGGCGTTCTGCTCGCGCGCTTCGAGCAGGTATTTGGGACGCAGAAAACTGCCGACGTGGTCATAGCGGGCGGGCAGGGCGGCGTGCTGGGACATTGAAATCTCCGTCGTGGCTGTAAACGAATCGAGCATCGTATCGCCTTGGAAACTTGCTCGCCTGTATACATCAATCTCGGTAATTACCCTGAATTCAGCGATTCCCAGTGGCTTTTTTCTGATTTCTGTATACATTGAGTATTCATGAAGATGCCAAAGCCCACTTTCCCGCTGAACGCCTGGTATGCCGCCGCCTACGACGTCGAAGTGCGTCACGCGCTGCTGCCGCGCACCATCTGCAATGAAAAACTGGTGCTGTTCCGCCGCACCGACGGCCAGGTCGCCGCGCTCGAAGATGCCTGCTGGCACCGGTTGATGCCGCTGTCGCTCGGCAAGCTCGAAGGCGACGAGGTGGTGTGCGGCTACCACGGCCTGGTCTACAACAGCCAGGGCCGCTGCATCCACATGCCCAGCCAGGAAACGCTCAATCCCTCGGCCTGCGTGCGCAGCTTTCCAGTGGTGGAGAAGCACCGCTTCGTCTGGATCTGGCCCGGCGATCCGGCCAAGGCCGACCCGGCGCTGGTGCCCGACATGCACTGGAACGACGACCCGGCCTGGGCCGGCGACGGCAAGATGATTCGCGTGGCCTGCGACTACCGCCTGGTGGTCGACAACCTAATGGACCTGACACACGAGACCTTCGTGCACGGCTCTTCCATCGGCAACCGCGAAGTGGCCGAGGCGCCCTTCGTTGCCACGCACGGCGACCGTTCGGCCACCGTCACGCGCTGGATGGAAAGCATCGACGCGCCGCCGTTCTGGGGCGGGCAGATTCGCCATGCGCGCGGCTACACCGGCAAGGTCGATCGCTGGCAGATCATCCGCTTCGAGGGGCCATGCACCGTGAACATCGACGTGGGCGTGGCCGAGGCGGGCAGCGGTGCGGTGCCGAAGGACGGCAACCCCGGCGACCGCAGCAAGGGCGTGAACGGCTATGTGCTGAACACCATCACGCCCGAGACGGACAAGACCTGCCTCTACTTCTGGGCCTTTGCGCGCAACTACTGCCTGGGCGAACAGCGGCTCACGCATGAGCTGCGCGAAGGCGTCGCCAGCATCTTCCGCGAGGACGAGATCGTGCTCGAGGCGCAGCAGAAGGCGATGGACGAGCGCCCGGACCACCAGTTCTACAACCTGAACATCGACGCCGGCTCAATGTGGGCGCGCCGCCTGATCGACCGCATGATCGAGAAGGAAAAGCCCGCGCGCGCCGCGATTCCGATTCGCCCCGCCGAGAAGCAGGCCGCATGAAGGCCGCAGCCACCTCCGTCTCCCGTATCGCCGATCGAAGCCGGCGACGGCGGCAGCTCGCAGGCCGTGAAGGCGCAGTTGCGCCTGCGCGAAATGATTTTGGCCGGCGAACTGCCGGGCGGCGCGCGCATTGCCGAAGTCGCCATCTCCGAGCAGCTCGGCGTCTCGCGCACGCCGGTGCGCAGCGCGCTCATGCGGCTGGAGCAAGAGGGCCTGCTCGAGGCGCTGCCCAACGGCGGCTATGCGGTGCGTACGTTTTCCGAGCGCGACGTGGCCGATGCCATCGAACTGCGCGGCACGCTCGAAGGCCTGGTGGCGCGGCTCGCGGCCGAGCGCGGCGCGGCGCCCGTGGTGCTGCGCGAGGCGCGCGCCTGCCTGGCACGCATCGACGAACTGCTGCGCGAACCCGCGCTCGACGATGCGGCTTTTTCGCGCTACGTCACGCACAACGAAAAGTTTCACGCGCTGCTGTGCGAAATGGCGGCCAGCCCGGTCATTGCGCAGCAGCTCGACCGCGTGATCAACCTGCCGTTCGCTTCGCCCTCGGGCTTTGTCGTCGTGCAGGCCAATTCGCCCGCCGCGCGCGACATGCTCGTCATTGCGCAAGACCAGCACCTGCAGGTGCTCGACGCCATCGAGGCCGGCGAGGGTTCGCGCGCCGAGGCGCTGATGCGCGAGCACAGCCGCATTGCGCGCCGCAACCTGCGCGAGGCGCTGCACGGCACGCCCGGCGCCGAGCGGCGTGCGCTGCCCGGCGTGCAACTGATCCGCCGGCGCGGCTGAGCGAGCGGCCTTTCTCTTCCTTTTTTGCTGTTGGTGTTCCCCCGATGAAAAGCGATCTTCAATGGATGCAGGCGCAGGTCGTTGCGCTGCGCGACGTCACGCCCACGGTGCGTGAGTTCGAACTGCGGCCAGAGCCGGGCTTTGCCACCACCTACGAGCCCGGTTCGCACCTGCAGGTGCAGGTGATGACGACGCAGGGCAAGCTGCAGACACGCTCTTACTCGATGGTGGGCGAAGGCGACGGCCAGTGCTGGCGCATTGCCGTGAAGCGGCTCGACGACGGCCGCGGCGGCTCGCTCGCAATGTGGCGCCTGGCCGTGGGCGACCGGTTGCAGGTGAGCGCGCCGCAGAACCATTTTTTGCTCGACACCAGCGCACCGGGCTACCTGCTGGTGGCCGGCGGCATCGGCATTACGCCGCTGGTGCTGATGGCCGAGCGCCTGGGCGAGCATGCGCGGCGCACCGGCGTGCCCGTGAAGATGCTCTATGGCGCGCGCCATGCCGGAGAGTTCGCTTATCTCGATCGGTTGCGCCAAGCGTTGGGCGACGACATTGCGGCACATGAGGGCGCGGCACCCATCGACTTTGCAGCGGCCATCGCGGCGCTGCCGCAGGGCGGCCAGCTCTACACCTGCGGGCCGGTGCCCATGCTCGAAGCCGTCAAGCGCGCCTGGCAAGCCGCGGGCCGCGCCCCGGCAGACCTGCGCTTCGAAACCTTCGGCAGCAGCGGGCGGCTCGCAACGCAGGCTTTCACGGTACGCATTCCGCGGCACGACCTGGCGATTACCGTGCCGGCCGATTGCACCTTGCTCGAGGCACTGGACGCCGCCGGCGTGGAAACGCTGTGGGATTGCAAGCGCGGCGAGTGCGGCCTGTGCGCCATGGATGTGCTTGCCGTCGACGGAGAGGTCGACCACCGCGACGTGTTCCTGAGCGAACACGAGAAGCAGGCGACCACTCGCATCTGCGCCTGCGTGTCGCGTGCCGTGGGCACCCTCACGCTCGACTCTTCGTACCGGCCCGACAGCTGAAAACCCGCTGCGCGATCATCGCGCAGTTCATTTGTTCATCGCGCAACAAAGCCCCGGCTCGGGCGCGGAGTAGGTGATTGCCTGCTCCGCCGCATGTTGCAAAGTGTTGAAAAATGGCCCCTGGTTCGCATTCCGTCTCTCCAAGGAAAACCTCATGCAAAGACGCCAACTCATCCAGACCGCAGGCCTCACGGCGCTCGCGCTTTCCATGTCGCTTGCCAGCGCGCAAGACAGCAACAAGTTCAAGATCGGCCTCATCCTGCCCATGACGGGCCAGCAGGCCTCCACCGGCCGGCAGATCGAAGCAGCCGCCCGGCTGTACATGGCGCAGAACGGCGACACGGTTGCGGGCAAGAAGATCGAGCTGATCGTCAAGGACGACGTGGCCACGCCGGACGTGACCAAGCGCCTGGCACAGGAACTCATCGTGAACGACAAGGTGAACGTGATCGCCGGCTTTGGCGTCACGCCGGCCGCGCTGGCCGCAGCGCCGCTGGCCACCCAATCGAAGACGCCGCAGGTCGTGATGGCCGCGGCCACGTCGAGCATTACCGAAGCCTCGCCCTACATCGTGCGCAGCAGCTTCACGCTGCCGCAGGTGTCGGTGGCCATGGGCGACTGGGCACCCAAGAACGGCGTGAAGTCGGTCGTGACGCTGGTGGCCGACTACGGCCCGGGCAACGACGCAGAAAAGTTCTTTACCGAGCGCTTCCAGCTCAACGGCGGCAAGGTGGTCGAGAAGCTGCGCGTGCCGCTGCGCAACCCCGACTTCGCGCCTTTCTTGCAGAAGGTGCGCGATCTCAAGCCCGATGCGCTGTTCGTCTTCGTGCCCTCGGGCGCAGGCGCGGCGGTGATGAAGCAGTTTCTCGAGCGCGGCATGGACAAGGCCGGCATCCGCATGATTGCCACCGGCGACGTGACCGATGACGATCAGCTCAACGACATGGGCGATGGCGCGCTGGGCGTGGTCACCTCGCACCACTATTCGGCCGCGCATCCTTCGCCCACCAACAAGAAGTTTGTCGAGGCCTTCCAGAAGGCCAACCCGAAAATGCGCCCTAATTTCATGGCCGTGGGCGGCTATGACGGCATGCGTGTGATCTACGAAGCGCTCAAGGCCACCAAGGGGCAGGGCGGGGGCGACGCACTGCTCGCAGCCATGAAGGGTCAGATCTTCGAGAGCCCGCGCGGTCCGGTCTACATCGATGCGCAGACGCGCGACATCGTGCAGGACGTGTATCTGCGCAAGGTCGAGAAGAAGGACGGGCAGCTCTATAACGTCGAGTTCGATGTGATCAAGGGTGTGAAGGATCCGGGCAAGGCGAAGTAATTGCCTTCAGGGCGCGCACCCGCCGACGGGGTACCTTGCTCCGCGAATGTCCCCGGGGCTGCGCCCCTCCTCCTTTATTTCGCTGCGCAAGGCACCCCATCGACGGGTGCGTGATTCAGAGCGGTTGTCGATCAGGAGTACACCCAGAGCGTGCCCAAGTGCACAGGGCATCGGGTGCTCCGCGCAGCGAAATAAAGGAGGAGGCCGAAGGCCGGGGGACATTCGCGGAGGGGGAGTACCCGGTGGCCTTTGCACAAGCCCTGAACAACAGCGCCCAGAAAGCCAGCCGCGCAAAAACGTGGCGGAAAAAATGACATGTTGACCATTCTTTTCGACGGTATCGCCTACGGCATGCTGCTCTTCGTACTCGCAGTAGGCTTGGCCGTGACGCTCGGGTTGATGAACTTCATCAACCTGGCCCACGGTGCATTCGCCATGGCCGGCGGGTACCTCACCGTGTTTGCGATGCAGAAACTCGGCGTGCCGTTCCTGGCCTGCCTGCCGCTTGCGTTCATCGTCGTGGCCCTGGCGGGCGCATTGCTCGAGCGAACGCTCTACCGGCCCATGTACGGCAAGCCGCACCTCGACCAGGTGCTGTTCTCCATTGGCCTTGCCTTCATGGCCGTGGCGGCCATCGACTACTTCGTCGGCTCGTCGCAGCAGAACATCCAGTTGCCCGAATGGCTGCGCGGCCGTACAGAAATTGGTGATGGTGCGCTGCTGCTTGGCATGGGGCACTACCGGCTCTTCATCATTGCCGTGTGCGCCGTGCTCACGGTGGTGCTTCAGCTGATTCTTTCGAAGACCCGGTTCGGCAGTCGCCTGCGCGCCGCCGTGGATGACCCGCGCGTGGCTTCGGGGCTGGGCATCAATGTCAATGTCGTGTTCCTGCTGACCTTTGCGGTCGGCTCGGGCCTTGCGGGGCTCGGCGGTGCACTCGGCGCGGAAATCCTCGGCCTCGATCCGACGTTTCCGCTCAAGTACATGATCTATTTCCTGATCGTGGTGTCGGTCGGCGGCACCTCGTCGATCACCGGGCCGCTCGCGGCTGCGCTGCTGCTCGGCATTGCCGACGTGGCGGGCAAGTATTTCATTCCCAAGATGGGCGCGTTCACCGTCTACCTGCTCATGATCCTGATATTGATGTGGCGGCCCCAGGGCTTGTTCACGCGCAAGGGAGGCCGCTGAATGAACGAGCCTTCAACCTACCAGTCGGCCCTGTTGCACAAGGCGCGCTGGCGCCCGCTCGAATTCCTGGTGTGGGCCGTGGCGTTTGCGCTGCCGTTTCTCATGCCTTCGCATTCGCTGCTGGTCAACGAGATTGCCATCGTCGCGCTGTTCGCGATGTCGCTCGATTTGATCCTCGGCTACACGGGCATCGTGTCGCTCGGCCACGCGGCCTTCTTTGGCTTTGGCGCGTATACGGCGGCGCTGTTCGCCAAGCTCGTGATGCCGGACCCGACCGTGGGCTTGTTGGTGGCCACCGTGCTGTCGGCCATGCTCGGTCTCGTGGCCAGCGTCACCATTTTGCGGGGCAGCGACCTCACGCGGTTGATGGTCACGCTCGGCACCGCGCTGCTGCTGCTCGAGCTTGCCAACAAGCTCGACTGGCTCACCGGCGGTGCCGACGGGCTGCAGGGCGTGGTGATGGGGCCGGTGCTCGGCCTGTTCGAGTTCGACCTGTACGGCCGCACGGCGGCCTGGTATTCGCTGGCCGTGATGCTGCTGCTCTTCCTTGTGATGCGCCGCATCGTGCATTCGCCCTTCGGCGCCACGCTGAAGGCGATTCGCGACAACCGCCTGCGTGCCATGGCCATCGGTATCCCGGTGGTGTCGCGGCTCGTGGTCATCTATACCGTGGCGGCCGGCATCGCCGGTGCCGCGGGCGCGCTGCTGGCGCAGACCACGGGCTTTGCCTCGCTCGACGTGCTGGCTTTCGATCGCTCGGCCGACGTGCTGCTCATGCTGGTGATCGGCGGCGTGGGCTGGCTCTATGGCGGTGTGGCGGGTGCCATCGTCTTCAAGCTGCTGCAGAACTGGCTCTCGGCCGTGACGCCGCAGTACTGGATGTTCTGGATCGGCCTGCTGCTGGTGCTGCTGGTGCTGGTGGGGCGCGACCGCGTGCTCAAGCCGTGGACGTGGCTGGGCAAGAGAAAAGGGAGCGGCGCATGACCGACACCGTGCTTTCGATGCAGGGGCTCGTGATGCGCTTCGGCGGCATCACGGCCACCAACAATGTCACCATGGAGCTCAAGCGCGGTGCGCGCCATGCGCTGATCGGCCCCAACGGTGCCGGCAAGACCACGCTCATCAACCTGCTGACCGGCGTGCTCGTGCCGACCGAGGGCCGCATCTCGCTGCTCGGCGAAGACATCACCACGCTGGCGCCGCACAAGCGCGTGGCGCGCGGGCTGGTGCGCACCTTCCAGATCAACCAGCTGTTCGATTCGATGACGCCGCTCGAAACGCTGGCGCTCGTCGTGTCGCAGCAACAAGGCATCTCGTCGCAATGGTGGCGCCCGCTGGGCTCCACCAAGGCCGTGACCGAACGTGCTGCGCAACTGCTGGAGCAGTTTCACCTCGGCGACGTGGCCCGGCAGCAGACGAGATTCATGGCCTACGGCAAGCGCCGCCTGCTCGAGATTGCGATTGCGCTGGCCTGCGAACCGCGCGTGCTGCTGCTCGACGAGCCCGTGGCTGGCGTGCCTGCCGGCGAGCGCGAAGAGTTGCTTGAAACCGTCGCCGCATTGCCGGCCGATGTGTCGGTGCTGCTGATCGAGCACGACATGGACCTGGTGTTCAGCTTTGCCGACCGCATGACCGTGCTGGTCAACGGTACGTTGCTGACCGAGGGCGACCCCGAAACCATTGCCAACGATCCGAAGGTGAAAGAGGTCTATCTGGGCCACGGGGAGCACGCCCATGTCTGAGTTGCTGCGCATCGAGAACCTGAGCGCCGGCTACGGCGAGGCCGTGGTGCTGCACGGCGTGGCCTTTCACTGGGCGAAGGCCAGACCATGGCGCTGTTGGGGCGCAACGGCACGGGCAAGACCACGCTGATCAACACGCTGGCAGGGGCCACCCGGCAACATGGCGGAACCATCACGCTCGGCGGGCAAGCCCTGCACAAGCTCGCACCGCACCAGCGCGCGGCAGCCGGCATCGGCTGGGTGCCGCAAGAGCGCAACATCTTCAAGTCGCTCACGGTGCATGAAAACCTCACCGCGGTGGAGCGCCCCGGAAAGTGGAACCCGCAGCGCGTCTACGAGATGTTCCCGCGCCTGGCCGAGCGCAAGACCAACCTGGGCACGCAGCTTTCGGGCGGCGAGCAGCAGATGCTCGCCGTAGGTCGCGCGCTGGTGCTCAACCCCCGGCTGCTGCTGCTCGACGAGCCGCTCGAAGGCCTCGCGCCGATCATCGTGGAAGAGCTGTTGCGCGCCATCCGCCGCATCACGCAGGACGAGGGGCTGGCGGCCATCATCGTGGAACAGCACCCGCAGGCGATCCTCGCGATTTCCGACCACGCGGTGGTGCTCGACCACGGCACCATCGTGCACACCGACAGCGCGGCGGCATTGCGCAGCCAGCCGCAGGTGCTTGAAAGATTGCTGGGCGTGGCCCGGTAACTGTCCCGGCAAACAAGAAGGAGACACACAGCATGGCGATCCCGAAGACAGTGTTTTGCGGGGGCGCCATGCTGGCGTCCGCCGTATTGCTGGCTGCTTGCAGCACCACCACAGGGCCGCGGAACCTCACGCTGGGTGCCAATGCGGCGGTGTCTTGCGCAGCGCTTGTTGCGCCGGTGGCACCCGCGGCCATCGGCCTGCCGAGCGGCGCGGCAACAATCGACTCGGCCACGCTTGTTCCGGCCGCCGCACTGGCCGTGGCTGAGCGCGCGGGCACCCCCGCGGCGCGCATCACGCCGCCTACGCCCGCGCACTGCAAGGTGCTCGGCCGCATTGCGCCGCTCGATGCGGCGGCGCCGCCCATCCTGTTCCAGGTCAACCTGCCGCTTGCGTGGAACGGGCGCAGCGTGCAGTACGGCGGCGGCGGTTTCAACGGCGTGCTGATCACCGGCCTTGCGCTGGTGCCGGGCGCGCGCTTCGAGCAGCCCACGCCGCTCGCGCAAGGCTATGTGACCTACGGCACCGATTCCGGCCATCAGAACGTGCAGGGCCAGCCGCCGCAGGCCTTTGCGCTCAACGACGAGGCGCTGGTGAATTTTGCGCACGCCTCGTACAAGAAGGTGCGCGACGTGGCGGTGGCGCTGATGCAGCGCGCCTACGGGCAGGCGCCGCAGAAGCTGTACTTCGTGGGCAGCTCCGAAGGCGGCCGCGAAGGGCTCACCATGGCGCAGCGCTACCCGCAGGATTTCGACGGCATCTTCAGCCGCGTGCCGGTCATCAACTGGACAGGACTGCAACACGCCGGCACGCGCAACGGCATCGCCACCATGGGCGAAGGATGGCTGCGGCCCGCGCAGGTGCAACTGGTGCACAACGCTGTGCTCGCGTCATGCGACACAACGGACGGTGTGGCGGACGGCATCGTGTCGAACCCGATGGCCTGCCTGCAGCGCTTCGATCCCGCGAGCCTGCGCTGCGCCGCCGGCACCAGCGGCGACAACTGCCTGAACGATGCACAGGTGCAGGCGGTGCGCACGCTGCGCTCGCCATGGCGCTCACCCGTGCCGCTGGCGAATGGAGTGACCGAGTACCCGGGCTGGGGCATCGGGGGCGAAGGCACGCCGGCCTTTGCAGCCACGGGCGGCTGGAACGCGTGGTGGACTGGCACTGCCGCGCCCACGGTGCCGCCGCAACAGAGCAACGGCATTGCATGGTTCTACGGCAGCGGGGCGCTGCAGTATTTCTATGCGCGCAATCCGTCGCTCGACGTGCGCAACTACCGCGCGGAAGACTTCGCTGCGCGCATTGCCACGGTGTCGCAGCTGATGGATTCGACCAATCCCGATCTCGGCGCGTTCCAGGCTCGCGGCGGCAAGCTGCTGATGCTCGAGCACATGGCCGACTACGCCCAGAGCCCGTTCGCGGGCATTCGCTATTACGAATCGGTGGTGGCGCGCATGGGGCGCGACAACGTCGACCGCTTCATGCGCCTTTACACCGCGCCGGGCGTGGACCACGTGGGCGCCGGCGCGCCCGCCAATGTCGACATGCTCGGCGCGCTGGCCGACTGGGTCGAACGCGGCCGTGCGCCGGCCGGCCTGCAGTTGGCCGAGCAGGAAGTGCAGCCGCCGTTCAGGGTCGTGCGTGCGCGCCCGCTGTGCGAATGGCCGCTGTGGCCGCGCTACACGGGTGGCGACGCATCGCAGGCGGGCAGCTTTCAGTGCAGCAGGTAACAGCGCGAAGGCTGTGATGGCCTAGATTGCGCAGCTGCCGGGGCCGCACGATGCCTGGCCGGCCCCAGCCTTTGCCGCAGCGCCAAAAGGTGCTGCAAGCGTGGCCAGTTGAGCCTTCCACTCGTCGGCGCGGCCGAGCCACGGACCGATGTCGATGCGGCTCGCAGTGCCATCGGCGTGTGCCAGCACAAAGGTCGGAAAGCCCTGGCCACCTGCGCGCTGCAGCAGCTGCCGGCTCTCCGCGATATGCCGGGAGGTCGCCTCGCCGGACAGTCGTGCGAACGCCGATGCAAAGGCCTCGGCATCGAAGCCAAGCTCCGCGGCCACCGAGGTGAGCACGTCCAGGTCGGCAATGCGCCGGCCTTCGACATAGTGCGCGCGCTGCAGCCGGTGGATCATGTCGAGGCCGCCACCTGACCGCAGCGCCTCAGCCGCGAGCACTGCGGTAGTCGGCGGCTCCGAGTCCATGACCGCGCCGATGTCGCGCAGCAGCCCTTCGAAGTAGCCTTCGCCGAAGGGCTGGTCGGTGAGCTCGGCAATGCGCCGGTCGTGCGGCATCACGTAGTCGCGCCACTGCGCGGTGATGGGCCGCCGGTTGGCACCGGTCATCATGCCACCGCCGTGGAACTCGACCCTGAGGCCCGGCACGCTGCGCGCCGCGTCGACCAGCGGTGCGGCCGCGTAGCACCAGCCGCACATCGGATCGAAGATGTAGTGCAGCGTGGGGCTGTTGCTGTCGTTCACTGCGGCCATTTCATTTCTCCCTTGATCACCTTGGCGCTCAGTTCGAGCGACGAAGCGTGCTGCAGCTTGGGGTAGCGCTTCTTCATGGCGGCGACCAGCGCGGCCGAATCCTTGGCTTTGGCGGCTTCGGTTTCGAAGGCCTGCAGGTAGCTGCGCGTGAACTTCACCGAAGCCACCGAGTAGGGCATCGATCCATCCGCATTGGGTTCGAAGTGGCCGGGCACCACGGTCTTGGGGCGCAGCGCTTCGATGCGGCCGAGCGTCTTGATCCAGTCGCGCCGCGATTCGGGCGTTTGCGTGTCGGCCACCCACAGGTGGATGTTGGCCGACACGGGCACGCCGCCGACCACGGCCTTGATGGAGGGAATCCACGCGAAGGTGCGCGCAGGCGTCGGGCCGTCGAGGCCCACTACCTGGATCTTGCGGCCTTCGAGTTCGATGCTGTCGCCGGCCAGCGGCTCGGGCACGACCAGCGCCTTGGGCGCGTTCTCCTTCAGGATGGGGCCCCAGTGCGCGAGCTTGCCGTCCTTCGATGCCTGGATGGCGGCCACGGTCTGCGGCGTGGCTACGATCTTCGCGTCGGGGAAGGCGGCCTGGATCACGTCGAGGCCGAAGTAGTAGTCGGGGTCGCTGTGGCTGATGTAGACCGTGGTCAGCTTCTTGCCGGTGGCCTTGATCTTCTGCACCAGCGCCTCGGCGTCGTTGCGTTGGAACTGCGCGTCGATCAGCACGGCGTCGGCCTGACCGGTGACCAGTTCGGAAGACACCGGGAACATCGACTTGGCGCCGGGGTTGTACACGTCCAGCTTCAGCGGCTCGGCCGCATGAGCTGCGAGCGAGGCGAGGGACAGCGTGGCGGAAAGGGCGGCGGCGGAGAGAAGGCTTCTGCGGAACATGTCGGGTCTTTCGGTTGAATAGGCTTGATGGGTGACAACGTGACAGGCCCGATGGTAGGTTTCTATAAAAGAAACAAAAATCCCGATTCGACCAACGAATAGTTTCTGTTTTCGGTCGAATTGCATTCCGGGCGGTCAGTCCGTGGCGCACTTTTCGAGATGCGCCACCAGCAACTGCGCCGCCAGCGACAGTGTCTCTTCGCCGCGAAAGCAGATGGCGAAGCGGCGGCGCGCCCAGGCGTCGGTGAGTGGCATGAGCCTGAGTCCATAGGCGTCGGCAAAGGGCTGCGCCACTTCCGCGGGCACCACGCTGATCGCCAACCCCGCGCGCACCACGCGCAGCGCGGCGTCGAAGTTGCTCACCAGTACGCGATAGGCCAGCGGCTTGCCGGCGACGGCGGCTTCGCGCGCGAGCATCAGCTGCACGGCGCTCAGCGCCGGCATGCCGACAAACTCGTGCTCGAGCACATCCTCGAAGCGCACCTTGCCGCGGCGTGCCGCCGGGTGCAAGGGGTGTGCGACCACGGCGAGGTGGTCGGTGCGGTAGCTGCGCCGCTGCAGGCCTTCGAGGTCGGCGGCGTCCCAGCACAGGCCAATCGATGCGCTGCCCTCGCGAATGCCGCGCACTATCTCGGGGCTCACGCGCTCTTCCATGTCGACCCGGATGTCGCGGTGCGCCGGGTTCTGCAGAAAGTTGGCCACGTCTTCGGCCAGCGATTCGGCCATGACCGAGGCCGACGCGAGGATGCGCACATGCCCCCGCGCTCCGCTTGCATATGCAGCCATGTCGCGCTCGATGCGCTGCGCGCTGCCGAGCATCGCGCGCGCATGCTCCAGCAAGGTTTCGCCGGCCGGCGTAGGCACCACGCCGCGGCGCTTGCGCAGCAGCAGCGGCGTGCCGACGGCGTCTTCGAGCTGCGCGAGCCGCTTGCTGATGGCCGAGCCGACGATGCTGGCTTGCTCCCCGGCGCGCGCGATGCTGCGGGTTTCGCACACGGAGACGAAGAGGCGGAGGGTGGTCAGGTCGAGGTCTCTCATGTGGTTGCCGGGTCTTGAGATGTGGTATTCCATTTTGGAACGAATTGGCTTCCAAAATCTATTTTCTGATTCGAATGGGAACTCCTAACATCGGCGCCAGACCACGAAGGAGACACCTTTGAACGATGTATCGGTAGCAGCACCCGCCGCTCACGCCTTTTTGCCGCCCAGCGCGGTCGTCCGCGAAGTGGGCCTCCGCGACGGCCTGCAGAGCATCGCGAGAACGCTGCCCACCGCGCAGAAGCTCGGGTGGATTCGCGACGCGCATGCCGCCGGGCAGCGCGAGATCGAAGTCGGCTCCTTCGTGCCCGCCCGCCTGCTGCCGCAACTGGCGGACACGGCCGAACTGCTGGCCTACGCGAAGACGCTGCCGGGGCTTTTCACTTCGGTGCTGGTGCCCAACCTGCGGGGCGCGGAACTCGCCATTGCGGGTGAGGCCGACCTGATGATGGTGCCGCTGTCGGCCAGCCATGCGCACAGCTTGGCCAACCTGCGCAAGACGCCCGACGAAGTGGTGGCCGAGGTCGCCCGCATCCGCGCGCGCGCGATGCCGCGGGCTCCAAAACGATGATCGAGGGCGGCGTGGGCACCGCCTTCGGCTGCACCATCCAGGGCCACGTAGATACGGAAGAGGTGCTGCGCCTGATGCAGGCGCTGCTCGATGCGGGGGCTGACCGGGTGGGCCTGGCGGACACCGTCGGCTATGCCGATCCCGCCATGGTCCGCAGCCTGTTCGAGCGCGCACGGCGCATCGCGGGCGACCGCCTCTGGTGCGGCCACTTCCACGACACGCGCGGCCTCGGTCTTGCCAACGTGTATGCCGCGCTGGAAGTCGGCATCTCGCGCTTCGACGCCTGCCTGGCCGGCATCGGCGGCTGCCCGCATGCGCCGGGCGCGAGCGGCAACGTCGACACCGAAGACCTCGTCTTCATGCTCGAGAGCATGGGCGTGCGCACCGGTGTCGATCTGCCGAAGCTGCTCGAACTGCGCCAGCGCGTGGCGGGTTGGCTGGAAGGCGAGACGCTGCAGGGCACCGTGTGGCGCGCCGGCTTTCCGAAGACCTTTGCGGCGGGCGCCGGAGTCGCGGCATGAACGACACCACGACGAAGCCCGAGGAAAAGCGCCTGCCGCTCACGGGCATCCGCGTGGTCGAGTTCACGCACATGGTCATGGGCCCGACCTGCGGCATGGTGCTGGCCGACCTGGGCGCGGAGGTCATCAAGGTCGAACCCATCGAAGGCGACCGCACTCGGCAGCTGCTGGGCGCTGGCGCTGGCTTTTTCCCGATGTTCAACCGCAACAAGAAGAGCATTGCGCTCGACCTCCGCCACCCGCAAGGGCTCGAGGCGGCGCTGCGCCTGTGCGCCACCGCCGACGTGGTGGCGCAGAACTTCAGGCCCGGCACCATGGACAAGTACGGGCTCGGCTATGCCGCGCTCGGCAAGCTCAACCCGCGGCTGGTGTATGTGAACCACACCGGTTTTCTGCCCGGACCCTACGAGCACCGCACCGCGCTCGACGAGGTGGTGCAGATGATGGGCGGCCTCGCCTACATGACGGGCCGGCCCGGTGACCCGCTGCGCGCGGGCACCAGCGTAAACGACATCATGGGCGGCATGTTCGGCGCAATCGGCGCGATGGCCGCGTTGATGCAGCGCATACAGACCGGCAAGGGCCAGGAGGTGCAGTCCGCGCTGTTCGAGAACAACGTGTTCCTGGTTGGCCAGCACATGCTGCAGTACGCCATCACCGGCCAGGCCGCGGCGCCGATGCCCGAGCGCATCTCGGCCTGGGCGCTGTACGACGTGTTCACCGTGAAGGACGGCGAGCAGATTTTTCTGGCCGCGGTGAGCGACGCGCAATGGCGGGTGTTCTGCGATGCGCTCGGCTTCGACGACCTGAAGGCCGACCCCGCCTTGCGCACCAACAACGATCGGGTTCGCGTGCGGCCCGCCTTGCTCGCAGACTTGCGCGGCCGGCTGGCCGACCGCTCGGCCGCCGAACTGTCGGCGATCTTCGAGGCGCGCGGCCTGCCGTTTGCGCCCATCGTGCGGCCAGAAGACCTCTACGAGGATCCGCACCTGAAGGCCACCGGCGGTCTTGCCGACATCCGCCTTCCCGACGGCGAGCGCGCAGGAGAAACCGCGCAGACCACGCTGTTCCCGATCACGCTGGGCGGCGAGCGACTGGGCGTGCGGCTCGATCCGCCGATGCTCGGCGAACACACGCGTGAGCTGTTGGCCGAACTCGGCTATGCCGATGCGCAGGTGGCGGCCATGCAGGCCGAATTGGCCATCGCCTGAGCGCGATTTTTCTTCGAAAACCATAAAGAGAGACAAGACCATGCACACGATGCTTCCCCCGATGACCCGCCGCGCCGTACTGGGTTTTGGCGCTGCCGCCGCCGCACTGGCTGCGTGCCCCGCGCTCGCGCAGGGCTCCGACAAACCCATTCGCTTCATCCTGCCGATCAGTGCCGGTTCGGGCGTGGATGCCATCGCGCGCGCGGCATCGGTTGCGCTCGGCAAGGCCTTCGGCCAGCCGGTGGTGATCGAGAACCTGCCCGGTGCGGGCGGCATCACCGGCACTTCTGTGGTGGTCAAGGCCGCGCCCGACGGGCTCACGCTCGGCATGGTGTCGAACAACCACGTCATCAACCCGGCCGTGTACAAGAAGATGCCCTTCGACGCCATCGCGGACGTGACGCCGATCAGCATCGTGGGCGCGACGCCACTGGTGCTGGTGGTCAACCCGAAGCTCCCCGCCAAGAATGTGAAGGAGCTGGTGGCACTGCTGCGCGCCAAGCCCGACACCTACAACTACGCTTCGTCGGGCAACGGCACCATCATCCACCTGGCCGGCGAGATGTTCATGGAAGAGGCCGGCGTGAAGGCGCGGCACATTCCCTACAAGGGCACCGGCCCCATGGTCACCGACATGATCGCGGGCCAGGTCGAGATGGGCGTGGTGGCATTGCCCGCGGTGCAGCCGCACCTCAAGAGCGGTGCGCTGCGGGCCATAGGCCTGTGCAGCGCGCAGCGCTCGCCGGCGGCGTCCGATATCCAGACGATTGCGGAGCAGGGCTTGGCCAACTACGCGGTCGAGGGCTGGTTCGCGGTGATCGGCCCGCCGAAGATGCAAGCCGCCGACATCCAGCGCGCGCACGCCGCGGTGGCTGCGGCTTTCACGAGCGAAGAGGTGCGCGAGGCCATGGACAAGCAGGGCAACGTCATCAAGCCCACTTCGCCCGAACAGGCCGCGAGCTACTTCAAAAGCGAAGCCGCGCGCTATGCGGCGCTGGTGAAGAAGGCGAACGTCGTATTGGAATGAAGCGCGTGCTCAGGCCGGGCTCGTGATCTTGAGCCCGAGAATGCCCGCGACGATCAGGCCGACGCAAATCAGCCGCGCCGCGTTGGCAGGCTCGTGGAACAGCACGATGCCCAGGATGACCGTGCCCACCGCGCCGATGCCTGTCCATACCGCATAGGCCGTGCCCACGGGCAGCGATCGCATCGCCCAGCCCAGCAGCACTACGCTCAGCACCATCGAAATGGCGGTGCAGATGGAGGGCCACAGCCTGGTAAATCCTTCGGTGTACTTGAGACCTATGGCCCAGCCCATCTCGAGCAGACCCGCCACCAACAACACGACCCACGCCATGTGCGCTCCTTGAAAGGTTTCAGTTCTCGGGCCGCACGGCGCGGTAGAGCGCGCGCACGAAATCCGACTGCGTGATCATGCCGGTGAGCCGCCTTTCATGGTCGATGATGGGGATATGGTGGTGGCCGCCTTCGGAGAACAGCGGCACCAGGTCGACGACCGGGCGGTCGGCGCTGGCCACGCGCACCTGGCGCGTCATGATCTGGCCGACCACTTCGGGCTTGTTCGACACCACGGTGCGCGTGGCGCGTATCAGGTCGCGCAGGCGTCCCGCAATGCCTTCGTGGTGCTCCAGGTCGAGCATGCGAAAGAAGTCGGCCTGCGTCACGATGCCGACCACGCGGCGCGTGCGGTCGATGACGGGCAGCGCCTTGATGCGGCGCTGGTTCATCAGCGTCCAGGCCTCTTGCAGCGGCGTGCCGAACTCCACCGACACCGGCTCGCGCGACATGATGTCGGCGCAGTGCAGCGTGCCGAGGCGCCGCTTGTACGACTCGAGCTCGGTCTGCTGGATGAGCGATTCGAGGTCGTCGCGGCTGATGTCCAGCACCTGGTTGTAGCGGGCCAGCACCGCATCGATGTCGGCCTGGCTGAAGCGGGCGTCGGCCGAGGGCGGCCGCGCCACCTGCACGTGCGGGTAGCGCCTGCCGGTGAACGTGTTGTAGGCCACGCCGGCCAGCACCAGCAGCAGCGAGTTCACGAGGGTGGGGAACAGCGCCGCCGAAAAGTCGGTGGTGTGCGTCAGCACCGCGAGCAGCGCGGCGGCACCGCCCGGAGGATGCAGGCTGCGCGTCGCAAACATCAGCCCGATGGCCGCGCCGACAGCCAGCGCCGCGGCCCAGGCCGCATCCGGCACCCAGCGCACGCAGGCAATGCCCACCAGCGTGGACAGCGTGTTGCCCACGATCACCGACCAGGGCTGCGCCAGCGGGCTTGCGGGCACCGCGAACACCAGCACCGCGCTCGCGCCCATCGGCGCAATCAGCCAGACGCTGATGCCCGCGGCCTCGGCCATCCAGCGGCACAGCAGCGCGGTGATGAGCAGGCCGATTACCGCGCCGCCCACGGCGCGCATGCGCTCGCGCACGTCGACGGTGTTGCGGCCCGGCAGCCAGGCGCGCGCATGCGTCAGCAAAGCGGAAAGCTGCGGCATGGCGTCAGACCTCCGCCGCCACGCGGCGGCCGATTTCGGGCCACTGCCCGTGCAGCCAGACCCAGGCGACCAGGCCGATGCCCAGCATCAGCATCGAGGTCAACGCTAGGGCCAAGGTGGAATGCATGACCAGCGGCGCCACCACGCCGGCAACAATGCCGTTGGCAGTGGAGCCGATCACGGCCTGCAGCGACGAGGCCATGCCGCGCCGCTCCGGATGGAGGTCGAGCACCAGCAGCGTGACGACCGGCACCATCAGCGCCCAGCCGAAGGCGAACACCGCGAGCGGCCACAGCGCCCATGCGGCGTGCGCGGTGAACAGCGCATTGGCCGCGACGTTCACCAGCGATGTCACCAGCATGATCAGAAAGCCGTCGCGGATCTGCCGCTTGGGCGCCACCTTGCCCGCCATGCGACCGCTGGCCCATGCGCCGGACATGATGCCGCCGATGGTCAGCAGGAAGAACCAGAAGAACTGCGTCGGCGCCAGGGCGAGGTGATCGCCCAGGAAGGCGGGCGCCGCCAGCACATAGAGGAACATGCCGTTGAACGGAACACCGCTTGCAAAGGCGAGCAGCAGAAAGCGCGGATCGGAGCACAGGTCCCAGTAGCCGCGCATCAGGTGGCGCACCTGGAACGGCTGGCGCTGGCTCTGGTGCAGGGTTTCGGGGAGCAGCTTGTAGTTGGCCACGAACAAAATCACGCCGACCGCCACCAGGAACCAGAAGATCGCATGCCAGCCGGCATGAACGAAAAGAAAGCCGCCGACGATCGGTGCAATTGCCGGCGCCACGCCGAAGTAGATCGTCACCTGGCTCATCACCCGCTGCGCATCGGCCGGCGGGAACATGTCTCGGATGACCGCGCGCGAGACCACGATGCCCGCGCCGGTCGAAAGGCCCTGCAGGCCGCGGAACAGCACCAGTTGCGCAATGTTCTGCGACAGCGCGCAGCCCAGCGAGGCAATGGTGAACACCGCAAGCCCCCACAGCACCACCGGTCGGCGGCCGAAGCTGTCCGACAGCGCGCCGTGGAACAGGTTCATGAACGCAAAGCCGAACAGGTAGGCCGAAAGCGTCTGCTGCATTTCGGCGGGCGTGGCGCCGATGGAGCGCGCGATGCCCGAGAAGGCCGGAATGTAGGTGTCGATGGAAAAGGGACCGAGCATGCCCAGCACTGCGAGCAGCACGGCAAGCGCCCAGCGCGGGGCCAGCCAGAGCTTGTCTGCATCGGGATTCATGGTGAGGTTTGCTCCATTTTTCTTATCCGAAAAAGAAAGCGCCCTTGCGGGCGCCTCCTCGTCAGAGAAATACCGGGAGACCGGCTTAGAGCGTATCAATAAAGCTGCGCAGCTTGTCCGAACGCGAAGGATGCTTGAGCTTGCGCAGGGCCTTGGCTTCGATCTGGCGGATGCGCTCGCGGGTCACGTCGAACTGCTTGCCGACTTCTTCCAGCGTGTGGTCCGTGCTCATCTCGATGCCGAAGCGCATGCGCAGCACCTTGGCTTCGCGCGGCGTGAGGCTGTCCAGGATGTCCTTGACCACGTCGCGCAGGCCCGCCTGCATTGCGGCCTCGATGGGGGCCGTGTTGCTGCTGTCCTCGATGAAGTCGCCCAGGTGCGAATCGTCGTCGTCGCCGATGGGGGTTTCCATCGAGATCGGCTCCTTCGCAATCTTCATGATCTTGCGGATCTTGTCTTCCGGGATCTCCATCTTCGCGGCCAGGATGCTGGCGTCGGGCTCGAAGCCGAACTCCTGCAGATGCTGGCGCGAGATGCGGTTCATCTTGTTGATCGTCTCGATCATGTGCACCGGAATGCGGATGGTTCGAGCCTGATCCGCGATGGACCGGGTAATCGCCTGGCGGATCCACCACGTGGCGTAGGTCGAGAACTTGTAGCCGCGGCGGTATTCGAACTTGTCGACCGCCTTCATGAGGCCGATGTTGCCTTCCTGGATCAGGTCGAGGAACTGCAGGCCGCGGTTGGTGTACTTCTTGGCGATGGAGATCACGAGGCGCAGATTGGCCTCGATCATTTCCTTCTTGGCGTCGCGCGAGGACGATTCGCCCTCGTTCATGCGCTTGTTGATTTCCTTCAGCTGCGTGAGGGGCACCACCACGCGCGACTGGATGTCGGCGAGCTTTTGCTGCAGTTCCTGCACCGGCGGAATGTTGCGCGCGAGCACGGCGCTCCAGGGCTTGCCGGAGGCGGCCTGCTTCTCGACCCACTTCAGGTTGAGCAGGTTCGACGGCACGCGGTTGCCGTTCTTGTCGTAGCCCGAGAAGTCGCGAATGAACTCGTCCTGCGGGAAGCCGCACTTGTCCACGATGATGCGGCGCAGCTCGCGCTCCTTCTTGCGCACGTCGTCGACCTGCGTGCGAACCAGGTCGCACAGCTTCTCGATGGTCTTCGCCGTGAAGCGGATCGTCATGAGCTCGTCGGACAGGGCCTGCTGGGCCTTCTGGTAGGCGGGCGTGCCGTAGCCTTCCTTGTCGTAGATCTTGTGGACCTTCTCGAACATGACGGCAATGCGGTCGAAGCGCTCGAGCGCGTCGCGCTTGAGTTCTTCGAGCTTCTTGGTCAGCGCCTTGGAGCCGCCCTTGCCGTCGTCGTCGTCTTCCTCGTCGAATTCGTCGAAGTCTTCTTCGGCCACGTAGTCGTCGGCCTCGTTGGGGTTCGAGAAGCCGTCCACCACGGTGGAGATGACGACCTTGCCTTCACGGATGTCCGCGGCCAGGCGCAGGATTTCGGCGATGGTGGCGGGGGAGGCCGAAATGGCTTCCATCATGGCCATGAGGCCGCCTTCGATGCGCTTGGCGATTTCGATTTCGCCTTCGCGCGTCAGCAGCTCGACCGTGCCCATTTCGCGCATGTACATGCGCACGGGGTCGGTGGTGCGGCCGAATTCGCTGTCCACCGTGGAGAGCGCGGCTTCGGCTTCTTCTTCGGCTTCTTCCACCGTGGTGGCGGTGGGCGCGGTGTTGTTCAGCAGCAGGGTCTCGGCGTCGGGCGTTTGCTCGTACACCGCCACGCCCATGTCGTTGAGCATGGTGACCACGACTTCCATGGTCTCGGCGTCGACCAGCTTGTCGGGCAGGTGGTCGGAGATTTCGCCGTGCGTGAGGTAGCCGCGGGTCTTGCCCAGCGTGATCAGGGTCTTCAGGCGCGAGCGGCGCTTGGCCAGGTCTTCCTCGGAGAGCACCGTCTCGTCGAGGCCGAATTCCTTCATCAAGGCGCGTTCCTTCGCCTTGCTGATCTTCATGCGCAGCGGCTTGACCTTTTCCTCGGTCGTCGTTGCGGTTGCGGGTTCGTCGCCGACCAGGTCTTCCTCGATGTCCGACAGGTCGATGTCGCTTTCGGGCGCGTCATTGCCGGCCTTGGGCTTGCGGCCGCGCTTGGCACCGGTGGCGGGCGCGGCAGCACCGGCGGCCTTGGGCGGGCGGCCGACTTTCTTGGCGGCAGGGGCGGCGGCAACCGTCTTGGCGGCGGCTTTTTTCGGATCGTCGATGGAGGTCGATTTCGTGGGCACGGTTTTCACTTTCGTTGCGGCTGCCGATTTGGACGCGGCGGCACCCGACTTAGTTGCCGGCATAACGCCGGCTTTCAACGGTTTTTCTGCGACAGACTTTGCGGCGACGCCTTTGGCGAGTGAAGGAGCAGGCTTCTTTGAACTGGGCATACGACCTCGTTACAGCAAGATGGACCAAGCGAAATCACAGGGGCGCCGCCACATGGGCAGCACCGCCACGGCCCGTGCACAGCACGGACGAGACACAAAGCCCGCGCACAGGCACGGACAAGACAATTGGGAAAGAGGAAGAAATTCCTCGTCAGGCAAGATGTCGGGCGAACATTTGGTGTGCAGTCCTTGCGGTTATTGACCCTTTCCGACGGATTTTTTCCGTTGGAGTGCGTTGCGCTAGGGGTCGGCCCGGAGGTGCTGCTGTCGCTCTTGCCTAATTTCGCCAGTTGCGAAGCCTTACATTATAGCCTATTGCGCAAATTTCAAGCACTTTATGCACTGGAGGGCTTCAACCGGGTGCGCAATTCGAGCCTTCGCGCCTCCAGGGCCTTGTAGCGCTCCAGGGCCTTCGGGTCCGTGCCCACAGCGGCAATGGCCTCGCTCTGCTGGGCTTTCAGGCGGTCGTCGAGCATGAAATCGAGCACGCTCGACAGCTCCTTGACCGCATCGGCGAGGTGCTGGTCTTCTTCACCCTCGGGCACCGGCGCCGCTTCGGACACGCTCATGAGCCGTTCCGCCAGCGGTTCGAAGTCGAGCCCGCGCATGCCTTCGCGCAACGCCGCCCAGGGCTGCACGCCGTGCTCGTGCAGCTGGCTGTCCAGCCAGGTAAAAAGCGCCCCGTGCTGGCCCGGCAGGTCGCACAGCATCACATGGAGCTCATGCGAAAGGGCTTCCCACTGCGCCATGTTCGACAGCAGCAGCCGCACCGCCACGTCGGGCCGGCTCGGCGGCTTGCCGCGGCCGCGCAGGGGCTCGATGGGGGCCTCGAACTTGCCGCCCCAGCGCTTGCCCTTGATGAATTTGCCACGGGGCTTGCTGCCGCTATCGCTTTCGTAGCGGGGCGGTTCGTATTCGGCCGGGGGCGGCATGTCGGGGTAGTCGAACGGATCGCCCGGCTCGCCGGAATGCCGCGGCGCGGGTGCCGCCGCCGCCTTGCGCGGGCCCGGCGTGGCGGCCCAGAGCTCCGACAGGGCCTTGGCGTCCAGCTGCACCAGCGTGGCGATCTCGCTCAGCATCTGCCGCTTGAGCGCGCCGTCGGGCATGGCGCTCCAGAGCGGCCGCGCGTTGCTGCTCATGTGGGCGCGGCCCTCGGCGGTGGTGAGGTCGCAGCCCTCGCGCGCGGCCTCGATCATGAAGCGCGAGAGCGGCGTGGCCTCTTGCACGAACCGCGCGAACGCGTCGGCGCCGAATTCGCGGATGAAGCTGTCGGGGTCGTGCTCGGCCGGCAGAAACAGGAACTTGATGCTGCGCACGTCGGTGGCATAGGGCAGGGCACCGTCGAGCGCCTTGCGCGCGGCGCGCCGGCCGGCCGCGTCGCCGTCGAAGCTGAACACCACCGATTCGGTGAACCGGAAGAGCTTTTGCACGTGCTCCGTGGTGCAGGCCGTGCCCAGGGTGGCCACCGCATTCGGAAAGCCGAGCTGGGCCAGGGCGACCACGTCCATGTAGCCCTCGGTCACCAGCGCATAGCCGCGCTCGCGGAAGGCGGCGCGCGCCTCGTACAGGCCGTAGAGCTCCCGGCCCTTGCTGAAGACCGGCGTTTCGGGTGAGTTCAGGTATTTGGGCTTTTCGTCGCCGAGTACCCGCCCGCCAAAGCCGATGCATTCGCCCTTGACGTTGCGGATGGGGAACATCACGCGGTCGCGGAAGCGGTCGTAGCGCTTGGCGTCCTCGGCGCCGTCTTCGGTGTTGACGATGACCAAGCCGCTTTCGGCGAGCAGCGGGTCGTCGTAGTCCGGAAACACGCTGGCCAGGGCGCGCCATCCGGCCGGCGCGTAGCCGATGCCGAACTGCTTGGCCACTTCGCCCGAAACGCCGCGGCCCTTCAGGTATTCGATGGCGCCGGGCGCCTGCCGCAGCGCCTTGCGGTAGGCCTCGCCGGCCTTTTCGAGCACGTCGGTCAGGGTGGCCTGCTTCTGGCGCTGGTTCGCGGCGCGGGCGCGTTCGGCGGGCGAGGCGTCGTCCTCGGGCACCTGCAGGCCATATTGGCCGGCCAGGTCGTGCACCGCCTCGACAAAGCCCATGCCTGCATGCTCCATGAGAAAACCGATGGCGTTGCCGTGCACCCCGCAGCCGAAGCAGTGATAGAACTGCTTGGTGGGACTGACCGAGAAGGAGGGCGACTTTTCGCCGTGGAACGGGCACAGGCCCATGAAGTTGGCGCCGGCCTTCTTCAGCTGCACATAGCGCCCGACGATCTCCACCACGTCGGCGCGCGCGATGAGTTCCTGGATGAAAGAAGCGGGGATGGTCATGTAGGCGAAGAGCGGCAAATCATACGCAAGCGGCGGAACGCCTGCGCCGGGCGGCATACTGCCCGCACCGGATGAACGCCCCGGAATTCACGCATGAAGACGCCCAAGCCATTGCAACACGTCGCGCCGCTGCTGCGCCACCCCCTCCGATTCATGTGGGACGCGCTCAAGGCGTTTCGCGCGAACCAGGGCCTGCTGCTGGCGGGCGCGGTGGCGTATTACGCACTGCTTTCCATCGTGCCGCTGCTCATCGTGAGCGTGATCGCGATGTCGCATGTGATCGAACAGGCGGAATTGCTGCGCACCATCGGCCGGTACCTCGAGTGGCTGCTGCCCGGGCAGTCCAAGGCCATTGTCGGGGAACTGTCGAACTTCCTGGACCACCGGGACGTGATGGGACCGGTGCTGCTGGTCACGATGATCTTCTTCAGCTCGCTGGCCTTCAGCATTCTCGAAAGCGCAATGGCGGTGATCTTTCATCACCGCAAGGCGGACCACAAGCGCCACTTCGCGGTGTCGGCCGTCATGCCCTACATCTACATCCTGTGCCTGTGCGTGGGGCTGCTGCTGGTCACCCTGGTGTCGGGTGCGCTGCAGCTCGTGGGGCAGGAGAGCGTCGACCTGTTCGGGCGCAACTGGTCGCTGTCGGGCGTGTCGGGGCTGCTGCTCTACCTGCTCGGGCTGGGCGGCGAAATCTTCATGCTGACTTCGCTTTACCTGGTGATGCCGGCCGGCCGCATGTCGCTGCGCCACGCGCTGCTGGGCGGCGTGACGGCGGCGCTGCTGTGGGAGGCCACGCGGCACGTGCTGATCTGGTACTTCTCGACGCTCTCGCAGGTCAACGTGGTCTACGGCTCGCTCACCACGGCCATCGTGGTGCTGCTGAGCCTGGAGATTGCCGCCACGCTCGTGCTGCTGGGGGCCCAGGTCATCGCGCAGTACGAGCGCCTGGACCGCACCGGCAGCACGGCGGTGCCGCCGCTTACCGGGGCGGAAGTCGAATCGCTCCGTCGAGACGAATCACCTCGCCGTTGAGCATGTCGTTCTCGATGATGTGCTTGGCAAGCTTGGCGTAGTCCTCGGGCGTTCCCAGGCGCGAAGGGAAGGGCACGCTGGCGGCCAACGCGTCCTGCACTTCCTGCGGCATGCCGAAGAGCATGGGCGTGCCGAAGATGCCGGGGGCGATGGTCATGTTGCGGATGCCGTTGCGGGCCAGGTCGCGCGCAATGGGCAGCGTCATGCCGACCACGCCGCCCTTCGAGGCGCTGTAGGCCGCCTGGCCCATTTGCCCGTCGTAGGCCGCGACCGAGGCGGTCGAGATCAGCACGCCGCGCTCGCCGGTGGCTTCGGGTTCGTTCTTGCTCATGGCCTCGGCCGCGAGGCGGATCATGTTGAAGCTGCCGATCAGGTTGACTGTGACGGTCTTGCTGAACACGGCCAGCGCATGCGCGCCGTTCTTGCCCACGGTCTTCTCGGCCGGCGCAATGCCCGCGCAGTTGACCAGGCCCACCAGCTTGCCGAGCTTCTGGGCCGCGGCAACCGCCGCCTGGCCGTCGGCTTCCTGGCTCACGTCGCATTTCACGAACACCCCGCCGATGTCCTTTGCGACGGCTTCGCCTTTTTCAGCCTGCATGTCGGCGATGACCACCTTGCCGCCATTGGCGGCCAGCATGCGCGCCGTGCCTTCGCCGAGGCCCGAAGCGCCACCGGTCACGATAAAAACCTTGCCGTCGATCTGCATTGAGAGTCTCCTGAAATAAGACCCGCATTATCCAAGCCAGAAACACCGAGGAACCGGCTCTGCCGGGCCTCTGGTGTTGCCCCCGGTAGGGGGGAGAGGAGAAGCGACACGAAGTGCGCGCAGCCTGGGGGCGAGCAAAAGTGCTCAAAAAAAGGCCTCATCCGGAGATGAAGCCATGAATTGGATCCGTGAGGACCCAAGGAGACAACTGGTGGTGGTGGGCGGCTTAGCGCTTGCGAGCGGTGGTCGCGGTCTTCGCGGCGGCGACGGCTTGCGACGACACGGCGTTGAAGTTGGCTTCGGCAACGTCCGACGCTTGCTTGACGGCCTTCTGGACCGATTCGAAAGCGTTGTTGGCGGCAGCCACGGCGCTCTTCAGCACGGCAACGGCGGTTTCCGAGCCGGCGGGTGCGTTCTTGGAAGCGCTGTCGACCAGGCCGACGAAGGTTTGCTGGGCTTCAGCAGCCTTGGCTTCGAAAGCCTTGGTGAACTCGGCGCCGGTGCCTTGGGCGATGTCATAAAGATGACGGCTGTAGGCGGCGGTCTTTTCGGCCAGGGGCTGGAACAGGCTGGCTTGCAGCGTCAGCAGTTCTTGCGCGTCCTTGACGTTCAGGGCAGCTTGGGCGGTGCCGGCGGCTTCGGCCAGGGCAGCCTTGGAAGCGGTCACGTTCAGTTCGACGAGCTTCTCGACGCCTTCGAAAGCCTTGGTGGTCAGGCCGAACAGGGTTTCGAGGTTTGCTTTTTGGGCGGCGAGGATTTGGTCAGCGGTCAGTGCCATGTGGAATCTCCAGTAAGGATGATGGTGGTCGGTTCACGTTGCGCTGCCTCGTCGTCTTTGTTTTTGTTGCGGTGCAGCATGGCCTCAAGTATAGGCAGCACAGCTTTGCGATCAAGGGGGTTTTGCTGCTTTGCAGCAATTTAGAACACACTTTCTAAATTCGGCTCGCGCCCCAGAATGCAGCCATGCGCGCCTTCTATTCCGGCCAGTTCGTCCTGCCTTTGCCGCCCGGCCACCGCTTTCCGATGTCCCGCTACGCGCTGCTGCGCGACCGGCTGCTCGAGCACCTGCCCGGGGTGGACATGGACCAGGCGCCGCGCGCCACCGACGGCGAACTGGCGCTGGCCCACACCCCGCAGTGGATAGCGGCCATCAGCGACGGCAGCGTGAGCCCGCAGGCGATGCGGGAAATCGGCTTTCCCTGGAGCGAGGCGATGGTCGAGCGCTCGCGCCGCTCTACAGGGGCGACCATCGCGGCCTGCCGCGCGGCATTTGCCGGCGGCGTGGCGGCCAACATGGCAGGCGGTACGCACCACGCCTATGCCGACAAGGGCGGCGGGTTCTGCGTCTTCAACGACGCTGCCGTGGCCGCGCGGCTGATGCAGGCCGAGCATGGGCGCAGCGGCCGGCAGCTGAAGGTGGCGGTCATCGACCTTGACGTGCACCAGGGCAACGGCACGGCGAGCATCTTTCGCAACGACCCGAGTGTCTTCACGCTCTCGCTGCACGGCCAGAAGAACTTTCCGTTCCGCAAGGAAGCAAGCGATCTCGACGTCGAACTGCCCGACGGCTGCGGAGATGCCGACTACCTCACGGCGCTCGAGCATGCGCTCGACGAGCTGGACCGGCGCTTTGCGCCCGGGCTGGTGATCTACCTGGCGGGTGCCGACCCCTTCGAGCGCGACCGGCTCGGGCGACTCAAGCTGACGTTCGACGGCCTGGAGGCGCGGGACCGGCGGGTGTTCGACTGGACCTGGCAACGCCGCATTCCGGTGGCCTTTGCCATGGCCGGCGGCTACGCCAGCGACATTGCCGAGACGGTGCAGGTGCAGCTAGGCACCTTCAAGGTGGCCTTCGAATATTGGCGCCGCTGGCAAAATGCCGCGCGATGAGCTCCGCCACCAAACCCACGCCGAATTCCCGGAGCGGCTACCGCGCGTTTCGCAGCATCCCCACGCGCTGGGCCGACAACGACATGTACGGCCATGTCAACAACGTCGTCTATTACAGCTGGTTCGACACGGCGGTGAATGCGCTGCTGATCGAGCGCGGCGCGCTCGACATCCACCAGGGCCAGACCATCGGCTTCGTGGTCGAGACGCAGTGCAACTACTTCGCGCCGATTGCTTTTCCGCAAACGGTGGAAGCCGGCATCCGCGTGGCCCAGGCGGGCCGGTCGAGCGTGCGCTATGAGATTGCGCTCTTTGCGGAAGGCTCGGACACGGCGGCAGCGCAGGGCCACTTCGTGCATGTGTATGTCGACCGGGCCACGAAGCGGCCGGTGCCGTTGCCCGAGGCGCTGCAGCAAGTCGTCGACTCCCTGAAGACCTGACCCCATGAAAAACGGCGCCCGAGGGCGCCGTTTTTTCTTGCCGCGATCCGGTTGGGACCGCCGCGGTCTTACATGGTCTTCTTCATGGCCTTGACGTCGGCCTTGCCCTGGGCTTCGTCGGCCTTGGCCTGCTTCTCGCAGGCAGACTTGGCATCGCCCGCCTGGTCGTCGCACTTTTCCTTTGCGACTTCGTACTTGGCCTTCACTTTTTCTTCAGCAACCTTGCGTGCGTGTGCATCGCTCGGCTTGTATTGCTGCTCCAGTTCGGCCTTGGCCACGTTCTCCGCGCCCTTGGCTTCCTTCTGACAGACGTCCTTTGCGTTGTCCTTCATTGCGTCGCACTGGGCCTTCGCGGACTTGTAGTCGGCTTCGATCTTGTCCTTGGCGGCCTTGTATTCGTCCTTGGTCATCGCGCTGGCGTGCGTGGCCATGAAACAGGTCGAAGCGAGAGCGAGCATGAGCAGATGTTTTTTCATTTTGGTGTTCTTTCTTTTTGAAGTTGAAAAAGTGAAGTTGGAAAGAAATCAGGGCGCGGGGCGGCCTTCAAGCCACCCGGCCGTCAGTACTTTTCATACCAGAGGGTGTCAGGCGTGCGGCCGTCGCGCGATTCCCATTCCTTGACCTGTTTTTCGGCCTCGTCGCGGCTGATGCCGTGGCGTTCCTGGATGCGACCGAGGAGCTGGTCGCGCTTGCCGGCAATGACGTCGAAGTCGTCGTCGGTCAGCTTGCCCCATTGCTCCTTGACCTTGCCCTTGAGCTGTTTCCAGTTGCCTTCGATGGTGTCCTTGTTCATGCGAATCTCCTTGTACGGTTGATTCGGCGGGCTCGTTGGCCGCCGTGAACAAAATGTGGCGGGACCGATTCACCCTGGCGGTAGGACGTGCAGTGCAGGCCCCGTAGGCACAAGCCGACGCTGCCCGTGATAATCGAACGCACGCCGAAAAGCTTGAGACAACGCGCGCCGCACCATGATCATTCACAGCCTGCTCGACACCGACCTCTACAAGTTCACCATGATGCAGGTCGTCCTGCATCACTTTCCCGGCGCCCGGGTCGAGTACCGGTTCAAGTGCCGCAACCCCGGCGTCGACCTGGCCCAGTTCGCAGGGCAGATACGGGAAGAAGTGCGAAGCCTCTGCTCGCTGCAGTTCCGGGACGCCGAGCTGGCCTACCTGCGGTCGATGCGTTTCATCAAGAGCGACTTCGTCGACTTTCTCGGGCTCTTCCGGCTCAACGGGAAGTACATCAACATCATTCCGCAACCCTCGGGGGAGCTCGAGATCCGCATCCAGGGGCCGTGGCTGCACACCATCCTGTTCGAGATTCCGGTGTTGGCCATCGTGAACGAGGTCTACTTCCGCAACACGCAGAAGAAGCCCGACTTCGAGGAAGGCCGGCGGCGCCTGGAGACCAAGATCGGGCAGCTGCAGGACGCCGGGCTGGCCGATCTCAAGATTGCCGACTACGGCACGCGCCGCCGCTTTTCCAAGGACTGGCATGAAGAAGTGCTGCGCACGCTCAACGCGCGGCTGGGCGCGGTGACGCCGCCGACGCTGCATCCCAAGCCCGGTGCGCGGCTGCCGCAGCTCGCGGGCACCAGCAATGTGCTGTACGCCATGAAGCTGGGCCTTATTCCGCTGGGCACCATGGCCCATGAATACCTGCAGGCCTGCCAGGCGCTCGGCCCGCGGCTGCGCGACAGCCAGATCTTCGGCTTCGAGAGCTGGGCCCGTGAATACCGCGGCGACCTGGGCATTGCGCTGTCCGACGTGTATGGCATGAGCGCCTTCCTGCGCGACTTCGACCTGTACTTCTGCAAGCTGTTCGACGGTGCGCGCCACGACAGCGGCGATCCTTTCCAGTGGGGTGAACGCATGCTGGCGCACTACGCGGCCAACCGTGTCGATCCGCTCACCAAGACGCTGATCTTCAGCGACGGCCTCACGGTGCCGCGCACCATCGAGCTCTACCAGCAGTTCCGCGGGCGCTGCCAGCTGGCTTTCGGCATTGGAACCAATCTCACCAACGACCTGGGCTACGAGCCGCTGCAGATCGTCATCAAGATGATCAATTGCAACGGCCAGCCCGTGGCCAAGCTGTCGGACACGCCGTCCAAGAATATGTGCGAGGACGAAAAATACCTGGCGTACCTGCGCCAGGTGTTCGAGATCGAACAGCCGCCGGCCTGACGCCCGTCTGGTACGGTACGGCTCCATGAAAAAAACAGTTCGCCTGGCGGCGGCCGCAGTGCTGCCGATGATGTTTCCCGCGCTTGCCATGGCTGCCGAATTCGACGGCAGCAAGCTTTCTGCGCTCTGGGGTGTTCCGTTCGCGGGCATCCTGCTGTCGATTGCGCTGCTGCCGCTGCTGGCCCCGGGCTTCTGGCACCACCACTACGGCAAGATATCGGCCGCCTGGGCGCTGGCGTTTCTTCTTCCCTTTGCCGCAATCTACGGGGCGCCGCTGGCCGGCGCCCAGCTGGTGCATGCGCTGGTGGAGGAGTACATCCCCTTCATCATCCTGCTCACCGCGCTGTTCACGGTGGCGGGGGGCATCCACATTCGCGGCAACCTGCATGGCGCGCCCGGGCTCAACACGGCCATTCTTGCGATTGGCGCTGTGCTTGCGAGCTTCATGGGGACCACGGGCGCCTCGATGCTGCTGATCAGGCCGCTGATCCGCGCCAACGACAACCGCGTGAGCAAGGCGCACGTGGTGGTGTTCTTCATCTTCATCGTGTCGAACGCGGGCGGTTCGCTCACGCCGCTGGGCGACCCGCCGCTGTTCCTCGGCTTCCTGAAGGGCGTCGACTTTTTCTGGACGGCGCGGCATATCCTGCCCAACACGCTGTTCCTGGTCGGCCTGCTGCTCGCGCTGTTCTACGTGATCGACCGCCATCATTACCGCAAGGAGGGCGTGCTGCCGTTCGACCCGACGCCCGATACCCAGCGCGTCGGCTTCGACGGCGCGGCCAACTTCTGGCTGCTCGGCGGCATCATCTTCTTCGTGCTGCTCTCGGGCATCTGGAAGTCGCCCACGGGCTTCGATGTGTTCGGCACGCGTGTCGGCTTGCCGGGGCTGGTGCGCGACATCGGCCTGATCGCCATCACGCTGCTTTCGCTCAAGATCACCTCGGCCAAGGTGCATGCCGACAACCAGTTCGAATGGGGCCCGATGGCGGAGGTGGCCAAGCTGTTCGCGGGCATCTTCCTGACCATCATCCCGGTGATTGCCATGCTCAAGGCGGGCGTGCACGGGCCCTTCAGCTCGGTGGTGGCGGCGGTGACCCGGCCCGACGGCCTGCCCGATCCGGCGATGTACTTCTGGGCCACCGGCATCCTGAGTTCGTTCCTGGACAACGCGCCGACCTACCTAGTGTTCTTCAATACCGCAGGCGGCGATGCCGCCACGCTCATGACCACCTACGCCACCACGCTGGCGGCCATTTCGGCCGGCGCCGTGTTCATGGGCGCCAACACCTACATCGGCAACGCGCCCAACCTCATGGTCAAGGCCATTGCCGAGAGCCGGGGCGTTCGCATGCCCAGCTTCTTCGGCTACATGGCATGGTCGGTGGCCATCCTGATACCGCTGTTCGTTCTCTCCACCTTCATCTTCTTCCGCTAGGCGCAGACATCATCATGAGCAAGCCCAAGATCCTGGTCGCACGCGCGATCTTTCCCGAAACCATCGAACGCCTCTCGCAGCATTTCGAAGTCGAGTCGAACCAGTCCGACGAGAGCTGGAGCAAGGAGCAGCTGATCGCCAGGCTCCAGGGCAAGCAGGGCGCCTTTACCACCGGCAGCGAGCGCATCGATGCCGCGGTGCTCGACGCATGCCCCGACCTGAAAATCTGCGCCAACATGGCCGTGGGCTACAACAACTTCGATGTCGATGCGATGGCCGCGCACGGCGTGCTGGGCACCAACGCGCCCGACGTGCTCACCGAGACCACGGCCGACTTCGGCTTTGCGCTCCTGATGGCCACGGCCCGCCGCATTACCGAAAGCGAACACTTCCTGCGCGCGGGCAAGTGGCAGAAGTGGAGCTTCGACATGTTCGCCGGCTCCGACATCCACGGCTCGACGCTCGGCATCATCGGCATGGGCCGCATCGGCCAGGGCATTGCCAAGCGCGGCGCGCACGGCTTCGGCATGAAGGTGGTCTATCACAACCGCTCGCGCCTCGACGCCTCGCTCGAGGCCGAATGCAAGGCCAGCTACGTCAGCAAGGAAGAGCTCCTGAAGACCGCCGATCACGTGGTGCTGGTGGTGCCGTATTCGCCCGCTTCGCACCACACCATTGGCGCAGCCGAAATTGCGCTGATGAAGCCGACCGCCACGCTGGTGAACATTGCGCGCGGCGGCATCGTCGACGATGCGGCGCTGGCCGTGGCGCTGCGTGAAAAGCGCATTGCGGCGGCGGGCCTGGACGTGTTCGAAGGCGAGCCCAAAGTCCATCCAGATTTGCTGACGGTGCCTAACGTGGTGCTCACGCCCCACATTGCGAGCGCCACCGTGCCCACGCGCCGCGCCATGGCCGAGCTTGCGGCCGACAACCTCATCGCCTGGTTCGGCGGCAAGGGGCCGCTCACGCCCGTCACGCCCGTTCCGGCGGCCGGCAAGTAACACCCACAAATCCAAGCGAAAACAGCGATCCCATTTTGCAATCGACCGACTTGATTCTTCTTCTGCTGGCCGCCTTTGCCGTGGTGCAGCTCGTGCTGGTGATCTGGCTGCTTGCGCGCCGCCAGCCCAAGCCCGACCACAGCGAAATGCTCACTGTGCTGGCCGCCATGGGCGCGGCCAACGAACGCACGGAGCGCGAGCTGCGCCATGAAATCGGCGAGAGCTCGCGCGGCGCGCGGCAAGAAACCGCACAGGCCTTCGCCACCTTCCAGCAGGCACTGGTGCAGCAGGGCGCCGAGGCCACGCGCACGCAGAACGCGCAGCTCGATGCTTTCTCGCTGCAGCTCGCATCGCTGCAGAAGAGCTTGGCCGACACGCTCAACACACAGCTGCAGGGCCTGAGCGATTCCAACGCACGCCGTCTCGCCGAAGTGCGCGAGACCATGGAAGCGCAGCTGGCGCAGCTGCAGCAGAGCAACACCGCCAAGCTCGACGAGATGCGCAAGACCGTCGACGAGAAGCTGCAGAGCACGCTCGAGGCGCGGCTGGGCGAAAGCTTCAAGCAGGTGGCCGACCGGCTCGAGCAGGTGCACAAGGGCCTGGGCGAAATGCAGACGCTGGCGGTAGGCGTCGGCAGCCTGCAGCGCGTGCTGACCAACGTGAAGACGCGCGGCGTGTTCGGCGAAGTGCAGCTCGAGGCGCTGCTCGAGCAGGTGCTCACACCGGACCAGTACGCCAAGCAGATCGAGACCAAGCCGCGCAGCGGCCAGCGGGTGGACTTTGCCATCCGCTTTCCGGGCCGTGGCGACGACGGCGCGCCGGTCTGGCTGCCGATCGACGCCAAGTTTCCGCGCGACGACTACGAGCGCCTGATCGATGCGCATGAGCGCGCCGATGCGGCCGGGGCGGAGCTTGCCGCGAAGGCCCTCGAGGCGCGCATCCGCAGCGAAGCCAGGTCGATTGCGGAGAACTACCTTGCCGCACCGCACACCACCGATTTCGCGATTCTGTTCCTGCCGGTCGAAAGCCTCTACGCCGAGGTGCTGCGCCGACCGGGCCTGATGGATGCCATCCAGCGCCAGCACCGCGTGACGCTGGCGGGGCCGACCACCTTGCTCGCAATGCTCAACAGCCTGCACATGGGCTTTCGCACGCTGGCCCTCGAGCAGCAGGCCTCGGAGGTCTGGAAGGTGCTGGGCGCGGTCAAGACCGAATTCGAGCGGTACGGCGAATGGGTGTCGCGCATCAAGGAGCAGGTGGCCAAGGCCTCCGACACGCTCGACAAGGCCGACACGCGCGCCAAGCAGATGCGCCTCGCACTGCGCAAGGTCGAGGCGCTGCCCGAGGCGCAGTCGCAGGTGCTGCTGCCCCCCACGGCCGACAGCGAGGGCGACGACACTCCGTGAAAGGCTCCGAACTGCTGCGCGTGATCGGGGCCCAGGTGTGCCTGCACGCCACCATGGCCGGCATGCGGCTCGCAACGCCGCTGCTGGCGCTGCAGCAGGGATACAGCGCAGCGGCGGTCGGCGTGCTGATTGCGCTGTTCGCGCTCACGCAGGTGTTTCTTGCGCTGCCGGCGGGCAGGTTTGCCGATAGGCACGGCTTCAAGCGGCCGCTGTGGCTTTCGGTCCTGGCGGCTTCGGGCGGTGCGGGGCTCGTGGTGATCTTTCCGGTCTTCCCGGTCATGTGTCTGGCGGCGCTGCTGACCGGCGGTGCCACGGGCGCAACGGTCATTGCGCTGCAGCGGCATGTGGGCCGCTCCGCCACCAACGCCACGCAACTCAAGCGCGTGTTCAGTTGGCTCGCAATTGCGCCCGCGGTCGCCAATTTCGTCGGCCCGTTCGTCGCCGGCATGCTCATCGATCACGCCGGCCGGGCGCCCGCGGACATGCTGGCATTCCGGGTCTGCTTTGCGGCCATGGCTCTGCTGTCCATCGCCTGCTGGCTGTTTGCGCGCGGCGCGCACGAACCTCCGCCCGTCGCGCCCGCGGCAGGGGCCGCACCCACGCGGGCCTGGGACCTGCTGCGCGAACCGATGTTCCGGCGGCTGCTGTTCGTGAACTGGCTGCAGTCGTCGAGCTGGGACGTGCATGCCTTCGTGCTGCCCGTGCTGGGGCACGACCGCGGCATCAGCGCTTCGGTCATCGGCTCCATTCTTGGTGCCTTTGCCATTGCGGCGGCCGCCATCCGAGTCGTGCTGCCGCTCATCGCCTCGCGCGCGTCGGAGCGCAGCGTGATCCTGATTTCGACCATCGTCACGGCGGCGGTGTTCGCGGTCTATCCGCTGCTCGATTCGGCCTTGACCATGGGGCTCTGCTCCGTGGTGCTGGGCTTCGCGCTCGGGGCCGTGCAGCCCATGGTGATGAGCATGCTGCACCAGATCACGCCGCACGAGCGGCACGGTGAGGCGCTGGGCCTGCGGCTCATGACCATCAATGCATCGAGCGTGGCAATGCCGATGCTGTTCGGCTCGATCGGCGCGCTGATCGGCATTGCCGGCGTTTTCTGGGTGGTGGGCGCCGTGGTTGCGCTGGGTGCCCGGGCCACCTGGGGCTTGAAGGCCTGAAAGCCCGAGGCGCGGCGCTGTTTGCGCTTACAGCTTGTAGAAGCGCTTGATGGCGTCCCACGCGTCTTCGGGCGCGTCGACGTACTCGAACAGCTTCACGTCCGTCGGCGAAATCACGCCTTCCTCGACCAGGAAGTCGAAGTCGATCAGCTTCTTCCAGTAGGCCGAACCGAACAGCACGATCGGCACCGGCTTCGACTTCTTGGTCTGCACCAGCGTGATCACTTCGAACAGCTCGTCGAGCGTGCCGAAGCCGCCCGGGAAGGCCACCAGCGCCTTCGCACGCATCATGAAATGCATCTTGCGGATGGCGAAGTAGTGGAACTTGAAGCTCAGTGCCGGCGTGACGTACGGATTCGCTTCTTCTTCCATCGGCAGCGCAATGGCAAGGCCGACCGAAAGGCCGCCACCTTCATGAGCGCCCCGGTTGGCCGCCTGCATGATGCCGGGGCCGCCGCCGGTGCAGACGAAGAGCTTGTCTTCGGGCTGCTTGCCTTCGCTGTATTGCGCCACCAGCTTGCCGAAGGCACGCGCCTTCTCGTAATAGTGCGAGCTGCGCGCCAGCCGGCGCCAGCGCTCGGCCGCGACGGCATCGCCGCTGGCTTCGGCCTGGGCGACCAGCGCGGCAGCTTCTTCCTCGCTGCGGAAGCGGGCGCTGCCGAACACCACCACGGTGTTTTCGATGCCGTGGGCGCGCTGCTCGAGGTCGGGCTTCATCAGCTCGAGCTGCATGCGGATGCCGCGGGTTTCGCGGCGCAGCAAGAACTCGGGGTCCGCGAAGGCGATGCGCGAGGGATCGGGGTCGAGCGGGAGGCCTTTTTCCGAATGCGTCTTGAGCGTGGCCCAGGCATCGGCGAGGCGTTTGTCGTGAAGGTCGTGCGTGTTGTTCATGGAGGAATCAGACAGGAAGACGGGTGCATTGTGCAGCCTTGCAACCGGCATGCCCGCCGGTTCAGAAAGTGCCGTGCCGCCCCGCACCTCGCACAAAACGCTCGGCGCCCGAAGCGCCTTCGGCCGCGACGATCGGAACACCCAGGCGTCCCTCCTGCTGCAGCGCCTCGGCGAGCGGCAACTCCCACTGGGCGTAGGCGGAATGGCGATCCGCCAGCATGCATTGCTGTGGAAAGGCCGCAATCTCGCGCGCAAGCGCTTCGGCTGTCTCGCGGGCCTGGCCCTTTGGCACGAGGCGGTTCACCAGGCCCATGGCAAGCGCTTCCTGGGCACTTACGGGCCGGCCCGTCAGGATGAGGTCAAGCGCGCGGCCCATGCCGACAATGCGCGGCAGCCGCACGGTGCCGCCGTCGATCAGCGGCACGCCCCAGCGGCGGCAGAACACGCCCAGCACCGCATCTTCTTCGGCCACCCGAAGGTCGGCCAGCAGGGCCAGCTCGAGCCCGCCGGCCACCGCATGGCCGCTGATGGCGGCAATCAGTGGCTTGCTCAGCGCCATGCGAGTCGGCCCCATGGGCGCGGAGCCGCCAGCCTCGGGGTCGAGCTCATTGCGCCGGGCAGGATCGGCGACCGCGCCCAGGTCAGCGCCAGCACAGAAGGTGCCGTGCTCGCCCCACAGCACGGCCACGCGCTGGCTTTCGTCGGCTTCGAAGCGCTCGAAGGCGGCGCGCAGCGCGTCGGCCATGGGCCGGTCGACGGCATTGCGCTGCTTCGGGCGGCTCATGACGATGGTGCTGACCGGCCCATCGATTTCGGTGCGAACGCTGGCGTACGTGTTCATGAGGGCAAAGGGTACGCCCATCAACGAAAAAAGGCTCCTTTCGGAGCCTTTTGTCAGGGTGGCGGTTCGGCCCGCCAGCAAGCGCTTAGACGCGCTTGCGGTATTCGCCGGTGCGGGTGTCGATTTCGATCTTGTCGCCTTGCGAGACGAAGAGCGGGACCGGCACTTCGAAGCCGGTTGCGATCTTGGCGGGCTTGAGCACCTTGCCCGAGGTGTCGCCCTTGACGGCCGGCTCGGTCCAGGTGATTTCGCGCTCGACGCTGGTGGGCAGTTCGACCGAAATGGCCTTGCCGTCGTAGAACACCACTTCGACGGGCATGCCGTCTTCGAGGTAGTTCAGGGCGTCGCCCATGTTCTCGGCTTCGACTTCGTACTGGTTGTACTCGGTGTCCATGCAGACATACATCGGATCGGCGAAGTAGGAGTAGGTGCACTCCTTCTTGTCGAGCACGATCTGGTCGATCTTGTCGTCGGCCTTGAAGACCACTTCGGTGTTGAAGTTGGCGATCAGGCTCTTGAGCTTCATGCGCACGGTGGCGGAGTTGCGGCCGCCGCGGCTGTATTCGGTCTTGAGGACGACCATCGGGTCCTTGCCGTGCATGATGACGTTGCCGGCGCGGATTTCTTGAGCGATTTTCATATCAGGTTCTCTGGATGTTGGCCGCTCGGTGCACGGGGCCATGGGCGACGTTTGCAATGTTGCGGTGCAACGTCTTGCCGGCGTTCTTGGCCCCGCGGTACATGTCCCGCGGCAGGTTTGGCGGACAGCATCTCGGATCTGTGTAATCCGGGCCGAAATCCGCAAAGCCTGCTATTTTAGCTTTTTCCGGCGACCAGATGCCGCAGTTGCGTGACCAAGTCCTCTTGTTGGCACAGCCTTTGGCGGGCGGCGAGCACCGTTTCACGCCACGCGTCCAGCGTTTCGAGAGGGGGCAGGGCGCCGTCGCCAAAGCCGTTCCAGGCGTGGTGAAACTGCCGAAGCGAGGGCGGAGCGCCGAGCCAGTCGAGCCAGGCGCCGAGCTTCACGTGGTGCGCGTCATCGTCCTGCGGGTAGATTTGCCAGACCAGCGGGGCGCCGGCCCAGAGGGCGCGCACCAGCGAATCTTCGCCGCGCACGAAGTTCAGGTCGCAGGTCCACAGAAGATGGTCGAAATCGGGCTGCGTGAGGTAGGGCAGGTATGAAATTGATAGCGCTCCCCAGTCTGAAAACCCGTGGTCCGGCCGTTGCCGGCTTGAAAAGAACGCCCTGATCGCATGGGCGGCGCGGCCTGAAGTCACCAGGAGCCGGGTCGGCTGCGGATCTGCCGCCAGTTGCTCGAGCAGGGTCGCCAGCGCCGGGGGTTCGTAGCAGAAGAGCGAGACGAGCCGCTCGCCTTCACGCCAGGGGATTTCCTGCGCCGCCAGCCATTGCCCGCGGTCGAAATGCGCCCGCCGTTCCAGGAGGCCGGGCTCCCGCAGCAGTCCGCCGGTGGCCGGCGTGAAGCCGGGATAGAAAAAGCGCTTGGTCAGTCCCGCACCAGGTCCCTTGAACACCGGCGAAGGCAGCCCGTGCAGCCGTTCCACATAGGGCTCGGCCGACAGGTATTCGAGATTGATCCACGCCCGGCCCGGCCCGCCCGCGGCCGGCGGCTCGGCGAAGCGGGCGATCAGCTCGGGTGCCGGTTCGCAGCCGAAGGCTTCGATCAGCACGTCGGGCGGCGGGGCCGCGGCCGCCTGCCGGACGGCGGCGGCGTCGAGCCAGTCGACCACGCTCACGCCCTCGCAGCCGGCGGGCGCCATCCAGTGCAGCGCCGTGGCGTCGTCGATCCACAGCCGGACGCACTCGCCGAGCGCTGCCAGCTGGCTGGCCAGCCGCCAGCACACGCCCAGGTCGCCGTGGTTGTCGATGACCTTGCAGAAGATGTCCCATTGCATGGCGCCAGTGTGCCCGTCTTCGGCGGGCCGGGGCAGTGGTGGCTGCTTGGTATGCTGGCCGGCACCACAACATCCCGGAGCGAGAAACCATGCGCATGAAGACCCGCCGTTCGCCGCTGTTCCCTGGTTGCCTTCGCACGGCGAGAACCGTGCTCGCCCTGTCCTTGGCCTTGGGCGGCGTCGTGGGCGCCTCGGCGCAGACCACGCCGTCGCTCACGCCGCAACAGCAGCGGTTTCATGGCATCTACAAGGAGTTGATCGAGATCAACACCAGCCATTCGGTGGGCGACAACACGCTGGCGGCGCGTGCCATGGAAAAGCGGCTGGTCGATGCGGGCTTTGCCCCGGGCGACATCCAGATCTTCGAGCCCTTCCCCAAGAAGGGCAACCTGGTGCTGCGCTTCAAGGGCAACGGCAGCAAGAAGCCGTTGCTGCTGCTGGCGCACCTCGACGTGGTCGAGGCCAAGCGCGAAGACTGGAAGACCGATCCTTTCAAGCTGCAGGAAACCGGCGGCTACTTCACGGCCCGGGGTTCCATCGACGACAAGGCGATGGCCGCGGCGCTTGTGTCGGTGCTGGGGCAGCTCAAGCAGGAAGGCTTCAAGCCCAGGCGCGACATCATCCTGGCGCTGACGGCCGACGAGGAGCGCGGCGATGCGCTCAGCAACGGCGCCTTCTGGCTCATCAACAACAAGCCCGAGCTGCTGCAGGCGGAATTCGGCATCAACGAAGGCGGTGGCGGGGAGCTGCGCGGCGGCAAGCCCAACCTGCACCGCATGCAAGTGGCCGAGAAGATGTACACCACCTACATGCTCGAGGCGCGCGACGTGGGCGGCCACAGCTCGGTGCCGACCAAGAGCAATCCGATCTATGCGCTGTCGGCGGGCCTGGAGCGGCTGGGCAACTACGCGTTCCCGGTCAAGCTGGCCGATGTCACGAAGACCTATTTCGCACGCAGTGCGCCGTTTGCCACCGGCCAGCTGGCGGACGACATGCGCGCCATTGGCAGCGGCAACCCCGATGCCGCGGTGATCGAGCGGCTTTCGGCCAATCCGGCCTACAACGCGCAGCTGCGGACCACCTGCGTGGCAACCATGGTGCAGGCGGGGCATGCCGAAAATGCGCTTCCGCAGTCGGCCAAGGCCACGGTCAATTGCCGCATCCTGCCGCATGACGACCCCGAGGAAATCGAACGCCTGCTGACCCAGGCCATCGGAAACGACAAGATCGTGGTGCGCAATGTCGGCAAGCCGCTGCGCAGCCCGGCCTCTCCGCTGAACGGCGATCTCGTGAAGACGGTCGAATCGGTGACGCAGGCCATGTGGCCGGGTGTGCCCGTGGTGCCGGCAATGAGCACGGGCGCTACCGACAGCCGCTTCATGCGCAATGCCGGCATTCCGATGTACGGTGTGACGGGCATGTTCCTCGACCCGGCGGACGCGCGCGCCCACGGGCTGGACGAGCGCATCGAGATCCAGCGGCTGTATGACGGTCGCGAGTTCCTGTATCGGCTGGTGAGCGAACTCGCCAAGTAACTCCGGGTCATAAGAAACGCGGCGGCCGAGCTGGTCGCCGCGTTTCTGCTTTCTTCAGCGCGCCACAATAGCCGCCATGTCAGACGTGCATTCCGATCAATTGCTCAGCGAAGTCGCGGCCCTGCCGCAGCTGCCGGGCGTGTACCGCTATTTCGATGCATCCGGCGCGGTGCTCTATGTGGGCAAGGCGCGCAACCTCAAGAAGCGGGTTGCGAACTATTTCCAGAAGAGCCATGGCGGCACGCGCATCGGCCACATGATCTCGAAGATCGCGCGCATGGAGACCACCGTGGTGCGCTCCGAGGCCGAGGCGCTGCTGCTCGAGAACAATCTCATCAAGACGCTCAAGCCGCGCTACAACATCCTGTTTCGCGACGACAAGAGCTACCCGTACCTGAAGATCGCCTCGCACGAGTTTCCGCGGCTGGCCTACTACCGCGGCGCGGTCGACAAGAAGCACCGCTATTTCGGGCCGTACCCGAGCGCCTGGGCGGTGAAGGAATCGATCCAGCTGCTGCAGAAAGTATTCAAGCTGCGCACCTGCGAAGACACGGTGTACGCCAACCGCACGCGGCCTTGCCTGCTGTACCAGATCAAGCGGTGCACCGGGCCGTGCGTGGGCTACATCACGCCCGAGGCCTATGCGCAGGACGTGGCCAGCGCCGAAGCCTTTCTGATGGGCGACACGCAACTGGTGTTGTCGAAGCTCGAGGCACGCATGACCGAGCACGCGGAGAAGCTCGAATTCGAGCAGGCGGCGGAGCTGCGCAACCAGATGTCGGCGATTTCTCGTGTGCTGCACCAGCAGTCGATCGAAATTGCTTCCGACAAGGACGTGGACATCCTCGCCGTGAAGGTGCAGGGCGGCAAGGCCTGCGTCAACCTGGCGATGGTGCGCGGCGGCCGGCACCTGGGCGACCGCGCCTACTTTCCCGTGCACGTGGAAGACGCCGCGCAAATCCATCATGGCGAGCTCGATGCGGAAGAGGGCGTGGTGCCCGCGCCGGCCGATTCGATCGAAGTGCAGGTGCTCGAGGCCTTCATTGCCCAGCACTACATCGACGTGCCGGTACCCGCCACGCTGGTGCTGAGCCATCTGGTGGGCCGCGAGCTGATCGAAGCCATCTCCCAGCAGGCCGGCTCGCGCGTGACGGCGGTGTTCCAGCCGCGCGAGCAGCGCCGGCACTGGCTCGAAATGGCCGAGACGAACGCGGGCCTGCAACTGGCGCGCCTCCTGGCGGAAGAAGGATCGCAGCAGGCGCGCACCCGCGCGCTGGCCGATGCGCTGGAGCTTGCGCCCGACGACCTCGACAACTTTCGCATCGAGTGCTTCGACATCTCGCACACCGCGGGCGAGGCGACGCAGGCATCCTGCGTGGTGTTCGAGCACCACACGATGCAGAACCGCGAGTACCGCCGCTACAACATCGAGGGCATCACGCCCGGCGACGACTACGCGGCCATGCGCCAGGTGCTGCATCGCCGGTACGGCAAGCTCGCCGAGGCAATGGCGGCCGAGACCGACGCGCCGCCCATGGGCGATGCCGCGGGCGCGGGCACCGATGCACCCGCGAGGACCAAGGCCGCGCGCATGCCCGACCTGGTGCTGGTCGACGGCGGCAAGGGCCAGGTGTCGATGGCGCGCGAAGTGTTCAGCGAGCTGGGCCTGGCGCTCTCGCTCATCGTGGGCGTGGAGAAAGGCGAGGGCCGCAAGGTCGGGCTCGAGGAACTGGTGTTTGCCGACGGCCGCGAGAAGGTCTACCTGGGCAAGGACTCCGCCGCCCTGATGCTGATCGCCCAGATCCGCGACGAGGCGCACCGCTTCGCCATCACGGGCATGCGTGCCAAGCGCGCGAAGGTGCGCGTGGGCGGCAGCCAGCTCGAAGACATTCCGGGCATCGGGCCGAAGCGCCGGGCGCGCCTGCTGCAGCGTTTCGGCGGAATCCGCGGCGTGGCGGCCGCCAGCGTCGAGGACATCGCATCGGTCGAAGGCATTGCCACCGACCTTGCCGAGGAAATCTATCGCGCACTGCACTGACGCCGATTTGCCCTTTGGCCTTCGGCCGGTCACGCGCGCATGACACAATCGCCCGCATGTTCTGGACCCTCCCGACCATCATGACCTGGACGCGCATCGTCGCGATTCCATTGATCGTTGGCGTGTTCTACCTGCCGATCGCCGAGCCGATGCGCAACCTGATTGCCACGGTGATGTTCATCGTCTTTGCCGCCACCGACTGGCTCGACGGCTATCTGGCGCGCAAGCTCAACCAGACCTCGTCCTTCGGCGCCTTCCTCGATCCGGTGGCCGACAAGTTCCTGGTGTGCGCCGCGCTGCTGGTGCTGGTGCACCTGCAACGCGCCGATGTGTTCGTGGCGCTGATCATCATCGGCCGCGAGATCGCCATCTCGGCGCTGCGCGAATGGATGGCGCGAATCGGCGCTGGCAAGAGCGTGGCGGTCCACATGATCGGCAAGGTGAAGACCACGGTGCAGATGGTCGCGATTCCGTTCCTGCTCTATGACGGGCGCCTGTTCAAGGTCATCGACACGGGCCTCTGGGGCCAGTGGCTGATCTGGATCTCGGCGGTGCTCACCGTGTGGTCGATGGTCTATTACCTGCAAAAGGCCATTCCCGAGATCCGGGCCCACAGCAAATGACGGCGGCGGCCGCGGCACGTGGCTCCGGGTGGCTGCGGGCCATGCCGGCGGTCTTCGTGCTGATCTGGAGCACGGGTTTCATCGTCGCGCGGTACGGCATGCCGTATGCGCCGCCACTCAAGTTCCTGGCCGTGCGCTATGCGCTGTCTCTCGTGTGCTTCTGCATCTGGGTCGCTCTCGCGCGGGTCGCCTGGCCGAAGGAGCGTGCGCAGTGGGGGCACCTTGCGGCCACGGGCGTGCTGATGCAGGCGGGTTACCTGGGCGGCGTCTGGGCTGCTGTGCATGCGGGCATGGGCGCGGGGCTGGTGGCGCTGATGGTCGGCATCCAGCCGGTGCTGACCGCCATCTGGCTTTCGTTCACCGGCGGGCGCATTTCGCAGCGCCAATGGGCAGGGCTGGTCCTGGGATTTGCCGGCCTGGTGCTCGTGGTGTCGCGCAAGTTCGGGCAGGGCACTGAAGTCAGTGCGTTGACGATGGGGCTCGCCGTCATGGCGCTGCTTTCGATTACCGCGGGCACGCTGTACCAGAAGCGCTTCGTTGCGCCGTGCGACGTTCGCAGCGCGAGCGCCGTGCAGATGGCGGCGGCGTTGCTCGTGACCTTGCCCTTTGCGGCCATGGAAACGCAGGGCATCGAATGGAACGTGTACTCGACCGGCGCCATGGCGTGGTCGGTGCTGGTGCTGTCGCTCGGCGGCAGTTCGCTGCTCTACATGCTGATCCAGCGCGGCACGGCCACCGCCGTTACCAGCTTGCTGTACCTTGTGCCGCCATGTACGGCGGTGATGGCCTGGCTGCTGTTCCGCGAGCCGATCACCCTGGTGACCTTGCTGGGCATCGGGCTGACTGCGGCGGGCGTGAGCCTGGTGGTGCGCAGCGAGCGCTGACCGGGCGCGTTTTTCTTTCAGCGCGGCGAACCGGGCTTTCCCGGCTTCCAGGGTTCGCCGCGGAACTGTTCGGCCAGATGGTCGAGCAGCAGGCGCACGCGGCGCGGCGTCTTGGGGCGCCAGGGCGCGATCCAGTGGATGTCCGCATCGGGCATGGCATAGTGGGGCAGCACGCGCACCAATTCGCCGGACGCCAGTTGCGGCGCAATATCCCACAGGCTGCGCAGCATGATTCCGTGGCCGGCCAGGCACCAGTCGCGCACCATCTCGCCGGAATTGCTTGTCAGCGGCCCCTGAACGCGCACGCGCGCCGTGCTGCCGTCGCGCGCGTGGCGCAGCGTCCACAGCGCGAACTGGTGCTGGTTGACCTCGCCGTTTTCGCGCGCCACCAGGCAGTCGTGCGTGCCCAGCGCGTCGACCGTGGCCGGCAGGCCGCGCCGCTCTATATATGAAGGAGAGGCGGCAAGCACGCGCTGGTTGCGCGCGATGCGGCGCGTGACCCAGTCGGCCGCGCGGCGCTGCTGCACGGCCCAGAGCCACAGCGCGCCGTCGTAGCCTTCGGCGCCGAGGTCCGGGAGCCGCTCGGTCAGCAGCAGCTCGATCTGCAGCCCGGGGTGCCGCGCCTGGAACGCGGCCAGCGCGGGGCCGAGCCAGCGCCGGCCGAACCCGAAGGTGGCGGCGAGCCGTATCGTGCCGACCAGTTCGTTCTGCCGTTCGCCGAGTTCGCTTTCGAGAGCCGCAAAACCCTCGAGCAGCGCCTTGGCATGCAGGCAGACAGCCTCGCCCTCGGCCGTGACGCTGAGCCGGCGGGTGGTGCGTTCGAACAGCCGCTGGCCCAGCCGCGCCTCGAGTGCGCCCAGTCGCTTGGTCACCACCGAAGGCACCACGTCCAGCGTGGCGGAAGCGCCCGCCAGGCTGCCCTGGTCGCGAATGGTCAACACCAACTCCAGGTCGCCCCGGTCCATCGACAATGAATTCATGCCAGATTGGAAAGTATGAATTGGCTGATTGTTGCTTGATGGCCGGCAGAGCGCAACGCACAATGGCTGCGTGACTGCTTCCTTCTTCGACTTTCCTGAATTCGACATCGAACGCAACGGCGTGCGCGTGCATGGCCGCATCGGCGGCCGCGGTGCTCCGTTGCTGCTGTTGCATGGCCATCCGCAGACGCACCTCATCTGGCATCGGGTGGCACCGGCGCTTGCCGAGCGGTTCACTGTGGTGGCGGTGGACTTGCGCGGCTACGGCGACTCTGGCCGCCCCGCGGACGACGCCGAGCACGTGGCCTATAGCAAGCGCGAGATGGCGCTCGATGCACTCGCCGCCATGCGGCACCATGGCTTCGAACGCTTCGGCGTGCTTGCACACGATCGCGGCGCGCGTGTGGCGCACCGGCTGGCGGCGGACCATTCCGCTGCCGTCGATCGCATGCTGCTGCTGGACATCGCGCCCACGCTCTCGATGTACGAGAACGCCGGCGAGGCATTTGCTCGCGCTTACTGGCACTGGTTTTTTCTGATCCAGCCGCCGCCGCTGCCCGAGGCGCTGATTGCTTCGGACCCTGTGCGCTACGTGCGCAGCGTGATGGGCGGGCGCCACGCGGGGCTCGCGCCCTTCGCGCCCGAGGTGCTGGCCGAGTACGAGCGCTGCGCCGCAATAGCGGGCACGGCCGAATCCATTTGCGGCGACTACCGGGCTTCCTCCACCATCGACCTCGTGCATGACCGCGCCGACATTGCCGCCGGCCGGCAACTTGCGCAGCCCCTGCGCGTGCTTTGGGGCGAACACGGCGCGGTAGGCCGGTGCTTCGACGTGCTGGCGCTCTGGCGCGAATGCGCCCGGCAGGTTTCGGGCCGTGCATTGCCGTGCGGCCACTATGTTCCGGAAGAAGCTCCCGGCGAGGTGCTCGCCGAAGCACTCCAGTTTTTTACTCCCCCTCTCCAGCAAGAAGGAACCAGACCATGACCACCCACAGAATCGCAGTCATCGCCGGCGACGGCATCGGCAAGGAAACCATGCCCGAAGGCCTGCGCGTGGTCGATGCCGCGGCGCGCAAGTTCGGTATCGACCTGAAGTTCGACCACTTCGATTTCTCTAGCTGGGATTACTGCGAGAAGCACGGCAAGATGCTGCCCGACAACTGGAAGGACCAGATCGGCGGACACGATGCGATCTACTTCGGCGCGGTGGGCTGGCCCGAGAAGATTGCCGACCACGTGTCGCTGTGGGGTTCGCTGCTGCTGTTCCGTCGCGAGTTCGACCAGTACATCAACCTGCGCCCCGCACGGCTGATGCCCGGCATCATCGCACCCGTGGTGCGCCGCGACGGCACCCCGCGCGAGCCGGGCGAGATCGACATGTACATCGTGCGCGAGAACACCGAGGGCGAATACTCCAGCATCGGCGGGCGCATGTACGAAGGCACGCCGCGCGAGATCGTGGTGCAGGAAACGGTGATGTCGCGCGTGGGCGTGGACCGCGTGCTCAAGTTCGCCTTCGAGCTTGCGCAATCGCGGCCGAAGAAGCATTTGACGAGCGCCACCAAGTCGAACGGCATCTCGATCACCATGCCGTACTGGGACGAGCGCGTGGCCGAAATGGCCAAGAACTACCCGGGCGTGAAGCTCGACAAGTTCCATATCGACATCCTCACCGCCCACTTCGTGCAGCGGCCCGACTTCTTCGACGTGGTGGTGGCCAGCAACCTGTTCGGCGACATCCTGTCCGACCTGGGTCCGGCATGCACCGGCACCATCGGCATTGCGCCCAGCGCCAATCTCAACCCCGAGCGCACGACGCCTTCGCTGTTCGAACCGGTGCACGGTTCGGCGCCCGACATTGCCGGCAAGGGCGTTGCCAACCCTATTGGACAGATCTGGTGCGGCGCGATGATGCTCGAGTTCCTGGGGCACAAGAAGGCGCACGACGCGATTCTTTCCACCATTGAAAAGGTGCTCGCGCCCCAAAGCGGAGCACCGCGCACGCCCGACATCGGCGGCAAGGCGAGCACCAGCGACTTGGGCAAGGCAATTGCCGAAGCGCTTTGAAATAGAGTTCACGAAACGCCCCTAAAATCGCGCGCTCCGCTGTTCTGCATGGCCTCGTGTCGTATTGACACCCTGCAGACCAGTGGTTGTAATCCTCGCTGGCAGCGCGCTGCCGAGGCGTCAGTCCTGCCACACTTCTTGCGCCGCGTCATTCGCGGCCAGGTCGCACTGACGAAAGCCGACCAACTTTATTTCTTCGACAAGGGGCCCTTGTGAACAAGACCGAACTGATTGAGCACATCGCAAAAAACGCCGATATTTCCAAGGCAGCCGCCACGCGCGCGCTCGAATCCACCATCGGCGCCATTCGTACCACGCTCAAAAAAGGCGGCTCCGTGTCGCTGGTCGGTTTTGGCACTTTCGCAGTGGGCAAGCGGGCTGCTCGCACCGGCCGCAATCCCCGGACCGGCGACGCGATTAAAATCAAGGCCGCCAAGATTCCGAAGTTCCGTCCGGGCAAGGCGCTGAAAGACGCGCTCAACTAAGACGTAGACTCGGAGAGTTTCCCGGTGGGGTGCTTAGCTCAGTTGGTAGAGCGGCGCCCTTACAAGGCGTAGGTCGGGGGTTCGAGCCCCTCAGCACCCACCACCACCGATGCAAAGGCGAACACAGGTTCGCCTTTTTTATTGCCGTTCGACATCCGTCGCAAGAGAGTGTTCAAGCATGTTTGATTTCTTCCGCAAGTACAACAAGATCGTCATGATTTTCTTGTTCTTGCTGATCATTCCCTCGTTCGTCCTCTTCGGTGTGGACCGCTACCAGGGCTCCGGCAACGAGGAAAAGGTTGCGCGTGTCGATGGCAACAACATCACCCGTTCCGAATGGGACGCGCAGCACCGCAACGAAGTCGACCGCATCCGGCAGCAGTCGCCGAACGTCGACCCGACGCTGCTCGATTCCGATGCAATGCGCTATGCCACGCTGGAACGGCTGGTGCGCGACCGCGTGCTGGCAGCGGCTGCGGCCAAGTCGAACATGACGGTTTCCGAAGAGCGGCTGACCCGCATCTTCGCGCAGGACTCGGGCCTTGCCGCATTCCGCACGCCGGACGGCAAGTTCGATCGCGAGACCTTCCAGCGCGTGACCGGCCGCACGCCGGAGCAGTACGAGGCCTCGATGCGCGCCGACCTTGCAACGCAGCAGGTGCTGTTGGGCATTTCGGGTACGGCGTTCACGCCGCCCGCGCTGGCTGCCGCCACCATCAACGCCTTTTATGACAGCCGCGAGATCCAGGTCGCACGCTTCACTCCCGATAGCTTCGCATCGAAGGTGACGATCAGCGATGCCGACATCGAGACCTACTACAAGGACCACACGGCGCAGTTCCAGGCCCCCGAGCAGGCCAGCATCGAGTACCTGGTGCTCGACCTCGAGGCAGCCAAGAAGAACGTCTCGGTGAACGAGGCCGACCTCAAGACCTACTACGAACAGAACAAGGCGCGCTTCGGCACGAAGGAAGAGCGCCGCGCGAGCCACATCCTGATTACCGCACCGGCCAGCGCGTCGGCGGCCGATCGTGAGAAAGCCAAGGCAAAAGCAGAACAACTGCTAGCCGAAGTGAAGAAGGCACCCACCACCTTTGCCGATGTGGCGCGCAAGAATTCGCAGGACCCTGGCTCCGCCGAGAAGGGCGGCGACCTCGACTTCGTGACCCGCGGCGCAATGGTCAAGCCTTTCGACGACGCGATGTTCGCGCTCAAGAAGGGTGACATCAGCGACGTGATCGAAACCGAGTTCGGCTATCACATCATCCGGCTGACCGACATCAAGCCGGCCGTGGTGCCTCCGTTCGAGCAGGTGCGCGCCACCATCGAGAGCGACGTTCGCGCGCAACAGGCAACGCAGGAGTTCGCAAAGGCCGCGGAAGCCTTCACCGACGCGGTGTACCAGCAGCCCGACAGCCTCAAGCCGGCGGCGGAAAAGCTGAAGCTCACGATCCAGACTGCAACCAATGTGGCGCGCACGCCCGCACCGGGCGCCACCGGCGCGCTGGCGAGCCGCAACTTCCTGAGTGCGTTGTTTGCGCCCGATTCGCTCGACCGCAAGCAGAACACCGAAGCCATCGAAGTCGGTTCGAACCAGCTCGCATCTGGCCGCGTGACGCAGTACTCGCCGGCGCGTCCCATTCCGTTGGCCGAAGTGAAGGACAAGATCCGCGCGCAACTCGTCACCGAACGCGCCGCGGTATTGGCAAAGACCGAAGGCGAAGCCAAGCTTGCTGCCTGGACCACGAAGGCCGACGGCGCAACCTTTGGCGCACCGGTCACGGTTTCGCGCCGTGAATCGCAGAGCCAGCCGCTGGCGATCATCGATGCCGCGCTGCGTGCCGATGCGTCCAAGCTGCCCGCGCTGGTGGGTGTCGAACTGGGCACCCAGGGCTATGCGGTGGTTCGCGTGACCAAGGTCGTTCCGCGCACGCCTTCGGCCCCTGAGCAGGCGCAGCAAGAGAACGCGCAGGTCGGCCAATCTGTGGCTGCCGCGGAAGACGTGGCGTACTACAACATGCTGAAGGAACGCTTCAAGGCCGAGATCCTCGTGCCGAAGCCAGCTGACACGCTGCCAGCGGCACGCTGACCCGGCGTTCCGTCACACGAGGGACAAGCGCGCAATGCGCTTGTCGCCAGAATCGCATGCATGGGAACCCTCTATCTCGTGCGCCACGGGCAGGCCAGTTTCGGCGCTGCCGACTACGACAACCTGAGCGAGCTCGGACACAGGCAGTCCGTGCGGCTGGGTGAATACTGGCGCGAGCGCGGCATGCACTTCGATGCGGTGATCACGGGCACCCTGAAGCGGCATCGGCAGACCTGGGAGGGCATTGCACAAGGGCTCGGACTGCAGCGCGACGACGTGCTGCCATGGCCCGGGCTCAACGAGTACGACAGCGAGGCTGTCATTGCCACCATCCACGAAGGCAAGCTCGAGAAGCCCGATTCGCCCGAGATGTACCGCCACCATTTCCGCCTCTTGCGCAGCGGCTTGGGCGCCTGGATGCAAGGCACGACCCAGCCTGCCGGCATGCCGAGCTATGTGGACTTTCTGGCGGGCGTGACCACGGCGCTCGACCATGTGCGCGACCGCCACCATGGCGCAAAAGTTCTGGTGGTGTCGAGCGGCGGACCGATCAGCACGGCGGTCGGACATGTGCTTGGCACGAGCGCGGAAACGACCATCGAACTCAACTTGCGCATTCGCAATACGGCGGTGACGGAGTTCGCCTTTACGCCCAAGCGCCACATGCTCGTGACGTACAACACCCTGCCGCACCTGGATGCCCCGGCCTACGAGGGCTGGATCACTTACGCCTGAATCTGCAGCGCCAGAAGAGGGCGTTGAAAGAGGGCGTCGGTTTCAGGCCTGCCAGACGCCATAGCCGTTCGCGCGCAGCCGGATGCCGAGTTCGACCTCCATCGACCGCGCGTCCTCGTAGCTCATCGGGTTGTAGCGCTCATAGAGGGCGGGCAGCAGCCGCAGGCCGAACTCCTGCACGAAGGTGTTCGCCTGGATGCCGGCCTTGTGCTTGTCGAAGCGAATGTCCGGGTCGAGCCCGGTCATTCCGACATAGACGAAAGGCTTGCCGAGTTGATAGTCGGGATTGGCCCGCCTGAAGCGGCCATGGTTCCATACGCGGTCGTCGAGCTCGACCACGTAGACATGATGCTTGGCGCGTGGTTTGCGCGGCATCCCTACGCAGCCCCCGGAATCAGCTCTTGCGCTTGATCAGGCCGTAAAGAACGAGCAGCACGATCGCGCCGAGCACCGACGCGATGAAACCGGCGCCCTGGCCCGCGGTGTACCAGCCCATGGCCTGGCCGACATAGGTCACGATCAATGAACCCGCAACGCCGATCAGCGTGGTCACGATGAAGCCGGCGGAATCGTCGCCCGGCTTGACGGCCCGCGCAACCAGACCCACGATGAACCCGATCAGAATAGTCCAGACGATGCTCATGAAGAAGTTCCTTTGGCGGTGAATTGGAAGAAGCGGGAAAGCATTGCCCGTTGATTCGGGCGACGATCATGATAGCGGAGCAAAACCGGCTCCACGGGCCGGGAAATACATCGGATTTGCGTTCGAGAAATTTGGCGCGGACGACCGCCATCTCTTGCATGCAGCGGCGTCCTACAGGGTGAACTGCCGGACGGGGCTATACCGAAGCCATGCTCGAAAAATTGCCTGAAGTCATTGGCCACGCCCTGCACGGCGTGCGTGCCGGCCTGGACAAGATCGTTTTCAATACGCTCGGAATGCGGCAGGGCATGGCGTCCATCGCCCTGACCAGCGTGGCATTCGTGGACCATGGGCCGCTGCCCCCGCGCTATACGGCCGACGGCGAAGGCTTGTCGCCGCCGCTTCCAGTGGGCCCAACTGCCGGCGGAAACCACTTCGTTGGTGCTGGTGGTGGAGGATGCCGACTCGCCAACCCCGAATCCGCTGGTGCATGCGATCGTGGTGGGGCTGCGGCCGAGCGACGGCAAGCTCGACGAGGCCGCAATTCCGAGCCGCGACAACGAAGGCACTGCCGGCCTGCAGGTTGGCCGCAACTCGGGACTGCAGGCCGCGTGGCTACCGCCGGACCCGCCTCCGGGGCACGGCGCGCACCGCTACGCCTTTCAGTTGTTTGCGCTCGGCAGCGCGCCCTCGTTTTCGTCCACGCCGGGGCGCGACGAAATATTCGAAGCGCTGCGCGAGCATGCACTGGCGAGCGGCCTGCTGATTGGCACCTGCGAAAGGCCGGACGGCTCCATCAAGATCGAGAAGACCGCGCCGGCGGGCCCTTTGGCAACGGGTTGAGCAGGGCTTCAAGCGTCTTTGAATGCCCGGTGGCGAAAACGGGAGTTTTTGACGCTACAATTGCGGGCTCTTCGGTGGCTGTAGCTCAGCTGGTAGAGTCCCAGATTGTGATTCTGGTCGTCGTGGGTTCGAGTCCCATCAGCCACCCCAAATACTTTCCCTGACTGCTATTGCGCAATAGCGTCCAAGGGGGCATGAACGCCGGGCCAGCCCCGGCGTTGTCATTTCCGGCTGTTGCTGCCGTTGGGGCTTAACCCCTTGTATTCCCTCTTTTTGTTCGATAAGAACGCGCGAGCCAAGTGCGCTTTGCATTGTGCGCCGCCGCAAACTAACGGTGCGCCCCGGGTTTTTTCTGGTACCGGCATGCTTGTTTTAAATTGGAATTGAATTAAAATCCGCCCCGTTTCCAATTTTCAGGAGTCCACAATGGCTTCGACCCTTGCCGATATCAATTCCCAGATCAAGAAGCACGACGAGCTGATTGCGCAATTGCGCAAGCAGGCCGAAGACCTCCGCAACCAAGAACGTGCGGGCGTCATTGAAGAGGTGCGCAAGAAAATCGCCGAATACGGTTTGACCGCTTCCGATCTGAAACTCAGCGCGCGCGGCGGGTCGGTCAAGCGCGGCAACGCGGTTCCCGGAGCCAAGGCAGCGGCCAAATACCGCGGCCCGAGCGGTGAAACCTGGTCTGGCGGTCGTGGCCGCAAGCCGCGTTGGGTGACCGAAGCCCTGGCCGCCGGCAAGTCGCTTTCCGAGTTCGAGATCAAGTAAACGCTCGACAGGGCCTTCAGCCAATAAAAAAGCCCGCATCTGCGGGCTTTTTTATTGCGGGCGTGGAACCAACCGGGCGCAGGGCGCTCAGTTCACCATGACGAGTTTTCCTTTGACGCCGCGTGAGCCCATGTGGGTGTAGGCCGCTTTCAATTCTGCCATCGGCATCGTGCTGTCGATCACGGGCTTGATCTTTCCCTGGCCGTACCACTGCGCCAATTCAGCCATCATTTGTGCATTGGCCTTGGGCTCGCGCTTGGCAAAATCGCCCCAGAACACACCAACCAGCGATGCGCCTTTCAGCAGCGTCAGATTCAATGGCAGCGACGGAATCGGGCCCGATGCAAAGCCGACCACCAAATAGCGGCCGCGCCAGCCGATCGAGCGAAATGCCGGCTCCGCAAAATCGCCGCCCACCGGGTCGTAAATGACGTCAGGCCCCTTGCCGTCGGTCGCCGCCTTGATGGCGTCGCGAAAGCCGTTTGGAAGCGCATGCGTCGTGTAGTTGATGGTGGCATCGGCGCCAATGGAGCGGCAGAGTTCGCATTTCTCGTCGGTGGAAGCCGCCGCAATCACTTTTGCACCGGCTGCCTTTGCGATCTGTATGGCCGCGGTGCCCACGCCGCCGGCGGCACCCAGCACGAGCACAGTTTCCCCGGCCTTCAGCTGCGCCCGGTCCATCAGCGCATGCCACGATGTGGCATAGATCATGATGAACGCCGCCGCGTCGACATGGCCGAAGCCTTCCGGCAAAGGCATGCAAAGCGCGGCCGGCGCCAGCGTGTGGGTTGCGAAGCCTCCGGTTCCCGAAAGGCACGCCACGTTCTGGCCGATCGAAAGATGCGTGACGCCTTCGCCCACCGCCTGGACGATGCCGGCGTATTCCGAACCGGGCACGAAGGGCAGGGGCGGCTTGATCTGGTATTTGTTCTGGACGATCAGCAGATCGGGGAAATTGAGGCTGGCAGCCCTGATTTCGATCAGCACCTGGCCCGGACCCGGCGTTGGTGTGGGCAGTTCCTTCCAGGTCAGCGCATCGACGCCGGTGGGGTTTTCGCAAAGCCATGCGTGCATGCTCGGTCTCCTTGGATGAGTCGTGTGTGGGCAATGAATGCGAGGCGATGATAGGGGGCGCGGCAGGGCGCCGTTGTCCCTGCTGCGACGCACCCGGCGCCTACAATCCGGGGCACCCAGAAGCACCATGAAGATACTTATTTCCAATGACGATGGCTTTCAGGCGCCGGGCATCGTCGCATTGCACGACGCCCTGAAAGACATCGCCGATGTCGAGGTGGTTGCACCCGAGCACAACAACAGCGCCAAGTCGAATGCGCTGACCCTGGCCGCACCGCTCTACGTGCACAAGGCGCACAACGGTTTTCGCTACGTCACGGGCACCCCGGCCGATTGCGTCCATATCGCGCTCAAGGGGCTGCTCGACTACCGGCCCGACCTGGTGGTGTCCGGCATCAACAACGGCGCCAACATGGGCGACGACACCATCTACTCGGGCACCGTCGGCGCGGCGATGGAGGCATACCTGTTCGGCATTCCGGCCATTGCGTTCTCGCAGATCGAAAAAGGCTGGGCGCATGTCGATGCGGCCGCGCAAGTGGCGCGCCGGCTGGTTCAGCGGATCGAAAGCGAGCGCATGATCGAAGGCGGCGCTTTCCTGCTCAACGTGAATGTGCCGAACCGGCCGTTCGAGGAACTCAAGCCGATCAAGGTTTGCCGGCTCGGCCGCCGCCACGCGGCAGAAAAGGTGATTACGCAGGAAAGCCCGCGCGGCGAAACGATGTACTGGATTGCGGGCGCCGGCAGCGCCAAGGACAGCGGCGAAGGCACCGACTTTCACGCAACCGCCGCGGGCCACGTGGCACTGACGCCGCTGCAGATCGACCTGACCGATCACGCCAACCTGGCGCAATGGCGCGAGACGGTAGCCCGTCTCGGCAACTGAGCATGGCCACGCAACGGCCTGGTTTCCCGGTTCGCCTGACACCCACCGCATCGGCCGCCACGCGAGGGCGCATGCCCGCCGTGCCGGCCAAGCCAATGGTGCCGGCCACCCCCTCGATGGCTTCCGACGCCGTGCGCGCACGCATGGTGCAGAAGCTCGCCGCCCAAGGCATTACCGACCCCCGCGTGCTTCGTGCGCTGGGCGCGGTGGAGCGGCATCGTTTTGTCGACAGTGCGCTGGTCAACCAGGCCTATGAAGACACGAGCCTGCCCATCGGGCTGGGCCAGACCATTTCCAAGCCCAGCGTGGTGGCTCGCATGATCGAGCTTCTGCTGGGTGCGCCCGCGTTGGTGGGCAAGCCGCAAGAGCGGCTCGGACGCGTGCTCGAAATCGGCACCGGCTGCGGCTACCAGGCCGCGGTGCTGAACCATGTGGCCACGGAGGTCTACAGCATCGAGCGCTTGCGCGGGCTGCACGAGCGCGCGCGCGCCAACCTGCGGCACTTCCGGCTCGCGACCGTGCACCTGATGCTCGGCGACGGCATGGTTGGCTACGCCAAGGGTGCGCCCTACGCAGGAATCATCGCCGCCGCAGGCGGCGAAGCGGTCCCGCAAGCCTGGACCGATCAACTCGCAGTGGGCGGACGCATCGTCGCGCCCACGCAATCGGCGGGGGGCGGACAGGCCCTCGTCGTCATCGATAAAACCGCCCGTGGACTGGAGCGCCGCATTCTTGAGGCGGTTCACTTTGTCCCCCTAAAATCGGGCATCGCTTGAAGGAACAACACATGCAGGGTTTTGGCAATCGGAGTTGGTGCGCTGGTATCACGTTGGCCGTTGTGCTCGTGATCGCGGGCTGCGCCGCACCGCGAGGGCCGGCGCCGGTCGAAGACCGTGGCACGATGACGCGCGCCCCCAATGCGGCACCCGGAGGCCCGCTCATCACCACCGATGCGTCGGGCAAGCCGCTGCCCGGCATCGAGAACTATGGCAAGCCGGGCTACTACGCTGTGCGCCCCGGCGACACGATTCGCCGCATCGGAATCGAAACCGGCCAAGGCTGGCAGAACATTGCACGCTGGAACAATCTCGAGAATCCCGACCTGATCGAAGTCGGCCAGGTGCTGCGCGTGGTTCCTCCGGTGGGGCCGACGTCCACCACCGTGGCGGCCGCGGCCGCTCCCGCCGAGGGCGCCGTAACCAAGCCTGTGACGCCGCCCGCGGTGTTGCCCGCGGCGCCCGCGAGCGCGGCGGCCAGCAAGCCGGCGGTCACCGCATCGCCATCGGCACCCGCCGCCAATTCGGGCGACGAGGATCTCGGCTGGATCTGGCCCGCGCATGGCACGCTCATCGCAGGGTTCGACGACGCCAAGAACAAGGGCTTCGATATCGGCGGCAAAGCCGGCGACGCGGTCCTGGCCGCGGCCGATGGCCGCGTGGTCTATGCAGGCGCGGGCCTGCGCGGCTACGGCAACCTGATCATCCTGAAGCACAACAACACCTACCTCACGGCGTATGCGCACAACCAGACGCTGCTCGTGAAGGAAGACCAGTCGGTGCAAAAGGGACAGAAGATCGCCGAAATGGGCAACAGCGACGCGGACCGTGTCAAGCTGCACTTCGAAATCCGTCGCCAGGGCAAGCCTGTCGATCCGGCACGCTACCTGCCGAGCCGGTAATGCCATGGCCGCCTCCTCGCCCCCGTCGCACACTGCCTGTGCGCCGGGCGGTGGGCAAGGGCGAAGCGGCCGCAGACAACAATCCAGAGAGCACGCCTGCCGCAAGGCCCGGCCGTGCTGCCGCAGACCCGATTGCGTTTGCCGAACCGCTAGGCGGCGAGGGCGCGGATGCCCTGACCATCTACCTGCGGCAGGTGCGGCGCACGGAACTCTTCACGCCCGAGCAGGAATACCAGGCCGCATGCGCTGCCCGCGCCGGCGACTTTGCAGCGCGGCAATCGATGATCGAACACAACCTGCGGCTGGTTGTGAACATCGCCAAGGCGTATCTGGGCCGCGGCGTGCCGCTCTCCGATCTGATCGAGGAAGGCAACCTCGGCCTGATGCACGCGATCACCAAGTTCGAACCCGAGCGCGGCTTTCGCTTTTCCACCTATGCGACGTGGTGGATCCGGCAATCGGTCGAGCGAGCCGTCATGACGCAGGCGCGTGCAATCCGCCTGCCCGTGCAGGTGGTGCGCGAACTGCAGCAGGTGCTGCGGGCCCGCCGCACGCTGGAGGGCGATTCAGACTTCCTGGCGAACCGGCCCGACGGTGTGCGGGTGGAAGACATCGCCGCATTTCTGGGACGCGAAGTGCAGGCAGTGGCGGAGCTGCTGGCGCTTGCGGAGGCGCCGCGCTCCCTGGATGGCGGCGACGCGCACGGCGACGAGGGCTTTATCTTGGCCGACACCGTGGCCTCCGACGACGAGCGAAGCAGTCCGACCGACGTGACCCACACGCACGAGGTCGAACGCCTGCTCGACCAATGGGTTCATGCGCTCGATGCGCGCGAGCGCGAGGTGCTCGAAGGTCGCTACGGCCTGCATGACCGGGAGCCCGAAACGCTCGAGGTCCTGAGCGTTCGGCTGGGCCTGACGCGGGAGCGCGTGAGGCAGATCCAGAACGAGGCGCTCGCCAAGATGCGCCGCCAGCTGGTCCGCTCCGGTGTGGGGCGCGACGCCTTGTTCTAGGCGGCGCCGGCGCAGCCGCGGGAGGCCGGGCCGGCGCTGAGACAATCGGGGGATGACGGAATCCACTGAAGAAAAGAAAGTCCCCACGAAAGCGGCCGGGAAGACCCCGGCCAGCGCCCCGGACGAATGGCTCAAGGTCGAGTCGCTTGACCTGGACGCGCAGGGCGTCGCGCACAACGCCGAGGGCATGGTCGTGTTCATCGAGGGCGCCTTGCCCTTCGAGGAAGTGCAGCTCAACGTGCACCGGCGCAAGAACAACTGGGAGCAGGGCACGGTCACCGCAATCCGGCGTGAATCGTCGCAACGCGTGCGCCCGGGCTGTCCGCATTTCGGGCTGCACACCGGCGCGTGCGGCGGTTGCAAGATGCAGCATCTGGACGCCGCGGCGCAGGTGGCGGTGAAGCAGCGTGCGCTCGAAGACAACCTGTGGCATCTCGGCAAGGTGCGGCCCGAGAACGTGCTGCGGCCGATGGAAGGGCCGGCCTGGCACTACCGATACCGCGCCCGGCTCTCGGTGCGCCACGTGGTCAAGAAGGGCACGGTGCTGATCGGGTTTCATGAGCGCAAGAGCCGGTATCTCGCCGACATGCAGGTGTGCCCGGTGCTGCCTAAGCAGGTCAGCGACATGCTGATGCCGCTGCGCGCACTCATCGGCTCGATGGATGCACGCGAGACCTGCCCGCAGATCGAACTTGCCTGCGGTGATGCGCCGGGAACGACCGCGCTCGGCACAATCGCGCTGGTGCTCAGGCACCTGGAGCCGCTGTCCAGCGCGGACATCGGCCGCCTGAAAGCGTTCGCGGCGCAGAACCCCGGCGTTCAATGGTGGCTCCAGGCCAAAGGCCCCGAGACAGTGAAGCTGCTGGAAGAGGGCGGCACGCCGCTGTCGTACGAACTGCCCGAGTTCGGCGTCACCATGCCGTTCAAGCCAACTGATTTCACGCAGGTCAACCCGCACATCAATCGCGCGCTGGTGGGCAAGGCGCTGCGCCTTCTCGATGTGCAGCCGCAAGAGCGGGTGATCGACTGGTTCTGCGGGCTGGGAAATTTCACCCTGCCGCTGGCCAGCCGTGCGCGCGAGGTGCTGGGCATCGAAGGCAGCGACACCCTGGTGGCGCGCGCGAGCGACAACTTCAAGAAGAACGAACCAGCCACGCTGGCCAGGCGGGCGCTTTCGCCGACCCGGTTCGTGGCGCGCAATCTCTTCGAAATGACGCCCGCCATGCTGGTGGCCGACGGCAGCGCGGACAAGTGGCTGGTCGACCCCCCGCGCGAAGGCGCGTTCGCGCTCGCCAAGGCCATGGCCGACCTGCACCTGCAGCCGGAGCTGCGAACCGACGGCTGGACGCCGCCGAAGCGCATCGTGTACGTGAGCTGCAATCCGTCCACCTTGGCGCGCGATGCCGGCCTGCTGGTACATCAGGCGGGATACCGCTGCACCTTTGCCGGAGTGATCAACATGTTTCCGCACACGGCGCACGTGGAGTCGATTGCGGTGTTCGATCTGGCATGAAAAAAGGGCCCGACGGGGCCCTTTTTCTTGGCGCCGCGGGAAGCGCCTTCGTTCGATTCGATCAGTCGCGCTCGCCGCCGGCAATGCCCAGCAGGGCCAGCAGGCTCTGGAATACGTTGAACAGGTCCAGGTAGAGCGCGAGCGTGGCGCTGATGTAGTTGGTTTCGCCGCCGTCCATGATCTGCTTCAGGTCATAGAGCATGAAGGCCGAGAAGATGCCGATGGCGGCCACCGAGATGGCCATCATGCCGGCGCTCGAGCCGACGAAGACGTTGATGATGGAGCCCACCATCAGCACCATGGCGCCGACGAAGAGCCACTTGCCCATGCCGGACAGGTCGCGCTTGATCACGGTGGCCAGCGAAGCCATCACGAAGAACACGCCGGCGGTGCCGCCGAACGCGGTCATGATGAGCTCGGAGCCGTTCTTGAACCCCAGCACCATGGCGATGAGCCGCGACAGCATCAGGCCCATGAAGAAGGTGAAGGCCAGCAGCACCGGCACGCCGGCGGCCGAGTTCTTGGTTTTCTCGATGGCGAACATGAAGCCGAAGGCGCCGCCGAGGAAAACGATAAGGCCCAGCCCGCCCGTGAGCGAGCGGGTAATACCGGTGCTCACGCCGATCCATGCGCCCAGCACGGTGGGCAACAGGCTCAGGGCGAGCAGCCAGTAGGTGTTGCGCAGGACGCGTTGGCGCTCAGCCTGCGGCAGCACCTGGCCGTAGCCGGTGGAAGTGTCGAGGGTGGTCACGCGGTCGTTCATGGCAGTAGCTCCTTTGGTTGCTGCACTGACGCAGTTGGGCGCATTCTAGGGTTCTGCAAGAGGGGGTGATACAAAGACCGTATGGATGATGGTCCTAAGGGCGCCGGGACCGGCCGGCTCTTTGGCCGTTATGCTCTTGGGTTTACGCAACCGACGCTCCAAATGAAGACCAAGTCCTTCCTCGAACTCGCCGACGTCAAGGCCATTGCCGCAGCCGCGGAAGCCGAAGCCCTCAAGAACAACTGGGCCGTCACCATTGCCATTTCGGACGACGCAGGCAACCTGCTCTGGCTCCAGCGCCTGGACGGGGCTGCGGCCCTGTCTTCGCACATTGCCCCGGCCAAGGCCCATACGGCAGCCATGGGCCGCCGCGAAAGCAAGGTCTACGAAGACATCATCAACGGCGGTCGCACCGCGTTTCTCACGGCACCGGCCGTGCAGGGCCTGCTGGAGGGCGGCGTGCCGATCGTGAAGGACGGCCAGGTGATCGGCGCCGTGGGCGTGAGCGGCGTGAAGTCGAACGAAGATGCGCAGATTGCCAAGGCCGGCATCGCAGCGCTCGGCCTTTGAAGTAATTCGTCCGGCGGGCTGTGCCCCGCTGAAAGCAAAACGCCGACTTCAAGGTCGGCGTTTTCTTTCGGGTATTCAGCGTGAAAAAAGCTTGGCTAGTCGGCGAACCGTTGGCTAGCAAAAACGACCCTTCGGAGATGAATCTCCTGGAGTCGCCCCACGATGAAACTTGCGTGAAGGGCGGGCTGATGCTTACTTGGTAAGAATCAGCTTGCCGAGTTTGGTCGCCTGAAGACGATAGAGGGAGCCGTTGTGCATGATGCCCACGGTCTTGCTTCCCTTGAGAAGCTCCGTGCTTTCGACCATCGGCGCCGGACGCGGGGCCTGGATGGACGCATGTCCGCCACCCGATTGGTCGAGCGACGGATGGCTCAGAACAGAAAAGGCGTTCGGTTTGGCTTGCATCTGAAATTCCCCTTATCGAAGCGATGAGTGAATGATAATGATTCGCAATAAAAAGTCAATCGCGGCGATCAACTTTTTTTGCGGCATTCAGTGACTTACTTCGCGTCGGGTTCGGTAATGAAGCCGATCTTGCGCACGCCTGCCTCGCGGGCCGCAGACATTGCCTTGGCCACGCGCTCGTAGCGCACTTCCTTGTCGCCACGGATGTGCAGCTCGGGCTGCGGGTTCTTGGCGGCCTCGGCCGCGAGGCGGCCAGGCAGCTCGCCGTCGGCGATCTTCTGCTCGTTCCAGTAATAGTCGCCCTGGGCAGAAATGCTGAAGAGGATGTTCTCCGGCTTGGCCTGCTCGGGCTCGCTGGTGGCGCGGGGGAGGTCGATGTTGACCGCGTGCTTCATCACCGGCACGGTGATGATGAAGATGATGAGCAGCACCAGCATGACGTCGACCAGCGGCGTCATGTTGATCTCGTTCATCACCTCATCGGGTTCGTCCTGGGTACCGAAAGCCATGATGCTCAGCCCTTCTTGAGCGGAACCACGATGGCGTCGCCGCTGCCGCTTTGCACGCGCGCGCCGGTGACGAAGTAGGCGTGCAGGTCATGGGCAAAGCTGTTGAGCTTGGTCAGCACGAACTTGTTGCCGCGAACCAGCGCGTTGTAGCCCAGCACGGCCGGAATGGCCACCGCCAGGCCCAGCGCCGTCATGATCAGCGCCTCGCCGATGGGGCCTGCCACCTTGTCGATGGTGGCTTGGCCGGCCGAGCCGATGCTCATGAGCGCGTGATAGATGCCCCACACCGTGCCGAAGAGGCCGATGAACGGCGCGGTCGAGCCGACGGAAGCCAGGATGGCAAGGCCGGTTTGCAGGCGCGCCGTGAAAGCGTCGATGCCGTTGCGCAGTGCGCGCGTGATCCAGTCGCTCACGTCGAGCGCATCGTGCAGATGGGCCTTGGTGTTGCGGTGGTGCGCAGCCGCTTCACGGCCTTCGAGCGCCAATGCGCGGAACGGATTGCTGTCGTCCTTGCCGAGCTTGTTCAGCGCGGTTGCAAAGTCTTCGCTGTGCCAGAAGTCCTGCGAGTGCTTGGCAAGGCGCTTGTATTTGATGACGTCGAGGGCCTTGACGATGATCACGATCCACGACGCAAGCGACATGCCGATCAACAGCACCGCGACGGCCTTGGTGACGAAATCGCCCTGGTTCCAGACGTTCATCAAGCCGAATTGGGATTCCATACGAAGTTGCTCCAGAGAAAAATTAGTTCAATTTGAATGAGAAGGGCGCCCGCAGCAGGTAGGTCGTCTGTGCGTTGCCTCCTGTTTGCCTGAAGGGCGTGACCTGGGCGGTTCGGGCGGCGCTCAGCGCCGCTTCGTCGAGGCGTTCGAAGCCGCTGGATTTGTAGAGTTCGACCCGCTTGGCGAAGCCTTCGCTGTCGAAGTAGATCGAGACGACCGTCGTTCCCGACTCGCCCAGGCGCCGGCTCATGCTCGGGTAGACGAGCTTGGGCTCTCTTATATAGCGGGTCTGGCCCTCGGAGATCTCGATCATCCGCGGTGCCGGCGGGGCGGGGGCGCGGGCGGCGGTGCGGGTGGCGCAGGCGGAGCCGGCGCCTCGACCGGGGGTGCGGGGGAGGCGGCTCGGTCACGCCCACGGGCGCAGCGGGGGCGGGTGTCGGCTTGGGTTCGCGAATTGCCACCGGGCGGGGCGGAGGCTTGACGGCCTCGGGCTTGCGCTGGGGGGCGGCGGCGGTGGGGGAGGCGGCGGCTCGGCCGGCTTGGGTGGTTCGACGAACTGGCTCAGTATTTCTACAGGAATCACCACTTCGGCAGCGCGGCGCAACAGGCCGCTTTGCAGCGCCCACAGCGCGGCTGCATGAAACAGGATCACGCCTCCGGCAATGAGTGCATTGCGCGAGAGGCCCAGAACGGAGGGAGGGGGGGCAAAGCGGTCAGACACGATCAACCAATTCGAATGCGGGCACGCACGGAACGCGCCCCGATTGCAGCAAAACCGCTACGACTACTGTTTACTTACGAAAGATCCACCAGACGGAGCCTGCGACGAGTATCAGGCTGCCGCCGATTGCCGAGAAGAGTTCCATGCCTTGCTTTCCGAAATGGAGGTGGCAAGCTGGATCGCACTCGTTCCGGATTCGCGGTTCAACGCGGCGACCGGGTGCGAGGCGCTGCACTGCGCGACGATATCGCGCGCACAACCTTCACATTGACCACACTGGGTGGCCACGCCAAGCTCGAATTGCACTTCGTCGAAAGTCATGCCGGCCCGCACATGACGTGCGATTTCACGGTCGGAGACTCGGCGGCAGACGCAAACGATCATGGCGGTGAAAGCGGCAGTGGCTGGCTGGTTTGGGTTCGAGCCGATTATAAATACGAATCTCTCGCATTTTCAATAACTATGGCCGCAGAGAGGCCTTCCGTATTGTTATGGGAGAAAGTAGCATTTTGACAACAGCGAATCTAAATGTGAATGATTAAGACTACGCCGGCACTACACTCCAGCCCAATTTCGGCAAGCCACTACCGTTAAAGCGGTCCCAGCCAGCCATTCAAACCAGCCGTTTGGCTTTCTGGGAGGTCATCTTGTCCAATGTTGCCGGTCGGCGCGCTCGTGTGTCGCGCCCCAAGTCTTCTTCTGTTTCCGCCACCGGCAGCCTGCCGCGAGAAGCGGCAGTCCTGCCTTTGGCGCGCTGATGCTGGCCGCTTCGGTCAGCAGCTGGGCGCAGACACCGCCGGCAACAGTGCAGGGCGGCACCCTCGGAACCGTCACGGTGACCGAGCAGGCCGAAGCGCAGGGCAAGGACCAGGTCCAGACCAGGAAGACCAACATCGGCAAGGGAACGCAAGAAATCCGCGATATTCCCCAGTCGATCAACGTCATCACAGAGAAGCTGATCGACGACGTCAAGCTCGACACCCTCAAGGACGCCTTGCACTACTCGGCCGGCATTACTTTCGCGGCAACGGAGAACGGCACCGACCAGGACATCCGGCTGCGTGGTTTCCCCGTGGCCACCGTGGGCGACCTGCTGATCGACGGCATGCGCGACCCTTCGCAGTACGACCGTGACACCTTCAATCTCGAACGCGTCGAGGTGCTGCGCGGCTCCGCTTCGATGATTTTCGGACGCGGCTCCACGGGCGGCGTGATCAACCAGGTCTCCAAGAAGCCCTTGCTGGCCGACCAGACCGACGTGGAAGCCACGGTCGGCTCGCGCGGCTACTACCGCACCACGGCGGACTTCAACGTTCGCACGGGCGAAACCTCGGCATTGCGAATCAACGCAATGTGGAACAAGGCCGACAACGGCGGTGCCAAGATCGACAAGTACGGCATTGCGCCTTCCTACAGCTGGGGCGTCGGCACGGCCAACGAGTTCACCGTGGGGCTGTTCCACCTGAACGTGGACAACGTTCCGCTGTCGGCAGTTCGCTGGGTGGCGACCGGTCGGCAAGGCATTACCGGCTACAACGCGAGCGGTGTGCCGACTATCGGCAGCCTGGGCACCCTCGCGCCTGTCAAGCCCGGCAGCTTCTACGGCACCACGGCCGACAAGCTCCTTGGCAAGGCTACCTACGGCACGGCTTCGTGGCTCCATCGCTTCGACGACGGCGGCGAACTGCGCACCCAGGTGCGCTCGGGCACCTTCGACCGCAACCAATGGTCGACGGCCGCCGGGGCCAGCACCACGTTCGGCGCTCCCACCACGCTGGCCAACTTCAGCGAATACACGATGCTCACGCGCAGCGGCCTGACGCCGCGCAAGGATGAGTACAAGGGCACCTACCTGCAAAGCGACTACAGCAAGGAGCTGAGCTGGGGCGGCATGAAGCACCAGCTGCTGGCCGGTGTCGACGCCTCGAAGGAGGAGGCGAGCCGCTACCAGAACGACGCCTTCTTCAACAACAGCTTCCGAGGCCGCGCGCTGGGCTCGCGAGCCAACACCTTCGTCGGCACGCCGAACGACGGTGCGGGCTTGAGCGGCACGTTCGTGGAGCCGGTGTACCGCGATTCGAGCGCCTATTCCGCGAAGTCGGTCGGCATCTACCTGCAGGACCTGGTCCAGGTGGCGCCCGATTGGAAGGTTCTCGGCGGCGTGCGCTACGACCGACTGAGCGGTGATTTCGACCAGTACACCTATTCGAACCCCGCCTGCGTGAGGCCCACTCCGGCACCGCGCGGCTATACGCAAACGGCGAATTGCAGCGACCGTCGCGAGCGCTATTCCGCCGGCAGCCCGTTCCCGACCGTCACCAGCACCCATCTTTCGCAAGGCGCATGGAGCTACCGCGCCGGCGTGCTGTACCAACCTTCGACCACGCAGTCATATCACCTGTCGTACAGCACCTCGTTCAACTCGTCGGCCGACACCTATCAGTATGTGTCGCCCCAAACCGCGGGCACCCCGCCCGAGAAGAGCCGCAACATCGAACTGGGCGCCAAGCTCGACTGGCTCGACGGCAAACTCTCGACGCGCGCCGCCATCTTCCGCACCGAAAAGACCAACGAGCGCACCACCGATTCGGACTTCGCGGGCAGTTCCTATCTGCTGTCGGGCAAGCGCCACTCGCAGGGCCTTGAGCTCGACGTGGTGGGTCGCCTCACGTCGCAGTGGGAAGTGTATTTCTCGTACTCTTTCATTCCCAGGGCAACCATCGACCAGGTGGGCAGCACTGCAACGCCCGGTACCGTAGGCTCGCGCGTCGGCCTGACGCCCAAGCACAGCGGCGCGGCATGGATCAGCTACCAGGCAACGCCCAAGCTGCGCATTGCAGGCGGCGTGCGCGGCGCATCCGAAAACCGGCCGCTGCAAGGCGTCACCGGTGCCGCCAGCCTGGCCAACAGCACCCCCGGCTATGTGGTCGGCGACATGATGCTCGAGTACAAGTTCACGCCCGACCTGTATGCGCAGCTCAATGTGAATAACGTGACGAACAAGCTCTACGGCGATCAGCTCTACCCGGGCTTTGCAATTGCCGGTGCGAAGCGCACGGTGCTCTTCACGGTCGGGGCGCGCTTCTAAAGGTCTCTTGAGTTTCTAGAATAGCCAACGCCGTTGCTCCTTACACATGCTCTTGCACATTCGCGAAGTGCTCTCGCTCGACGAGGTTCGTCAAGCCAGGGAAATTCTGGGCCAAGCACCTTGGGAGGACGGCCGCCTGACCGCGGGCGAGCAGTCCGCCAAGGCGAAGAACAACGAGCAGCTGCGGGAAGACTGCGAAGAAACCCGAGCCGTTCAGCAACTGCTGCTAAGGGGCCTCGAGCGGCACCAGGTTTTCTTCTCGGCCGCTTTGCCGAAGCAGATCTCGCCGCCTCTGTTCAATCGCTACGGCGGTGAGTCCAACAGCTTTGGCAATCATGTGGACAGCGCGGTTCGTTTTCTTCGCGACGGCTCGGGGCGGGTGCGCACCGATATCTCGTGCACCCTGTTCCTGGCCGAACCGAGTGAATACGACGGCGGCGAACTGGTCATCGAGGACACCTTCGGCACCCAGCGCGTCAAGCTTGCCGCCGGCGACATGGTGCTCTATCCGGGCACCAGCGTTCACCGGGTGCTGCCCGTCACGCGGGGCTATCGGCTGGCGAGCTATTTCTGGATCCAGAGCATGGTGCGCAGCGACGAACAGCGCCGGCTGCTGTTCGAAATGGACAACCATCTGCGCCACCTTCGCAGTAAATATGGCGAGACCGACTCCGGCGTGATCGGCCTCACGAGCACGTACCACAACTTGCTGCGCATGTGGCTCGACATTTGAGCCGCGGCGTGGCGCCTGCCTGTCAGGAAACGCATTCATGATGAACAAGTCACTTCTTCCGGCCGCCGCAGTCGCGGCCGCAATTTTCTGCTCCGCATCGGCGTCTGCCCAGTTCGTCGACCACGACGCCGTCAAATGCACACCGGTTCCCAAGGAGCAAATGCGTCCGCAGATGGAACTGCAACGCAAGCTGACCGGCGAAGGCTGGAAGGTTCGCCAGATCAAGAACTTCAATGGCTGCTACGAGGTCTACGGCTTCGACGAAAAGGGCCAGCGCACCGAAGCATTCTTCGACCCCAAGACCTTCGAGAAGGTCGGTCAGGTGAAGCAGCCATCCTGAGGATGCGGAAGGTGCGTGCAGCGCCAGCGCGTTCGTCGGCGCAGGTCTGGGCGCTTTGGTTGCGCGCAACGCATTGGGCGCTGGTCGCCGCCATTGCCGTGGCGTGGTTCAGCGGCGAGGCGTTGCTGCGGCAGCACGAACTTGCGGGCTACGCGGCGCTGGTTCTGGTTGCGGTCCGCTGCATCGGCGGATGGCTCGGAGGCCGCTATGCAAGCTTCAGGCAGTTTGTGCGGCCTCCGTCGCAGGTGCTGCGCTATGCGTCCGAAGTGCTCGCACGGCGCGAGAAGCGCTACCTAGGCCACAACCCGCTCGGCGGCTGGATGGTCGTCGCCTTGCTTGCCACGGTAACGGCTGTCGGCGTCACGGGCTGGATGTATTCGCTGGATATGTTCTGGGGATTGGCGTGGGTGGAATGGCTTCACCGCACATTGGCCTGGACACTGGTGGCGCTGATTGCGCTGCATCTGGCCGGCGTCGCTTTCACGAGCTGGCGGCACCGGGAGAACCTGGTCAGCGCCATGTTCAGTGGGCGCAAGCGCCCCGAAGAGCCGGGCGACATCGCCTGACGGCGGCACCTCGCTCGCCGAAAAGGGCCTGGCGGCCCCTTTTCGGAGTTCAGCCGATCTCGCCCATCTGCGACTGCAGGTAGTTCTGCAGCCCGACCTTGTCGATCAGGTCGATCTGGGTTTCGAGGAAGTCGATGTGCTCTTCCGTGTCGTCCAGAATCTCTTGCAGCAAATCGCGTGACACGTAGTCCCGAACGGTTTCGCAGTACGCGATGCCGTCCTTGATGGTGGCTTGCGCGCCGGTCTCGGCACCCAGGTCGCAGCCGAGCAATTCGGGCACGTCTTCACCGATGTTCAGCTTGCCCAGATCTTGCAGGTTGGGCAGGCCGTCCAGCATGAAGATGCGGTCCATGAGCTTGTCGGCGTGCTTCATTTCGCCGATGGATTCCTCGTATTCCTTCTTGGCCAGCTTGTCCAAGCCCCAGTGCTTGAGCATGCGGTAGTGCAGGAAATACTGGTTGATTGCGGTGAGCTCGTTCTTGAGCTGCGCCTGCAGATGTTCGATGACCTTGGGGTCGCCCTTCATGATTGTTTTCCTTGTTCTGAAAGTAGGGATTGTGAGAGGGGCGAGCGAGCTCTTGCAAGCAATCCCATGCTCCGCTGGTCTGCATGCGTTTGATGGTGATACACGTTCGTATTCGAGCAGGAGGCGAGGGTGACCTTGCCTTTGGTTTTCATAGGCCGCAGCGATACAGTCGATAGCTGATTACTATGAATTTGTCTTATTTGGTAGCTATACTCATGGCTCGCACTTATTTTTGTCCACCCGCAGCATCCAAGGAAGCAACATGTCCCTGATCAACACCCAAGTCCAACCCTTCAAGACCCAGGCCTACCTCAACGGCAAGTTCATCGATGTGTCCGACGAGACGCTCAAGGGCAAATGGTCCGTGCTGATCTTCATGCCGGCGGCATTTACCTTCAACTGCCCGACCGAAGTCGAAGACGCGGCCGACAACTACCCCGAGTTCCAGAAGCTGGGCGCCGAGGTCTACATCGTGACCACCGACACGCACTTCTCGCACAAGGTGTGGCACGACACGTCGCCCGCCGTGGGCAAGGCCAAGTTCCCGCTGGTGGGCGACCCGACCCACGCGCTGACCAACGCTTTCGGCGTGCACATCCCCGAAGAAGGCCTGGCACTGCGCGGCACCTTCGTGATCAACCCCGAAGGCATCATCAAGACCGCCGAAGTGCACTCCAACGAGATCGCCCGCGACGTCAAGGAAACCCTGCGCAAGCTGAAGGCCGCGGTCTACACCGCCGCTCACCCGAACGAAGTCTGCCCGGCCAAGTGGAATGAAGGCGACAAGACCATCGCTCCGTCGTTCGACCTCGTCGGCAAGATCTAAGCGTCCCGCGCGAAAGCCCGGGCGCTCACGAGGCCCCGGGCTTTTTTGCCCCAAGTTGATAGTTTTAAGTTATCGAAAGAGAGTCCCTCATGCTTGACGCCAGCACCAAAGCCCAATTGAAGAGTTACCTCGAACGCGCCACGCAGCCGATCGAGATCGTCGCCTCGCTCGACGACAGCAAGGCCTCGGGCGAAATGCTGTCGCTGCTGAAGGACGTTGCGGAAGCCTCGCCGCTGGTCAAGCTGACCGAAAGCCGCGATGACAACCATCGCAAGCCCTCTTTCTCGGTCAACCGCCCGAGCGAGAACCACGGCCCGCGTTTTGCCGGCTTGCCGATGGGCCATGAATTCACGTCGCTGATCCTTGCGCTGCTGCAGATCGGCGGCTATCCCCCGAAGGTCGAAGAAGCCGTGCTCGAGCAGATTCGCGCGCTCGACGGCGACTTCGAGTTCGAGATCTACGTTTCGCTTACCTGCCACAACTGCCCCGACGTGGTCCAGGCGCTGAACCTGATGGCCATCCAGAACCCACGTATCCGCACGACGATGATCGAGGGCGGCACCTTCCAGGACGAAGTGAAGGAACGCCAGATCATGGCTGTGCCGACCGTGTTCCTGAACGGCACCGAATTCGGCCAGGGCCGCATGAGCCTGGAAGAAATCCTCGCAAAGATCGACACAAGCGGCGTCGAGCGCGAGGCGAAGAAGATTGCCGGCAAAGACCCGTTCGACGTGCTGATCGTCGGCGGCGGCCCCGCAGGTGCCGCGGCTGCCGTGTATGCGGCGCGCAAGGGCATCCGCACCGGCGTGGCGTCGGAGCGCTTCGGCGGCCAGGTGCTCGACACGCTGGGCATCGAGAACTTCATCTCGGTCAAGGAAACCGAAGGACCGAAGTTCGCCCATGCGCTCGAAGAGCACGTGCGCGACTACGACGTCGACATCATGAACCTGCAGCGCGCCAGGGCGCTTGTTCCGGGCAAGGACCTCATCGAGGTGCAGCTCGAGAGCGGTGCTTCGCTCAAGAGCAAGTCGATCATCATTTCGACCGGTGCGCGCTGGCGCAACATCAACGTGCCCGGCGAGCACGAGTTCAAGAACAAGGGCGTGGCTTACTGCCCCCACTGCGACGGCCCGCTCTTCAAGGGCAAACGCGTCGCGGTCATCGGCGGCGGCAACTCGGGTGTCGAAGCGGCCATCGACCTGGCCGGCATCGTGGGCCACGTCACGCTGATCGAGTTCGACACCGCGCTGCGTGCCGACGCCGTGCTGCAGCGGAAGCTCAAGAGCCTGAGCAACGTCGACGTGTTCACGAACGCGCAGACCACCGAGATCACCGGCGACCAGAAGGTCAACGGCCTGGTCTACAAGGACCGCGCGACCGGCGAGTTGAAGAAGATCGAACTCGAAGGCGTGTTCATCCAGATCGGCCTGGTGCCCAATACCGATTGGCTCAAGGGCGTGGTCGAGCTGACGAAGCACGGCGAGATCGTGGTCGACGCCAGGGGGCAGACCTCGGTACCGGGCGTGTTTGCCGCGGGCGACGTGACGACAGTGCCGTTCAAGCAGATCATCATTGCGGCAGGTGATGGTGCCAAGGCGGCGCTGGGCGCGTTCGATCATTTGATCCGCACGTCGGCACCGGCTTGAGCGACTGGAAAAACTGTAGCCCGAGTAGGTTGCAAGTTGTACAAATGAGAATTATTCTCATACAATAGTGGTCAAGGGCAGCACGCCCTTTGCCGCCAGCCAGGTCAATGGGCGCAGCACTTGCGCCAAGGTCCAGCAAGCAGTTCTTCAACTGTTTTCTGGACCTTTTTCGTGGCCTCCCAATTCAACCTACCCTCCCAACGTTTTGCACTTCTGCCCTGGCTGATTGCCACCGGCTTCGGCATGTCCGCGCCTGCCTGGTCCCAGCAGCTCGCAGTACTGAATGAAGTGGTGGTGAGCGGCTCGCGTTCTGAACAGGCCAGGGACGACTTGCCGGTCAGCGTGGAGGTCATCAATCGGGAAGACATCGAGTCCAAGCAGATCAACGACATCCGCGATGCGGTGCGCGATCTGCCCAATGTTTCAGTCAAGCGCTCGCCAGCGCGCTTCGGGCTGGCGCAGGGCAACACGGGCCGCGACGGCAACGCCGGCTTCAACATTCGCGGGCTCGACGGCAACCGGGTGCTGCTGCTGACCGACGGCATCCGCACGCCGCGCAGCTACGTCTTCAGCGCCAACGCCTTCGGCCGCGACTACTTCGACATCGGCCTCGTCGAGCGCATCGAGATCATCAAGGGTCCGGCTTCGGCACTCTACGGTTCGGACGGCCTGGCCGGCCTGGTCAACTTCGTGACCCGCGAACCCGCGTCTTTCCTGCGTGAAGGCCGCAGCTTCGGTGGGAGTGCAAGCATCGGCTACAGCGGCGACGACAACGGCATGCGCGGCGGTGTCACGCTTGCCGGCAAGGCCAACGACACGCTGCAGTGGCTCATTTCGGCCAACGCAGGTCGCGCCAGCGAACTCGAGAACATGGGCACGCTCAATGTGCCCAATGTGGACCGCACCACGCCCAATCCGCAGCGCGACAGCAACCGCTCGCTGCTGGCCAAGGCCATTCTCACGCCCAACGCAGACCAGCGGCATTCGTTCACCTTCGAGCACATCGAGAAGACCAGCCGCTACGACCTGCTCTCGGGCATTGCCAAGCCTCCTTATGCGTCCACCTCCGTGGTCGGCCTCAACGCGAAGACCGACCTGGAGCGCGACCGCTTTACCTACGAAGGCCGGCTGCGCCTGAACGCCGCCGTGGCCGACAACCTGCTCGCGGTCGTGAGCTACCAGAAGGCCAAGTCGCGCGAGTTCATCCATGAAGACCGCTTCACCGCTGCCGACCGCACGCGCGACGTGACCTACGACGAGAACACCTGGCAGCTTGGCCTGCAGGCCGACAAGACGCTCCGCATGGGTGAGTGGGCGCAGAAGATCACCTACGGATTCGACTACACGCGCACCAACGTCGAGAACCTGCAGACTGGCCTCGTGCCGCCCACCGGCGAGAGCTATCCGCTCAAGCGCTTTCCCGATACGCGCGAAACGTCGTCGGCGTTCTACGTGCAGGATGAATTCATCCATGACCGCTGGAGCATCACGCCCGGCATTCGCTTCGACCGCTTCTCGCTCGACGCGAAGCAGGCCGGCTTCAACGCGCAGGCCGTGTCGCTGTCAGGCTCGGCTGTATCGCCCAAGCTGGGCGTGCTGTTCCGTGCCACGCCGCAATGGAGCGTCTACGGCAACTACGCATCCGGCTTCAAGGCGCCCAACGCGTTCCAGGTCAACAACTTTTTCGAGAACGTGATCCAGGGCTACAAGACGATTCCCAACCCGAATCTCAAGCCTGAAAAGAGCCAGAACATCGAACTCGGCGTGCGCGGGCGCACCGGCGTCCTGAGCTTCGACGTGGCTGCGTTCACCGGGGACTACAAGAACCTCATCGAGAACGACAAGCTCGTCGGCGGCCGCGGCATTCCGCGCATCGATCCGCTGGTGTACCAGTCGGTCAACGTGGGACGCGCGCGCATCAGCGGTTTCGAAATCAAGGGCGAGCTCGACTTCACCGAAAACGGCACCGGCTTTTCCGTGCCTTTTGCCTATGGCCAGACGCGCGGCCGCGACCGCACCAACAACCGGCCGCTCAACTCGATCGATCCGCAGAAGTTCAGCGCCGGCCTCAAGTACCAGGCGCCGTCCTGGAGCGTGCGCCTGGACGCAGTGCATCACAGCGCCAAGGAGTGGGAGGACGTCGATCGCAGCGAAGTGACGACCGGCCTGCAGTTCCGCACCCCGCAAGCCACCACGCTGGACATCAGCGCGCAGTGGCGCATCAAGAAGGACCTGCGCCTCAACGCCTCGGTGACCAACCTCACCAACAAGCGCTACTGGATGTGGAGCGATGTGCGCGGGGTGACAACAACCTCGGCCATTCGCGAGGCCTACACGCAGCCGGGCCGAAGCTTCAATGTCTCGCTCGTGGCCGACTTCTGAAACTGCCTCATGGCAACCCAGCAAATCAAACAACAGGAAACCCGATGACCTTGGAAGAAATTCGAGCTCGCTTCTCTGAACTGCGTGCCAAAGGCATGCGCCACAAGGATGCCGCCGCCGCCATGGGCTTGTCCGAAGGCGCGGCCATTGCGGCGCACACAGGCGCGCACGACAAGGCCCTGCGCGCCACGCGGCTCAACGGCCCATGGGTCGAACTGCTGCAGGCACTGGAGCTGTGCGGCCCGGTGCTTGCGCTGACGCGCAACGAGACCACGGTGCACGAGAAAACGGGCGTCTACGAGAAAGTCTCCGGCAGCGACAAGCTGGGGCTCGCGTTGGGCGAGGCCATCGACCTGCGCCTTTTCTTCAGCCGCTGGCACGCAGGCTTTGCGGTGAATGAAGCGGCGGCCAATGCGGGCGTGCCGCCTTCGCTGAGCCTGCAGTTCTTCAATGCGCAGGGCGTGGCGGTCCACAAGATCTTCGCGCGGGACGCCACGGACCGCGATGCATTCCAATCGGTCATCGACACGTACACCGCACCGGAAAGCACGGTGCAGTTCGAGCCGGCTGAAGACAAGGCCGTACCGCGCGACGACGGCACCATCGATGCACGCGGTCTCTCCGATGCATGGCGGGCCATGCAGGACACGCACGAGTTCTTCGGGCTGCTGAACAAGTTCGAGGCCGAGCGCCAGCAGAGCTTTCGCCTGACCGAAGGCGAGTTCACGCAACGCGCCGAACTGCACGCCGTTCGCGACCTGCTGCTCGAGGCGTCTTTCGACGGCACGCCGATCATGGTGTTCGTGAGCAGCCCCGGCTGCATACAGATTCACAGCGGCCCGGTGTCGCGGATCGAGCCGATGGAAATACCCAGCAGAGACGGGAACGCGCCGCCCGTTCGCTGGCTCAACGTGCTCGACACCGGCTTCAACCTGCATCTGCGGGAGGACTGCATCCAGAACGTGTGGATCGTCGAAAAGCCCACCAGCGACGGCATCGTCACCTCCGTCGAGGCCTTCGACAAGGACGGTGAGCTGATGGCCATGTTCTTCGGCGCGCGCAAGCCCGGCGTGCCCGAGCGCGAAGAGTGGCGCCGCATCGTGCGGAATCTTCCGCGTTCAACTCGGGCGACCGCGCAGTCCGCGTGAACATCGCCAAAGACGCATCGTGCCTTGACTGTGATCCGATATCCAATGAGCGAACTTCACCTTGATCCGACTCCTTGCGCTGTGCATCGCCGCAAAGCGCTGCGCCTTCTCTCGGCCGCTTCGTTCGGTGCCGCCGCGCTGCCCTTGTTCGCACAGTCGGCAAAGCTTCCGAGGCTGGTAACCGTGAGCGGTGCCATCACCGAGGTGGTGTATGCGCTCGGCGCGGAGGGCCAGCTCGTCGGCACCGACACCACCAGCCTTTACCCGGCTGCCGCACGCGGCACGCCCAAGGTCGGCTACATGCGGCAGCTGTCCGCCGAGGGGCTGCTGTCGCTGAAGCCCGATGCGATCATCGCGACCAATGAATCCGGCCCTGCGGTCGTGCTCGACCAGGTTCGCAGCGCCGGGGTCAAGATCGAGGTCATCGAGGCCGACCACACCTGGGGCGAGGTGCAGCGCAAGGTGCAGGCCGTTGGCCGTGCGGCCGCCAGGGAGGCGCAGGCGCGTGAACTGCAGGCCAGGCTCGATGCCGAATGGGCGCAGGTGCAGCAGCGCATCGGCGCTGCGAAGGGGCGCAAGCCGAAGGTGCTCTTCGTGCTGTCGCACAGCGCGAGTCCGCAGGTGTCGGGCGAGAAGACGGCGGCGCATTCGGTGATCGGCTTTGCGGGCGGCGTCAATGCGATGAGCGGCTTCCAGGGCTACCGTCCGATGACGGCCGAGGCTATGGCCAGCGCCGCGCCCGACGTCATCCTCACGAGCACCCAGAGTATCGAAGCCCACGGCGGCGTCGACCGGTTCTGGCAACGGCCCGAGCTCGCGCTTACGCCGGCTTATAGAAAGCGCGCGCTGATCACGCAGGACGCCTTGCTGCTGCTCGGCTTCGGTCCGCGCCTGCCGGCGGCGATCGGCGAGCTCCACGAGAAATTCCAGGCGGCGCTGGCATGAGCCAGCGCCTCGGTTTTGGAACCGTGTTGTGCGGCAGCATCTGCCGTTGCTCGCGGTGGCCTTTGCAACGGGAGCGATTTCGGGCGCCTATGCGATCAGTCTCTCGCAGCTCTGGAATGTGTTGGCCTCAGTGGGGCAGGGCAGTGCGGGCAATCCGTCGCCCGAGCACCTGGTGTTCCTCAACATTCGCCTGCCGCGGCTGATCCTCGGCATGGCGGCCGGCGCCGGGCTCGGCATGGCGGGCACCCTGATGCAGGGCCTGTTCCGCAATCCCTTGGCAGACCCCGGGCTGATCGGCATCAGCAGCGGGGCGGCGCTGGCAGCGGGCATCACCATCGTGCTCGGTGCCTGGTTCTGGCCCGTGCTGCCGCGCACGCTGGGAAGCTGGACACTGGTGGCCATGGCCTTCGGCGGCGGCTTCATCGTGACCCTGCTGATCTACGGCCTTTCCCGCAGCGAAGGCGGCACGCGCATGGCGCTGATGCTGCTGGCGGGCATTGCCATCAACGCGCTGGCAAGCGCAGGGCTCGGCCTGCTGAGTGTCATGGCCACCGACGAGCAGTTGCGCAGCCTGCAGTTCTGGCTCCTGGGCAGCCTGGGAGGCGCGCGCTGGAGCGCGGTGTTGCTCGTGTGCGCGGCGGTGTTTCTTTCTTGCTGGGCGGCGGCTGCACTTGCTTCGCCGCTGAACGCCATTGCGCTCGGCGAGGCGCAGGCGGCGCTGCTCGGGGTGGACGTCGAGCGCACCAAGCGGCGCGCCGTCGTCATCACGGCGGTGGCCGTGGGGGCGATAACGGCCACGACCGGAATCATCGGCTTCATCGGGCTGATTGCGCCGCACTGGGTGCGCATGCTGGCCGGGCCTGATCACCGCGTGGTGCTGCCGGCCTCGGCTCTGGTGGGCGCCGTGCTGGTGCTTGCAGCCGATACGGTGGCGCGGACCGTGATTGCGCCTGCCGAGTTGCCGCTGGGCGTGCTCACCGCGTTCATCGGTGTGCCCGTGTTCTTGCTGATGCTGCGGCATTTCAGGGGGCGCATATGACGTCGGCCGAGCACAACCGGGCGCCGCTGCTGTCGTGCGCGGAGGTGGAGGTTCGCATGGGCGCCAAACTGCTGCTGGCCAACGCCTCGGTAAACCTGGCGCCGGGCCGCGTGACGGCCATCCTCGGCCCGAACGGCGCGGGCAAGTCGACCCTTCTGTCGGTGCTTTCAGGCCAGCGCGAGCCGACGCGGGGCAGGGTTGTGCTCGACGGCCGGCCGCTCGCGGACCATGGCATGGCGGCGCTGGCGTTGCGTCGCGCGCTGATGCCGCAGGAAAGCGCGGTCGCGTTCGACTTCACCGCGCAGGACATCGTCGCACTCGGCCGCTATCCGCACCGCCGCGCACCGGCTCGAGACGAAGACGACATCATCGGCCGCGCCATGGCGCTGACCGATGTCACGGCGCTGGCGACCCGCATCCTCAATACCTTGTCGGGCGGCGAAAAAGCCCGGGTTCATCTGGCGCGTGCGCTGGCGCAGCTGTGGCATCCGCGTCCGGACGGCGCCACCCGCTGGCTGCTGCTCGACGAGCCCACTGCGGCGCTGGACCTCGCGCACCAGCATTCGGCAATGCGGCTGCTTCGGGCCTGGGCGGCGCAGGGCGTGGGTGTGGTCGCCGTGCTGCATGACCTGAATCTCGCGCGCCGGTACGCCGACGAGGTCGTGGTGCTCGGTGCGGCGGAGGGGCTGCGGCAGGGGCCAACGGCCGAAGTGCTGCAGCCGGAGTTGATCGAGGCGGTCTGGGGCATGCCCTGCCAGCCGGTCAGCAGTGCCGATGGAACGCTGCAATACCTGTTTGGCTAGCGGGCGAGCGATGCCGTTGAAGCTGGCGCTTCAGCTTCAGTAGGTCAGCCGCTCGGGCTTCAACTCCTGCAGGATGGTGGTGGCAATTTCCTCGATCGACTTGGTGGTCGTCGAAAGCCACCGGATGCCGGCCCGGCGCATCATGGCTTCGGCCTCGCTCACCTCGTTGCGGCAGTTCTCGAGGCTGGCGTAGCGCGAATCCGGCCGGCGTTCATTGCGGATCTGGCTCAGCCGCTCGGGCTGGATGGTCAGCCCGAAGATCTTCTTGCGATGGGGCATCAAGGCCGGCGGCAGCTGGCGGCGCTCGAAATCTTCAGGAATCAACGGGTAGTTGGCGGCCTTCAGGCCATGCTGCATGGCCAGGTAGAGCGAGGTTGGCGTCTTGCCGCTTCGGCTCACGCCCACCAGGATCACGTCCGCGCCTTCCAGGTCGCGGTTGCTCTGGCCGTCGTCGTGCGCCAGGCTGAAGTCGATGGCGGCGATGCGGGCGTCGTATTCCTTGCTCTTGCTGACGTCGCTGAAGCGGCCGATGCGGTGGTTCGACTTCACGGCCAGTTCAATTTCGAGCGGCCGCACGAAGGTGCCGAACATGTCGAGCAGCATGCCCTTGCAGCCGGTCTCGATGACTTCAAGCACTTCCATGTTGGCCAGCGTGGTGAAGACGATGGGGCGCACGCCCTCGAGCTCGGCCGTGTGGTTGATCTGCCGTACTGCCTGGTGCGCCTTGTCGACCGTGTCGGTAAAAGGCAGCCGGACATGGCGCGGTTTCATCTCGAACTGCGCGAGCACGGCGTTACCGAAAGTTTCAGCGGTGATGCCGGTGCCGTCTGAAATGAAGAAAACAGTGCGTGTATGCATGGTGTAGCTCTTGCGGCCTTGTCCTGCGGCGCGTGCAATCTCGCCACGCCTACAATCCGGGCCATTATCGGGAATCCGCTTTCCCTTGACCCAATTCTTTCCATGCACGCCGCGCCAGCACCCAAAGCAACGACAACGATCGTGCCGCGCCGCCTGCATGCAGCACCGGTTTCAACTTCTGGAGCTTTCCCATGTCTGCACTTTTCGACGCGACCGCCCTGGTCGTACCGTTTGAAAACCTGAGGATGACCGACGTCGAGTCGGTCGGCGGCAAGAACGCCAGCCTCGGCGAAATGATCTCGCAGCTGCCGCAGGGTGTGCGGGTGCCCACGGGTTTTGCGACCACGGCGCACGCGTTTCGCCAGTTTCTGGCCCACGACGGGCTGGCCGACAAGATCAGCAAGCGGCTTGCAGCCCTGGACACCGAAGACGTGCGGGCGCTGGCCGCAGCCGGTGCGGAAATTCGCGCCATGGTCGAGGCCCAGCCTTTTCCGGCCGATCTGCAGAAAGCCATTACCGAAGCGTTCGCAAAGCTGAGCGCCGGCAATCCCGCCGCCTCCTTCGCCGTGCGCTCCTCGGCCACGGCCGAAGACCTGCCCGACGCTTCCTTTGCCGGCCAGCAGGAGACCTTCCTCAACGTGGTCGGCATCGAAGACGTGCTGCACAAGATGAAGGAGGTTTTTGCCTCGCTCTACAACGACCGCGCCATCAGCTACCGCGTGCACAAGGGCTTTGCGCACGACGTGGTGGCGCTCTCGGCCGGTGTGCAGCGCATGGTCCGCTCCGACCTGGGCGCGGCCGGCGTGATGTTCACCATCGACACCGAATCGGGCTTCGAAGACGTGGTGTTCATCACCTCGAGCTACGGCCTGGGCGAAACGGTGGTGCAGGGCGCCGTGAACCCCGACGAGTTCTATGTGCACAAGCCCACGCTGCGCGCCGGCAAGAAGGCCGTGATCCGCCGCAATCTCGGCTCCAAGCTGATCCAGATGGAGTTCGCGACGCCCGAAGAGAAAAAGGCCACCGGCAAGCTGGTAAAGACCACCGACGTGAAGGCCGAGCAGCGCAACCGCTATTCGCTGAGCGACGCCGACGTGGAGCAGCTCGCCAAATACGCGCTGGTCATCGAAGAACACTACGGCCGCCCGATGGACATCGAGTGGGGCAAGGACGGCACCGACGGTCAGCTCTACATCCTTCAGGCGCGTCCTGAAACCGTGAAGAGCCAGCAGCAGGGCAAGGCCGAGCAGCGCTACAAGCTGCTGGGCAAGGGCGCAGTGCTGGCCGAAGGCCGCGCCATCGGCCAGAAGATCGGCACCGGCCCCGTGCGGCTCGTGCACAACATCAGCGAGATGGACAAGGTGCAGGCCGGCGACGTGCTCGTCACCGACATGACCGACCCGAATTGGGAACCGGTGATGAAGCGCGCTGCCGCGATCGTCACCAACCGCGGCGGGCGCACCTGCCACGCGGCCATCATTGCGCGCGAACTCGGCATTCCGGCCGTGGTGGGCTGCGGCGACGCCACCGACCTGCTGAAGGAAGGCACGCTGGTAACCGTGAGCTGCGCCGAGGGCGACACCGGCTTCATTTACGACGGCCTGCTCGAGACCGAAGTGACCGAAGTGCAGCGCGGCGTGATGCCCGAGATCGACATCAAGATCATGATGAACGTCGGCAACCCGCAGTTGGCCTTCGACTTCGCGCAACTGCCCAACCATGGCGTGGGCCTGGCGCGGCTCGAGTTCATCATCAACAACAACATCGGCGTTCACCCGAAGGCCATCCTCGACTATCCGAACGTCGACAACGACCTGAAAAAGGCCGTCGAGTCGGTGGCGCGGGGCCACGCGTCGCCGCGCGCCTTCTACGTCGACAAGGTGGCGGAAGGCATTGCGACGATTGCCGCGGCCTTCTGGCCCAAGCAGGTCATCGTGCGCCTGTCGGACTTCAAGTCGAACGAGTACCGCAAGCTGATCGGCGGCAGCCGCTACGAGCCCGAAGAAGAAAACCCGATGCTCGGCTTCCGCGGTGCCGCCCGCTACCTGAGCAAGGACTTCGGCGAAGCCTTTGCTATGGAATGCGAGGCGCTCAAGCGCGTTCGCAACGACATGGGCCTCGTCAACGTGCAGATCATGGTTCCCTTCGTGCGCACCCTGGGCCAGGCCGAGCGCGTGACCACGCTGCTTGGCGAGCACGGCCTGAAGCGCGGCGAGAACGAACTCAAGCTGATCATGATGTGCGAGGTGCCGAGCAACGCCGTTCTGCCCGAGGAGTTTCTGAAGTTCTTCGACGGCTTCTCGATCGGCTCGAACGACCTGACCCAGCTCACGCTCGGCCTGGACCGCGATTCGGGCCTCGAACTGCTGGCCGCCGACTTCGACGAGCGCGACCTGGCCGTCAAGGCGCTGCTGAGCCGGGTCATCAAGGCCTGCAAGGCCGAAGGCAAGTACGTGGGTATCTGCGGCCAAGGCCCCAGCGATCATCCGGATTTCGCGCTTTGGCTGGCGGAAGAGGGCATCGAATCGATTTCCCTGAACCCCGACAGCGTCATCGACACCTGGCAGCAGCTCGCCAAGCGCTGACGAAAAAAGGGCGGTTGTAACCGCCCGGTAAGGCGGTCGTGGGAATCCCCATTGGGGAAATTCCCGCTTCCGCAGGGCACAAATGAATCAAAATGTGTTCTTTATGCCAGACTTGTGACGCTCACAAGGGCGGCAGTCGCTTGCGGGTTGCGCATGGCGAAATTGCCAGTCGCGCAAACCGGCGGTACATCGCGGAAGAAACATCATGATTCTTGTCAAGACAGAAGCCGGACAGCAGGTGTTCAAGGACCGTTCGGTGCCGCTTTCGCCGCGCCAGCGCACGGCGTTCATCCTGTTCGACGGCAAGCGCTCGGTCGATGAGGTGCTGGCTGCGGGAAACGGCATTGCACGCGAAGAGATCGACCAGATGGTCGACCTGGGGCTGCTCCAGCCAGCGGCGGGAAGCAAAGCGGCTGCGTCGCCCAAGGCACCCGAACCCGCCACCGCAAGCAAGACGGCGGCAACCGCCGCGCCGCAGCCTTCCGGCGGAAGCAGGCCACCCGAGTCAGCAAAGCCGAAACCGGCCGAACCCGCGCCCGCGGCCGCGCCCGCTGCGGGCCGCAGCAGGCAGCAGCGCTACAAGGACGCCTATCCCATCGCCACCCAGCTGACCGGAGCCCTCGGGCTGATGGGCTTCCGGCTCAACCTGCAGGTCGAAGGCACCACCAGCTATGAAGATCTGGTGGCGCTGGCGCCCAAGATTCGCGCCGCGGTGGGCGCCGAGAAGGCGGCCGCCCTCGACAAGGCCTTGAACGACTGAGCGCTGGACCAACGCCGTGCCTATAGTGCTACAATCGCTGGCTTTGCCTTGCCACACTGCGCCCGACGCTGCAGGTGGCTTTTCCTCTTCCACGGAAGAATCCACAAGGAGTGCCATGCGTCACTACGAAATCATTTTGCTGATCCACCCGGATCAGAGCGAACAAGTTCCGGCCATGCTGGAGCGCTACAAGGGCCTGATCACGGCCGGCGGCGGCAAAGTCCACCGCGTTGAAGACTGGGGCCGCCGTCAGCTGGCCTACCAGATCAACAAGCTCAACAAGGCGCACTACCTGTGCGTCAACATTGAAGCCGAACAAGCCGTGATGGGCGAACTCGAACACGCGTTCAAGTTCAACGACGCCGTGCTGCGCCACCTCACCGTCCAGAAGAAGAAGGCCGAAACCGGTCCTTCGTCGATGATGAAGACGGTCGAGCGCGAAGAAGCCCGCAAGGCCCAGCAGGCCGAGTACGCCGCCAACAACAGCTGATGGCGTGACCGCTGCCGCTGCTGCGGCAACCGGGGTCAATCAGCTCCTGCTGACAGCCTCCGTTGCCGAACTCGGAACCTTGCGATACACGCCCGCCGGCCTTCCCGCCATCGACCTGAAGCTCGAACACGAGTCGACGCTTCAGGAGGCAGGAAAAGCCAGGCAGGTGAAAACGGCCCTCAAGGCCGTTGCCTTCGGCGCCATCGCCGAACGGCTCGCAACGCAGTCGATGGGTAGTCTCTGGTGTTTTCAGGGATTTCTCGCGACACCGGGCAACGGCAAGCATCCGGTCCTGCACATTCAGGATTTTCAGCAAAATTAATTTTCGACAAGAGGTCCCCAAATGGCCACGTTCAAGAAATTCAACAAAGACAAGCGCCCGAAGCGCAACACCCAGTCGCTGCTGTTCAAGCGCAAGCGCTTCTGCCGCTTCACCGTCGCTGGCGTCGAGGAAATCGACTACAAGGACATCGACACGCTGCGTGACTTCATCAGCGAAAACGGCAAGATCATCCCCGCACGCCTGACCGGCACGCGCGCGATCTACCAGCGCCAGCTCAACACCGCGATCAAGCGCGCACGCTTCCTCGCGATGGTGCCGTACAGCGATCAGCACCGCGTCTAAGGAGCAAGCACCATGCAAATCATTCTTCTGGACAAGGTTGTCAACGTCGGTGGCCTGGGCGATATCGTCAAGGTCAAGGACGGCTACGCACGCAACTTCCTGATTCCGTCGGGCCGCGCCCGCCGCGCCACCGCTGCCAACAAGGCCGAATTCGAAGCCAAGCGCGCCGAACTCGAAAAGGCTGCGGCCGCCAAGCTGGCCGAATCGCAAGCGCAGGGCGAGAAGCTCGGCGGCACGACCATCAAGCTGACCCAAAAGGCTGGCGTTGACGGCCGTCTGTTCGGCTCGGTCACCAACGGCGACATCGCCGAAGAGCTCGGCAAGCAAGGCTACAAGGTTGCCAAGTCGCAAGTGCGCCTGCCCAACGGCCCGATCAAGGTCGTCGGCGACAGCACCGTGAGCGTTGCGCTGCACACTGACGTGGTGGTCGACATCACCGTGACGGTCTACGGCGAAACCGCCTGATCGTCTGCGGCGCCTTGTGCGCTGCCGCAAAAGCCGCCTCCGGGCGGCTTTTGTTTTTGTGCCTCTGGGTTTTCCACTCCGTTGCACCGGAAGATCACCGTTTATTCACAACCTTGTCCACACGCGCAACGCCGCGCGCGGCTTAGCATGCAGGGTTGCAAGGGAAGTCCATGTCCGCCGTTTTCTCCTATGCCGACAATGACCCGTCGGCCGATCGCCAAGTCGCCAAACTCCGCATTCCGCCTCACTCGATCGAGGCCGAGTCGAGCGTGCTCGGCGGCCTGCTGCTCGACAACGGCGCATGGGACCGCATGGGCGACCTGTTGGTGGACGGCGACTTCTACCGCCACGAACACAAGCTGATCTACGCGGCCATCGGCGGGCTGATCAATGCCAGCAAGCCGGCCGACGTCATCACGGTCTACGAGCAGCTGCAGGGCCTGGGCAAGGCCGAGGAAATTGGCGGACTGGTCTACCTGAACTCGCTCGCGCAATACGTGCCAAGCGCGAGCAACATTCGCCGCTACGCCGAGATCGTGCGCGAGCGCTCCATCCTGCGAAAACTGGTGTCCGCGAGCGACGAGATCGCGACCAACGCCTTCAACACGCAGGGCAAGTCGGTCGACAAGATCCTGGACGAGGCCGAGCAGAAGATCTTCAACATCGGCGAAGAAGGCACGCGGATGAAGCAGGGCTTCCAGAGCATGGACGCCCTGGTGGTCGAACTGCTCGACCGCGTGACCGAGATGGCCGAGAACCCGAACGACATCACGGGCGTGCGCACGGGCTTCTACGAGTTCGACAAGATGACCTCGGGCCTGCAGCCGGGCGACATGATCGTGCTGGCCGCGCGTCCCTCCATGGGCAAGACCTCGCTGGCCATCAACATCGCCGAGCACGTGGCCCTGAACGAAGGACTGCCGGTGGCGGTCTTCTCGATGGAAATGGGTGCCTCGCAGTTGGCGGTGCGTATCGTCGGCTCGATCGGGCGCATCGACCAGGGGCACCTGCGCACCGGCAAGCTCAGCGACGAAGAGTGGCCGCGCCTGACAGAGGCCATCGAGAAGCTGCGCAACGTGTCGCTGCACATCGACGAAACGCCCGGCCTCTCTACCAGTGAGCTGCGGGCCAATGCACGCCGGCTCGCGCGGCAGTACGGGCGGCTCGGCCTGATCGTGGTCGACTACCTGCAGCTCATGTCGACCAGCATGAGCGGCGACGAGAACCGCGCGACCGCGGTGGGCGAAATCTCCCGCGGCCTGAAGATGCTCGCCAAGGAACTCAAGTGCCCGGTGATCGCGCTGTCGCAGTTGAGCCGCGGCGTTGAAAGCCGTACCGACAAGCGCCCCATGATGAGCGACTTGCGCGAATCCGGCGCCATCGAGCAGGACGCGGACATCATCATGTTCATCTACCGCGACGACTACTACGACAAGAACAGCAAGGAGCCGGGCGTGGCCGAGGTGATCATCAGCAAGCACCGGAACGGGCCCACGGGCACCGTGAAGCTGGCTTTCCTGAAGCCGCTCACCAAGTTCGAGAATCTGGCCAGCTACGGCAGCAGCGACGACTATTGACGCTGCGGACTTGGCGTGGCCGCTGCTGTTTCCGCAGCGTTGCATTCGGCCGCAGCCCGCGCCTTCAGTTGGCGCATCATGTCGGCCAGTGTCTTGCCCGCTTCGTCGCGAAACCGCTCCGGCAGCACATCGACCGCATCCATGCGGTCGAGGCGAAAACCTCGAAAGTCGCTGCGCAGCTCGCACCAAGTCGAAAGCGTCCAGACCTTGCCCCAGTAGAAGCAGCCGAGCGGACGCACAGTGCGCTCGCTGGCATCGCCCGATACATCGCGATAGCTGAGGCGCAGCTTCTGGTGCGCTTCGACGGCCTCGCGCAAGATCTGCAGCCTGGCTCGGATGGTGTCATCCAAGCCCAGCGCGGGCGCATAGAGCGCCAGCGCCTCAGCCGACACGCGTGCCGCCGCCGGCAGCACCGAAAGAATCTTGCCCAGCCCCGTTTCGATGTTGCGCGCCAGCGCCGGATCGACCCAGCTCTGCGCGAGCCGGGCCGCGGCCACGAGGGCGGACGCCTCTTCCTGGCTGAACATCAGCGGCGGCAGTTCGAAGCCCGCACCAAGCCTGTAGCCCACGCCCGCTTCGCCTTCGATGGGCACGCCCTGGTGCTGAAGGTCGGCGACGTCGCGGTACACGGTGCGTTCCGACACTTCCAGGCGCTGCGCCAGGAAGGCGGCCGTGGTGAGCCGCCGGCCACGGATGATCTGCACGAGCTGGAACAGGCGGTCGGCGCGGCGCATCAGTGTGTCCGGGCAAGTTTCTTCGCGAAGTCTTCGACGAAGTAGCGCTTGCCGCGCTGCACGACTGTGTGGCCTTCAGCCTCGAGCCTTGTCATTTGCGCCTCGATGCCACCCGGATATTTGGCGTTGAGCTCGCCGCCGATCTTGAGCGTGCGCCAGTAAGGCGTCTCGGCCTCCGCCTGCACGGCTTCTGTGGCCGCATGCGCGACCATGTGCGCAAAGATCGCGGTCGTCACCGTGCAGCCGATGGTGGCACGGTGACGCACGGCAATGTTCTCTCCAATGCCAAAGACGGTGGCGAGCCGGCCTTCCGGAATTTCCCGCATCGCCTCTTCGACCTCGCGGGGTGAGGGCGTTGCAATGGTGCCCTCGCCGTGCCGCTTGCGCAGGGGTGGAGGAATCTCCTTGACGTTCGGCAGGTGCGGGTAGCCGGCGAGCCTGTCGCGCCAGCTCTTCTTGGTGCTCATGAAATTCCGATGTGGATCGCCACTTTGTCAGGCCCGTCGTACGCTTCGAAATCGCTGCGGTAGCGGCGCGTGATTGTGGGGTTTGCCTCGAAATACTGCCAGATGCGCTGCCAGGTATCGATCACCATGTGCGGCATTTCACCTTGGCCGGAAAAGACGAGGTAGTCACCGGCTTCGATGCCCACTGCCCCTGTTCCGTCCGAAACGGCCACACCCACAGTCACGTCGAACGCGCCATGGGCGTCGGACTCATAGCCGGAGTACACGCCGAAGATGCGGGCGTCCTGCGTGCGGTGGGGCGTCGAGCGGTAGGTCTCCTCGGTGAAGAAGCGGTTCCACAACGGGCCGATGCGGGCCGTGGCAGCGTCGTTCTCTTCGCTGTTCTTGGTGCGGGCCGTGAGGCCCGCGACCTGAAATTCGCCATGGTGCTGGCGGACCGGTTCCATCTGGTTCTTCTCCTGCATGAATGATGTCTTGATGTTGTTGGGGCCGTGCTGCGAAGCGCTGCGGCTCGTCGATCAGGCAAGGGCGTGGAGCCCGACTTCGTTGCCCTCGGTATCGCGCAGATGGGCAATGAAACCCATACCCTCGGGCAGCGCCGATTTGGGCGCCACGATCTGGCCCCCGGCCGCCTCGACGCGGGCAAGCACGGCATCGATGCTCGGCATGCAATCGAGGTAGATGCGGATGCCGCTGCCCGCGCGTGCGCTGGCGTTGGCACCGGCCTGCAGGGCACCGCCCGTGGCCGGATTGTCGTAGGGAAAGACGGCGAGCGTTTCACCGCCGAACTCTTGGCGGCGCAGCGTGCGGCCAAGAACGGTTTCGTAGAAGGCTTGCGCACGGTCGATGTCGGCGACCGGAATCTCGAACCAGCTGATGGCGTTTTGCATGAAGTGCTCTCTTTCGTTTGTGCGTTGAAGGAGCCTCGATGGTGCGGACAGGCTCCTGACAACGTCGTGTCAGGAGCCTGTCACCACGGACGAAAAAAAGCCCGCGCATGCTCCTGGGAGCATGCGCGGGCCTTGATTGCTCGGCAGTCGCGGGAGGGCGGCCTAGAGCACGTCGCTCGCGAAGTCGGCCAGCCGCGAACGCTCGCCGCGCGCCAGCGTGATGTGCCCGCCGTGCGGCCAGCCCTTGAACTTGTCGACCGCGAAGGTCAGGCCCGAGGAGCCTTCCGTGAGGTACGGCGTGTCGATCTGCGCGAGGTTGCCCATGCAGATGATCTTGGTGCCAGGGCCAGCGCGGGTGATCAGCGTCTTCATCTGCTTGGGCGTCAGGTTCTGCGCTTCGTCGATGATCACGTACTTGTTCAGGAAGGTGCGGCCGCGCATGAAGTTCATGCTCTTGACCTTGATGCGGCTGCGGATCAGCTCGTTGGTGGCCGCGCGGCCCCATTCGCCGGCGCCGCCACCATCGCCCTTGGCCAGGAACTCGAGGTTGTCGTCGAGCGCGCCCATCCAGGGGCCCATTTTTTCTTCCTCGGTGCCAGGCAGGAAGCCGATGTCCTCGCCCACGCTCACCGTGGCGCGGGTCATGATGATCTCGGTGTAGCGGCGGTCGTCGAGCACCTGCGTCAGGCCCGACGCCAGCGCCATCAGCGTCTTGCCGGTGCCGGCCGTGCCGGTGAGGGTGACGAAATCGACCTCTGGATCCATCAGCAGGTTCATCGCGAAGTTCTGCTCGCGGTTGCGCGTGTTCACGCCCCACACCGCGTTCTTGCCCGAGCTGTAGTCCTTCAGCGTCTTGAACACCGCGGTCTTGTCGCGGATTTCGGTGACGCGCGCATACATGCTCGGCTCGCCCGGCGCCTCGAAGTACACAAACTGGTTGATGTACAGGTTGGGCACCAGCGGGCCGCTGATCCGGTAGAAGGTGCTGCTGCCGCTTTGCCAGCTCTCGACCGTCTTGCTTTGGCGCGTCCAGAAGTCGGCCGGCAGCGCGAGCGAGCCCGCGTAGAGCAGGTCGCCGTCCTCCAGCGTCTTGTCGTTCTGGTAGTCGTCGGCGGCCAGGCCGAGGGCGCGCGCCTTGACGCGCATGTTGATGTCCTTCGACACCAGCACCACCTCTTGCTTGGGACGGCCGGGCTGGTCCTTGGCGTACTGGTCGCGCAAAGCCTGGACCACGCCGAGGATCTGGTTGTCCGCCTTGCCCTGGGGCAGGCTGACCGGCAGCGAATAGTCGAGCGGCGCGGTCTGGAAGAACAGCTTGCCGCCGGCCTCGCGGTGGCCCGTGGTGTCGAGTTTCAGGCCCTTGGCAATGTCGGCGTCTTGCGCTGCCGCCAGGGCGTCGAGCGTGCGGCTGGTCTGGCGGCCGTTGCGGGCCACTTCCGTGGTGCCCTTCTTGTGGCCGTCCAGTTCCTCGAGCACGATCATCGGCAGGAAGATGTCGTGTTCCTCGAAGCGGAACAGGCACATCGGATCGTGCAGAAGCACATTCGTATCGAGCACGAACAGCTTGGCCGGTCCATTGGACTTGGCGCGCTTGGTGCGGGCCGGGGCCTGCGGCACCGCCACTTGCGCCGGCGCCGGCACATAGGCCGCCGGTGGTGCTTCAGGCTCGCCGCGGGCAGCGGGCCGGTGCTCCCGGTTTCGGTCCTCGTTGCGTTCCTGGTTCCGCTCCTGGTTGCGGGACGAGGCAGGTTTCGACCGGCCACGCGTCGCAGGGGCGGCCTCCGCGCTGCCGCCGACCGCTTCCGCGGCATTGCGGTCGAACAATTCCAGGGGCTGGGAGCCGCTCGTCGAGGCCGAGTCGGCGCGCGATTCGCCTGAGCGGCGCGATCCCTTGTGCGAGGAGCGGGCGGGTGCATCGTGCGCATCCGGCGAGAGCAATGCGGCGCGTTTCGTGGGGGCGGGAGGCAATGGCATGTGTCAGGTCGCTCGCAGGAGTTGGAAACCAGAAAACGAAAAAGCCGCCTGTAGACCAAGGCGGCTTTGTTCGGGGGATGCGGTCGTGGAGCTCAACGGCATGAGGCCATTATGCACACCGGCCGTGACGCGTCTCGTGCTCTTTGCACCGTTCGTTGGGCATTCCCCACGAAGCGAAGCAAAAGCGCACAGAAGGCGCTTCTTGTAACTGTCAGGCAGCCTTCTTGAGGGCCTTGACGGCCTTGAGCACGTCGTCGACATGGCCGGGGACCTTGAGGCCGCGCCATTCGGCCTTCAGGATGCCGTCGGCGCCGATGAGGAAGGTGCTGCGCTCGATGCCTTTGACCTTCTTGCCGTACATGATCTTGTTCTTGACCACGCCGAACATGTGGCACATTTTTTCTTCGGTGTCGGCGATGAGTTCGAACGGGAGTTCGAGCTTGGCCTTGAACTCGTCGTGCGACTTCATGTTGTCGCGGGACACGCCGAACACGGTGGCGCCGGCTTTTTCGAAGTCCTTGTAGCGGTCGCGGAACTGCATGGCTTCGGTCGTGCAACCCGGAGTGTTATCTTTCGGGTAAAAATACATGACCAGCACGTGGCCGAGATGCGAGGTATTCGAGACTTTCAAGCCGCCCGTGGCGTTGGCGTCGAATTCAGGAATGGGTTTGTTGACAACGATCGCCATGAAACTTGTTTTCTCCGTTGGTTTCCATTGAATCGAGCTCTTTCGGGCAGACCCGATGAATGGAGGATTGGTCGTTGCTAACTGAGGGCAGCTGGCCTGTTCGCAACCCGGTATTTTACCCCGAAAAGCGCCCCCTCAGCCATCCTGGGGCGGTTCGACCAGCAGGGCGGCAATCACATGGCGGCCTTCGCCGGCCAGGATGTTGTAGGTACGGCAGGCGGCAGGGGTGTCCATGGTCTCCACGCCGGTGCGCCTGGCCATGAGCGGCTGCAGCCAGGCGGCCTGTGGAAAACGGATGCGCGATCCGCTTCCAAAAATGATCAATTCCGCGCCAAGCGAGGCCAGTTGGGCGAAATGCTCGGGCCCCAGCTGGTCGAAGCGGGTGCAATTCCATTCGAAGCGCTCGCCCCGGGAGCCGACCACCACGCTGCCCTCGACCTTCTCGTTGTTGATCGCAACCCACCCGGGGCCGTGAGCGGTAAGGGACTGGGCGTCGGATTTGTCGGGCTGGAGCTTCATCGGGGCACTGGGAACTGTGGTCAAATTATAGGTTTTCCCCAGTGACACGAGGCCTCCAAGGGCCTTTCGACATCGAGTAACCCGCGCCCGGGAGGGCCCTTTGAAGCAGTTCAAGAAATCGGCCAAGCTGGCCAATGTGCTCTACGACATCCGCGGCCCCATCATGGACGCCGCGAAGCAGATGGAGGAAGAGGGCCAGAAAATCATCAAGCTCAACATCGGCAACCTCGCCGTGTTCGGTTTCGATGCGCCCGAGGAAGTGCAGCAGGACATGATCCGCAACCTGCCGGCCTCGGCGGGCTATTCGGACAGCAAGGGCATCTTCGCGGCGCGCAAGGCCGTGATGCACGAAACGCAGAAGCAGGGCATTGCCGGCGTCACGCTCGACGACATCTACCTGGGCAACGGCGCGAGCGAACTGATCGCCATGGCCACCAACGCGCTGCTGAACGACGGCGACGAAATGCTGCTTCCGGCGCCCGACTACCCCCTGTGGACGGCCGCATCGAGCCTTTCGGGCGGCACGCCGGTGCACTACCTGTGCGACGAGGCCAACGGATGGATGCCCGACCTGGACGACATCCGCGCCAAGATCACGCCCCGCACCAAGGGCATCGTGGTCATCAACCCCAACAACCCCACGGGTGCGCTCTATTCCGACGAATTGCTCAAGAGCATCGTGGCCATTGCGCGCGAACACGACCTGGTGATCTTCGCGGACGAGGTCTACGACAAGGTGCTGTACGACAACGTCAAGCACACCGCCATCGCGAGCCTTTCGACCGACGTGCTCACGCTCACCTTCAATTCGCTTTCCAAGAGCTACCGTTCGTGCGGCTATCGCGCAGGCTGGCTCGTGGTTTCGGGCGACAAGAAGCGCGCGCAGGACTACATCGAGGGCCTGAACATGCTCTCGAACATGCGTCTTTGCGCCAACGTGCCCGGCCAGTGGGCCATTCAGACTGCCCTTGGCGGCTACCAGAGCATCAACGACCTGGTGGGCGACGGCGGCCGCCTGCGGCGCCAGCGCGACCTGGCCTACGAGCTGATCACGGCCATTCCGGGCGTGAGCTGCGTCAAGCCCAGCGCTGCGCTCTACATGTTTCCCAAGCTCGATCCGAAGATCTATCCCATCGAGGACGACCGGCAGTTCTTTCTTGAGCTGCTGAGAGAAACCAAGGTCATGCTGGTGCAGGGCACGGGCTTCAACTGGGCCACGCCGGACCACTTCCGCATCGTGTTCCTGCCTCACGAGGACGACCTGCGCGAAGCGATTCACCGCATCGCCAGATTCCTGGAGCTGTACCGTCTGCGCAGCAAGACCGACTGACACGAACCCTCAACGCGAATCCCCAATGAAACCCATTCAAGTAGGCCTGCTCGGTGCAGGCACGGTCGGTAGCGGCACCTTCAAGGTGCTGCTGCGCAATCAGGAAGAAATCAAGCGACGTGCGGGCCGGGGCATCGAGATCACGATGGTGGCCGACCTCGACCAGGCGCGTGCGCGCGAAGTGGCGGGCGAGGGCGTGCGTGTCGTCTCCGATGCGCGCGACGTCATTGCCAATCCGGACATCGACATCGTCATCGAACTGATCGGCGGCTACGGCATTGCGAAGCAGCTGGTGCTCGAGGCCATTGCGGCCGGCAAGCACGTGGTCACGGCCAACAAGGCGCTGCTCGCGGTGCACGGCACCGAGATCTTCGCGGCCGCGCACGCCAAGGGCGTGATGGTGGCTTTCGAGGCCGCGGTGGCCGGCGGCATTCCGATCATCAAGGCGCTGCGCGAAGGCCTCACGGCCAACAGCATCCAGTGGCTGGCCGGCATCATCAACGGCACCACCAATTTCATCCTTTCGGAGATGCGCGACAAGGGGCTGGATTTCGCCACCGTGCTCAAGGAGGCGCAGCGCCTGGGCTATGCCGAGGCCGATCCGACCTTCGACATCGAGGGCGTCGACGCCGGCCACAAGGTCACGCTGATGAGCGCCATCGCGTTCGGCATTCCGGTGCAGTTCGACAAGGCGCACATCGAAGGCATCACCAAGCTGGCCGCGCAAGACATCAAGTACGCCGAACAGCTCGGCTACCGCATCAAGCTGCTCGGCATCACCAAGCGCACGGCGCAGGGCGTCGAGCTGCGCGTGCATCCCTCGCTGGTGCCGTCGAAGCGGCTGCTTGCGAACGTGGAGGGCGCGATGAACGCCGTGGTGGTGCACGGCGACGCCGTCGGCACCACGCTGTATTACGGCAAGGGCGCGGGCAGCGAGCCGACCGCCAGCGCGGTGATCGCCGACCTGGTCGACATCACGCGCCTGCACACGGCCGACGCCGCGCACCGCGTGCCGCACCTGGCCTTCCACCCCGACGCCATGAGCGACCTGAAGGTGCTGCCGATGACCGAGGTGGTCACGAGCTACTACCTGCGCCTGCGCGTGGCCGACCAGGCCGGCGTGCTTGCCAAGGTCACGGGCCTGCTGGCCACTGCCGGCATCAGCATCGACGCGGTGCTGCAGCGCGAAGCCGACGAAGTGGGCGGCGAAGGTTCCACCCAGACCGACCTGATCATCCTCACGCACGACGCGCGCGAAGGCACGGTGAACGACGTGCTCGCCGAACTGCAGGCTTTGCCCACGGTGCTGCAGCCGATCGTGCGCATCCGCAAGGAAGAGCTGTCCTGAGGACGGCACAAGAGAACCATCGTGAACTACCTGAGCACCCGCGGGCACCCGGACCGCAAGCGTTTCTGCGAAATCCTGCTTGAAGGCCTCGCGCCGGATGGTGGGCTTTACCTGCCCGAGCACTATCCGCAAGTCGATACCGCCACGCTCGCGAAATGGCGCGACCTGCCGTATGCGGAGCTGGCGTTCGAGATTCTCTCGCTCTACATCGACGACATTCCGCCGGCCGACCTGAAAGCCATCTGCGCGAAGACCTACACGCCCGAAGTGTTCGGCAGCGAAGAAATCGTGCCGCTGCGTGAGCTCGAAGACGGCGTGTACCTCGAAGCCCTGTCCAACGGCCCGACGCTTGCCTTCAAGGACATGGCGATGCAGCTCCTGGGCAACCTGTTCGAATACGAACTGGCCCGCCGCGGCGCCGAGCTCAACATTCTTGGCGCCACCAGCGGCGACACCGGCAGCGCCGCCGAGTACGCCATGCGCGGCAAGAAGGGCGTGCGCGTCTTCATGACCTCGCCGGACGGCCGCATGAGCCCGTTCCAGCAGGCGCAGATGTTCAGCCTGCAGGACGAGAACATCCACAACATTGCCATCACCGGCGTGTTCGACGACTGCCAGGACATCGTCAAGGCGGTGTCGAACGACCTGGGCTTCAAGCGCAAGTACCGCATCGGCACGGTCAACTCGATCAACTGGGCGCGCCTGCTCGCGCAGGTCGTCTACTACTTTGCCGGCTACTTCCAGGCCACGGCGGGCAACGACAAGCCGGTGAGCTTCACCGTGCCGTCAGGCAACTTCGGCAACGTGTGCGCGGGCCACGTGGCGCGCATGATGGGCCTGCCCATCCACACGCTGGTGGTGGCCACCAACGAGAACGACGTGCTCGACGAGTTCTTCCGCACCGGCATCTACCGCGTTCGCGCGGCGGCCGATACGCACGAAACCTCAAGCCCTTCGATGGACATCAGCAAGGCCAGCAATTTCGAGCGCTTCGTGTTCGACCTGGTGGGGCGCGATGCCGGCAGGCTGCGCTCGCTGTTCGTGGACGAACTGGGCAGCCAAGCCCGCTTCGACCTGAGCGGCGAACCCGCATTCGAGCAAGCGGCAGAACGCTTCGGCTTCAAGAGCAGCCGCAGCACGCATGCCGACCGCCTTGCGACCATTCGCGACACCGAGAAGCGCTTTGCCACGCTGGTCGATCCGCACACGGCCGACGGCCTCAAGGCCGCTCGCGAACACCTCACACCCGGCGTGCCGATGGTGGTGCTCGAGACCGCGCTGCCCATCAAGTTTGCCGCCACGCTGGTGGAGGCTCTCGGCCACGAGCCCGCGCGGCCGGCCAGGTTCGAAGGCATTGAGGCGCTGCCCAAGCGGGTGGTGAAGCTTCCGGCCGATGTCGAAGCCGTGAAGGCCTACATCGCCCAGAACTGCGATTGACTGCCGCCGCACGCCGAAATGGCCGCCCCGCATTTGCACATTTGCATTCGACTGTTGCCTAGATAGCAGCCACAGGAATTCGACATGAAGGTGATCGGCTTTTCCGGGTACTCGGGTTCGGGCAAGACCACGCTGGTCGAGCGCCTGATTCCGGTGCTCAGGCTCCATGGGCAGCGCGTGTCGGTGGTCAAGCATGCGCATCACAAGTTCGACATCGACCATCCCGGCAAGGACACCTACCGCCATCGCGAGGCGGGTGCTTTCGAGGTGGTCGTGGCATCGGACAAGCGGCTTGCGCTGATCCGCGAATTCGAGCAGCCCGCGCAGCTGACGGTGCACGACCTCATTGCGGAGCTTCACGATGGTGTCGACTGGGTGCTGGTCGAGGGCTTCAAGCACAGCGACCTGCTGAAGATCGAAGTGTGGCGCGCGCCCGAAGCAGGCCAGGCGCCTCGGCCTTCGAAGTACATCGACGATGCCTTCGTGACCGCCATTGCCACCAACGCGCCCGAAGGATTGCCGGCGCCTACCAACCTCCCCATGTTCGACCTCGACGACATCGAGGGCATCGCGCAGTGGCTGATCGACAGCGGAAGCCGCTTCGAATACAACCCCGAACATCATGGCTGACACCGCTCCTCCCTCGCGCCCGCCGCTGATGGCGCTCGACGATGCGTTGGCAAGTCTGCTCGAAAAAGCGCAACCGAAGCTGCCCGCCGAAAGCGTTGCCACCTTCGACGCGGACGGCCGGGTGCTGGCGCAAGACATGGTCTCCGCGCTCACCGTGCCGCCCCGGGACAACAGTTCGATGGACGGCTACGCGGTGCGCGTGGCCGACTGCGCCGCGCCTGGCGCCTTGCTCCAGGTCGCGCAGCGCATTCCCGCCGGAACCGTGGGCACGCCGATGGCGGCCGGCACGGCGGCGCGCATCTTCACGGGCGCGCAGATTCCCGAAGGCGCGGATGCGGTCGTCATGCAGGAAGACACGCAGGCCGTGCCGCAGGAAGGCGGGCTTGGCGCGGTGCGCATCCAGGTGGCTCCCACCGCCGGCCAATGGATTCGCCGCGCTGGCGAAGACGTGGCCTCCGGCGACGTCGTGCTGCGCAAGGGCGAGCGCCTGACGCCCGCGGCACTGGGGCTTGCCGCGAGCATCGGCTTCGACCGGCTCCAGGTGGCGCGGCGGCCGCGTGTGGCGCTGCTGTCCACCGGCGATGAACTGGTGATGCCCGGTGAAGTCGCGCCCGAGGCCATGAAGCCCGGCGCGATCTACAACTCCAACCGCTTTTTCATGCGCGCCTTGCTGCATCGGCTGGGCTGCGAGGTGAACGACTTGGGCATCGTGCCCGACAAGCGCGAAGCCACCATCGAGGCGCTGCGCGGCGCTGCCGAGGGCAGCGATCTGATCATCACCACTGGCGGCGTGTCCGTGGGAGAAGAAGACCACATCAAGGCCGCGATGCAGGCGCTTGGCGAATTGCAGCTGTGGTCGCTCTCGATGAAGCCCGGCAAGCCTTTCGCCTACGGATCGATCCCCAGGGCGGGAGGCGACGCAAAGGGCCGCTGCCACGTGACCGGGTTGCCCGGCAACCCCGTCTCCAGCTTCCTGACCTTTCTGCTGCTCGTGCGGCCCTTCCTGCTGACGCTGCAGGGCGCCACGCGCGTGGCGCCCGAGCCCGTGCCGATGCGTGCCGACTTCGACTGGCCGCGCGCCGACAAGCGCCGCGAGTTCCTGCGCGCGCGGCGCAACGCGGCCGGCGGGCTCGACCTGTTCGCCAACCAGAGCTCGGGCGTGCTGACGTCGATGGTCTGGGGCGACGGCGTCATCGACAACCCGCCGGGCCAGACCATCAAGGCTGGCGACACGGTGAAATTCATCCCCTTGGCCTCGCTGCTGGCCTGAACCGCACATCCATGAAGGTCCAGATCCGTTATTTCGCCTCCGTGCGCGAGGCGCTCGCCACCAGCGGCGAAACCGTGGAAACCGGCGCCGGCACGCTGGCCGCCTTGCGCGACGAACTCATTGCACGCGGCGGGGCGTACGCCACGGCACTTGCACGCGGCAAGGCCGTGCGCATGGCGCTCGATCAGGTCATGAGCGACGAGGCGGCCGCGCTGCGCGAGGGCGCCGAGGTCGCCTTCTTCCCGCCCGTTACGGGCGGCTGAGCCGGGCGTCGAGTTCTACCAACCGGTCGCGCAACGCATCGGATGCGCGAGTCATCGGCGAGCGCAATTCATCGCTCATCGATCCGTCATGCGCCAGCAGCGCCTTGAGCGGCGCCGGGTTCGGTTCGGCAAACAACATCTCTATCAACGGCTGCAGCAGCTGCCACTCGGCGCGCGCTTCCGCAAGCCGGTTGTCGGCCAAGAGGCGCAGCAGTTGCACAAAGCGCCGCGTCTGCACATGCCCGCTCGCCGCGATGGCGCCCACGCCGCCTTCGGCCACCGTACTGAAGATCTGGTGGTCTTCGCCGGACAGCACCTGCAGCCTGCCGTCCGCAATCACGGCGCGCGTCTTGGCCATGTCGCCGCCGCAGTCCTTGATGCCTCGAATGCGTGGGTGCTCGGCGAGGGTCAGCAGTGTTTCGCGCGCAATGGTCGCGCCGGTGCGGTAGGGAATGTCGTAGACCAGCACCGGCGCGGCGCTGGCGTCGGCAATGGCGCGGAACCATTCGAGCAGACCGGCCTGCGACGGCCGGATGTAGTGCGGCGCGGGCACCTGCAGCCCCGCCAGGGGGCGTTCGGCGAGCCGCCGTACCCAGGCCGTCGTCTTGCCCAGGTGGTACCCCGAGAGGCCCATGATGATCGGCAGCCCGCCGGCGGCGGCTTGCACGGTGTCGAGCGCGGCCAGCTGTTCCGTTTCATCGAGCGCGGCGGCTTCGCCCGTCGAGGCGCAGACCACGAAGCCGGCCACGCCATCGTCGGCGAGCCGGCGTACCAACGCCGACAGCGCGGCATGGTCGACGGCGCCGCCGCGAAACGGCGTGACAAGAGGAATCCAGAGGCCCGAGAAATCAGGATTGGCGGAGGGGTTTGATGATTGCGACACGCGAGCTTCCTTTGAGGAATCGACCGATGGAAAGAACCGTCGTTCGATGCGCGCGCAACCCAAATCGGGGCCAAGGCCTTTGCAGGTTCCGTCGCTCATCCGACGACGGAACCGCAGCTCCGGTCAGACGAGCTTTGGTTTTTTGGCTTTGCTGCTTTGGCGCGCGCGGCTGCTTCCCAAGTGCGAAAGCACTGTGAAGAGCGTGGCGTGGCAAGGCATTGCCGAAGTCTAGCGCGGTGCCACAATCCCGGCATGAGCGATGCACGCGTTTCGATCCAGACAGCCGATTTCGACCTGGGACAGGAGGTCGCCGCGTTGCGTGCCGGCGACAAACGCGTGGGCGCAGTGTGCAGCTTTGTCGGCACGGTAAGAGACCGCAACGACGGCAGCGCCATCGCCTCGATGGAACTCGAGCACTACCCCGGCATGACCGAGAAAGCCATCGAGGCCATGATCGACGAGGCGCACAAGCGTTTCGATATTTTGGGTGCACGCGTGATCCATCGCGTGGGCCTGCTGCAGCCGCTCGACCAGATCATGATGGTGGCGGTGGTGTCGGCCCACCGCGGCCAGAGCTTCGAGGCCTGCGAGTTCCTGATGGACTATCTGAAGACGCAGGCGCCGTTCTGGAAGAAGGAACAGACGCCTGAGGGCGCCCGTTGGGTGGATGCGCGGGTGAGCGATGACGCGGCATTGGCGCGTTGGGGCATTACCGCCAACAACGCTTGATGTCTTTTCCCTCTCCCTCTGGGAGAGGGCAGGGTGAGGGCAGCAGCCCTCGCTGAGCACCGCGCCTCATCGGCGGCACATGCCCTCACCCCAACCCTCTCCCAGAGGGAGAGGGGGCAAGAGCGGTCAGAGGGGCTTGAAACCGCTCGACTGGATGATGCGCTCCCACGTCTGCGTATAGCTGCGCACGCGGCCGGCAAACTGCCCTTGCGGCTCATACGCCACGGTGAGCCCCATCGTCGTCAGCTTCTGCTTCACGTCGGGCATGGCCAGCACCTTCTGCAGCGCCTCGCCGTATTTGTCGATGACCGGCTGCGGCGTACCCACGGGCGCGAAGATGCCGTAGTAGGGCAAGTCTTCCAGGTTGGAGAAGCCCAGCTCGGTGAAGGTCGGCACGTTCGGCAGCACGGCCTGCCGCTTGGCGCCGATGGAGGCGACGATGCGCACCTTGCCCGCCTTGTGGTTCTCGATGAAGTCCGGCACCGAGGCAATGCCCGCGGTGATCTGATTGCCCAGCATATCTGCCGTCATTGGCGCGCTGCCGCGGTAGGGTGCGGGCTGCACGTCGATCTTGTATTTTTCCGAGATCATCTTCACCAGGAACTCGGGAATCGACGCAGGCGCCGGAATGCCGATGGTCTCTTTGCCGCCGCGCTGGGTGCGAACCCACTTCACGTATTCATCGATGCTCTTGGCCGGCGTGCCGCCCGACACGGCGAGCACGTTGGCGAAAGTGGCGAAGCCGGCCACGGGCACGAAGTCGGTGGCGGGGTTGAAGCCGGGGTTCTTCACCACCTGCGGCAAGATGGAGATCGAATGGTCATGCGAGAGGAACAGCGTATGGCCGTCGGCCGGGGCAGCCTTGAGTGCCTGGGCCGCGATCTGCCCGCCCGCACCGGCGCGGTTTTCGACCACCACCGGCACGCCCAGCACGTCCTTGAGTTTTTCTCCCAGCGTACGTGCAATGGCATCCGTGCCCGCGCCGGCCGGAAAGCCGACCAGGATGCGGACAGGCGTGCCTTGCGCCTGCGCAACGCCTGCGAGGCCCAGGGCCGCTACAAAGAGGCCGACGCCGAGCGCCCGGCGAACCGGATGAGGGCGCTGCTGCATTGAAAAAACCATGATCGACTCCATTCGAAAAATGACGAGGCACAGTGCAATAGCCGTGCCCGATGCGCCGGACATCTTGAATCGCGCCCGAACAGTCCTATTTTGAGTGCAGGAATACCACCATGCGACAAGACAAACTCACCACCAAGTTCCAGGAAGCGCTGAGCGACGCCCAGACGCTCGCGCTCGGCAACGACAACGCCTATATCGAACCGGCCCACCTGCTGGTCGCCATGCTGCGCCAGGAGGACGGCCCGCGCGCCTTGCTGGAACGCGCCGGCGTCAACGTGCAGGGCCTTGCAAACGCGGCCGAGGCGGCCATCAAGAAGCTGCCGCAGGTGCAGGGCCACGACATCGTGCAAGTCGGTCCCGAGCTCGGCAAGCTGCTGCAAGCCACCGAGAAAGAGGCCATCAAGCGCAACGACCAGTTCATTGCGGGCGAACTCTTCCTGCTGGCCGTGGCCGACAGCAAGTCCGACATCGGCCGGATCGCCAAGGAGAACGGCCTCAGCCGCAAGTCGCTCGAATCGGCCATTGACGCCGTGCGCGGCGGGCAAGGCGTGAATAGCGCCGATGCCGAAGGCCAGCGCGAAGCCCTCAAGAAATATTGCCTCGACCTGACAGAGCGTGCCCGCCTGGGCAAGCTCGATCCGGTCATCGGCCGCGACGAGGAAATCCGCCGTGCCATTCAGGTATTGCAGCGCCGCACCAAGAACAACCCCGTGCTCATCGGTGAGCCCGGCGTCGGCAAGACCGCCATCGTCGAAGGCTTGGCGCAGCGCATCGTCGCGGGCGAGGTGCCCGAGTCGCTCAAGGGCAAGCGGGTGCTGTCGCTGGACATGGCCGCGCTGCTGGCTGGTGCCAAGTTCCGCGGCGAGTTCGAAGAGCGGCTGAAGACCGTGCTGAACGAACTCGCGAAGGACGAAGGCCAGACCATCGTCTTCATCGACGAACTGCACACCATGGTCGGCGCCGGCAAGGCCGAGGGCGCCATGGACGCCGGCAACATGCTCAAGCCGGCGCTCGCGCGCGGCGAGCTGCATTGCGTGGGCGCCACCACCCTCGACGAATACCGCAAGTACATCGAGAAGGACGCCGCGCTGGAGCGCCGCTTCCAGAAGATCATCGTGGGCGAGCCGAGCGTCGAGGCCACCATCGCCATCCTGCGCGGCCTGCAGGAAAAGTACGAAGTGCACCACGGCGTGCAGATCACAGACCCGGCCATCGTGGCCGCTGCGGAGCTGAGCGACCGCTACATCACCGACCGCTTCCTGCCCGACAAGGCCATCGACCTGATCGACGAGGCCGCGGCCAAGATCAAGATCGAGATGGACTCCAAGCCCGAGGTGATGGACCGGCTCGACCGCCGCCTGATCCAGCTGCAGATCGAGCGTGAAGCCGTGCGCCGCGAAAAGGACGAGGCCTCGCAGAAGCGCTTCGGCCTGATCGAGGACGAGATTGCGCGCCTGCAGAAGGAGATCGCCGACTACGACGAGATCTGGCAGGCCGAGAAGGCGCAGGCGCAAGGCAGCGCGAAGATCCGCGAAGACATCGACAAGATCAAGTTCGAAATCGAAGAGTGGAAGCGCAAGGGCGACTTCAACAAGCTCGCCGAGCTGCAGTACGGCCAGCTGCCGGCGCTGGAAAAGCGCCTGCACGAAGCCGAGGAAAGCGAAGCGAACAAGGGCAAGTCGAGCGCGCCCACGCTGCTGCGCACCCAGGTGGGATCGGAAGAAATTGCCGAGGTCGTGGCGCGCGCCACCGGCATTCCGGTTGCCAAGCTGATGCAGGGCGAACGCGACAAGCTGCTCGTGATGGAAGACAAGCTGCACGAACGCGTCGTGGGGCAGGACGAGGCCATCGGTGCGGTCGCCAACGCCATCCGCCGCTCGCGCTCGGGCCTTTCGGATCCGAACCGCCCGACCGGCTCGTTCCTGTTCCTCGGCCCCACGGGCGTGGGCAAGACCGAGCTGTGCAAGGCGCTCGCGGGCTTCCTGTTCGACAGCGAAGACCACCTGATCCGCATCGACATGAGCGAGTTCATGGAGAAGCATTCGGTGGCCCGCCTCATCGGCGCGCCGCCGGGCTACGTGGGCTATGAAGAGGGCGGCTACCTCACCGAGGCCGTGCGCCGCAAGCCCTACAGCGTGGTGCTGCTCGACGAGGTCGAGAAGGCGCACCCCGATGTGTTCAACGTGCTGCTGCAGGTGCTCGACGACGGCCGCCTGACCGACGGCCAGGGCCGCACGGTGGACTTCAAGAACACCGTGATCGTGATGACGAGCAACATCGGCTCGCCCATCATCCAGTCGATGGTGGGGCAGCCGGCCGAAGACATCAAGGAAGCGGTGTGGGGCGAGCTGCGGAACCACTTCCGCCCCGAGTTCCTGAACCGCATCGACGAGACGGTCGTGTTCCACGCGCTCGACGCGAAGAACATCGAATCGATTGCCGCGATCCAGCTCAAGGTGCTGCAGGCGCGGCTCGCCAAGATGGACCTGGCGCTCGAGGTGTCGCCCGCGGCGCTGGCCGAAATTGCCAAGGTCGGCTTCGACCCGGTGTTCGGCGCCCGGCCGCTGAAGCGCGCCATCCAGCAGCGCATCGAGAACCCGCTCTCGAAGCTGCTGCTCGACGGCAGCTTCGGGCCGAAGGACACGATCGAAGTCAACACCGACCCGATCCGGAACCCTGGCCATTTTTCGTTTACGAAGGCCGGGGAACCATCGGAGGCCGTTGCGGCCTAAAGTCGGATGATGAACTTCATTTTTCGCGTCATTCTTCTGCTCCTGGGGTTGGTTTTCGCGGCCAGCCTGGCGGTGGCGGTCACGCTGTTGGCCGCTGTGTGGGGCGTGCGCTACGCCTGGGGCCGGATCACGGGCAAGCCCGTGACGCCCTGGATGGCCTCGATGGGCGGGCGCTTCGACCCGCGCTCGGGCTTTGAGCGTTTTCGCAATGCGGCAAAGCCGGCCGAACCCAACGCCGCGGACGTGGCCAATGCGCGCGCGCGCGGCGAATCGGTGCGCAGCCCGCTGTCGCTGCGTCCGGCCGGCGACGTGACCGACGTGCGGGCCCGGCCTGCTCGCGGCGAGTAAGCCGCCCCCGCACCGATCAGGCGCGGTACAGCGCCTCGATTTCTTCCGCGTAAGCCTTGTAGATGCTGGAGCGCCGCACCTTCATGGTTGCGGTGACTTCGCCGTCGTCGTGGTCCAACTCTTTTGTGAGCAGGTGAAAACGCCGGATCTGCGACACCTGCGCGAGCTTGTCGTTGCCGCGTGAAACTTCCGATTCGATGAGCGCGCGCACGCGCGGCTCTTCGACCAGCGAGCGGAAATGCGTGAACGGAATGCGCTCCGCCTCGGCCCACTTGCCCACCGTTTCGTAGTCGATCTGCAGCAGCGCGCCGACGAACTTGCGTCCGTCCGCCACCACGATGCATTCCTTGATGAAAGGGCTGCCCTTCATGGTGTTCTCGATTTCCGAGGGCGTGAGGTTCTTGCCGCCGGCCGTGATCATGATGTCCTTGAGCCGGTCGACGATGCGCAGTTGGCCGTCTTCTTGCCGCACCACGTCGCCCGTGTACAGCCAGCCGTCGCGTATGGACGCGGCGGTGGCCTCAGGGTTCTTGTAGTAGCCCTCGAACACCATGTCGCCGCGCACCAGCAGCTCACCCGCTTCGCCGATGCGGTGTTCGGTGCCCAGCGTGGGCACGCCGACGGTGCCGACTTTCACGGCATCGCGGCGATGGCCCGCGATCATGCCGGTCGATTCGGTGAGCCCGTACACCTCCACCAGCGGCACGCCCAGCGTGCGAAAGAAGCGCACCACGTCGGGCGGAATCGGCGCCGCGCCGGTGAGCGCAATGCGCGCGCGCCGCAGGCCGATGAAGTTCTGCAGCGCGCGCAGCACCGTCCAGTAGTGCAGTGCGAAGCGGCCGCGCTCGGCCACGGTCCATGTGTTGCGCGGCTTTTCGGCCAGCGGCGCGCAGGCGGCAATCGCACGGTTGAACAGCGCACGCTGCAGCCGGCCGGCCTCCTGCATCTTGATGCTGATGCCGGCGTGCAGCTTTTCCCAGATGCGCGGCACGCCCAGGAACATGGTGGGCGCGACTTCGCGCAGGTCTTCCTGCACGGTGCGGATCGATTCGCCGAAGTTCACCTGCGAGCCCAGGTACAGCGGCACAAAGGCCGTGAGCATCTGCTCGGCCACGTGGCACAGCGGCAGGTACGACAGGTGCGTGGTGTCGCCGTCCAGCGCCAGCCGCTCGACGATGCCGGGCACCACGCCGCGTATGTTGCGGTACGAGATCATCGCGCCCTTGGGCTTGCCGGTGGAGCCCGAGGTGTAGATCATCAAGCCGATGTCGGCCAGCGTCTGGCGCTCGAGCGCGGCGTCGACGAGTGCGGTGCCGTCGCGCGCCTCGGCCTCCGCGCCGGCCTGCTCGACTTCCGCGAAGGTCGAGACAAGCGCGCGCACCTCGGGCGGGTAGCTCGCCAGGCCCTTGGTCTCGATCACCACGATCCTGCGCAGGCGCGGCAACTGGTCGATGGCGTGCAGCACCTTGTCGGTCTGCTCCTGGTCCTCGCAGACGATCACTTCGATGTCTGCATGCGCGACCACGTAGGCCACCTCGTTGCTCGGGCTGGTCGGGTACACGCCGACGGTGACGGCACCGGTCAGCCCCGCGCCCATCTGCGCGATGAGCCATTCGACCCGGTTCTCCGAGATCACGCCAAGGTGGCCGCCCGGCGCAAGGTCCATCGCATGCAGCCCAAGGCCGAAGTGCGTGGCGCGCCGCAGGTAGCCGCGCCAGTCCAGCGGATGCCAGATGCCGAAGTCCTTTTGGCGGATTGCGATGCGATGGGGCCGCAGCCGCGCCTGCTCGCGCAGCATCTGCGGCAGGGTGAGCGAGGGAAGCGCAGCATCGGTCATGAGAGCCAGCGCTTGCGGCGCTTGTAGTGCTTCAGCGCGCGGAAGCTGCGCGACTCGCCGCCGCCGCCCACGCCCAGGTAGAACTCGCGCACATCGGGGTCGGCAGCCAGACGCTCGGCGCTGCCGTCGATCACCACCTTGCCGCTTTCCATGATGTAGCCCGTGTGCGCAATGGCCAGCGCCACGCTCGCGTTCTGCTCGACCAGCAGCATCGAGGTGCCGCGCTCCGCATTGATGCGCGCGATGATCGTGAAGATGTCCTCCACCAGCTTGGGCGAGAGGCCGAGCGAGGGCTCGTCGAGCAGGATGAGCTTCGGTTGCGCGACGAGCGCGCGGCCGATGGCCAGCATCTGCTGCTCGCCGCCGGAAAGGTAGCCTGCCAGGCCCTTGCGGCGTTCGTGCAGGCGGGGGAAATAGGCGTACACATCGTCGAAGTTGCGCGGGGTTGCGGTGCCTGCGCGGCCTGTCAGCGCATAGGTTGCGGCCACGAGGTTCTCCTCGACGGTGAGGTCCTCGAAGATGCGCCGGCCTTCCATCACATGGCTGAGCCCCCGCCGCACGAGTTGCTGCGGCGCCAGCTGTGCGGTGGGTGCACCGTCGAACACGATGCGGCCCGCCTCGACCTCGCCGTCCTCCAGCGCCAGCAGCCCAGACACCGCTTTCAGCGTGGTCGACTTTCCTGCGCCGTTGCTGCCCAGCAGCGCCACGATCTGTCCACGCGGCACGGCGAGCGACAGTCCGCGCAGCACCTGCACGACCTTGTTGTAGACCACCTCGATGTTGTTGACCTCCAAGACAAGGTCAGCCCTTTCGAAGGCGGGCGCAGCCGCGGACAGGTTCATGGTTCAGTTCAGCGAGATCCAGTCCGAGGCCGCCACCATCTTCTGCGCCTTCATGTCGGCCTTGTAGACGCGGCCCACCGGAATCGAGTTGCCCTTGATGGTGATTGGCGTGCCGACGATGCCGCCGGTGTCGAAGTTCTTGATGGTGTTGAGCGAGGCCTTCAGGTTCTTGCCGTCCAGCGGCTTGCCCGCATCCAGCGTGCGCTTGGCCGCCTCGGTGAACAGCATTGCGGTGAGAAAGCCCTGCGTGTAGGCCGTGCTCTGGTACTCGGGGCGCAGCGCACGGATCTTGTCGAGCATCGGCGCCTTGGCCGAGGTGTCGTAGTAGTAGCGGTAGGGCATCACGCCCATGAAGCCGTCGGCGCCTTCGCCCATCTTCATGACCGTCGAGCTGTCCATCGTCCAGAAAGTGCCCATCCATTTGCTGGTCATGCCCATCTGCTTGCCCTGCTGGATGAACTCGGGAATCGGCGCGAGGATGTAGCCGTGGAAGATGGTGTAGTCAGGCGCGGCCCGGCGCAGCTTGATGACTTCGGTCGACACGTCGACGCTGCCCGGCGGTGTCATGAGCTTGACCGGCACGGTGAGGCCCAGCTTCTTGGCGGCCGCCTCGCTGGCCTCGATCGGGTCGCGGCCAAACTCGGAGTCGGAGTACACGAAGGCCACCTTGGCACCCGGCTTCTCCTTGGCGATGTGGCGCAGCAGGATGCCGAACTGTTCGGTGTAGTCGGGCCCGACCAGGAACTGGTTGGGGTACTTGGCGGAGTCGTTCAGCTCGGTTGCAAACGATGCGCCGGCCATCAGGATCTGGCCGTTGCGGTCGAGCTCGGGGTTGATGGTCTTGGAGAAGCCGGTCGAGTCGCCGTAATACAGGTTGACTTTGTTCTGGCTCGTGATCTTCTTGAAGGCCGCCACCGACACGTCGACCTTGTAGCCCGTGTCTTCGGGCACGTAGCGCAGCTTGCGGCCCTTGATGCCGCCCGCGTCGTTGACGATCTTCACGTAGTCGGCAATGCCGGCATTGATGCCGACGCCCGCGAAGGCGAACACGCCGGTCATCGGAATCGAGCCGCCGATGACGATGTCTTCGTTACCCTGCGCGCTGGCAGCAAATGGAACGGCGGCTGCGAGGCCGGCGGCAATCAGCAATGCGCGGCGGTGCTGGAAAAGCTTCGGTGTCTTGGGCATGCGTGTCTCCTGCGGTCTAGTTACGGAAGGGCCATAGATGAAAGAAGCGGCGGATGCGCCGCCACACTTCTGCGAGCCCATGCGGCTCGAACACCAGAAATCCGACGATGAGCAACCCGAACACGACGGTGCGCACGGGTGAGAGAAACACGGTCATCTCGACACCGCCCGGCAGCAGGTCGACCACCAGCTTGAGCAGTTCGGGCACCATGGTCATGAACACCGCGCCGAAGATCCCACCAAGGATCGTGCCCATGCCGCCGACGATGATGGCGGCCAGGAAGAAGATCGACATCAGGAGCGGAAAGCTCTCGGGCGTGACCACGCGGAAGAAGTAGGCCCACAGCCCGCCGGCCACGCCGGCATAGAACGACGAGAGACCGAACGACAGCAGCTTGTATCGCAACAGCGGAATGCCGAGCACCTCGGCCGAGATGTCGCGGTCGCGGATGGCAATGAAGGCACGGCCCACGCGGGTGCGAAACAGATTGGCGGCGCCCAGCACCATGAGCACCATTACGGGCACGATCACCCAGTAGAGGCGGAACGACGTGTCCAGCGGCAGCCCGAAGAACTGCGCCGGCGGCAGCGAGAGGCCCGAGGTTCCGCCCGTGAGCTTGAGGTTGGCGAACAAAAAGTGCGCAATGAATGACGCGGCAATGGTTGCGATGGCCAGGTACAGGCCCTTCACCCGCAGCGAGGGAAGGCCGACGACCAGCCCGCCGAGCATGGCGACGATGCCGCCTGCGACGATGTTCAGCACGAAGGGCGTGCCCAGCCGGGTCTGCATGATGGCGACGGTGTAGGCGCCCAGGCCCATGAACGCCGCCTGGCCCAGGCTCACCAGCCCGGTGTAGCCGGTGAGGATGTTGAGGCCCGTGGCGCTGGCCACGTTGATTGCGACAAGGCAGGCGAGATAGAGCCAGTAGTCACTGGCCATGAACGGGAACAGCACCAGCAGGGCTGCGCCGATTGCCAGCCATGCCTTCTGGGTGCGTGAGTCGAACAGCGCCGCATCGGCTGTGTAGCTTTGCTTGAGGGTGCCTATGCGCATCGGTTTTCCCTCTGCTTGTGTTTTTTGCGTTGCTGCTCGGGGCGCGTGCAAAGGCCACCGGGTACTCCCCTCCGCGAATGTCCCCCGCCTTCGGCTCCTCCTTTAGTTCGCTGCGGGGAGCACCCGATGCCCTGTGCATTGGGGCGCGCTCGTGGTGCAACGCTGATCAACGACCGGCGCGTATGACGCACACGTCGATGGGGTGCCTTGCGCAGCGAAATAAAGGAGGAGGCCGCAGGCCGGGGGACATTCGCGGAGAAAGGTACCCCGTCGGCGGGTGCGCACCCCGGACAGCATGCCTCACGAACACAAGAGGACGCCATCTCAAAGCCTCTCGATCTCATGCGTGCCGAACAGCCCATAGGGCCGCACCATCAGCACGAGCACCAGCACGATGAAGGTTGCCAGAAGCTTGTATTCGCCGCCGAGATACGAGCCCGCGAGCGCCTCCACCAATCCGATGAACAGGCCGCCGACCAACGCGCCCAGCACGCTGTCGAGCCCGCCTACGATCACCACCACCAGCACCGACAACCCGAACACGCCCATCGACGAAGAGATGCCGCCGATGGCGCCGACGATGATGCCGGCCACCGCGGCGATCATGGCCGAGGTCACCCATGCGAGCGAGAACACGCGGGGTACGTTGATGCCCATCGAGTACGCCGCGGCCTGGTCCGACGCCGTGGCCCGCAGCGCCACGCCGCCGCGCCAGAAGCGGAACAGCAGCAGCACCAGCCCGATCAGCACCACGGCAATCAGTGCGCCATAGGCAATCTTGGGGGCGAGGAACGCGTCGCCGATCATCACCGGTGCGTTGGGCAGGAACTCCGGCAGCCGGCGCTGGTCGGCGGTCCAGATGATCTCCACCAGCCCCACCAGGATGGACGCGAGCCCGACCGTGACCATGAACACCGAAATCGGCGGCTCGCCCAGGAGCGGCCGGATCATGGTGCGTTCGATCACCGCGCCCAGCAGCCCTGTGCCGATCACCGAGCCCAGCACCGCGAGCCAGATCGGCAGCGAGAAGCTCGCGGCGAAAGCAAAGAACAGGTACGCGCCGACCATCAGCATCTCGCCGATGGCGATGTTGACCACGCGCGTGGCCTTGTAGACCAGCACGAAGGCCAGCGCGGCCAATGCATAGAGGCCGCCGCCCGCGATGCCCGTGAGCGCGATTTCGAAGAGATAGGCCCAATCCATCATGCGGCCGCCTGCGCCATGGACTCGCCGCGCAGCTTGCGCCGCAGCTCGCCGACATCGCCCGCGCCCAGGTAGGCGCGAATCACTTCGGGGTCGGCCTGCACCTGCGCCGGCGTGCCCTGCGCGATGACCTGGCCGAAGTTGAGCACCACCACGTGGTCCGACAGGTCCATCACCATGCCCATGTCGTGCTCGACCATCAGCACCGTGACGCCCCACTCACGACGCACGTCGAGGATGAAGCGCGCCATGTCTTCCGTCTCTTCGCGGTTCATGCCGGCCACCGGCTCGTCGAGCATCAGCACCTTGGGCTGCATTGCCAGTGCGCGCGCCATTTCCACGCGCTTTTGCAAACCGTAGGGCAGGGCGGCCACGGAGGCGTGGCGGATGTGGTCGATCTCGAGGAAGTCGATGATCCGTTCTTCCACGTCGCGGCGCAGCTCGGCCTCTTCGCGCCGCGCCCGGCCCAGGTAGCAGAGGGCGTCGAACACATTGGTCTTCAGGTGTGCATGCCGGCCGAGCTTGATGTTGTCGAGCACCGTCATGCCGCGGAAGAGCGCAATGTTCTGGAAGCTGCGCGCCAGCCCGAGCGCCGCCCGCTTGGGTGCGGGCAGGCGGGTGATGTCCTCGCCCTCGAACAGCACGCGGCCCTGCGCGGGCTTGTAGAAGCCCGATATGGTGTTGAAGAGCGATGTCTTGCCCGCGCCATTGGGGCCGATCACCGCGGTGATCGAGCCCGCGGCCACGCCGAAGCCCACGTTCGTCAGCGCCTTCACGCCGCCGAACGAGAGCGTCAACGCCTCGACCTGCAGCACGGTGGAGGCAGAGGCGGGAGAGGCGTCCCGTGAGGGCTCGTCAGGCATGGCTCGCAGGGTTGGGATAGGGTCAGGGTTTGTGTCCAGGGCAGAAAAGCTACTGGCCCGTAAAATTCCTACTGGCGGGTAATGTCACAGTTCGCCGCATCGCGCGGCATCAGGACTTTCCCCGCCCGCACAAACCCCCATGCCCCGCCCAGCCCTCATCGCATCCTCCACGGCTTCTCCCTGGGAGCCCGCGGACAAGCGCGCGCAGCAGCGCGAGCTCAAACGCAACGCCGTGCTGCAGACGGCCGCACAGCTCTTCAACGAACGCGGCTTCCATGCCACCTCGCTCGACGACATTGCCGAGCGGCTCAACGTCAGCAAGCCCACCGTCTACTACTACGTCGAGAGCAAGGACCAGATCCTGCTGGAGTGCGTGAAGATTGCGCTCGATCTCATGCAGGCCGGCATCGACGAGGTGCGCGCCGCAGGCGGCAGCGCCATCGACCAGCTCAAGGCCTGCATGCGCATCTACTCGAGCGTGGTGACGCAGGACTTCGGCATGTGCGTGATCCGCATCGGCGAAGACCCGCTGCCAGATCCGCTGAAAAAGGAGCTGCGCGGCCTCAAGGCCGGTATCGACGGGCAGTTTCGCCGGCTCATCGCGGAAGGCGTGGCCGAGGGCTCGCTCGCGCCCTGCGATCCGAAGATGGCGGCCTTCATGCTGGCCGGCGCGCTCAGCTGGATCGGCCGTTGGTACCGCCCCGACGGCGACCTCACGCCCGACCAGATTGCCGACCAGGGCATCGAACTGCTGTTGAATGGCGTACTGCATCGCCCGGCCGCCGGCGCGCGCCGAAAGCCCGCCGCGGTAAAGGTCCGGTGAGCGCCCGCCCAAACGATCTTTTCCAATCCAGGAGACCCATCCCATGACCCAACGCGACATCTTCGTGGTCGGCACCGCCCGCACCGCCATCGGCACCTTCGGCGGCTCGCTGAAGGATGTGCCCAACACCCAGCTGGCCACCACCGCCGTCAAGGCGGCCATCGAGCGCAGCGGCGTCGCGGCCGATGCCATCGGCCACGTGGTGATGGGCAACGTGATTCCCACCGACGTGAAGGACGCCTACCTGAGCCGCGTGGCGGCCATCGACGCGGGCTGCCCCATCGAGACGCCGGCCTTCAACGTCAACCGCCTCTGCGGCTCGGGCCTGCAGGCCATCGTGTCGGCGGCGCAGGCCATTGCGCTGGGCGACTGCGACATCGCCATCGGCGGCGGCTCGGAGTCGATGAGCCGCGGCCCGTACTTCGACACCTCGGCCCGTTACGGCGCGCGCATGGGCGACGCGGTGCTGGTCGACTACATGCTCGGCATCCTGCATGACCCGTGGGAGAAGATCCACATGGGCATTACCGCCGAGAACGTGGCGGCGCGCTACGGCATCACGCGCGAGCAGATGGACGAGCTGGCCGTGGCCAGCCAGCAGCGTGCCGCCGCCGCCATTGCCGCGGGCCGCTTCAAGGAGCAGATCGTTCCGGTGGAGGTCAAGACGCGTAAGGGCGTCGTGCTGTTCGACACCGACGAGCACGTGCGTGCCGACACCAGCATCGACACGCTCTCGAAGATGAAGCCCGCCTTCAAGAAGGACGGCCTCGTGACCGCCGGCAATGCCTCGGGCATCAACGACGGCGCCGCCGCCGTGGTGCTGGCCGAGGGCGGCCGCGTGAAGGCGCTGGGCCTTAAGCCGCTGGCGCGCCTGGTCGGCTACGCGCACGCCGGCGTGGAGCCCGCCTACATGGGAATCGGTCCGGTGCCCGCCACGCGCAAGGTGCTGGAGCGCACGGGTCTGAAGGTGGCCGACTTCGAGGTGATCGAGTCGAACGAAGCCTTCGCGGCGCAGGCCTGCGCGGTCATCAAGGAGCTGGGCTTCGACCCGGCCAAGGTCAACCCCAACGGCTCGGGCATTTCGCTCGGGCATCCGGTGGGCGCGACCGGCGCGATCATCACCACCAAGGCGATTGCCGAGCTGCACCGCACGGGCGGCCGCTACGCGCTGGTGACGATGTGCATCGGCGGCGGCCAAGGCATCGCGGCCATATTCGAACGGGTTTGAAGGCACACTTGCGGGCATGCTCCGCCCACCCATCCTGATCGACCCCGACGAGGTCGAGATCAGCGCCATCCGGGCGCAGGGCGCGGGTGGGCAGAACGTCAACAAGGTGTCGAGCGCGGTGCACCTGCGCTACGACATCCACGCGAGTTCGCTGCCCGCCGACGCGAAGGAGAGGCTGCTCGCGCTGCGCGACAGCCGCATCACGCAGGAGGGCGTTTTCGTGCTGAAGGCGCAGCAGCACCGCACACAGGAGATGAACCGCGCCGACGCTCTGGCGCGCCTGCAGGCCGTGGTCGATAGCGTGGCCACGCCGCCGCGCGTGCGGCGCCCCACCAAGCCCACCTACGGCTCGAAGCAGCGCCGGCTCGAAGGCAAGAGCCAGCGCTCGCAGATCAAGAACCTGCGCGGGCCGGTGCGGGACTGACCGGCTTGCTGCCGCGCAGCCGCTTGACCTGCAGCGTCACGCCAATCAGGTACAGCGCGCCGAGCACCGCGGTGATCGCCTTGAGCTCAGGCGCATCGGCGTTCGGCAACAGCGGGGCGTCCAGCGGCAGGCGCGTCAGGGTTTCGGTAAAAGCCGGAATCCAGTGGAACATGAAGCTTGCCGAAAACGCCGCGGCTTCGATGTAGCGAGACGCCTGGCCGAAGAAGGCGCCGCGCCCAGCGGCCGCCCCTACGGCGAGCGCCGCGAGCGTGAGAATGCCCAGTGCGTGCGGCTTGCCGAAGCCGCCGTGCTGGAAGATGCCGAAGCCCGTCAGGCAAGTCAGCACGGTGGTCCACACGAAGATCCGGCCCCAGCCGGTGCGCAGGGTGATTTCCTTGTAGCGGAACAGGGCGATCAGCCCCGCGATCACGGCGATCAGGCTGATCGCGGTATGAACAATGCCAAGGGACGTGAGTCCCAGCCATCCTGTCGCTGCCATGCCGGATCTCCTCGGAGTCGTGGTGGGGCGATTCTGTCCGGGCATGGGCAATTTGTCTCCATCATTAAGGCCCCGCTAAGCTGGCGGACACGAGCCGCAAGCACAATAGGCGCCATGAGAGCCCTCTTTTGCCGCGCCTTGCCGGCTTTGCTGCTTGCCCTGGGCGCACTGGCCCTGACGGGGTGCGGGCCGGCCTCCGACGGCAGCCCGGCTGCAATCGGCGCGGTGCAGGAGCTCAAGTGGGAAGAGCTCGTTCCCAAGGACTGGGACCCGACCAGGCGCTACCGCAACATCAGCCTGGAATCGCTGCGCGACAACGATCCGCGCGCGGTGCAGATGCTCGACGAGATGCGCGCCGTCTGGGACAACGCGCCGGTCAACGTGGCGCTCGACGGCACCGCCGCGCGGCTCTCGGGCTTTGTGGTGCCGCTGGACAACACGCAGGGCGGTATTCGCGAGTTCTTGCTGGTGCCGTATTTCGGTGCCTGCATCCACACCCCGCCGCCGCCCGCCAACCAGATCGTGCACGTGATCGCGTCCGATACGGTGAAGGGCCTGCATGCGATGGACACAGTGCGCGTCAGCGGGCTGCTGAAGGCGGCGCGTTATTCCTCGGCGGACATGGGCGTGAGCGGCTACGAGATCAAGTCGGCCTCGGTCGAGCCCTTTGTCGCGGCGCGCTGAGCCTCGTCAGCCCATGCGCTGCGAAAGAAAATCCAGGAACGAAGTGATCCGCGCCGACAGCTGCGTGTTGCGGTAGTACACCGCATTGACCGGTTGGCGCACGTCGACCGTTTCCTTGGTCAGCACCTGCACCAGTGCGCCGCTCGCGCGGTCGGCGCCGGTCATGAAGTCCGACAGGCAGACGATGCCCGTGCCCGCCAGGGCCAACTGCCGCAGCGTTTCACCGCTCGATGCGGCGAGCGTGGGCGTGATGGTCCACTCGTCGCCATGCACGCTGCGCAGCGGCCAGCGGTTGAGCGATTCGGGCTGCGTAAAACCCAGCAGTGCGTGGCCGCCCAGGTCTGCCACCTTGCGCGGCTTTCCGTGCGCCTCCAGGTAGGCCGGGCTTGCGAGCACGCGCAGCCTGTGCGTGCCGAGCGGGCGGGCGTGCAGCGTGGAGTCGCGTAGCGGCCCGATGCGGATCGCAATGTCGGTGCGGCGCTCCAGCAGGTCGATGGGCAGGTCGTCGGTGTCGAGCTCCAGGCTGATCTGCGGAAACAGCCGCCGGAACTCCGGCACCAGCGGCACGATGGCGTGCAGCATGAAAGGCGAGGCCGCGTTCACCCGCAAGCGTCCGGCGGGTTGCTGGCGGCGCGCGGCAAGCTGCTCTTCGGCTTCGTCGATGGCGTCGAGGATGGCGCGCGTGCGCAGCAGGAAGGCGGCGCCTTCTTCCGTGAGTTCGAGCCGCCGCGTGGTTCGCCGCAGCAGCGTGGTTTCCAGCTTCTGCTCGAGCCGGCTCAGCGCGCGGCTGATGCCCGACACCGTCTGCGAGAGCTGTTCTGCGGCCGCGGTGATGGAGCCGGTGTCCACCACGGCGCGAAACGCGACCAGTTCTTCGATGGTGGTCTTCATTGCAAGAAGTGCCGCCTGTCAGGCGACGGCTTCGCCCTGTACCGGCGCGGGAGGCACAGCTTCGGCGGCCTGCGTCAGCGCCGCCAGTGCCTCTGAATCGGTGCGGTAGCTGAAGAGCATCGGCCCGGGCGCGAGCAGTCCGGCACGCTCCAGCACCTGCATCGCGGGCAGCTTCAGCCCGCTCAGATGCAGCCGGACGCCCTTGGCTTCCATCATTCGCCGGATGGAGCCGAACACTTCGGCCCCCGTAATGTCTATGCGATTGATGGGCTGGGCGAAGAGGCACACGTCCGTCAGGTCAGGCCGCTCGGCCAGCGCGACCGTGAGCGCGCGCTCGAGCGTGGAGGCCGATGCGAAGTCGAGCTCGGCATCCATGCGCAGCGCGTACAGATGCGGCGCCAGGGGCGGCAGTTTCCAGAGATTGCGGTCGCGCAGGCTGCCGTCGGGGTGCAGGCCCACCTCGATGATGCGCGGATGCAGGTGGCGGTACATGTAGTGAGCCAGGCTCGCGAGCAGCCCGCCCAGCACGCCCCAATAGATGCTGGGCGCCGTGGCAATCGTCAGCACGAAGGTACCGAACGCAATGCCCGCCTCGATGCGCGACACGCGCCAGAGCGCGGCAAAGCTCGCCGGCTTGACCAGCCCGAGAATGGCCGTGACCACCACCGCCGCCAACACCGCCTGCGGCACGTGATAGAGCAGCGGCATCAGCCACAGCAAGGCGCCGGCCACCACCGCCACGCTGAACAGCGTCGCCCACCCGGTCTGCGCGCCCGCATACAGCGTGATGGCCGAGCGCGAGAACGACGAGCTGGTGGGAAAGGCGCCGGAGAAGCCCGAGGCCAGCTTGGCCAAGCCTTGGCCGATGAGATCCTGGTTCTCGTTCCAGAGCGTGCCGGCGCGCGCGTTGTCGACCTTGGCGCTCGATGCGGTCTCGAGAAAGCTCACCAGCGTGATCATCAGCGCCGGCAGCACGAGTGCGCCGAGCGTTGCTGGCGGCAGAACTCCCGGCCAATAGAACGAAGGCAGGCCCGAGGGCAGGCTGCCCACCACCGCGCCGCCACGCAATGCGTAGTTGAGCGCCCAGCTGATGGCCGCGGCTCCAGCCACCAGCGCCATGGTGGTGGGGAAGCGCGGCGCCAGGCGCTTGCCGAGCCACAGCACTGCAATGCTGCCGAGCCCGAAGGCAACGGCCACCAGGTCGGGCGGCGGGCCGCCCTGCAGCACCTGCGGAATGGTGCGCCCGGTGAAGCCCAGCAGCGCCGGCAATTGCGAAATGGCGATGAGCACCGCGGCACCTTGCGTAAAGCCGATCAGCACTGGCGAATTCACCAGCCGCAGCAGCCAGCCGAAACGCCCGGCGCCCAGCACGACCTGGATGGCACCCGAAATCAATGTGAGCCACACCGCCATCGCCACCCATTCGGAACTGCCGGGCACCGCCAGCGGCGCAAGCGATGCGCCCACCAGCAGGCTCGTGAGCGCCGTGGGCCCGACCGACAGCCGCTGCGATGAACTGAAGATCACCGCGACAAGCGCCGGGAAGAGCGCCGCGTAAACACCGGTGACCAGCGGCATGCCCGCCAGGGCGGCGTAAGCCACGCCTTGGGGAATGACCATCAGCGCCACGGTAATGCCCGCCATGGCCTCGTTGCGCAGCAGCGCAGCCGAGGGGCGCGGCCAGGCGAGGCAGGGAACCCAGCGCGAGAGGCGTTGGCGCAGGGAAGAAGAGGGGGAGGCTGCCGGATTCATGAATAAGGATGGGCACTCTGTTCCGGCGTCAGCTTACCCCCGGCGCCGTGCGCTGCAGCCGGTCGCGCTAGGCCCTGCGAAAGAGCAGCACCGAGTTGGTCCCGCCGAAAGCGAACGAGTTGCTGATGGCGGCCTGGAGTTCAGGCGCGGCGGTTTCGCCGGGCTTGACCAGGTTCAGGCTGCAAGCGGGATCGATCGCGCTGCAGTGCGCGTTGGGCGGCAACTGGCGACGATGCAGCGCAAGCACGGTGATGACGGCCTCGACCGCACCGGCGGCGCCGAGCATGTGCCCGTGCAGCGCCTTGGTGGAGCTGACGCGCAGATGTTCGAGGTCGTCGCCCCAGACCTCCGCGAGCGCATTGCGCTCGACCACGTCGCCGATGCGCGTGGCCGTGCCGTGGGCGTTGCAGTAGCCCACGTCGCGCGGCTGCAGGCCGGCTTGGCGCAGGGCGGCGCGCAATGCACGGGCCTGCCCGGGGGCGTCGGGCTTGGTGAGGTGCGTCGCGTCGCTGCTGAGGCCCCAGCCCGCGAGCGTGGCGTAGCTGCGGGCGCCGCGGCGGCGGGCGCGCTCGGCCGATTCGAGCACGACGAACGCCGCGCCCTCGCCGAGCGCAAACCCGTTGCGGTCGGCCGCGAAGGGGCGTACGGCGCCGGCTGCTTCGCCGGGCTGGAAGGTGGCCAGCGTCTGCATGGCCTGCCATGCCAGCACGACGCCCGGCACGATGAGCGCCTCGCTGCCGCCGGCAATCGCCAGGTCGACTTCGCCGCGTTGAATGGCCTTGGCGGCTTCGGCAATGGCCACCGACGACGAGGCGCAGGCGACCGAATAGGTGAGCACCGGCCCCTGCACGCCGTTGCGCATGGCCACGTGCGCCGCGGGAGCGTTGGGCATGAAGGCCGGAATGGTGAGCGGCGGCACGCGCATGCCACCGCGGTAGGCCGCCTCGAGCGCCGCGGCGCCGCCCATGCCGCAGCCGGCGTAGACGCCGATGCGCTCCGGGTCGGCGTCTGCACGGTCGAAGCCCGCATCCTGCAGCGCGAGGTCGGCGGCCGCTACCGCGAGCTGGCTGACGCGGTCGACGCCGGCGAGCTGCAGCTTGGTGAACCAGCGTGTTTCGTCGAAAGCCACGGTGGCCGCGGCGGCCGGCTTGGGCAGGTCGGGAAAGATCGGGCGAATGGCCGACTGGCCATCCTGCAGCGCCTGGAACAGCGCATCGGGCTCGCCGCCGTGCGGCGCCATGACGCCCAGGCCGGTAACGCAGACCTCGTGGTTCACGCTGCCTTCGCGGCCCTGACCTTGTCGACGAGCAGCGCCAGTTCGCCCAGCGTGTCGATGTTCGCGTCGTCGTCGGGCATGGTGATGCCGAAGTGGTCTTCGATGGCAAACAGGAACTCGGCCAGTGCGAGCGAGTCGAGTCCGCCGGTTTCGCGCATCGATGCGTTGGGATCGAGCTTCGACGGTTCGATACCGTACTTCTCGTGGATCAGGTCCTGCAATTCCTTCAGCGAACTCATCGTGCGATGCCTGTTGTCGTGTGCCGGCCGCTGATCGATCGCCACCCCTCAGGGTGCTCCATGGGATCGACCCCTTCCTCGCTCGGCGTGTGGGTCAGTGATGGCCAATGATATCCGCTCCCACCAAAGTAGTCGGCCGGTTCCGGTAGGCCGGCCGCCATCGCAGGGAGGGGAGCGCAAAGGCCGTTCCCAGCAGCGCGCCGGCCACTGCGTCGAGCACCACGTGCTGCTTCACGGCCAGTGTCGAGTAGGCAATGGCGGCAAACCAGATCCAGTTGACCACACGCAGAAAGACTGGCGTGCGCGCCTCGCGCAGCACGTGGTCCAGGCGTATGGCCGTGAAGATGGCCACGGCCACGTGCATCGAGGGGCAGGCGTTGCCCGCGGCATCCACACCCTGCAGCATCGCAAAGCCCGGGTAGCCCGACACGTCGATGGTGAGCGGCGGTATTTGCGTGGGCCAGAAGTAGAAGAGGCCCAGGCCCGTGAGGCACAGCGCGCCGATCCACAGTCCGTAGACCACCAGCTCCCGAAAGCCCAGTTGCAGTCCGGGCGCAATGCCGACATAGAACCAGAGCGAGAGGTAGGCGCCCAGCGTGTAGGGCTGGAACGGTATCAGGTGGTCCAGCGCCGTGAGCGGCATCACCGTGACCGGGTACGCCGGGTTGCGCAGCAGATGGAAATAGCCGATGAAGAAGAGCCAGGTAAAGGCCGTGGTGCCGATCGCCTTGAGCCAGAAGAGGGAGCGGATGCGCTCGCCGACGTCTGCGGTCCAGGTCAGGGGTCGGTGCGATCGGGAAATGGGCGCCATGGGGCAGGTCGGTCGGGGTCCGTGGTTTCTTGAGCCCGCCGATCTTGCCAGAGCGCCATGACGGCTTTGCGTGATTCCAAGCGCTCAGGCGAGCGCGGCCGATCGCTTCCGGTGCTGGAACGAGGTTGGCGAGCGCCCCGTCGCTGCCTTGAACATGGCGCAGAACGCGCTGTCGGTCGCATAGCCGCTGGCCGCGGCCACCTGGCTCACGGCCATGCCGCGCGCCAGCAGCGGCAGCGCATGCGCCATCACGGCCTGCTGCCGCCATTGCTGCCAGCTCATGCCGAGCTGGTCGCGAAAGAGCCGCGCTACGGTGCGCTCGCTCGCGCCGATGGCGGCGGCGCGCTCGGCCAGCGTGGCCCGGTCGGCGGGGTTGCGCAGCAGCGCTTCGCAGAGCTGGCGCAGCCGCTTGTCGGTGGGCAGCGGCACGTCGATGCGTATCTGGGTGGCACGTTCCAGTTCGTCGACCAGCAGCGGGGCGATCATGCGTTCGCGCTGCGGTGCATGCGGATCGGCGGGCGGCAGGCCATCGGGCGTGGTGTCGAGCGCGAGCATCAGCGCGCGCAGCAAGGGACTGATTTCGAGCACCTCGCACTTTTCCCACGGCGGGCCGAGCCAAGCATGCAGATAAACGGTGCGCAGCTCGGCATCTTCGATCAGCATGATGCTGTGCGGCATGTTGGCCGGCACCCAGACTGCGCGAGAGGGCGGCACGATGTAGCTGCCGTCCTGCGTGCTGAGCCGGATCACGCCGCGGGTCGAGAAGGTGAGCTGCGGCCAGGGGTGCTGATGCAGTTCGACGAAGGTGTCTGCGCTCAGGAAATGTTCCTTGGCGCGCAGCGGACGCACCGCGTCGGGTGCGTAGAGGTGCGGCGTGAGCGAGGCGACGCTGGTGACCGGTGCCACGTTCGGGCCGCGTGGCTTGGCGGCGCGCGGGCTTGTGGAATCGGTTGAAAAAGAGGTGGAAACGGCGCTTGGCATGGTTTCGACAAATGTTGTCGCTGTATCGCCATTCTGCCGCGACCTGCGGGCATAGCATCGGTGCCTGCCCGGTTTTTTGTAGCAATCCATGTCTTCAACTTCCTCCCCGACAGCCACCCCTTCCACCAGCCTGCGCAGCGATGCCCAGCTGATCGGCCTCGTCGGCCTAGCCCATGCCATCAGCCACTTCAGCCAGCTGATCCTGGCGCCGCTGTTCCCCTGGCTGAAGGACGCGTTCAACGTGAGCTACACCGAGCTTGGCGCGGTGCTGACGGTGTTCTTCGTGGTTTCGTGCGTCGTGCAGGCGGCCTCGGGCTTCATCGTCGACAAGCTCGGTCCGCGGCCGGTGCTCTTCGTGGGGCTTGGGGCGCTGGCGCTGGCGGCTTTCGGCTATGCCATGGCCCAGAGCTACTGGATGCTGCTGGCCTGCGCGATCGTGGGCGGCATCGGCAACGGCGTGTTCCACCCGGTCGACTACACGCTCTTCAACCGCAAGGTCGCGCCGACGCGGCTCGGCCATGCGTATAGCGTGCACGGTATCACCGGCAGCTTGGGCTGGGCGCTGGCACCGGCTTTCGTGGTGCCGATTGCCATCGCCTTTTCTTGGCGCGTGGCGCTGGCATCGGCAGGTGCGCTGGCCATCGTGGTGCTGCTGGTGCTCTGGGTTTACCGCAGCGTGCTGTCGCTCGATGTGAAGGCGGTGCAAAAAGCCACCGGCCACGGCGAGCCCGCGCCCATCGGCGGCGAGTTCGACTTTCTGCGCATTCCGGCCGTGTGGATGTGCTTCGGCTTCTTCTTTTTGTATGCCGTCGTGATCAGCGTGGTGCAGACCTTCGCGCCGGTGGCCGCGGGCCATCTGCACGCGGTGCCGGTGGCGCTGGTGGCGGTTTGCCTGACGGTGTACATGGTGGCCAGCGCGGCCGGCATGGTGGCGGGCGGCTTTCTCGCTTCCGATCCGTCGCGCTGCGAGCGCATCGTGGGAACGGGCTTCGGCATTGCGGCGGCCGTGGCGCTGGTGCTGGCCTTTGCGCAGTTTCCGCCGGTGCTGGTGCCGGTGCTGTTCGGCGTGATGGGTTTCGTGTCCGGCGTGGCCGGGCCTTCGCGCGACCTGCTGGTCAAGCGATCGACGCCGCCCAACGCCACGGGGCGCGTCTACGGCGTGGTGTATGCGGGCCTCGATATCGGCCAGGCGCTGGCGCCGCTGGTGTTCGGGCGGCTCATGGACCATGCCCAGTACACGAGCGTGATCGTCGGCCTGGCGCTGGTGCAGGGCGTGCTGATTGCCAGTGCCTTCAATGTGACGAAGGTGCGCCGCACGGCACTGGTGCCGGCCTCGGCCTGACGCGTCGGGCGCCGCCAACATGGCGGTAAGCATGCGGTCGATATCATCGGCCGCATGCAGGCCTTGTATGTGTATGTGATCGCCGGCGCCGTGCTGGCGGGCTTTGTGCAGGGCCTGTCCGGTTTTGCGTTCGGCCTGGTGGCCATGTCGGTCTGGGCCTGGACCCTGGAGCCGCAACTGGCCGCCGTGCTTTCGCTGTTCGGCGCGCTCACCGGCCAGGTGATTGCGGCGGTCACGGTGCGCCGCGCTTTCGACAGGCATGTGCTGTGGCCCTTCGTGCTCGGCGGGCTGGTCGGCGTGCCTTTCGGCGTGTGGCTGCTGCCGCACCTCGATCTGGTGCTCTTCAGGGTTTGCCTCGGCGTGCTGCTGGTGCTGTGGTGTCCTGCCATGCTGATGTCGCAGCACCTGCCAAAGGTGACCTTCGGCGGACGAATCGCCGACGGCATCGCGGGAACCATCGGCGGCGCCATGGCGGGCATCGGCGGCTTCTCGGGCACCATTCCCACGCTCTGGTGCACCTTGCGCGGCTTCCAGCGCGACACGCAGCGCGCGGTGATCCAGAACTTCAATCTCTCGATGCTGCTGGTGGCGTTTGCAATCCACCTGGCGACCGGCAGCATCGGCCGTTCGATGGTGCCGCTGCTGGGCGTGGTGGCGCTCGCCGTCGCGGTGCCGGTGCTCTTGGGCGCGCGGCTCTACATCGGCATCAGCGAGGCGGCGTTCCGCAAACTGGTGCTGGGGCTGCTGACAGCCTCTGGCGTGGCGATGCTGGCTTCGGGCGTGCCTGCACTGTTGCAGCGCGGCTGAGCCGCCGGGTTTCGCCTCTACGCGGTGGGCAAAATCTCGCGCACGCGCGCCCATGGCCGGCACATCAGCGTGCCGCGCGGAGAGACCACGATGGGCCGCTGCAGCAAGATGGGGTGGGCGACGATGAAGTCGAACAACTGGTCGTCTGTCCATTTCGGGTCGGCCAGCTTCAGCTCTTCATAAGGCGCTTCCTTCGTGCGCAACAGGTCGCGCGCGCCCATGCCCATGGCTTTTGCCAAATCGCGCAGCTTCCTCTTCGATGGCGGTGTTTCCAGGTAGAGAACGATCTCGGGTTCCACGCCGCTCTCGCGGATCAAGCCCAGCACGTTGCGCGACGTGCTGCAGTTGGGCTTGTGGAAGATGGTCATCGGATACGCAGTGGTCGGGGTGCGTGCGGTCATACGTCGTCGTCAGTCTTTCTGCACCTGCGGGTCCAGCGAAAAAGGAAAGCGCTCCGCCCAGAAATCGCCCAGCCGGGGATCGGCGTCCACGCGCCGCACCACCTGGGCCATGCGCGGCGCCACGCGGTAGAAGCGCTTTCGATGCGGCGTCCAGCGCGACAGCACGGTCACGTAGAGGTCGAGCATGCTGATCTTCTCGCCGAGCAGGTAGGGCGCGGGTTCGTCGATCTGCGTGTCCATGAGGTGCCAGCAGTGCGCAATGCGCTCGGCCGAACGTTCGAGCATCGCAGGCTGGGCTGCAGGGTCGGGCGTGAGCCGCGCCGGATCGTCGCGCACCCAGTACAGCGAATAGATGGCCGCCGGCAGGTAGACCATCCAGCGCAGATAGCGCGCGCGCAGCGGATCGTTGGGCGCGGGGCAAAGCCCCGCCTCCGGATAACGATCGCCAAGCCAGATCAGGATGGCCGCGCTCTCGGTCATTACCTCGCCCGAAGGCAGCACGAGTGCGGGCACCTGGCGCATCGGGTTGATGCCCGACACGCGCTCGCGCTCGGATTCGCCCTCCCACGGAGAGACGCCGACGGTGTCGACCTGCGCACCGATCAGCGTCAACGCCGCATGAACGGGCGTGGCGCCGGAACCGGGCGCACCGTAGAGGGTGTAGCGGTCGTTCGAAGGAGCGGATGAAAAAGTCATCCGCCCAGATTACTGCAGCAGCCTGCCGCTTGTCACGCGGTGGCCAGCAGCGCGTCGACCTTCTTCAGGCCTTCGAGCGTCTTCACGCAAGCCTCGGCCACTTCGGTGCCCTTGACGGCAAAGTGGCGGTGGAAGTACTTGCGATGCTCCACATGCTCATGGAAATGGTGCGGCGTGAGCACGGCCGAGAAAATCGGCACGTCGGTTTCGAGCTGCAGCGACATCAGCGTGCTGACCACGGTGCTGGCCACGAACTCGTGGCGGTAGATGCCGCCGTCCACCACCAGCGCGCAACCCACGATGGCGGCGTACTTGCCCGAGTTGGCAAGCCGTTTGGCGTGCAGCGGAATCTCGAAGGCGCCGGGTACATCGAACACGTCGATGAGGTCGCGCGCCACGCCGAGCCGTTCCATTTCGGCAAGAAAGGCGTCCCGCGCCTGGTGGACGATGTCGGAATGCCACTGCGCCTCGACAAAAGCGATGCGCTCGCCGCGCGGATTGCCCGACGCGTTGATGGCGGAAAGGGGAAGGTCGTTGATCTGACTCATGGTGTGCCTCTTGAAAGCAGGTTTCCTGAATCAGGGCGCACGAAACCGCACGCCAGACCACGCGCCATTGCACCGGAGACGGCAAAGCGCGCGGACCAGCCCGCATTTTCGCGCTCTCTTTCATCCGGACTGTGACCGTCGGCTTCGGAATTGCACCGAAATCTGCTGACCCCGCAGCCTGTTTGTTGCAGGCCGCGGGCGCTCGCGGGCTCGTGCGGCCCATCTCTCGAAGAAGCCGCCATTACCGCCGGTGGGGAGTTTCACCCCGCCCTGAGAACGCTTGCCGTCCGGCATGCCGGGCGACGGCGCGATTCTAGGAGCGAGCGGCGGCGTGGGTTGTCGCCGGTGCGCCAGACCTTCCGCGACGCGGGGATTTTCTTTGCGTGGGTGCGACGGCGCTCAGCGCCTGGCGAGGAACTGCGTCATGCGCTGCAGTTCGTCGTCTAGCGCCGCACTGAAGGCCGCATCGCGCGGCTTGCGGCCGACATAGCCGAACGAAGGCTGCAGCCGGCCTTCGGGTGCAGTGACGTTGGCCCAACCTATGACTCGGTCGTGCCAAAGCAGCGGCAGTGCGTAGTAGCCGAATCGCCGCTGGGGCGCCGGCGTGTAGGCCTCGAACTTGTATGTCCAACCCCACAGCAGCTCGAAGCGGCGGCGGTCCCACACCACGGGGTCGAACGGTGCGAGCAGGCGCACTTCATCATCAGACGCGTGGCGGCGCGAGGCCGGGTTCTCGCCGGCCGGCCAGTACCAGATGGTGCCGTCGATGCGGCAGCTTGCAAGCTCTTCACGCGCAAGGCGCAGCGCCGCCTGCGTCTGCGCCGACAGATGCGGGGCGCCGTAGTCGAGCAGCCGCACGAGATACGTCAGGCTCGCAGCCGGCAGCGGTGCGTATTTGCGCACCACCAGGTCGATGAGGGCGGCGGCGCGTTGGGCACGGCCGGCGGGGCTTTCGTCGGCGGGCGCATGCGTGACGGCTTCGTAAACACGCGTGCCGCTGTCGCGCCGCACCACGCGCAGCATGCCGCGATAGTGCAGCCCGTCCAGCAGCCGCGTCGTCGCATTGCTGGAGCCGCCCCAGTAGTTCTTGACGCTGCCATGTGCAAAGTGCTGTTCGACTTCACGCGGATGCACCGGCCCGCGCTCGCGCACGAAGGCCAGCACATCGGCTGCCTTGCGGCGGGTATCCGCGTCCCATGGCTGCCTGGGTTCGCGCGGATGCATCAGCGCCAAGTGCTCGCGCGGAAGAAAACCGTAGTTGACGAGGCAGTCTTCCTCGATGGCCAGGCGCGTGTAGCGGCTTTCAAGATCGCCCGCGCGGTAGTCTTTTACGCGGTGGCGCAGCGTCAGGTCTTGCGCGCGTGCAGGGGCTCGGATCGGGTCTGCCTGAACAAAGCCGAGCTGGCGGATCGCGCCGGGGAGGGTGGTGGGCTTGAAGAGCGTGCGGGCAATTGCATAGCGACGCAGGTCGTCGAGGGTCGGGGTAGCCATGGGCGAATTGCAGCACAAGTGGCTGTTTTTCGTAGCGCTGCTGCTTCGGGGCGCGCCCCCGCCGTCGGGGTACCTTACTCCGCGAATGTCCCCCGGCCTGCGGCCTCCTCCTTTATTTCGCTGCGCAAGGCACCCCGCCAGCGGGTGCGAGTTCAGAGCACTGGTTGATCAGCCGTACACCAGTGGCGTGCCCCAGTGCACAGGGCATCGGGTGCTCCACGCAGCGAAATAAAGGAGGAGGGGCGCAGCCCCGGGGACATTCGCGGAGGGGGAGTACCCGGTGGCCTTTGCACACGCCCTGAACACGATCCCGAATGCGCCCACAGGCAAAAAATTCAAACAGCCTGCTTATGCCGCTCAATACACACATCGAGCGTCTCGTCACCGCTCCGCTGCCACCAGTCGAGGTTCGAAAAGATCTCGACTTCGCTGAATCCCGCAAAGCCCGCCTCTTCGACCCAGCCGCGGATCTTCTTGAGTTCCACGACGCCGTCACCCATCATCCCGCGGTCAGACAGCAAGTCGCGTGTCGGCGTGAGCCAGTCGCAGACGTGGTACGCCAGCAGGCGCTCGCGGCCGGCGCGGGCGATCTGCTGCTGCAGCTTCGGGTCCCACCACACGTGATAGATGTCCAGCGCCACGCCCAGCATGCCGCTCTTGCCTGCATCGAGCTCGTCGCAAATGTCCAGTGCATGTTCGAGCGTGTTGATGCAGGCGCGGTCGGCTGCTTGCATGGGGTGCAAGGGTTCGATGGCCAGCGGCATGCCGACTTCGTGGGCGTACTCCAGCGAGGCGGCGATGCCGTCGCGCACTTCGCCGCGCGCACGGCCGATGTCCTTGTAGGCCGCTTTGCCGTCGAGCGCGCCGGGCAGCGCGCCGACCACCAAGACCAGGCAGGGCGCATTCAGCGTCTTGGCCTCGTCGATGGCGCGGCGGTTGTCGTCCAGCGCGGCCTTCAGGCCTGCCGCATCGGGCGCGGGGAAGAAGCCGCCCCGGCAATAGCCCGAGAGGCCGATGCCGTGCGCCTTCAACTGCGTCGCGATCTTGTTGAGGCCGACGGCGGCCACTTGATCGCGCCAAGGGCTGATCGCACGAATGCCGCGTTCGGCGCACTGGTCGATGATGCGGTCCAGCGGCACCTCGGCGCCCGACTGCTTGCGGATGGTCGCCGTATTGATCGACAGCCAGTCGTGGTTCTGCGAGAAATCGCGCATGAGCTTGCTCAGCCTTCCACGCCGTGCAGTGCCAGCAGCGTCTTCATTCGCCGCACCGCCAGTTCCGGCTGCTCCAGCAGGTTGGCCGCATCGGCCAGCCGGAACAACTCGGCAAAGTGCTGCAGCGACCGCGTGCTCTGCTGGCCGCCCACCATCGCGAAGTGCTTCTGGTGGCCGTTGAGCCAGGCCATGAACACCACGCCGGTCTTGTAGAAGCGCGTGGGCGCCGCAAAGATGTGGCGCGACAGCGGCACCGTGGGGCCGAGAATCGCGTGGAACTTCTCGGTGTTGCCTTGCGCCAGCGCGCCCAGCGCCGCACTTGCTGCGGGCGCGATGGCGTCGAAGATACCCAGCAGCGCATCGCTCTTGCCGTGCGTCGGCTCGCTGCCGAAGCCGTCACCGGCAATCAATTCTGCGTAGTTGAAATCGTCGCCGGTGTACATGCGAACACCTGCCTGCAGGCGGCGGCGCATCGCAATTTCCTTGTCCTTGTCGAGCAGCGAAATCTTGATGCCGTCCACCTTGTGCGGATGCGCAGCAATCACGGCGAGCGCCGTGTCCATGGCCGCATCGGTGTCCTTGTTGCCCCAGTAGCCCGCCAGCGCAGGGTCGAACATGTCTCCCAGCCAATGCAGCACCACCGGTTGCTTTGCCTGGCTCAGGATGCGGTCGTACACGCGCTCATAGTCGGCCGGGCTCTTGGCCACGCGGGCGAGGGCGCGGCTGGCCATGACGATCAGCTTGCCGCCAAGCGCCTCGATGGCGGCCATCTGCTCTTCGTAGCCGCGGATCACGTCGTCGACGCTCTTCACGTCGTCGATGTTCAGGTGGTCGGTGCCGCAGCCCGAGGCCACCAGCGCGCCGGGCACGTCCTTCGCCGCATCGAGCGAACGGCGGATCAGCTCGAGCGAGGTCGGCCAGTCCAGGCCCATGCCGCGCTGCGCGGTGTCCATGGCTTCGGCCACGCCCAGGCCCAGCGAGAACAAGTGGCGGCGGTAGGCGATGGTGGTGTCCCAGTCGACTGCAGCCTGTAGCCACGGGTCCACCGCGGCCAGCGGATCGGCCACCACGTGCGCGGCCGAATAGGCAATGCGGTTGAACTTGACGCCCGCTTCGGGCTTGACCGGCGCGGTGCCGCGCAGGGCGTAGGGCGCGAGCGAGCCGCTCGCGGTGGGAAGGGTCAGCGAAAGTGCCATGCTGCCTGCCTCAGACCTTCAGCGCGGGCACGTCGATCCAGCGGCGTTCCTTCCACGACTCGAGCGCGGCCTCGACCAGCTGCACGCCCTTGGCGCCTTCGGGCAGCGTCCACTTGTAGGGCTCGTTCTCGACCACGTGGCGAATGAAGTGCTCCCACTGGATCTTGAAACCGTTGTCGTACACCTGCGAATCCGGAATCTCCTGCCACTGGTCGAAGAAATTCATCATCTGCTTCTCGTCCGGATTCCACACCGGGCGCGGCGTGGCCACGCGCGATTGAGCCCGGCAACTCGAGAGGCCCGCCACGGCCGAGCCGTCGGTGCCGTCGACGTGGAAGGTCACGAGGTCGTCGCGGCGAACGCGCGTGACCCAGCTCATGTTGATCTGCGCAATGACCGGCTCGCCGTTGTGGCCGGTGAGCTCGCAGGTGGCGTAGGCGGCGTCGTCGGCGGTGGCCTCATAAGGCTTGCCGGCTTCGTCCCAGCGCTTGGGAATGTGGGTGGCGCCCAGGCACGACACCGACTTGACCTCGCCGAACAAGTTGTCCAGCACATAGCGCCAGTGGCACATCATGTCCAGGATCATGCCGCCGCCGTCTTCCTTGCGGTAGTTCCAGCTCGGGCGCTGAATGGGTTGCAGGTCGCCCTCGAACACCCAGTAGCCGAACTCCAGGCGCACGCTGAGCATGCGGCCGAAGAAGCCCGCGCGGCGCAGCATGTCGAGCTTGCGCAGGCCTGGCAGGAACAGTTTGTCCTGCACTGCGCCGTGCTTCAGGCCCGAGCCTTCGGCCAGGCGAGCGATTTCGACCGCTTCGTTCAGGTTGGTGGCAATCGGCTTCTCGCAGTACACGTGCTTGCCGGCGCGGATGGCCTTGGCCAGCAGCGTGGGGCGCATCTGCGTGGTGCCGGCGTCGAAGAAGATGGTGTCTTCCTTGTTGGCCAGCGCCGCGTCCAGGTCTGTGCCCCAGCGGGCGATGTTGTGCGTCTTGGCAAGCGCTTCCATCTTCTCGGCGTTGCGGCCGATGAGGATCGGGTCGGGCATGACCTTGTCGCCGTTCGACAGCGTGACGCCGCCATGTGCGCGGATCGCGCAGATCGAGCGGATCAGATGCTGGTTCATGCCCATGCGTCCGGTGACGCCGTGCATGATGATTCCGAGTCGTTGTGTAGCCATGTCTTCAGCCGAAAAAGAGTTGGGGAGAAAAGGGAGAAAGAAGAGGGCGGATTACTGCGCGGGCGTCAGGCCGGCAGCCTTGACCAACGCCGCGTTGGTCTTGATTTCGTCCTTGATGTAGGTGTCGAACTGCTCGGGCTTGAGCGTCCATGCATCGGCGCCCAGCTTCAGGAAGCGTTCCTTGACCTCGGGCGAAGCAAGCGCCTTCGCCACTTCGTCGTGCAGCCGGTTGACGATGTCGCGCGGCGTCTTGGCCGGCGCCATCATGCCGATCCAGAAGTTGAACTCGGAGCCCGGCACACCAGCTTCAGCGGTAGTGGGCACGTCGGGCAGCGCGGCAGCGCGCTTGGGCGAGCCGACCGCCAGCGCCAACAACTGGCCGTCCTTGATCTGGCCGATGACCGGTGCAATGGGCGAGAAGTAGTAGTCGACCCGGCCCGACAGCACTTCGGTCACGGCCTCTGCCGAGCCCTTGAACGGAATGTTGGTGGCGTCGATCTTCGCGGCCAGCTTGAACTTCTCGGCGTTGAGGTGGGTGGCGCTGCCCTGGCCTGCCGATGCGAAGTTGATGGTGCCGGGCTTGGCCTTGGCTGCCGCGACCAGCTCCTGCAGCGTCTTGATGTTCTTCGACGGCGAGATCACCAGCGCATTGGGTAGCGACGAGATGGGTGTGACCGCGGCAAAGTCGTTCACCGTGTCGAACGGGAGCTTTGCGAAGGTGGACGGGCTCACCGTGTGCGACGACGAGTGAATCATGATCGTGTAGCCGTCCGGCGCGGCCGTGGCCACTGCCTGTTGGCCGATGGTGCCGCTGGCGCCGCCCCGGTTGTCCACCACCAGCGTCTGGCCCATGCTCTGGCCCATCTTGTCTGCAATGGCGCGCGCAATGATGTCGGTGGTGCTGCCGGCCGCGAACGGAACGACCACGCGAATAGGCTTGTTGGGATACCCGTTCTGCGCCGATGCCAGACCGGGCATCAAGGCGGCGAGGCAGGTGAGCGTGGCGAGTGCAGTGGTGCGTGCAAGTTGCTTCATGGTTGTCTCCGTGCGGTCGGGCCGCCTTGTCTGATCGATTAATTCACCAATAAGTGAATTAGACAATTCTAGGAAGGCTGGCGCCGCGGCGCAACCGCCGCTGATTGGTAAATACCCGGGGATGGAGAAAGGGCGCCCGAAGGCTCAGTGCAGCACGTAGCCCAGCACGAGGTCGGTCATATGCGAGAGGCGCTGCGCCATGGCTTTGGGCGCGCGCAGGTCACGGCCGAAGACGGCCGAGAGCGTGTGGTTGTTCGACAGGTAGAAATAGCAGAGCGAGGCGATCGAGATATAGAGCTGCACCGGGTCGACGCCGGCGCGGAACAGCTTGTCGCGCTTGCCGCGCTCGAGCACCGTGTCGAGCAGTTGCACCAGCGGCGAGTTCATCTCCTGGATGCGTTCGGAGCGCTTGAGGTGCGCGGCGCAATGCAGGTTCTCGCTGTTGAGCAGCGTGATGAACTCGGGATGCTCGAGGTAGTAGTGCCAGGTGAAGGAGACCAGTTGGCGGATGGCCTCGACCGGATCGATCTCGTCCAGGTGCAGCTGCTGCTCGGCCTCGCGGATGTCGGCATAGGTGCGCTCGAGCACCGCCAGGAACAGGTCGTCCTTGCTGCCGAAGTAATAGTAGATGAGGCGCTTGTTCAGCCCCGCGCGCGCGGCGATGCTGTCCATGCGGGCGCCGGCCAGGCCCCGCTGCGCAAACTCGTCGCGTGCCGACGCAAGAATGGCCAGCTGCGAGCGATCGGCATCGCGGGAGCGCGGCTCGATGGCTTCGGGTGGGGAATCTTTCGCGGCTTTCATCGCACGAATTTAACCATTTGGTGAATTAACGCAAGGTGTTGGGAGCGGGCGCACATAATTCCGAAGACATTTGCAGCTGAGGTTCGACTTCTCATGAGTACATCACAACCCGCCGGCCACCTGATCGTCGAATGCCTGGTCGAGCAGGGCATGGAGATCGCGTTCGGCGTTCCGGGCGAAAGCTTTTTGGCCGTGCTCGACGGCTTTCACGCCTACCGCGATCGCGCGCGGTTCATCGTCAATCGCCAGGAGGGCGGCGCCGCATTCATGGCGGAGGCGCACGGCAAGCTCACGGGGCGGCCGGGCGTGTGCTTCGTCACCCGCGGGCCGGGGGCCACGAATGCCTCCATCGGCGTGCACAACGCTTTCCAGGATTCCACGCCTATGGTGCTGTTCGTCGGCGACGTGGGCAGCGACTTTCGCGACCGCGAGGCGTTCCAGGAAGTGGACTACGGCAGCTTCTTCGGGCCGAGCACCAAGGGCTTTGCCAAGCGCGTGGAGCGCATCGACGACGCGGATCGCATCCCTGAGTACGTGGCGCGCGCGTTTTCTACAGCGATGAACGGAAGGCCCGGACCGGTGGTGCTGGTGCTGCCTGAAGACATGCTGCGCACGCGGACCGCGTCGCGCCCGCTGCCGCGCGTGGATGCCGTTCAGCCCTGGAGCGACCCCGGCTCACTGCGCACCTTGCGCGAGTTGCTGCTTCAGTCGCAGCGGCCGCTGGTGATTGCGGGCGGCGGCGGCTGGACGACGCAGGCCGCGCAGGCGCTGCAGCGCTTTGTCGAGAACTGGCGGCTACCCGTTGCCAATGCGTTCCGCTTTCAGGACACCTTCGACAACCATCATCCGCTCTACGCGGGCGACGTCGGCATTGCCATCAATCCCAAGCTCGCGCAGCGCGTGAAAGACAGTGATCTCATCATCGCCATCGGCCCGCGGCTGGGCGAAATGACCACCGGTGGCTACACGTTGCTGGAAGCGCCGAAGGCCAGGCAGAAGCTGGTGCACATCCACGCGAGCGCGGAGGAGCTCAACCGCGTCTACCAGGCCGACCTGGCCATCAACGCCGGCATGAGCGCCGCGGCACGCAGCCTCGAGGTGCTGAGTGCGCCCAATACCTTGCCGTGGGAGGAGTGGGCCGCGCAGGCGCACGCGGACTACGAAGCGAACCTGGAGCCGCAGGCGCTCGCGGGCATGCCGGCTGAAACGCCGCGCGGTCCGGTCGACATGGCGGAGGTGGTCGCGCTGCTGCAGAAGCACCTGCCGCCGGATGCGGCCATCACCAACGGGGCCGGCAACTTTGCGAGCTGGGTGCACCGCTATTTCCGATATCACGGGCTTGCCAAGGGCAGCAAGACGCAGCTGGCGCCCACCAGCGGCGCCATGGGCTATGGCGTGCCAGCGGGCATTGCGGCCAACCTTGCGACCGGCCGGGTGGCCTTCACGATTGCGGGCGACGGCGATTTTCTGATGACGGGGCAAGAGCTCGCGACGGCTTCGCAGCATGGCGGCAAGAGCATCATCGTGCTGCTGAACAACGGCATGTTCGGCACCATCCGCATGCACCAGGAGCGCGAATATCCGGAGCGCACGAGCGGCACCGCGCTGCGCAACCCCGACTTCTGCGGCCTGGCGCGGGCCTATGGCTATGCCGCCGAACGCGTGACGGAAACCGCACAGTTCGAAGCGGCGCTGCTGCGCGCACTGGCGGCAGATACGGGCACGCTGATCGAGATTCCGCTCGACCCGGAGGTGATCACGACACGCGGCACGCTGGCGTCGATCACGCGTGCGGCGCAGGCGCGGGGCTGAACGAGCAAGGCGCGCCGAGCGCCGCGCGCGGCCAAAAAAAAGCCGGCATGTGCCGGCTTTTTGATTCGGGAGCGCGATGAACGCGCAGTACCCGAGCGCTTACTTGACGTGCTTGCCGATCAGCGCGGCCAGTTCGAACATCGACACTTGCGGCTTGCCGAAGATTTCCTTCAGCTTGGCGTCGGCGTTGATGTTGCGCTTGTTGGCCTTGTCTTGAAGGTTGTTCTTCTTGATGTAGTCCCACAGCTTGCTTACGACTGCGGTGCGCGGCAGAGGCGTCGAACCGACCACAGCGGCGAGTGCCGGGCTGGGGGTCAGGGCCTTCATGAACGCGGCGTTGGGCGTGCGCTTCTTGGCGGGAGCGGCCTTCTTTGCAGGAGCCTTCTTCGCCGGTGCAGCCTTCTTCGCAGGGAGCAGCCTTCTTTGCGGGAGCTGCCTTCTTGGCCGGTGCGGCCTTCTTTGCAGGAGCCGCAGCCTTCTTGGCGGGAGCGGCCTTCTTTGCCGGAGCTTTCTTGGCCGGAGCCTTCTTTGCAGTTGCCATGGTTGATTTCCTTTTTTGGTTGAACAGTCACCAATGAAAAACTTGCGTCTCCAGTGGCATTGCGGATGCTAAAGGAGAAAAAACGCGTTTCCAAGGGAAAAAGAGCTTTTTTCATTGGGAGTTGTTGTTTTTTCAGAGGGGAGAACCCGAGGTTTTCACCTCCGGCGTTCAGGCCAGGTCGCCAGCACCACACCAATGAGCGCGAGCGCGAATGCAAAGAGCTGTGCTGCGGAGAGGCTTTCGCCCAGCACGAGCACGCCCACAAGGGCCGCGCTCACAGGCAGCATCACCGCGAAAACACCGGCTTGCGCAGCGGGCACATGGCGCAGGCCCGTCATCCAGAGCCACACGGTCCAGATGCTCGCTGCGAGTGCGTAGACCACGAGCAAGGCCCAGGTGCCGACGCGCACCGCCGAGAAGTCGAACTGCAGTGCGAACCAGATGCCGAAGGGCATCGACAGAACGAAGCCCCAGAGGTTGATGAGCGACGAGATCCGCTTGGGCCCCAGGTGGCCGGTGAGCGACTTGCCGATCACCGCGTAGGCTGTCTCGCAAAGCACCGCGCAGAACACGAGCAGGTTGCCGAGCCAGGGCATCGATGAGCGCGCCGCGCCCTCAGTGGCCGGCGGTGCATGCGCGGGCGTGAGGGCCAGCAAGCCAATGCCGAGTGCGGCGCAACCGATGGCAAGGCCGATGCGCACCGTGATGCGTTCGCGCAGGAAGAGCCAACTCGCCACCGCCACGGCCGCAGGAATGGACGCCATGATCACGCCCGCGGACACCGCGCTGGTGAGGCTCACGCCGAACAGCATGAAGATCGAGAACAGGAAATTGCCAAGGAACGATTCCAGGAAGACGAGGCCGCGTGTGCGCGCGCTCATGGGCGCTTCGTCCGGCGCGCGTCGAAGCCAATGCGGCATGGCCAGTGCTGCGATGCCGAACCGCAGCCATGCGAGCAGCAGCACCGGAAAGGCCGCCACCAGCGGTTTGGAAAGGGCGACGTAGCCGCCGACGAGAGACATGCTCAACGCCAGGCAGCCATAGGCCACAAGACGGCTGGAGGCGGGAGCGGCGGTGTTCAATAGACTGGACGGCTTGTTGGGAACGATGGATTCAATGATGCCGCAATCGCTGGAATTCGATGGCGCACCGGCCGTGCGCACACCAGGCCATGTCTTCGTCTACGGCACGCTGCGCCGCGGCGGGCGCAACGACATCGCGCGCTTTCGGCCTGAACCGATCCATGTGGCCGACGCCGCCATCCCCGGCACCTTGTACGACCTGGGCGCATATCCCGGTTTGGTGCTGAACGGCAAAGGACGCGTGCTGGGCGAGATCTACCGCATCGAGCCCGAGGTGGAGGCGGCGCTCGACGTGCTCGAGGAAGTTGCGGACGACGACTCCGGCGAATACATCAAGCGACGTGTGACGGTGGATGCCGGAACCGGGCAGTTCGAATGCCTGGTCTACGAAATCCATCCGAATCGGATCAATGGGCGTGCGGTGATTGGCAGCGGGGACTGGATTGCGCATGCCGCTGCCAAGTGAGTGAAATGAGTGGGCTGCCGCGATGGTTTTTCACACCTGAAGCAGTGATTGCACATTGCGAAATGCGAGGCTGCTGCATTGCAATATTTTTTCTCGATATGAGAAAAATAATTTTGCATGGAGAAATAATGCCGTAAGCCTTTGATTTTGTTGGGCTAAAAATATGTCTTCTATAAGACATAAGAGTGTTGCTTGCGCTTAAAGTAACTCCACGGCCGCAGCGCCCAACCTTCAATCAACCTCACGGAGTGACCATGCCCCAGACCCTTACCGAACAACTGAGCCGCGAACAGCAAATTGCCGCCCTCGAGAAAGACTGGGCCACCAATCCCCGCTGGAAGGGCATCAAGCGCGGCTACAACGCGGCCGACGTGGTGCGCCTTCGCGGCTCGTTCCCCATCGAGCACACGCTGGCCCGCCGCGGCGCCGAGAAGCTCTGGGAGCTGGTGAACAACGAGCCCTACGTCAACTGCCTCGGCGCGCTCACGGGCGGGCAGGCCATGCAGCAGGTGAAGGCCGGCGTGAAGGCCATCTACCTGTCGGGCTGGCAGGTTGCGGCAGATGCCAACAGCTATTCGTCGATGTACCCCGACCAGTCGCTGTATCCGGTGGATTCGGTGCCCAACGTGGTTGAGCGCATCAACAACACCTTCCGCCGCGCGGACGAAATCCAGTGGTCGAAGAACGTGAACCCGGGCGACAAGGGCTATGTCGACTATTTCGCCCCCATCGTTGCCGATGCCGAAGCAGGCTTTGGCGGCGTGCTGAATGGCTTCGAACTGATGAAGGCCATGATCAAGGCCGGCGCCGGCGGCGTGCACTTCGAAGATCAATTGGCTTCGGTCAAGAAGTGCGGCCACATGGGCGGCAAGGTGCTCGTGCCCACCACCGAGGCCGTGCAGAAGCTCATCGCAGCGCGCATGGCGGCTGACGTTTGCGGCACGCCGACGCTCGTGATTGCACGCACCGACGCGGAAGCGGCCGACCTCATCACGAGCGACTACGACGAGAACGACAAGCCCTTCCTGACCGGTGAGCGCACCGCCGAGGGCTTCTACAAGACGAAGAAGGGCATGGAGCAGGCCATCAGCCGCGCCGTTGCCTACGCGTATTACGCCGACCTGGTGTGGTGCGAAACCGGCACGCCCGACCTCGAATTTGCCCGCAAGTTCGCCGAGGCCGTGCACAAGGTGCATCCCGGCAAGATGCTGGCCTACAACTGCTCGCCGTCGTTCAACTGGAAGAAGAACCTCGACGACGCGACCATTGCCAAGTTCCAGAAGGAACTGGGCGCCATGGGCTACAAGTACCAGTTCATCACGCTGGCCGGCATCCACTCGATGTGGTTCAACATGTTCGACCTGGCGCAAGACTACGTGCAGCGCGGCATGTCGGCCTATGTCGAGAAGGTGCAAGAACCCGAGTTCGCAGCACGCGACCGCGGCTACACCTTCGTGTCGCACCAGCAGGAAGTGGGCACCGGCTACTTCGACGAGGTGACCACGGTCATCCAGGGCGGCAAGTCCAGCGTCACGGCGCTGACGGGCTCGACCGAAGAAGAACAGTTCCACTGATCGGCCGTTACTCGAACTGCCTGAATAGGCGGTTCGCGGCCACCTACGAGCCCGGCCCCGCGCCGGGCTTTTTCGTCTGGGCATGCAAGACCCGATGCCGACGGCCTGAACCGGCAGCGGATAGAATCGCGGTCTCTGCACCCAACAAGAGCGAGAAAGGCACCCTGGTTATGACACCGCGAACTACTCCGCAAGGATTCAGCGGCTTTTTCTTCTTCGAAGGAAAAGGCCGGTAGACCGCGCTCGCTGGTTTCTTCCAGCTCTCACACCAGGCAAAGCGCGGCCAATCACCGCGCTTTTTGTTTTTCCGCCCGAGGTTTTCCATGATCCAGATCACGCTTCCCGACAACTCGCGCCGCGAGTTCCCTGGCCCGGTTTCGGTGGCCGAAGTTGCCCAGTCCATCGGACCGGGGCTCGCCAAGATGACGGTGGCCGGCAAGGTCGACGGCAAACTGGTCGACGCCAGCGACGTCATCGACCGCGATGCCAAGCTGCAGATCATCACGCCCAAGGACGACGAGGGCCTGGAGATCATCCGCCACTCGACGGCCCACCTGGTCGGCCATGCGGTGAAGCAGCTGTATCCGACGGCCAAGATGGTCATCGGCCCGGTGATCGAAGAGGGTTTTTATTACGACATCTCGTACGAGCGCCCCTTCACGCCCGAAGACATGGCGGCCATCGAGGCGCGCATGCGCGAGCTGATCGCGCAGGACTACGACGTGGTCAAGAAGATGACGCCCCGCGCCGAAGTCATCGAGGTGTTCAAGTCACGCGGCGAAGATTACAAGCTGCGCCTCGTCGAGGACATGCCCGACGAGCAGGCCATGGGGCTGTACTACCACCAGGAATACGTGGACATGTGCCGCGGCCCGCACGTGCCGAACACGCGCTTCCTGAAGGTCTTCAAGCTGACGAAGCTGGCCGGCGCCTACTGGCGCGGCGACGCCAAGAACGAGCAGCTGCAACGTATCTACGGCACGGCCTGGGCCGACAAGAAGCAACTCGACCAGTACATCCAGCGCATCGAAGAGGCCGAGAAGCGCGACCACCGCAAGCTGGGCAAGGAACTCGACCTGTTCCACATCGACGAAGTGGCGCCGGGCGTGGTGTTCTGGCACCCCAAGGGTTGGGCCGTGTGGCAGGCGGTGGAGCAGTACATGCGCGGCATCTACCGCGACACGGGCTACTGGGAAGTGAAGGGCCCGCAGATCCTGGACAAGAGCCTGTGGGAGAAAACGGGCCACTGGCAGAACTACCGCGACAACATGTTCACGACGGAATCGGAAAAGCGCGAATACGCGCTCAAGCCGATGAACTGCCCTGGCCATGTGCTCATCTTCAAGAGCGACCTGCGCAGCTACCGCGACCTGCCGCTGCGCTACGGCGAGTTCGGCCAGTGCCACCGCAACGAACCCAGCGGCGCGCTGCACGGCATCATGCGCGTGCGCGGCTTCACGCAGGACGACGGCCATATCTTCTGCACGGAAGACCAGATCCTCGACGAGTGCATTGCGTACACGGAACAGTTGCAGAAGGTGTATGCCGACTTCGGCTTCACGGACATCCTCTACAAGGTGGCCACGCGGCCCGACAACCGCGTGGGCTCCGACGAGCTGTGGGACAAGGCCGAGCATGCGGTGATGGAGGCGCTGCGCCGCTCGGGCGTCGACTTCATCATCTCGCCCGGCGACGGCGCCTTCTACGGCCCGAAGATCGAATACACGCTGAAGGATGCGCTGGGCCGCCAGTGGCAGTGCGGCACGATGCAGGTCGACTTCAACACGGCCGAGCGCCTGGGCGGCGAATACGTGACGGAATCGAGCGGCCGCGCCCACCCCGTCATGCTGCACCGCGCCATCGTGGGCAGCCTGGAGCGCTTCATCGGCATGCTGATCGAACACCATGCCGGCGCACTGCCCGCATGGCTCGCTCCGGTGCAGGTGGCGGTGCTCAATATCAGCGAAGGGCAGGCGGATTACGCCGCTTCAGTGGCGAAAACGCTGCAGAATCAAGGGCTTAGGGTTCAGCTGGACCTGCACAACGAGAAGATTACGTATAAAATACGCAAGCATTCGTTGCAAAAGCTTCCCTATATCCTCGTCGTAGGCGACAAGGAAAAGGAAGCCGGTGCCGTCGCAGTGCGCGCCCGGGGCAATCAAGACCTCGGTGCAATGTCCCTCGAATCGTTCGTACTACGGCTCGTTCAGGATATTGCTGACAAGCGTTGATTTGTCCCGGAAGCACCCTCACATGTGTTGCCTGACCCAATCATGCCGCTTGTTCGCGAGAACTGACCGGCGTCCGCTACAGATTTTGTAGCAACTTTTGAAGGATTCTGACCATCGCTACTGCATTTCGCGACCGCCGCCACCGCGAGGAACGCCAACACCGCCTGAACCGGGAAATCATGGCCCCGGAAGTCCGCCTTGTAGGCCCGGAAAACGAGCCATTGGGTGTTATGAGTCTCTCCGAGGCGTTGCGCCTCGCCGGTGAGGCTGACGTGGATCTGGTCGAGGTCGTTGCCGCGGCCAACCCGCCTGTCTGCCGTCTGATCGAGTACGGCAAGTTCAAGTACCACGAGCAGAAGAAGGCAGCCGAGGCAAAGTCGAAGCAGAAGGTCATCGAGGTCAAGGAAATCAAGTTCCGGCCCGGTACCGACGATGGTGACTACAACATCAAGATGCGCAACATCAAGCGCTTTCTTGAAGAGGGTGACAAATGCAAGATCACGCTGCGCTTTCGCGGCCGCGAGATCACGCACCAGGAGCTCGGTTTGGCTTTGCTGCAGCGCATTCGCGATGAGCTTGGCGACCTGATCGTCGTCGAGCAGTTTCCGAAGCTCGAAGGCCGGCAGATGATCATGATGATCGCTCCGGGCCGCAAGAAGCCGGGCGGCGGTACCGCCAAGCCGGCGTCGTCGGAGACGTCGGCGCCTGCAGCAGCCTGAAAAGGCTGGCTGAGCGACGGAAGAGAGATAGCAGGGTTTGAAGAATTCCGCCCCTGCTGGCGCTTCGAAAGAAGGGCCGGCAGGGGCGGAGTAAAGAAGTGTCTCGGGGCCAACAAGTCCGTGGAGTATCCGCGGCGCCTCACGAGCACAAACTAAAGGAGCATTCATATGCCCAAAATGAAGACCAAGAGCAGCGCGAAAAAACGTTTCCGCGTTCGTCCCGGTGGCACCGTCAAGCGCGGTCAAGCCTTCAAGCGTCACATCTTGACCAAGAAGACCACCAAGAACAAGCGTCACCTCCGTGGTGCCGTGGCAGTGCATGAAACCAACATGGTTTCCGTCGCCGCCATGCTGCCAGGCCGTGGCATTTAACTCAGACGAACAAGGAGTACACACATGCCTCGCGTCAAACGTGGTGTAACGGCTCGCGCCCGCCACAAGAAAGTTCTCGCACTCGCCAAGGGTTTCCGTGGTCGCCGCGGTAATGTCTTCCGCATCGCCAAACAGGCGGTAATGAAGGCTGGGCAATATGCCTACCGTGACCGCCGCACCAAGAAGCGCGTTTTCCGTCAACTGTGGATCGCGCGTATCAACGCCGCCTCGCGTGAACTGGGCCTGACCTACAGCCAGTTCGCAAACGGCATCCGCAAGGCCGGAATCGAGATCGACCGCAAGATGCTTGCGGACATCGCAGTGCACGACAAGGCCGCTTTTGCCGGCATCGTGGAGCAGGTCAAGGCCAAGCTGGCTGCTTGATCCTGTACAGCAGGGCGGCTGTCTTCGGGCAGCCTCCTGCGCCCACGACACAAGGGCTGGCGCTTGAAAAGGCTCCAGCTCTTTTTTATTTCCCCCGCCTATTTTTTGTTGCTATGAACGAGTTGGACTCCCTGGTCGACACCGCACGCGTTGCCTTCGCCGAAGCGAAAACGCCCGCCGAGCTCGAGAACGCCAAGGCGCAGTTCCTTGGCAAGTCGGGCCGCATCACCGAGCTGATGAAGGGCATGGCCGCGCTCAGCGTCGACGAGAAGAAGTCGCGCGGCGCCGCAATCAACGTCGCCAAGCAGGCCATCGAGTCCGCACTGACCGAGCGCCGCCAGCAGCTGGCGGACGAAGAGCTTTCGCAACAGCTGCGCGCAGAAGCCCTCGACGTGAGCCTGCCTGGCCGCCGCCGCATTCCGGGCGGCCTGCACCCGGTGAGCCGCACCCTGGAGCGCATCGAGGAGATCTTCTCGAGCATGGGCTTCGACGTGGCCGACGGCCCGGAGATCGAGAGCGACTGGCACAGCTTCACCTCGCTCAACAACCCGCCGAACCACCCGGCGCGTTCGATGCAGGACACCTTTTATGTCGACCTGAACGGCGACGACGGCATTCCGTACAACCTGCGTCCGCACACCAGCCCGATGCAGGTGCGTTATGCGCATCAACACATCAAGAAGTACGCGGCTGAGTTTGCCGCCGCGGCAGCCGACGCCACCGGCATCGTCAAGGCGCCCGAGATCCGGGTGATTGCGCCGGGCCGCACCTACCGCGTCGACAGCGACGCCACGCACTCGCCCATGTTCCACCAGTGCGAAGGCTTGTGGCTCGGCGAGAACGTGAGCTTCAAGGACCTGAAGGTCATCTTCACGGACTTCTGCCGTACCTTCTTCGAGAGCGACGACCTCGTGCTGCGCTTTCGGCCGAGCTTCTTCCCGTTTACCGAGCCCAGCGCCGAGATCGACATCCAGTTTGCGAGCGGCCCGCTGGCAGGCCGCTGGCTCGAGGTTGCGGGCTCGGGCCAGGTGCATCCGAACGTGGTGCGCAACATGGGCCTCGACCCGGAGCGCTACATCGGCTTTGCCTTTGGCATGGGCCCCGACCGGCTCACGATGCTGCGCTACGGCGTGAACGATTTGCGGCTGTTCTTCGACGGCGACTTGCGCTTTCTCTCGCAGTTCCAGTAAGCACCCATCCATAGAAGAAACCGAATACGAGATCGAAGAGATGCAATTCCCGGAATCCTGGCTGCGCGAGTTCTGCAATCCGCCCCTCGGCAGCGCCGAACTGGCCGAAACGCTCACCATGGGCGGCTTCGAGGTCGAAGAGCGCCGCCCCGTCGCGCCGCCCTTCAGCCGCATCGTGGTCGGCGAAATCAAGGAAGCCGTGCAGCATCCCAATGCCGACCGCCTGCGCGTGTGCCAGGTTGATGTGGGGCAGGGCGCTTTGCTCAACATCGTGTGCGGCGCACCCAATGCACGTGTCGGCATCAAGGTGCCCTGCGCGCTGGTCGGCGCTGAATTGCCGCCGGGTGAAGACGGCAAGCCCTTTCTCATCAAGCTCGGCAAGCTGCGCGGCGTCGAGAGCCAGGGCATGCTGTGTTCGGCTCGCGAATTGAAGCTCAGCGAGGACCACGGCGGCCTGCTCGAGCTCGATGCCGATGCGCCCATTGGCGCCGACGTGCGCGACGTGCTCAAGCTCGACGACGCGCTGCTCACGCTCAAGCTCACGCCCAACCTTGCCCACGGCCTGAGCGTCTACGGTGTTGCGCGCGAGCTCGCAGCGCTCACCGGCGCGCCGCTCAAGACGCCCGCCATCCCGCCGGTGGCCGCATCGTTTGCCGATGTGTTGCCGGTGAAGGTGGAAGCACCCGAACTCTGCGGCCGTTTTTCGGGCCGCATTGTGCGCGGTGTGAACACCAAGGTGACCACGCCGGCATGGATGGTCGAGCGGCTTGCGCGCTGCGGCCAACGCAGCGTGACGCCGCTGGTCGACATCTCGAATTACGTGATGTTCGAATACGGTCAGCCCAGCCACATCTTCGACCTCGACAAGATCCACGGCGGCCTCACGGTGCGCTGGGGCAAGGCCGGCGAGCAGCTCAAGCTGCTGAACGGCAACACCATCAGCGTCGACGACAAGGTGGGCGTGATTGCCGACAACGAGGCCGTCGAGTCGCTCGCCGGCATCATGGGCGGCGACGCGACCTCGGTGTCCGACGACACCCGCAACATCTACGTCGAGGCCGCCTTCTGGTGGCCCGAAGCCGTTCAGGGCCGCTCGCGCCGCTTCAACTTTTCGACCGACGCGGGGCATCGCTACGAGCGCGGTGTCGACCCGAGCCGCACGGTGGAGATCATCGAGCGCATCACGCAACTCATCGTCGAGATCTGCGGCGGCCAGGCCGGCGCCATGGACGACAAGATCCTGAATGTGCCCGAGGCCATGCCCGTCACGCTGCGCGTGGCACGCGCTGCGCGCGTCATCGGCATGCCGCTCTCGCAAGCGCAGTGCGCCGACGCGCTGCGCCGCCTCGGCTTTGCGCTCAGCGAAGGCGAGGGCACATTGACCGTGACCCCGCCGCCGCACCGCTTCGACCTGCTGATCGAGGAAGACCTGATCGAAGAGGTTGCACGCCTGATCGGCTTCAACAACCTGCCGACCACTGCGCCGCTTGCACCCATCACGGCGCGCGTGCGGCCTGAAGCCCGGCGCAGCCGCTTCGCGGTGCGTCGCAGCCTGGCGGCGCTCGGCTACCAGGAAACCATCAACTTCAGCTTTGTCGAGGCGCATTGGGAGCAGGACCTGGCGGGCAACGCCAATCCGGTGAAGCTGCTGAACCCCATTGCCAGTCAGATGAGCGTGATGCGCTCGTCCCTGATCGGCTCGCTGCTGCAGGTGCTCAAGTTCAACCTCGACCGCAAGGCGCCGCGTGTGCGCGTGTTCGAGCTTGGCCGCGTGTTCATGCGCGACGACAGCGTGGCCACGACCGACAGCACCGTGCGCGGCGTACACCAGCCGATGCGGGTGGCCGGCCTTGCCTGGGGCGATGCCGAAGAAGCACGCTGGGACGGCAAGCCGCACCGCGTCGACTTCTACGATGCCAAGGGCGACGTCGAAGCATTGCTCGCGCCGCTGGTGCCGAGCTTCGAGGCGGCCGAACATCCAGCCCTCCACCCTGGCCGTTCCGCGCGCGTGCTGATCGACGGCAAGGCCATCGGCTTTGTCGGCGAACTGCATCCGCGCTGGCGCCAGAAGTGGGACTTTGCGCTGGCCCCGGTGGTTTTTGAGCTTGACCTCGACGCGGTTGCCGCGCGCCCCGTGCCCGTGGCAAAGCCTGTGCCCAAGCACCAGGCCGTCGAGCGCGATATCGCCGTGGTGGTGGCCGAGGCCGTCACGCACAATGCGTTGATGCAGACCATCCATTCAGCTGCGGCAGCCCAGGGGCTGCTGCGGGACGCCACGCTGTTCGACATCTATCGCCCGCAACCCGCGCGCGACGGTGCCGTGCCGGCATCGGGCGGCCTGGCGCAAGGGGAGAAAAGCATGGCGGTGCGCCTGGGCTTCCAGGACGACAACGCCACGCTGACGGACGAGCAGGTGGAGCCCGCCGTGCGCGCCATCGTCGAACAATTGAGCGCCAAGCTCGGCGCACGCCTGAGGGGTTGATGAGAATGAACGCCGCGGAATTCACGCTCGAAGCCCTCGAAACGCCCGCACTCACGAAGGCGCACCTGGCCGACCTGCTGTTCGAGCAGATCGGCCTGAACAAGCGCGAATCCAAGGACATGGTCGAGGCGTTTTTCGACCTCATCGCCAACAGCCTGATCGAAGGCACGGACGTGAAGATTTCCGGCTTCGGCAATTTTCAGATCCGTGTGAAGGCGCCGCGTCCCGGCCGCAACCCGCGTACCGGTGAAGCCATTCCGATCGGCGAGCGCCGCGTTGCCACCTTTCACGCAAGCGCCAAGCTGAAGGAACAGATTCACGGAAGCATCGAGCAGAACGGTACTCCCGAGGTCGAGTGGAGCCTGGGCGCCGAATAGTGCTTGGCGCTGCGCGGGTGCGTAGAGTAATCTCTAAGGTTTCCCGCGCACGGTCTTGATTTCAATGGAAATAATGGAGAAAGCGCTCCCGCCGATTCCCGTCAAACGCTACTTCACCATCGGTGAGGTCGGCGAGCTTTGCGGCGTCAAGCCGCACGTGCTGCGCTACTGGGAGCAGGAATTCACGCAACTGCGCCCCATGAAGCGGCGCGGCAACCGGCGCTACTACCAGCACCACGAGGTGCTCATGATCCGCCGCATTCGAGACCTGCTCTACGACCAGGGCTTCACCATCAGCGGTGCGCGCAACAAGCTGCAAGAGCTGGTGCAGGGCGAGCGCGACCGCCGCAAGGCGGGCATGGTGCCGCTCGAAGGCATGGAGGCGGTCGAAATCGATCAGGAAGAGTTCGATGCGGCCGTTCACGAGGACGATCCCGCATCCGAAAGCGCCACTCGCACGATCGATCCGTCGCAGTTGCTGCACCTGCGACGCGAACTCTTTGAAATTCGTGAGCTGCTGACCGTCGGACGGTGATTTCAGCCGGTTATAATCGAGAGCTTCGGTGTGTGGCGCAGCCTGGTAGCGCACTTGCATGGGGTGCAAGGGGTCGAAGGTTCGAATCCTTTCACACCGACCAACAAAACGTCCAAGGGCGTCCGGAATCATCCTCCGGACGCCCTTTGTCATTGGGGAACTGGGCAAATCGTGTTCGGAGGCATACACTGAAATCCGGTGACTGCCAGCCCCAAGTGGGGGTACAGAAGGGGGTACAGACCTCCTGAATCCCCGGGATGGCGGTTTTGTACCCCCACCCCCGGATGTACCCCATGCCGTTGACCGATGCCGCATGCCGCAACGCCTCCTGTCCGCCTGACCGAAAGCAGGCCCGCTATACCGACGCCGGTGGCCTGTATCTGGAAGTCTCAGCGTCGGGTTCTCGCAGATGGTTCTGGAAGTTCAGGATCGAGGGCGTCGAGAAGAAATTCGCCCTGGGCTCCTATCCCGATGTGAGCCTGGCGGCGGCGCGCAAGGCGCGTGATGCGGCCAAGGTGCAGAAAGCGGCCGGCATCAACCCCATCCAGGCGAGGCAGGTCATCAAGCTCAAGGCGGCCGTAAACACCGGCGACACCTTTCGAGAGACGGCGCTCGAGTGGTTCGACAAGCACCATGGGCGCTGGAGCGGTCACTATGCGACACGCGAGAAACGCAATCTGGAAAAGGACCTGTTTCCGTACTTCGCTGCTCGTCGCATCAGCGAGATCGAAGCTATCGAGTTGCTGGCGGCCCTGCGCCGCGTCGAGGAGCGTGGCGCTCTCGACGTGGCCGGCCGTGTGCTGATGACGGCACGCGCAGTGTGGCGCTACGCGGTGGCGACAGCGCGGGCGCCGCGCGATATCACGGCGGATCTCAAGGGGCCCTCACGCCCCACAAGAAGCGCCACTTCGCGGCAATCACGGATCCGGCCCAATTGGGGACGCTGGTACGCGTCATTCGGGGATACCAGGGCGGTCCCATCGTGCGTACGGCGCTTCAACTGGCGCCCATGCTTTTTCAGCGCCCGAACGAACTGCGAGCGGCGGCCTGGGCCGAAATCGATCTCGACGGGGCGCTCTGGACGGTGCCCGCTGCGCGGATGAAGCGGCGCATCGAAGGCAAGCAACATGGTGATCCGCACTTGGTGTCTCTGCCCAGGCAGGCTGTGGAGTTGCTGCGCAAGCTGCATCCCATTACTGGCCACAGCATGCTGGTCTTCCCGGGCGAGCGTAGTCATGAGCGGCCGATCTCGGACAACACTCTGCGTGCAGCGCTTCTGACCCTGGGGTACGGCCCGACCGTGCAGACGGTTCATGGCTTTCGGGCGACAGCCCGGACCCTGCTGGCGGAAGTACTGGAGGTCGACCCCTTGGTGATCGAGGCCCAGTTGGCGCATGCAGTCAAGGACGCCAATGGTCGCGCCTACAACCGTACGCAGTACCTCAAGCAGCGCATCGTCATGCTTCAGCGGTGGGCGGACTATCTGGATGTGCTGGCTACCAGGGCGAGTTCTTCACCAGTTGAGTTGAAAGTGGCGGGATGAGAACGGCCCACTTCGGTCTTAGAGCGGCCTACCCGAACTGCTGGTAGAGCGTCGTCGCCGACCGTACTTTGCCGGGGCGTCGCGCATCACCGCTGCGGGGAGTTGCCCTTCGTCAATCCGATCCAGGGAGCAACCATCAGCTTACTGGCGCTGTAGCGAGCGGGAAGTCCCAGCCATGAACGGTCCCCTCATTTGGTGTCGGCCTGCGGCCGGTCAAGACTGGTTGCGGTCAGTCGGCGTGACCCGCTGATTGTCTGCTGTGCGCCGCAATCGAGTCATCCGGCAGCGCATTGATCCGCCTTACCACCGCAGCAAGGAGGACGGATCTGCGCTGCTCAATCGACGCTCGCTCAGATTTCTGTCTGCTCCGAGATCTCCAGGGCGTCATCCACCTCGATGCCCAGATATCTGACGGTCGACTCGAGCTTCGAATCGCCGAGCAGCAACTGCACCGCACGAAGGTTTCTCGTCCGCCGGTAGATCAGCGTAGCCTTCGTCCGCCGCATGGAGTGAGTTCCGTAGTGGGCAGGATCTAGTCCAAGCTCTCTGACCCAGCCACCCAGAATGAGGGCGTACTGCCGGGTGCCGAGGTGCGGCGAGCCGTGCATTCGGCTCGGGAACAGGAAGTCGTCCGATCGCAGGCCGATGCGCTGGATCCACGCATGCACAGCCTCTCGGGTTCCAGGCGTGAGCTCAAACTGCACCGGACGCTGGGTCTTGTGCTGCATCACCGTCGCCCGTGGTGCAACCTGCTCTCCGTGGCAGACGTCCCTGACCTTCAGGCTGACAAGATCGCAGCCGCGCAGCTTGCTGTCCAGGCCCAAGTTGAAGAGAGCCAGCTCGCGCACACGGCCCTCTAATTGCAGCCGTACCCGCAGCGCCCAAATGTCCTTGAGTTTGAAAGGTGCCTTCTGGCCGACGATCTTGCCCTTGTTCCAGGGCACTTTGCAGGTTGCAGTGTTTACTGATCCCATGATGGTCTCCCATCGAGTTGAGGGAGCCTCAGCATGCGCTGGCCGGACTGCAGCTGTCCTGGATGCAGCGCCCAAGCAGCGCCTGCTATTTCCGGGATAGACATCAGCTTTCGCGGCCATGTTTGGCCTACGGCAAGGGGCACAATCGGCCAGGAGCAGACCTTCGTCGCTGCCTCACAACGAAGCCATCGGGAGCGCGTGCGCACTGACCATGGGGGTAGTCACAATTGGCCAGTAGCGGAAGTTCGCTGCTGCAGTCCACCGTAAACCAGATGCCCAATTGGATGACCCGAATCGCCACCTTCCTACTCGTCCTCTTCCTGTGTGGGCGAGTCCCGGCCGAAGAGCTGACATTTGGCCGATTCATCATGTCTTGGCCAGACGGGTTCTCCCATGTTGAGGGCACCAGCCCGGCAATCTACAGGGGCCCTGCGGGTGAGCGCGTCCGAATAGTCACGGTGCCTAATCGGCGCAATCGAACTGCGGAAGAGGCGCATGACGAGGTCCGAAAAATTGTTGGACAGACGACGCGAGAGTCTCGTGACCTCGAACGAGAGTTCGGGCGATCGCTCTGGCCCTTGAGAACCACTGTATCGTCCGCGGGCGATGTCCATATCTCGAGCGCAATGCAAAGCGACTCCAACAACATTCCGGGCTATGTCTTGAACTACGCAGTCGTTTCACCGCAAAGCGATTTCAGTCTCATCATGGTTGCTGGTGACGGCGACGCGTTTGAAGCCTTTGGGCGATTCAAAGCAGCTCTTGCATCTGCAAGATGGCGATAGTCAATTCTCGGCCAGGAGCAGACATCTTTAGACCCGTCAGCCCAGCCCATCTCTGGCTACAAACCTATGACAAATCAAGTTCAGATCAACGCCGCGTCAGCAGTTGAGCAACTGCAAAGGCGCGCTGGAGGAAGGTTAGATTACTCCCCGCAAGTCTTCAAGCGGTGGAGGAAATCCTCGCGGAAGCAGCACATCAATCGCTAAAGTCCCAGGCGCGCGAGGCGTTAGTAGAACTCCTGGGCTGCTACATCCTTGAAGTGGGCTTTCGAGAATTCGGCGGCAAGTGGAGTTGGTATGAGAAGGGCACGCAACCAGTCTTGGTTGTTGGCGAACCCGAATTCCATGTGGCAATGATGTCGTTCGACAAAGTCCGAGGTCGCTTGTCCGGCGATGTGGGCGACAACATTCCGTTCTTCTATGCGGGGTTCTCAGAACGCGCTCGAAGTGCTGAACCTGGAGTCCGCGCAACCTACGTCTAGATCGCGCCGACGCCGTTGGAGGGTGCAATGAACGTCCGCTTCCGGCATTTCTGACCGGCAGCTTGGGCTCTTTGCACCGACAGCCTGTCCGGCTACAGTCGGCCATGACCGGTCGTTGAGCTTCGACCGCTGATTGAAGGGAGAACAAGTGTTTGACTACTCAGCCCTGAAGAAGTCACATCATTCGGCTGAGTGGTTTGGCGAAAGCGGAAATGGCGTCGGTCTCTATGTACGTGGAGGAGACGATTCCCCCGACGAAAACGCAGTCGCGCAGGCCAAAGCTGTCGTTGCCGCCTTGAACGAGATTCAGGCCAAGGCGGTCGCCGTAGCCGACTCCTTCATGAAAGACCGCGGTGATTGGTCGTTGAGCGAGATTGATGTCGGCCTTGAAGCGCAGAGGGCCTGCTGCGACTACATCGTCCGGCTGGCGTTTGACCCGCAAGGACGGCTCCGGCGCCTATGGATATACGCAGTTTTCCGTGCACTTTCGAGCTCACCGAGACCAGCCTTCCCCGAATCAGAACCATCCGTTCCGGCTTGCCATCGAGTTTCAGTAACATGCCTGCAGTCGGCCAAAACCGGACCTTCGCAAGCACTCAGGGTGCACCAACTGATGAACAACTTTCCTGCGTTTGGGTTTCTGCTGGCCTTCGCGGCCGTGGCACTGTCGCTCGGCGCACTGGTCCTCATTGGCTGCTTGGTCGTAGCGGCGATGTATCCTCGCGGCCATCCGTCCGCAGACCGATTGCGAACGTTCGCCGCGCGCCTGCCTCGCCTCGTCGCCCGTAGCATCATGCTTTTCGACGGGCTGGCTTTCATATTCATCTTGGCCATGTTCGCGGTTCTGACATTCGTCTTCTCCTGACCTCGCCAGCAAGGACAGAATGCGGCCAGAACCCGACTTTCGAGTGGCTGGCTTTCTAACCATTTTCAGCAGCATGAAACTTGTTTTTGTCCATGGCCCCGTCGCTTCTGGAAAGCTGACCATTGCGAAGGAGCTCGGGCGCATGACCGGCTACGCCGTCTTCCACAACCACTTGGTGGTTGATGCCGTGGCAGCGGTGTTCCCTTTCGGAACCGAGCAGTTTGTGAGGCTGCGCGAAAAAATGTGGCTCGACATGTTGCGCGAGGCGGCAATGGCTAAGCGCTCTCTCATCTTCACGTTTGCGCCAGAGCCGACGGTCGTCGAAGGCTTCGACAGGCGGGTGGTGGAGAGCGTGAGGGCCGCCGGTGGCAGTACCCATTTTGTTCAACTGACCGTTCCTGCAGCCGTACAAGAGGAACGTCTTACGGCACCGAGCCGGGCTGCTTTTGGAAAGCTTCAGTCGGTGGACCTTCTGCGTGAATTGCGCACGCAGTTTGAAGCGTCCGAGCGGTTGATGCCGAAAGCGGAAGTAGTCATTGATACCTCCGCTCTCGGCCCTGCGGAGGCCGCGCGCGCGATTGCCGAAACATTGGGTTTGCCACTCCTGCCAACTCCTCACTAGTCGCGGCTATTTGGGACAATGAGGCGTCGGCTCAGCGGGAGGTCACACCGAGCGTCCGCTCCCCGGCAGGCTGAAGGTCAGCAGTGGGCCCATACCGGCTGTACAGTTTTCTCCAAAGCTGACCGTCGATGCGGCTTAGAGGTATTCCCGTAAGAGTGGGTTGGCTTGGTACAACGGCGCAATGACTTTCGAATTGCCATCGACCACAACCATGTCGTGCGCGTGATGCAGCCCGTTGTGCACCCGCACGTGAGGCGGCAAACTCCACGTTCTCCCGGCGAGCGTCTTCAACTCGGCTTCGAGCGCGGAGGAAATCAGGATGGAAAGACCGTCATTGCTTTGCTCAGGAAGACTTGAGTGCAGATGAGGAAACTCCGGACTCACGAGCGAATAGCCGCATCCGAAGCGAGGCATGAGGAAGTGTTCCGAGCGAAGAGCCGGCGCTGCGTAATACGACCAAAATTCCTTCGGTACGACGATATACAGGGTGTTGGACCAATACGGTTCGGACTCAACTGTCGATAGATGCTCGACGTAGAAGCTCTTGCCCTGGAGGTACACCGCCTTGAAGGCGGCGTTCTGAGGTTGGGCAAAAACTCTTCCGATTGCTTTGCCTTTCCAGGTCTTCTCAACAATGTCCAAGAATGCATTGTTGAAATACACCGGAAACATGACGTGATCGATTTGAAGCTGCATTGCGTTTCTGGTCTCAGCGACAGGGTGGCTCTGTTCGGCAGCCTTAAGTAAATGGCTCGACAGGCCGGTACTCGCAAGAGCCATGTAGGTAGCAAGTCGTCGTCGCGTCAACGGTTGAACCTTCATCATCCCCGAGTGTTCTGAAGTTGTGGAGGGGCACCGTGAACGGCCGGTTCTGGCCGGCAACCGCCGGTGCTTCCTCGGCTCAGTCAGGGCCAGAAACATCCTCTCCAAACATCATGCGGTGACCGTCAATGGTCTCGATTCCAAACTCTCGCATGCCCCAGGGCTCTGTACGAAGAGCCTTGACCATCTGAACACCCCGCGCAGCCAGATCCTTGTGCAAGCCAGTGACATCGTCGACCTCAACGTAGGCCATATATGAATGCTCGCCCAGTTCCCGCGCGGCAGGTGTGTCCGGGCACTCTCCCGCCATGATGGTGCAGGCGTCGCGTCTGAACAGACGCCAGCCGGACACTTCCTTCCACTCGATCGAGAACCCCAGGACGTCGCGGTAGAAATCGGCGGACCGGGCCAGGTCGCGCACTGCGATCACGAACCGAGGTTGTTTGAGCATGACGAATATGACGGAGGATCGAATGACTACCCGCAGGATTCTGCTTCAGAGGTCGGCTGGTCGCCAAGGTCAATGCCCAGCGTCGGAACCGACGCGCGGCGCGCTGCAAGTGGCGCAGTAGTTCGCGGCGGGAGTGCGAAGCGGCTTCCCGCATTCAGAACACGGCGGCCCATAGAGGCTCAGGCGATGGTGGTAAAGAGCAAGAGGATTGGTCTCTTTGAAGCCGGTGATGCGCTCATAAGTTGCTAGCGCTTGCTCTCCGACGTCCGTCTGTGCCTGACGTAAGTCGACCCCTGTTTTCTCGCGATATTCCCGTATCTGCTCTATGAAACTCTTAGGGAAGACCAGTTCATATTCCTCCTCCGTGAGAATCGGGAGATCGATCTTGCATCGCCAGCAATACATAGTGGTAGCCACTCTTCCTCGCTCCTTTGTATGAGGCACATGCTTCTGGAAGACAAAACTGGACGTCCGCCAGAATGTCCGGTCCTGGCCGCATTCTGTCCTTGCTGGCGAGGTCAGGAAAAGACGAATGTCAGAACCGCGAACATGGCCAAGATGAATATGAAAGCCAGCCCGTCGAAAAGCATGACGCTACGGGCGACAAGGCGAGGCAGGCGCGCGGCGAACGTTCGCAATCGATCTGCGGACGGATGGCCGCGAGGATACATCGCCGCTACGACCAAGCAGCCAATGAGGACCAGTGCGCCGAGCGACAGTGCCACGGCCGCGAAGGCCAGCAGAAACCCAAACGCAGGAAAGTTGTTCATCAGTTGGTGCACCCTGAGTGCTTGCGAAGGTCCGATCTGGCCGAGTGCGGGCTCTGCCTTAACGGACTCGAAGTCGCCTCGAGATCGAGAGCAAGGACGCAGCTAGCGCACTAGACATCGAGCGCTCGCTGCCTGCGGATTTGACGTTTCTCCTCAGCACTAGGCGGCTTGTAGGCGTCGGAACGGCGTCGCCGGAGGGACTTTATCGCGGCAGATCTTGCGCGCATCGCACCAGGATCGGTCACCGTCTGGGCTTCTGCCCACTCCAATGAAGCTTCGATGGGCGCCCCTCTCAACGCGCACAGGCAAAGCGTCTGCTGATATGCCGTCCCGGAGGCGGAGAATGTTCTGATCACGAGCTCTTGCAGTTTTTTCTGTTGTTCTTGCGGCGGCACCAACCCGTCATCGAAGCTCGTCAATCCGCTCAACGCGCCCAGCGCTCGCCAGAACGGATCATCTGGATCGTCCGATAGAGCGGTGGTCGACATGCAGTAGTCCAACAACACCGTTACGCTAGATTCAGCGTGAACTTCACTTAAAACCGCAATGGCAAATGTTGCGAGCGCTCGATCGGCGAGCAAATGCTTCAGTGAAGCGATGCCGCCGCGGCCGTAGCCGACGCAGACTGCAGCCCACCGCGCGAGCGGCGTTACTCTTTTTCCGTCTGCCAGCACGCCGTCCTGGTGCCATCCATGCTGCTTGCAGAGCCGCTCAATCTCATCAGCACCGTCCGCGCCGTAAGCAACTGAGAACCGAATCAAGTCTTCCGGATGAACCGTGCCACCGTAGGACGGTGGGCCGGATCCCTTGGCGGCCTTGCGGGCAAGATCATTGAATTTCATGGGAATTCGGCGGGCGTGCTTGCAGCGATTATGTCGTTCGCCAGCTGCCATCTAGGCCAACGTGGCGAAAGTCTGCTTTTGGCCGATGGCCGTCAAATTGCATCTAGAGCCGCGGTTAAATCCCGCGTGCCGTCCTCGCCCCACCAAGGAGCCTCCACCCTGCCGCCGAGGCGCTGAAGCTCGCGCAGCAAATGGAGCAATGATTCGACCTGCGCGTTTGCCCATTCCGCTCCCATCCGGTAATCAATGATGAGCCGGTCGGCAAGAACAAAGATCCCGAGCAAAGGAATTGGGCACTTGAGCCCAACGATGTCTGCAAGGACGACGTGAAATGGCGCTGCGATGCCTGACGCCACCAAGCTTGCGTCACCTGGACCGGTAAACGGCTTCTCCAATTGCGTCTCCGAAATCCGGAGACAGCCGCCACCGTGCGTTACGTTCTTGGCGCCGCGCTCGTACAGATGTCCAAACGCCACTGGGATTGATGATGCGCTGTCAAAGATGACTTCGATCTGAGGAAGCGAGCCGTCATCCGTGTCGAAGTAGTTTGTTAGTACCACGTTTTGAACCAAAGAATTTTGGGAGACAAGCCGTCCGTCAGCCGAGGTGCCCAGGACAGCCGATGACCGCTACTGGCCGAATGTTGCGCTAATCGAAGGGGATGTAGGCACCGTCGTCAGCCTTGTCAAAACGGCTGCCCGGCGCAGCCCCCAGATGAGGGATCACCGCTGGGTCGTAGTTGGCAACCGTGTTCAGGTCGTAAACCCCGTGGTTGCCATCCCTCGCCATGTACGCCTCGTCTTCGTCGCCGGCGAAGAAGCGCCAGCCGCTGTCGCCACCCGCGACAGGCGTCTCCCGGTGCATGTATCCGATGGGGAGCCCGTCGACCATGATTCGGTCCGTCGCCACGCACCAGCCGACCGACTCCACAAGCGGCTTGAGGTCTTCACTTTTGATCCTGAAGTTCTTCGCTGTGCTCGCATTCATCTTCTTCGTGTCCTCATGCCGAAGGTCTGCTCATGGCCGACTGTAGCCGGTCGCGGCCCCGGGCTTTGAGCCTAGGGCGGACGGTGACGCTCTCCCGGAAGCGGACCTACAGGCGCCGCATCACACAACGTCGAAGACGCCCCACCAAGGCTCCATAGTCGGGTCGGGGGCGGGGTTGTGACGCCTGTACTCCCAAGCATCCGCTGAAAGCCGAACCTCAGTCGGCGCGATGTCGCGAAAGGTCACGAACGCATCGCATCCCTGCACCTGCTGTACGAACTCGCCCTGATCACTCGGCGACCACGTGACAAACGACTGACCCACCCCATACGTGGAATGGCGCGAGAGGTATTGAATGACGGTCAGATCCATCTTGTACTGCAACCGGAGCCACAGTCGGATCGCCGGCCATCGATACGCCTCTTCGTCTTCGGGAGGCAAGCGCAACAGGCGATTGATCGCTATCTCAAATCTGGCACCGCGATCCATCGTCCCCAGATGCGCATCGAATGCAAGGCCATCACCGCCGGGCTCAAGCACCGGGTACGCGACGGCCGTAGCGCGAAACTGCGTCGTCGCAGCCAGTGCGCCAGCCAGATTCAAGGTCTTGAGCAGCAGCCGCTGCGCCTTAAGGAATGCGCGGAAGTCCTTCTCGACTTGCGGTGAAGAAATCTGCCCTTGAGCGTTCATCTGGAGGTGGTTGCGTCGAATGTCTGGTCTTGGGAGATTGTTGACCGCCCGATGGTCAGTGCGCACACGCTCTGGATCGCTTCGTTGTGAGGCAGCGACGAAGGTCCGCTCCTGGCCGCATTCTGCCCTTGCTCACTCGCCTGCGGCCAGGCTTCGCAATCGCTCCAGAATCAAGTTGGCAGCCTCGCTCGCGCTGACGAGCGCCGAATCAATGACCAGGCGGGGTGTGGTCCAGGCCTCGTATTCATGGCGAAGGACCGCCTCCCAGGTTGGCAGAGTGTGCTCCGGGATGTCAGCTTTGCGGCTCTCCACACGCCTGCGGTGTTCGGTTGGGTCAGAGCACATGATTTCAACCTCGAGCAAGCCGGAGGATGTGCTGGTTGCCACAGCCCGCCACGCTTCGCGAGTGATCGAGAGCGGATTGACGCAATCGACAACTACTGTCATGCCAAGCGCGAGATTGGACCTCGCAAGCTCGTAGGCAACGATGTAGCCTGCTGGGCCAACCTCCTCGAGAACGCTCACCTTTATGAGCGCTTGCTCAATGGAGTCGATGCGTAGATAGACAGAGGGCGAACGGCCAACAAGCTCGCGCGCTATGGCGGTTTTTCCGGTGCCCGGTAGCCCGCCGAGAACAATCAGCATCGGGTTCTCCGTGATGCGGCCTATTGAACCTGAGTGGCAATGACGAAAGTCCGCCTTTGGCCGACTGTAGCCGGTCGCTGGCTCAGAGCTTCGGGCGAAATATCGTCCGATCTCGCTTTGCACTCGGGAGAGAAGTCGCTTGTCGAGCTGCTAGAGCGACAAAGCGGCGGAGCCTCAGCTCCGGCATGCCTCACCGGAATCTAGATGCAGTCGAAAGGGCTTCCACCCGCCCGGCGGGTCCCACTCGGCATTGCCAAAAATCTGACCATCTCGAACTCTCTGAACAATGACACCATCGACCCCAAGTTCGGACTTCCTCCACAGGAGCTGACCAGTTCCGTCGAAGCGCAACAATTCTGAGGCCGACGCAACCAATACCGAGGAACCAAGTTCCGATGACTCAAGATCACTCGAAGTGAGTAGGTGGCCAAAGTAGCCATCGAGCGAGTGCGACGCCAAGTCGCCTGTCCTGGGAGAGAACACGGCAACTTGCTCGCCATAGCCGATGTAAATCAGTTCGCCAACGCAGCGCACATCCTGAAAGCAGGAATACCCAACGCCTGCGAGTAAATCAACTCGCCATTTAGCCTCTGCCCCTAGGCTGATCCCGACAGCCGCAACGGCAGATGCCGTCGAGCCGGAAAGGCCGCCTAATACAAAGCGATCAACATCTTGCCAGTCGCTAACGTCCTCAGCAGTGATGAAGGTTGCCCGCATGATCATTGCTCCCCAGTCTACCGAGGTGCAATCGATGGGCTGTCAAGGCGGATTGCCCGGACGCTTACGGCGCGGCGAATGGCTGGTTGTGGCCGCGTGCCGCAGTTCACCGTTCAGAGTCGTTCGTCTGTTTCCCAACAACTGCTGAGCCAACGAGCTCAATGACGGTCGACAAACCGAGCATAAAGACGGCGACCCCGGATACGCCGGCAGCGAACAGGCCGAGCGCGACGACGACACAGGCTATCGAAAAGCAATGGATGATTTTCAAGGTCGGCCCTGATTGATGTGTAGCAAATGATTGTCTTGGAATGGAACGTCTGTGCCAACTTCCGCTTTTGGCCGAACTCTGTCAGTCTGGCGCTATCGAGGCTGGGCCTCGAAACGCAACAGTTTGACCCTTGTACCCACCGGCACGTCGGTGTTTGACAGCCCGGCAAATGCAATCACGCCCGGCGCGTGTATGGGGCTGACAAGGGCCACGGACGCGAAGTGCTGGGTAATTGAACCGTCCGGCAACGTCAGTTCGACGCGCAAGCGGGCCGCCTCGCAATGGGGTTTCAGCCTAGGCATTGGCAACGATGAGACAGCGTTCGCCAAGACGAAGTACGGCGAGTCCAACGTCGCCGACAAAGACGAACGGCCTCCGCGCAGCGGCATGGCTTCGGACGCACTGATTCGGAATTGGACGGACATGATGAATGGCTGGTTCTGGCCGACTGTAGCCGTTACAGCGACTGATGCAACGGGCAAAAAGCCGTCATAGGCCCCGCCCAAAGCAGACGCCGCTCAGCCATCAATTTCGAGTACAGCGAGTTCCCCGGTGAACTCAATGGCCTCCCCTATTTGCAAGGAGTGGCTCTTTTCCGTTTCCACACGAATCGCCGGTCCGCCTTTCTGAGATTAGGCAGTGAAAGCTGTAGGCGTCAGGGCTGTCAAGGACCGTGTTTGCGATCGTGCAGCGGGGCGACAAAGCCGTCGGTTGCACAAACGAGGGCCTCACTGGAGAAACTTGCGGACGTATCTCGTTGACAAACTGGATCTTGATCTGAGAGCAGAATCCGCTTCCTTCCACGAAACGCTCAACTTCTCGATTGTTCTCTTGGGACTCGATGGCTCCAATCCAATAAACGGCTCCACCGTCGACCACGACTTCGAGAGTGCGTTCGTATCCGTTGCGAACGATGCGGCTCAGTTTTCCGTTTAACTGCATGTGTTGATCGTAGGGCTGCTTTGGCCGACTGTAGCCGGTCGCGTTGCCGTCGCGAAACGGCCCGAAGCGGCTGTTCATACACCTCCGCATCGAGCCGTCGGAAATCCAAACCCTACAGCTCCAGGACGAACGCGAGACCGTCCCAGGGATACCAGACAAGGTAGCCTGTCGCGACAGCGGCCGCCGCAGCGGAGATTAAACGTCGAGTCGTTGCCCAGTCGATCAGGGACCACGCGAGGCCAGGAAATACAACACACAGCGACCATATCGCCGCCAATTTGATCCTGCGGAGGTCGACTGGCTCAAGGTGGCCGGCAAGGGGATGAGGAATGATCCAAAGGCAGAGCGGCACGAGCCATGGAGCGACGCACAGCAGGATGTGAACTGGGAACCCTCGCTGACTGGACATGTGATTTTCAGTTTCCGCTTCTGGCCGCAAGCCACTGATGCTAGTCGCCGCGAACGCCGACGACGCTACGCAGCCCAACTAGGTCAGGCGGGTCCGATTCGACAAAGAAGAGGTCCTCTGCCACGCCCGTGACGTTATCGGTAATGCCGATGACGAACTCGCGGCCCAAAGCAGAGTGCAGTTTTGCGAGATGCTCGGTGATGCGCGCAACGTCGCCGAACCAACCTTCGGGCTCGTCGCCTGGGTCGGGCAGGACCAAGTTGATGCCAAGCTCCCAGTCAGGCAAATCGTCAGGGTAGCCGCCGATCGCGGTTCTCTTCTGGTTCACCACGGTCGGCCTCGATGCGACCCAGCCTGGCGCTGCGGCAAGCGCCACGAGCGCTTCCTCGATGGGCGCGACGACGTCATCTAGGTCTGAGCCGTCTACGTACGCATACAGAGTGTGTCGTTGCATGGTTCTACTGGAGGCTGAGTGGGAAGATCCGGTTGTGGCCGCCTTCAGAAGTTTACTGAGGTGCGTGGATCGTTTCGTGCTTCGCGACCATTACGCTCTCCTCAAGACGCTCCATTTGCAAGTGGCTCGGGCCGAAGGCAACAGCAGTTATCTTCAATGTTTGCTGGCGCGTCTCCTCGATTGAAACCCGGACCTCGAGCTGAAGTTCTTCGCCTTCCACGTCAACAGTTTTTGAAGTTGGAACGGCGCGGACATGCATCTCAAGGACGTGCCATGGCAGCAGGCGGAACGCCTCTAGCTCAGTTGCAAGTACTGCGTAGGCGCTTGCACGCTTCATGACATTCCTTCAAAAAGTCAGCGACGCTGGAACTGGCAGTACGATGACGGCCGGATTTGGCGCAAGCGGGGGTCCTATTTGGGCAGCCGTCCGGTGTCCATGAGATATCCCACGAAATCATCGTGAAGGCCTTCGCCTACTCTGCTGCCGTGTTCATCAACCACGTAGAGGCGCCCCTTCTCGGCAAGAGCCGTGCCGCCATCCAATGCAACCAGGAATGAATGCCCGAGACCACGAAAGCACTCCGAAAGGACCTTCGCCAGAGTTTCTCTTGGCACCCCAGCGGCGACAAGAGCGTGTTGAATCTCGCGATACGGCTTCTCGTCTTCTACCCAAACAAGGTCGGATTGAGGGTCGGTGAGGGCTTCCGACGCAGCTGTCGACCACGCCTCCAGTGCCCTTGCCATGTCCTCAAAAAGGTCGTTCTTTGTAGCCATAGGATCCATGCGAATTGATGCCGGTGTCGAACGCTCGGTCTCGGCCGATTCTTGCCGCACCGGTGCACCTCGATCATCGATCAAATACGCGTCGCCAATGTGGCGAGCATCTTGGCGAGGCCGGTATCCGCTGAACTGTAGGGATGATCGAAGTGTTCAATTTCCAGCCACTGTGCTTCCTGGCCGGGATGGACGTACTTTTCAAAATCGTCGACCAGCAACACTTGGTGCGGACTTACGCCGGGACAAACTGGAGGTCTTTCGTCGCACCGTGCCACGTGATGTACTCCATCTCCGCAAACCAGGAGGGCGCGATTCTCTCTTCCACCAATAAGCGCGCGATGTTTCTGAATCGCTCTTCCTTGACAGTGGTGAACATGACGATGCGGGGAAAGAGTTCAGCGCAACGATCCAGGAACTCAGCCAAGCCCGGCCGCGGTATCTGGCTCATCGCGTTTGAGATCAAGGTGCCTTCGAGGTCGAGAGCAAGGACGTAGCTGTTCATGAATGGACGTTTGATTGGCCGCGAAGGTCCGGTCTTGGCTGCATTTTGCCTTCGACTGGCGCCCCTCGATCAGGACGCCAACAACCCGTCAGGCTTCCGTCTGCTCGGCCATTTCCAGTGCGTCCTCGACCTCGATGCCGAGGTAACGCACAGTACTCTCGAGCTTGGTGTGGCCGAGCAGGAGCTGCACCGCGCGGAGATTCTTCGTTCGGCGATAGACCAACGACGCCTTGGTCCGGCGCATTGAGTGCGTGCCGTACTCGGCCGAGTCCAGTCCGATCTCCTCCACCCAGCCATCAACAATTCGGGCGTACTGCCTGGTCCCGAGATGCGGCGACGAATGCACCCGGCTCGGGAACAGGAAGTCCTCGGAGCGAAGGTGGGCCAGATTGATCCAGCTGGACACGGCCTCCCGCGTCGGATCGGTGAGCTCAAATTGGACCGGTCGCCCGGTCTTTTGCTGAACCACGTTCGCCCGTGCGGCCGTCCGATCGCCGTTGGCAACATCGCGGACCCGCAGCTTCACCAGGTCGCATGCCCTGAGCTTGCTGTCGATTCCGAGATTGAAAAGTGCAAGGTCTCGCGTACGACGGGACAACTGGAGTCGAGTGCGGATCGCCCAAATTTCCTTGAGCTTGAAAGGCCGCTTCTGTCCCACGAGTTTGTCTTTGTTCCACGGGGGCCGTGGTGCTGAGACGGTGAGAGCGTCCATGTCGATCTCCTATGCAGTTTAGGGATCGAAACTTTGCGCCAGCGGAGGCGCATGGGAGGCGAAGCGGAATTCGAAGGCTCGCGAAAGCAGTCATTGGAGAGAAGCGTCTCGAACGTGCCCCCGCTTCTCCTGCATGGCTCCTTAGGGTCTAATTCCGCCATGATTCAAGATGACGGCCTCGATGATTTCTCTGCGGCTCTAGCGGCTGCGGGAGTGCGGAGCGAACTATTTCATGACTGCATCCACATTCCTTTGTTGGAGGATCAAGGTTTGGTCGAGGTGAAATCTTGGAGCGGCAGAGAGCGCTCCGTGCAGCTCTTCAAAGGAAGAGATTCCCGAGACCTAACGGTGGCGCCAGGGGAATTCGAGTGCGAACCGACTGAGGCGGTAGAGCGCCTACTTCAAAGGCTTACGGAATGCGGGGTGCACGCGCAGCCGATAGGCGAAGAATAGAAGTCCTGCCATGTGTCCGGTCCTGGCCGGCAGCTGGCCTCACACTCGCGCAGCGTCGGAGCGGACGCGCGGCGCGCTGCAAGCGGCGCAGTAGTTCGCGTCGGGAGTGCGAAGCGGCTTCCCGCATTCAGAGCAAGGTGGCCCATAGAGGCTCAGTCGATGATGGTAAAGAGCAAGAGGATTGGTCTCCTTGAAGCCCGTGATGCGCTCATAAATTGCTAGCGCTTTCTCTCCAACGTCGGCCTGTGCCTGAGGTAAGCCAACGCCGGTTTTCTCGCGATATTCCCGTATCTGCTCTATGAAGCTCTTAGGGAAGACCAGTTCATATTCCTCTTCCGTGAGAATCGGGAGATCGATCTTGCATCGCCAGCAATACATGGTGGTGGCCACTGTTCCTCGATCCTTTCTATGAGGGGACAGAACTGCACGTCCGCCCGAACGTCCGGCTCTGCCCGCATTCTGCCTTTCCAGCCGATGCCGAAACGGGGTGCCGAGTTCGAGCACGCTACTTGGAGCTTCCGCCGCCTATAAGGTCCCACGCCAAGCCGACGACCCAGCCGATGCCCACCAACCATGCGCCGGCCTGAACTGTGTCAATGTCGGTGGGCGCGACCCAATGGACGATCATCGCGAGTAGCAACCCGGCAACGGCGCCAAGACAAGACAATGGTGAAACGAGAGCATCAAGCATTTCGGAGGTCTTGGCGAACGTCTGGTTGTGGCCGATTGTGTTGAAAAACTCCGCTGAATTCTAGGAACTGGCTCGCAGTTTGCATGCCCTTCATCATCGATGGAGGTACGCATCATGATGGGTCGGAGCATTGTTCAAGACCAGTTGTTCTACGCATTCAACCTCGAAGACCACGTCCCACACGATCACCTGCGCGGGGCGTTGACCGTTTCCTCGATCTCAGCGAATTGCGCCAACATCTGGCTGCGTTCTACAGCCGCACTGGCCGGCCCTCGATCGATCCCGAACTCATGATCCGCATGCTGGTCATCGGCTACTGCCTGGGCATCCGCTCTGAGCGCCGGCTGTGCGAGGAAGTCCATCTCAATCTGGCCTATCGTTGGTTCTGTCGCCTCGGCCTGGAGGACAGAGTGCCCGATCACTCGACCTTCTCCAAGAACCGCCACGACCGCTTCCGCCAGAGCGACGCGTTGCGCTTCGTCTTCGAGACAGTGCTGCGCCGTTGCATGACCGAAGGCCTGGTTCAAGGCGAAGGATTCGCCGTCGATGCCAGCATCATCAAGGCCGACGCCAACCGCGCGCGCAACGTTCCAGCTTCCGACGTCGCCCAATGGCGCCAGGGCACCCAGTGCAAACGCGCGGTGCGCGAGTACTTGGACGCTCTCGACCGCAGCACCAGGTGGTCCGGCGTTCTACGCCTACTCAACCAACTCCCTTATCGATCTGTCGGCGGGAATCATCATGGACGTGGAGGCCACGCCGGCGCACCGCACGCCGGAGGTCGACTCCACCCGGACGATGATTGAGCGTGTCGAGAAGCGCTTCGACATCAGGCCACGGGGACTCGTCGGTGACACCGCCTATGGCACCGCCCCACTGCTGGGCTGGATGGTCGAAGACAAACAGATCGAACCTCACGTGCCTGTGTGGGACAGGACGGTTCGCAAGGACGGGAGTCTGTCGATCGGCGAGTTCCAGTGGCAACCCGAGCGCAATGAATATGTTTGCCCTGAAGGCCGTGCGTTGCGCAACGACCGGCGGCAGTTCACGACGCCGCGCACCCGCATCACCAAGGCCGACACCGTGATCTATCGGGCGAGCCAGGCAGACTGCGTCGACTGTGAAATGAAGGATCGCTGCTGCCCGAGCACGCCGTTCCGGAAGATCGCCCGCAGCATCCATGAGGGTGCCCGTGAGGTGGCGCGATCCATCGCGAAGACACCGCAGTACAGCCAATCGCGCAGGGAGCGCAAAAAGGTGGAGATGCTGTTCGCCCATCTCAAGCGCATCATGAAGCTGGATCGCCTCCGGCTTCGCGGGCTCAGTGGTGCGCGGGACGAGTTCTTGATGGCTGCCACAGCCCAGAACCTCAGGCGAACGGCGAAGTGGTTGATGCCATCTGAAGCAGTTGCGGCAATGAAGACTGCGTGAGGTGAGCTTGCAGGCTTGCCACGTGCTCTCGCATCGTCAACTCGATCAAGAATTCTGTGTGATCGCCAGCGCAGGCAAGATTCAAGGCGAGTTTTTCAACACAATCGGCCGACTGTAGCCGGTCGCGACCTTGGAGCTTCGGGCCCAGAGCGGCCGTACATGGAGCTCCAGAGCGGTCATTGAAGATCGATCTCGGGCGCTCGCTGCCATAGAGTCTTTCGTCTCAGCCTGACGATCAAACTAATAAGCGGCAACGCGTTTGATGACGGCGTTAGGAAAGTTCCAGGTTGGAATGAGTAGCTGATCCCAATCTATGTCGTCATAGGAATACTTCGCGTCGAACGCGCCATCTCGCGATATTTGAAATTTGCAGCCCGAAAAACGCTGGCGATTGCCGCCTAAAAGATTCTGTCGAAGTTCCCTAAACACTTCATCAAGGCCATCCGGCATAGCTATGCTGACCTCCTCGAGGCCGGCCGGCGCGCGGGTCACGTAGCTACCCACAAAGGAGCTACGCGTCTCATCCACACGGTACTCGATGCAAAGTGCATCCCAGTCGGGCTCCAAAAGATGCGAAATCGAATCGAAGATCGCTCGGAATATGTCAGTTGGGTCTGTCATTGGTGCTACGGTAAATTGCGTTTCTTAGCCAGTCTCGGAGTGTCCGGTTCTGGCCGGATTGTGACCTTTCTCAAGCAGCCTTAGCTACTCCGAGCGAGCCGCTCCCAGATGAATCCAATCCAATAGTTAGTCTCATCAGCCTGCGTGAGGACCGAACTGAGATCGGGAGCCGTTTCGATGAGATGCAGAAGGGACCAAGCCAATCCGAAGCAGTCATCGGGGCCAAACAGCTTTGCGAGCTCCGTTGCCTCGTCTTGAGCAAGGGGACGGGTGATAGCCTCCAACGCAGCTTCAAACCTTTGCAACTGCCCAACTGATGCTCTATCGCTCGCTGGCAGCGGCCTGAGTGCCAGAAGTTCTTTGATCGCGGTTCGCATATTGATGTTGTTCTGAACGACGGCTGTTGGCCGAATTCTGCCCCTCGCGCGAGGGGCCAGCCTCTCGTTGCCAACAGCAGGTGAAGGTCAGGTAAAGCGCTCATAAAACTCGGCGACGTCACTAGTGGCGGTCAGCGCCTGTAGCGGAAAGGCTTCCCAAGGTGCTTCTGTTCTCATCGTGGTCAAGCGGGCTAGGAGCGCGTCACGCATGTCCGGCTTTACCTCCTGACGCCAGTTCAAAACTTGGCCCCAGGTTGAACTGCCGTTCAGATGCAGCGGCACGTCGATTGGTTGAACCGACATCGCATAGGAGCTCGGGAACAGCCTCCTGTAAGCATCGAGGTTGTAGAGCCAGGAGGTGCCGCGAACCGACACAACGCCGCGCTCTGTGCGGAGAACATGGGAGAACAGTTCGCACAGCTCCTGCACTCTGGCACCGATGTTCGCGGAGGCCAGAGGACTTGTGGTTGTCTTCTCTGGAGGGACGAAGTGAATGCAGAGCACGCCGCGGGCGTCGGGCGGATCGAAGGAGAAGCAGCCGAACGACAGCCCCGTGGCGAGGCGTGGACGATCCTCGTACCACTCCATGCATAAGGAAAGCGCATCGCGCCTTCCATTGGTCGAGTGGTCGATCCGAGTGACGAAGTCGTTCCAGCGGTTCGCGCCTGCAGGTCCCCAAAGATTCAGACGCCGCCGCAGGTTTGTGCAGTGTGCGATCGACGCGCCCAAAGGCAAATCCGCAACCGCCGCATAGCGCTCGGCAAAAATCAGCTGCAGGGAAAAATATTCTTCAAGCACTACTATGCCGTCGCGTGGAACGTCTGCTTCTGCCGGATTCTGCAGGACGGGCGAACGACAGGTTCTGACCGACAGATGTCAGTCAGCAATCGACGAGCCCAGCACCAACTCAATCAAAGTCTTAACCTCCGAAGGAGTCGTGATGAACCACTCAGCTCCCGGCGCATCCCTCTTGCGCTTGCCCCGCAGGTTTAGAACAGCGTGGAGAGCGCGTTCGAGGCTTACAACATCGGAGTGCTCATATGTTCCCAGCAGTTCAGGGGGTTCTGGCATCGCCGTCACCTGGTGGGAGATTCGAATGAGGGGGTTATTGCCACGACCGATTTTGATGGGATAGGGACCGTCATCTCGCTTGTATGCGGGGAACGTGTACCAGTAGACCGCAGGAGCGGCCCTGGCTTCAACGTCCTCCGCCTCGTCGTCGAACTCCTCGGCGCTGTCAGCTTCCGTGGCGGCCAAGCCGACGAGGACAACGCCTTCCGTCTTAGTCGCTGTAAACACTCCCGGGCTGCTCTTGACCAAGTTTCCTAGCTGAATCCGCAACTCTTGACGCGCCTTCTTCTCGTTGCCTGAATAGTGCCCTATGAAGTAGGCCTTGTACTGTGGGTATGCAGACCACAGCACGTCCGTAAGGTCGCGATAGCTCAATGCTTCACCGCGTTGCGTCAACACGGCCAGCACCTTCTGCCGGAGGGTTGTCTGTTCTTCTTCCGCCATTTCTATCGCCTCTCTATTGGTAACGCTGAGCATTGTGCGACAACACCAGGCGGCTCCTCTGACGAGGTATGGCGAACCAAGAATGCGGGCCGGGGATAGAGGTGTCAGAGAACAAAGGTCCGCTTGTCGCCGCACCCTGTCATTCAGACGCAGCCGGAGGCGGCCCCAATCAGCCGCTCGCAACCGATCTATATGCGGCGTCCGGAGTCGCTTTAGGTCTGCACATAGCTGTACATCAAGGCATCGTGGGCGATACCCTCAACCCATCGGTACTTTCTCAAGTGACCTTCAAACTCAAACCCTGAACGCTCGAGTACACGCAGGGAAGGTTGGTTACCGCTCAGCACTGTTGCTTGAATTCGAGTGAGCCCCTGCGTCATCGCCCATCCGACGACTGAACGGCACGCAGCCGTGGCAAGTCCCCGGCCCCATTCGTCTGGGTGGAGGTCGTACGCCACCTCGGCGCTTCGATGGGTCATGGAGATCGAGTGAAAACCAACTGATCCAACTATCGTGTCGTCGGCTGTGCGCGCAATCGCGAATCTGACTTGGGGCCCTCTTCTATGCAGGTTTGTTGAATTAACGAACTCGCAAAGTTCCTCTGTGCCCTGAGGGCGCCAGCTGATCCCCGGCGCACCGCGTCTGTTCGCAAGTAGCTTAGCCAGCGAGGGAGATCTGTATCCCGGATGGGGCGTAGATGGGCGATCCCATCTTCAAGTGGAAAATTTAAATCCGGTGCCATGCGATTCGGGGGCATTCCTAGCATCAATGCTCAAGGTCGAATTCTGGCCGCGGACTGTCATCGTGAAGTGAGAGCAATTTCCAATGCCGCTCGCCATTCCTGCGTGATACCAGTGTCTGCCGGGAGGCCATCTGCTAGCAATGACATCGAGCCCACGAGGGCGCCAAGTTCCTCGACTCCAGAGCGATATTGCGCATCAAGAAACGCAAGCATCGCTACGTACGCTTGATGCTCTGAGATTTGCAGCACTGGTTCCCCCTTTCGACGTAGGTCTGCTTCTGGCCGACTGTAGCCTGTCGCAGCCTTGGAGCTTTGGGCCCGAAGTCATCCTACGACTGCTCTGAAGCGGACGCGCGCCACCTATGCCGGAAAGCGCGGCAGTTTCGCGCGCTCAACCGCATCGCGGAAAGCGGAATCCCAAGCGCTCCATTGATGCTCGAAGACTTCACCAAAGATCTGTATGCCAGAAGGCTCGAAAGAGGCCTCGAGGCCTGCGCCCTCGTTCGGGTCACCGAAGTAGTTCATTGAGCCTACTTGCCTCCCCGGCAATTCGAGAAGTATTCGGTCAAGTATCGCCAGCTCGGCGGAGGTCAATCGACCAGTGTAGATCGTATATGTGCCACCAATCTTCAGGAGCGGTCGCGCCGCTACATCGTGTTCGTTCGACTCCTGAAACCAGCCATCTAGACCTTCGATGTGGCTGTCCCACGGCTCCTCCTCAACTCGACTAGCGGCGTCTTGAGCGGCAGCTTTGGGGAGCTTTTTCTTGAAAATTCCCATCATTGCTGATCCTTAAATTCGCGGCAATTCGAACTTCCGCTCTTGGCCGTATTCAGCTTTCCACTGTGTGCGGGCCTCACCCTCTACGCAGCGAGTAGGCGCTGGAAGACAGGCAGCAGTTCCCGATAGCGCTCAAGGTAGTCGTCGTTGTCTCCATGTCGCGAGGCTCGGGCGGCGAGGAAGAGCTCATTGCGAACATCAACCAACGAAGACCGCCGGCGCTCACGGGCCGCGGCAAACGCCGCTTCGCTCGACCCGAAGTGCTCATACCCGTTGAACGTCATTGCGAACGCGAACACCGCCTGTCGGTCCGTCGGGTCTGGGAGCGCCGAAAGCGCCAAAGGAGCGGTTGGGTTCATGTTCTCTAGCGTGCGATGCCAATGGCTGCTTCTGGGCGAATTCTGCCTTGCGGCTGGGTGACTGCTTCTGGCCGAAGGCGGAAGTCTAGCGCTGAGCGACGATAGTCCGCTTCCGCTGCACAGCTGCCGTTCAGCTGGACGGTGTGAGCGGCAGCAACGGGTCGGGACGCCAGTTCCCTCCGAGGGGGAACAACCACCGAGATGGCCCCTGCCCGCTGGCATGAAGGATGCGCTGTCCCGATGGCTTGCCAAGTCCGGCCTATCGAATCAAGTCCTGCGACCGTTCATGCGCTCCGTGATCCACGATTGCACGGCGCTCTCTGGCCATGCTGCGGTGCGCTGTCCGGCTTTCACCGACTGCGGAAAGAAGCCCCTGCGCATTTGTTCGTAGATGGCTGATCTGCGCAGGCCGGTGAGGTGCTCGACTTCAGGCAATCTCAGAAGCCTGTCGGGGGCGCACTTGATCGTTTGCGCCAGCGGCATCGTTGAATCGGAGCAAAGAAGCGTGAGTGCGTCCTGCAGCAGACGAACCGCCAGCATGGCTCGTTGAGCGGTCGGCTCGGCGGCGGTGCACGCACTCAATTCATGGTTGGTTTGGCTTCGCATGGGCATTGCCTTTCGGTTCTTCCGCAGTGCGTTCAGCGCCGTTGCGGGACGTCCATAGATTGCCGGGCATGTCTGCTGAGGCCAACTCGCTGTAGCAATGCGAGGCGTACCGGAGCGGGCAAGTGGAAGTTGAGGAGGGCGTTCAGCGCATGGCAAACGTTCACGGTCGCTGGCCACAGCGGACGTATTGGCTGGTGCCCTTCAACGATCTCCTTTCTTCCTTTGCAGCAGAAACGCCTTGCGCTCGGCTCGCGCTGCGGCCGCTTGCTTCAGTTCGGCATAGGACTTCGCCTCGATAAGTGCTCCGGTGGGATTCTTCACGTTCGGGTTCAAGACGACGCCGTAGTAGGTTGGCGGGGATCTGTGCCCACTATCTCGAAAGATCTGCACCTGCATGCCGCTGTGCATGTACTCTTCGACCACCTGATCATGGTCCGAGGGTTCCGAGTGCGGAATCTGTGCCTTCACACGACGCGCTCCGTCTTCCGCGGCGATAGGGTAGATGTTCAGCTCCAGAACCCGGGCATTCAACCCCACCTGAATGGCCGATCTTGAAGTCGGGAGTCAGGCGGCCGGTAAGCCACATGAGTTCGACGTTGCGTTGGGCTTCGCGCTCCAGTCGGCGACTCGACTGGATGCGATTGAGGTAACCATAGATGTAGAGCTTGAGCAGAACAGACGGGTGATACCTAGGGCGGCCAGTTATTGCAGGGTCGGCGCCTTCGAAGCCGAGAACACTTAGATTCAGTTCGTTGACGAACGCATCGACGATGCGCACCGGGTTGTCTTCGCCGACGTAGTCGTCAAGGCATTCCGGCAACAACGTGACCTGATGTCGGTCTGCGCCTTCGATGAATCGCTTCATGGGCCACCTCGCTGGAAACGGGTGGTCTCATTTTATTTTTGGACCGGCGTTTGAGAAAGGGTTTTCACACGGCCTCGGCCCATAGCCGTCGTCCGATCTTCTCGAAAGCGGTCGCTCGATGCGCGAAGTGGTTGAGCCGGTCGGAGCCACACGGCGCGCTTTTGCCTAAATGCGCGATTGGGATCCGTGCCACTGCAATCGTCCAATCAGGCTGTGGCACCCAGGAAAAGCGCGAATGAAGCCAGATCTACTGCCATCAAACGAGAATCCGCCGAAGAGCTTCTTGGGCACGCAAACCCGATCCTGCCGCCTCACTTTCGCAGCACCGCTGCGCTATTTCGCGCTTAGGCGCTCTGCAATTTTCACGTGCCCAGGGTCCCGCACTAGGCGCAGAGCCGACCGTTGCCGATCGCAGCCGCTTCATGCCTTGAAGAGCGGTTGCTTGCCCGGCTTACACGAGCCCGTCTGCGCAGATCGCATGAGTGGGTATGTGTCATTGCAAGGCATCTATCCAGGCGGTAACTGCCGCATTGAACGCATCCTTTCGGTCAAGCATGATCCAATGGCCTGAGCCTTGCCACAATTCAGTTGTTGATTTCGGCGCCTTGAACCAAGGAGCCACCGTGTCCACACGCGCCTGGGATCGGTGCATGGAGTAGACGGGCATCGTCAGACTGCGGCACAACGCTTCGCTCTTCGGCCCCATGGCAACCTGGTCGGGTCCCAGAAATAGCGGGCCTATGGACTGGCGAAGCACATGAGCCGGCATGCCTTGGATGCGTCGCGTGTGCCAGCGGATTACCGCGCGCTCAGACTCTGACGAGTAGAGCCCGCTGAAAACGGCGGGGATTACCTCCCCAGGGACCCCGGCCTTGATGTCCGAATTTAGCTTCTCGTACGTTGGTTGCGCCCCTGCTGGTACGCCCAAGGTCCCATCGACCGACACGATCGCCTTGACCAGGTCTGGTCGGCTGGCGCCGAGAATCGCGGCGACTTGACCTCCCATTGAGTGACCCACAAGCACGAACTTCTGACCCGCATACTTGTTTTCGATCAGCGCTTCAACATCTGAGGCCAACTCTTGCGGCGTGTATCCCGTTTCAGGCGCGGCTGACCGCCCGTGACCTCGAAAATCGACACAAACAACTCGGTACTTCGACTCGAATACAGGGAGCTGCCAACTCCAGTCATGCGAGTCGCAAGCCCAGCCGTGCAGGAACATGACGTTTTGCCCGGAGCCCACATCGGTATAAAAAAGCTTGGACGACGGAAGCTGTGCTGCACTGCTTGTTCCGCTTGCCGCGAGCGTAGATACAGAGAGAACTCCCGCTGTTCTCATCCAAGCGCGCCGAGAGAGTTGAGCATTGGTGGTCATTGGTACGCTCCTAAAAAGCCGAGCTCGCACGACATGCGCGGGTCATTCTTTCTTCAATTCGATCTGCTGGACCAGCGCCCCGAAGCGCGCGAGATCGCCCCGAGCGCGGGTTGTCGCATCGCTCGGTGAATCGCCTAGAGGCATCCAGCCTGCTTCGATCATCTTCCTGCGCATTTCTGGCTGGGACATGCCCTTGACAATCACTGCGTTGAGTTTGTCGATGATGGCCTGGGAAGTGCCTCTGGGAGCGGCAAGGCCGAACCATCCAGAGGTCACGAAGCCTGGTAGTCCAGCTTCGTCTGCAGTTGGCACGCGCGGCAGCGAGGCGCTGCGTTCCTGGGTCGTGACGAACAACGCGCGGACCTTGCCAGCTTGAACGTTCGCCACTTGGGCGGCTGCGTTGTCGATCATGGCATCAACATGCCCTCCCAAGAGATCGGTGCTGGCCGGCACGCCGCCCTTGTACGGAACGATGTTGGCCGTGATTCCCGCTGCCTTCATGAACATCACCTGTGTCAGATGAGCCTGAGTTCCGATGCCGGCGTTGGCGAAGCTCACCTTGCCAGGATTGGCTTTCGCGTAGGCGATGAACTCCTTCAAGTTCTGCGCAGGAAACGAACTGTTGATGACGACGGTAAACGGAATCTCGGCCAGGATAGTTATCGGGGCGAGGTCTTCGACAGGCTTGTACTTAAGGTTGTAAATGTGCGGATTGACGGCCATGGTGCCACTGGCGGACAGCACCAGCGTGTAGCCGTCGGCAGGTGCCCGCGTGACCATTTCCAAAGCGGTGGATCCCCCTGCGCCAGGTTTGGGATCAACAATCACGGGTTGACCCAGCGACTTTGAGATTACATCGGCGACCTGGCGAGCCAAAGTGTCCGAAGCGCCGCCACTGGCATACGGATAGACGATCGTGATCGGTTTCGTTGGATAGCTGGCTGCGTCATTGGCTTGCGCCCGGGGCGCGAGCGACAGCAGGCCAAGTGCGGCGATGGCCGCGGATGCGGCGTGTCGGCGAGAGATCTTCATGCTTGCACTCCAAAAGAGCGACGAACGAGGAGGGCTGACGCGTAATCCGCGAACAGCATCAGCGGGGAAAGCATTTCGGGGTCGTACCAGCCGCCAACGTGCAGCAGGTTGAGAGAGCCGATGGTGGCTCCTCCTCGGCGCACCGGCACGTTGAGGGCGCATTCGCATCCGAGCGCCTCAATCAGCGCATAGTCTGGAAACGCACGCCGGCATGCCTCGCGGTCGATGCAGATCCGAGCACGGCCTCCAAGGATTACCTCTTGGTAGAACTCGCTGGTTGGAACAAGCGGCTTGGCTCCCCCACAGGGGTAGCTCTCGGGCGCACTGGAGTAGACCCGCTGGTTCTCGTTGCGGGCCCAGTCGATGGCCAGGATGGTGAACAGCCGGTGGCCGGGATAACCTTGCAGCGCCCGGTCCAAAGCGCTTGTCGCAGTCTGCCATCCGGACGTGTCGGGAGGTGCCGCCACATGCAGATCAGCCAGCAATCGCTTGGGATCGACCATGGGAGGCTCAGGAGGAGCTTGCAGCCGACAGACCCAAGGTGCGCCGTGTCAGGTAGCTCGCAATTCGATGACGGAAGTTCTTCTTGCCAATGACCAGTGCCTCGATCCCGGTGGGGACTTGCGTGAGGCAGCGGTAGCCATCGCGCGTTACGAGAACGGTATCGGAATGGCGATAGCCTCCAACGCCGCTGGCATAGATTCCCGGCTCGACGGACACCAGCATGTTCTCGGCCAAGACGTGACTACTGCCAACGGCGATCCACGGCGGCTCATGGTTGCCCAGCCCGAAGCCGTGCCCGCATCGATGCAGCCGAGTCCGAAAATCTCCAAAGCCCTCAGCGTTCAAGAACGCATTGACCGAGGCGTCGATTTCTGCGCAAGCCACGCCGGGGCGAATCATCTTGAAAGCGACCTCTCGGGCGCGAACCATGGTCGCGAAACGCTCGCGCTCCTCCTGCGTCGGGCTGGTAGTGAAGAACGTGCGTTCACACTCGGCCGCGTACCCATTGACCCGCGTCAACACCATCGCCACATGCGGCCCCGCGCCCAGGCGATCATCGATGCGAGGGATCGAGTGGGGCTCGGCGCTCATCGGCGCCGGCCAAGCAGCAGCAATCACTTTGGTGGCAAGCGCGTCCCAGTCTGGGACTTCCCTGATGATCTTGCGCATGAGCGATTGGGTCGGCGCGTAGGTTTCTGCGACGGACCCGCCATTCCAGGCAGCGCGCATGACCTGCCGAACGCCCCAGTCTGCGTATCGGGCGGCGCGCTCGATCTGCTCGATTTCCCACTCGGACTTGACCATTCGAATGTCAGCCAAGACGTCCGATGCGTGGCCGCCGGCCTTGCTCAACACCTGGCCGACCGCAAATGGTGAGCTGTCATCGAACGCGAAGGGTCCGGACAGCAGTTTGCCGTCCAGCAGCCGCTCGGACCATCCTTCGCCACTCGGCGCCGGAAACTCGCGGTAGAAGTGGATGTTTTGCTGATCCAGGCCCCAGGCCTTGCGCATATGGTCCACCTCGAGCACCGGCACCAGCATGTGACGCGATGCATCTGCGCCGACGATCAGGAAAAACGGACGCTCCAGAGGATCGAAAGTGGCGCCGGTGAGATAAAAGATGTTCTCCGAACCGGTGACGACATAGTGCCGCAGGCCCGCTGAGCGCACTGCGTCGACCAACGCCACGTGGCGGCGCCTGAAGTCAGCATCCTGACGCGCATCAAACTTGCGGTCCATCGTCGGTCCTCTTCTACTGCGCGATGCCCAGCCGTTCGATGATGGGCCCCCATGCCGCCGAGTCCCGCTTGGTCATAAGTTGGACGTCTGCGGGCTTCGACTTGATGCCAATCAGCATCTGCCCGTTCAAGCGCTCTTTCATCTCGGCGGTGTCCAACGCCTTGTTGATCTCTGCGTTCAAACGTTCAATCACTTCGGCGGGCACGCCGGTGCGAGTGACGAGCGAGTACCACCCGGGCACTTCCATATCGATACCCAGCTCCTTGAAGGTGGGGACGTCCGGCAGCTGTTGCAGACGCTGGTCACCGGTTACAGCAAGCGCAATCAGCTTGCCGGCCTTGACCTGAGGAACAACGCCTACCGGAACGGTCGTGATCACGGGCGTGTCGCCTGCCATGACGCTGGTCAAAGCATTCGGGCCTCCGGCACCGCTGATCGGGACGTGCTGCATCTGGATGCCCGCGCGGGACTTCAGCAGCTCGGTCGCAAGATGCGTAGAGTTGCCGATGCCTGCGGACGCATAGCTCAGACGGTTCGGCTCGGCCTTGGCCATCTTGATCAGCTCGGGCAGCGTCTTGACGCCCAGGCTGGGCGCGACCGCCGTCACGAAGGGCGTGTTGGCGATCACGGCTATGCCGGCGAAGTCGCGTGCGGGCTGATGAGAGAGCGACTTGTAGAGGTGCGGATTCCACGCCATGTTGGACACGCCCGCCATGAAGAGGGTGTAGCCATCAGCGGGCTGCGAGAGCACGTAGCTTGCAGCGAGCGACCCGTTGGCCCCTGGGCGGTTCTCGACCAAGACGCTCTGGCCAAGGCTTTTCGAAAGCACGTCGCCAAGCGTGCGGGCCAAGGTGTCGGGGCCGGAGCCCGACGGCTGGGGACCACGATTTTGATGGGCTTGGAAGGGAAGCCCTGGGCGAATGCGTTAGTTGCAGACAGCGCAGCTGCTGCGACGAGCCCGAGGAGGACTGTGCGACGAGACGTCATGGCGGGGCCTTGGAGTTGTGTGATCGAGGTGTGCTGACTCAACCAACGGTTGCGTATTCGAGCGATTTCGGGGTCTTCGTGAGCACGCGCGGTGTTGCCCCCACCACGACCGTGTCGTCCAGGCGGAACCCGCCGACGCCGTACATGTACAGACCCGGTTCCGCCGAATAGACCTCGTTGTCCAGCAAGGGCCGTTGGCTGAATGCCATGTCTTCGGGGTATTCGTGGTGCACGATGCCGATGGCATGGCCCGTACGGTGGCGAATGCAGTCGGCGAAACCTGCGCGTTCGATCACCGCCTGAGCGGCAGCATCGATGGAGCACACCGGCCTGCCCGTGACAGCAGCGTCAACGGCCGCTGCCGTGGCGTCTCGGGCTGCGCACCAGAGCGCCTTTTTTCGATCATCCGGGGCACCGCAGAACCACGTGCGCTCGTTCTCGATCGTCAGGCCATTCAGCCGTGGGATAACGATGTTTACCAGCACATCGCCTTCCTTGATCCGGGCACCGCAGGAAGCGCCGTCGCCGTGCGGAGACGCAGAGGCGGGACCGCTCAAGGTCCAGCAACGAATCACTTCGAACTGCTCACCAGGAAAGCGTTCTGCGGCTTCCTGCACGAACAGGCTCGCCATTGCGAAGTCGAGCTCCTGGACCAAGCGGCCGGGCTTGATGTTTTCGCGGTAGCGGTCCTGAACCCAGTCCGAAAGCTCGGCCACTGCCTGCATCACGGCAAGCTCTTCCGCGTGCTTTTGCCAGCGCAAGCTGCGGCATTCCGAAGTCGCCACGCGGACGTGCAGATCTGGAAGCAGGCGCTGGGCGGCCGCCAGAACGCTGCTTCCACCATCGGTCGCGATGCGTGCGCGGTGGAGCCCGGCGCGCTTGAGGCGATCCGCCAACACCTCGGGCAGCTGCGAAATGAGCGGCAAGCGGTTTTGAACCATCGGATGCTCGGCGTAGAACGTCACATCCGTGATCCACACCTTCTGCGCTTCCTTTGAGAACCGCATGTGGTTGGTCGAAAGCTCGTTCATGACCAGGAAACCCTCGCCCTGACGGGGAATGACCGCAAAGATGGGCCGCTCCCAAGGCTGAACGTCCGTGTGGAAGTTGGTCGCGTACTGGAAGAAGTCGGCAGTCGTGAAGACCAGTGCGTCCACAGCAAGCTCGTCCATGAGCTGTGTCATTTTTTCGTACCTGTAGCGCCACACCGCTTGAGTCAACTTTGGCATTCGGTCTCCAAAAGGTTCAGACACGCTGATCGCATCTGGCGCTCTTATTCTATAAACCGACCAGACGGTTTGTAAATGACCTTTGCATATTTTTTCTGCGGTGGGCCGGCGCATTGGCGACCGCTGACAATCCACGTCATGGAAATCACAGAATCCGTCGGAACGCTTCAGAAACCCGGACGGCGCGTGCGGCGCAGTCACGCGGAGCGCAGTGGCGAAACCCGCCAGAAGCTTTGCGAGTCGGCGCTGCAGTTGCTCTCGGATGTGGGCTATGAGCGGGTCACAACCGCATTGATTGCTCAGCACGCGCAAGTCTCGAAGGGCGCGCAGACCCACCACTTTCCCACGAAGGTCGACATTCTGGCCGCTGCATTCGAGCATCTGCTGAATGGCTGGAAAGAGCGCAGAGCCATCCTGATGCATCGAGACGGCAAGCCGACCCTGGACGAAACATTGCGCTACCTGTGGCGCGAGGTTTTCAATCGCCCCGACTACATCGCTGCCATCGAACTCATGCTGGCGGCGCGCCACGACGAGCCGCTGCGCGCCAGACTGCAGGGTTTGCTTGCGACGTGGACGGTCGCGCGTGATGACATGTTCCGGCGCATCGCGGGGTTGGACGGCGACCTCGAAAAGGCTTCGACGTTCTTGAGGCTCAATTTTTGCGTGTTGCGAGGGATGGCGCTCTACGACACCTTGAACATTTCTGATCCCAACGAGCCAGTGCTTGATCTTTGGATATCAATGGCAAAGCGGCACCTGGCGGAGCAAAGCTAGTCGATCGCGATCTCGTTGGCAGAACTATCCAAGTTGGGCGAACCGAAGCGCACGTTGTTCCTTGAACCTGACCCGCGAGTACGCCGCACGGATCAGACCGCCCCGACCGGCGCTAAGCGTTGGCGGCGCCCTGAACTGGCGCGGCAGGCAAGCTCCGCGCATGCGACTTCAGGCAGTCGATGAAATCCATCAGGGTGGCCGAGATGTGCTCGCGATTCCAAACCACGGTGATCGGCCCGAAGCGGATGTGCGAATCAATGGCGATCTTCTTTAGCAGCCCCAGTGAGGCCAGGTGATCGGCCATGGATTCCGCACACACGCCGACATAGTCGCCCTTTTGTAGCAGTGCCTGCATCATGGCCAGCGAGGCGGTTTCTGCCTTGGGCACCAGCCACGATGCTTGTTGCTCGATGAGGTAGGCATCCATCTGGATGCGAGTGAGCGTGCCAAGGGGCGGCATCACCCATTGCTCCCGCAGCACGTCGGCAAAGCACGGCGGCTGCTCGCTGTCCCAGTGCTTGCTGCCTTGGCCGATGACGATGCTCACGTGGTCGTCGAAGAGCACGTGGTGCGCGAGCTGCGGCTGGTGCGCCCTTGCATCCAGAACGCCGATCACGGCGTCCATGGCACGCGTGTCCAGGCCCTTGAGCAGGTCGTCGAACAGCCCATCGTGAATGGACACGGCCACATCGGCATGGCGCTGCTGGAACGCGGTCACGGCTTCGGGCAGGCCGCCGGCGATGCCTGCCCAGACGCTGCCCACGTTCAGACGCGGCACGCGTCCCGCGGCCACCGCATGCATCTCGCGGCCGGTGCGGGCGATGTCGCCCAGCACGGTGATGGCCAGCCGCTTGAGAAGATGCCCCGCAGGTGTCAGCTGCACCTTGCGCCCGCGCACCATCAGCGGCGTGCCGGCCACGCGCTCAAGCTCGGCCAGCCAGTGCGACATGGCTGATTGCGTCATGTGCAGCCGTGCCGCCGCCTCCGTCAGGGTGCCCGCCTCGTCGAGAACCAGGAACGACTCCAGATGCCGCACCTTGATGCCCCGCGCCCAGGAGAGGCCTTCTGCACGCTCGATCATGAGTAAACCTTCATGACTCCATTTTGCATTTTCACTAGGTGGATGGCAGGGTTGTCATGAAAATTACTTCATCTTTTATGTCAGAGTCTCAGAGGAATCACTGTGTCTAGAGCAATCACGAACGTCTACAAGATCCTGATGGGCGTCGCGGTCGCGGCCGCCACGGCCACCACCGTGTACGCGCAGGCCTCCTACCCCAGCCGGCCAGTGCGCCTGGTCGTATCGCAGGCCCCGGGCGGCAGCAGCGACACGATCGCACGCATGTGGGCCGAACACGCAGGCAAGGCCATCGGCGCGACCATCGTGGTGGAGAACAAGCCCGGCGCGGGCGGCATCATTGCCGCGCAGACGGCGCTGAACGCGCCGGCCGATGGCTACACGCTGCTGCTGGGCAGCGTGTCGCTGATGGTGCTCAACCAGTTCACCTACAAGCCGCTGCCCTACAACCCGGAGAAGGACTTCGTGGGCGTGACCATGCTGACCACGGTGCCTTTCGTGCTGTCGGCCAACCCGGCCACGGGCATCAAGACGCTCAAGGACCTGACGGAAAAAGCCAAGGCGGCGCCGGGCAAGCTGAACTTCGCGTCCGCCGGCCTGGGCAACTCCACCCACCTGGCGGTCGAGCTGGTGAGCGATGCCCTGGGCATTTCGATGACCCACATCCCTTACAAGGGCGAGGCGGACGGCATCCTGGCCACCATCGGTGGGCAGACCGAAGTGATGGCACCGGTGTATGGCACGGCGCTGCCCCACATCAAGAACCATAAGCTCAATCCACTGGCCGTGTTGTCGCCGCAGCGCACCCCTGAGCTGCCCGACGTGCCCACGCTGGGCGAACTGGGCGTGAAGGGCTTTGACAACATGGGCTGGAGCGCCGTGGTGGCACGCGCCGGCACGCCGACCGAGATCGTGGAAAAGCTCAACAAGGCGACGGCGGCTTTCCACAACAGCCCCGAGGTGCAGGCCAAGCTCAAGAGCATGGGCGTGATTGCCATGTCGGGGGCTTCCGCGCTCGTCATGGAGACGGCGGCTCGCGATGCCAAGGCCTGGGGGCCCACGCTCGGGTCGCTGAACCTCAGCGCCAAGTAACCCGGCGACCGCGCAACATACCTCATGAAAAAAGAAGCAATGGTGGTCTGCCCGCAGCCGGAGGCAGCCGAATCCGGCATCGACATCCTGCGCGCAGGCGGCAACGCGGTGGATGCCGCCGTGGCTACAGCGCTGGCGCAGACCGTGGTCGATCCGCTGATGTGCGGCATCGCAGGTTTTGGCACCGCCGCCGTGTACCAGCCCGGCGCGCAGGTGCACGAGTATTTCGATTTCCACTCGCCCGCACCACGGGCGGCCAGGGAAGACATGTGGGAGCACCTGCTGGAGGGCGAGACCAAAGACGGCTTCGGTTTCATCCTCAAGGGCCGCGTCAACGACATCGGCCCCCAATCCATCGGCACGCCCGCCACGCTCAAGGGCCTGGAAGCCATGCACCAAGCGCACGGCCGTCTGCCGTGGCGGCAGGTGGTGGAGCCCGCCATCCGCTGGGCGGCCGACGGCTACTTCGTGCGCCCGGGCATGCACGCATTCTGGACCGACGAGCCCACCATGGGCCGCGTCGGCAACCTGGAGCGGCTGCAGTACTGCGAAGACAGCCGCCAGCTGTACTGCCGCCCCGACGGGCGCCCCAAGCCCATTGGTGCGCCGCTGCGCAACGAAGGCATGGCCGCCGTGTTGCGTCAGATTGCCGAGGAAGGCGCGCGCCCGTTCTACGAGGGCGAGCTGGCGCACAAGATGGTGGCGCACCTGCAGTCCCTGGGCGCGTTGATCACGCGCGAGGACCTGGCCCGCTACGAGGTGCAGCGCAACGCGCCGCTGGTGGGCCGCTACCGCGACCGCACCATCACGACCAACCAGCCTCCGGGCGGCGGCGCCATGCTGCTGGAGATGCTCAACATCCTCGAGCACTTCGATCTGGCGAGCCTGGAGCACAACAGTCCCGCCTACCTGCGCACGGTGTGCGAGGCCATGAAGAAGGCCACGATCGACAAGGACCGCTGCATCGGCGATCCGAAGTTCTTCGACGTGCCGCTGGACCACTTGCTGTCCAAGGACATGGCCCGCGACGTGGCCGAGCAAATCCGCACCGGCCGTCGCTTCAACGTGGAGCGCGTGAACCCCGGTGCGGCCGTGCCGCGCGACACCACCCACCTGAGCGTGGTGGACGCCGACGGCAACGCCGTCTCCCTGACCCACTCGCTGGCCATGCCCTCGGGCGTCATCACCCCCGGCATGGGCTTTCTGTACAACGGCTGCATGGGCGTGTTCGACCCGCGGCCGGGCCGCGCCGGCAGCATCCAGCCGGGCAAGAGCCGCTTCACTTCGTCATGCCCCACGATGACCTTCAAGGACGGCGAGCTCGACGTGGTGCTCGGCGCGCCCGGTGGCACGCAGATCGCGATGGGCGTGCTGCAGGTGCTGGTCAACGTGATCGACCACGGCATGGAGATGCAAGCTGCCGTGTCTGCGCCGCGCTTCTCGTCTACCAGCAACTCCATCGACGTGTGCAACCGCATTCCCCGATCCACCACTCGCACGCTGGAAGCACAGGGCTACGCCATCGGCCGCAACCCGTACAACTACACCATCGGCTGGGTGCACGGCGTGCAGGTGCAGGCCGATGGCCTGCATGGCGGCGCCGACCCTGGCCGCGATGGCGTGGCGTACCGGCTGCGCATGGATTCTGCGCGCTGACCGGTTCGGTGCGAATTGCTATTGAGGCGCTGGAGGGAACTGAAAAGCCGCTGATGCTGGCCGATTGTTGTCCGTCGCGTGTCAGTGCGCGCGCGCTTCGGGAACGTCCGGTTCTGGCCGACTGGCCTCAACCCATACGTGCGCCAGCTTCGGCATTTGGGTAGACGACCGCGAAGTCGGCAGGGCGCTCCGCCTCATCAAGCGGTGAAGTTCCGACTGTGGCTGAATCGGCCAACCGGTTCTCATAGATCATTTCGTTCTCTAGGAGTTCGATCACGAAGGGGAGTGCTGCATCCAGGTTTTCGGTGGACAGATAGATGAGCATTGCATCAGTTCCGTCTTCGTAGTCAAAGCCGCTGCCCGTCAGAATTCCGCTCGAAACCTGAGCCAGGCGATTAGGCACAACGTATCGAAGATCAGTATCTGGGTTCTCCATACGGCGGGGGTCAAGACGAATCAAGACTGACGGCATATTCCGCCCTCAAGTGTTTTGGGATGACCGGTTCGTGGCAACTCTGCCCGCATGCGCATTTCCGCTTTTGGCCGATTGTTGTCCTATGGGAGCGGGAGCTTCATCAATCAACTGGTGAAGACTGAAGGCTCTAGCAATTTCACGGCAAGAAGCTCTTGCTCGATTCTTTTGGACAACCCATCTTGCACTGCAATTTGACCAATTTGCGGTAGATATGCCAGCGGCGTAGAGGTTAATGCGTCGGGCTTCAGAACGAGCTTGCTCACATCCCTCATCAAGCCATGTTTGAGCAGCCGCGGATCAAATTTCGACTGAGACAAATCGATTGCCGTTCCCTCCACGGCCAAAACATTGAGCGCGAAGAACTCGCCCGTCAGGCTCGTCTTCTTATAGGTGACTTCTAGAGGAAGAAATTCGCATTGGCACTGATGTGCTTGCAAGAGGAGCGCAAACCGCTGTGAGACGATCCAAAAAGGGACCGTCATGATGAAGTCGGTCAACCCCGCAGGGCCTTCCCGATCATCTCGAAGGGCGACCCTCATCCGCTCCCAGTTCCGTCCGCAAAGCTGACCTTCATTGAGTTCGATGCTCAAGTCGTCAAATATCCTGGCGAGGTCCGCTTGATGAGGAGTCGCTTCTGGTGCCGGGACGTCTCGCCGAAGATTGAGGGTCAGCAGCTTTGTCATTTCGATGTTCGGTGTCTGCTTCTCAAGACAGCTTCGAGATTGGCCGGTTGTACAGCTTGCCGGCAAGGCTCCTGCCGGTGGGCTTGTCACCTGATTCGAATGCTGCAATCATCTTCATCAGATCCGAACCAACCTCCTGAGCCACGTCGCGGTTTCTCAGCCGTGGCTCTGCCAGTGCCCATAGGTCGCGCAAGTCCCTCAAGTGAGTTTCGAATGTCCAACTGCTCCAATCCGGGTATTCGTCAGGCGAGTTGGTCCAGGCGGCCGAGATGGCCCCTTGGAGGTTGTTCAAGGTCTCACGAAGTGACATAGCTTCCCCAAATTCTGCCGTCGACAGCTTCCGGCTCTCGCCAACTGCGGCCTCAACCCATATGCGCGCCCCGCTTTCGGCGCCCCATCATCAGCCCTCTTAGGTAGGATGCAATTTCCGTGTGCCCCTGCGCCTTGGCGAGATCTTCCGGGAGCATTCCTCGGGTCGAACGCAATTCCAAGCTCGCGCCAGCCTTCGTTAGCACGCGCACGATTTCTATCGATCCGGCCCCGGACGCGACGTGCAGCGGTGAGAGCCCACCATACACGCCATCAGCGCAATCAAGATGATTCAGTGAGACGCGATGTTTGACCATGACGCGAATCACGCCTAGGTCTTCTTGAAGAACTGCATGGCATACAGGGCGCAATCCGGCAAGGTCCTTCGCTTCTCCGTCGACGCCATTGGTCAACAGAAAGTCTGCAGCGTCAGCGTGGCCTGAGAAAATTGCAGTGTTCAAGACGGAAGTTTTGGTCAGGGAAGTCACGTTGAAGTTGGTCTTGTAGAGACTCAACAACTTCAGCATCTTCAATGCGTTCTGGCTCGTGTTGGCGTAGTGAGCGACGGCATAGTCGTCGTTCCTGACGCCATTTTGGTAGTTCGGATTTGCACCATGAGCCAGCAGATAGTGAGCTGTTCCCAGATTTCCCGCATCTGCGGCAATCAAGAGTGGCGAATCCCTCCTGATGTCTTGTGTCGGCAAATCGACTGTCGCGCCATGCTCAACGAAAAGCGCAAGCATCTTCGCATCACCGATGCGTGCGGCGACATGCGTTGCCGAAGTACCTGATCCCGAGAATGGCGTGTTTGGAACGAAGCCACGCTGAAGCAGCTTTTCTGCCCGCGAGTAGTTGAGAGTCTCGATGGCCTCCAACATCTCTTGTTCGCTCGCCGATGCTTCGGTCGCTCGTTGTGCAGATGCCGCGCTGGCGTACACCAGCAATACGGAAGCAATAGCGGTGCAGAAAGTTCGTAACAGATTCATTTGCCGTCCAAAATGAACTATCGCGCGAAGCGCCGCAGGATTTCGGGGTCGTTGGCAAGTGCAGTTCGTCCGATCGTTGCCAAAAGCGAATAGATAGCAGCAAGCAGAGAGACTTGAACGCACGGATCTTTTCTCGCGGCCGAAATATTTCGACCCCAGTCCAGAAGCGCGTTCGCATCTTCGAGGCTATGCGTGTACCCATAGAACACCCGAAATCCGCTGATGGTGAGGCCAACATGATCCGGCAGGAGCCTCGCGAATCGCCATCCTTTGCGCTCAACAAAATCGGCAACCTGGTCGAGTCCACGGCGTTCTCCGAAGCAGATCGAACGAAGGCTGATGAGCACGAGCAGCGCCGTACACCGATAGGCGGCCGCATCATCGATTTTTGAGGGCAGATGGCGGCTGACTCCGAGCGAGCCCTGGAATGATTGCTCAGGCAATTCGGCGAGCGCAGCCAAGACTGCAACAAATCCCTCGTTGCCCAGAACCGGATCGAACGCAGATGGCCCTGATTTCCAGCGTGCAAGTATCAGTTGTGCGTCTGACCAGAAGGATTCCTTCCCTTTGAGGGCAGCTTCAGCCATGCCGGCCAAGTACTCGTTGGGATGATCAATGAGTTCGTCTAGATCAAGCGGAGTCGAGCGAACGTTCGCTTGGCGAAGATCGGTCGACTCAAAGGGCAAAAGTTTTTGCACCTTTTGAAAGAGGACCTGCAGTTCACGGTCAGCAAGCAAGGTCATGGCGCTTTGACTTTGGTCTGGTTTTTTTCACCCCGCCAATGTTTGGCGTTGGCGGCATTTTGTCTTCTGCGCCGGCCGACAGTTCATCCACATTAACTTCGCAGGGGCGTAGGAAGCGATTGGGTCGCGGCGGCAAGGACGTAATAGGTAGCCATGGGCTTTCAGTTGCAGCGTATTCAGAGGCGCAGTCGACTGGCCGGTTTTGGCCGCTTGCCGTCCGTTGCTCATTGAGCGCTTTCAAGGGCCGCGATGTATGGCAGGACTTGCGGATGGGCCTGAACCCACTGCTCGCCCAAAAACGTCGATACGGAGCCCAAGCCAGTGACGCTCACGATTGACCCGAACTTCGAAGCGGCCTGCAGCAGGTCGTGCGCAGCATGCATCACGTTCTCACTCGCAGCCGACTCCGGCTCGCCAGCTTCGATGCCCCACTCCTTCTGAATCGCCGCGATGAGCTTGCCGGCGGCGGCCTCGAGAGGTGTTGGTGAACGTGTCATGAGCGCGAATCTAACCTGCTGGTGAAGGTCTGGTTCTGGGCCGGATTCTGCCGTGGACGCTTTGACTTGATCGTGAGCAACCCGGCCAAACTCCGGCATCAAATCAAATGGCCCACATCATTCAACGAAGATCCGAAAGGAGAGGGAGAGCCAGGAGAGCTTGTGGAAGTCGAGCACTAAACGAGTTGTTTTTCATCCACTGGAGGTACGTCTTCCACCCTGGCATAGCGTTTAACTCGCGAAGTTGCTTGCGCTCCTCGATTGACAGCGGGTTCGCGTCACGCGCAGCGAGAATGTCGCCACCATATAGTCGCTGTGAATCAGCGGACATGTAGATGATCTTGTGACCCATGGGGGTCTCAAACGCTTCAGCCATTTCAGTTGCTTCGGTCGGAGAGAGTTCCGCACTAAGCACGTCTACGAAAGCTGGCAGAAGTTCTTCCGGCTTGGCGGCAGCTACTCGCTCCATGAAGAGATGGGTTTGCTCTGCTTCAACACTTGCAGGTGGCCTCTTTGCTACCTTCAGGTAGGCGGCAGCCCGAGCTTGAAACCGCTCTACTGCGCCGAAAGCATGAACAAATCTTTCAATCTCGGGCCGTGGAGTTGGGTCTTCGGCGAACGCCGGTACGTAAGACCCAAAGAAGATGGCAAGCGCAAACAAAGAGATGTAGCGTTTCATTTTTCTAGTACCGAGAAGATCGTTCCATACGGCTGTCTAAGTGCCGGGTCCAACCAACGCCGCCGCAGTCGCCAATGGCCGCTCCTGGCCGACTGTAGCCTCGCGACCGTCCGCGACGAAGGTGAAGCGTTTGCCGACGGCCTCGTCCAGCCTGACCCAACTTGCTCAAGTCCTGGATTGAACCTATTCGTTCCAGTGGATACCCACGGTCGGTCATCGCAACGGCCATCGCTTCGTCACGGCGCTGCAATCTGCGCCAGGTAGCGATCCATCGCCGGCGCCCACAGCGACTGGTCCAAATAAATCGAGTGCCCGTCCAGTCCCGGTGGCGGCGGGTAACTTTCGAAGGTGCCGCGGCCACCGGCCCCGATGAAGGCATCGAAGTTCCTGCGGCTGTGGCGCAACGTGTAGAACGGGTCCTTGTCGCCGTAGAGCCACAGTGTGGGCTGCGCGAAGGCAGCACCGCGTCTGAAGATCACCGGGTTGACCGCATCGGCATGCACGCATCGGTCGCCCACCCAGCCGCCCACGAAGTTCACCACGCCGCGGAACCAGTCCGGATGCGCGCCTGCATAGGCAACGGCGAGAATTCCGCCGCGCGATACGCCGCCGATCAGCATGCGTTGCGGGTTCACGTCGTCGCGCGCACGCACATGCGTCATGACGACATCGAGATCCGCCACCGCACGGTCCAGACCTGGGATCGTGAGTTCGGGCCGGCAGGCGTAGCGTGAGCGGTCGGGCTCAAAGCCCTCGTCGTACAGCCCGTCGGACTGGCCGCGCCCGCGCCGCTGCGCAAACAACACTTGCCAGCCCTTGTCCACGAAATAGCGCGCCACCTCGGGCGCGGTCCACGTGAGCCGGAACCACTCGGGCTTGTCGCCCGTGCCGGTGGAGCCGTGGTTGAAGACCAGGGTCGGGTAGGGTCCCGGCGTGAGCGGCTGGTACACCACCATCTCGAGCGTCTGCTGCCTGCCGTCCTCGGTCCAGGGCGTGGGCACGCGGTCGACGCGGCGGGTGTACGTCGGCTTCAACGGCTTTTGCGTCAGCACGCCGAAGGACAGCAACTGGGTGTCGGGCCGCCACAGGGACATCTCCATGTCACCGCTGCCCTCGCGCAGGCGCAGCACCAGCCTGGCGCCGGTGCGCAGGCGCAGCCGCAGCTCGCCGCCTTCGAATTCGCCGACGGCACGGTCGGTGATCAAGCCCTGCCAGGCATTGGCCCCTGCATAGACCACCGTCGCCTCGCGTTCGCCGACCTGCTCGACCGCAATGCGCACATCGCATTGCGCACGCGGGCAGGCCCAGCCCTGCCACAGCCCGCTGAAACGGGCCTTGTCCGGCACCAGCGCAGGATCGGGCGGCCGCACAGTCACGTCAGTGGGCAGCACCGCGGGAACCGGGCTTTCGGAGACCGAGGGTTTAAAGACGGAAATGGAGGGAGGCCACGCCGTCTGCGCGGGCGCCGTGATGCTCGTGCAAGCCATCCAGCCCCCGCCACCAGCACGCGCCAGAATGCTGCCCTCATTCGTCTCCCTTGTTCGTGAGCGCGCAATGTTACTGCCCGGTGATGCGGGAAAGGGCGCAGGTCCCTGGTGCGGCCCGTTGGCTGGAATGGCGGCGGTTCGCCTTCTTCTTGGCGCGTGGCTGAAGCCGCCGCGTCCCAGCTTTCGATGGACGACATGTCGACGGTGACAAGACATGGCACGTTAGTGAATGTCGGCTTGTGGCCGACCTTAACCGGCGTGCACGCGTGGGCAAGGCCCTACTAGCTGCAAATTGGAGGGGCGTGACGAACTTCCGGTCTTGGCCGACTGTTGTCGCCCGTCTTGAGTAAAGACTAGTTCCGGTGGTCAAGTGCGTTCAGCGTACGTATGGACTGCACGTCGCGCTCTCCTTGAAGACATTGGCGACAGGCTCCTTGTGAATCGAATCATTGATTGACACGAGCCGACTGACAATGGAGAAGCAGCGGCCAGACTCGTACGAGTAGTCAATTTGATATTGTTCACTGGCGCGCGGAGTGAAGGTAACGGGCAGTTTGCAGCTTCGAGCAACTAATGCATCGTGAGGGCCCATCTGCGAGTACAGAACAGTGAATGGTTTGTTCGCATGCGCTCGTACTTCGATGGTTTCAGGCTTTGGCGTTCCGCTACTGCCAAGCATTGCCGGAATAACCCGCTTCGAATCCCCGGCCGCGTTGACGAACCTTGCCCCACCGATGAGTCCGATCGCCCGCGGGCCTTCGCACGCTTCTTTCTCGTATGTGTGAACCATCGCAAAGAGTCTGGCATCAGTGAGGTGCAGGCGGACAAGAGCGCCTCCCTCTTCCGGCTGGATGTATTTGGGTGTGCATGCGGCCAAGGCGAGGCCAGACAGCAACATCGCCGAGGTGGCAGCTGATCGGGAATGGGCAACGTTCATCAAAGTTCTCTTGGTCATTGCAGAAGTGGGATTCAACTGAGGAAATTCTGGCCCCTTTCCCATCGCAGCGACCACAGCCGGGAAATCGGAAGGGCATGTCGAACTTCTGCTTTTGGCCGAATTCAGCCGACGATTCTGTCATCCAGCACGAGCCGCTCGCGAAGCCAAACCGTCGTTTGCCGCCGGCTGAAGCGCTTGCGCGAAACGCCTCGCGGGCGTCCGCGGCCGTCGGGATCTCATCGGTTGCGGTCACCGTCGCGCACGGATTCAATCGCTCCGTTGTAGATGCGAACAACTCCATAGAACGTGCCTGGTCCTCGGTCGTACGTCCACTCCTCCATTGGAACGCATTGATTCGCGAGAATCGCACCAGGACTTCCCGCACGATAGGGCGTCACCACCCAGCCTAGCTGCAGCATTGAGACGCAGACGTTCTGGCGATAGATCGGCTCGCCGCACTTTTGAAGCAGCGAAAGCGGCGAGTCACCCTTGCTCACGAGTGCCCCGTTGCAACCCAAAGATTGAGAAGCTTCAACGGTGGGAATAAATAAGGCTACGAATGCCGCCGTGAGCCAACAAGCCCACCGGGGAGGACGCAATGACTCAGGCGGAGAGGAGAGCTTTTCATGCCGATCATCAAAGGGACGCTTTGCTCGACACTCTATCGCCTCACAGCCGAGGTGTGTTTTCCGATTGCTTTGTGCCGAGCTCGGATGTCCGCTTTCAGCCGCTATCAGACTCGGCCGGCATGTCGCTCGAAGAACAGCTTAGCTTCGGCCAAGGTCGCAGGGTAGTCCACGAGTGATCCACCCGGCTGCTTGTGGATGGATTGAAAGCGAAACCCGTGGCTGACCAGGAACTCGACCTTACGCCACTGCTCAACGTCGGTCATTCTTGGCGCCGAAAATTTCCGACTCAGCATCACCATCGGTCCGTGGCACTGCGGGCAGAGCCGAGCAATCTCCCGCGTTGGTTTCTTGAAGGACTTACGGCACGAGAAGCAGACGTGCGGAAACAGATGCCTCTGCTCCTGGCGCGGCATGGCAAAGTACACGTGGTGTTTGAACTTCTTCATAGCTTCTGGGGCGGCGACCAATAGATGCGAAGGGCAGCTTTTGGCCGAGACCTGCCTGCACATCAGGCTCTGAATTCTCGAATTACCTCGATCAGTCCGACGATGTTTTTGTTGAGTTCCTCGAGTTCTTCCGCGGGAATCCACCATTCAGTGTGGTTCACGCCTCCGACCTTCTGAATCTCGTAACGGTCCATGAACTCCTTTCGGACGTGGAACCGTGTGACACAGCCATACCCACCGGCTTTGACGTTCCAGTCACTGGCAATGTCAACGGCGTACTGCTCGTTGGTCACCGGGTAAAAAATGGGTTGCTCCGGCAGGCGGGGTGGCCACTTGGTAAATCCACTCTCCCGAACAAGGGCGAGTTCTTCTGGCCCGGTCGGGCGATACAAGACAACGGAATCGCTCATGACGTTCGGCCTTCTCTGCTGTGGTGATCACCAGTTGGAGCGAATTCTGACTTAAGTCCAAATGTCCGATCTTGGCCGACTGTAGCCGGCCGTGGGCGAATGCTGACCAAACATCATGCTACCGGTGCGCTCGAGCTTTCCAATGCTACGACGACTCACCTGAGCAACAATCCCAAGTCGCACCAGATTGGGGGAAGTATGAATGTCACTGTTGCAACCCTGCAGGCCTTCGCCGATGCCTGGAACAGGCACGATGTTGAATCGCTCATGAGCTTCATGACGGACGACTGTGTGTTCGAAGCGTCCGCCGGCCCCGAGGTTTGCGGAACCTCGTACATCGGCAGAGAGGCCGTTCAGGCCGGCTTCTCCGACGCCTGGAAGACTTTTCCCGACGCGCGGTGGCTTTACCCTCATCACTTCGTTTGCGGCGACCGCGGGGTGTCCGAATGGACATTCACCGGAACGCGGGCGGACGGCTCGCGCGTCGAGGTCAACGGTTGCGACGTGTTCACTTTCCGGGAGGGAAAGATTGCGGTCAAGAACTCGTACCGCAAGAATCGCCCGCCACTTCCGGCGAGATAGCGCGCACCTTCCACCCTTGCCGGCCGAGTATCCATCGAAGTTGCCTCTAAATTCGAGCAACACCACGCAGGTCCTCCACCGGGCACCTTCTTGGAGAGGCTCATGGACAAACGATGGTGCACCGCTTGCGGCTGCGAATTCCTCCCTCGTGCGCAGGCGCCCCACCAACGCTACTGCGCAGAGCCTGAGTGCCAGCGCGAACGACGACGGCTTTGGCAGCAAACAAAGCGGCGGAGCGATCCCGACTACCTCCAGAACCAGGCGCAGGCCCAGCGCGCATGGTCGAAACGAAATTCCGCCTACTGGTCAGCGTATCGGAAGAATCATCCGGAGTACGCAGCCCGCAATCGCATCGACCAGCGTGGCCGCAACGCCAAGCGCTCCACCGCCGGTATTGCAAAGATGGATGCGTCGAATGGCACGCCATTCTTCGATGATGGCCTCTACGAACTGCGTCCGCTAGAGGGTCTCGGATTTGCAAAGATGGTCGCGTGGACGGTTCAGATCACTGTGCTTTCTCGCCAGCCCGCCTAAGCATGTCGCATTTCGGTGATTGCAAAGAGAGGACTTGATCGATCCCGAGTCACAGGACTGGTACCTTGCCGGTGTGCGGGCACCCGGTGTCGCCAGGCGTTCGCAGCGAAGAATTCGCTTGATCGGACTGGAGGGGTACTCGCATGGACCAGAACCACATCGGGGTTGACGCGGACACAAGTGCCCCCCTGTTTCGCGCCGCGGAATATGTTCGGATGTCGACGGAGCACCAGCAGTACTCCACCCTCAATCAGAACGACAAGATCCGCGAATACGCCGCGCACCGCGGCATCGAGATCGTCAGGACCTACGCCGATGAGGGCAAGAGTGGGCTGAGGATCGACGGGCGGCTCGCGCTGCAGCGCCTGATCCGTGACGTCCAGGCCGGGACGGCCGACTTCACCATCATCCTCGTCTACGACGTGAGCCGGTGGGGGCGCTTCCAGGATGCCGATGAGAGCGCCTACTACGAATACATCTGCCGTCGCGCGGGCATCCAGGTGGCCTACTGCGCGGAACAGTTCGAGAACGACGGCTCTCCCGTCTCCACCATCGTCAAGGGGGTCAAACGGGCGATGGCGGGCGAGTACAGCCGCGAACTGTCGACCAAGGTCTTCGCTGGTCAATGTCGCTTGGTGGAGCTCGGTTTCCGGCAAGGTGGTGCGGCGGGGTTCGGCCTGCGGCGAATGCTGGTGGACCAATCGGGCGCGGTCAAGACCGAACTCCAGCGCGGCGAACAGAAGAGTCTCCAGACCGACCGCGTCATCCTCACGCCCGGGCCGGGAGACCAAGTCAAGACCGTCCAGAAGATCTACGAATGGTTCACCGACGAAGGGCTGGTCGAGTCGGAGATCGCCCGCCGGCTCAACATGATGCACACCCGGACGGACTTGGACCGCGAGTGGACGCGGGCCACGGTCCACCAGGTGCTGATCAACGAAAAATACATCGGCAGCAACGTCTACAACCGCATCTCCTTCAAGCTCAAGAAGCTGCGCGTGGTCAACACGCCGGACATGTGGATCCGCAAGGATGACGCGTTCGAGCCGATCGTCACGCGAGACGTCTTCTACACGGCGCAGGGCATCATCCGTGCCCGCGCACGCCGCTACTCCAATGAGGAGCTGATTGACCGCCTGCTTGGCCTCTACCGGCACCGGGGGTTTCTCTCTGGCCTGGTGATCGACGAAGCGGAAGGCATGCCCTCGTCGGCGGTCTATGCGCACCGGTTTGGCAGCCTGATCAGGGCGTACCAGATGGTGGGCTTCACGCCCGGGCGGGACTACCAGTACCTGGAGGTCAACCGCTTCCTCAGGCGCCTTCACCCGAGAATCGTGGCCGAGGCGGAGTCCGAGATGGAAAGCCTGGGCGGGCGGCTGTACCGGGACCCGGCGACGGACCTTCTGGACGTCAACCACGAGTTCAGCGTCTCCCTGGCTCTGGCACGTTGCCAGACCGGCGAGAACGGCCGTCGTCGCTGGAAGATCCGCTTCGATACAGGACTGCTCCCCGACATCACCGTCGCGGTGCGGCTGGCGCCGGGCAACGACAAGCCCTTTGACTATTACCTGCTCCCGCGGCTCCACTACGCGCAGCCGCGCCTCAGCCTGGCTGAGCACAATGCGGTGGAGCTGGAGAGCTATCGCTTCGACACGCTGGAATACCTCTACGGGATGGCGGCCCAGATTCGCCTGCGGAGAGCGGCATGACCGTCAGGTCCACCGCGGGCGATCTGCGGATGATTCCCATCGATCGCATCGAAGTCCTCAACCCGCGCGATCGCAACGAGGAGGTGTTTGCGGAGATCGTCAGGAACATCGGCGCGATCGGGTTGAAGAAACCGATCACAGTCACGCCGCGGCCGGGCAGCGATGGCGCCGAGCGCTATCTCCTGGTCTGCGGCGAGGGACGGATGAGGGCGTTGCGCAAGCTCGGCGAGACGCGCGTGCCGGCGTTGGTGATACAGATCGACGATGAGGGTGCCTTCATCATGGGCATCGCGGAGAACGTGGCCCGCCGTGTGTACCGGCCTTTGGAGCTTCTGGCGGGCATCACCCAGTTGAAGGTCAAGGGCTACTCTCCGGCCGTGATCGCCCAGAAGACGGGACTCACGCTGCCGTATGTCACAGACATTCTCACGCTGATCGATCAAGGGGAGGAGCGTCTGCTCGTGGCGGTCGAACGCGGCAAAGTCCCCTTGACAATCGCACTTGAGATTTCCCGAGCGGGAGACAGCGACAAGACCGTGCAGGCGGCATTGCAGGAGGCCTACGAAACGGGGCAGTTGCGCGGGAGGCAGCTCATGGACGCTCGACGCCTGGTGCAGAGTCGCCAACACCTGGGCCGTTCGATCGATCGGCATCCGTCGCGCCAGCAATCCGATGTCACATCGTCGAGCCTCGTGCGTACCTATCAGAAAGAGGTCAAGCGGCAGCAATTGATGGTGCGCCGGGCGGCCTTCGCCCAGCAGCGACTTCTCTTTGTCGCCGGCGCCTTGCGGCAGCTCTTTGCCGAAGAGAACTTCGTGACCTTACTGCGGGCAGAGGGTCTGGATGCGCTGCCGAAGTACCTGGCGGATCGCATCGGGTCTCATGGGAGTCTGGGGTGACGACCGTCGAGCTCGGTTTCCTGCCGAAACCCATGATGGTTCCGATCGACAACGTCCTGCCGTCGCGCAAGCCGCCGATCAGACTGCTGGAGACCAAGAAATACCGGATGGTCGTCACTTCAATCCGGGAGATCGGTCTCATCGAGCCGCTTGCCGTCAGCGCGGTCGACCGGAAAACGGGCCAGCACGTACTGCTCGACGGACACATCCGTCTGCTGGCGCTGAAAGAGTTGGGGAACACGGAGGTGCCGTGTCTGGTGGCGACAGACGACGAGTCATACACCTACAACAACCGGATCAACCGCTTGTCGTCTGTGCAGGAGCACTTCATGATGCGCCGCGCCATTGATCGCGGCATCTCCCTGAGCGGTTGTCGAACGCTTTGTGCGTGGATCTGGCCCAGATCAATAAAAAGGTGACCCTGCTCGACGGGGTCTGTCCCGAGGCCGTGGATCTGCTCAAAGATCGCCGATTCTCCCCAGAGATCACGGCGTCGCTTCGGAAGATGAAGCCGACGCGCCAGGTCGAGGCGGTCGAATTGATGATCTCCGCGAACAGCATCACGGTCGCATACGCGCGGGCCTTGGTGATGGCCACCGCCGCAGAAATGCTGGTGAAGGGAAAGGCCGTGCACAAAGGCAGAGGCGTCAGCCAGGAGCAAGTCGATCGGATGGAGCGGGAGATGTCCGGCCTGCAAGACCACTACCGAATGATCGAGCAGACCTTCGGGGAGGACATGCTCAACCTTGTGCTGGCCAGGGGTACATCTCCAAGTTGGTCGACAACAAATCGGTGTTCCGGTACCTGGAGCGCAACCATGGGGCAGTGCTCGAGCAGTTGATGGGGTTGGTCAACGCGACCTCTGCGGATGTTTGAAAGTTGTCGGGGGTAAAACGAGGCCCTCACCCAAGGACGCACTGAGATTTTCCACGCCCACCTTAATCCCTCATCTCTCCGCCAGGGGCCTAATCCCGCCCGGGGGACGCGAGCGCGTACTTGTGCATCGGTTCCGTTAGGCGCCGTCGTCGCTCACATCGAACTTCAATCCGCGGGCTCGCAATGCGGCTTGCAGCGATGTGCCTTCCTCAGGAGTAAATCCATCGAAGTAGATCTGCAGCGTCTTCCCGCAGCTCAGAAACAGATCTCTATCCGGAGCAGCCCAAAGCTGGACACCGTGTCCAACCGCCGCTGTAAGAAAAACGAAGGCCTCCTCTGGAGAAATGAGGCTGATCTCTTCACCTAGATTGCTCCAGCCCGTGATCTCGGCGCTGACGGGATGCTCGAACTCCCACCCCAACGCTTGCAGGGCATCGAGTAGCTGGACGCAGCTTGCCGGGGAAAGGCGAGCAATCTCTTTCGTCATGACCAAATCGTAGCTGCTGCCATCTCACAGAACACGAACGGCGAAATAGGCTTCGTCGGTATCGCCCAGATCGCGAAAGCCCGCAGTCCTGCCCGCGTCGAAAGCTTTGATCCAGCGCTTGGCCAGCGCGATCTCGTCTTTGGTGAGATCGCTCTCGCCCGACTCGCTCGCGTTCTGGAACGCACGCAGCGCCGGCACCACCTCATGGCCCAGTTGCCGGTCGAGCTCGCGCCGGAAGCGCTGCTCCGCCACCTTCACCGCATCGGCCGCCGGATGCGGATAGTCCGCGAGCCGCACGAGGTAGGCCACGCGCGGTTCCGGCTCCACCTCTTCGAACCGGAATGGCACATCGTCATCGCTCGCCTCCTGCGGTGCGACGTCGATCGGTGCCGCAGGCACCGGCCGCGGGAAGAAGAGTTCAGCTTGGTCCATGGTCATCTCCTTGAGCAAGTTCGCAAACGCGCTACGCGCTTCCCCCGACGCTGGAACCGCCGCGGCGCGATGGCCAGCGCTGCAGCGCCTTCGCGATCATTTCCCCGTGGCGCTGCGCCTCCAGTCGGGCCGCCTTCGCATCGGGCGGGGCAGGCCGCGGCACCGGCCGGCAGAACCAGCGCTGCGGGTAGGTGTCCGCCTTGATGTTCTTGAGCGCCCGGCCCCGCGGATTGATCTCGGTGCCTTCGATGAAGAAACCGCCGCGTACCTCGAGCATGGACGCGCGGTTGAGCAACGGGATCACATAGCTCTCCTGGTCGTCGGCCAGCAGCATGGCGATCATCAGGCTGCGCCCTGGGCGCGGATCATGGATGCGGGGCACGTAGAGCAGCTCTCCGATGCGCCGCGTGTGCTTCACCGCCTCCTTGGTGGAAATCGCCTGGCCCTCGAACCGGTATCTAAACACTTCGCAGTACACCTGTATGAATATACAGTAATATGGCGAAATGGAAGACGACATTCCGACCGATCTGTGGATCTACTATTGCGCGCAGCAGCTCAAGCGCCATTGGCGGACGGTGGATCCTGAGCAGCTCGAGGAGCTGGCCACTGACCTGGCTTGCGAGGCGCATCTGCGCGCGCTGTCGCCCAGGGCGGCCGCGCTCAGATGGCTCGAGCCGGTGCTGACGTCAGGAGAGGCCAGATAGCTGGAACGGCACAATGCGCCGATGCCAAACATTGCCTCGATCCTCAAAGCCGAGATCTCCCGCGTCGCTCGCAAAGAAGTGCGCGCCGAGATCGAAACCTTCAAGAAAGCGTCAGTCGCGCATCGCGCCTCGATTGCCGAACTGCGTCGCCAGGTGAGCGCGCTTGAGAAGGAGCTGCGTCGTGTCGCGAAGGGCGCGGCGCGTTCCAGCGCGGTGTCTGGTTCAGACGCTGAAGCGGCAACAGGCACGAAGCGTCGCTTCAGTGCTACCAGGTTGGCAGCACATCGGGCCAAGCTTGGGCTGTCCGCGGCGATCTACGGACAGCTGGTAGGCGTCTCCGGCCAGACGATTTACCACTGGGAACAAGGCAAGGCGCGTCCGCGGACAGCGCAACTCGAAAGCCTTGCGACAGTGCGGGACCTGGGTACACGTGAAGTTGTGGAACGGCTAGCCACGCGATAGCGCGACATGGCGGGGCAGAGTGAGACGTCAGATTCGAAGCTGCGCGCTCCAGTTGCTCATGGGCGGACTCGCATTTGCCGGGCAGCTTTAGGTTCGTTCGCATTTATCGACGTCGCTTACAACGGCACCATCACCATCGCGACTTTTTACTAGGACTTCCAAGCCGACGCTGGCTGAGCGCTCCACGTGAGTGTGTGGATCTGCCGCAGATTGCGCCGCTGTTTCCGCGATTTGGTGGCCTCGATCGCGAGCCAGGTCGCGAGCTTGTCGGCATAGGGATCGAGCTTGCTTGAGCTCGCCCGCTTGGCGTAGCGCGGCGCATCTTCGCCGGCTCGCAAGTACTTCTTTACGGTGTTGCGAGACAGGCCTGTACGCCTGGCTATCTCGCGAATGGACATCTGCTCGCGCAGGGCCCAGCGTCTGATGACACTCAATGTCGCCACGTCTATCACTCCTAGGATCCCCTGCCTTAAAAATGAGCAGGGTAGAGTTTTACGTGGGTCAGTCTTAGACGGAAATTAGTGCGTTAGCCGGGTCAATTTTCGGTGGCAATCAACACAAGAGATGCCTATGAGGGCAAGCGAGTGCGAGATAGGCGCCCTCGAGACCGAGCGCGCCTGATGCGGTTCGTTGGCGTACGCAGCGGCGGTGCGCACCGGGTTGTCTTCACTTACACAGTTCTGGCTTCACCGTGGCGCGGTATCGGTCTGCTGCCGCGAACGATGGATGGATTGCTGCTCTGTCACCGGCGCACAGGCTGCCCGAGTCGCTTGTTCGTGCATCGCAAATGAAATACAATACCTCCGATGAAAACCGCAACGATCCCTTCCGTGCGCGTGGATTCGGAGTTCCGCAAAGAAGTCGAGCAGGTTCTGGGCAAGGACGAATCCCTGTCCCAGTTCGTCGAGGCGGCCGTGCGTGCCTCGGTGCGTCAGCGCAAGGAGCAGCACGAATTCATGGCGCGCGGGTTGCAGTCGCTCGCGGATGCCCGAGAGAGCGGCGAATACTTCGATGCGGGTGAAGTGATGCGGCGGCTTCGGATGAAGCTCAGTGCCGCGAAGGCGCAACGCGCATCGCCTGCCCGGTGACCTACCGCGTCAGGTTCACGAGGGGGCGCTCGAGGATCTGGAGCGCCTGTACGACTTCATTCTCGAGCGCGAGTTGGAGCGAGGGGGCGGCCTGGAACTCGCCGAGCGGGCGTTGGAAGCGATCGAGAACGGCATCGCCACCTTGAGCTTTTCGCCTTTCACGTGCCGCAAGGCAGGTGCCGATCCGTTCATTCGTGAGCTCGTGATTCCGTTCGGGGGCAGCGGCTACGTGGCGCTGTTCGAGATCGAGTCCGCCGACTCGATCGTCGTCGCGGCCGTTAGGCATCAACGCGAAGATGACTACCACTGACCATGGCCAGAGCACCCCTTCAACGACACACTCTCCTGTGAGCCACTGGAGCTTCCGCGGACGCTCTACGCCGGTCCATGCGACCCGAGGAGCAGTGGCCAGAAGGCATTGCCCGTCGGCACCGCTCCACGGTCTTCGCCGTGGTGCGAAAACATCCTTGTAGCCATTCGTCGACCGGCTTGGGGCCGATCTTCAGCACGGGATAGATCGGCCTGTCCGAGTTGTTGTGAATGGCGAGCGTCTTTGGATTGACGATCGTCGGATTGCCGTTGAGGTCTTGACCTCTTCAGGAGGAGGCACCTGCGGAAAGATCAGCGCATTGGGATTCGAGTCGTTGCCGCCTCCGCCTCCGCCGCAGGCGCTCAAAGCGAGCATAAGCAACAATGCACCGGCACATGACGCGGCCGCAGCAGCACGCACTTCTTCTTTTCTGGATGAATGAAGTCGTTGGATGTCATTGAAGTTGATGGGTCACGATCAGCGCGTCAGATCTTTGTGGTGGCCGATGAACCAGTCGAGGTCCATGGCCAGCCTGTTGTCGTTGGGGGCAGGTAGTGATCGGTGCGTTGCCAGAAGCGAAAGCCTCGCTGCGCCCAGGTCGCAGGCAGACGCGGCGCATTGCGTTGCGACCAGTCCGCGATCCATAGCGGGTAGCGCGCGAAACGCTCGTCATCGAGCCACTTCGTCCCCATGTCCCAGTTGGTATAGATCATGGGAACGCGACCTCCCTGCCGCTCCAGCGCTTGCAATGCGCGCAGCAGATCGGCCTGCACCTTCTCCTTTGATGGCGGTGCACCGGGAGGGAAGCTCTCCGCCTCGAAATCGAGCGCGGGGGCGATGTCGCCTTGCTCGGACGCGCCGCCCAGCATGCGAAGGTAGAACTGCGCTTGCTGGTCAGCGTCGATATCGACGCGGTAGAAGTGATAGCTGCCTCGCACCAACCCGTTGCTGCGAACCGCGCTCCAGTGGCGATCGAAGGTGGGATCGGCGGTCAGGCCATCGCTGGCGCGAACGAAGACGAAGCTGATGCCCGCCAGCGATCCTTTCAGCTGGTCCACCCAATTCCCGTTCCATTTGGACACGTCCAGGCCGTACAGAGGGCTCGCAGGTGTCGATGTGGGCGTGACCGTGGAGATGGGGGTCGGCGTGGGCGCGGCAACAGCCGGCGTCGGTGCGCTGATGGAAGCCACCGACGCATGGGTGGCAGGCAAATCTTGTTGCATGGACGGAGGCGCCGTGCGCACTGCGGCGACAGGCGTGGGGCCAGGCCCGGCCGTGCGTTCGCCAGGACGGACTGCGCCACCCAGCTGGATTCCCCCAATGGCGGCGCACACCAACAGGGTCAGCCAGGTCACCACGTTCAGACGAAGCATGGTCCGCGCAACGGCGGCGATGGTGCGAGATCCACCGCTTGGCGCTCTGGCATGCACTGCTTCCACCGGGACGCAAGCAGGGGCCGGTTGCGGTGCTGGACGCACGAGTGCCAGCAGTTCTTCCAGCGCGAGAGACGCATGCAGCGTCCCGCGCGCCCATTCGCGGGCCAGCGTGAAAGCATCGCCTTCAAGGCGCAGCCCCTCATACGCAACTTCGCCGCGGACACTGAGCACCTGGTGCGGCTCGCAGCTGTAGTCGCCTTGCGCGTTGAGCACGACGCGCGAGCGCTCGGGGCGCACGGCGTCGAAGGCCTCGCCGACCACCAGCAGGGGTGGCGCCATGTCGCCCTCGTGGTGTTCGACTGCGAGATAGCCTTCGCGTCGCAGCCACGCCAGCAAGAGCAGCAGCGCCATGAGTGAACGCCGCTCGTCCTGGGCCGCATCGGCCGTGGCCAGATGTGCGGGCCGCACGTAGCAATAGCCGAAGTGTCCGCGTGGCTGAAGGATCAACGCACGTCCCGCGGCGCGGCTGAAATGCAGGCGTGCCAGGAAGGCCGGGGCCGAGATGGGCCCGAGGCGTGCCACCAGCACCAGGCACTCCAGCCAGGCGATTTCCTGTGGCTCGAAGCGGCGCATGGTGTGTCTCCTGTTGCCGAGGCTGCGAGCCGCTCGAGGGAACGCGCAGCGCCCGGCCGATGCGTCATCGGGCCGTGGACGCTGGCCTTCCTGCCGAACTCAGGACAGCACGACGTGGAAATTGAACATGAAGGCGTTCCAGTTGATCAACGTGACGTTGGCCTGGTTCGGATGCGTCGGGTCCGGTCCGCGATAGCCGTACGACCAGTTGCCGTTGGGGCCGCCCGGATGCGTCTGGCACCAGATCCGCAGGTTGTTGGCCTGGGCCGCCGGCATCGAGTAGTTGCCGGTGGGATCCGTTCCGCAGTTGAAGAGCGACTGGCCGGCCTGGATGCTGCAGGTGACCGGCACGACGCCGTTGTTGGTCGTATGGACCTGGATGGTGCCCGCGGTGGGCGGGGTGTGGTCGTACGCGGCGAATGCGGCGTTGATGCAGTCCTGCATGGAGGCGAGGGTGATTTGAGGCATGGCTTGCTTTCGGATGGCTGGTGGAAAGAAAAGGTGGGCGGCTGTCGGCCCACCCGAGGAGCCGCGTGCGCACTCCGCGAATCGCTGCGCTTCACGCGGAAAACTGAAGCGGGTGCGCCTGTGCGGTCGTCTGGTTGCGCCTCACGGGCAGGTGGCCCTGCCGGTGGCTCCCACTCAGAGCGCGCAGCTCTGCGTGCTGGTGGGCCCCGCACCCGGCGGCGCGTCGATGGGACTCGCGCTCCCGCCCAGCAAGTGGTAGTGCTTGCTGCCGAAGTTCCAGTGCGCCCCGTCCCACCAGAGGAAGTTGGTGATCACGCGCTGGTTCATCGGCATCGCCGGCGGCGGCAGTGCGAACGGGTAGTTGTTGGGGTTGTAGTTGCGGACGATGGGCGCTGCGGCCCAGGCGGCTGGTACCGGCCCCGGCTGCACGGCGTCGACATAGGCTGCAAAGTGAATGACGTAGTTGCCCGCGTGCAGCGCCGCCAGGCTGCGGTGCGAGGGGTCGTGCAACACGCGCCAGTGGCCGGCCGCCAAGGCTGGTGCGGCCGGGTCGACGGCGTTGGCCACGAAGAGGGCGCACCCGTTCATGCCGGTGGTGAACAGCAGGTGCGCGTCGGCCGGGCCGGGCGCGATAGGGATGTCCACATAGGGCAACGCGTTCAACGCCACGCCGCCAATGCCGGCATGGCAGTAGTACGCGTCGAGCGTGGCGAGCGGCGCCAGGGGCGGCTGCGGCACCACGCCACCCGGGGGCACGGCGGCCGGCTGCATGCGCAGCCGCGGCAGGCTGCCAGGCGCCGGCGCCACACCGGGTGCGCCGGTGCTCAGGGTGAAACGCGAGCGCTGGTTGTTCACCGGCGGGAAGGCCCCGCCCGGCATGTTCTGTCCGATCTGGTCCAACACGATCGGTGACCCGGCGATGAAGGTCAGGGGTTGGCGAGGAAGGTCGCCGCATTGTCGATGGCCATGGCATTCTCCTGGTTGATGGGGCCGCTCAGGGCACGGAGCCCGTGACGTTCCAGATGGTGCCGCTGTCGAGGCTCTGGTTCAGCGCCGAGATGGCGGCGGCGGCCCCGCCCCTCTGGTTGGCGGCGTCGCCCATCGCCTGGATCGACCCGGCGACGAGTGCGCACGCGGCCGTGCTGTTGCCGATCTGCACCTGCAGGTTCGCGACGCCCGCGGCGTTGTGCCCCTGCATGTCGAGGCGGGCCACGCCCACGGTATGGAGCGTGCCCGGCCCGCGTCCCAGGTCCGCGAACACGAGTTGGGCGATCACGTCCTGGCAGGCATTTCGCTGGGCGGCATTGGGAACGATGATGCCGGCGATGGGGTTGCCGCTGTTGGCTTTGACGATGGGCATGATTTGTCCTTTCTGGTCGACTGATGAAATGGGGGATAGGCGCTCAGGCTGTCGCCGCCTCGGGCGCCGGCGCCGGCGCGGGCGCGGTGCCAGACGCAGCCGGCGTCGAGTCGTCGCCGGCGATCGCGAGGTAGCGGCCGGGGAAGTACTTGGCGACCCACATCTGCGCGAGCTGCACGCGCGTGATCGGCTTGGTGTAGTACATGATCGGCACGCCGATGTTGCCGGCCAGGGCCTTGTTCACGTAGTCCTCGAAGGCGACCATCATCGAGTTGGTGTCGATGATGTTGTTCTGCGAGTTGTCGATGTCGTTCAAGGCCGACAGCGCCGCGGTCACCTTGGCGTTCTGCATCGCCACGAACTGGCCGCCGGTGCGGGCCGCATTGGCCGAGGCATCGACCGAGTCCTGGTCCGCGGCCGTGGCGTTCTGCAGCTTGGCCAGCGCGGCCATGCTGGTGGCGCCGTCGCTGTCGACGAAGCCCTTGACGCTCATCTGCACCTGGTTCGACTTGATCGAAGGGATCGAGCCCATTGCGACCAGGGTGCAATGCGAAGTGATGTTCTGCGCGCTCAGCAGGTTCTTCGCATCGTTGGAGAAGCTGTTCTCCACGCCGAAGCCGCCCTGTTCGTCGGCGAACCAGCCGCCGATCTTGAACGAGGTCTGCAACTTGCTGGCGACCGAGTACATGTCCTCGCTGGAGTCGGTGGTGGTGGTGTTGAGCACGTGCACCATGCCGATGAAGCAGGAGCCGTAGACGGCGCCCGAGAGCAGGGTCAGGCACTTGTCCTGGTCTTTTTCCACCTGCTTGGCGATGGTGGCCAGCGCCGAGGCCGTAGAGGTGTCGATGAAGAGATCCGGGTGGCAGACATTCCAGACCCGGATGGCCTTGTCGACGTCGATGATGAAGGGGGCCAGCAGCTGCGCGTTCTTGTGGGTGCAGGTGGCGCTGATCACCAGCGTGCCGACGATGTCGTGACGCTGGTGCTGGCTGTTGGTCTGGCTCTGCGCGGCCGTGCTCGCGGCGCCGGAGATGGAGTCGCCGAGCCACGATGTTTCGTCGCTGACGAAAGAGGCGATGGTCGCAGCATGGGTCTGGCTGCTCTGCGCATTCTTGTCGAAGGCGAAGTACTGGACGTTCATCTTCATCGAGTCGGCCGAAATCGGCAGCGACTTGATCTGCGTGCGGTTGTAGTCGATCGGGCTCTCGGGCCCCGAGCCCACTGCCTTGATCTTGCGCTTGAGCGGCAGGATGTCCTGCTCGGACTGGATCTTGGCCTTGCTGTATTCCACCGCGGCGGCCGTGATCTGCTTGTTGACCTCGCCGCGCTGCTTGGCCATGTCGGAGGTGTCCACGTCCATGTCCATCAACTCCTGGATGGTCATGTCGAAGCTGCGGCGCAGGGTGATCAGGTCATTGAGGTGATCCTCGGCATCGTCCGCCGGGCTTTGCTTGGCCGCGATCTGCGAAAGCAGATCGAGCCGCTCCTGCGTCACGAGGTTGCCGAGCGCGAGGGTCGGGTCGTAGGGAATGGTGGAAGGCATGGCGTTCTCCTGTTCGTCGAGGTTGGTCGAGCACTGCGCTCGGTGGTTGGGGATCGATGAGCTGTTCGTGAAGTGATCGTAGGAACGGAGTGCTCTAAACGGTTTAAAGTGTTGCTAAACGTTCCTAAAGGGTTCGCACCTGCATGCCGCAAATGCGGCGGTGCTCGTGACGAAACCCATTCGATCGATCAGGCAGGGAGTCGTCTTTCGTTGTCAGCCAGGTCGCCTCGCCAGGGGCGCCAAGGCGCGACCGCACCAGGAGCTTTCAATGGCCGCCTTGCGTCACGTTTGCATTTCCGATTTGCATCTGGGTGCCGACTACAGCCTGCTCACCGGGATCGACGGTGCGGGTCATGTGGAGCCGGGAGCGCGTTGCGAAACCCTGGTCGCGCTGATGGATGCGCTGGCTTCCACGCTGGCGCCGCTTTGCGACGACGAGCATCCAACGCTGGTGTTGCTCGGCGACGTGCTCGACATGGGCCTGTCGCCGATGAACACGGTGTCGCAGGCGTTCCGCATGTTCCTGCGCGAACTGGCGCGCCTGCGCAACCAGGGACTGCGCCTGTCGCCGCGAATACGGGTGGTGCCAGGCAATCACGACCATCACCTGTGGCGCATGGCGCAAGACCAGATCTTCGTAAGCCGTGCGAGATCCGGCGCGAATGCCGACATGCCGCAGATGACGACGCTGATGGATGCGCCGGGTCGCTCGTGGCCGAGCTGCGAGTTGCTCGCCGCGCTGGCGGGCACCGAGCCGGGGCTGGGCGACCTCAGTTTCGAACTGGCCTATCCGAACTTCGGGTTGGTCGATGCGGCCCGGCGCCGTGCGGTGGTGCTGCACCATGGCCACTATGTGGACCCGATGTACCGCGCGATGTCGACCCTGGTCGAGCACCAGACGCCGCGGCCGCCCCATGCGCCGCCGCGGCCGTTGACCGTGGAGCAGATCGAGGCTCGCAACGGCGCGTGGGTGGACTTCCTCTGGTCCGATCTCGGCAACGCCGGTGCCGTGGGACTGGAGTCCGAGAAGCTCTATGAAATCATGCGCGACGCGGGCGCATCGCGGCGCTGGTCGCAGCATCTCGCACGATGGATCACCGAGCGCCTTGGCGACTCCTGGACGTTTCGGCCGTGATGCCGTTGATCCAGGGCGTCACCGTGCAGCAGGCCGTCAGCGGCGTGGTGGACGCCACGCTCGTCCGCGGCGCCGAAGCCCAGCGCGGAGACTACCGACGCTTGGTCACGCTCGACGACGCCGCTCAACTGCGGTGGTACCTCGGGGGCGCGGTGACGACGCAGTTGAAGAGCGAGGGCATCGATCCGCGGGACATGGACCTGCGCTTCGTCTATGGCCACACGCACAAGCCCTTCCAGGACGAGCTGCCCGTGCCCGGGCTGGCGCGTCCGGTGAAGGTCTACAACACGGGCGGCTGGGTGATGGATCAACCCACGATGACGAGCCCGCAGGGCGCGGCCATCGTGCTGATCGATGGCGATCTCAACCTCGCGTCGCTGCGGCTGTTCAATGATCCGGTTCACGGTGCCAGCCCTGCCGTTCACGCTGCTGGCACGGGGACTCCCAGCGACCGTGACAACCCCTTGGTGCTTGCGCTCGATCAGGCCGTGGCGCATCACGCCGGCGATTGGGAGCACTTCACCCGTTGCGCGGTGGCCGCTGCACAGCGCCACGCGCGTGAATTGCTGGACGAGTTCTTCGACCCGTCGGCATGCGGTGGCGATACCGGCCCGTCGCGACAGCACGCTCGGCCACCGGTGGCTGTGAACGGAGGCTCCGCATGAACGGCTACCAGACCATCTCGCGTCCGCTCACCGAGATCGGTGGCAGCTATGACGTGGTCGTCGTGGGCTCCGGCTATGGGGGCGCCATTGCGGCCTCCCGGCTGGCGCGTGCGGGCCAAACCGTCTGTGTCCTGGAGCGCGGACGCGAGATCGCGCCCGGGCACTACCCCAACGACCTGAACAGTGCACAGGCCGATCTGCAGATGGACGGCCCGCGCGGCAGACTGGGGCCGCGCGATGGCCTGTTCGATCTGCGCATGAACGACGACATGCTGGCGATGGTGGGCTGCGGACTGGGGGCACCTCGCTCATCAATGCCAATGTCGCGCTGGAAATGGACCCGCGGCTGTTCGACGACCCGGCATGGCCCGCGCTGTTCCGCACCGAACCTGGCGTGCTGGAGCCCTATGCGCAGCGCGTGCGCTCCGTGCTCGATGTGCAACCCTACCCCGAAGAGGCACCCGTTCTCAACAAGATGCGGGCGTTGCAACAGTCAGCGCAGGCGCTGCGGCGTCCGTTCCGCCGTGCGCCTCTCGCGGTCAATTTCAAGGACCAGCTGAATCCCTTCGGGGTGCCACAGCCGGCGTGCAACAACTGCGGCGACTGCACCAGCGGCTGCAACGTGGGCGCGAAGAACACAACGCTGATGAACTACCTGCCCGATGCGTGCCGTCACGGCGCGCAGGTGTTCACCGGCGCGCTCATCACGCACCTGGAACGGGAGGGCACGCGTTGGCGTGTGCATTTCGAGGCGATCTCGCTGCGTGCGGCACGCGCGGGACTGCCATCCGAGCCCGTCTCGGCCGGCAGCGTCCTGGCCGACATCGTGATGCTGGGCGCGGGGGCGCTGGGTTCGACGGAGATCCTGTTGCGGTCCAAGGCGCGTGGGCTTGCGTTGTCGGATCGCGTCGGCAGCTCTTTCTCGGGCAACGGCGACGTGCTCGCGCTCGGGTACGACAACTTCTGGCGAACCGGCGAACCGGGTCCGAATGGCGAATGCCAACCCGTCCCGGTCTACGGCATCGGCGCGGGCAGCAACAAGCTGCAGCCCGAGCAAATGCCCGGCCCATGCATCACCGGCGTGATCGATGCGCGCCGCGAAAAGAATCCGCGCGAGGGCCTGGTGATCGAGGAAGGGGTGATTCCCGGTGCGCTGGCGTCGCTGATGCCGCCGTTGCTTTTCGCGGCCAGCGCCATGGTCGGGGGCGAGACGCGATACGGCGCCAGCGAGGCCGCCACGCGTCTCGAAAGCGCGCAGGCACTGGGCGACGTGGTGCAGAACCACCCCGACTCCCTCACCGAGCAGTCTTACATCGGCCCGGTCGCCCGCACGCAGACCTACCTGGTGATGAGCGTGGACGACGCCGGTGGCGAGCTCAAGCTGGTCGACGACCGTCTTCGCATCCACTGGCCGGATGCCGGCATGAGTTCCACCATCGCCAACGACCATCGTTGGCTGGCCGAGGCCAACGAAGCGGTGAAGGGTGTGTTCCTGCCCAATCCGCTGTGGAGCCATGCCCTGGGCCACAAGCTCATCACGGTTCACCCGCTGGGTGGCTGTGGAATGGCGGACGATGCGGAGCGTGGCGTGACCAACGCGGACGGGCAGGTCTATGCCGGCACCAGTGGCAGCGGGGTGCACGAGGGGCTTTATGTTTGCGACGGCTCCTTGCTGCCCGCGGCCGCGGGTGTGAACCCGCTGCTGACCATCGGCGCGCTGGCGGAACGCTGCTGCCAGCGCCTGTGCGACACGCGCGGCTGGACGCTGGATCTCACGCTGCCCGCTGCCCGGCCACTGCCTTGCACGACTGATGAAACGGTGGCGCCGGAGAGCGTCACATCCCTGCAGGTGCAAATGGAGGAGGGCGCCGAGGATCTGCTGAAGTCGGCGTTGCAGCACTTGAAAGAAGGTGCGATCGACGCGGCGCGCAAGCTGTTGTCGCACTTGATCTCTGAGCACCCGGAGTACCTCAGCCCGAGCTTTCGGTTCACCGAGCGCATGCAGGGGTTCGTGAGCCTGGAATGCGAAGACGGCCTGGGCGAGGGCCTGTCGCCCAGGCTGGTCAGCCGCTACGAGCTGTCGGCCGCCTGGGGGCGTGCTGCCGGCCACGCGCTGGACTTCGAGCTCACCATTCGCACCGAGGACCTCTACCGCATGATCAGCGATTCTTTGCACGAGGCGCAGATCACCGGACAAGTGACCTGCGCGGCGCTGAGCCCCACGCCCATGCAGGTGCAAAGCGGCCATTTCCGACTGCTGCCTCCTGCGCCGGAAACGGTGGAGACCTGGACCATGCGCTACGAGATGACCCTTGTGCGGCCGGACGCCACACCGCTGCGCTTTGCAGGCTCCAAATGGCTGCACCAGCAGCCCGGGTCCTCGCCGTGGACCGACCTCACCACGCTTTTCGTGGACATCGATGAAGCGGGTCCCACGCCGCGCCGGATCGCGCAGGGCATTCTTTCGCTGGGCCTGGAGGATCTCGTCTGGCAAGCCACCACGCTGTCGACGAGCCCGCCGCACGATCTCGATGGGTACCTCGAGAATCTGCTTCCGGAAGCCAGATCGGCCATCGATCGCGCCTATCTGGCCAAGTTCGCCGGATTCTTCGGCCGCACCGTGTTTCGTGCTTACGGCGGATTGTTGTCGGATCTGGCGGCGGCCACGACAGCATCGACATCGCCCGCACCCCCGATCTCCTCGCGACGCATCCCTAGGCTTCCGGCCGCGCAGGTGTTTCCGCTGGACCTGGCCCATGGCGTGGTGCTGCGGCTCACCCGCTACCAGGCGGGCTCCAAGGGACCGGTGATCCTCGCTGCTGGCGTGGCGATGCGGGCCTCATCCTGGACGGTCACGACGACATCGGAAAGCCTGGCCGAGGCGCTGTGTGCCCAGGGCTACGACGTCTGGCTTTTCGACTACCGTGGCAGCCCCGACGCCGTGGGCTCGCAACAAAGCTTCTGCATCGACGACATCGCGCGCACCGACTGGCCGGCTGCGGTGGACTTCGTGCGCCGTGCGACCCGTGCGGACACGGTGCAGGTGGTGGGGCATTGCGTCGGTTCGATGAGCGTCCTGATGGCGCTGCTGGACGGACTGCGGGGCGTGCGCTCGGTGGTTTCTTCACAAGTCACGCTGCACCCGATGACCTATTGGCTCAACCAGGCCAAGGCCGACATCGGCCTGGAGCGCTTGCTGGAGCACGGTCGGCAGCTTGGCGGCCTCTTCTCCCCGGTGCCGGGCACGACGCAGGCAGACCGCGAGGTGGACGTCATGGCCTGGAGTGTGCCGGTGCCGCGGGGGAGACCTGTAAGAGCCCGGTGTGCAAACGGATCAATGCATTCTTCGGACCGGTGGTCCTGCATGAACATCTGAATGAGGGAACGCATTTCGCCATGGGCGAGATGTTCGGCCCCATCTCCCTGTCCGTCTTCGACCAGCTCGCGCTGATCATGCAGCGCGGACGCGTGGTCGACGCGCAGGGCGGCGACACCTATCTCACGGCCGACAAGGCGCGACGCATGGCCCTGCCCATCAGCTTCATGTCCGGTGGGTTGAATACCTTGTTCAACCCCGAATCGTCGCTTCGCACCGAGGCCTGGCTTGCGCAGCACAACGGGCCGCAGTGGTACCGGCGCCGTGTGATGGAGCGCTACGGCCACCTGGACAATTTCGTCGGGCGCGACGCCGCGCGCGATGTCTACCCCTGGGTGTTGGCGGAGCTGGAGCGAGGAGACGCGTCGCCCTGACGTGCCCGGGCGAGCAACATGCGCAGCGCGTTGCCGGCATCGCCTGCGACTTGCTCGCCGTGTGCCAGCGATGCAATGGCGGCCTCATCCAGTCGCGCGCCATCGGCATACCAGGAAGCCAGCTCGGTCTGGGTGTGGAATTCAAGCACGCGGTCCCGGACAGCCGAAGCCACTTTCTGTTCCAGCCATGGCGTTGCTTCGCCGCGGTGCTTGCGGCCCGCGATATCGGCACCCTGCAGCAAGGCGGCGTCACGCAGGCGCCCCTGTCCCGCCGCGAGGTAGGCCAGGGTGCCGGCGAACTGGCGTGCGCCAGTTGCGCGACGCATGAGCGGCAAGGCTTCTCGCAGGCGCTCCGTCGCGCGCTCCACCGCCTCGCGCTCCACGTCCAGGCGGATCAGGTACGAATGCGCGAAGGCCTCTGAGGCCGCCATCCTGAACTTGGCGCGTGCCTCGCACGAATCCAGGAATGCAAGCAGGCAGCACTCGGCGTCCTCGAGCCGCCCTGCCAGATGAAAGGCGACACCGCGGTTGGTGAGCAGGTAGGCCTCCGTGCGCGAGTCGCCTGCCGCCTGTGCGAGCGGTAGGGCACGTTCGATGCACGCCAACGCCGCGGCCGCATCGCCCTGCCCCAGATGGACGACCGCCGATGGAAAAAGCCAGCGCGCACGCATGGCACCGAGCGCAGGAAACTGGACAAACAAGGGCTCGCATGCATCGAGGTGCTGCTGCGCCTTGGCATATTGCCCGGCGACCGCGCTGATGAAAGCTGTCAGGCAATGCACCGCGACGAGCTTGTCGACCTGGCTGTGCTGCTTGAATACGGCGCCGGCCGAGTTCAGCAGCGCCATGCGCTCGTCGTAGGGCAATGCATAAAGCCCGACGACGGCCAAGCCGAACTCGAAGTTGGCGCGTGTGGCCTCGGGCGTGGCCGGACCGAGCAGCGAGCGCCCGGCCTGGAACCACTGGAGGCATTCGCTGAAGCGGCCGAGCTGGTACATCAGCGGTGCTGCCATTGCCAACAGGTCGAGCGCCAGCGACGGGTCGCCCTCCGGTCCGCTGGTCCATTCGATGGCTGCACGAAGGTTGTCCACTTCGGGGGCGAAGGTCATCGTCCACTCGTCTTGCGTGATGCGCTCGGTCCCCTGTAGCGAGAGGTGGCTCCGAAGGGCCCGTAGCAGGCCTTTCGCGTGCCGAGTGCGCATCGCAGCCAGCTGGTCGTCCTCGGAGAGCTTCTCCAGAGCATAGGCGCGGGCACTTTCGAGCAGATGGAAGCGCGGTCGTGCGTCGCCTTCGACGACCACGAGCGAGCGGTCGACCAGCGCCCCCAGCGCATCGAGCCAGGCGCCAGCGTCCGCCCCCGCCGGCTGCTCGGCAACCTGTTCAGCCAACTCCAGGCCAAAGCCGCCCACCATCACACCCAGTCTCCGGAAGGCACTTTGTTCGCTTTCGGAGAGCAGCGCATAGCTCCAGTCGAGCGTCGCGCGCAGCGTTCGGTGACGCGCGTCGCGGTGGCGTTGTGCGCTCGTCAGTAGGCGAAAGCGCCTCGCAAGCTGGCGATGCACGCCGGCCACCCCCAACAGACCAACGCGACCGGCCGCCAATTCGATGGCCAAAGGCAAGCCGTCCAGTTCGCGGCAGATCTTGATGGCGGTGGCGACGTTGCTGTCATCGATGTCGAAGCGGGAGTTGCTGGCGCGCACGCGATCGCGAAACATGGCGATGGCGCCGGCTCTGCAGGCTTCATCGGCGCCTGTTCCGCTGGCCGGGACCTGAAGTGCGCCGACTCGCAGCACATGCTCGACGTCCAGTCGCAGCGGCTCCTGGCTGGTGGCGAGCAAGTGCACACCGCGCGTGCCGCTCAGCAAGGCCTCCGCGAAGATGGCGGCCTCGTCGATCACATGCTCGCAGTTGTCCAGTACCAGGCAAACCGACTGGTCGCGCAGGCGCTCGGACAGCTCCTCGATGGCCGAACGCGTGCCTGCCAACTGGATGCCCAGCACTTGGGCGGCTTGGCTGGCCAGGTCGGCCGGCGGGCGCAAGCCCACGAGCTCAATGAGCCAAACGCCGTCGGCGAATGAAGCCGACAGCGCGTGGGCAGTCGCGACCGCCAATCGGGTCTTGCCAATACCACCAGGACCCACGACGGTGGTGAGCCGATACTCCGTGGCGACTTGGATCAGCTCAGCCAGTTCCCTGTCGCGGCCCAGCAGCGGCGCGCGAACGTGCGCGATGGCGGCGGAACCGCGCCATGCGGACGGTGGCTTCGGCATGGGTGGGGCTGTTCCGTCCGGCGCGACGACAGGTGCGGGACGGGCGGCGTCAGGCACCGCCACACGATCCACCTGCGCGCTGAGGCGATAACCCCGCCCGGGAATAGTCGCAATCAATTTGGCGCCGAGCACTTTGCGCAGTGCGCTGACCTGAACAGACAAGTTGTTTTCTTCGACCACCAATCCGGGCCAGACGCGATCAAGCAGCTCCTGCTTTGTCAGCAGTTGATCGCGGTGTTGGATAAGTACCAACAGCAGGTCGAAGGCGCGGGCTCCGAGAGCGACCTCCTCACCGTCAAGGAATACCGTGCGTTCGGTAGGGTGCACCTCGGCGAGACCGATTCGATAAATCTCTTGCATGTGAGGGTCGGCTGAGAGTTGAATCCGCGCGCAGTCCTGGCAAGGGCTCCGCGCAGAACGCGGATGACGTTCACGGCGGATCAAGATTGGCACGAATCTTAAGGGAGCCTCTCGCCAACCGCGCATTTTCCGCACGATCCAGACGGACGTAGAAGAGGTCGCCTCGGGAGTACCAGTCTTTTAGGGAAGGTCGTATATGGGCGCCTCCCGATCACAAGCAACTCGTAGCGTGAAGAAGCAGGAGGCAGGGCTGCAGTCTTATATCCGGCCTGTTGTGCAGGCTGATATGCCCGCTGGCCCTGATGGTTTTCGATGACAAGGTTCCCATCTGAACATCGAGCTTGGTGCTCTCATTCCCTATCGGAGTGTCCTCGTCCCGGTACGACCTGTCTGATCCATCATGCGCGTGGTCGCTTGCTCTCCTTCAAACTGGTTGTTGCGTACGCTTTATCGTCCCCGCACAGCCTGCCACGCCTCGCTCCGCCAGGCCTGTCCGCGTGCCAGTACAGCCCAGACCGTTCGCGCCAACTTGTTCGCTACCGCGGCGACAGCCACGCTATACGGCCGACGCTGCAACAGAGCTGCGAGCCATGGCCATGTCGGGCGATCTTTCGACTGATCACGACGGCTCGAGCGCCGTGCATGAGGAGCGTTCGCAGATAGGCATCGCCACGCTTGCTGATCCCGAGCTGCCTGACGCGTCCACCTGTACCGGTCTGACGCGGGACCAATCCGCCCCACGCTGCAAACTCCCGCGCATCCTTGAACGCTGTCGGCGTCCCCATGCTGGCGACCACCGCCGTTGCGGTGAGAAGACCAATGCCGGGGATTTCAGCAACGGCCTTGCACGCTGGCATTTCCCGCATTTGCAGAGAGAGCCTGCGCTCGATGACCCCAATGTCGACCTGCAGCTGCTGGATGGGCGAACTTTTTCTCTCTGCGAAAAGTGGATCAGCCTGGGGCATCGATGAACACCCAGGACGACGGGTGCCGTATGCGCGGCGAGCGAAGGATAGTCGAGCCGTCAATGGCATCCGCGCTCGCAGTCTCTGTCCTTGCGATCCCCAGCCCTTCGGGCTTGGGCGCTGCGCTTGCTCAAAGGCAGGGGAGGGTGGTGGATGGGCTGGCTTGCTGTCCCTTCCATCGTTGCACGCCGTTCTCGCCGTCAAGGTCTGCGCGCAATGGGATTGCGCTTGCGCCCTGGCGGCCGTCTTCGAACCCTGACGGCTGCGCTGCGGCGTGCGCTTTCGGTTTCGGGCAATCCCGCCCGATTCACGGAGCCGACCATGTCGCACGATCTCTTTTCTTCTCTCATTTCCTTCGAGTTTTCCGCTTCCGTTCCCCTGTTCGTCCGCGATGCAGCGGGCGAGTACCGGCCGGCCGAGGCCGACGAGGTGCTGCTCGCGGCCCAGCGGCTGCTGGCCAGGCGGGTGCGCGGCAGAGCCGCGCTGTCTTCGCCTGCGCTCGTGCGGGACTTCCTGCGTCTGCGGCATGGGGCGCTGGAGTGCGAGGTGTTCGCCGTCGTGCACCTGGATGCGCAGAACCGTGTGCTGGACTACGTGGAGATGTTCCGCGGCACGGTGGCACAGACCTCGGTGTATCCGCGCGAGGTGGTGAAGGACGCGCTCGCGCGCAACAGCGCCGCGCTGCTGCTGGTGCATGGGCATCCGTCGGGGTCGACAGAGCCGTCGCCGGCCGATCAGGCGCTCACGCGGACCCTCAAGGCCGCGCTGTCTCTCGTGGACGTGCGGGTGCTGGATCACCTGATCGTCGGCGGCAGCGTCATCTACTCGATGGCGGAGCACGGGCTGATGTAGCCACAGGGGCTTCGGCCCTTTTTTTGATTCCCGTTCATTGCCCGCTCATTGTCCACTTGCATGCGCGCTGCGCGCGTGCACCTGGCCGGCGGCCGCGGTGCCGGCCGATGGCCTCGATGTCCTCTCTCCGGTGGCGGTACCCGCCACCTGCGCGCCGCTGTCTGCGGCTTGCCTGGCCTCTGCGGGCGCTCCTCCCGTCAAGGGCCGCTGCGGCACCCGAGTCCTCGGCTTCGCCTGCGGGCCGCGCCAGCGCCTTCGCTGTTCTCCCTTGACGGCGCACCCGCGCCGGCCCCAGCCGGCCTCCATGGCCGCGAAAGGGCTTCGCGGCCCCTGCGGAGCCCAACACCCAAGGAGAGCGCCTATGCACTTACCCACGCCCTGAATCCAGTTTCGGTTTTCTTTCTTTCCAGTTTTGTTTTCCAACGTCCCGACAGGGACAGGAGTTCGATCATGAATACTGTTGATACGCCAGAAGATTCCACGCTTGAAGCGGCCGTGCCTACGCAGAGCATGGTGCTGGTGCCGCTGTCGCGGCTGCGCGCGCGGCCGTCCAAGCGCAACGTGCGCCGGAAGGCGCGCGCGTCGATTGCTGCGTTGGCTGCAAGCATCCGGCGTCTGGGCCTCCTGCAGAACCTCACGGTGATTTCTTGTGGTGATGACGGGGACTTCGAGGTCGTCGCCGGTGGGCGGCGCCTCGCGGCCTTGAAGCTGCTCGCGAAGAAGCGGCGCATCGCGGAGGATTGGCCGGTGCCTTGCCTGCTCGTGGCCGACGCGCTGGCGCGCACGGCGAGTCTCACCGAGAACGTGCAGAGAGAGGCGATGGGGCCCGTGGAGGAACTGCTCGCATGGAAGTCCCTCGTGGCCGAAGGTCGTTCCGTGGAAGCCATCGCGGCGGACTTCGGCGTGACGCCGCTGGTGGTCAGGCGCCGGCTCAGGCTTGCCAACGTCTCGCCGCGCCTGCTGGCGGACTACCAAGCCGGCACCGCGACCCTCGAACAGTTGATGGCGCTCGCCATCACCGACGACCACGCGGCGCAGGAGGCCGCGTTCTATGACAGCCCGGCGTGGCAGCGCAGCCCCGAGGCGCTGCGCGACCATCTGACCCATGAAGAGATCGATGCGAGCCGCGATGCGCTGGCCCGCTTCGTCGGGCTGGAGGCCTACGAGGCCGCAGGGGGCGGTGTGCGCCGCGACCTGTTCTCGGACGAACGGCAAGGCGGCTATCTCACCGATGCCGGATTGCTGGACACGCTCGCGCGCCGCAAGCTCGCCGCAGTCGTCGAAGAGGTGCAGCTGGAGGGCTGGGGGTGGGTGGAGGTGGCGCCGCGCGCCACGGCGGCCGAACTCCATGTGTTCCAGCGGGTGCGGCGCACGCGCCGCGAGCCGAACAGGACCGAGGCCAAGTGCATCGCGAAACTCGAAGCGAAGCAGAACGCGTTGCAGGACCGGCTCGACGACGAGGATGCGGGCCTGAGCGAGGATGGCGAGCGTGCGCTGCAGGAGGAGCTGGACCGGCTCGGCGACGAGCTGGAAGCCATCGAGCAGACCCTGGTGGTCTATCCACCCGGCGCGATGGCAATGGCCGGTGCCGTGGTGTCGGTGGATCACATGGGCGGCGTGGTGGTGCACCGGGGGCTGCTGCGCGAGGAGGAGGCCAAGGCGCTGCGGGCGCAGGAGCGGCAGGAAGCCGATGCGGCGGGCGAGGAGCGCAGCGGCCACGATGGCGGCTCCGCTGAGACAGGCAAGCCCGGTATCTCGGAGAAGCTGGCAAAGCGGCTGAGCGCCCACCGCACGGCTGCCTTGCAGACCGAGGTCGCCCGACATCCGCAGGTGGCGTTGGTGCATCGGCTCGCGCTGCGCGTGGTCCTGGACAGCTACGGTTCGGGCGGGTCGCCCGTCGACATCGTCGCCACGCCGCAGGATGGGCTCGCGCTGCATGCACCCGATATCGGGGACTCGCCTGCGGCGATGGGCATGGGCAAGGTCCGCGAGGCATGGGCGGCGCGCCTGCCGAAAGAGCCCAAGGCGCTCTTTGCCGAACTGCTGGCCCTGCCGCAGGGCGAGCTGCTGTCGCTGCTGGCGGTGTGCGTGGCCTCCACGGTCGGCGTGCTGGCGTCCCGCGAGGACGAGACGCCTGCCGCCGAACTGGCCGAGGCCGCAGGCCTCGACATGCACGACTGGTGGACGCCGACCGCCGAAGGCTACTTCGCGCATGTCTCCAAGGCGAAGGCGTTGGAGGCGGTGCTGGCCTTTGCACCCGATCACGTGACCCGGCTGTCCAAGCTCAAGAAGGCCGAGATGGCGAGCGAGGCCGAAAGGCTCGCGGCCGGGACCGGGTGGCTGCCGGTGATGTTCAGGGGCAAGGCAGAACCGGGTTCCGAAACACCGAAATCGTCGGGGAGCGAGGCGGTGCTGGCAGCGGATGAAGCCGCTGCCGAAGCCGAAGACCGCGAGGAACTGGCGGCAGTCGCCTAGGCATGAGGCCCCGGTCGGAAGGCCGGGGCCTTGGATGTGCGAGAAGAAACGCGCGCGGCAGGTGTGCCGCGCGCGTTTTCGTTTGCGACGAGGCTAGGGCGATAGACACGCCGTGGCGGCGTTGACCGTCCCAAACCAGCGGAATTTCCTGCGCCGTGGTGCTCCCCGGCATGCCTCGTTAGGTTGGCTGCGCCGACATATCGCGTGAGCATTGTGAGAGTTCCGATGCAGATGCGCAGGCGTCCCTCGGATCCGGAGAGCTCAACGATGTCACCCCTCACATCCTCATGAATCAACAAGGCGTCAGCGAAATCTGCTTTGAAGAAACCTATGCGGTACCGCAGGACCAGACCGCGCGGTCATTGTTTGCGAGGCTGCCGCTCGGCAGCGACTATGCGCAGAGGCTGATCGAATGTCTGGCGACCGGGTACCTTGTGGCGGTTGTCGAATCCGTCTGCATCCGAGAAATCCAGATGTATGTCGACTCGATGGTGGAAGTGGTCGTGGGCCGCGCCGTGCACATCGAGCATCGCGGCCCAGTTCCACCGGCGACACGCCTGCGGCTTCGGGGATGGGTGGAGGGCCTGGGCGAGCGCAGTGCGACGTTCCGTGTCCAGGCCCATGACGACTACGAACTCGTGTTCGACGGCGCGGTCACGCTGGTCGCGGCCCATCGGGCGAGCATCGAGTCGCGCATTGCCGCGAAGTCGATGCGCTTGGGACGGCCCGTGGCGGGCAGCGGGTCTGACAGCCGGGAACGACGGGTCATCCGGCGTCGTGAATAGGCCCATCACCTTGGGTGGCCGATCTCCCCCATGCCGCCGATACCGATCATGTCTTCTACCTCGATGCTGAGGAGCGTTCCGGGGCGCTTTCCTGGCCAGCCGGCTTGGACCTGGACCGCGTCGGGGCCATGCCGGAAGGCCTTTTGCCGCGTCCTCGGGGCCTCGGCCATGCGTCCTTTTCGGGATCAGGTGCACGCCCACGGCCTTGTATGTGCCGTGAATCCTGGCGCGGGCACGGCGGTGCTCTCTTCGTTGCGCTTCGCCTCGGGCTTCCTCGCCGCAACCGTGCGGCCCGACAAATTTCCCCGACCTGCAGTCTTCCTCGCGAGGCAAATTTCTCGGGCCTTCCGGTCCTCCACTCGCGTTGCGGCCTTCGGTGCGACGCGCCCGGACCCGCGCCGTCCGGATCACGCCAAGGCCGCGATGGGCGCGGACCTGGTCAACTTCGAAAGGACTCCATCATGGCCAACATCGGCACCTTCACCGCACAGAACAACGGCTTCACCGGCACGGTTCGCACCCTGACGCTCAACGTCAAGGTCAAGATCGCGCCCAGCGACAAGGAAAGCGAGAACGCTCCGGATTACCGCATCGTGGCGGGCACCGGCTACGAGATCGGCGCGGCGTGGAAGAAGGTCAGCAAGGCGGACCGGCCTTACCTGTCGGTGACGCTGGATGACCCGTCGTTCCCGGCGACCATCTATGCCCGCCTGGTCGAGGGCGATGACGGCGCGCACAACCTGATCTGGTCGCGCAGCAAGGGCGACTGAACGTCGCCCTGGCGCCCCGCCAGCGGGCGGGGCGCTTTGCCTCTGGGTCCATCAACGGCACGCGCTTGTCCCGGGCTGTTTAACTACTGCTGCGAGCCCGTACCGAATTGCGGAAGTACGGATTGTCGTCGGTCCGTACTTCCTGATTTTCTGATCTGTGGATCGCCGCCATTCCGACTTTGCATTTCTACGGAGGCACGGGAAGAAGTGGATGCACGGAAGTGATTCTGCGGATCCGTGGGTTTGTGCAGAGACGCATCGCAGGTTTTGCGAATCGGCGTGCATACGGTCCGGCGGCGAAGACATTCGTGCGTCTCCCGGCGGTGCCGAGCCGGGCTGTCGTGCTGCGCATCGAGCCGCCGGTGGCGTCTCGCCCCTTCGGGTTTCCATCCCTGACGCCTGCGGCCTTCACTGCATTTCCGGCCTGCGCGCTTCGCTTGCCACGGGGCAAGGCAGGGGAGCGGCTGGCTTGCTGTTCCCTTCATCGTTGCACGGCGTTCTCGCCGTCAAGGTCTGCGCGTGCCTTGCACGCTGGCGTCCTGGCGGCCGTCTCTCGAACCCTGACGGCTGCGCTGCGTCGTGCGGCTTCCGGTCTCGGGCAATCCCGCCCGGAATCCTTCCAAGGAGAAAGACCATGACGAAGCTCATCACCGACGAACAACGCGCGCTGCTGCTGGCCAACGGCCGAGAATCGATCGAGAACTCTCACTTCGACCCGCTACCGGTGGTCAAGCTGTTCACGCCCAACGCGGGCGCTACGTGGTTGTTGAGCGAACTCGATTCCGAAGACATCGCGTTTGGACTCTGCGACCTCGGGCAAGGCTTTCCCGAACTCGGCTATGTGAGCCTGACGGAGCTGGAGAGCTTGCGCGGGAGATGGGGTCTGCCGATCGAGCGCGATCTGTACTTCGTTGCTGACAAGCGGCTGAGCGGCTACGCGCGTGAAGCGCGGCTGGCAGGGCGCATCGTGGCGTAGCGTCGAAGGCATCAGCCGCCGATGGCCGGCTGATGCCATTCCTTCGGCAACCTGGCTTCTGTTTCGAGCATCAATTCGCCGGCGCTGCGGCCCAGCGCCCGGGCGATCCTGAGCACCAGAACCAGCGTGGGCATGTGCTCGCCGCGCTCGATCTTGCCCATGTGAGAGCGCTCGATGCCGGCGAGGTGCGCCAGCATTTCCTGGGCGATGCCATCCTCGGTTCTCAGTGCGCGCACCACCGCACCGAACGCCAGCGCCGGCGCGACCTCAAAGGTCGTCGCGCCGGTAGGGCGTCCTCGCTGAATGGCTCGCTTCTGCATGGACAGAAGCGTCTCGTTTCAGCACAATTTAAACCACGTTATCTTTAACTCATATCGTTGTTTTCAGGATCGGGCCGCGCGTAGAAATCCTTCTGCACCTGTCCTTGTGGCATTAGCATTCCGTCATCTTTCGAGGGCCCATGACCTTTCTTACCGAGCAGCAGCGCGCCGAAATGCTGGCCAACGGCGCGGCTCGCGCCCATGGCCGCGCCATCGATCCTCATCCCGTCGTCAAGCTGTACACCTTGGACGCCCCCGCCTGCTGGCTGCTCACCGAGCTCGATGCCGATGGCGATCGCGCCTATGGGCTGACCGATGCCGGCACGGGCTTCCCCGAACTCGGGCATGTGAGCCTTTCGGCGCTCGAGGGCGTGCGCGGCCCCCAGGGCCTGCGCATCGTCGCCGATCCGCATTTCAGGGCGCGGCAGCCGCTGTCCGGCTATGCGGCCGACGCGCAGCGCGACGGGTCGATCAACGACTGAACTTCCTTGGCGGGTCGGGGCGCACGGAATCGTCGCTGCTCGCGCGACAGCGCATCGCCGCAAAAGCCAGCCATGCCGGCCGTGCCTATGGCAGCCTTCGCGCAAGCAAGAAGAAGTGAGTTCTGCCATGACCGACCGCAAGGCCGAAGGCCTGCCGAGCGCGCTCTGGCGCGCGTCGGCGGCCTACCTCTACACGCTCGATCTCGACAGCCCCGCGCTCGCGTGGGAGTACCTGCGCCGCCATCCGCAGTACCAGGCGGACTGGACACGGCGCGCCGCATCGCTTGAACGGTGGGGGTTGCGACAGCGCCGAAGATCCCCGTCTCGATGCGCGCGAAGCGCAGCCGTTCTGGATCACGGCGGCTGACGAGTTGCTGCACGTGCGCGCTTCGCGCGCGCACGATGCGTCGACCCGGCCGACCTTCGACCTCTGGCGCGTGCCCGGCCGCAAGCGCCTGGCGCTCGGCGACTCGGGCCTGGCGTTGCTGATCGACGTATCCGCAAAGCGCCTGCGGATGTCACTGGCCGACGACCTCTCCGATGGCGCGGCCTACATCTGCGCCGTCCCGCTCGGCCCCGGCCTGCGCGGCCAGTTGAATGCGTTCAATGCGCAGGCACAGGTTCTTCAGGGCCATGCGCCTGCAGAGGACTGCATGCGGGCTGTCACCCGGGCCACGCTGCTGCATCTTCGCGCCCTGCAGGCGCTCGATGGCGCGCAGGCCGGCGCCTCGCATCGCGATATCGCCCAAGCGCTGTTCGGTCTCGAAGCCGCGGTGCGCTGGCATGCCGATGGCGAACTGCGCGCCGCAGTCCGGCACCTGCTGCGGCGAGCCGAGGCGTACATGAGCGGTGGCTATCTGAGCCTCGCGGGCATACAGCGCAGTGCAGCCGATGCCCCCGGAGACGAACCGATGCGCTGAATATCTCCCTGCGCAAAAAGGCCCTTGCTCCCGAGACTGCCTCCACTGGGCTGCGAATGGCTCGCGGTCCCGCGACAACGATGGAGGCCCTCATGGCAAGTGCCAGTTCCCCGTTTACCGCCCGCGCTGCAACGGCTGCGCCGCGGCCCCTTTGCGGTGCCCGCCGCGCCGGCCAACCCCGAGTTCTTGACCACCGGCGAGGCCGGCGCCTTTCTGCGCCTGTCGCCGCGCACGCTCGAGAAGCATCGCGTGCTGGGCGGCGGCCCGCGCTTTCGGAAGTTCGGTGCGCGCGTGGTCTACGCGGTCGAGGATCTGCGCGCCTGGGCGAACAGCCGGGCCTATGAAATGACCTCCGATCCCGGTTACGTGCAGCGCGACTCCGTCCGCTGACCGACGCGCAGGGCAGGGGCCTCACCATGTCGAAGCGTCCGAGCGAACGCGAACAGCTGTCGCTGTTTCGCGCGCTGCCGGGAAGTGACATGGCGCTGCGCGATGCGCAGGACCTGATGGCCTATCCGTTCTTCTCGCTCGCCAAGTCGCCGCGCACGGCGCCGATTCGCTTCGAGGCCGGCGGTGTCTCGCTTACCGTCGAGGGCGTGCCGGAGCACGGCATCGCCACGATCTGGGATGCGGACGTGCTGATCTGGGCCGCGAGCCAGATCGTCCAGGCCAAGAAGGAAGGCATCGCGCCTTCGCGCCTGATGGTGGCCACGCCCTACGAGATCCTGCGCTTCGCGCAGCGCGGCACCGGCCGCAGCGACTACCTGGCGCTGCGCGCCGCGCTGGACCGGCTGCAGTCCACCACTGTCGCCACGACCTTGCGCCAGCGGGAGCGTCCGAGCGGCGCGATGCGCGTGCACCGCTTCTCCTGGATCAATGAGTGGAAGGAATACATCCGCTCAGACGGACGCGCCGACGGCATCGAACTGATCCTGGCCGACTGGTTCTTCTCGGGCGTGATGGACGAGGCCTTGGTGCTCACGCTCGATCCCACGTACTTCCGGCTTTCCGGCGGCATCGAGCGCTGGCTGTACCGGCTGGTACGCAAGCACGGCGGGCGGCAGCCCGGCGGTTGGCGCTTCGCCATGCGCCACCTGCACCTGAAGTCCGGAAGCCTGCAGCGCCATTCCGACTTCGCGCTGCAGGTGCGCCATCTGGTGCGGCGTCAGGCGCTGCCGGGCTATCGGCTGTCCATCGAGCGCTGTGGTGGCATGGAATGGTTGGCTTTCCGACCGACGCCGGGCGAACCGTTTCAAAGCGACTTATCCACAGTTTCTGTTGAAGAACCTGTGGATGACGTGGGGACGGGCTCGGTGGATCACCCGCACGACCCTCGGTGGATCACCCGCATAAACATCGGTGGATCGCCCGCACCGATCGGTCCAGAGGCCACGCCCGGCAACGGTTTCGGCACTCCCTAAACATCTAAAGGGATACATAAATGGAAGTCACGCGCGCGCGAGACAGAGCTGCTCAAACAACGGGCAGTGCTTCTGACGAGACAACCCAAGCAGGCCAGACGGCCGAGAACCGCTCGCCAGGCAGCGGGCCCCGGCCGGGCAAGGTGATCGCGCTGCTGAACCAGAAGGGCGGCGCGGGCAAGACGACGCTCGCCACGCATCTGGCCGGCGAGCTGGCGATGCAAGGCGGGCGTGTCACGCTGCTCGATGCCGATCCGCAGGGCTCGGCCTTGGACTGGGCGCAGCGGCGGCTTCAGAACGGGCAGCAGCGGCTGTACGGCGTCTTCGGGCTCGCGAGGGACTCGCTGCACCAGGAGGCGCCGCAGATCGCCTCGCAGGCCGACTACGTGGTCATCGATGGCCCGCCGCGGGTCGCGGCCCTCGCGCGCTCCGCATTGCTGGCCGCTGACCTCGTGCTGATCCCGGTGCAGCCCAGTGCCTACGACGTGTGGGCCAGCCACGAGATGGTACAGCTCGTGATCGAAGCGAGAGTGTTTCGACCGCAACTGCGCGCCGCTTTTGTGATCAACCGGCGTGTGGTGGGGACGGTCATCGGCCGCGACGCGCGTGCGGCGCTGGCCGATCAGCCGTTCGCCGCGCTGCGCGCCGAAATCTCGCAGCGCATCGTGTTCGCCGACAGCGTCGCTGCCGGGCGGCTCGCCTGCGAAGCGGCACCGACGTGCGCCGCGGCGCGCGAGATCGCTGCGCTGGCGCAGGCCGTGCGGGAGATGCTGCGATGACGTCGCGGGCGACTTCCGCGTCGCCGAAGCGCGCGCCGATCGGCCGCAGGCCGGCTGCCGATCCGGCGTCGGCCTGGGTGCGGCGCGCCGACGAACCGGCGGGCGCGGCCACGGCCACGGCGTCGGTTTACACAGCGCGCTTGACCATCGACGTGACGCCGGCGCTGCGCGGAAAGATCAAGGTGATCGCGTTCAAGCGCGACGTCACTGCGGCCGAGATGCTGCGCGAGTTGCTGGAGCGCGAGTACGGTGGAGGTGAACCGTGATGCAGCCGCGGCCGTCTTCTGCGCAGTCCTTGCCCTCAGCCGTCGTATGTCCGGGGACCATGCGCGGGCGTACCCGCATGCGCGTGTCATTGGCGTTCGTCGAGCATCGCGTGAACGTCTGGCTGCGCTTCGGTCGGCCGGCGCGCGAGACCATCCTCGATCGCTGGCGGCGCGTTGCGATCTTCGAGCCGGATGCGCTCTGCTGCCGCGTCAAGTGGATCGGCAATGACTACGGTACGGCGCTGTGGCAGCTGATGGTGCTGCAGGCGCCGATGCCGTCCGACGGCGCGCAGCGCGTTGCCGGTGTACAGCCGGGCGCGCGCATTCTGCTGCGCGCCGATGGTGTGATCCAGGTCAAGGCCGTGCTTGCGGCAATTGACGCGATCGAGGCCTCTGGCATCGACCCGTGCGTGGTGGCCGTCACCTACTGGCGTACGGTCGGCAACCGGCTGGCTGCGCGCCAGCCGCTGCCGGGCTACACCGCCGAGCGGCATGCGGCACATCTGGCGCGCGGGGCGCTGCGATGACGCCGCGCCTGCTCTTCGCTTGCATGGGCGTCGGCCTGGCGGCGCTGTGCGCGCCGGCCGTCATGCCGGTGGGCGCGCGCGACCGCGTGCTCGTGGTCTACAACCCGAGCGACAGCGTGCCGCGCGGCTGGTACCGCATCGGCCGCCTGGACAGCGCAGCCTCGCTGCACATCGGCAGCATCGTGCTGGCACGGCTTCCGGCCGACGTGGCCGCCTTCGCGGCCCAGCGCGGCTACCTGCCGAGCGGCGTGCCGATCCTCAAGCGCATCGGCGCGCTTGCGCCGCAATCGGTGTGTGTTTGCGATCAGCTCGTGCGCATTGGCGGTGCCGTGGTGGCGAGCGTGCGAACGCATGACGGCGCGCATCGCCCGCTGCAAGCTTGGTCGCAATGCCGCCCCCTTGCTGTGGGCGAACTGTTCCTTCTTGGCGACGCAAACCCGGCATCGTTCGACAGCCGCTATTTCGGGCCTATCTCCGTGTCGGCGGTGCTTGGCGTGGCGCGACCTTTGTGGACCTGGGGTGGGCCATGAGGGTCGCCATATCCTGCGACCGAGCATGCAACCGAGCTGCAGCCGGACGTGTGTTCGTGCTGCACCCAGTCGTGCAGAGGGCCCGCCGCCAGCGTGCAGCGCGAGCTGCACCGCCGCTGCCGCTCGGGCAGTGTTGCGCACCTCGTGCGCGGCTGGCGGCAGCTCGGAGCCGGGAGCGGATGCGGGAGGCGAAATCGCCGAGGTGCAGGGAGGGCCAGATAAAAGGGGCGGCACGCCGTCGCCCGCAACGCTCGTCTGCACGTGGGGTGGGCGCGGCACGGCACCTGTCGATGCCGGTGCTGCGCCGATGCGCAACGCCACGTCGCTGCGGCCTTGCGCACGTGCCGCTTTCGATCCCTTGCGCGTCATTGCTCCGGAGTGCCCGCCTTGGCTTCGCGTAAGGAACCGGATGCCGAGCGCTTTCGTATCCGACCGGCGGCACCGAAGTCCCACGCAGGACCGCGCCCGGAGCGCTTCGTGTCCCGGGTGCTCGGGGAAGTCTCGAAGGCCGGCGCTAAAGCGTCCGGCCAGCGGGCAGGGCGGCCCGCCTCGACCTTTGGCCGAGGCCGCGTCGCGGCCGGTATGGCAGTCGATCGCCTGGGCGTGCATGCCCGACGCGTGGTCATCAAGGCCCGCTTCGTGGTGCTCCGGAAAGCCGGCGCGAACTCGGTATCCACGCACCTGCGCTACATCGAGCGCGATGGGGTGACACGTGACGGGCAGCGCGGGCAGGCTTATGGTCCCGAGACCGATGCCGCCGACCTGAAGGCCTTCGAGGAGCGGGGCAGGGGAGATCGCCACCAGTTCCGCTTCATCGTCTCGGCCGAGGACGCGGTCGACCTGGAAGATCTGCGTGGTTTCACGCGGCAACTGATGCAGCGCATGGCGGTGGACTTGGAAACGCCGCTGGACTGGGTGGCCGTCGATCACTGGGACACCGACAACCCGCACACCCACGTCGTCTTGAACGGCCGGACCGCGGGCAAGGAAGACCTCATCATCGCGCCGGACTACATCGCCCGGGGCATGCGTATGCGAGCCAGCGAGATCGCTACCGAATGGTTGGGGCCGCGCACCGAGATCGAGATCCGGCAAAGCCAGCAGCGCGAAGTCGAGCAGCAGCGACTCACCGGCCTGGACCGGGCCTTGATGCGCCAGGCCGTAGCCGATACCGTTGACCTGACTGGCCGGCCCGGGGACCGGCACCGCCAGAACCTGCTGCGGGCGCGCCTGCAGCGGCTCGAAGTCCTGGCGCTGGCCGAGCGGGTCGATGCCAACTGTTGGCGGCTGGCGCCGGACATGGCGCGGACCTTGACCGCGATGGGCGAGCGCGAGGAGGCGCTGGACACCATGCGCCGGGCACTCAAGGGCCAGCAGCGTGAATGCGTGCTGGAGGACGCGTCGACCACCCCCGTCATCGGCCGCATCGCGGGTAAGGGCCTGACCGACGAACTGCACGAGCGAGGCTATCTGGTGGTCGATGGCATTGATGGCCGGGCGCACTATCTGAAACTACCGCCCGGTGCCGATCTGTCGGCGCTGCCGGTGGGCGGCATCGTGGAAGCAAAGCCGCCGGGGCGGGAGCGGGCCGTGGACCGCTCCATTGCGGCCATCGCCCAGGATGGCATCTACAAGACCGCCGATCATCTGGCCCGACTAGAGCAGGCGGCAGACCGCGATCCGCAAGCCACGGTCGATGTCCACGTGCGCCGGCTCAAGGCGCTGCGCCGCAGCGGTTTCGTGGCGCGCGTGGCCGACGGCGTCTGGCAGGTGCCGCCGGACCTGATGCAGAAAGCTCAGCAGTATGACGCGCAGAGAGGCACGGGTCCGACTATCGAATTGCGCTCGCACCTGCCCATCGACCAGCAGGTGCGCGCCATCGGTGCGACCTGGCTGGACAGGCAATTGATCGGGGAGGGCGGCGGGCTGGCGGCGCAGGGCTTCGGCGCGCAGGCACGCGATGCGATGCGCGGCCGCGCGGACTTTCTTGCCGAGCAGGGATTGGCCGAACGCCGAGGCCAACGCATGGTGCTCGCGCGCAACCTGCTTGCCACCTTGCGCGACCGAGAACTGGCGACTGCCGGGAAGTCTTTGCAAGACCAGACCGGCAAGACCTACCGATCGATGCAGGAGGGTGCGCGCGCCAGCGGCGTCTACCGCCGTTCCATCCAACTTACCAGCGGACGCTTCGCCATGCTCGACGACGGGATGGGTTTCAGTTTGGTTCCTTGGCGGCAGGTGATCGAACGTAGCTTGGGCCAACAAGTCTCTGCCGTGGTGCGTGGCCAGTCCGTCACTTGGCAGCTTGGGCGGCAGCGAGGTATGTCCATTTGAGGAGGCCCGATCCCCCGGAGATAAATGCGGCGTTTCCCTGCCGTCAGGGCGGCAAAGAGCGGCTGACTGCAAAGCCGATGCGGGTGCGTCCACTGCCGGAGATCGCCATGGTGTATCCCGAATGCATTCGCGCGATGGCTGCCACGATGGCCAACCCGAGCCCGTGATGAAGGTGCCCGTCCGTGCGCGACTCATCGGTGCGGAAGAACCGATCGAACAGCCGGGGAATATGCAGCGCATCGATGTCCGGCCCTGTGTTTTCAACGGAAATTTCGGCGCCGCCCTCCGCGTTCACACCGATGCGCACCGTAATTGCAGAACCCTTCACCGCGTAGCGTGGCGTTGCCCAGCAGGTTGGACACCGCCCGCTTGAACAGCGGCTGATCGACCGCGATCTCTGCATCGCCCTCGACATGAACACGCAGTTGCGCCTCGCTCAAAGGGCCTTCGTGGAAATCCACGACTTGGCGAACCAGTTCCGCGAGGGGCGAAGCGGCATCGCATCTCGCTGTTGCGCCTCGGTCCGCGCGCGACAGGAAAAGCATGTCATTGACGAGCGCCGCGAGCCGCTGCAACTCTTCGAGGTTGCCGGTCAATGTGTCGCGCAGCGCTTCCACAGGCCGGTCTTCGCGCGACAGTGCGACTTCGGTATGCCCGATGAGTGCGGCCAGCGGTGTCCGCAACTCGTGCGCAACATCGGCGTTGAATGCTTCGAGCTGCACATAGGCCGCCTCCAGCCGGCGCAGCATTGCGTTGAACTGGTCGATCCACGGCTGGAGTTCCGCGACCGGCTCGGCCAAGGACAGCCGCTGCTCCATTCGCCCCGGTGAGATGGCACGCGTCTGGTCTGCCAATGCGCGCAGGGGCTCCATGGTGCGGCGGACCCTCCAGGCGCAGGCGATGCCCGCCGAGATTCCGCCCAAGAGGGTCGCAGTCGCAAGGATCAGTGCCAGCCGTCCGAGCATGCGCGAGTCCTCGGTGATATCGAGCAACAGGGCGCCCTGGACTTCCCCCACCGCGAGAGGCAGTGTGAATTCCATGCGCTGGGCCTTCACATGGTTTGGCAGCACCTCGGGATCTCGATACAGCAGCTCGCCATCCGCCGCACGCAACTCCAGGTAGGTACCGGCTCGACGCGGAATGGCGGCCTGCAGGTGCCTGCGCATTTCCGCCAGGCCGCCAGCACGCTCGGTCGAAATTGCTGCATCGCGCGTCGCGGCCAGTTTTGTCGTCAGCAGCGCACGCTGCTTGTCGATGAACGACCACTCGGTGGCGGCGAAGATGCCGGCGCAGAGCAGGCCCAGTCCCAGCGCCGTTTGCGAGGCGAGCTGGATGGACAAGCGCGTGGCCAATGAATAGCCGGCCTTCTTTTTCATCTGGAGCGTTCCTCCAGCACGTAGCCCATTCCGCGCACCGTGTGCAGCAGGCGTTGCGAGAAGGGGTCGTCCATCTTTGCTCGCAGGCGGCGCACGGCCACCTCGACGACGTTGGTGTCGGAGTCGAAATTCATGTCCCACACCTGCTCGGCCAGCGTGGTGCGAGAAAGTATCTGGCCGCGGCGGCGCAGCAGTACCGTGAGCAGAAGGAACTCCTTGGCCGTCAGCTCCAGGCGACGGCCATCCCTCGTTGCTTTGCGGCCAAGCAAGTCCACCTCGAGTTCGGCCAGCCTGAGCGTGGTGGGATGGTTCGATGCGCCGCCGGAGCCGCGGCGCATCAGTGCGGAGATCCGGGCCAGCAATTCAGAGAACGCGAAGGGCTTGACCAGGTAGTCGTCCGCCCCTTCCTGCAAACCTCGCACGCGGTCCTCTACCTTGTCGCGGGCGGTGAGCATCAGCACGGGGGTGTTGCTGCGCGCGCGCATGGCGCGAAGCACGCCGAAGCCGTCGATGCCCGGCAGCATCACGTCGAGCAGAACGACGGAATAGTCGCCTCCTTCGGCCAGGCGTCTGCCTTCGATGCCGTCGCGCGCCACGTCGACCACATAGCCGTTCTCGGTCAACCCTCTTACGAGGTAGTCGACCAGTCGGCTTTCGTCTTCCACTATCAGCAGCCGCATCGCTTGCCTTCATAAAACACCGCAGACGCGATGATCACAGCAACCCGCCAGGCGGACATTACAAGTTTGTCATCCAACCGGCAACGCCCTGAGGCTTGCAGAAATGTAATGCCATGGTCACTTTCTGGCGTGTTGCCCATCCTCAAATACCTGCAACCCGCCACCGGCGGCAACAGGAGAGATCGCGATGAGCACGCAACTTCAGATCAACGGCCGCCGGGTGCGGGTCGATTCCGCGGCGGACACACCTCTTTTGTGGGTGCTGCGAGACGAGCTGGGCATGACAGGTACCAAATATGGTTGCGGTGTCGGCCTCTGCGGCGCGTGCACGGTCCACGTGGGCAACGATCCCGCGCGCGCATGCATCACGCCCGTCGGCGCACTGGCGCGTCAGCAGGTTCGCACGATCGAAGGCCTTGCGCAGGATCGCATCGGCCGAGCCTTGCAGGCCGCCTGGATCGAGAACGACGTGCCGCAGTGCGGCTACTGCCAATGCGGGCAGCTCATGGGCGCGGCTGTGCTGCTGCGTGCCACGCCGAAGCCGAGCGATACCGACATCACGCAAGCCATGGCAGGCAACATCTGCCGCTGCGGAACCTACGACCGCATCCGGGCGGCCATCCACGAAGCAGCACGCGCGCTGTCTGTCTGAAGGAGCCGCCATGTCGACCACCACCACACCCGCCGCTCGCGCATCCCAAACCTTGCCGCCAGCCGCCCATGGCCTGTCGCGGCGCCAGTTCGGACTGGCCGCAGGCAGCGCCGTGCTGACCGTCGCGATTCCGCTCGGCGCCCAGACACCGCCGCAACCAGCCGCACCTGCGCCGGCCGCCCGGCCGCCGGTGAACCGTGCGCCAGGTTCATTCATCCGCATCGGTACCGATGGCGTCGTCACGTTCCTGCTGCCCACCTGCGAGATGGGCCAGGGCATTCATACGGCGCAGGCCATGATCTTGGCCGAGGAGCTCGGCGCAGACTGGACCCGCGTGCGCACCGCGATGCCCGAACAGGTGACGCCCGATTACCGCCTGCCCATGGGCCAACAACGTTCGGTCGGCTCGTTCGGCGTCCGCTTCTGGCACGACCCATTGCGCCGTGCCGCCGCGCAGACAAGGGAACTGCTGACCTTGGCCGCGGCCGAGCGGCTGTCGGTGCCACCTGCGTCCCTTGCCGCCGAAGACGGCCAAATCATCCATGTGGCGAGCGGCCGGCGTGTGCCATTTGGCGATCTGGTGCAGGCGGCGTCCGCGCTGCCCGTGCCCCAGACGCCGGTCCTGCGGCCGGCGGAACAGCGCAAGCTCGCCGGCAAGACGATGCGCCGGATCGACACCCCCGGCAAGGTCACGGGCCGCGCCCTCTACGCGGTCGACATGAAGGCACCCGGCATGTTGCATGGGGCGGTGCGCCTGTCCCCGGTGTTTCGCGCCGAAGTCGAGTCGATGGATCCGGCCAGCGTGCGCGGCATGCCGGGCGTGGTTGCGGTGGTGCCCGTACCCAACGGCGCGGTCGTCGTCGCACGCAGCTGGTGGCAAGCCAAGCAGGCGGCCGACAAACTCACGATTCGATTCAAGGCCACGCCGAACGACCGCGTCAGCACGCCCGAGCTCGACGAACGCATGCGCGCCGCGCTGGACGGCGGAACGCTGCCGGCTGCCTTGCAGCGCGGCGACATGGACGCAGCCTTTCGTGCGCCGCATCGAATCATGGAAGCCGACTACGCCGTGCCGCTCCTCGCCCATGCGTGCATGGAGCCGATCAACTGCATGGCGCAGGCCGGCCCCGACCGGCTGGACCTCTGGACCGGTACGCAGGCCCAGGACATCCTCCTGCGCGAGTGCGGCGCCGCGGGTGGCTACAAGCCCGAGCAGGTCTACTTCCACAACGCCTATCTCGGCGGTGGCTTCGGTCGCAAGACGCAGGCCGAGTCGGCCATTCAGGCCATGCTCGCGAGCCGCGCCGTGGGCGGCCGGCCGGTGAAGGTACTCTGGTCCCGTGCCGACGACATGCAACAGGGCCAGTACCGCCAGACGATGATGTGCCGCATGCGCGCCGCGCTCGACGCGGACGGCCGCATCCAGGGTCTGCGTGTCCGCGTCGCGGGCCCCCAGATGGGACGTGATAACGGGATACCCCTCACCAACGGCGTGGTCGACGGCATGTCGCTCACGGGCATCATCGACATGCAGTACCAGATCCCGAACATGCTGGTCGACCACGCGGTCGTGCCGATGCCGATGGCGCTGTCGCCATGGCGCTCGATCGCCAACTCCTTCACCGGTTTCTTCGTGGAAGCCTTCATCAACGAATGCGCCGCCGCCGCGGGCAAGGACCCGCTGGAATTCCGCCGCCAGCACCTGCGGGGCCGCCCGCGCATGCTCGCGGTGCTGGACCGCGTCGCGCAAAGTGCGGGCTGGGGAAACCCTGCGCCGGCAGGCGTCGCGCGAGGCCTCGCCGTGGTGGAAAGCTACGGCAGCCCTGTCGCCCAGGTTGTGGAGGCGCGCCTTCGAGACGGCCACGTCAAGGTCGAGAAAGTGCACGTGGCCATCGATTGCGGCCGTGCCATCAACCCCGGCCAGGTCGAATCGCAGATGAGCGGCGGCGTGGTCGATGCCTTGTCCGTTGCGCTGCGCGCCAAGATCACCATCAAGGATGGCCGCGCGGAGCAGTCCAGCTTTGGCGACTACCAGATCCTGCGCATGGGGGAAGAGCCGCAGGTGATCACACATATCGTCGAAATCGGATCGCCGCTCGGCGGCGTGGGCGAGCCTGGCGTGCCGCCTCTGGCGCCTGCGCTCGCAGCCGCGGCCTCGATCCTCTCTGGCAAGCATGTGCGTCGGCTGCCCCTTGCCGACGACGGCCTGGCTTGAGGGGGCTGCCCCCATCTTGCAAGCGGCCATGGCGCCCCCGAGGTGTGCTCGGTACCGGGGTTCTGCGCCAGTTCCAGGGAGGCCGCAACGGCCATTTGGATCGAGGTGCAAATATGCGCGGTGCCCAGAAGCCCACGCACCACGCGGCAATGACCGCGGACGTGATCACGTCACTCGGAAAGTGCTCGAGCGCGAGAACGCGGCAGATGCCTGGGATGGGGGCCAGCGCCCACAAGCATTTGCGCCAGTTCGGCAACACGCGAGCGAGCACGAACGCAACGGCAAATGCCGTGAACGCGTGGCTTGACGGAAACGAATTGAAGGGTGCGCCGGCAAACGGCGCAGCGAAGCCGTAATGTCCGTTCTCCAGAAGCAGGAAAGGGCGCGACCGCGCGACAACATGCTTGAGAACCAGCGTCATGAAGCCGCCTGTCAGCAGAGTCAGGAGCATCAGCAGGCTTGCGCGGACCCAGCGCTCGCAATCGCGTTTCCAGTGCCTTGCCGCCGGTACCGACAATGCAAGAAGACCCGAGGCGTAGATACCCAGCGCAGCGATTCCATAGAAGCGGGCGTCGGCGACATCGCTGACCGTGTCGAAGAGGCCGGAGGACTCCGCTGTCAGAAGCGCGTGGATGACCCGGATCACTGCGGCGTCGAACCAGACCGCCATGACCACGAGGGCGCCAAGCAGCGCGCGGATGGGCTTCAGGATACGAGCAGCCGGAGTGTCATTGCGGGCCCGGTCGCGAGGGCTACCTGTCATTCTGCGAAGCCATCGCTCGGCATCGCTGCTGCGAAGAGGGCGGAGGAGGGCACCGCCGTTTCGGAAAAAAGAACTGAGGACACGCGGGCTCCGGTTGGATCGTGTCCGGATGCTCCGCCCGGTAGCCTTGCTGCATCCTTACCGGATGGGGCCGGCTCGAAGGTGCGATGCCATTCGCCAGGTAAGCCGAGGGTAAGGCTGGCGGGCCGAGCATTCAGGCTTCATCACCATCGGATCTCGTCATGCTGTGTGCCTCTATCGCGCTCGTTCTCTGCGGCCCAGAGGGCTTGCCCACATGAGACCGGCCCCCAAGCTCTTCGCGAAACTCTGCTGGCCCGGACGGCTCGGGACATGGCTGTTTGACACCTGCCTGCTGGACGTCCTGATCGGCCTTGCGCTGATCGCCGCCGTCTTCAAGCTTCAGCTGTTCATTGACCGTGGCGCCATCGCCTTCTGGCTGCTGTTTTGCTTCGAGCACTGAAACCTTGACAGCGCTAAGGCGGTTGTTGCCGTCACGGTGCGAATGCCAGCACAAAGTCCGTTCCGGGCGATGCCGCGTGTGCTGTCAATCGCCAGCCGTGCGCCAGCGCGATCTCCCGGCATATGGCGAGGCCCAGCCCCGCGCCTTCGTCGCGCCGGCCCGCGCCGCGCCAGAAGCGATCGAAAATCATCGGCAGGTCACCAGCCGGAATACCGGCACCTTCGTCGCAAACCGAGATCCGCCGTGCGTCGGCTCTGAGCCGCACCACGCCGTGCGACGGCGAATGCTGGATCGCGTTCTCCAGGAGATTCTTCAACAGCGTGAAGAGTGCACCTCGGTCCGCCTGCCAGGACACCACGTCCGGCGCGACCCGCAAGTCCAGATGAACCTCGCGCCGCGCGGCAAGTCGCCCGAGATAGTCGCCGACTTCGTCCACCAGCGCGGCCGCACCCACTTGGCCGACGTCGTAGTTGCATAACTCCGTCGCCTCGGCCAGGTGCAAAAGCTGGCTCACGTGCCGAGCCATCTGATCCACGTCGCGGATCAGAGCACCGCGATCGAAGGCCGCATCGCTGTCGCCCCCGAGTTCGACCTGGCCGCGGATCAGCGAGAGCGGTGTCTTGAGCTCGTGCGCGGCCGCCGCAAGAAAATCCTGCTGCGCCATGTAGCCGCTTTGCAAACGGTCGAGCGCACGATTGAAGGCCTCGATCAGCGGCAGCATCTCCGAGGGCAGCCCTTGTACGCTCAAGCGCGCACCGAGCGTGCGCGGCGTGATGCGTGCGGCGCTCTCGGAGGCCACACGCAGCGGCCTGAGCATGCGGCCCAGTGTGAAATACATGGCCACGGCGAACACCAGGACCGAGGCGAGGCACGCAACCAGAATGCCCTGTCCGAGCGCCGGCAGCCCGACGCTGCGGTCCATGAGTTCGATGAGGCGTCGGCTCACCGCCACCTGCACATACCACCGGTGCCCCGCATGATCGACGTAATGAGTCGCCGCGCGCACCGGAAGACCGTCTGAAACCGCATCGAAGGTATGCTCGCGCGGCGCGAAGGCCTTGCCCTCTTCGAGCAGTGCTGAAGTGCTCTGCCCGGCGGGCATCACAACGTTGCCGGTCGCATCGAGCACGCGGACGGACGTCTCTTTCCCCATGCCTGAATACAGCCAGGTCGGGAGCTCCGGTTCGTTCAATCCGCTTGGGCGTCCTGTCGCATCGAACTGCAATTGCCGTGCGATCAACCGTGCATGGGTGGATATTCCTTCATTCAAGGTGTCTCCACTCAGAAGCAGCTTGGCGGCACTCACGACTACGATCAGCCCAATGCAGACCAGGATGCCGGCCACGTACGTGGCGAGCAGCCGCGTGCCGAGACTATGTGGCCAGTGGAGCTTCGCAAAGCGCATAGCCACGCCCCCTTACATTGGAAATCTGCAGCTCGGAGCCCACGGCTTGCAGCTTCTTGCGCAAGCGATGCAGCGCGACATCGAGCGCGTTGGGCGTGACAGCCTCCGAAAGGCCCCATGCGGCCGATTCGAGCGCGCTGCGGCGCACGGTCTGGCCGCCGCTGCGCACGAGGCAAAGGGTGATCTGAAGCTCGGCAGGCGCGAGCGTGACGACATCGCAGCCGCAACTCAACGTTCCGCTCTCAGGGTGTACGCAGATGTCGGCATAGGCGGGCGAGAGGCTCTGGAGCTGGGCCGGACGCCGCAGCAGCGCGCGCACGCGCGCGACGAGTTCCTCCATCGGGAACGGTTTGACCAGATAGTCGTCGGCGCCCGACTCCAGGCCACCGACGCGGTCATGCAAGGCATCCCGCGCGGTCAGCATCAGGCACGGCGTGCGCGTGTCCGCTGCGCGCAGCCGCCGTACCAGCTCGAGGCCGTCGCCATCGGGCAGCCCCCGATCGATCACAAGCGCTGCATAGGGCGTGCGTCGCACCGCATGCCAGGCAACATCGAGGCGCCCGAAGACATCGGCCTCGATGCCCGCGCCAACCAACGCCTTGCATATCAAGGTGGCCATCCGGTCATGGTCTTCGATCAGCGCGATGCGGTTCATGTGGCACAGGTTGCGTCAAAAGCGATAGAGATAGCCGACGGAGACCGCTGACTGATTCGAGCGGTCAACCAGCGGGCTGTTCTTGATCTGCTTGCCCAACTGCGTGGCGCTGACATCGACAAACACCGACTGGTGGGGATCGATCGCATAGCCGATGCGAAGTCCGACTTCCGTGTTGACGGTCGAAGCGCCGAGGTATGCCGGACGTCCGGGCCAGCTTTCCTCGGTACGCACGCCGTAGTAGTAGTCGACGTATTTCTTGTCCAGCCAGTGGGCCTCGATGCGCGGTGTCAAGGTGAAGTCGCCCGCGCGAAAATCGCGCTGCACGCCGAGCCGAAACTGCTGGCCCTTGCTCTTGCCCGAGGCGTCGCCGAGCCACTCCGCCGAGACGTCGGCAATCTCGTTGCGCCAAGTGACGCCGGCGCCGAGCCAGACGCTGCTCTTGCGCTCCTGCATGCCTTGCAGAATGGGCGCGTCGCTCGGCTCGTAGCCTCCGAGGCCATACCGGGCGCGCAGGCCGAAGGACAAGGATGAATTGGAGCCCAGCTCAACCTTCGGCAGCTTGAGTTCCGCGCCTGCGCCAAGCACCCGCACATAGCGGTTTTCATAGTAAATGAGGGGAATGCCCTGGCTCTTGGTGCCCGCGCCGGTATATGGCTGCTGCTTGGCACCGGCGGCAATGCCGATGCCCCATCGAGAGGCGTCGGCCGATTGCCCAGGCTGCGACTCCGCGGCAGCCGGGGGTTGATCGAGGCTGCTGTTCTGCGCCCACGCAGCGGGCAAAGCCAGCGCCAGCGAAACACCAAAAAGCAAGGGAGGAAAAACAGGGAAGACAGGAGTCGAAGACGCACGCGGCATGGCGGAGCCAATCAGGGTTGTAAGGGAGGCCCCGATCGTCGACGCGATAGTCTTACCGAACTCTTACCGGCACCGGCGGAGGGCCCCAAGGCCGCTTGCATGCGACTGGCTCGCGAAGCGTGCGAACCCGCAGTTGCACCAGGAATGAGGATCATCCTTGGCCCGAGCCGTAAGCATCGATGTCGTGAATGAGCTTGGCTTCGTACATCCGGTCAAGGTCTTGCTCTTCGTGGCTGAACACGACGCGACTGCGCTCCGATGTCATGTAAGCCATCAGGTACATCACCGTCTTGCCCACATCCTTGCTGACGAGACGTGCAACGCATAGCAGCGGCGAGCCGACCTCTACATGCAAGCTCGCTGCCACATGAGGATCTGCGGCAACAGCAGAAATTTCCTCGGTCACGTATCGAAACCGCACGCCCTCGGACAACAGTATTTCGGTGATCGAACGTCTCTCGAGCGTGTCATTCTTGATGGTGCCCGCGTATTCCGGCATCACCCAGGAGTCGACGAAGAGCAGGGGGACACCGGATATGGAGCGAAGACGGCTGGCGTACATCACCTGCGCATCTTCGGCCAGCCCCATGGCCGCCGCTACCAGGGGTGGTGGCGAGCACTTCGATACCTCCAGAACGGTGACCTTTGTCTGCTTCGACCGTTTCGCCAGCGATTCCGTGAACGTGGAGCCGGTGCGGTTCTGAGGCTTGGCAGCTGTTTGCTTGACGAAGGTGCCTCGTCCGAGGCGCTTCTCCAGCCATCCTTCTTCCACCAGGTCCGCTACCGCGCGCCGCACCGTGATGCGCGAGACACCAAATGACTGGCATAGCTGATCCTCGGTGGGGATCGAGTCGCCTTCCCTGTAGGCGCCGCGCCTGATCTGTTCCCGAAGAGCCAGGAACAGTTGGCGATGCAAGAGGTCACCGCGTTCGCGGCGAAGGATCACTGACATTGTGTCTTCTCGACTCATCTCGTGGCTGAAGGTTGCATTGTCAGGGAGGTCTGCCGCGCGTCTCGATACGCCTCGCAGGCGAGCAGCATGGGCCGTGTGGCCTCGCATCGATCGACGGAGCGGGTTTTTACCAACATGTGATTATGACATCATGCTTGCATAATACCTCCACCGATCTGTGAGCGGCTCAGGCGCTTGGCATTCGGTCCACAAATCCAGATTCGTCCGCCAGAGGAGACACTTTGAAAAACGGAACGATCGGGCGCCGCATGGCGGTCGCGGGGGTGCTACGCTTGCCGTGAGTGGCATTGCATTTGCGCAAATGAGCAGCGTGCAAATCTATGGCCGGATCTCTGCCGGCATCTCGCACACGACCGATCAAACCCGCGCCAGGACCGAGCTCGGCAACTACTTGCTGAATGGGTCCTATCTTGGGTTTCGCGGCAGCGAGGACCTCGGCGGAGGCCTGACAGCGATCTTCCGTCTCGAGACCAATATCGACTCGGACACCGGTGAGGTGGGTTCCCGAGGGAAGTTCTGGCATCGCGAATCGACCGTCGGCCTTGCCAACGAGGCGTTCACGCTCACGCTCGGTCGCCAGTTCCATGCCTCGACGGACCGTGTCACTCGGAGCCTGGATGTCTTCAGTGTCAGCGGGGCGAGCCTGCACGTCACGCCGCTGGCGCTTTTCGGTGTCAACAAGTTCGCAGGCAACGACTCGCGCAGCGACGACGTCATCAAGGTCCGGTGGGCCGGCCCGGCGGGAATCACCGCGGCCTTGAGCGCCGCGCCGAATGAAGGTTCCGGCCGAAGCATGGCTTTCGACCTGGCCCAGATCACCAATGTCTACACCATTGCCCTTTACGGCGTCACCTTCAGGTCGCCGACGCTTGCGGCAACCGGTCGACATCCCGAACACACGGTACTCGGTGCAGGCGGTCAGCTTCGCCTGGGCAGCAGTGCGCGCCTCTACCTGAACGTGGCGCGGGCCACGCTCGACGGTTCTGCGATCGGGCGACCGGAACAGACCAACACGCTGATCACACCAGGCTTCCGATACGACATGGCGCCGTTCATCTTCAAGTTCTCGTACACGCTGGACAACGGCAAGAACGTCAACAACATGGCAGGGCGTGACGGCAAGAAGAAGACCGCGATTGCCGCCGTGGACTATCAACTCTCCCGGCGCACGGCACTGAGCTTTTCGCTCTTCAGCAACTCCTTCTCGGACGGGTACAGGCTCGACCCCGTCAACATTGCCGGACTGAGCCGGGACCCGTCGCGTGCTTCCACTTCCGGCTATGCCATCGGGGTCCGTCACGACTTCTGAGTTCCTTCGTTCGGCCTGAGCGGACAGACCCGCCCAGGGCGAAACGACCTTCCAATCGTTTGAAAAGAAAGACAGTCATGGCCCTGCAAGGCAGTGTGAAAGTAATGGTGCCCTGCGGCTCCCTTTGGGTCAGGGGTCCGCGAGAGCGAAATTGAATACGGGCTTGCCAAGGGCGCCAATGTCATTGCTACGGACGCTGGTTCAACCGACAGTGGCGCAGCCTACCTCGCCCTCGGCAAATCCAAGAACAACCGCGGTGCGGTCAAGCGCGACTTGGGCATCCTGCTGCGCGCGCACGCCAAGACGGGCATCCCGATCATCGTCGGCACGGCGGGCCAGGCGGGCGGAGATCTCAACGTCGACTGGACCCGCGACATTCTTCTGGAGCTCGTGCAGGAGCTCGGCATCTCGCCGAAGATCGCGCTGCTGTACTCCGAACAGGAGAAGGCAAGCCTGAAGGCCTTCAACCGACAAGGCAAGGTGCGGCCATTGCCGCCGCTGGGCCCGCTGGAGGATTCGGCCATCGAAGCCTGCGAGCACATCGTCGGCCTGATGGGCGTGGAGCCTTTCATCGCCGCGCTTGAGGCGGGCGCGGACATCGTCATCGGCGGCAGGTCCACCGACACGGCCGTGCTGGCCAGCTATCCGATCTGGAAGGGCGCGCCGTGGGGAGCCTCGTGGCACGCCGGCAAGATTGCCGAATGCGGCGCGCAGTGCTGTCTCAATCCTGCCGACGGAGCCGGGGTTCTGCTGACCATCGATGGTGGCGGCTTCGAGGTGGAGCCCTTGTCCACGTCCAACCGTTGCACGCCGCACAGCGTGTCCAAGCACATGCTGTATGAAAACAGCGACCCGCACTATCTCCACGAACCCGGTGGGATCCTAGACGTCACCGGAGCGGTGTATGCGCAGCGCGGCGAACGCACGGTCCGCGTGGAAGGTGCCAAGTGGGTGACGCAGCCCTACACGATGAAGCTCGAAGGCGCGGCCGCTGGAAACTACCAGACGCTGATGCTCATCGGCATCCAGGATCCCGACGTTCTCAACAACGTCAACGCATTTCACGACCGCTTGCTGGAGGCGCTTTACGAACGCACCCGCAAGTCGATTCCGGCGGACGAGCTCGGTGAATTCCATATCTCGCTTCGCATGTATGGCTGGAACGCCGTGACTGGCGATGTGCCGGTGAACGTTCCACCGCCACGGGAGATCGGCGTGCTGCTGGTTGCGACGGCCAGGACCCAGGAGCTGGCCAACGCGATCGCTCATGCATGCAACCCCTACTTCTTCCACTATCCGATGGTGATGAACAAGGAACTGCCGAGCTACGGCTTCGCCTTCAGCCCGGCCGACGTTCCTCGCGGCCAGGTCTTCGAATTCAAGCTCAACCATGTTGTCGCCGTCGACGACCCGCTGTCACTGGTCCGCATGGTCTGGCCGGACTACACGGATCGAAAGGCCATTGGGGCCGCAACGGAACCTGGAAGGAACTGAGTCATGCCCAAGCTTCGTGAAGTCTGTCACCACATCCGCTCCAAGGTCGCCGGCCCGTTCTGGGTCACGGTGGACCTGTTCTTCGACGGGGAGGCAAAGTACAGAAAGTACCGCGACTGCGAAGAACTGTCCGCGGACCTCTTCCATCGGCTGTATGGCGTGGACCCGAGCCTGGTCAAGCGCATTCCGGTCGACTCGCTGCATGTCCTGAAGATCTCCTTTCCCCGTGCCAGCCCTCAAGGGGGAATGGTCGAGCGCGACATGCACTCCGGTCAGCAATACGTGCGATTGCTCGACATCGAACTGAACTAGGCGGCAGGCCCGGGAGGCGTGCTGCTCGACGACGTGAGTCCGCGATGACAAGGAAGAAGGAGACAGAGATGAACCAACACCACGCGCAGCAAAGGCGGAAATTCGTTGCGGCTGCGCTTGGCAGCGCGATGCTGGGCACCGCATGGGGTTCAAGCTATCCGGACAAGCCCATCAAGATGGTCCTTCCGGTCTCGCCCGGCTCCGCCATCGACACGACCGCGCGGCGGCTTGGCCCCGTGCTCGAAGGCCCGCTCGGCCAGCCGTTGGTCATCGACAACCGGCCAGGTTCTGCAGGCTTGATCGCGACCGCGCAGTTGGTTCGCAGCCCCGCTGACGGCTACACGCTGGCCATCGTGGCCTCGACCCATTGCATCACGCCGCATCTCTACAAGGCCAGCTTCCATCCTGTTCAGGACGTGCAGCCTGTCGTCGCACTCACCTCGGGTCCGCTGATCTTCGTCGTGCATGCAAGCCTGCCCGCCAAGGACGTCCAGCAGTTCGTCTTGTATGCCCGTTCGCTTCCGGAGAAGCAGTCGGTCGCGATGGGCAACCCCGGCAACGGTACGCCGCTCCACATCGCGGGCGCGCTGATGTCGCTAAAGGGCGGGTTCAAGGCACTCCATGTCGCATACAAAGGCATCGGTGCGTTCTCGACGGATCTGGCTGGCGGCCAGGTCGTGGCGGGGTTCCTTCCGCTGGTGGCCGCGGCGCCGCTGATCAAGTCCGGCCAGATCAGGGCCCTGGGCGTCAGCACGCTCAAGCGGCCGGCGGCATTGCCCGACGTGCCCACGCTGGCGGAGTCCGGGCTTCCAGACTTCGAGGTCGACGGCTGGTTGGCGCTGATTGCGCCGAAGGGAACGCCCTCGGCGATCGTCCAACGCCTCAATGGCGAATTCAACGCCGCACTTCGCACGCCGGAGTTCGAGCGTTTTGTCGCCGACAGCGGTGGTGCCGTCATCGGAGGCACGGTCAAGGACTGCGAGAGCCTGTTCCAGCGCGATTTCGCCGAGTACGGCCGGCTGATCGCCCAAGCCGGCATCAAGGCCGATTGAGCGCTGCGGCATCCGCATCGACCTCGGCAAGTCCACTCGCGACACCATGCCACGCAAGAGAATCCTCCAATGGGCGCTGCTGATGGCGGGCGCGGGCGCGTCTGTCGTGCTGCTGCGCGCATTCCATGTTCCCGGTGCGGTGCTGTTGGGGCCGATGCTCGTGGCCGTCGGTTTTGCGCTGAGCGGGGCGGGCCTGGAGCTGAAGCCCGGCATCTTCCTGCCCGTTCAAGCGGTTCTCGGCTGCATGGTCGCCTCCGTCGTCAGCCGGGACCTGCTGCAGCTGATTGCGGACCACTGGATGGTGGTGTTGGCAGTGAACGTGCTGAGCGTTGTTGCTGCAGGTGTCATTGCCGTGGTGTTCACGCGCAATGGCTGGTTGCCGGGTCAGTCCGCGATATGGGGACTGTCTCCCGGTGCGGCCTCGACCATGATGATGCTGGGAGAAGAGCGAGGGGCAGACCCCGGGTGATCGCCCTGATGCAGCACCTTCGCATCGTCGTCGTGACACTGACGGCCGTCGCGGTTGCGGGGCTTGTCGGGGCGAGTGGCGGACCTGCCGCTTCGCCGCGGGCGACCGTGTTCCTCCCCGGTGCGGTGTCTGCCGATGTGATCGCGATCCTGGCAGCGCTCACCGCCGCAGGCGTTGCCGTCGCCATGGCAACCAAGTGGCGGCAGGCAGCGTTCTGGCTGCCCCTCGTCGTGGGCAGCGGATTGCACCTGGCACACCTGGGCACCGTGCAGATTCCGGTGACCGTCGCGGCCGTCGCGTTCGCCTTCGGCGGCTGCTATGCGGGGCTGCGCTTCAACAGGAAGGTGCTGCTCGACAGCCTTCACCTGATGCCGGCGATGCTCCTCGGAATCCTTTTGATGACCGGCTCGTGCATCGCGCTGATGTGGCCGATTCTTCGCTCGTTCGGAGGCATCGATGCGCTCACGGCCTTCCTCGCCATCATGCCCGGGGGCATCGATGCCGCCGTGGCAGTGGCGCATGGCATGCATGCCTCGGTGCCGGTGATTCTTGCGGTGCAGGTGATGCGGCTCATTGTCGTCACGATCCTCGCGCCCCAGATGGCGCGGCTCGCGTCCAGATGTTGCAAACCCAGGTAACTCGGATGAAGAACAAGAAAAGCGCTCGAGCGTGTCTGGAACTCCCTCTTTGCCACAGGCGCGGCCGCCACCACAACGCTGAAAAGGTATCAAGCAATGGCCACCCGAAATCCTGAAATCAACCGCTTCAACAAGAAGGCTGCGTTCTTCGTGGCACTGGCGATGTTCGCCCAAGAGTCGGTCTGGAACTTCTACGATGCGCAGGTTCCCGCCTCGCTCAGGCAGTACATCAGCAGCGCTGCTGTCATCGGCCTGCTGATGGGCGTGGACAACCTGCTCGGAATCTTCGTCCAGCCCTGGATGGCGCACATGTCCGACCAGCACAAGGTCAAGGGCGGCAACCGCTTTCGCTTCCTGCTCATCGGTGCACCCGTGGCCGCGGTTCTCTTCGCGCTGATTCCCTGGGCCGTCTCCTTCGAGATGCTGCTGGTCGCGATGATCGGCTTCGCATTCGTCGCCAACGGGTTCAAGTCCATCGCGGAGTCGCTCACGGCCGACTACCAGGCACCGAACCATCGAAGCAAGGGCAACGCGGTGGCCCGCATCGGCGTGGCGCTGACGATCCTCGCGTCGGCCGCCATCAGCTTCATCGTGGTGGACAAGGATTTGCGGCTGGCATTCTTCATTCCGGCAGTGCTCCTGGTCATCGGCATGTACATCGCGTGCAGGGGGCTTTCCTCGCAAGTGGCGCACAGCCCGGTGCAGGACGCCGACGATCACGCGCAGCTCAATCTCAAGGAGCTGGTGCTGGATGTCTTCACTTCACCCGACAAGCGCCGGCTGCTGGTCCTGCTTGCCGTGTTCGGCGCGAACGGCACCTGGACCGCGATCCGCTCGCAGCTGACGCCCTATGTGATGGAGGTGCTGGACCTTTCGCGCGGCACCGCGGGCTCCATCGGCTTCCCGGCCGGGATTGCGTTCCTCGTGGCCGCAATACCGGTGGCCATCATTGCCGATCGCACGAGCCGTGCCGTGGTCTGCATGCTCGGCATGATCGTCGTCGCCCTCGGCTGCGTGGCCGTCTTCTTCGCGACGAGCACGGTGCAGGTCGCGGCGGCCATGGCATTGGTCGCGGTCGGATGGGCCGCCTTCGCGATCAATGCGGTCGCGATCCTCTGGAGCATCGTGCCGAACCAGAGATACCTCGGCACCTACACGGGCATGTACTGGACCGCCGCGGCCATCGGCCAGACGCTGATGCCGGCCTTCCTCGGCCTGCTGGTCGACCTGACCGCATGGCGCTACATGATGCTGCATGCCGCCGTGCTGTCTTGCCTGTCCGCATTGCTGATGCTGAAGGTCGTGCGCGGTTCCGCGCCGCGGCCTCGCGAACAGGTGGAGGGCGCCTGAGCCTCGTCATGAAGCAGTTCGAATTCACGACGCTGAAGCTCTTCATGGCGGTCGCCGATGGAGGCAGCCTGACGGCGGCCGCCGACAAGTGCAACATCGCCATTGCCGCGTTGAGCAAGCGGATCTCCGACCTCGAGGCATCGGCCGGCACGCGCTTCTTCGAGCGGCGGGCCCGAGGCATGTCGCTCACGCCGGCCGGCCGGGCGCTGCTGCAGCATGCGCGCGAGATCATCTACGGCGTCGAGCGCATGCAAAGCGACCTGCTGCTCTATTCCCGCGGCATCCACGGACTGCTGCGGATCGCGGCGACCGCATCGGCCGTCGCGGAGTTCCTTCCGCAGGAGCTGCAGTCGTTCTCGCACGCACACCCCGGCGTTGCCATCGACCTGTCGGAAGGCACGAGCCAGAAGGTCGTGGAGGCGGTGCTGGACGGGCGGGCCGACCTCGGGATCTTTCTGGAGCCGGTCGCGGGCAGCGGGTTGGTCACGTTTCCGTACCGCCGCGACGCCCTCTGCATCGTCGTGCCCAGGGGCCACGCGCTCGCGGGGCGGGGACGCGTTCGATTTGCAGACACCCTGGACTACGACCACATCGGCACCCAGACCCAGAGCTCGCTGAGCCAGAAGCTCATGGCCGAGGGCGGTGTGGACTACCGCGTTCGCATCCGTGTCGGCAGCGTCGATGCGGCCTGCAGGATGGTCCATGCGGGGCTGGGAATCTGCATCGCGCCGAGGCTGATCGTCGAGAACTACCAGGACTGCTTCTCGATCGCGCTCATCGAGCTCGACGAGCCCTGGGCCGCGCGCCAGATGCGGGTGGGCGCGCGCTCGAAGCAGGGCCTCAGCGGCGCGGCCCGGGCCTTTCTGCGCTGCTGCGTCGAGGCAGGCGAGGCGGAGCTTTCGCGTAGCGCGAAAGACCTGTCGCACGAAGCTAAACACGCCGGCGCGCCCCATTCCTACGATCCAGTCTTTGCCAATGAAGACCCGGAGACAGCGCATGAATGAGCAAGCAGATGGCATCGATGCCATCACCTTGGAGATCTGGTGGAGCCGGCTCGTGGCGATCGTCGACGAGGGCGCGACCGCGCTTCTTCGCACGGCCTTCTCGACGATCGTTCGGGAGTCCAACGACTTTGCCACCGTGCTGACGAACCTGCGCGGAGAGTCGATCGCCGAGTGCAGCGGCGGCATCCCGGCCTTCGCGGGCATCATCCCGCGGACGGTCCGGGCCATGCTCGAGAAGTTTCCGCTCGGAACATGGCGCGAAGGCGATTGCGTCCTTACCAACAATCCCTGGATCGCCACCGGGCATCTGCCGGACATCACGGTCGTGAGCCCGGTGTTCCACCAGGGGCGCATCGTCGGCTTCGCCGGCTGCGCCGCGCACTCGCCTGACGTCGGCGGCAACCTGTCGGCCACCTGTCGGGATCTTTTCGAGGAAGGCGTGTGCATTCCGCCGATGCATCTGTATAGCGCCGGCGAACGCAACGAGCCCTTCTTGGAGCTGTTCCTGAGCAACGTGCGGCTGCCGGAGCAGGTGCTCGGCGATCTGGAGGCCCAGTGCACGGCGAACCGGGTCTGCTGCGAACGCGCGGCCGACTTCCTGCACGACAGCGGCGAGCCCGACTTCGAACGCCTTGCCGCGGCCGTGCTGGACAAGGCCGACGCGGCGATGCGCAAGGCGATCGCGGCCATTCCCGATGGCCACTATGTCTCGGCCATCAAGGCCGACGGTTTTCCGGGGCATCCGACCCGCATCCAATGCGCGATCACCGTCGCGGGCGACAGCATGGTGGTGGACTACGACGGCACTTCGGCGCAGGTCGACAAGGGCACGAACTGCACGATCAACTACACGCGGGCCTACTCGGTCTACCCGATCAAGTGCGCGGTGGATCCGCTCACGCGCAGGAACGAGGGCTCCTACAGGGCCATCGAGGTACGGGCGCCCGAGCGCAGCATCGTGAACGCGCAATACCCGGCGGCAGTCGCCGCGCGCCACCTGACCGGGCATCTGCTTTCATGCGCGATCTACCAGGCCCTCGGCCAGGTCATTCCGCAACAGGTCATTGCCGACAGCGGCGGCGCACCGGCCTTCCGGCTGGGCTTCGCAGGCGTGAACGATGCGGGCGAGCGCTTCGGCCAGATCCTGTTCGCCAGCGGCGGCATGGGTGCGTCGGTCAGGCAGGATGGCCTCTCCACGACGGCCTTTCCGACCAACTCGGGTGCCGGAAGCATCGAGGCGCTCGAGGCGGTGGTGCCGCTGCTCGTCACGCGCAAGGAGTATCGGCAGGACTCCGGTGGCCCCGGCCGCTTCCGCGGCGGCCTGGGCCAGGAGTGCATCGTCCAGAGCCTTGCGGCGCGGCCCGTGATGATGGGGATGCTCGGCGACCGAGAGTCGCATCCCGCGCTGGGCCTGCACGGCGGCATGCCGGGTGCGGTGGCACAGGTGATCCTGCCCGACGGCTCCTCTGCGAGCCTCAAGTCGCAATTCACGCTGAGGCCCGCGGGCCGCGTGGTGATCCGGTTTGCCGGCGGGGAGGGTTCGGGAATCCGGCGCAGCGGGACATCGCCGCAGTGGTGGCAGACGTGGCGGATGGCTTCGTCTCCGCGGAGCAGGTCCGCGAGGTCTATCCGCAGGCCTCCGGGCAGTTGCATGGAGATGGACGATGAAGCGCAGCACCCGCATCGGGGTCGACATCGGCGGCACTTTCACCGACTTCGTGCTGCACGACGAATCGCGCGGCATCACGCGTATCGGCAAGCGCCTGACCACGCCCGACGCGCCGAGCAGGGCCATCGTGGAGGGCATCGAGCGGCTGCTGGCCGAGACGAACACCGATGCGGCCCAGATCGGCAGCATCATTCACGGGACCACGCTGATTACCAATACCGTGCTGGAGCGCACGGGCGCCAAGGTCGGGCTGCTGTGCACCGAGGGCTTTCGCGATGTTCTCGAAATGGGACGCGAGAGTCGCTACGACGTCGATGACCTCTTCCTGCCCCCGGTGCCCGTCATCGTTGCGCGACGGCTGCGCCGACCGGTGCGCGGCCGGCTGCTGGCCAGCGGCATCGAGCATGAGCCGCTGAACCTCGACGACGTGGTCCGCGAGGTGCGGTGGCTCGTGGAGTCGGAGCGGATCGAAGCGCTGGCAATCGCGTTCATGCACGCGCACCGCAATCCCGTGCACGAGCAGCGCGCGCTTGAGGCGGTCCGCGCGCTCTACCCGCGCCTGCTGGTGACCCTGTCGTCGGAGGTCGCGCCGGAAATCCGCGAGTACGAGCGCACGAACACCGCCTGCGTCAACGCCTACGTGCAGCCTCGCGTCCATGCCTACCTGGGCCGGCTTGCGAGCGACCTGGCAGGCGTCGGTTTCGAGGGCGAGCTCTACATCATGCTGTCCGGTGGTGGCATCACGACGGTCGAGGACGCCCGCCGCTTCCCGGTGCGCCTGATCGAGTCCGGCCCCGCGGCGGGTGCGATGGCCGCGGCGTTCGTCGCGCGCCAGGTCGGCGAAGACCGCATGATTTCCTTCGACATGGGAGGGACCACCGCGAAGATGTGCCTGATCGAGCACGGCAAGCCCAACCTCAAGCATGAGTTCGAAGCCGGCCGCATCCGCAAGTTCAAGCAGGGCTCGGGCCTGCCGCTGAAGCTCACGGTGGTCGATCTGATCGAGATCGGCACCGGAGGCGGTTCCATCGCCGCCATCGATGTCAACGGGCTCATGAAGGTCGGACCGCGAAGCGCAGGCGCGGAGCCGGGGCCGGTCGCCTACGGGCGGGGCGGCACCGAGCCCACGGTCACCGATGCTGATCTGGTGCTCGGCTATCTGAATCCGAAGTTCTTCCTGGGCGGCGAGATGGACCTGTCGCTGGAAGCCGTCAGAAGGGCGATGCAGGAGCGTCTCGGCGACCGTCTCGGCATCGACGCGATGGATGCGGCCCGGGGCATCCAGGCCATCGCCAACGAGACCATGGCTGCGGCAACGCGCATGCACCTCGCCGAGAAGGGCAAGGACCCGCGGGCGCACTCGCTCATTGCGTTTGGCGGTGCGGGCGCCGTGCACGGCTATGCGCTTGCGCGCCTGCTCAAGGTTGCGCGCCTCATCGTGCCGATGGGGGCGGGCGTCATCTCCGCGCTGGGGTTCCTTGTCGCAGCACCTGCCGTGGACGAGGTGCGCGGCTACCTGACACGCCTGGACGGCGCCGACTGGCCGGTGGTGAACGCCTTGTTTGCCCAGATGGAGGCCGCGAGCCGTGATCTGCTGGCCGGCGCCGCGCTCGGCGACGGCGAAATTGCGATCTGCCGGCAGGCCGACATGCGCTATGTCGGCCAGGGCTTCGATGTCACCGTGGACCTTCCCGACGGACCGCTCGATGCCTCCAGGGTCCAGGAGGTCAAGGATGCGTTCAACGCCGCCTACCTCGCGCGCTTTGGCCGTGTGGTCAAGGGCGTGGCCATCGAAGCCGTCAACTGGCGACTCCAGGCATCGCTGCCGGCGCAGGACATCACCTTGGCCTACTCCTGCGTGCAAGGCGAGGCGCTGCGCGGCGAACGGGACGTGTACTTCGACGGTTACGGCTTCAGGAGGGCGCGGGTCTATGACCGCTATGCGCTCGCGCCAGGTGTGCGAATCGCCGGCCCGGCGGTGGTCGAGGAAAGGGAGTCGAGCTGCAGCTTCGGCCCCGACTGCAGCTTCACGGTCGACCGCTTCTTCAACCTGGTCGTCGACATCGACCACGGCCCACGCGCCGCCGCGCAGGCAAAGGCCGAACCGAGCATGGAGGACGCGAGGTGAGCGATCAAGCGAGGCGGACCGTGGTGGTCACGCAGCGGTTCTTCGATGACGAGACCGTTGGCTATCTGAATTCGCACCGATGCGAGGTCCGCCTCGCCGAGCTGCCGCCCGGCGAGGCCGATGGGGAACTCACGGAGGGCGCCCTCGTGCAGATGCTGGCGGATGCCGACGGCTGGATCGTCGGCCATGCGCGGGTCACCCGGCAACTGCTGGGCCGGCTGCCCCGGCTGCAGGTCATTGCACGGCGCGGCGTGGGTCATGAACGGATCGACACCGGGGCCGTGGCCGAGCTCGGCAAGGTCGCCACGATTGCCGTCGGAGGCAACGACGCCTGTGTGGCCGACCATGCGCTGGCCCTGATGCTGGCCCTCAGCCATCGGCTGCGCGAATCGCAGATGCAGATGAACGCGGGCTCCTGGGCCATCCTGACCGGAGCCGACCTCTATCGGAAGACCGTGGGCATCGTCGGGCTCGGCCGCATCGGCCGCGGCGTCGTGCAGCGCCTGCGGGGCTTCGAGGCGCGGATTCTCGCGGTGACGGGAAGCCCCGACGAGGCATGGTCGCGGCAGATGGGCGTCGCGCATGTCGAACTCGACGAGCTGCTGGCCTCGAGCGACATCGTGAGCCTGCATGCGCCGCTCACACGCGCCACGCGCATGCTCATCGATGCCGCGGCGCTCGCGCGCATGAAGCCCACGGCCATCCTCGTCAACACGGCCCGCGGCGGCCTGGTCGACGACGCCGCGCTGCTCGATGCGTTGCAGGCCGGCCGCCTTGCCGGCGCTGGGCTGGATGTGTTCCAGAGCGAGTCCGACCCTTCCTGCATGGGCGTGACCAACGCGCTGATCGCACTGCCCAACGTCGTTGCGACGCCGCATTCGGGCGCATCCACGCGCGAGGGCCTGGTGCGTACGAACCGGATCGCGGCGCAGTGCGTCGTCGCGGTGCTGGAGAGCGGGGCGCCGCCGCCGGGTTGCCTGCTTGCCGACGGGCGCCAGCGCGCGGCAACGACATGAGCCTGCACACCGCTGGAGGCACCGGCAGGCCCGCAACAAGATTCTTCCGAACCAACGATAAGGCCCCTGCATGTCTGACCTGACGCTTGCGCGGCGCATCGCGCGCTATGCCATCGAATTTTCCGCCGACGACATTCCCGAAGCGGTGAATGCCTGTGTGCGCAGGCGGGTCGTCGACAGCCTGGCCTGCATCCTCGGCGCCTATGGCGCCGACCCGGTGAAGACCGCCCTGGCAGTGGCAGCCAGTACGCCGCAGCCGTCGTCCACCGTGTTCGGCACCCGCCTGCGCACGACACCTGAGCTGGCCGCGTTTGCCAACGGTGTCATGGTGCGCTTTCTGGACTACAACGATGGCTACATGGCGCGTGAGCCCGGCCATCCGAGCGACAACATTCCTGCATGCCTAGCAGTGGCGGAGGCCGAAGGAGCGACCGGCAGAGAGCTCATCGCGGCCATCGTGGTTGCCTACGAAATCCAGATGCGGCTGCAGGACGCCGCCAGCCTGAACAAGCGCGGCTGGGACCAGGCGAACTACATCAATGTCGCGATGGCCGCAGCGGCCTCGAGGCTGATGAAGCTCGACGAGGTGCGGACCGAGCAGGCGATCAACATCGCGCTCAGCGCGCACATTGCGATGCGCCAGGTGCGGTCGGGATCGCTGTCCGACTGGAAGGGCTGCTCGGCGGCGAACGCCGCGCGCAATGCGATCTTCGCCGCTACGCTCGCGCGCCACGGCATGACGGGGCCGGCTCCGGTGTTCGAGGGAGAGATGGGGTTCTTCAGGCAGGTGACAGGCGAGTTCGAGCTCGACGTCGGCAACTTCGGCGGCCGCGAGAACGCGCAGTTCGCGATCCTGCGCTCGCTCACCAAGACCTTTCCGACCAACGGTGAACTGCACACCGCGGTATGGGCGGGAATCGATCTGCGACAGAAGATCTCCGACATCGATGCCATTGCTGCGGTTCGCATCGAAACCTCGGAGTTCAACCTGCGGGTGCTCGCCGACACGCCCGAGAAGTGGCGGCCCCGGACACGGGAAACCGCGGACCACAGCCTGCCGTACAACGTGGCACGGGCGCTGCTGGATGGTGATATCACCATCGCGTCCTATTCGGCCGAGCGGATTGCCGATCCGCGCGCGCTTGCGCTCATGAGCAAGACGACGGTCAGCGAGGACGCTGCGCTGACGAAGCTGTTTCCCAAGCACCTAGCGAACCGGGTGACTGTCGAGCTGGCATCGGGTGAGGCATTCACCAGCGAGCGGATCAGCGGCCCCGGATCGCTGGAAACGCCAATGACCGACGAAGACTTCGAGCGGAAGTTTCGCCGCATGGCCGCGCCGCACATCGGCCGTGCCGCGCAGGACCACGTGCTCGAATTCGTCTGCGACCTGGCGAACCAGACGGCCTACGAGCCGCTGTTCGACGCCATGTCCAGCCAGCCCGAGGTGGTCGCTGCGTGGGAACAGGCATGAACGCGAATGCGCCCGACCGAAAGAAGAAAAGTGGTCGCGTCTCTGCGCGGCCGCACGCAATGTCTGCTGCGAGCACGCCTCGTGCCCGCTCGTCTCGTCAGATGATCTTGGGCCTGCTGGCCTTCATGACCGCTGCCGGCGCAGCGCTCGCCCAGGGACGACTGCCCATAGGGCCGGCAGCGGGCGACATGGCGCTGTCTCCCTTCTACCGCGTCGCCGACCTGTTGCCCGAGGCGCCGGGCGTGCTGCTGCGCGAGGAGCCGATGCCCGATCAGCCCGAGATCGATGCGGCCGGTGAAAGCCGGCGCATTCTCTATACGTCCACCGACGTGCGCTGGCAGTCGGGCCGAATTCCGGTCAGCGGCGCGCTCCATCTGCCTGCGGGCGAGGTCCCGGCGGCGGGCTGGCCCGTCGTGGCCTGGGCGCATGGGACCCTGGGCATTGCGGATGTATGTGCGCCCTCGTGGACCGGATTGCGCCCGCGCGACGCCCGGTACATCAACCGATGGCTCAAGGCCGGCTTCGCGGTGGTCGTCACGGACTACCAAGGGCTCGGCGGCCCCGGTCCGCATCCGTATCTGAACTGGCAGGCCGAGGGGCGGTCGGTGCTGGACTCGGTGCGGGCGGCCATCGCCGCGCGTCCTCGCCAGATATCGAACCGCGTCCTTCTCGCAGGCCAGTCCCAGGGCTCCGGGGCTGCCGTAGGGGCGGCGAGGCTCGCGCGGGAATACGCGCCGGAACTGAATGTGCTCGGTGCGGTGGCGACCGGGCTTGTCAGCACGTTCCCCGCCGGGCCGGTTTCGCAGCCGGTACGCAATTCGAGCAACATGTTCCTCGCCTTCGCTGCAGGCGGACTGCGCGACGATGGCCCCCGGATCGACGACATCGTCAGCAACAAGGGGCACCAGCTTCTCGAGGCGGCGCGCAGCGGCTGTACCGGCGACGTCATGAGGCTCGCGCGCAGGCTGCGTGTGGCCGACCTCGGCGAGGCCTTGTCGATCTCCCCGGAGCGCCTCGCAGAACTTCGCCTCCCGCTGACCGACATGCCGATGGGCAACATCGGCGTGCCGCTCTTCGTGGGCACCGGCCTGGCCGATGCCACGATCACCCCGGTGCGGCAGCATGCGGCCGTTGCGGCGCTTTGCGCCGCCGGCAACAACGTGACCTGGAGCCGCTATGAAGGCCACGGGCATGACGGCGCATTGCACGGGTCCTTCGACGACTCGCTGGCGTTCGCGCGTGCAGTTCTGGCGAAGAAGAAAATATCGAGCAACTGCGGGGAGATTGCGCCGCCCGGTGCTCCGGGGAAACGGCGGGAGGATCTCCCATTCAATGACGACTGAAGTCGTGTCAGAGACTCAAGGCGCAGCTGAGAACGGCATCGATGAATGATGCAGGGCGCCCAAGAACGAGAGGCGCGCGGCACGTGCGCTGCACGTCGAGATCAAGGTCGCCGGCTGCGCCGAGGGGTACTCGGAGTCATCAAGCTTGGCATCCGCCGCGGTGAAGACCTCCAGACATTGCTTCTTCAGAATTTTTCCTGATCTTCGAATTCTATGAACGCCTAACAGATTCAAGATGATCGAGTTTCGCCATCTCCGATGCTTCATTGCCGTTGCCGAGGAACTCAACTTTCGCCGTGCAGCTGAGCGGATTCACCTGGACCAGACACCACTCTCACGCACTATCCGCGATTTGGAAAACAAACTGGGCGTGGTGCTGTTCGAGCGGTCGTCGCGCAAGCTGGCTCTGACGCCCTCTGGTGAGAAGTTGCTTGAAGAGGCGAGGAAGCTCTTCATCAGGCTGCAGCGGATCAAGCGCGTTGTGCGCGAAATTGATGCCCGCTACCAAGATCCGCTTCGCATCGGCGTGGCCGATGGCATTGCCCAGCCCAGGCTCGCGGAGTGCTTCGCCAGTTGGCGCGCGCTGGCATCCAATATCCCGCTCGAGATCACGGAGATGCGCGCAGCCGAACTGGTGGCCGCGCTGAGGCGCGAGGAAGTCGATGTCGGGTTTTCTTTCGGCGTTCCGGACGACCACGCAATCGTGCAGGAAGCCGCTTGGTCCTATCCATTAGTGGCGCTGCTGCCGCCGCAGCATGAACTGGCAACGCGCGAGGTGCTTACGGTGTCCGAGCTTCTTGCCTGCCCAATGATCGCATGTGACCTTGGTCGTTTGCCTGGGCTCCGTCTGCAGATGGATGCTGTGCGACGGCAGTACGCAGACAAACCCATCATCGTAGGCGAAGCCCGGACGCTTGCCGGCTATGTCACTCGGGTGGCTACGGGTCTGGGCGTCGGAGTCGCCGACGCCGGCCATATGGCGACCTTGCGCCGCGCCGATATTGTCGTTGTGCCGCTGGCGGAAAGCATACACATCACGACCTGCGTGCTGCACAAGCGTCAGAGCCAGGGAGTGCACGACGCGCTGCAACGCTTCTTAGTGCACGCCAGAACGCTACGCTGATCGATGCGGCGTTCTGCCGCCCGCGAGATGCTGCGTCGCGCCAACGGCGTTGGACAGGCCGTCGATCCTTTGAAATGCTACCCCGCCGCGGGGCGCCGCGATCCTCGCGCATAGCCCTCGACAGGCTCAAGGTCATATCAACACATCCGCCTACGTACGCGGCACCACGCTGCGGTGGGTGTGTGCTGCGGCTAACTGATTTCAGACTTCAGATGGCCGTGCTGCTTCGGCACGCGCACTGGAATGAACACGGAGGTGACTATGCCGAAAGGAGCCAACGGCATCCTGTTTGGACAGATTCTTGTGGTGCTGGGCGTCACGATTGCCGGCGTATGGGTGGCCACGCAGTGGACTGCGCATGCGCTGGACTACCAGCAACAGCTCGGAGCGCCTTGGTCCGTGTCGATTGGCGTGCCGGTCTATGCGCCCTGGAAACTATTCGAGTGGTGGTACTTTTACGACGCCTACGCGCCCCATGTGTTCGAGCGCGGCGGGGCCATTGCCGCATCGAGCGCGATGTCGGCCACAGGCGCGGCCATCGCGATGGCGGTATGGCGCGCTCGGATGGCCAGGCGGGTCACGACTTATGGCTCCGCTCGCTGGGCTGAGCGCGAGGAGATCGCCAAGGCCGGTCTGATGAAGCCGGCAGGCGTATTCCTTGGCAGAACATCGGGCAAGGACGGGGCCTATCTGCGTCACGACGGTCCTGAACATGTGATGGCGTTCGCGCCCACGCGCTCCGGCAAGGGCGTGGGACTTGTGGTGCCCACGCTGCTGTCCTGGCCCGGCTCGGCCGTCATCCACGACATCAAGGGCGAGAACTGGCAACTCACGGCCGGATGGCGCGCTCGCTTCTCGCACTGCCTGCTGTTCAACCCGACCGACGCGCGCTCGGCTGCCTACAACCCACTGCTGGAAGTGCGCCGCGGCGCGCACGAGGTGCGTGACGTGCAGAACATCGCGGACATCCTGGTCGATCCCGAGGGCGCGCTGGAGCGGCGCAACCATTGGGAGAAGACGAGCCACGCGTTGTTGGTCGGTGCGATCCTTCACGTGCTGTATGCGGGCGAGGACAAGACGCTGCGCGGCGTCGCGAACTTCCTGTCCGATCCCGCATGCCCCTTCGAGGTCACGCTGCACCGGATGATGACGACGCGGCACCTGGGCCAGGACATTCATCCGGTCGTTGCCTCGGCTGCGCGCGAGGTGCTCAACAAGAGCGACAACGAGCGGTCCGGGGTGCTGTCCACGGCCATGTCTTTCCTGGGCCTGTACCGCGACCCGACGGTGGCCGAAGTCACCTCGCGCTGCGACTGGCGCATCGCCGACCTGATCTCGGCGAAGTATCCGGTTTCGCTGTACCTGGTCGTGCCGCCCTCAGACATCAGCCGCACCAAGCCGCTGATCCGCTTGATCTTGAACCAGATCGGCCGGCGTCTCACCGAATCGCTCGACGGCTCCGATGGCATCGCGCGCCTTCGTAAGTTGCTGCTGATGCTCGACGAGTTTCCGGCCCTGGGCCGGCTGGACTTCTTCGAATCCGCGCTGGCCTTCATGGCCGGCTACGACCTTCGAGCCTTCCTGATCGCGCAGTCTCTCAATCAGGTCGACAAGGCCTATGGCCCGAATCACTCGATCCTCGACAACTGCCATGTGCGCGTTGCATTCGCCACCAACGACGAGCGCACGGCCAAGCGGATCTCGGAGGCCCTGGGGACGGCTACTGAGCTGCGTGCGCAGCGCAACTACGCGGGGCACCGGCTCGCGCCGTGGCTGGGCCACCTGATGGTCTCGCGCCAGGAGACGGCGCGGCCGTTGCTGACGCCGGGCGAGGTGATGCAGCTGCCACCCGACGAGGCGGTGGTGATGGTCTCGGGCCATCCGCCGATCAAGGTCAGGAAGCTGCGCTACTACCAGGACCGCAACTTCACGCGGCGTGTGCTGCCGCCACCGGCACTGGCTGCGGGCTTTTACGCGGATCGTCCTGCGACACGGCCCGACGATTGGAGCGGACTGGCGCCGCTGATCGCTCCCGAGTCTTTGTCGCCAGTCGATGCGGGTGGCTTTGCCGACGAGGGCGGCCACCAACTCAAGCCCGAGCTGGAGGTCGTGCGCGACACGCAGGTATTGCCGAACGACGACGGGCTGCTGGTGCTCGATGACGAAGACCACGTGCCCCTGCGGCCGCGGGACGTGGACCGTCAGCTCACGCGCACTGCGCGCCTCGCGGCGCTCGACCCTGACGACGGTATCGCGCTATGAGCCGCGCGCGCCTGAACATCTTCATCGAGCCGGAGCACGCCAAGCGGTTGAAGCAGCTGGCGGTGCACAAGGGTGTCTCGAAATCGGCCGTGGTCGCAGCCGCACTGGCTTCGTTCCTGTCGCCCGATGGAGGTGATCAGCGCGAGGCGGCGATCGCGAAGCGTCTGGACCGGCTCTCGCGCCAGTTCGACCGGCTCGAGCGCGACCAGAACGTGCTGATCGAAACGGTGGCGCTCTATGTCCGCTACTTCCTCACCGTCTCGATTCCGGTACCCGAAGGCCAGCAGGACGCCGCCCGGGCGCAGGGGCGCGCCCGCTTTGCTCAATTTATCGAGCAGCTCGGGCGACACCTGCAGCGCGGGCGCAGCCTGGTACGCGGGGTCCATGAGGAGATCGAGCCGGAGGCAGCGCAAACGCAGGCAGGGCAGGGTGAACCGGAGGAGGCCGCCGATGGTCGAGCCATCTGATCGTTCTTCCGGGTCGTCGCCAAGCCCCTCGGACAACGCAGCGGACCGTCGCATTCGCATGCTGCGCACGGCCATGGGGCCGGAGATCGCAGCGGCCCTCGCGGATCCGGAAGTCGTGGAGGTGCTGCTCAACCCCGATGGCTCGCTGTGGGTGGACCGGCTCGGCAGCGGCCGCGCGCCGACCGGCGCGGCGCTGCCGCCACCGGTGGCCGAACGCATCATCCGCCTCGTCGCCACGCACGTGCGTGCCGAGGTGCATGCCGGCACGCCAATCCTCTCGGCGGAGCTGCCCGAGACCGGCGAGCGTTTCCTGGGCGTGCTGCCGCCGGTGGTACGTGCCCCCTCGTTCGCGATCCGCAAGCGGGCGCTGCGCGTCATGAGCCTGGCGCAATACGTGGCCGACGGGATCCTGACGGGGGACCAGGCCGCGTTCCTGCGGCGGGCGGTGCGCGAGCGCCTGAACATCGTGGTGGCGGGCGGCACCAGCACGGGCAAGACCACGCTCGCGAACGCGCTGCTCGACGAGATCGCCGAGACGCGCGATCGCGTGCTGATCCTCGAGGACACGGTGGAGCTGCAATGCCGCTCCGACGACCACGTGGGCATGCGCACCGAACCGGGCGTGACCACGATGGCCGACCTGGTGCGCACCACCTTGCGGCTGCGGCCCGACCGCATCGTGGTCGGCGAGGTGCGCGGCGCCGAGGCGCTGGACCTTCTCAAGGCGTGGGGCACCGGGCATCCGGGCGGGATCGCCACCGTGCACGCAGGCTCCGCGCAGGGCGCGCTCACGCGACTGGAGCAACTGGTGCAGGAAGTCTCCGTGACCGTGCCGCGCGCGCTGATCGCCGAGGCGGTCCACGTCATCGTCTTCATCGCCGGGCGTGGCAGCGCCCGGCGGGTGCGCGAGATCGCGCGCGTCATCGGCCACGACGACAAGGGCTACCAGCTCGATATCTCGGCGGTACCCGGTTTCCCGTTGCTCTCTTCATCCCGTCCTGCCCCGTCAACCCCGTCGTCTTCTGGAGAACCGTCATGACGATTTCACGCAGTTCCGCAAAGCCGCTGCTGCAGGCGGCTGTTGCTGCAATGCTCTTGCTGGCCGCCGCACTGCCCGCGCAGGCGGCCGGCTCGAACATGCCCTGGGAGGCGCCTTTGCAGTCGATCCTCGATTCGATCCAGGGGCCGGTGGCCAAGATCGTCGCGGTGATCATCATCATCGTGACCGGACTGACGCTGGCCTTCGGGGATACCAGCGGCGGCTTCCGCCGGCTGATCCAGATCGTCTTCGGCCTGTCGATCGCGTTCGCCGCGTCCAGCTTCTTCCTGACCTTCTTCAGCTTCTCGGGCGGGGCGGTGCTGGCATGAGTGAGTCGACTGCTTTCTCGCCGGGTGTCGCGCTCGGCTTCGAGATCCCGCTGCACCGCTCGCTGACAGAGCCGATCCTGCTGGGCGGCGCGCCGCGCACCGTGGCGATCGCCAACGGCACGCTGGCCGCTGCGGTCGGTCTCGGGCTGCAGCTCTGGTTGCCCGGTATTTTTCTTTGGCTCGTCGGCCATGCGCTGGCCGTCTGGGGCGCGCGGCTGGACCCGCAGTTCATGCAGGTCTTTGCGCGACACATCAAGCAACGGCCACTGCTGGACGTGTGAGGCAAGCAGGGAGGACACCATGCTGAATCTCGCCGAATACCGCAAGCGCCCGGCGCTGCTGGCCGACTGGCTGCCCTGGGCCGGCCTGGTCGCGCCCGGGGTCGTGCTCAACAAGGACGGCTCGTTCCAGCGCACGGCGCGGTTCCGCGGGCCGGACCTCGACAGCGCCACGCAGGGCGAGCTCGTCGCCACGTCGGCACGGCTGAACAACGCGCTGCGCCGGCTCGGCTCGGGCTGGGCGCTGTTCGTGGAGGCCGAGCGGCGCGAGGCGTCCGGCTATCCCGAGTCGTCGTTCCCGGAGGCGCTGTCCTGGCTGGTCGACGAGGAGCGCCGCGCCGCCTTCGAGGAGGACGCCAGCCATTTCGAGAGCCGCTATCACCTGACCTTGCTGTACCTGCCCCCGAGGAGTCGAAGGCGCGCGCCGCGGGGCTGCTCTATGAGCGTGCCGGGACCGACGTCCAGGATGGATCCGGTGCGACGGACGGGTCGGATTGGAAGGGACGGCTGGAGACCTTCGTCTCCGAGACCGAGCGCTTTTTCGGTCTGCTCGAAGGCGTGATGCCCGAGATCGACTGGCTCGACGATGCGCAGACCTTGACCCACCTGCATGGCTGCGTGTCCACGCGCCGGCATGCGGTCGCGGTGCCCGAGGTGCCGATGCACCTCGATGCGCTGCTGGCCAACGAGCCGCTGACGGGCGGGCTGGCACCGATGCTCGGCAGCCGGCACCTGCGGGTGCTGACGGTGCGCGGCTTTCCGACCGCGACCTGGCCGGGGTTGCTCGACGACCTGAACCGCCTGGGCTTCGCCTACCGCTGGAGCACGCGCTTCCTGTGCATGGACAAGGCCGAGGCGGAAAAGGAGCTCGTGCGCCTGCGCCGCCAGTGGTTCGCCAAGCGCAAGAACATCGTCGCGCTGCTGCGCGAGACCATCTTCCAGCAGGAGAGCGCGCTGGTCGACTCGGACGCCTCGAACAAGGCGGCGGATGCCGATGCCGCGCTGCAGGAACTGGGCAGCGACCAGGTGGCGTTCGGCTATGTGACCGCCACTGTGACGGTGCTCGATGCCAGTGCTGCCGCGGCCGACGAAAAGCTGCGCGCAATCGAGCGGGTCATCCAGGGCCGGGGCTTCGTCACGATCCCCGAGACGCTCAACGCAGTCGAGGCCTGGCTGTCGTCAATCCCGGGCCATGCCTACGCGAACGTGCGCCAGCCGATCGTCTCGACCCTGAACCTCGCGCACATGATGCCAGTGTCGGCCGTCTGGGCAGGTCCCGAGCGCAATGCGCATCTCGATGGCCCGCCGCTGATCGTCACGCGCACCGATGGCGCGACGCCGTTCCGGCTGGTCACGCACATCGGCGACGTCGGGCACACGCTCGTGGTCGGGCCGACCGGCATGGGCAAGTCGGTGCTGCTGGCCACGCTCGCGTTGCAGTTCCGCCGCTATCCCGGCTCGCGCATCCTGGCCTTCGACATGGGGCGCTCGTTGCGGGCCACGATCCTGGGGCTGGGCGGCGAGCACTATGACCTCGGTTCGGATGGCGCCATTGCCTTCCAGCCGCTGGCCCGCATCGACCAGGACGGCTACCGCGCGTGGGCGGCGGAATGGGTGGAAGGACGGCTTCGCCAGGAGGGCCTCGAGGTCGGACCGGCCGAGCGGGAGATGGTGTGGTCGGCGCTGGCCAGCCTCGCCACCGCGCCGCCCGAGCAGCGCACGATGACGGGCTTGGCAGTGCTGCTGCAGTCGAATGCCCTGCGCCAGGCGCTGGCGCCCTATGTGCTCGGCGGTGCGCACGGGCGGCTGCTCGACGCGGACGGGGATCGGCAGGGAGCCTCCTCCATCCAATGCTTCGAGATGGAAGAGCTGATGCACAGCAAGGCGGCCGTGCTGGCCGTGCTGGGCTATCTGTTCGCGCGCTTCGACGAGCGCTTCGACGGCGCGCCCACGCTTCTGATCCTCGACGAGGCCTGGCTGTTCCTCGACGACCCGGTGTTCGCCGCGCGCATCCGCCAGTGGCTCAAGACGCTGCGCAAGAAGAACGTCTCGGTGATCTTCGCGACGCAGTCGCTCGCGGACATCCAGAACTCCAGCATCGCGCCTGCGATCGTCGAGAGCTGCGCGAGCCGGATCTTCCTGCCCAACCCGCAGGCCACTGAGCCGCAGATCCGCGTGATCTACGAGGGCTTCGGGCTCAACCGCCGGCAGATCGAGATCGTCGCCACGGCGCAGCCCAAGCGCGACTACTACTACCAGTCGCGTCTGGGCAACCGGGTCTTCGAGCTCGGGCTCGGGCCGGTGACGCTGGCGTTTGCGGGTGCGGCCTCGCCCGAGGACCAGCGCGAGATCGACCGCGTGCAGGCCTCGGTCGAGGCGTCGCCGTTCGCGCGGATGCCTTCGGTCTTCGCGGCGGCCTGGCTGCGACACCGCGGGCTCGGCTGGGCGGCCGACCTCATTCCGTCGTTTCCATCTGCATCTCCAACTCTTTCTTCCTCAACCCTGCAGGAGCAAATGCCATGAACCTCCCGTCTTCCTTCAAACCCCGGATCGCCGCGCTGGTCGCGATCAGTGCGATCGCCTTCGGCGTGGCGCCGCCGGCGCATGCCATCTTCGGCGTCGGCGACACCGTGTTCGATGCGTCCAACTTCATCCAGAACATGCTGACCGCGGCTCGCGCGCTGGAGCAGATCAACAACCAGGTCGAGCAGCTGCAGAACGAGGCGCAGATGCTGCGCAACCAGGCGAGGAACCTTCAGGGCCTGGACTTCAGTGCGCTGTCCGAGCTCAAGTCGACGCTGGCGGCGACGAACCAGCTGATCCAGCAGGCGCAGGGTCTGGCCTTCAACGTCTCGCGCATGGAGGACGAATTCAAGCGGCTCTACCCCGAGTCGTTTTCTGCGGCGATCTCCGGTGCGCAGATGGCTGGCGATGCGCGCCAGCGCTGGCGCAATTCGCTGGAAGCCCTGCGCACCGCGACGCAGGTGCAGTCGCAGGCGATGCAGAACTTCACCGCCGACGAGCGGGCGCTGACCGATCTCGTGAACCGCAGCCAGTCCGCCACGGGCGCCTTGCAGGCGATGCAGGCGACCAACCAGCTGCTGGCGCTGCAGTCGCGCCAGGCGATCCAGGCGCAGCAGCTGCAGATCACGCAGGACCGGGCCGCGGCGCTGGAGCAGGCGCGGCAGGTGGCGGTTCCAGGAGCGCGCACGCGAGGTGCGCCGGCGCTTCATGGGCAGCGGTACCCCGTACACGCCCTACAACGTGAATTTCTATGGCAGCTGAGGGGACGTCCATGAAGAATCTGTTTCTCATCACCACAGCCGCTTTGGCGCTGGTGCTCGCCGGCTGCGGCAAGTCCGAGCCGGCCCAGCCCGCGATCGAGTCCGTCGAATCCCTCGTTGCCAATCCCGAGCGGCTGAAGGATCTGCGCGCGCAGTGCAAGGCCGACCATGCCCGGATGGGCGACGCGCAGTGCCATGCGGTGGCCGAGGCCACGCGCCAGCGCTTCATGAGCGGGGGCCAGTCGCCGTACGCGAACGACCCGGTGCCGCCGCCGGCCGCACCGGCGTCGCCGCCGGCCGACGCGGGCGCCAAGGACTGACGCGATGGACGATGTCGCGGTCATCGACCGCTTCCTCGACGTCTTCTCGCGCTACATCGATTCGGGCTTCGGGCTGCTGCACGGCGAGGTGGCGTTCCTCACGGCCACGCTGGTCGTGATCGACATGACCTTGGCCGGGCTGTTCTGGGCCATGAGCCAGGCGACGGGGCAGGGCGACGACGTGATCGCTCGGCTGATCCGCAAGGTGCTCTATGTGGGGGCGTTCGCTTTCATCATCGGCCACTTCAACCAGCTCGCCGGGGTCCTGTTCCGCTCCTTTGCCGGGCTCGGCCTGGTGGCGTCGGGCTCCAGCCTGACACAGGCACAGTTCCTGCAGCCGGGCCGGCTTGCGCAGGTCGGCATCGAGGCGGGCCGGCCGATCATGGAGCAGATCGGCGAGATGACGGGCTTTCCCGAGACCTTCGCCCATCTGGACACCATCGCCGTGCTGTTCCTGGCTTGGCTCGTGCTGATTGTGAGCTTCTTCGTGCTCGCGGTGCAGCTCTTCGTCGCCCTGATCGAGTTCAAGCTGACGACGCTGGCGGGCTTCGTGCTCGTGCCCTTCGCGCTGTGGAACAAGACCGCGTTCCTGGCGGAGAAGGTGCTGGGCAATGTGGTGTCTTCGGGCATCAAGGTGCTGGTGCTGGCCGTGATCGTAGGCATCGGCACCGGACTCTTCGCGGAGTTCCGCACGCCGCCCGGCGCCGAGCCGTCCATCGACCATGCGCTGACGATCATGCTGGCGGCGCTCGCGATGCTGGGCCTGGGGATCTTCGGGCCGGGGATCGCGACGGGCCTGGTGTCGGGCGCGCCGCAGCTTGGTGCCGGCGCGGTGGCGGGCACAGCCTTGGGTGCGGTGGGCCTGGCGGTCGCTGGTGGCGCGGCCGTGGCGAGTGCGGGTTCGGCCGTGGCCGCCGGGGCGCGTATGGCGCCCGGCGCGGCGCGTGCGGCCATCGGCGGCGGCGCAGCGGCCGCACGTTCGGCCAGCGGCCTGGCGACCGGTGCGAAGTCGGCCTACCAGGCGGGCGCGGCGGCATCCAGTGGCGGTGGCGTGCGCGCGGCCGGTGCCGGCCTTGCCCATCTCGCGAAAACCGGTGCCGGCACCGTCGGCCAGCGAGTCGCGTCCGGCGCCAGGGCCGTGAAGGAGCGCGTGGCGAACTTCGTGACCGATGCCGCAGCGCCTGCGACTGCGGGGAATGTGGCATCTACCGGTTCGGAAGAGCCTGGCGGACCACCCCCGAACCGGCATGGGCCAAGCAGATGCGCCGCAAGCAGCAGCTGAGCCATGCGGCCTCGACGACGGCGCACGTGCTGCGCTCGGGCGATCACGGTGGCAGCGGCACCGGCCCGAGCCTCCGCGACGACGCCAGCGCCTGATCCGGCTTCCTGAGGAAAACCATCCATGCGATTCAAGCGACCCCAGGTGCGGTACTCGGACACGCCCGAGCCCGTGACCCCTTATCAAGCCGCGGCGCAGGTCTGGGACCAGCGCATCGGCAGCGCGCGCGTGCAGGCGAAGAACTGGCGCTTGATGGCCTTCGGCTGTCTCTCGCTGGCCCTGCTGATGGCCGGCGGGCTGGTCTGGCGCTCGGCACAGTCCATCGTGACGCCCTATGTCGTCGAGGTCGACAGCGCCGGCCAGGTGCGCGCGGTCGGCGAGGCCGCCACGCCCTACAAGCCCAGCGACGCGCAGATCGCGCACCACCTGGCGCGCTTCATCACCGACGTGCGCTCGCTGTCGATCGATCCGATCGTGGTGCGGCAGAACTGGCTCGAGGCCTACGAGTACACGACGGACCGCGGCGCCGCGACGCTGAACGACTACGCACGCGCCAACGATCCGTTCTCGCGCATCGGGGAGAGCTCGGTGGCGGTGCAGATCAACAGCGTGGTGCGCGCGAGCGATTCGTCGTTCCAGGTGCGCTGGACGGAGCGACGCTACGTCAACGGCGAAGCGGCAGGGCTGGAGCGCTGGACTGCGGTGCTGGCGATCGTGCTGCAGGCGCCGCGAACGGAGGAGCGGCTGCGAAGGAACCCGCTGGGCATCTACGTCAACGGTCTGTCCTGGAGTCGCGAGCTCGATGCGACGGACACAGCGAAAGGAACCAAGCCATGAAGACTGATTTCCGTAGAGGCGTATCTGCGCCGATCCTGCTGAGCGTAGTGGCGGTCGTCGCGGGCTGTGCCACGCAGGGCAAGGCACCGCCGGCGATCTCGCTGGACGAGCCGGTGGCCGCCGCCGCGCGGCCGGTGCCCGAGCCGGCCCCGCCCGTCGAGGTGGTGGAGATGCCGAAGCCTTTGCCGCTGCCCGGCCAGATGAAGGCGCTGCCGAGCGCGCAGGAAGCCAAGCCGGCCCCGGAACCCGCCGACGAGAAGGTGCGGGTCTCGCGGGCCAACGAGGAGGCCCGCGTCGTGCCCACGCGCGAGGGCTACGTCAACGCGATCCAGGTCTGGCCGTATGCGGACGGCGCGCTGTATCAGGTCTACACGAGTCCGGGCCGCGTGACCGTCATTGCGTTGCAGGAGGGCGAGGAGCTGGTGGCGGTCTCGGCCGGCGACACGGTGCGTTGGATCGTGGGCGACACGGTCAGCGGCGGTGGAGTGAGCCAGCGTGTCCACGTGCTCGTGAAACCCACGCGCACGGGACTGAAGACGAACCTGGTCGTCACGACGAACCGGCGCACCTACCTGCTCGAACTGTCCTCGACGCCGCAGGCCTGGATGGCGTCGGTGTCCTGGGACTATCCGAAGGACCGGATGCTGGCGTTGCAGAAGCAGGCGAGGGACGCGCAAGTAGCGGCGCCGGTGGATTCGGGCCTGTCGGTGGAGCAGATCCGGTTCCGCTATGCGATCAGCGGCGATGCGCCGTCCTGGAAGCCGCTGCGCGCCTTCGACGACGGGCAGAAGGTCTATATCCAGTTCCCGGGCGGCATCGCGCAGGGTGAGCTGCCGCCGCTGTTCCTGATCGGGCCGCAGGGCGATGGGCAGCTCGTGAACTATCGATTCCGCTCGCCGTACTACGTGGTGGACCGGCTGTTCGGCGCGGCGGAGCTGCGGCTAGGCGGCTTCAAGGACGGCAAGGCCGAGGTGGTGCGTATCGAGCGCACGGATGGCGCGAGCGGCAGCGTTCAGGGTGCACGGAGCGATGGGTCATGAGTGCGGAAGACAGTTTGCCGCCCGAATCGTCCCAGGTCCCGCCCAAGGTTGCGCCGGAGACGGTGGCCCTGCGCGCGCAGCCGCGGCCGGTGGTGCGGCTCAACCGCCGCATGCTGGCCGTCGGCGCCGGCACCCTGGCTGCGGCGGTGCTCGGCGGCACGATGTGGTCGCTGCAGTCGCAGAGACGCGAGCGCAATCCGGCCGCCGAGCTGTACAACGTCGACCGCGTGGCGCGCGCGGATGGGCTGGACCAGTTGCCGAAGGACTATGCCGGGATGCCGCCGGCGTTGCAGCCGGCGCCACCGGTGCTGGGGCCGCCATTGCCGGGAGACCTCGGGTCGGCCATAGCTAAGGCACAGCAGCCGGTGGAGGGGAGGGCGCAGGGCGTCGATCCGGCGCAGGCCGAGCAGTTGGCGGCCGAGGAGGCGGCGCGGTCCTCGGTGTTCTTCCGGCGCAGTGGCGAGGGTGCTGCTGCGAAGCAGGGGGCTGTTGCCGAGCACGCCATGTCCGCAACTGCCGCCAATGTGTCTGGGACGTCGGCGGGTCAGCAGCCGTTCAATCCCTTGGGCGCGATGAGCCCAGCCGTGGCTTCGCCGGCCGATCCTGTGGTGGCGCAGAACCGCCAGGACCGCAAGGAAGCGTTTCTTGCGAAGGCCGGTGACACGGCCACGCGCAATCCCGGGAGCCTGCAATTGCCGGCTTCGCCGTATCAGGTGATGGCGGGCACCGTTATCCCGGCCGCGCTGGTGACGGGTATCAACTCCGACCTGCCGGGGCAGGTGATCGCCACCGTGACCGAGGCGGTCTACGACACAGCCACCGGGCGCCATCTGCTGATTCCGCAGGGGTCGCGGCTGATCGGGCGCTACGACAGCCAGGTGACCTTCGGGCAGCGGCGCGTGCTGCTGGTGTGGACGCGGCTGATTCTGCCGGACACGTCGTCGGTGGCACTGGACCGGTTGCCGGGGATTGATCCCGCTGGCTATGCCGGGCTGGAGGACAGTGTCGACTGGCACTGGAACCGCATCCTCGCCGGTGCGGCGCTGTCGACGCTGCTTGGCGTGGGGGCCGAGTTGGCGGCACCGCAGAGCCGGACGGATCAGGACGGCAATCGCCTCGTGATCGCCGTGCGCGAGGGGGCGCAGGACACGGTGAACCAGGCGGGGCAGGAGATCACGAAGCGCAATGCGAGCATTCAGCCGACACTGACGATCCGGCCGGGGTTTCCGGTGCGGGTAATGGTGAGCAAAGACCTCATCTTGCGGCCGTACCAGCCGCTGTTCTTCCAAAAGGGATCTGGACAATGAGCACGAATAAGCTGCGGCTTGGTCCTTTGCCGAAGGCTGAGACCACCAAGCTCACAGTAACCCTGCCTGCCGACTTGAAGCAGCAACTTGAACGGTACGCGCAGTTGCATAGCCAAGCGCACGGCGAACCGGTTGATGCAGTTGCGTTGATTCCACACATGCTCGCTGCGTTCATCGAACGGGATCGAGCGTTCAAGGCGATGCGGCTCAAGCTTGCGGCTCAATAGAGTTCAAAGGCAGAAGGGAGGTTGTCTCCCAGGATGATTACCTTGGACCACTTGTACCTATCTCGGTGTAGAAGCAAGTTGTTGCGTACCTCGCCCCAATACGCGCTCGTCAGGCCAAAAAACATGGTGTCCACAAGAACCAGCCACCATTCGGGGTGCAGCGATCGATATTGCTCGATTTTTGCCTCTTTCTCGGACATGCAGAGCTGTACGTTCCGAACTGCCTCAGAAACGATAGGTCCGCCTGCGTCGAGGTCACTGATCGACGACAAGCAGAAGAATGCTTCGTATGCTCGCCCGGCAGGATTCAGGCTCAGCTCAAAATTCGGATGAATTTGAAAGCAGGTCGGTTGACCACTGTCGGTTATTTTGAATTCTCGGAGGGCACGAAGAATGGGTTCCCGGAGCTGCTTGAAGTCGGATAGCGGCCTGCGCCACTTTAGTGACACGTACCAGGATTGTCCGTCTCGACCGGGCCCCAACTTGGGAAGCTCCTTGTTGAACCAAGGGACTATCGAGTAGTGAACTTTCTCCATCCCTTGCAGTTTTCCGGTGGCCGTCACGATGTTTTGATTGAGGCGACGTACCTCTACGGCGATGCGTCCATCGATCAGGAAGTCAGGAGGGATATTCCCATGCGGCTCATACTGAACTTGCCCGAGACCGAGCGAAGTCAGATAGTCCATCGCCTGTCTCTCGGTCGAATCCATCTCTCTTCTTGGTCTTTCAGCGGCGCTTGTCTAGGACGTCGTCGATTCTGCTGGAGGTCGCCCCACCGCCGTAGGTACAGTCGGTCAGGATGAACGTCACGTAGCCACTCGGCGACTCGGCAATTGCAAGAGGTAAACGGAAGACCGGACAGCACCGATATTCGCCCCCTTCGGCACGGCGTCACGCCGCTGGCGCATCCCCAGACCGCAGCATTGACATCGCGGCGAGTGCGCTCTTCAAAGAACTCACTGAAGGTCGGGCCCGAGGAATCGAGCTCATAACCGCTAGCCATGCGGAGCAATCGCTCCAGCTTGCGCCGTTCAATAGAAGACATGTCGGCCATGGTTTGTCCGCTGTGCATCAACGGCTCTAGGATGACCGATCATCCCCACGCCTCATGCCGCATTCGCCTTCTCTTGAATCGCGCGGCATTGATGGAGCAGCGCGTCGAACGACTCGACCTCCTCTAGGAACAAACCATCGTCGATCATGTGCTGGTAGTCGGCGGCCAACTTGGCCAAGGCGTCGTCGTCGGGAACGAGGCGAAGACCGCCCGCGACTGCGGTGTGATAGTCGATCAGTCCACCGTCCAGGTTCTTCTCCACGAAGAAGATGCTCTTTTGATCGGCCACAGCCTTCGCCAGCTCCGTATCTGCGATCGCCGAGTCGGCGAAGCCGGCGGCATCGAGCCGCGTCACGTCGTGCCAATGGCGAGCGAATCTATCCCCGCCTCGAAAGGCACCTTGCGCGCAGAAGACGTGAATCGCAGTGGCTTTTTCCCAGAAGGTCCGCTCGGCACGCATCACCTGTGGCGACGCTTCGGGAAACTCGACGCCCCGCAGGTGTGCGGCTGCATCGCAGTGAACGGAGCGCAGTTCGGAAGGCTCGCCGGTGGATCGCGCGCCAAATTCGAGCATGACTGCAGACGGGACATAACTCGTTCCCGAGGTCAAGGGCGTGTAGTCGATGAACACTTTGTCGCCTTCGGTGCGGATCGTGGCGGGCAGGCCATGCTGCCCAAGGTCATGCTGGAGCCGCGGAACGACTTCGGTGGCCACCCATTCAGCCAGACGGGCGCGGATCTCCTTGCTCCACTTCTTCACCTGGCTCTTGCTGGCCGGGAGTGGCGTGCCCGCATCGCCGATCAGATCACCAGCGATGGCGCGGATGTCGTAGGTGAGGTCCACGTCCTCGGAGAAGCGCTGAATGACGCCATAGGCCTTCGAGAGGGATGTGCCGCCCTTGAAGACGAGATGCGGCGCATAGGGCGTGGCGAAGAGATGTTGCAGGGACCACACCACCCAAACGTCTTTTTCCAACAGGTGGGGAGGGCGGCCAGAAGCGTCGGCGGCCTGGACAAGAGCCTCCAAACGCTCATCGGCAGACAGTTCGAAGAACTCAGCCATGCGGTACCAGCGCGCTCACCTCCTGCGCCATCCAAGTCGGCAGGCGCGCACGCGCCGACGCCACTTCCTTCATCTCGGCCGGCGGCAGTTTGGCGCGCAGCGCCCGCAGCGCGGCGCCGGCCTTTTCCGGCCCGAGCCATGCCAGCGCCCGCACCACATCGCCGGCGGCGCGGCCAGGAAAGATCAGCTGCCACACCGGTGCATGCCGCAACTCCACGGTTTGGGCGCCCAGCTTCAGGCTGCGGCTGGGGCCGGACGTCAGGTAGACGGACCGCATCGGCACCTGGGTCGTGAGCCCGAGCGCGTTGGCGGCGGACGCGCCATGCGACACGATGGTTTCCCCGCGCTGACTGGCCAGCCCCTCGACCAACTTGGCGGTCGAGGGCGCACGGGAACCGAAGCGGCTCTCGACCGGCAGGACATAAATGCCGCGGCCCGCGCGAAGCAGGGCGCCCCGCTGCACAAGCCGAGACAGAACCTGGTCCACGGCGGCCCGGTTGCCTAGGTGCAGTAGTTCCTTGGCGACCAAGGGCGAGCCTTCCGGCAATCCGGCGGCGTGCTCCAGAACTTGTTTGGCGAGGGTCTGCATGGCGATAACTTTAGAGGTGGTAGAAGTATGACGTAGTTTCTGACAGTTTTCAAGGCCTCCCTGTTATCGCAGTGATGGGGGCAGTCAGCAGAGCGCTGTTGCTGCCACGGTGAACCGGCCGGCGACGTCAGGCGCCGCCGGCAGGGCCACATCGGTGAGAGCGCCGGAAAAGTGATGCGTAAGGGCCTTCAAGTCTCATGCTTGCCCAAGCATTCAGGCGTCACAGCTGACAAGTACTTACTTTCCGCGTTACATTTGCGGTACATCCTTTGACGAGCTAAGCCATGGAACGAAAGACCGAAACCCTCAACCTCCGGGTTACGCCTGAGCTAAAGGAACTAATTCGGATGGCGGCCGAGCAGGAGCGACGAACGATTGCCAACTTCATCGAAGTGCTGGTCAGACAGCACTGCCGTGCGCAAGGAGTGAACCCAGAAGTCAAGCGGGCTGAGAGCCGCTGAGCCATACAAGGAGCCGACATGGATGTCTTCGAGTTCAGAGAGCACATCGTTAGTGAGTACGAGCAGTTCACTCGTAGCTTCACGCGCATTCGCGCGGATGACATTCGCGACTATGTGGATGGCCAGTACGCCAGTCAAAAATATTGGCCAGAGCCGCTCATCCAAATCAACCCAAACTTCAAATCGGGCGGGACGGTCGATGAGTTCGTTGCAGCTGGTCAGCTAAACGCTCAATGCGCCGACATCTTTCGTCTCGGAAAAACTGCCTCGTCGAAGGGGGTCTCGCTTCCCCTGCACAAGCACCAAGCCGAAGCCATCAGCTTGGCTGCAGCGGGAGAGAGCTATGTGCTGACCACCGGGACGGGCTCCGGCAAGTCCCTGAGCTATTTCATCCCCATCGTTGATGCCTGCCTGAAGGCGAAAGCAGTCGATCCCAAGCCGCGCACGCGGGCCATCGTCATCTACCCGATGAACGCGCTGGCCAATTCGCAGTTGGAAGAATTGAAGAAGTTTTTGGGGTCAGCCCTGGGCGAACGGGCAGTGACCTTCGGGCGCTACACAGGGCAGGAGTCCGACGAAGAGCGGCAGGCCATGGCTGCGAATCCGCCCGACATCCTGCTCACTAACTTCATGATGCTCGAACTGCTGATGACCCGGCAGAACGATATCGACAAGGCGGTGATGCGCAACGCCAAGGGTCTGCGCTTCCTCGTACTCGACGAACTGCACACCTACCGTGGTAGGCAGGGCGCAGACGTTGCGCTGCTCGTTCGCCGCGTAAGGGAGGCGCTGGCCGAAAGCCTCATCTGCATCGGCACATCGGCAACGATGGCCACCGAGGGTACTCAGATGGCGCGCAATGCCGTCGTCGCCGGTGTCGCCTCTCGCCTGTTCGGCACCAGCATCCCAGACCGGAACATCATCACCGAAACGCTGCGCAGGACGACGCCTGAGCAGGATACGCTGACCACTGTTGCGGGAAGGCTTGGAGACGCTATTCGCGCTGGTGTACCCGCAGGATCCGTCTTCCAGACGCTCGCAGCACACCCAGTCTCCGTATGGGTAGAACTGACGCTGGGGTTGACCTATGAAGGCGACAAGCCGCGCCGCGCTCGTCCGCGCACACTCGCAGAAGCCGCCAGGCTTTTGCACGAGGCGTCAGGCGAGACGACGGACACCTGTCTTGACTACCTCCAACGCTTCATGCTGCTGGCCTACGCGGTCACTGACGAGTCGGGCAAGTCGCTGTTCGCGTTCAAGCTGCACCAATTCATCGCTGGTGGCGGCAAGGTTTACGCAACGCTGGAGGCACCGCGTCACCGCGCCATCACGCTCGATGGCCAGCAGTACGTGTCAGGCGACAAGGACCGATTTCGCCGCTACTACCACGTCCATTTCTGCCGAGACTGTGGACAGGAATATTTGCCTGTCTGGGATGCTGAAAGTCCGGAAGGTCGAACTTTCAATGCTCGCAGCATTGAGGAGCGCCAACATGGCGACGATCAAGTCAAGTTCGGCTTCCTGCTCCCCAGTCTGGACGGATGGGACCCTTCTGACCCCGAACGCTACCCAGAGGGCTGGGTGGAAGAGCGCGTGGACGGTGAGTGGCGCGTCAAATCCGACAAACGCAAGTTCATTCCGCAATCCGTCAATGTCCGTGCGGACGGAGTGACAACGACAGAACTCGGGCTCACCGCGTGGTTCATCCCTGGCGCGTTCCGTTTCTGTCTCGCATGTGGCACTGCCCACGCTACCTCTGGCAAGGACGCGCTGCGTCTGACCTCGTTGTCGGGCGAGGGACGCAGCTCTGCCACGACCATGCTGACATTGTCGGCATTGCGCTACTTGTACGAGCAAGACCAGCAGCTCTCGGCAGATGCCAAGAAAGTCTTGGGTTTCTCGGACAACCGCCAGGATGCCGCTCTTCAGGCCGGTCACTTCAACGACTTTCTGCAAGTCCTGTTGACCCGCGCTGCGCTCCTGTCGGCCGTTAACAAGGCCCCGTCCAACGTGCTGAGCGAGAAGGAGGTCGCCAATGCGGTTTTCGAAGCGCTCGGCTTCCACCGCGATGATTTCGCTGTCCGGTCGGAATTCATGCAGCAGCCCGAGGTCAAGGGCAACACTAGACGGCAAGTTCAGGAGGCCATGCGCGGCATCCTTGGTTACCGAAGCTACTTCGATCTGCGTCGTGGTTGGCGATTCAACAACCCCAATCTGGAACAGTTGGGGCTGGTGCGTATCGACTACCAGGACATTGACGACCTAGCCGCCGATGCCGCCGAGTGGGCGAATGCACCGCCGGTGCTGCAAGCCGCCAAGCCGAGCGAACGCGCCTTCGTGTTGCGCGCCTTGTTCGATTTCATGCGGCAGGGGCTGTGTATCGCCACTCGCTACCTTGACCGCACCGAACTGGACCAGCTCCGTACGCAAAGCTACGCCAATCTGTGCGAGCCATGGGGCTTCACGGAGGACGAGCGCCCACAGCCTGCGAAGTGGTTCGTCACGAGCCGGCCCAAGGAAGAAAGCGACCGCAGGGGGCGCCGTGTCAATCTGGATGACTTTCTCGTCATCGGCTCCAGCCGGTCCCGGCTGGGCAGGGACCTGCGCAAGAGTAGCACTTGGGGCGGCGCCAATCCGTATTACAAGCAGGTCAATGACCAAACATACCCGGATGTCATCGCTGCACTGCTGAAGGCCGCCGAATCCTATGGACTGGTCCGCAAAGAAGATACAGATGTCGGTCTCACCGGCTGGCAACTGAATGGCACTGCGTTGGTCTGGGCGCCGGGCTCGGGTGCAAGCCAGCGTCAGGCCAATGACAACACATTCTTCAGAGGCCTCTACAAGAACATCGCAAACCTGCTTGACAGCCCGGTTCACCAGCTCTTCGATTTCGAAGCTCGCGAGCACACCGCTCAAGTCGAGCAGGACGACCGGATGGAGCGCGAGGCCAGGTTCCGTTTCACCGAGAAAGACCGAACGGAATGGCAGAACAAGAACGGCACGCCCCTTGAATGGCTCCCGGTATTGTTTTGCTCGCCCACGATGGAGCTGGGCGTCGACATCTCGTCACTGAACACGGTGTACATGCGCAACGTCCCGCCTACACCGGCGAACTATGCACAGCGTAGTGGCCGAGCTGGCCGGGCAGGGCAGCCAGCGTTGGTCATTACCTACTGTGCCGCCCAGAGCCCACACGATCAGTATTACTTCCGCGACCCCGTCCGGATGGTTCATGGTCAAGTGAACGCGCCGACGCTCGACCTGGCCAACCTGGAACTCATCAAGAGCCACATGCATGCCATCTGGCTGGCAGAAACCGGCAAGAAGCTTGGCAACAGCGTACGCGACTTGCTGGATATGAACCAGCCAGAGTCCCTTCCTGTGACGGAAGAGATGGCGTCGGACTTGGACAAACCCGATGCGAAAAAGCGAGCGCACTCGCGAGGCCTCAAGGTCCTTAGCATGCTCAAGACCGAGCTCACGCCGCAACGTGCACCGTGGTTCAGCGACGCCTGGGCCGAAACCGTCTTCCAGCGTTCATACATCGAGTTCGATGCGGCCCTGCAGCGCTGGCGCGACCTCTATCGTGCCACGGCCCAGGCCATCGACTTGAATTTCAAGATCGAAAACAATCCCGCAGCGAGCGAGCGCGAACGGCGTGAGGCCCAACAACGCCACAACGAAGCCCGCAAGCAGCGTGACCTGCTGCTGGCCGGTGACAGCGCCTTCAACAGCGACTTCTACACCTACCGCTACATGGCCAGCCAGGGCTTCTTGCCCGGCTACAACTTCCCGCGGCTGCCACTGCTGGCTTATCTGCCTGCACGTCGCGGTCATATCGGCCGCGAGAGTTTCCTGTCACGCCCACGCTTCCTGGCACTTGGCGAGTTCGGCCCCTACAGCCTCATCTATCACGAAGGCAGCCAGTACAGGGTCATCAAGGCCCTGCTGACCATTACGGGGCAAGATCAGGTCAGTGACGGCGCACGCCTGCCGACGGATGTTGCCCGCTTGTGCCCCGCGTGCGGCTACGGCCACTTCCGCTCACAGCGCGATGCTGACCGCTGTGTTTCCTGCGGCGCATCGCTGGACGGTGCCCAGGAGGTCAAGAACCTTTACCGAATCGAGAACGTCTCCACCAAGCGGGCCGAGCGCATTACCGCAAACGAGGAAGAACGTGTTCGACAAGGCTACGAGATGCAAACCACGTTGCAGTTCGCCGAATCAGACGGCAAGTTGCAGATGGTGACGACGATCGCGAGTGACGACCAAGGCCCCTTGTTGGAACTGCAATACGGCCCTGCGGCTACGGTGTGGCGCATGAACTTCGGCTGGCGCCGCCGCAAAGAGAAAGCCATTCAAGGCTTCATGATGAACCCAGTCACGGGCCACTGGGTTGGCGGCGTTGACGACGGCAGCGGTGACTCTGAGGCGGAAGGCGATGCCCCACCCGACAAGACACCGCCGCAGCGGATCGTTCCTTACGTTGAAGACCGCCGAAATATCCTCATCGTGCGACCGCACTACCGGCTCGGTGTTCTGTCTGCAGAGACGCTGACCACGCTGCAATATGCCTTGAAACGTGGCATCGAGGCGCTGTACCAGCTCGAAGAGAGCGAGCTGATGGCTGAGCCCCTCCCAACGCGTGACAACCGTCAGTCCATCCTCTTTTTCGAGGCCGCAGAGGGTGGTGCAGGCGTGCTGACGCGTCTGGCAACGGAGCCCACGGCGATGGCTGAAATCGCTGCCAAGGCGCTGGAGGTCATGCACTTCCTGCCACCCGAACCTGGGCAGCCCTGGCTGCGCAAGACCTTGGAAGAGGAGCGTGATACCGACGGTCAGCCGCTGTGCGAGGCAGGTTGCTACCGATGCCTGCTCTCGTACTACAACCAGCCGGACCACACGCTCATCGACCGAAAAGACAAGGATGCCGGCGGCCTGCTGCTGGACATCCTTTGTCGACTGACGTTGGCCAGCACCGAACAAGGTACACAAGGCCGTGCGCCTGAGCAGCACGACGCTGAGCTGTCACGCACGGCTGGCAGCAGCCTGGAGCAGGCATGGCTTGCCCATGTCAGCGACAACGGCCACCGCAAGCCGGACCGCGGCCAACACACGATTGCCACTGCGGGCACTTGCGCGGACTTCTTCTACGACGACCTCCATCTGGCTGTCTTCATCGACGGCCCCCATCATGATGCTGAAGGCCAGAAGCAGAAGGACGCCGACATCAATCGCAAGCTCGATGAACTGGGCTACCTGGTCGTGAGGTTTCCCAAAGAGACCACGGCATGGCCCGACATCTTCAAGAACAACACGGACCTGTTTGGTCCCGGCAAGAACTGAATCGATATGAATGTACCCCTGCCGGAGTTCCTTCCGGGAAGCCTGATTGCCGCTCGTGGCCGCGAGTGGATCGTGCTGCCCGAGTCCGACACCAGCACGCTGCACCTGCGCCCCTTGAGCGGCGGTGAGCGCGACGAAACCCTCATCTTCCTGCCCTTGGAGCGCCTGCCGGTTCAACCGGCAACCTTTCCTTGGCCCACGGTCGGTCAGGCCCGTAATCACTCGGCCAGCCAGCTGCTGCTGGATGCCTTGCAGCTCAAACTGCGCAGTGGTGCGGGCCCGTTCCGAAGCTTCGGCAACATCGCTGTTGAACCACGCGCCTACCAACTCGTGCCGCTGTTGATGGCACTGAAGCTGCCCACGGTGCGTCTTCTGATTGCTGACGACGTCGGTATCGGTAAGACCATCGAGGGAGCTCTCATCGCCCGTGAATTGCTTGACCGCGGCGAGGTCCAGCGTCTTGCCGTGCTCTGCCCGCCTCATCTTTGTGAGCAATGGCAGCGTGAACTGGCCGAGCGCTTCCACATCCACGCGATGGTGGTGCGCTCGAACACCGCCGACCGGCTGGAGCGTGATCTGCCCCCTGGCACGTCTTTGTTCGACGCGCATCCTTTCACCGTGGTGAGCCTGGACTACATCAAGTCCGAACGCCGACGCGAGGCCTTTCAGCGCTTCTGCCCCGAGTTCGTCATCGTGGACGAGGCGCATACCTGCACCCAGGGCGGTCAAGGCCGGCAGCAACGCTATCAGCTCCTCAAGGGGCTGGCCGAGGACGCCGGCCGCCACATGGTGCTGCTGACGGCCACGCCACACAGCGGCGACGAAGAAGCGTTCTTCAATCTCTTGGGTCTGTTGCGTACGGACTTTACGCTGCTGAAGGACCTGCCGAGCACCCAGCGTAGCGACCTGCGCGAGGCGCTGTCGCGCCATTTCGTCCAACGGCGCCGGCCCGACATTGCTGAGTGGCAAGACTCGTCCATGTTCCCGGACCGCAGGACGGCTGAGATAACCTACCGCCTGACCGGTGCCTGGGGACAACTGTTTAATGACGTGCTGGTCTACGCTCGCGAGCTCGTCGAACGCGCCGAGGGGCAGGGCCTGCGTGAGCAGCGCATGAATTGGTGGGCTGCACTGGCCTTGCTGCGCTGCATCTCGTCGTCGCCTGCGGCTGCCGTCAATTCGCTGCGAACACGGCTGCATGGTGTTCAAGCGGACGATGCTGAAGCCGAGACGCTGTCCCTTGAAGAGTTGGAGCTGCAGGCCAGTGATCGGGTGCTGGACGGTGCGGACGACGCACTCTCAATCGACGACATCGAGCCCGGTGCGCAGACCGAAGACTCGCAACGACTCCAGGCACTGATTGCCGCCGCCGCTGCACTGGCCGGCAGTCAAAACGACCCCAAGCTGGCCAAGTTGCAGGAGCACCTGACAGTGCTACTGAAAGATGGCTTTCAGCCGGTCGTGTTCTGTCGCTACATCGCCACGGCACACTACTTAGCAGCCTACCTGTGCAACAAGTTCAAGTCCGCCACGGTCAAGGCTGTGACCGGGGAACTCACACCTGGCGAGCGCGAAGCGGCTGTCGAGCAACTGGGTGAAAGCGAGACCCGCATCCTGGTGGCAACCGACTGTCTCTCCGAAGGTGTCAACCTTCAGAACCTTTTCACGGCAGTCGTTCACTACGACCTAAGTTGGAATCCCACCCGTCACGAACAGCGTGAAGGCCGAGTGGACCGCTTCGGTCAGAAGGCTCGAGAAGTTCGCAGCACCATGCTGTATGGTGAAGACAACCCGGTCGATGGTGCCGTGCTTCAGGTCATCTTGCGCAAGGCCGAGAGCATCCGAAAGGAGTTGGGTGTTCTGGTGCCCATGCCCGATAACGAGGGCAAGCTGACCCAGGCGCTGCTGAACGCTGTGCTGCTGCGCAAGGGCACGGCCATCAATGCACAGTCACAGTTCGATCTGTTTGGCGAACCAGCCAAACAGATCGAACTGGCATGGCAGAGCGCCAAAGAAAAGGCCAAGCTGAATCGCTCTATCTTTGCCCAACGTCGTCTGAAGCCTGAGGACGTGTTGCCTGAGTGGCGCAAATCGGCTGCTGCACTAGGTGGCGAAGATGATGTCGAGCGATTCGTCAGTCGCGCAGCCGTCAAGCTGGGCGCACCGCTGGAAATTGTTCGCGGGCATTTCAAGCTCCTGACCGAGCACCTGCCGCAGCCCATTCGCGAACGCCTTAGTGCGGAGGGCATTGAAGGCACGCTACGCATCGACTTTCATCAACCCGCCGCACAGGGTGCGCTGTTCATTCACCGCACCCACCCGCTGGTGGTGGTGTTGGCGGACACGCTGCTCGAAAGGGCACTCGACGCCACGAACGGCGCGAGTGACGACAGCTCAGTCGCCCGAGCCGGCGCCGCCTTCGTCGGCAACGTCCAGCTCAAGACCACCGTGCTGCTGCTGCGGATGCGCCATCAGCTCAGCGTCACGCACGGCAGCCAGACCCGGCTCATTCTCTGCGAGGAGTCCGTGGCTGTGGCTTCGGCAGGTGCCACCCCGTTTGAGCTGCTGGCCGCCGACCAGGCTCGCGAGCTGTTGGGCTCCGAAGCCACCCGCAACATGCCGCCCCCCTGCGAGACCGTCAATTGCAAACGGCGCTTGATGGATTGCCAGCATGGCAGCCGCAACTGGAAGCCATTGCCAAGGCACGCGCCCAGGATCTCCTGCAAGACCATCGACGTGTGCGCGAAGCGGCTGATGCCAAAGGCACCTACCAAGTGACCGCCAGCCTACCGGTGGATGTGATGGGCGTCTACGTGCTGGTCCCTGCCGCTGCAGCCCATAGCGAGGGAGCCTGACACCATGGCGCGCAAGAAAATCACCACCCTGGCTTACCGCGCGATCCGCATCGAAGGTGGGCTCATCCCCGCAGACGAGCTCGCCCGCCTGACCACCCTCGCCGAGCCGGCTTCAACCGAGCAGACGGAGGCGCAGTACCGGATATCTAAAGGCCTCAAACTGCGCGATGAGATCGGGCGCGACTTCAAGATTGCTCTGAGCCTGTGGAACGACTTCAAGGCGTTGCGCAGACGCACCGACGTCAACGCCCACGATGTGACCGTCCGGGAGTTGCTGCTGCCCTTGATGCGCGAAGTGCTGCACTTCTCAGACATCGGTCGTTGTGCGGCAATCGAAAAAAATGATCATAGCTACGCCATTGGCCATGCCGCCGAGAGCGGCTGCGTGCCCATGTTGTTCGCCGCGCATGACCAGCCGCTGGATACGGCGGCCGAGCGCTTCGGGGAAACCAACCCAGACACGGGCAAGGTTCGCCGGCGCAGCCCCTACATGCTGGCTCAAGAGGCCGTCAATGCCTCCGATGCCTCTTTGTGGGCCATTGTCACCAATGGTTTGACGCTGCGCATCCTGCGCGACAACCCCAGCCTAACCCGGCCGGCCTACATCGAGGTAGATCTGGAAGCGCTCTTCACTGAAGAGCTGCACCCCGACTTCACCGCGTTCTGGCTCCTGGCGCACGCCAGCCGATTTAGCAGCCCCCGGGTGAGCCGACCAATTGCGTGTGGGAACGCTGGCGAGCAACGGGCCAAGCTGCGGGCGTCACCGTGCGAACCAACTTGCGCTTTCAGGTGGCCGATGCTTTGCGTGCTCTTGGAACCGGCTTCCTCTCGCATCCCGCTAACAGTGAGCTACGGGCGGCCCTGCAACGAATGGACGGGGAGGATGGTGCCCTGGGTCGCCAGGCATTCTTTGAAGAACTGCTCCGCTTGGTCTATCGGCTCATTTTTTCTGTCCACGGTCGAAGACCGAACCGATCAGACCAGCGGGCGACGCCTCATCTTCACGCCCGACGCGCCGCCTGAAGTGCAGCAACGCTATCTGTCCGGCTATTCGATGACTTGGCTGCGCGAGCGGGCCTGTGCGGCGCAGCCAGCACGACCGGCACGCCGACCTGTGGCAGGCGCTCGGCATCACCTTCGGCTCATTGGTAAGGGGTGAAGCGCATCTGGGTCTTCCCGCGCTCGGTGGCCTCTTCGATGCGGACCAATGCGCGTGGCTCGATGGCACACAGTTGGAAAACCGTTGGCTACTAACTGCGGTTTTCCAGTTGGGGTGGTTCCGTGCCGACGGCGGCCTGACCCGCGTCAACTACCGAGACATGGGCCCGGAAGAGCTCGGCAGCGTTTACGAAAGCCTGCTGGAACTGGTGCCCGACCTGCAGATGCTGTCACAGCCCTCAGCAGCTCGTCTGGCCTTCGTGGGCGATGGCGACAGCGAAGGCAGCACCAAAGGCAACACTCGCAAGCTGACCGGCAGCTACTACACGCCTGACAGCTTGGTTCAAGAACTCATCAAGACGGCGCTGGAGCCTGTCATTGCGGATACGGTTCGCGCCAACCCTGAGCGGCCTGTAGAAGCCTTGCTTGGCCTGACCATTTGCGACCCGGCTTGCGGCAGCGGCCACTTCTTACTGTCTGCAGCCCGGCGTTTGGCTGACGAAGTGGCCCTGCACCGTGCCGCTGCGGAGCGGGAAGGCGGAGCCCCTGCGCCGGTCGACTACCGCCATGCCCTGCGAGATGTGGTCAGCCACTGCATTTTCGGGGTGGACAAGAACCCCATGGCCATTCAGCTGACCAAGACGGCGCTTTGGCTGGAGGCCTACTCGCCCGACCGACCGTTGAGCTTCATCGACCATCACCTGCGCATAGGTGACGCGCTGCTCGGTGTGCTTGACCCGAAGGTGTTGGAGGATGGTATCCCCGACGAAGCCTATGCCGCGCTTTCCGGCGATGACAAGACAGTGGCTTCGGCACTGAAGAAGCAGAACAAAGCCGACCTAAAGAGCTGGCGTTCAATAGCCAGCGGCGACTTGGTGACTCAAGCTGGCCTAGTCGCCCAGGCCGTGACCGCTGAAACACTGGACGATGACACTACTGAACACTTGGCCGCCAAGCGCCAAGCTTGGCATGAGGTCGATGCCGCAGCTCACCATAGCGGCTTCGCGCGCGTAGCTGATATTTTCGTGGCAGCCTTTCTGACGCCCAAATTGGCGGAGACGAAGGCGACGGTGCCGCTTTCGAGTCATCTATGGAGTGTGCTGAGCAATCAACCCTCCCTGGCTGAGGTGGAAGACGCCGCCCAATCGATATGTCGCCAGCTCGGCGTGTTTCATTGGTGGCTGGCCTTTCCGCAGGTAGCTGCGGCCGGTGGCTTCTCAGTGATGCTGGGGAATCCTCCATGGGAGAGGTTGACTCTCAAAGAAGAAGAGTTTTTCGCGAACCGTAGTCCACTTATCGCGCAAGCCCAAAATAAGGCGGAACGAACGAGGCGCATCAGCTTGCTGGCGCGCGGCATGTTGCTGCATACCGTAGCTCCCGATTTGGAGGCTGCGGAAGGGCTGAGCCCCCTAGCGCGACCGAGCAGGCGCTTTATCACGAGTTCGCATTGGCGCATCGAGCTGCCGATGTGTCGAAGCACTTCTCACGCGAAAGCCGGAGATATGTGCTGACTGGTGCTGGCGATGTCAATACCTATGCACTTTTCGCAGAAACCCTGCTGCAAGCGACGTCTTCGCGCGGCCGTGCCGGGTTCATAGTACCCACCGGAATAGCCACGGACGAGTCGACCTCGGCGTTCTTTTCCCACGTTGCAACGGGTAGCCGGCTGGCGAGTCTGTTCGATTTCGAAAACAGTGATGCGGTGTTTCCCTCCGTCCACCGCAGTTACAAGTTTTCTCTGTTGACGCTTGGCGCCGCGACGCAGTCCGAGTTCGTTTGTTTCGCCACTAAGACGGAACATCTAAACGACGAACGCCGCCGCTTCTTTCTCACCCCGGACGAGTTCGCCCTCATCAACCCGAACAGCCGTACATGCCCGGTCTTCCGCAGCAAGCGCGACGCTGAACTGACCAAGAAGCTATATCGAGCTGCACCTGTTCTCCTTCGAGACGACGAACCGAGCACGAATCCATGGGGCATCGAACTCGGACGGATGCTGCACATGTCCGACGACAGTGATTCGTTTCAGTCGTTGCCGGGAGAAGGATTGGTAGCGCTGTACGAAGCCAAGATGGTTCACCAATTTGACCACCGCTGGGCGACCTACGTCGAGGCGCCCGACAAGCCAGGTGGCCTGGAGACCGTCGACTCGAGCCCTGTACAGAAGGCCGACCCCGCCTTCACCGTGCGTCCGCGCTACTGGGTGCCTGAGCGCGAGGTGCTGGCCCGTGTCGCGCGCGTGCCGACCCGTGTGGCGCGTGCTTGGCTCGCGTGGCATGCAGCGACTGCCCAGGCAGCTACGCAAGACAGCGCGCTGCCCGAGCTGTTGTTGGCCCTCGCGGCCTGGGTGGCTGGAGAGTTGTTCACCCGCGCGACAGGGGAACTCGAGGTAGCAGAGGGCTCGCAAAAGCGTGTTCTTCCCCATATCGCCTCCATCGAAGCGCAGCTCAAAGCCAGTTTCGAGCCCCTCTCCAAAGCTCTGTTGGGTACCGGTCTTACCACCAAGCAGGCCCTGACCGAGTTCCCGAAATGGGCGTTGCAGAACCTCGATGCGCGCATGTCCGATAGCGAACTTGAAGCCATGGGTCAGGTATTCAAGCAGATGCCGATGGAGAAAGCGCTGTTGGACTTAATAGATGAGTGGCTGGATCGACGTAGCCCACAGTGGCTCTTCGGATTCAGAAATATCGCGCGCAGCACCGATGAACGCAGTTTCATCGCCTCGGTGATGCCTAGGCTTGGTGTCGGGCATTCGATGCCGCTTTATCAAGTCTCCACCGCTCCTGAATTGGCCGCCGCACTTCTTGGGATGCTGACATCACTCTCGTTCGACTACGTGGTCCGTCAGAAACTGGGGGGCACCAACATGACTTTTGGCTACGTCGAGCAGTTCCCGACGCTGCTTCCAAAGCACTTTGAGAAAACCGACCTCGATTTCATCGTTCCGCGTGTGCTCGAACTCACTTTTACCGCCCACGACCTGCGGCCTTGGGCTGACGCTCTTGCGGCCTTCGACCCCCGCTCAGCCACCGAACGTGATCAGCCTTTTGCCTGGAATCCCCCACGCCGCGCTCAACTGCGTTCCGAGCTGGACGCCTACTACGCCCGCCTCTACGGCCTGACCCGCGACGAGCTGCGCTACATCCTCGACCCTGCCGACGTGATGGGTCCCGACTATCCCAGCGAAACCTTCCGCGTGCTCAAGAACAGCGAGATGCGAGAGTTCGGCGAGTACCGTACCCAGCGCTTGGTGTTACAGGCCTGGGACAAACTTGGCGCCGCGCCTGTTCAGGTACCGCTGGCTGCTCCAGCCGTCACTTCTCAGTTCTCCGAGCTGGGGATGATTCGCAACGAGGAAGAGGCGTTGCTTGCTGGACTCATCGTTGCGTTGGTCGAGTCCCGACCGGAAGGAAGTTCTGTGTCCGAGCTTCAGTTCCTCGTGGCTCGTTCGGCGAACGCGGCGCAGTACCTGGACCCGTCGGACGCGCGGCGTTTCACGGAGCTTTCCAGCCTTTTGGGCATTTCAAACGCTGCAACGCAGTTGTTGAGCCGCGCTCTCCCTATCGTCCAGCGCCTGGAATCCGTCGGCGTCCTCGCTCGCCAAGCTCGCGCCGGCGAGGCTGCATTCACTCGAGGTGAGGCAGTACCGCCCGGAGACGTCCGTCTGGTTCCGGAGCATGGTGACGTCGCCCGGCTTCTCGTAGCGGCAGAGTCGCGACGTTTGGAATCGGATCGTGCGGGAACGTCGGACAGCGAGCAGCCGTCGAAGTCTTCAGGAACAAGGTGACACATATGACAAAGCAGTGGCTTGAGGGTTACGAACCAGTCCGAAGGCAGCCTCGGATGTGGATCGAGACGCTTTGGCTGGTGGAGTCCCGTGAGCCTTTGTCAGTGACTCGCACGATCGAGCTGCATCCTGGCCTGAACATCGTTTGGGCTCGAGAGTCGACGTCCACGGAGACATCAGGCCTGGCCAGCGCAGGCCACGGGGTTGGGAAGACTTCGCTGTGCCTGCTGATGCGGTACATCCTGGGCGATGATGCGCCAGCCATTTCGACTTTGCGTGAGAAGGCGTCGGCGGGCTTCCCGAAAGGTGGCGTTGCCGCCAAGGTGCATGTGGACGGGACAGCATGGCTGGTGTATCGCCCTTACGGGGCGTACAGCCATTCCCTCGCAGCGCCTTGCGAGGCGTTGGAGTCGCTGGTGCAGGGCGCTGTCCCCAATGAGTTCCAAGAATACCTTGGCGCACTGGAACTGTTTTCGATAGGCCGTCTCGCCGCGCAGTCGCTGCCGGGTACCAACCAACCGCTCCGGTGGCGTCACCTGTTGGCTTGGTGCATCAGAGATCAACGGACGCGCTTTGACGGCTTCTATCACTGGCGAGACGGCGAGGGGCTTGGATTTCTTCGGTCCCGACGTGACCCGCCGCTGTTTGTCGGCTCGGTGCTGGGCTTGGTCGATGCGGGCTTGGACCAACTGCTTCGCGACCTTGAGTCGAAACAGGCGAGGTTCGATAAGTCCAAGGAGCGAATTCCAGAACTGGAACGCGCTCCGATCTATGCTCTTTCACATGCGGAGCGGCAGTTACGTGCCCGTATTCGATCCGGTGAGGACGAGCCTGTGTTCGAAACCATACTGGGTGAATCCATCGAATCTCGTGTTCGAGAAGCTCTCGCTTCAGCAGAGACGTCCGAGGCGGCATGGGAGAGTGATGTCGACCTAGCGGAACAGCTGCTTGCTCAAGAGCAGCTTCATTTGGCGCACCTGAACGATAAGTTGAAGTTGGCCGAAGTTGAGGTGAGTATCGCCAAGGCGCTCGTGGAAGCAAATCAGGCGGACTTTGAGCGCTTGACGAAAGTGCGTGAAAAGTTGGCGTGGCTGGACGGCCGATGTGACCATGGCGACGTTGAATTCTCTGCGTGTCAGCACATTCAAGCTCGCAAGAGCACGGTCAATATGACCTGGTTCCGAGATGGCAAGGAAGTCCAGGCCAACGCGCCCGAACGGGCACGGAATTTTGCCCAGTGCCAGGCAGACCAGGTGCGCGCCGGGTCTGCGGTGACCGCACAGCAGAAGCGGATATCAACTCAACAAGCAGAGCTTCGGCGTCTGCGAGTTCGGGTCGCAACTAGCGACAGTTCTCGTTCGCTCCTCAAGACGTCATGGGCGGAGCTTCAGCTCCTGCACACACAAAAAGAGCAGGGCATCGAGTCCGCAGAATTGGTCAACGCGCGCGGGCTTCTCGCACGGCTGGAAGCTGAACTGAATGGCCTCCGATCAACCTTAGCTAGTCGTCGGTCACAGCAGTCAGCTCGTGCCGACGCCATCAAGGCACTGACAGCACTTGTATCGACAAGGCTTCTTGGGGCGTCGGGCCATGCTCGATTCGTGCAGGATCATGAATATCGACCTTTCGAGGTCGCAAGGGGCGGTGAGGCCTATCAAGTTCTTGAAGTCCTTCTGGGTGACATCGTGTGCTTGCTTGACTCAGCGACATCCGAGGCAAGCAGTCACCCAGGATTTTTGGTGCACGACTGTCCACGTGAAGCCGACATGAGCGATGTGCTCTACCGAGAGTTCTTTCTCGTGGCAGCCGAGGCGGCGGAACAACTCGGTAGAGACAACGGGACGCCATTCCAGTTCATCGTGACAACGACATCGCCACCCCCGAGAAGGTTCGTGGTGGGTCGTATGTCGTGCTCGAACTGGAGCCAGGATCCGACGAGAAGTTGTTGTTCAGGCGCGAGCTTGTGCCGGAGCTCCCAGGCTTCCAGTAATCCGTGAAACGACGCTTTTGCGAAAGCGTGCTTTGAAGAGAAGAATAGCTTGAACAAGAAGAAGGAGGGGGGTACATGTCAGTTATTAAGGATGCGTATCTGGAGCTGGCGCCACACGGTAGCAGCCTTGCCGATGTGGTGGTGCTTTCTCAGGCTTGGAAAAAGTCTCACGCATTCATCCGCCGCCACAACTGGTATGCCGACGTGCTGGAGTTGGATGCATCGACGGTCGATCTCGAGGACCAACTCTTGCGCTGGGGTGCTGATGTCAGTCAAGACAGCTTTCGCCCGCATGAATTGCTTCTGGTGCCCGCCCCGAAGATTGCGAAGTGGGAGTTCAGGCCTACCCCGGTTGTGCAATCACTGGAAGACCTCCTCGACTTCGACATCGACAGCCTCGGCTCTGAGCCCACGTTCGATGACTGGGCGCCCAAGACCAAAGTGACCGAGCCTGGCGCCGATGAGGCCTCAAGCAACCTGACTCAAAAGCTGCGTCCCTTGGCACATCTGTCTATCCGCGACCAGACACTGGCCACGGCCGTGATGATGTGTCTGGCGGAAGCCGTTGAGACGGCTCAGGGCGATACGTCCGTAAAGGACGTACTGACGATGCGCGAGCGGGGCGTGGTGAGCTATGGCAACCGGCTTCAGTGCAATTGGGTCGAGCAGCGCAACGCGCCTTCTCGTGCCAAGTTCTCTTGGGGTAACAGTCGAACCTACCGTCAGTACTTTCAAGACTATCGTGCGTTCCTGGCAAGGCCGCGACGGGTGTGCGCCGAGTTGCTGTCGCAGTTGCCGCCCAGACGCGAGCTGTTTGTGGTTTCTCTCGACATCAAGTCGTTCTTCGACAGGATCGATACGGCGGCACTCTTGCAGGAACTCCGCCTGATTGAAGTGGAGCATCGGCAGGCCTTCGGGCTGCCCGACAGGACGGCGGCGGATGAGGCGTTCTGGCAGCGCGCCGAGCGCATCTTTCGTTGGCAGTGGCGGTCGGAAGATCACAAGCAAGCAGAGCTGATCTACGGGTCTGGTCAAGAAGAGTTGGAACTGGGCCTGCCACAAGGGCTAGTTGCCTCCGGTTTTCTGGCGAATGCGTACCTGCTGAGGCTGGACCGCCAGCTTCAGCAAGCAGCAGCTCAGGCAACCAGCGTCGGTAACGATGTCAAGCTGCTCGACTACTGTCGATATGTGGACGATATGCGCATGGTCGTCGAAGCCCCCAGCGGCACGGGTGGCCTGGGACAAGATGCGATCTTGAGGCTCGCGGTCGCATTTGTCACCGACGCGCTAAAGAGCCACAGCGAACTGCTGAAGGCACAGAAGGTTCTTGAACTGTCGCCCGACAAGTGCGTTGTGACGCCCTACCGCTCGATTTCGGCTCAGAGCAACATGTCTGCCCTCATGGACGTGCTCAATGCGGAACTCAGCGGAACCTTCGACCTGGAGTCGCTGGCCCAGGCTGCTGGCGGGCTCGATGGCCTGTTGTGGATGTCGGACCAGATCGACGATGCTGAGGAGCCCAAGCCCTCGCGCCTGCGTTTAGCCACTGTTGCGGCGCCCAGCACGGACGTACGTGACGACACGGTCAAGCGCTTCGTGGCGACGCGTTTGGCACAGCTGATGCGACATCGTCTGGCGATGACGGATGCCACTGCACACACGTCAGCTGGCAACGTACTCAGCGACCGTGTGACCAATGGCATGGCCCTGGCCCATGAGTTCGAATCCACGGCGCGCAAGCTCATCAAGTGCTGGGCCGAAAACCCATCACTGGCCCTCTTGCTGCGCTGCGGACTGGATCTGTTTCCACATCCCAGATTGTTGTCGCCGGTTGCCGAAGCGCTCAGCGTCAAGTTGTTCTACCCTCAGGTCGGCCTCAATTCAGCTCAGCTGAGGCAGGTTCGGGTCGCCGAGTACGTTCTCGCAGACCTTCTGCGCGCAGGTGCGGTCGAAACTGGCTTTCGTGCAGAGGAGGACTATCCCGAGTCCGTCGATATTGCCGGCTATAGAGAGGATTTGGGCGCACTGGCTCGTCGTGTTGTTCTTGAGCGTGCGGATTCCCCTGGTATCTGCTGCAACAGGCGCATCTGTACCTGTCCTCCATTGGCGATGTCTCGCTGGCGGTGACGGACGAAAGCAGCTTCGCATTGGTCCAGCCTTACAAGGCGCTCAACCGCGCAATGATGTTCGAACCCGCGCATTCCGAAGCGCTGAAGGAGGTGCTTCCGTTGGCGCTTGTCGCCCAGCAGTTGCACCCCAATCCGAGGCGATTCGGCGTCTGGTTGGCGGAAGGCCTGCGGCTGACCAAGGACGACGCCATGCAGGCGGAGGTGGTGACGACTGTCTCGCTTCACCGACCAGATCTCATGTTGGCGGCCTTGAATGGGCGGGGCAGCAGGGCGCCGCGCTGGCGCAGATTTGTGCCACCCGCACTGATAGAGACCAGCAAGCGAACGTCTTCCCGCCGCACCAATGGGGCGCGCCGGAGTGTCCGGCCGCTCCATCACGTCATGATGGAAGCCGACAATGTGTTCGCGCAGGAGAACGGAGTCCTGATGCTTGCCAAGGCACTGCTCGGCGTAGAAGGCATAGAGGCGCACCTGAGTTCAGGCTTGAGCGCGATGGACGTCACGCTCGCGTGCGACGACTGGACACGGGTTCACGCGCTGCCCGACGAGAAGGATTTCTTGTCTGTGCAGCCCTTGGTGCGCACCGAACCGGCAAGTCCTCTGTACGGCAACCCACCTTGGGTCGACGACGATAGTGCGTGGCTATACGGATTGGGCCGGATTCTGCGAGCGGCGCTGACCGGCGAGTTTGACTTCACTAGCCGGCGCTACCTCGTGACTGAGGAGGTAGGTCACTACACCGGTCTTCGGAGCAGCTGGTTCAAGCGCAGATTCGGGCTAATGAACTCTGGGCGCGGACTGCTGGATGAACCGGGGCCTGTGTCTCCGTGGCTGTCGGGGTTGCTTTCCACGTTGCTGCGCTGGCCTGGAGTCGAGTTTCGTGCGCATCACGCAGCCGCGGCAGGGACGGCCCGAACAGCCGATGAGTTGCTTGCTGTATTTGAGGAGCGGATTGCCGTACAGCGGGCCCTGTTCGGAACGCGAAGCAAGACACCCATGTACGTTGTGCCCACCGACGACCACGCGCCGTTACAAGACAGGCCCTTGCGTATCGCCATCGTTCAGCCGATGCGTCCACGCAGGGACGAGTTTGATGTCAAGGACCCGACGCACTGGACCCCCGGTGTCCTCGCTGAACACCGTAGGCATTTGGCGGAGGTTTGCAGGCTGACTTTTCAAAAGCTTAGAACCTGGGCCTCGGCACAGAGCTCAAAGTCGGCCGGCGAAGAAGGGGATGGACCGGTCGTGGATGTCATCTTGTTCCCAGAACTGGCCGTACACCCTGAGCATGTTTTTTTGCTTCGCCGACTGTCCGACAAGCTCGGCGCGAACATCTTCACCGGGCTGACGTTCCAGACGTCCGCCAAGCTGGGCGCACCGATCAACCAGGGGCTGTGGGTGATCCGCACGGAGTCTCCCGGCCACGGACGCAGCATCCAGTACGTCTGGCAAGGCAAGCTTCATCCCATGAAGCTGGAACGGGCCATGGGAGTGAAGGGATATCGGCCACACCTGACGCTGGTCGAGCTGCCGATTGGCTCAAAGACGCGAACACGGATTGCCGCTGCCATTTGCTACGACGCAACAGACCTTGACCTGGTTGCCGATCTTCGGGATCGGTCCGACGTGTTCTTGGTGGCAGCACTCAATCAGGACGTTCAGACCTTTGACAACATGGTTGCGGCGCTTCACTTTCACATGTATCAGCCAGTGGTGTTGGCCAACTCCGGCGAGTTCGGTGGCTCCACTGCCCAGGCGCCGCTTCCGAAGCATGAACGCCTCATTGCACACGTTCATGGCAACAACCAAGTCGCCGTGAGCGTATTCGAGGTTGACCCCGGTCCCTTCAAATCGACCAATCCTGCAAAGACCCCGAAGGAACTCAAAGCACCGCCGGCGGGCTACAAGGGAAGACCTTCATGATGCGACCTTCGGCGGAACGGCTTACCCACTTCCCGCAAAAGCGCGGTGGCGCCTCAGCCTTGGCGCAGATCTGTGCTCAGCGGAGAATGGCCGGCGCGGAGTTCCTGACGACGTGCCGACTGCATGTCGCAGGCGCAGTGCGTGCAGCCAGCCAAAGTTGGAATGGAGGCGCCGCATGACTCCACTAGACCGTCTGCGGTTGGAGAAGGCCGGGGCAGACTGCGGCTTCGAAATGACCCCTCGCGTGACCGGTGATGGTGCGCTGGAGCTGCGGTCGGCGGCATTTCCAGAGACCGTTTGTGTCTCGGTTTCGACCAGTGCGGCTGCTGGTTTCAGGGTGTCGACATCATCCGGTGCGTTGTTGGACCGTGTGGTTGGTGATGCTGTCGAGGTCCATGCATATGGCGAGCTTTACGCCGTCCTGCAACGCGCGTCAGCCGTCGCCAGGACGATGCCAAACCGGGTGGCCGACAAGTTTCGGCAAGAGAAGGCCAAGCTCCCGCAGTCAACCGAGGCAGAGCGCTTCGTTGTTCAACGGGTGGGGCAGGGCTTATTTAGAGACGCTTTGCTCGACTATTGGCAGGGGCGATGCTGCGTTTCGGGTCTGGCGTTTCCCAGCCTGCTGCGTGCTTCCCACATAAAGCCTTGGGGCAAGTGCGTGACCGATGACGAGCGACTGGACGTCTTCAATGGCCTGCTCCTGGCGCCGCACCTGGATGCCCTGTTCGATGGGGGCTGGATTTCGTTTGAAGACGACGGGACACTGTTGACCTCGGCATCACTTCCTGGGGCAGCACGACTGCAACTGGGGCTGTTGGGCGATTGGCGCTTGGATGGCCTGAAGCAAGGGCACGCCGGCTATCTCGCCTTCCATCGGCAACACGAATTCCGGCCGGAGAAAACTGCATCAAGGTCGTCTGACTGGCAATAGAGATTGCCGTGAGCTTGAAGCTCTCCGGCTCGCTGGCTGATCAGGCCATCTGCTAGCCTCGAAAGAACAGCGTCCAGTGCCAAGGAAAGGAAGGCCGAAGATGTGCAGAATGCTGTTACGAGCTTTGGCGATCGTTGACGATTGATGCGCAGGAGTAGCCGCCCCGCAAAACGAGTCCATCTCCCGCGCCAGCAAAAGCGCTCGTTTTTCGACGGTAGAAGTGACGGTAAAGTACCATGTCCCCAACCCACAAAGCTAGCATTCATGCGGGTTTCCGGCCCTCGGAAACCATTGAGTGGGGCCACAGGGGATTTCGGCGCATTCTGGCGAAACAGAGCGTTGTTGGTAACCGCTCATAGAGCCTTTACGCTCGCGACGGCTTTGCGCGGCCTGCGTCCTACGCCGGCTTAGTCGTCGACCGCCTGTTCCGGCGGTGGCAGCACCCAGCCGTCTGATTGCAGGAAGGTGAGTACGTCCTCGTATTTATCGGTGCGACGCATACGATAAACGTGTTGATAAAAGCGATTCCGCGCCTCAGGGGTCGGCTGATCGGCGGGCGTTGCGTTGCGGAGCAACCCGAGAAGGAGCGTATCCGTCTCGGCGGCATCCCAGTTCTGTCCGTTGCTGATGACGGCGTCAAGGACTTGGTCAAGCTGTTGGTTGCTTAGGCGACCGGCGAATGGCGTGATAAGGTCACTAAAGTTCGTCTCTGATCCACGCCAGCTGCCAGATCCTTGATATTCCCCGACTGCCTTGGGCCACAGGTCGGCGAGCGGCTGAGAGGCGATTGCATCGGCCAATTGCTGTCGAGTGAGACCGGTGACTAGGGTCAACAGCGCGGCGCGGAACTGCGGGACTGTCACGCCCGCTAGGATACGGTAGTCAATTGCCGCCGCAGGGCCGGCGTTCTCGATGGTTGCCTGCAAGGCTGTTCGTGTGGGCTCCTGAAGCCGCGGCCAGAAATCCGGAAATGCGGCTATGAACGCGATGGCGCGAGGCCGATTCGGCGGCTCGAGACCGTCCACGAGCCTCACGATCGCCAGAGAGACATCTGCCCAAGCATGAGCAGCGCGGTCGCGCACCGCGACCAGCGATGGGATGATCTTGCGATGCAGTGGTTCCCATTGCGGCGGTACACCCTTGAGAAGAGATTTTGCGAGCACCGTGCCAAAGTTGCGGACGTTCTGAGCTCGGACGCGCGCGAGGTAGCGTTGCTCGACATAGTCGAGTATGCGTTCGTGGGTCGTGGGAAAGCCTGGAGACTGCACGTCGACGTCATAGAGATCGAAGATCGCTTTGCCCTGCAAGGGTTCCTGCGACAGCACGAGATCAACCGCATTGACGAGGTGAAGTCGCACCAGCTCGGGAGATGGTTCGAAGAGATCGGCTTCGGCTGAGAACGCCGGGTGTGCACACAGGTGTCTATCTTCCCGAAGACGGTCTAGATGTGTTCGAGCGATGCGATTGACGACCTGAGTATTGGATGTTGCGTCTTCCAGGATGCTCCCCTCAAGCTGAAGCAGTTTGGGGATGTCTCCTGTGGTGGTCGCGTTATCCCACGACTGAAGAAACCCAGTCGCGGCGGCATCGCCAATAGCGCTCAACTCACGGTACTTGGCGATCAGATCGTAGACCAGAGCAACCCAGGCAGAGGTGAGGGCGCCACGTAACGCTCCCGCCTTGTACGCCTTTACGGCGTCCAGAAAGTACACCTTCGACTGGGGGTGTCGAATTCGTGTGAGGAGTATGTCGAGATCTATGAATCCAGTGTCCACGGTTCAATGTTCTGAGAGTGCGGTGTAGGGAGACAATATCACCTTGGCTCATAACCTCGCGCTCACCACAGCGCATGGACCTGCTCTAAGCTCGGGCGCCAGGCCAGCGGGTAGAGAGCTTTCGAACTCCGAGTACGGGTGCCGGCAGATGATAGGGTGCTTGATAATATTAGTTCTCAGTTGGAATCCTCTCTCTCTCTCTCTCTCTCTCTCTCTCTCTCTCTCTCTCTCTCTACGGTAGAACCTTAATGGCGAATCAAGACTTCGACGATATTGCGCACCAAGCGGCGCGTGAAGCTTGGCAGCGCCAGTGCAACGACGTGACAGAGGCAATGAAAGTGCACACGCGACCGTTCGTAGTGCCGCTGTCAACGGAAGACGAGAGAGAAGTGAGACATGTGGGAACGGGGTCGTTCTTGCGTTGGAATGGAAGCGTCGTCCTTCTGACATGTGAACATGTTGCGGCGCAAAGGCCGACCAATTTGTCTTTCCACGGATCAGACGACGTCTTCTCGGTAGGTCAGCCGTTCGTCGACGAAAAAAACTCGACGCCGCCGTCGTTCCTGTCTCCGAAACCCTTTGGGGCGCTTGCGATCACCGAGCTGACGTGATCCCAACCGACCGGATCGCTGAAAAGCATCAATCCGCGCGCCCGGAAGAATTGTTTTTCTTTCACGGGTTTGCTGGCGAGAATTCGCGCTATGCCTTCGGCATCTTGGAAAGCGCCGCGTCCGCCTACGTAACGCAGCAAAGCGCAGATGCCGTTGAGGACGGCCGTATCTTCGAGCTCCTTTGGGAGCCCCAGCAGACATCCTGGGTCGAGTCCACCAGTGTGGAGATTCGCAGAGCGGTCCGGCTGGATGATGCCGGTGGCTTCAGCGGTTCCCTGGTCTGGAACACTCGGTATCTGGAAGCTAAGGCCGCAGGCCAACTCTGGACCCCCGACTGGGCAGTGGTTTCTGGCCTTCTGAAGCGCTGGGATACTGGCACGAAAACGTTGTTGGTCACGAGGGTTGAGCATGTGCGTAGCTGGCTCGGGGCTGTAATGTCATAGCGGACGCGGCTCGAATAGCCTCGCAGCGGAAACTTAAGCTGGGATTCGTCAGTCGTCCTCAATGGATGACCTCTCAATCATCGAGGACACCTCAGACGTCTAGCCGGACTTCCGCAAGCGGCGTTTCCCAGTGATCTGCCTGTAGGGCCGGCCAGTACTCTTCGGGCGTCTGAGACCGCGTTCGTACCATTACCGCAACCACCGATGCGCCCCCCGTTGGAGAGGCGCCGTATCGACGTTTGCGGCCAGCCGGCCAACGATCTGTCCAGGTCGAGTGGACGAATCGTCCTTTTACCTCGACCGGGTCAATTTTCGGCGGCAATCAACACCTTGCGCCAGATACGTCCCTGCACCCAAGTGCCGTTCTTGACCTTGTGGCGCACGGCATCTTCACTGTAGCCGGTGATTTCGGCTAACCGCTTGATCAATACCCATCGGCTTGGATTGCTGCTCATCACGACCTCTAGATAGCGGACGGGGCCGGTTGAGGTGAAGTGCCGGAGAGTCCTTCATTCAATTTTCCTCGCAGCGGTCGGATTGCGAAACCCAGGTGAGCGAAGCTAGGTGTAGAAAGGGCGTCGGTTGGCCCAGAGGTTCTGACTCTGCTCAGCTTGAACCTCGCCCGTGGAGGCGACTCATATGCCCCACCACCGCTTCCTGGAGACATGGCATCAACACAGGTCCAACAACGGCGGCACCTAGGCCGCCGTTCAAAAGAGACTCCAGCGAGGCGCGATCCAACCCACCAGATTCGACGCGGTCCAACAGGTCCTTCGCAAAGCGATCAAGCGCAAGTGCCAGCAGGCGTTCGGTCTTCCCTGACAAACCACTTGGGGTCGTGGCATCTGACTGGATGAAGCTGTCAATCTCATCACGTACGACGTCTGCCAAATACGATGCTTCAAACTGCTTTGCTAGTCCCGCGGCCGCATACTTCAACAGCATCAAGATTCGCTGCGCTTGGTTGGTCACGATCTTCTGGATGCAGGCAAGGCGCTCACTTTGATCCAACGCCGCGCTCGCCGCTAACACGGGATGGAGCTCATCGAGCAATTGGTCGAGTTCCTTACGCTCTATTTTTGCCAGAAGCTGCCCCAACGCATCAAGGCACTGAGCGGTCACCCGCGCGCGATGGGTTTCCTCGGGGTCCGTAGGATAGGAAGGGCGTTCATGAGAGAAGTCGCGTTGCTCATACCGCATGTCATTCGGTGGATGGGGCGCGGTTGGATCGATTTCGACAATAACTTCTTTGTCGGCAGATACGTCGACGCTGCCCAGATGCATGGAAAAGTCCGCGACCGAGAATAGCGACAATCTCGCGTATGCGGTCTGGGTCGTTTTCGAGACGCCGACGATGATCCAGTGTGAAAAATCGAACTGTGCCGACTCCTTTACTGCAGAAGGAAAAGAGTCCCAACACGCAAAGCGTGTGTTGGCGCCGCCTAATACATAGGTCTTGAACGGCGCCAAGCCGGTTTGACGCGCCTCGCTTGGAAAGTAATGCGCAAAATGAGTCAGCGCCAAGTAGGCGATGGCTCGAATGCCCTCAATGCCACCGAACTCGGAGGGTAGGGAGGGGCGTTGTGTGAGATAGGACTGCCCTGTCTTGCCACGGCCTCCCAAAACGACCTTGCCAGGCTTTTTGACGTTCGCGTTTCAGCCATTGCTGAAACTGTGCTTCATTCGCAAAGCGGTATGTTGGCGGGGATTCATCTTCAGCCTTGGTCGCGACGGGACCAGGCATGGCCGGCGCGATGTTGCCGCCAAATATTGTGTACGCCATTCCGGTACTGGCATCGACAAACGGATACTTCTGAGGTTTGTGGCCGCGATCGTGCAATACGCTTAAGCGCGCGTTGAGTGCGGCAACTTGGTCGGTCAATAACTTGACGAGATCGGAGAACCCCGCATTGTGGTCGCCACAGTAGATGCCTTGGTTCTCACGGCGGCCGCCCAAGGCGGCGGGGAAAAGATGTTCGCCGGTGCGCGTGGGGTTCTCACACAGAATACAGATGTCCGGCATTGACGCTCCTCCGCCGAGTTTGGAAGTCCGAAACCTACCGCAAGTTGCACGTGAGCGGTAGGTGAAGTGCAGAGATTGTGCTGGTCATGCATACATGGTTAGTGCGTCCCGGCGTACCGCCGTCGGGCTCGCGGGCTGCGCCCCGCGCCTCGCGCCTCGCGCCGAGTTGCAGCCATTCGGCTTTGATCCCTGACGCCTTCGGCAGCGTGGCTGCCTGCGCGCTGCGCTTTCCGAAAACCGTTGGGAGAGGGGTGGTCTTGCTGTTCCCTTCAACGTACCACGCTGGTCTCGCTGTCAAGGTCTGCGCGCATGACATGCGCCTGCGTCCTGGCCGCCGTCTACGAACCCTGACAACTGCACGGCAGCGTGCTGGGGCGTCTCGGGCAATTCCGCCCGCAACAGACCGGAGTCCATCATGTCGCAGCTTCCTCTTTGTCTCGATTCTTCCCTTCTCGTTCGTGACGCGCAGGGGCGCTACCAGGCGGCCTCGCCCGAACAAATCCTGGCGGCGGCGCGGCAAGTTGTCGACCGGCAGGTACGGCGCGGCGCCGAATTCACGTCACCGGCTTCGGTCAAGGACTACCTGCGCGCCAAGCTCGCGGGCTACGACCATGAGGTTCTCGCGGTCCTGCTGCTCGATACGAAGCACGCGTCGATCGAGTACGTCGAGATGTTCCACGGCACGCTGGACCAGACATCGGTGTATCCGCGCGAAGTGGTCAAGCTGGCCCTTCGGCACAACGCGGCGGCAATGATCCTGGCGCATCCGCACCCGTCGGGCAATGCCGAACCCAGTCGAGCCGACGAGGCACTGACGCACCGGCTGCGCGACGCGCTGGCGCTGGTCGATGTGCGGGTACTCGATCACATCGTTGTCGCTGGCAACGTCACGACTTCCTTTTGCCGAAAAAGGCCTGATCAATGCCGGGGGCCTTGCCCCTTTTTGCTTCACCTTGGGTGCATGGCGCTCACTGCGTTCGCTTTTTAGTCAGGCATGCTCGCGGCATGCAGGGGCGCTCGCCGCGCGGCGTTTGTTCAGCGCATCTCCTGGCCCCTTGTCCGGGGTGCCGTCTTTCCCCATCGCTCATCCCCATTCCGCGACCGTAGCCAACGCGTGCCGGGCCGTCAAGGCGCACAGGGCCGTGTCCTCGCTGCGCTGCGGGCCGCACCACTCCCTGCGCTTCTTCCTTGACCTCCCGTCCCGCGCCGGCTCCGTGTTTCGCGGGCGATGAACTCAGGAAAGACGGCGGCAACGGCGACCAGCCCAGGACGCTGCGCCGAACAAACCGAAGTCCACACCGGGCTCCGAATCTTGGAATCCGGTGAGCTTTGACACCACAGGAGCGTGCCTATGCAGACATTGAAGCCATGAATCGATCGCGAGTTTTTTCTCTCTTATTTCTTTGTTTCTAACGTCCCCTCACGGGACAGGAGCCAACATCGTGAACACCATCACCGAACACGAAACCTTTGCCTTGCAAGCTGCGATCCCGGCGAAGGACATGCGACTGGTGCCGCTGACACAGCTGTCCAAGCGCAACGTGCGCAAGATCAGCGGCATGTCCATCACCGAACTGGCTGCGAGCATCCTGCGCGTGGGCCTGCTGCAAAACCTCACCGTCATTCTGTGCGCCGATGGCGAACACTATGAAGTTGCTGCCGGAGGGCGTCGTCTGGCCGCACTGAAACTGCTGGCGAAGAAGAAACGTATCGCCAAGGACTACCAAGTCCATGCCTGCTCGTGCCGGATGCCTCGGCGCGTACCGCCAGCCTCACCGAGAACGTGCAACGCGAAGCCATGCATCCGGCGGATCAGTTCGAAGCCTTTGCGGCGCCGATTGATGAAGGCCGTCCTATTGAGGACATCGCCGCCGATTTCGGTGTCACGCCATTGGTGGTGCAACGGCGTTTGAAGTTGGCAAACGTGTCATCACGCCTGATGGCCGACTACCGAGCCGATGCTGTGAGCCTCGATCAATTGATGGCGCTGGCGATCACCGATGACCCTGCGGCGCAGGAGGCCGCGTTCTACGATGCGCCGTACTGGCAGCGCAGTCCGAGCGCGTTGCGGGAGCGGTTGGGGGCGTCGGCATAGCGGCCTCGGATGAGGGCAGGCGATGGCAATACACGCCGCTTGAAATTGCTGTCGACGTAGTAGCGGATCTTCTTGGCACGAATCGGCGCCTGACCCGAGACCATGACGACTTCGTCGGTCACGGGAAGCTGCATCACTTCGCCGGGCGTCAGCAGCGGGCGCGCGGTTTCCTGGCGTGAAACCATCAGATGACCAAGCCACGGCGAGAGTCGATGGCCGGCATAGTTGCGCTGCGCACGCAGCTCGGTGGCTGTTCCGAGCGTCTCCGAGATGCGCTTTGCGGTGCGCTCGTCATTGGTGGCGAACGTGATGCGCACGTGGCAGTTGCCGAGAATCGAATGATTCTGGCCATAGGCCTTGTCGATCTGATTCAGGGACTGCGCGATCAGGAAGGCCAGCAGACCGTAGCCGGCCATTAAGGCGAGGGCGGATTCGAAGAAATCCAGCCGTCCCAACGCAGGAAATTCGTCGAGCATCAACAGCAGCTTGTGCCGGCGTGCCACACCGTCACTGCCATCCAGCGACTCGGTCAGTCGGCGACCGACCTGGTTAAGGATCAGCCGAATCAAGGGTTTGGTCCGGCTGATGTCCGACGGCGGCACGACCAGATACAGGGAGACCGGGTGGTCGGCGGAAATCAGATCCGCGATACGCCAGTCGCAGCGCGACGTGACTTCCGCGACGATGGGGTCGCGGTACAGGCCGAGGAACGACACGGCCGTGGACAGCACGCCGGAGCGTTCGTTGTCGGACTTGTTGAGAACTTCGCGCGCCGCCGAGGCCACGACTGGATGTGGCGTTTTACCCAGGTGGTTTGTCGTCATCATCCGATGCAGCGTGACCTCAAAGGGGCACGATGGGTCGGATAGGAAATTCGCGACACCGCGCAGCGTCTTATCTTGCACGGCATAGAGCACGTGGAGGATCGCACCGACTAGGAGCGCGTGCGAGGTTTTCTCCCAGTGGTTACGGCGCTCCAGCGCGCCCTCTGGATCTACCAGGATGTCAGCGATGTTCTGCACATCTCGCACTTCGTGCATGCCGCGCCGCACTTCGAGCAGTGGGTTGTAAGCCGCGGAACGTGCATCGGTCGGGTTGAACAGCAGACAGTGGGAGAAGCGGGCGCGCCAACCGGCTGTGAGAGTCCAGTTTTCTCCCCTGATGTCGTGGATCACGGCCGAGGCCTGCCACGACAGCAGTGTGGGGACGACGAGGCCGACACCCTTGCCCGAACGGGTCGGCGCGAAGGCCAGGACATGTTCCGGGCCGCTGTGACGGAGGTAGTGTTGCTTGTGCAGACCGAGGAAGACCCCGGTGGGACCGGTCAGGCCGGCTTTGCGGATCTCGATCGCGTCAGCCCAGCGCGCAGATCCGTAGTTTGTGACCAGCCGGGATTGACGTGAACGCCATACCGACATGCCGATGGGGACGATCGCAGCGGCCAGGCCGCTTGCACCAGCGATGGCCCCGCCATGCGCAAAGATGCTGGGTGCGTAGGCGTCGTAGGCGAGCCACCATTCGAACAGGCGCCAGGGGTGGTAGATGGGCGTGCCGAAAGCATCGAACCACGGTGTACCGAGGCGTAGCTGATAGCCCAAGCTGGCGGCGGTCCATTGTGTGGCACTTCACACACCGGCGATCACGATGCCAATGACTGCCACCACTTGGCCGAACAGCACGCCCGATACCTGCACGTTGACCCCCTCTTGAACGTCGCGCGGGCAAAGGTGCGCCGCAGACGTGAAGATGACGGGTCAGTCAAGCAGGGTCAAAGACGAAAATCGGCGTAAATTGGACTTAAGGCAACTGCATGTGGGCTCAGGCGAAATAAATCGCAAGAGCACATGGAGAGGGTAACTTGCGCGTAGAGTGTTTTCGATAAAAAAATAAATAGTTTAGGTTATTAGGTGTCGGACGCAAGGCCCTGCAAATATGTCGAAAACTCTTCAGGCGTTGTCATGATCCTAGTCCCATACAATTGATCCAACCGAATCTGCGGCGCGACAACGACGTTGCGGGTAGCTCGATCTAAGAGCAGGGCGTCGCAGTAACCAATAGCCTGTCCGACTTGAGCGTGGTCCGGCAGGTCGTTGTCGCGTAATTTTTGTGTGCGCATCCAGCGAATCTGTGCGTGGATGGCCGCATATGTAAAGAGTGAGGGCAATTGCAATCTGCCTTCTACAGTCTGCAATGCCTCAACCACCCATGCAATCACAGCTTGGGTTTCGAGTTCTTCATCTGGTGATTCGGCTAAAAAACTTGAAAGTCCAGAAGCGGCTAGTTTTCTGGCTATATGAGGACGGACAGAAGTATGAGTCAATCTACTTGCGAATCGGGCTGCCCCAATGCACTCCGATTCCAACAGCGCGTTGAACGTTTTTATTTCGCCGCGGTGGGCTTCATTGTCGGAATTAAGGCGAGCGACGGTTGCGGTGAGGCTTTCTGTTGGCGTGTGGCCTAAATTTTTGATGAATTTACTGATGGGTGTATTCCAGACCTCATTAAAGCAAGCTTCAAAGAGAGGAAATTGTTCCGGTAGGCTGAATTTCATGTCTAGCAACCGATCTCGCATAAATGTGAGGCAGGTTCTCGTCCAGACAGATAGATCTCTCTCAGGAGATCCAGTTTTTATGCGGGCTTGACGGTCGACCTCAATAATGATTTGTTCGTCCGGGGCGCAAAACCCTATCCCAAGGCTTAGCTCGTCCAGAAGATTTGCAGTGGCTTCGCGAGTGTAGTCGTCAGATTGCTTTAATACTTCACTTACTGTAGTGAAACTGACAGGGCAGAAAATTTGCTGAAAGGCTGTGAGCTGACGAAGTAGTTCCAGAACCGGCAACCATGTCGCGCACGTGGGGTCACCAAACGCCGCTTGACGTAGATGTACCCATCCCTTTGTGTCCAGAAAGATCGCCTTTTTCGCCGTTAACTGGACTGAAAGTTCTTGGTGTCGCTGATGAAAGTACTCATTCAGAAGTTCGGCGTTGGAGAGCGTCATTTTCTAGGGACTCAAAGTTGGCGTCGTTGTGGCGTGAGAACGCCTAAGGTTGATCATCCTGTCCGCCTTGCCTCTGTTCTAGCGCGACCTCGTCGGATCAATCCGCGATCCATCGGGCTAAGCAGCGCGGGATCATAGCTTTTCGTTACATTTGCGGCTAGTATGCCGGCATCGGCTAAAACCGGATCACTCTCGTGCGATAACCATCACAGATAGGTTGTTGTGCCTTTAAAATTTCGTCGGTGGATCAAGCCTAGCCAAATTCTAGAAGACGAAGTCGTGGTTTGGGTCGATGTCGTCAAGGCTGACGAAATGTGGCGGCGCACCGATCCTGGTTGTTATGTTGGCCCCGGTGGTACAGGTCAAGCAACTGATGATCGGTATCAGAGAATCGGAATGGAATTTTCCTCCAACGCATTTATGGAAATGCCTCTTATGAGCATAGATGGAGCCATCCTCGGATTCACAGATGGCCGCCACCGTTTCGCTTGGTGCCGAGACCACGGTGATTGCTGTCTACCCGTTATCACGCCGGCGGAAACCGCGGAAGAACTGGTCGCCTTTGTTGGTGCGGCATGCTGTGGTGGGAGCATAAGAGCGTGATTTAGCTCGTTGCGCTTGGCGAGGAAGAAGCTACTCTGGAAGGCTCGTATTCATAATGAGGCCGATGGCATCCACCTATCACGGTATCTTGGAAAATGACAAATATACAAATTGCTTGGGAAGGTCTTGCGAATGCGATGCGTCTTTACACCGAGAGCAAGTTTAGATTCCAAGAGTTGCTGAAGGTCGATCGAGAGGAAGCCATCAATAACATGGATCGAGCATTTGAAGCGAAGCTTGAAAAATTCCATGCCCTATACGACGTGACAAAAAAGCTTGCGGGTTTCGGCTATTTTGGACACGGGGATACGTCACTTGTAGTCGTACTTCGGAATGCGCTCCATCATCGAGATCACTCGCTGTTTGTAAGTTGGAACGCGCGTATCGGACTGGATGATGGTGCGCGCAGACTCGCCGGTGCCGAGTTTCTACTTGCAAGCGTGACGCCGGAGGCGCAAGAAACCACAACCCGCTTCTACTTTCTCCTTTACGACTTCTACGCTTGCCTCGCAAACCCACGAATCCAGAACCCTGCTGCGCTACGGGCTTTATGGGATATTGAGTTGCAGTTCGCGAGAATGACGCAGGAAGCAGCCGAGCATGGCTACCCTGAAAGCCAAGTGTATGTTGACGTCATGCCAGCCTTTATGGCGGCGGTTCGTAGAGTCTGCGGTTGGCTGGAGGCCAGTGGTTTTCAGCCGCGCGGCTTCGATGGAGACACCTACTTCGAACACTTTCGAAACCTGACGCTTCCTGAGGAATTCGGGTACAAGCGGCTGCGCCTCCCAGCCTGAAGTGTCGGCGCATAAGCTGTGACGGGCGACACACTGCAGGATAGGCCGACTCAAACACGGTTCTCCGGTATCCTTGATGCCGGTTGGCAATGGTGTTGAAAAGGTTGTCGCCCCGTAAATTGCCCAATCTCCCGCGCCAGCAAAAGATGTGCAGTTTTGACGGTAAAAGCGACGGTAAGACGCTACGTTGATCACAGCCAATCCCTTTAACCATGCGGGTTTGCGGGACCTGTTGATGATTGAGTGGGAGGTGCCGTGCGAGTCGAGACGACCCCAACAATGATGCGTAAAAGCAACTTAAATGATGAGCGTCTAGGAGGGGGTACAAAAGGGGGTACAAAGGCTTTTTCGAATCGACCGATGCCAGTATCCATGCGGGGTGCAGTCCATCTTTCGATCGGTTTCACACCACCAATAAAACGTCAAAGGGCGTCCGGTTTCATCACCGGACGCCCTTTTTCATTGGGGAAAACAGGGGGCGGCCTGCAACGCGGGGAAAGCGTGGCATCCCCCTCGGGCAGGATCTGGCGCCCCGGCAGCCGCGCCCGAGCCTCTTCGCCCTCAGCCCGCTTCTGCTGGCCGCGCGTGGCGCGTCAAACTTGCGGCAGTCTCTTGAAGAACCAGCTGCCGATCCGGGTCATCGCTCGCATATGGGCTTGAAAGCAGTTGAGCCATCAGTTGATCGAAGTGATGCCTGACCCTTTCCGGGGCGGGGTGTGCCATGTACATCGCGCGCAGCATCGACACGATCGCGCTGATCCGCGCGTCAAATACTTCGGATTCGCCGATGCGCCCTGCCGCCTCAGAAGCGATCCATTGATCTTCTAGGGTCATGTTGATGCCACCGTTCGCGGCCCTGATGCCTGTGAACCGGCGCTGGTCTGTTGTCGCTTTTGGCGCAGATCGGGCAACCAGTGATCAGTAAAATTAGAACAAAGGAACTACATTTTAGTTCAGCTGGGGCAGGGATTTCAGCCTGTTGTAAATACCACCAAAGCTATAAATTTGCCCTCGATTGATACGAAATGCATCACATCTGATGCCAATGCAAGTACGATCCTGCTGTGAGAAGCATCACACTCGAGGTCATGAATGAACCACTTGCTGGGCAAAGAGGCGGCTGTAGCGATGTTCCGGGAGCTCCTGCATGAAGCGGAATTCGGTTCGCTGAACTGCGTGGCGCTCCGCATCTTTCGCTCGGATGGTGCTGCGGAAGATTTCGTGGTTGGAGGAACGGCGCAACAACAGGCCGGAGCTTCGGTCGAGCCGCAGCGCGAGTTGGCTCAACGATGACGCAAGCTGCTGCCGCGAAGCGCCGGGGCTTCGCGCGGGCCACAATTTCCAGATAGATCAACGGGTTGGCGCCGCACGCTCCAACCCGTTTTCACTGTTTGCTCTGGTCCGGTGTTGTCAGCCGCGCCGGGCCGCCTCGATCGCGGCGATGTCGATCTTTTTCATCTCCATCATCGCGTCGAACGCGCGCTTGGCTGCCGCGGGATCGGGGTCGGCAATAGCGGCAATCAGGACGCGGGGCGTGATCTGCCATGACAGTCCCCACTTGTCCTTGCACCATCCGCACGCGCTTTCCTGCCCGCCGTTTCCGACAATCGCATTCCACAGCCGGTCGGTCTCGGCCTGGTCGTCGGTCGCCACCTGAAATGAAAAGGCCTCGTTGTGCTTGAACGCAGGTCCGCCGTTCAGTCCAAGGCAAGGAATGCCCATCACGGTGAATTCGACCGTCAGGATATCGCCTTGCTTGCCCGAGGGATTGTCACCGGGAGCCCGGAGGACCGTGCCCACCGCACTGTCGGGAAAGGTTTCGGCGTAGAACTTGGCGGCATCCAGCGCGGTGCCGTCATACCAGAGGCAAATCGTGTTTTTGCTGACCATCTTGGTTCTCCTGGGTTGGGGAAAGATCGATGCGACGACGGTCTTCGTCGCATCGGCGGTAGGCACCGGACCATACGCAAGTACAGATCCGATTGCCAGCGGCGCAACTGTTGGCCGCTTTGAGTGACGCCCGCTGGATGGCTGCTGGCGTCGCGAGGAAAAGGCCATTGCTATCATCGAAAAATGCGGCCCGGAACAACCGCCCTCGCGAAGGAAACCATGTGCGGCTCAAGCTGAGAACCAAGACGGCACTGCTGGTCACCTCGCTGGTGCTCGCGCTTGTTGGTGCAACGGAGTGGTGGCAGTACCGCAACCTGTCCGGCGAATATCTCAACCTGATGCGCGACCAGCAGCAGGCCCTGACCGATAGCGCCGCGGCCGATCTCGACTACAAGCTGGGCGTTCACCTCGCCGCCCTGGAGCGCGCGGCCCGGGAGATCGGCGCGCGCGGCTTCGACGACCCTGAAGCGCGGCAGCGCTTTCTCAAGGACCGCGACTTGCTCGCGATGTTCGATAATGCCGCGCTCGCCGGCCCGGACGGCGCCATCGTCGCCATCAACCCGCCTGCCGACCACCCTCCGAACATTGCCGACCGCGACTACTTCCGGCAGGTGCGCGACCTGAGGCAGCCCACCATTTCGGCGCCGCTGCTCACCAAGGACAGCAAACAGCCTGCCGTGGTCATGGCCGTTCCCGTCGACGCACCCGACGGCCGGCTCATCGGCGTACTGGGAGCGGCGTTGAACCTGCAGCGCGCCAACGTGCTCGGCGACATGAGCCGAGCCACCATCGGCCGCGGCGGCTACTACGTGATCGTCACACGCGATGCGTCTCCGCGCGTGGTCATGCATCACGATGCGAGCCTGCTGCTCAAGCCTGCGAGCGCGATGGTGGTCGCATCCGCCGACGACACCGGCAACGACCTGGCGACGCGTGCCATTGTGCGCAGTGCCGACTGGGACCTGCGCCTCGTCGTGCCGGCGGAAATTGCCTACGCACCGCTGGAGCAGGCGAAGCGAAGCCTGCTGCTGCAACTGCTGTGGCTGGGCCTGGGCTGCGCGTTTCTCGTGTGGATGGGTACGTCGTGGGCAATGCGGCCGCTCGATGCGCTCACCAATGCGATTCGCACCTTGCGGCAATCGCCGGACAGCCAGGTCAAGCTCGATGTCGTCGCCACCGACGAGCGCGGCGACCTGGCCCGTGAGTTCGACGCGCTCATGGCCGAGCTGCGCGAGCAGCGGCTCGAGGTGGCCGCGGTCACCGACGCATCGCCGGTGGGATTGTTCCGCTCCGACACCGAAGGCCGCGCGACTTATGTGAACGACGAGTACCTTGCGATCCACGGCCTGGAGCGGAAAGACGCCGCGCTGGGTTGGCTCACGCTGGTGCGCGAAGACATCCGGGAGAAGGTTCTCAAGGAATGGATTCGCCTCGTGAATACGCCCGAACCGTTCAGCGCCACGCGCCGGCTCCACCGCAAGGATGGAACCCGGGTGCTGGTGGCACTGAGAAGCCGCCCCGTGATTGTCGGAGGCCGCGTGCTCGGCCACGTCGGAACGGTGACGGACATCACCGAGCGCACCCGGGCCGAGCAGGCCCTTCGCACGCTCACCGCCGTATTCGACATGACGACCGATTACATCGTGCAGATGGATGCGGCGGGGCGGCTCATCTACATGAACCCGGCCGCGCGCCGCCGCACCGGACTGCGTCTCGACGCGCCGATCGAGCAGCTGAGCGTGAACGACTTCAATCCTCCCAAGACGATCGAACGGTTCAGGTCGGAAGTGGTGCCTGTTGCCGTCGGCAAAGGCATCTGGGTGGGCGAGTCGATGGTGTGGGACGACCAGCGCGAGGAGTTTCCGGTCAGCCACATGGTGATTGCGCACCGCGACAAGCACGGCAAGGTGGAGTACTTCTCGGGCCTGATGCGCGACATCTCGGCGGCCAAGGCGGCCGAGCAAGCGCTGCGCGAGAGCGAACACCGCCTGCGCATGGTGACCGACCACCTGCCCGCGCTGATCTCGTACCTCGACTGGGATCTGCGCTTCCGGTTCGTCAACAAGGCCTACCAGGACTGGTTCGGTGTCGAGCCCGAACAGCTGATCGGCCGCAGCATGCGCGAGTTCTACGGCGACGAGGCCTGGGCCCAGATGGAGCCGCATCTGCGCGCTGCGCTGGCGGGGCGCCAGGTGACCTACGAGCGGAGGGTGGAGGGCCCCGGCGGGCGCCGCGACATCCAGGCCACGCTGGTTCCGGAGCGCAACGAACAGGGCCGGGTGATGGGCCTCTACACGCTGGACAGCGACATCACCGCGCACCACGAGGCGGAAGAAGCCCTCCAGGAGAGCGAAGCCCGCCTTCGCACGGTGGCCGATGCGCTGCCCATGCGCGTCGCCTATATCGATGCGGACGAGCGCTACCGGTTCAACAACCTCGCCTACGAGCGCGAATTCGGGCTCTCGCGGGACCAGATCCAGGGGCACACCGTGCAAGAGCTCCTGGGCGGTGCGGCCTACGAATCGGTAAAGCCTCACATCCGCGCCGCGCTGGCGGGAGAGGTGGTCACCTTCCAGAGCGAAGACACGCAGAGCGACAGCTACAACTGCTACGAGGCCCAGTACATTCCGCAGCCGGCGGCCAATGCCGACACCATCGTCGGCTTCCATGCGGTCATCACCGACATCACGCGCCAGAAGCTCGAGGAGAAGCGCCTGGTCAACCTGGCGCAGATCGATCCGCTCACCGGCCTTGCCAACCGCGCGGGCTTCGAAGCGCGCCTGGCCGAGGCCATGGACCGCAGCCGCGGCGCCGGTGCGCTGATGGCGCTGATGTACCTGGACATCGACGGTTTCAAGCAGATCAACGACCAGTTCGGCCACCAGGCCGGCGACGAGCTGCTGAAGGGGTTCTCGAACAGGCTGTCGCAGGGCCTGCGTTCCAGCGACGTTCGCGCGCGCCTCGGCGGCGACGAGTTCACGGTGATCATGGAAGGCCTGCCCAATGCGGACATCGCCCTTTCCACTGCCGCGAAGCTTGTCGCGACCATGCAGGCGCCGTTTGCCCTGGAGTCGCAGTTGACCATCAGCATCACCGCGAGCATCGGGCTGGCGTTCTACCAGGGCGGCGATGCAACTGCCGCCACGCTGGTCAGGCGCGCGGACGAAATGCTCTACCAGGCCAAGAGGTCCGGCCGCAACAACGTCAAGGCGGCGCTCCTGCCGGTGGAAAACAGCGTGTAGCTCCATGTCGAGCGCTGAGGACGAGCCCTTGTCTCACTTATCCCGCTTAGCCCGCCGGCTGTAGCCGCGGCTGCTTGCCGGCGTGGTCCGTGCGAAGGAAGGTGAGTGCGATGAGCACCGCGCCAAGTCCCACGGCCATCGAGCCGATGTACATCCAGGCGTAGCTGCCGTAGCGGTCGAAGAGCCAGCCGCCCAGCACCGGGCCGAGCGCCATGCCCAGGCTGGACAGCATCGACGCCGCGCCCAGCACGGTGCCCAGGATCCGGGCGCCGAAGTAGTCGCGCGCCAGCACCGCATAGAGCGGCATCACGCCGCCATAGGCGAGGCCGAAAACAATGGCCACGGCATAAAAGCCGCCCAGCTGGTTGACCAGCAGGTAGCTGGCGGCGGCAAAGGCCTGGATCAGCAGCCCGGCAACGAGCACCCGCTTGGCGCCCAGCCGGTCTGCCAGCACGCCGAAGAGCAGGCGCCCTCCCAGCCCGGCCGCGCCTTCCATGCTGTAGATGGTGACGGCCGCGAAGGTGGGAAGGCCGCAGCCGATCGCATAACTGACCGTGTGGAAGATCGGCCCCGAATGCGCCGCGCAGCAGGCAAAGAACGTGATCCCGAGCACGAGGAATGCGCGCGAGCGAAGCGCCTGCCCCACCTTCATTTCCGGCGCCGGTGCTGCGCCTCCGGCAGGCGAAGCGGAAGCGGCTGCGGGCGCCGCGCGAATGAGCCAGACCGCAGGCAGCAGCACGACCCACGCGCCGATGCCGATGATCAGCTGCGCCATGCGCCAGTCGTAGTGCGTCACCAGCCACGCAGCTAGCGGAGAGATGGTCATCGGCGCAACGCCCATGCCGGCCGAGACGAGCGACACCGCCAGGCTGCGATGCCTGTCGAACCACGATGCGGTGGTTGCAATCACCGGCGCGAAGAAGCTGCCGGCGGCAATGCCCATCATCACTCCGTAGAAAAGCTGAAACTGGAGCAAGGTCGACGCACGGCTCGCCAGCACCGTCGAGAGCCCCAGCAGCACCGTGCCCGCCAGCACCACCACGCGCGGGCCGTAGCGGTCGCTCAGCGCGCCCCAGCCGAAGCCGGCCACGCCCATGCTCAGGAAGGCCAGCGTCATGGCGCTTGAAATGCCTGCCCGCGACCAGCCGGTGGCCGCGCTCATCGGCTCCAGGAAAACCGCCAGCGAGAACAGCACGCCAATGGCCACGCAGGTCATCAGCGCGCCGGCGGCAACAATGGACCAGTTCGAATCGAGCGCGTCGGCCGGGCGCGCGGAGGCACGGATGTTCATCGTCTTGCTCCGGAAGAAGTATGGATACAGTGAACCAATTGGTTGACTATAACGGCATTTCTTTTTTGCGCACGCTCCCGGCGCCGGCGCAATGCAGCGGTGAGCTGCGCGGTACTAGTCGGCGGAGGCGGATCGCATGCCGAGCTTGCGCAGCATCCGGTGGAAGTTGCTGCGGTCGATGCCGGCCTCGCGCGCGGCGTTGGCCACATGTCCGTTGTGCCGCGCGAGCGCATCCGCGAGCCATGCACGCTGGAAAGCGGTCGTTGCTTCGCGCAACGTGCCGCCGAAGACGGATACGCCTGCCTGGCCGGTGTCTGTTGGCGTCGTGGCAAGCGGCGGCTGCGCAGCCGCCGCCGCATGGCCGCCGGCAACCGCGGCATCCAGCGCCAGGTGGTGCGGCTCGATCGCCGTCCAGCGCGCGCCGCGGCCCTGCTCCGGGAAGGCCCTGAGCGATGCGCGGCTGATGACATGCTCGAGCTCGCGCACGTTGCCCGGCCAGCCATGTGCAAGGAGGGCGGCCTTCGACGCAGGTGAAAGCCGCAGGTTGCGCGCACCCAGCCGATGCTGGTTTTCTTCGAGGAAGCCGCCGGCCAGCGCCACCACGTCGCGCCCGCGCTCGCGCAGCGGCGGCACCACCAGCGGATAGACCGAGAGCCGGTGGTACAGGTCGGCACGGAAGCGGCCCTGCGCGATGGCGGCGGGCAGGTCGCGGTTGGTGGCCGCAATCACGCGCACGTCGACCTTCAGCGTCCGGTCGCTGCCGGGCCGCTGCACCTCGCCGCTCTGCAGCACGCGCAGCAGCTTGGCTTGCACCGTCAGCGGCAGTTCGCCCACTTCATCGAGAAAGAGCGTGCCGCCGTCGGCAATCTCGAACTTGCCGTTCCTGTCCTGCACCGCGCCGGTGAATGCGCCGCGCTTGTGGCCGAAGAGTTCGCTGTCGGCGAGCGTCTCTGGCAATGCCGCGCAGTTCACCTGCACCAGCGGCTGGTCGCGCCGCCGCGAGCGCGCATGAAGGCGCTGCGCCACCAGGTCCTTGCCCACGCCCGTCTCGCCGAGCACCAGCACAGTGAGGTCCGATGCCGCGACCGTATCGATCTCGCTGCACAGCTTCTTCATGGCGGCACTGCTCCCGAGCAGTTCGCGCGTGGCACCGGGCCCCGAGCGCAACGCCTGCGCCACGGCCTGCTCGCGCATGGCGCGTGCTTCCATCTCCTGGATCGTATGGGCGGATTCGATGCCGGTTTCCACCAGCGCAACGAGCGCGTCGAGCTGTGCCGGGCTCACCGATTCGAACGCGCCGGGCTCCAGCGCATCCAGCGTCAGCAGGCCCCACACGGCGCCGCGCAGGCGAAGCGGCGCCCCCATGCAGTCGTGCACCGGCAGGATGCCCGGCTGGCCCGCCACGAGCCCGTCATAAGGATCGGGCAGGCCGCAGTCGTGCGCAAAGCGCAGGCCTTGCCCGCTCTCGAGCAGGCGCGCAAAGCGCGGGTGCGATGCCACCGGAAACTGCCGCCCCAGGGTCTCGTCGCTCAGGCCGTCCACGGCAAGCGGTCGCAGCACGTCGCCATCGAGCCGCAACAGCGCGGCGGCATCGCACCGCACCAGGCCGCGCGCCGCGGCAAGAAGCGAGCGGTAACGCTGGCCTTCGGAAGCGGCGTCGGGCTCAGTCGTGGTCAGAACGACACTTTGTGTGATCATAAATACAACATGAATGCTGTGGCGAATTTGACCACGCATCGAAAATCCCCAATGGTGGCGGGCACTTGCGCAGCACCTGCGACTGGCACGGATCGTGAGAGAGAAGAAGCATCTCAACTGCCATCGTCGAGCCACAGATGAACCCGCAAACCATCGCCATCGTCAAGGCCACCGTCCCCGCGCTCCAGGCGCACGGAGAGGCCATTACCAGTCACTTCTACCGGATCATGTTCGAAGGCCATCCGGAGGTGAAGGCGTTCTTCAACGAGGCGCACCAGGCCGCCGGCAGCCAGGCGCGCGCACTCGCGGGCGCCGTGCTGGCCTATGCCATGCACATCGACCGGCTCGGCGAAATGGCCGGCGCGCTGCCGCGGATCATCCAGAAGCACGCGGCACTGGGCGTGCTGCCGGAGCACTACCCGGTTGTCGGCGGCTGCCTCCTGCAGGCCATCAAGGACGTGCTCGGCGACGCCGCCACCGACGAGATCATTGCCGCATGGGGCGAAGCCTACGAGTCGCTCGCGGCCATCCTGATTGCCGCCGAAGAAGAGGTCTACCGCAACAACGCCGCACAGCCCGGCGGATGGCGCGGCGAGCGCGAGTTTCGCGTTGCGCGGCGCGAGAAGGAGAGCGAAGTCATCACCTCCTTCTACCTGGAGCCCACCGACGGCGGCCCGCTGCTCGCGTTCTCGCCCGGCCAATACCTCACGCTGGTGCTGAACATCGACGGCGAGCCGCTCAGGCGCAACTACTCGCTGTCCGATGCGCCGGGCAAGCCCTGGTACCGCGTCAGCGTCAAGCAGGAAGAGGGCGGCAAGGCGTCGAACTGGCTGCATGAGAACGCGGCCGTCGGAACGGTCCTGAAGGCGCAGGCGCCCTGCGGCGACTTTGTGCTGCAGCCCGCGGGCGAGCAGTCGCGTCCGCTGGTGCTGGTAACGGGCGGCGTTGGCATCACGCCAGCCATGAGCATGCTCGAATCCGTGGCGCACACCGGCCGGCCGGTGCACTTCATTCATGCGGCGCGGCATGGCGGCGCCCACGCATTCCGCGAGCGTGTCGATGCACTGGCGGCGCAGCATGCCAATGTGAAGCCGCTCTATGTGTACGACACGCCGCGTGAATCCGACCGGCCGCACGCCACCGGCTTCGTCACGCGCGAGTTGCTCGCGCAGCAACTGCCGGCCGACCGCGACGTCGACCTGTACTTTCTCGGCCCCAAGCCCTTCATGAAGGCGGTGTATGCCAACAGCCTCGAACTGGGCGTACCGAGGCAGCAGCTGCGCTACGAGTTCTTCGGGCCGCTCGAAGCGCTGGAGGCGTAAAGGTCAGCACGGCGCGTTCAGCGCCTACCGCAGCACCAGCACGGGCAGCATCGATTGTGCGAGCACATGCTGCGTTTCGCTGCCCAGCAGCAGGCGCTTGATGCCCTTGCGGCCGTGCGAAGCCATCACGATCAGGTCGCTCTTGTGCTTTTTCGCGGCGGCGACGATCGACTCCGCCACGAGATCGGAATTGGCCGTCGCCGTCTTGACTCGCACACCGCTCTGCTCGGCGCGCGACTTGACGGTGTCGAGCATGGCCTGGGCCTTGTCGGCCCACTGCTTCTCTATGAGCGCAATGTCCTCGGGGGAGAACGACATCGCGCCGTCGAAGTAGCCTTTCGGGTAGCGCGGAACCACGTTGAGCGCCACCAGGTCGGCGTCGTGCGTTGCGGCGAGTGCAATGGCGCTCGTCACGGCCTTCTTCGAAAGCGCCGAACCGTCCGTGGCGACGAGGATGCGTTTGAACATGATGAGGGTCTCCGAAAGTCTGTGCCGCGAGCTTAGGGAGGCGGCGGCGCCGGGGGTTGATGCAGATCAACCGGCGCCATGGCGGCCGCCCTTAGCCTTGCGCGATGCAAGCTGCGCTCGCCCCGTTCTCTCCACCTTCATCGCCCATGCCGGCCTCCAGCGAGGCATGGCGGGTACTGGACGATTCCGCCGAATGGCCGGTGTTCGGCCGCTTGCTGGAAGGCGATGCGGGCACGGGCCGGTGGGAGTCGCAGATCGCGGTGGAGGGCATGCATTGCGCCGCTTGCGCATTCACGGTCGAGGCTGCCTTGCTGCAAGTGCCGGGCGTGCTCGAAGCGCAGGTCAATGCCGCGAGCCATCGTGCGCGCGTGGTGTGGTCGGCGGCGGCCACGCGGCCTTCGCGCTGGTTCGAGGCGGCGGCCGCCGCCGGATACCCGCTGTTGCCGGCCTCGAACAGCTCCGCGCGCGAACGTCGTGCAAGGGAACTGCGGCTCGCGCTCTGGCGCTGGCTCGTCTCGGGCTTTTGCATGATGCAGGTGATGATGTATGCCTACCCGGCCTACATCGCGCAGCCGGGGGAGATGACGGCCGACGCTGCGCAGCTGCTTCGCTGGGCCTCCTGGGTGCTGACGCTTCCGGTGCTGTTCTTCTCGTGCGGACCGTTCTTCCGCAGCGCATGGCGGGACCTTCGCCATGCGCGCATCGGCATGGACGTGCCGGTTGCCTTCGGCATCGCCATCACCTTTGCCGTCAGCAGCGCGGCTACCTTCGACACCGCGGGCGTGCTGGGCGGCGAGGTGTATTTCGACTCGCTCACCATGTTCGTGTTCTTCCTGCTCACCGGCCGGTGGCTCGAGGCGCGGCTGCGGGACCGCACGGCCGGCTCGCTCGATGCGGTGATGAACCGGCTGCCCGACAGCGTCGAGCGGCTCGAACCCGGCGGCGACTGGCGGCGCGTGGCCGTAGGGCGCCTGGCGGTGGGCGACGTGGTGCGCGTGCTGCCGGGCGAGGCCTTTCCCGCGGACGGCGTGCTGATCGACGGCAACACTAGCACCGGCGAGGCGCTGCTTACCGGTGAATCGCGCCCGGTGCCCCGGGCCTGCGGCGAGCGCGTGCTCGCGGGCAGCCACAACCTCTCGGCCGCGGTGCAGGTGCGCATCGAGTCGGTGGGCGAGGGCACGCGCTTTGCGCAGATCGTCCGGCTGATGGAAAGCGCCGCATCGAGCAAGCCGCGGCTGGCCCAACTGGCCGACCGCATCGCGCGTCCGTTTCTTGTGCTGGTGCTGTTGTCGGCGGCGGGCGCCGCTGCGTTCTGGTGGCATGCGGACACCGGCAAGGCCCTGATGGTGGCTGTGGCAGTGCTCATCGTGACCTGCCCGTGCGCGCTGTCCCTTGCCACGCCGGCTGCCATGCTCACCAGCGCAGGCGCGCTGGCCCGCGGCGGCGTGCTCACGGCCAACCTGCAGGCGCTGGAAGCACTGGCCAGTGTCGACACGGTGGTGTTCGACAAGACGGGCACCTTGACCGGCGACACGCCGCGACTCGAGCGCGTGTACTGCCGCCAGGGCCTGCGTCCCGGCGATGCGTTGGAGATAGGCGCGGCGCTCGGCGCGCACTCCCTTCATCCGGGGGCACGTGCGCTCGTGAACGCATGGAATGCGCAGTTCCGTACTGCGCCTGCCTGGAACGTGACCCGGCCGGCCGAACTCGCGGGCCTCGGCCTCGAAGGCCTGCTGTGCCGGCGCGCCGGCGACGAAGATGCCGCGCGTCGCGTGCGGCTCGGCTCCGCAAGCCATTGCGGCGTGGCGCCGCTGCAGGTCGATGCACCGCAGGTTCACCTCTGCGACGAGCAGGGCTGGATCGCGAGCTTCGTGCTTGCCGAGGAACTGCGCGCGGACGCCGCCGCCGCCGTGGCCGCGCTGCAGGCGGAGGGCATCACGGTGCGCCTGCTTTCGGGCGACCGCGACAGCGCCGCCCGCGAGATCGCGGCGCGCGCCGGCATCGAGTTTGCGCAGGGCGATTGCGAGCCCGAAGACAAGCTGGAGGCGCTGTGGCGGCTGCAGGCCGAGGGCCGGCAAGTCGCGATGGTGGGCGACGGCCTCAACGATGGCCCTTCGCTGGCACGCGCCAATGCATCCTTCGCCTTCGGAAACGCGGTGCCGCTCTCGCGCGCGCGGGCCGACTTCGTGGTGCTCGGCGATGCGCTCGCGGCCATTCCACGCACCATTGCGCAGGCGCGCCGAACGCTGCGCGTGGTGCGGCAGAACCTTGCGTGGGCTGCCGGCTACAACGCCCTGTGCGTGCCGCTGGCCGTGGCGGGATGGCTGCCCGCGTGGCTCGCAGGCATCGGCATGGCAGCCAGTTCGCTGGTGGTGGTGCTCAACGCCGCGCGGCTCGCCGCCCCGGGCAACGCACCAGCGAGTGGAGCGGGGCGCTGATGGACATCCTCTTCCTGCTCATTCCGCTGTCGGTCATGCTGGTGCTCGTCATCCTCGGCGGGCTGTGGTGGGCCATCGAGCGGGGCCAGTTCGAAGACGTCGACGTGGAGGCCGACCGGATCCTGCGCGGCGATTGATCTGCATCAAACCCCGTGTCGGGTTGCAAAGAGACACTGCCTGCAGTCCACCAACAGGCACCACGATGCAAGAACCCAATTCCCCCGCAGCGGTCTACGACGACACCGTCGTGCGGCAGTTCGCCCTCATGTCCGTGGTCTGGGGCGTGGTCGGCATGCTCGTCGGCGTGATCATCGCCTCGCAGCTGACCTGGCCCGAGCTCAACCTCGGCATTCCATGGCTCGGCTACGGACGGCTGCGCCCACTGCACACCAACGCGGTGATCTTCGCGTTCGGCGGCTGTGCGCTCATGGCCACCAGTTTCCACGTGGTGCAGCGCACCTGCCAGGTCCGGCTGTTTGCGCCGGGGCTCGCATCCTTTGTGTTCTGGGGCTGGCAGGCGGTGATCGTCGCGGCCGCCATCAGCCTGCCGCTGGGCTACACCACGGGCAAGGAATACGCCGAACTCGAATGGCCCATCGACATCCTCATCGCAGTGGTGTGGGTGGCCTACGCGGTGGTGTTCTTCGGCACCATCGGCGTTCGCAAGGTGCGCCACATCTACGTTGCCAACTGGTTCTTCGGCGCCTTCATCATTGCGGTGGCGCTGCTGCACATCGTCAACAGCGCGGAAATTCCGGCGGGCTGGATGAAGAGCTACTCGGCCTATGCCGGTGTGCAGGACGCCATGGTGCAGTGGTGGTACGGGCACAACGCGGTGGGCTTTTTCCTCACGGCGGGCTTCCTCGGAATGATGTACTACTACATCCCCAAGCAGGCTGCGCGCCCGGTGTATTCGTACCGGCTTTCCATCGTCCACTTCTGGGCGCTGATCTTCACCTATATGTGGGCCGGCCCGCACCACCTGCACTACACGGCTCTGCCCGACTGGACGCAGTCGCTCGGCATGGTGTTCTCGCTCATCCTCCTGGCGCCCAGCTGGGGCGGAATGATCAACGGGGTGATGACGCTCTCGGGCGCCTGGCACAAGCTGCGCACCGATCCGATCCTGCGCTTCCTGATCGTCGCGCTCTCGTTCTACGGCATGGCCACCTTCGAGGGCCCGATGATGTCCATCAAGACCGTCAACGCCCTGAGCCACTACACCGACTGGACCGTGGGCCACGTGCATGCCGGCGCATTGGGCTGGGTGGGCTTCATCACCATGGGCTCGCTCTACTACCTGATTCCGCGCATGTACGGCCGGACCGAGATGTACAGCGTCAAGGCCATCGAAGCCCACTTCTGGGTCGCCACCATCGGCATCGTGCTCTACATCGCGGCCATGTGGATCGCGGGTGTGATGCAGGGCCTGATGTGGCGCGCCATCAACCCCGACGGCACGCTCACCTACACCTTCGTGGAGAGCGTGAAGGCCACCTTCCCGTTCTACCTGGTGCGGCTGGTCGGCGGCCTGCTGTACCTCGGCGGAATGCTGGTGATGGCATGGAACGTGTGGATGACCGTCATCTCCGGGCGCTCGGTGCGCGCCGTGATTCCGGCCGCCGCCATTGCCCACGCTTGAGAAATCAGCCATGAATACGAAAACCGAAACCAAGACCGGCTTCACCCACGAGAAGGTGGAGACCAACAACCTGCTGATGATCGTGCTCATTCTGGTGGTGGTCGCCATCGGCGGGCTGGTCGAGATCGTGCCGCTGTTCTTCCAGAAGTCGACCACCGAGCCCATCCAGGGACTGAAGCCGCCCACCGCGCTGCAGTTGGCCGGGCGCGACGTTTACCTGCGCGAGGGTTGCTACAACTGCCACTCGCAGATGATCCGCCCGTTTCGCTCGGAGACGCTGCGCTACGGCCACTACTCGGTGGCGGGCGAATTCGTCTACGACCACCCGTTTCAATGGGGCAGCAAGCGCACCGGCCCCGACCTGCACCGCGTGGGCGGCAAGTACAGCGACGAGTGGCAGCGCATTCACCTGAACAACCCGCGCGACCTGGTGCCCGAGTCGAACATGCCGGCATATCCGTGGCTCGGCAAGACGGTGGTGGATGCCGAGGCCATTCCGCGCCGCATGCGCGCGCTGCGCCATGTCGGCGTGCCGTACACGGACGAAGAGATTGCCGGCGCCGCCGAAGAAGTCCGCGGCAAGACCGAGCTGGACGCCACCGTGGCGTACCTGCAATCGCTGGGCCTCACGCTCAAGTAGGGAGCAACCGAACCATGACCGACATCACCACCCTGCGCGTTGCCGCGACCCTTCTGTGCTTTGCGCTCTTCGTGGGCATCGTGGCGTGGGCCTATGCCCGCCGCAACACGGCCCGCTTCGAGGAAGCCGCCCGGCTGCCGTTCGAGCAAGACTGAAGAAGAGGGCCCCCGATGAGCGATTTCGTCAACAACTTCTGGTCCAACTACATTGCCGCCGGCACCGTGCTGAGCATTCTCGGATGCATGCTGCTGCTGTGGCTCACCGCGCGCAAGCGCGTGCCTTCGGACGCCGACAACACCACGGGCCACGTGTGGGACGAGGACCTTCGCGAAGCCAACAACCCGCTGCCCATGTGGTGGGTCGGCCTCTTCGTGCTGACCATCTTCTTCTCGGCCGGCTACCTGGTGATCTTTCCGGGCCTGGGCAGCTTCAGCGGACAGGCGAACTGGAGCACCGAGTCCGAGTACGGCACCGAAGTGGCCAAGGCCAACAAGGCGCTGGAGCCCGTGTATGCCGCCTACGACAACATGCCCGCGGAAGACATTGCCCGCAACCCGAAGGCCATGGCCATCGGCGAGCGCCTGTTCATGAACAACTGCTCGCAATGCCACGGCTCCGATGCGCGCGGCAGCAAGGGCTTTCCCAACCTGACCGACAAGGACTGGCTGCACGGCGGCACGCCCGAGAAGATTGCCGAAAGCATCACCAAGGGCCGCATCGGCGTGATGCCCCCATGGCTGCGGCAGTGGGCTCGCAAGACGACGTGAAGAACCTGGCGAACTACGTGCTGAGCCTTTCGGGCGAGCCGCACGATTCGGTGCGCGCGGGCCTCGGCAAATCGAAGTTCACGGCTTGCGCCTCGTGCCACGGCATCGGCGGTGTCGGCAACCAGGCGGTGGGCGCGCCCAACCTCAGCGACAAGGTGTGGCTCCACGGCTATGGAGAGGCGGCCATCGTGCAGCTCGTCAACGCCGGCAAGCACAGCGCCATGCCCGCGCAGGAAGGGCGGCTGACCGAGGCGCAGATCAAGCTGCTTTCCGCCTACGTATGGGGCTTTTCCAACGCCCCGGCCGCAGGGCCCTGACGCCGGCGCACCATGGACTCATCCGCACCCGCGAGCCCCGCCTCGCGCAAGATCATTCCGATTGTTCCGGCCGGCGCTGAAACGGGGGGCTTTACGAGGCCACGAAGAAGATCTATCCGCGCAGCGTTCGCGGCGTGTTCGCGCGATGGCGCTGGGCAATGGTCTTTCTGACGCAGCTGGTGTTCTACGGCATGCCGTGGGCGCAGTGGGGCGAGCGGCAGCTGGTGCTGTTCGACCTGGCCGCGCGGCGCTTCTACGTCTTCGGATGGGTGCTGTATCCGCAAGACCTGATCTACCTCTCGGGCCTGCTGGTGGTCAGCGCGCTGGCGCTTTTTCTCTTTACCGCCGTGGCCGGGCGGCTGTGGTGCGGCTACGCCTGCCCGCAGACGGTGTACACCGAAATCTTCATGTGGGTGGAGCACAAGATAGAGGGCAACCGCACCGCACGCATGCGGCTCGACGCCGAGCCGATATCGGCCGAGAAGCTGGTGAAGAAGTGGTTCAAGCACCTGGTGTGGATCGGCATTGCGCTGTGGACCGGCTTCACCTTCGTGGGCTACTTCACGCCCATCCGCGAACTGGGCATGGCCTTCCTGCAGACCCGCATGGGCTCTTGGGAGGTGTTCTGGGTGTTCTTCTACGGCTTTGCAACGTACGGCAACGCGGGCTTCATGCGCGAGCAGGTGTGCAAGTACATGTGCCCGTACGCGCGCTTCCAGAGCGCCATGTTCGACCGCGACACGCTCATCGTCACCTACGACCCGAAGCGCGGGGAGCCGCGCGCGCCGCGCCGCAAGGGTCCCGATCCGCGCGGCATGGCGCTGGGCGACTGCATCGACTGCGGGCTCTGCGTGCAGGTGTGCCCCACGGGCATCGACATCCGCGAGGGGCTGCAATACGAGTGCATCGGCTGCGGCCTGTGCGTGGACGCCTGCGATACGGTGATGAAGAAGATGGCCTATGCGCCCCGGCTGATCCGCTACGACACGCAGAACGGCACGGAGGCCGGCTGGTCGCGCCGCCAGCTGATGCGCCGCGTGCTGCGCCCCCGCGTGCTGGTCTACACCGCCGTGCTGGCGCTGCTGATGGCGGGGCTGCTTGCCAGCCTGGTCACGCGCACGCCGCTCAAGGTCGACGTGGTGCGCGACCGTGCATCGCTCGCCCGCATCGTCGAGGGCGGCCGGCTCGAGAACGTCTACCGCCTGCAGATCATGAATGCCACCGAAGAGCCGCGCGGCTACCGCATTGCCGCGCACGGCATCGAAGGGCTCAGCGTCTCGCCCGACGAGCGCGTCACTGTCGGACCGGCGCAATCGCGATGGGTCGCCGTGCGGCTCCAGGTGCCCTATGGCGCGGCATCGGCCGGCTCGCACCCGGTGTACTTCGACATTCGCGAAGAGGGCGCGGGCGGGGTCCAGGTGTCTGAAAAAGCGGTGTTCCTTGTGCCGCGCTGAAGGAATGGAAATGAACGCAACAAGAAACGAACCGGCGGCGAATGACCGGTGGTGGCGGCACCCTTTGCTGTGGATGGTAATTGGGGGCCGGCGCTGGTGGTGGTCGCGAGTTTCGTGACCTTCTGGTACGCCTGGGGCAGCCCCGACCCGCTGGTGTCGGCAGACTACTACCGCCGGGGCGTCGAGATCAACAAGACCCTGGCGGACAAGAAGCTGATGCCCGCGCTTGCCGGCAGGAATCACGCGGCAACCCCGGCCGAAGCCGTGCCCTTGCCGCGCCGCGAGGCCGCGCCATGAGCGGCTCGCGCCAGCTGATCGGCATTCTGTGGCCTTCGTTCCTGCTGGCCTGCGCCATCGAGATCCTGGTGTTCGCGCTGGTCGATCCGTCCGATCTGCATTGGGGCGGCGAAGCACTGCGGATGTCGCGCCAGGGTGTCTACACCGTGGCTTTCTTTCTTTTCTGGGGCATGGCGGCGGCTTCCAGCGCATTCACCGCGCTGCTGGCCGAGCCGCCGTCCCGCGACCTTCCAGGACGTGCGCAATGACATTGCCTTCCACCGCCTGCGCCGACGTTGCCGACACCGCACCCCTGCCAGCCACCGTGCTGCGGCAGTTCGATGTTGCCGGCCCGCGCTATACCTCTTACCCCACCGCGGACCGCTTCGTGGAGGCCTTCGGCGCGGACGACTACGCCTCGGCGTTGCGCGCGCGGCGCGATGCCGGTGCCTCCGCGCCGCCGCTTTCGCTCTATGTGCATATTCCGTTCTGCGAATCGCTTTGCTACTACTGCGCCTGCAACAAGGTTGTGACGCGGCACCCCGAAAGGGCCGTGCAGTACCTGGCCTACCTGGAGCGTGAAACCCGGCTGCAGGCCGCGCAGCTCGGCCGCCGCGCCACCGTGAGCCAGCTGCACCTGGGCGGCGGCACGCCCACTTTCCTGAGCGATGCGCAGTTGGCAGGCCTTCTTGCCATGCTGCGCGAATCGTTCGACCTCGCTGCCGGCGGCGAGCAGTCCATCGAAATCGACCCCCGCACAGTCGATGCGGCCCGACTCGCGAACCTGGCGGCCCTGGGCTTCAACCGGCTGAGCTTCGGCGTGCAGGACTTCGATGCCGACGTGCAGAAGGCCGTGCACCGCATCCAGCCGGCGCACCAGGTGCTCGGGCTCATGGCCGATGCGCGGGCGCTGGGCTTCGAGTCGATCAACGTCGACCTGATCTACGGCCTGCCGCGCCAGAACGATGCGTCTTTCGCGCGCACGATGGACCAGGTCTGCGAGCTTCGGCCCGACCGGATTGCGCTCTATGCCTACGCCCATCTGCCCGAGCGCTTCAAGCCGCAGCGGCGCATTGCGGCCGAAGAACTGCCCGATGCCGAGACGCGGGTGCGCATGCTCTCCAGCGCCATTGCAACGCTCACCGCCGCGGGCTACGTCTACATAGGCATGGACCATTTCGCACTTCCCGGCGATCCGCTGGCGGTGGCCAAGCGGCAGGGGCGGCTGCAGCGCGACTTCCAGGGCTACAGCACGCAGCCGGAGGGCGACCTGGTGGCGCTGGGTGTTTCCGCCATTGGCCGCGTGGGCGCCACCTACAGCCAGAACGCCAAGACGATGGACACCTACTACGACCTGCTCGACCAGGGGCGTCTTCCGGTGGTCCGCGGCATTGCGCTCTCGCGCGACGACGTATTGCGGCGCGCGGTCATCATGGCGCTGATGTGCAAGGGCCGCGTCGGCTTCGATGCCATGGGCCAAGCACACCGCATCGATTTCCGGCACCACTTCGCGGCCGAGTTCGCGGCGCTTGGGCCGCTGGCCGCGCAGGGCATGGTGCGCCTGACCGACCACGACATCGAAGTCACGCCGCAGGGATGGTTCGTGGTGCGCGCCATCGCGATGGTGTTCGACCGCTATTGCCGCGACAACCGCACCCGCTTTTCGCGCGTGGTCTGAACATGCAGGCCGCGCTTGCCGGTGCCGCTTTGCTGATGGGCCTGGCCGGCGGGCCACACTGCGTGGCCATGTGTGGTGCGGTGTCGGCCGCCGTGATCCGCATCGTGCCGGTTCAGGTTGCGGCTTCGTCCGCAGCCGCAGGTGACACCGCACCGGCTGCGCAGGTGGCATTTCACGTCGGGCGCATCGCAAGCTACGCCGTGGCGGGCGCCGTCGCCGCGGCCAGCGTGAACAGCCTGGCGCTGGCCGGGGTGCAAGTCGCCGCGCTCAAGCCGCTCTGGATGCTGCTGCATGTGTTCGTCTTCGCCTGGGGCGCGACGCTGGCGATCGCGGGGCGGCAGCCGGCGTGGGCACGGCGCGTCGGGCGCACGCTCGAAGCCCGCCTTCGTTCGCACGCGGGAGGCACGCCATGGGGTGTTCTGGCGACCGGCGCGCTCTGGGTGGCCATGCCTTGCGGGCTGCTCTATTCGGCATTGCTGCTTGCCAGCCTGGCCAATGGGCCCGTGCAGGGCGGGGTGGCGATGATGCTGTTCGCCGTGGGCAGCGGACTCTCCCTGGTGCTGGCGCCGTGGCTCTGGCAGCGGCTGCGGTGGAGCGGTGGCGGCTCTCAGGCCTGGGGTGCACGCCTTGCCGGTATCTTGCTCGCGGCCGTGGCGCTGCAGGCGCTCTGGTCCGATCTCGGCCGCCAGATCGAGATCTGGTGCCGCTGAACCCCGTGCGCCGGGGGCGCGCCTTTGTTGACCTGTATCAAAGGCCCGCACGCCACCCGTTCGCAGAATTGCCGCATCTGTCCTAGAGGTGCCAATGCAATCCGTCTTGTTCTCCGGAGTTTTCGATCTTCCATGGTGGGGTGCCGTGCTGGTGGCCTTGGCGCTCACGCACGTCACCATTGCCTCGGTCACCATCTTCCTGCACCGCCACCAGGCCCATCGTGCGCTGGAGCTGCATCCGGTGGCCAGCCATTTCTTTCGCTTCTGGCTGTGGCTGACCACCGGCATGGTCACGAAGGAGTGGGCGGCGGTGCACCGCAAGCACCATGCAAAGTGCGACACGCCCGAAGATCCGCACAGCCCCCAGGTGTTCGGGCTTTCCCGCGTGCTGTGGGGCGGCGTGTTCCTCTACATCCGCGAGAGCAACGTGGCACAGACCATTGCACGCTACGGCCATGGCACGCCGGACGACTGGATCGAGCGCACGCTCTATTCGCGCCACAAGATTCTCGGCATCGTGTTGATGGGCGTGGTGGACATGGCGCTCTTCGGCGCGGTGCCCGGCGGGTTGATCCTGCTCACGCAGATCGCCTGGATTCCGTTCTGGGCCGCGGGCGTGGTCAACGGCATCGGCCACTACTGGGGCTACCGCAACTGGCAGGCACCGGATTCCAGCACCAACATTTCGCCGATCGGCATCCTGATCGGCGGTGAGGAGCTGCACAACAACCACCATGCCTTTCCCAGCTCGGCGAAGCTGTCCAACAAGTGGTACGAGTTCGATGTGGGCTGGCTCTACATTCGCGTGCTGCAGGCGCTCGGCCTTGCCACCGTGAAGCATGTGGCACCGACGGCACGGCTCGCCGCACCCAAGCCAACTGTCGACCTGGAGACCGTGCAGGCAGTCATCCGCTGCCACTACGACGTGCTTTCGAGCTACGGCCGCTCGCTGAAGCAGGCCTATGCCGAGGAGTTCGGCCGGCTGCGCCGCCTTTCTCCACGCGAGGCGCGCTCGCTGCAAGCGGTGAAGCGCTGGCTGCCCAAGGACGAACGCATGCTCGACGAGTCGCGGCGCGTACGGGTTGCAACGGCTTTGCGCGGATCGCATGCACTGGCCACGATGTACTCGATGCGCCGGGAACTGACCGCGCTGTGGAGCCGTTCCGCTGCAACCGGCGAACAACTCGTCAAGCAGCTGCAGGACTGGTGCCATCGCGCGGAAGCCAGCGGCATTGCGCCGCTGGCCGAGTTCTCCAGGCGCCTTCGTTCCTACGCCTGAGCCGGGTGTCCCACAGGAGCCGTTCATGACCCACGCGACCATTCGCATCATTCGCCAGGAGCATGCGGCCCTTGCCGCAATGCTGCGCTCCATCACCATGCTGCTGGAGCAGCACCGCCGCAAGGGAACGCGGCCCGACTTCGCCGCCTTGCGGGCCATGCTGTTCTACGTGGACGAATTTCCCGAGAAGCGCCATCACCGCAAGGAGAGCGAGCTGCTGTTTCCCAAGCTGCGCGCCAGAACGCCGATCTCGCGCGAACTGATGGACCGGCTCGACAACGACCATGCCTGGGGCGAGCGAAAGGTGCGCAACGTCGAGCATGCGCTGCTGGCGTTCGAGATGCTGGGCGAGTCGCGCCGGGCTGCGTTCGAGACGGCCATGGCGCAGTACGTCGAGTTCTACCTGGATCACATGTCGGTGGAAGAGCGCGAGATTCTTCCGCTTGCCGAACGGGTGCTGACTGCCGACGACTGGCGCGAGCTCGACGAGGCCTTCGGCAGGAACCGCGATCCGCTCACCGGCTACCGGCCGGAGCGGGAATACGAGGCGCTTTTCACCCGCATCGTGAACATCGTGCCCGCGCCCATCGGCCTGGGGCCTGCATAGCGCGGCAGCAGACATCCGCTCCTCTTCAAGAAAAACCAACCAAGGAACATCATGAAAATTCTTCTCGCCGTGGACGGCAGCGAATACACCGCCCGCATGCTCGACTACATCGGCGCGCACAAGGAATGGGCGAACGCAGGCCATGCGTTCACCGTCTTCAACGCCGTGGTTCCGGTGCCGCACCGGGCCGCGGCATTCGCGGGGCCCGACCTCGTGCACACCTATTACGAGGACGAAGCCCGCGTCGTGCTGCAGCCGGTGCGCGCCGCGCTGGCCGCGCGCGGCATCGAGGCCGCGTTCGCACACAAGGTCGGCCATCCGGCGGACGAGATCGCCGCTTTTGCGGAGCACGGCAAGTTCGACCTCCTGGTCATGGGTTCGCGCGGGGAGGGGGCGTTGACCAACCTCGTGCTGGGTTCCGTCGCCATGAAGGTGCTGGCCCGCTGCACGGTGCCTGTGCTGCTGGTGCGCTGATACACGCCGGACACAAACCATTCACGGAGCGTTACCCACCGACTCCTGCTGTTGTCACTGTGTTGCCGGGCGCTTCATAGCATCCATCCATCGACCCGCGATGCACACAATAAACAGGAGCGTTCACATGTTCAACCCGTCCCAGACCCAGGCCGCCGTACCCGCAATGAGCGGCTTTCTTGCCGCAGGCGCATTGCCGAAGACCGGCGTGGCGGTCCACGAGCGGGCCAGCCACAAACTGATGGAGACGCAAAAGCTGCTGAAGGAGCGCCTGGACCCGCAACGCCGCGTGGTGCATGCCGGCGACGTGGTCTACCAGGCCGGCGAGCGCTTCGGCAACCTCTACATCCTGAACTCGGGTTTCTTCAAGATCGTGAACCTGTCGGCCGACGGCCGCGAGCAGGTGGTGGGCTTGAAGTTTCGCGGCGACTGGCTGGGCTTCGACGGCATTGCCGGGGGCTGCTACTCGTGCGACGCGGTCGCCATGGACACCGGCGAGGTCTGGGTGGTGTCGTACGAGTCGCTGCTGGCCGCCGCCCTTGCCGAACCCGCCTTGCTGCAGGTGTTCCACACGGCAATGAGCCGCGAGATCGCGCATGACCGCGATTCGCTGATGTCCGTGTGCACGCTGCCCGCCGATGCGCGCGTGGCGGACTTCCTGCGCTACTGGGCGGAGTCGCTGGCCGAGCGCGGCATGCGCGCCGACCAGATCACGCTGCGCATGACGCGCGCCGAAATCGGCAACTACCTGGGCATGACGCTGGAAAGCGTGAGCCGCGCGCTCTCGCGGCTGGCGCGCGACAAGGTGATCGAGTTCGTTGAAAAAGGCCGCCGCGACGTGCAGATTCCCGATGTGGGCGCCTTGTCTGCCTTCGTGCAGCGCTGCCTTGCGCCGGCACCCGCCATGCTGCAGTGACCGTCAACTCCACGGCCTGTTCATACAGAGGGCCGATTCGCATGGGTGTTCGCGCAATCACATCAACCGCAATCCCCGGTTGAACTGCATCAAGGTCTTGATCGGCGCCGGCACATTGCCCATCTTCGCGATCTCGGCACGGCCATCTTCGGTGATGCGGATCACAGTGGCCATGCGCGACGATACGTAGGGCGAGGTCGGCTTGAGCGTCGTGATCTCGGCCTCTATCAAGCCTGTGGCCAGGAGCACCGAGACGTGCCGGATCTCTTCCGGATTGGCGACACGAACCGGTAGCTGCACATGCTGCAGCCTGTTCAAGAACGAAAGCGGCATTCGATTCTCCGATGCAGGTGTTGACCCTTTCGGGGGAACACCTCGGGGGCAATCCATGTGCCCAGCCGCGCCCCCCGGTCGCGGTCTACTGGTTGTAGCATCTGCCCGGGTTATCACCTATGCGCCAAATGGCTACGGTCTGGTGGTAGTAGAAAGACTTACTGCATATATCGCTGCGAATCTTTCCGCCGCGATGTCTGGTACAAAAGGCCGATGACCGTTCCACTCGCGGTTTCCCTCGTCGATCTCCTCTTCGGACTGGCGCTCGGGCCCTCCGGCGGGGCAGCTCGCAACCGCTGCTCGCTCGAAGGCCTCGCCTGGAAAAAGTCCAGCGAGGGAGGCGTGCTCGAGGTCGCTATCCAGGAACTGGAAGCGACCGCGCTGCAGTTTGCGTCGGGACCCTTTGTGCTCGACGTAGGCCGCATCGCCGCGCATGCAATCACAGGCGAGGTGCGCACCACCGAGGCCGGCGTGCTGAGCCTCTCCGCCGTCGAGGCAGCCGAGGCCGAGCTCTCGGGGGTCAGGTTGCAGGGGCCCTTGGTCATGCCGCCGCAAATCCAGACGGCGTTGCATGCCCTGCAGGGCGCCGGCGGCGCGGCGCCCACTGCCGGTGGTGCCACAACGCCCCAGGCGGCGGCCGAAGCCTGGCGCTTAGGCCCGCTCGGGCAGGCCGAGGGCACGATTCGCGGGCGGATCACCGATGCGCACCTGCTGTTCGATGCCGATGTGACGGTGCCCATAGAGCATGGCCAGATCGACTTCAACGACGCGACAGTCGAGCACGTGGGCCCGGATTCGCGCATGGGCGTGAGCCGGCTCGGGCTCTATGTCGATGCGCCGAACGGGCGCAGCTACCTGTACCAGTTCGCTTCGGCGCCGCTTGCCGGCGTGGAGTTCGAGCGCCGCGGTGCCTTGCTGAGCCCGTGGGTTTCCGAGCGCGGCAAGCTGCACTTGCAGGCGTTTGCCGAGGCCATGCTGCGCCAGTGCATGGGCGGCCAGGGCCAGGGATTGACCGAACAGGCGCGCCTGCTGCTCGGCCGCACGGCGATTTCGGGCGAGGTGCAGCTCGGCGATGGGGTTCTTGCCGTGCCGGGTGCGCAGGCGCACATGGAGGGCCGCAGCGAGGGGCGCAACGCCGTCGGCATGCGCTCCGATGCGCTCGGCCAGGGACTGACCGTCGAGATGGCTTCGCTCTCAGCGCGAGATGCGGCCGCGAAGTGGCGGGGAGCGCAGCTGGGCTGCGAGAGGAGTACCGCGCGGCTCAAGCTGCAGCTCCTGATCGAAGGCGCGCAGATGCGCTTCGTGATCGAGATCGAGAACTGCAAGCTCGCAGGGCTGCGGCTCGATCTTTAGGGCCGGCCTGGCTCAGGCGGCCTGCGGAAGGTAGCTGGGCCGCGGCGCCGTCATGCCGCGCTTGACCTGCTGGGTGAGTTCGTCGGCCAGCACTTCGTCGTCGCCCGCTTCGAGCCCGTCGAGCGCACGCCTGACGATTTCTTCAGGGCTGGACTTGGGAACGTCGAACCCTTGTGTCATGCCGGTATCGACATAGGCCATGTGCAGCCCCAGCACCTGGGTCTGCTGCGCCGACAGTTCGCTGCGCAAGGCATTGGTGAGCGACCAGGCCGCCGACTTGCTGGCCGAATAGGCCGCCAGCTCGCCGCCGTTCACCCACGATGCAACCGACAGCACATTGAGCAGCGCGCCGCCGCCGTTGGCCTTGAGAACCGGCGCGAAGGCCTTGCTCATGCGCAGCACCGCGAAGAAGTTGGTCTCGAAAATGCGCCGCGCAACCTCTTCGCTGTCGGCTGCGAGAAAGCCTCCCACCTGGGCGATGCCGGCGTTGTTGATCACCAGCGTCACGTCGGACGCCAGCGCTGCGGCGGCCGCCACGTCTTGCGGGTTATTGACGTCCAGCCGCAGCGCCTGAACGCCCGACTGGGTCACAGCCACGGGGTCGCGTGCGCCGGCATACACCTTGCGCGCCGCCGCGGGCGAGCAGCTCGCGTGCAAACACCAGGCCGATGCCGCGATTGGCGCCGGTGACAAGGGCGACGGAATTTTCGATCTTCATGGGAATCTCCAGGGTGGGGTGGGGGGACGAACGAAGCTCACTTGACCTTGATGACGACCTTGCCCTTGGCACGGCCTGCTTCGACATAGGCCAGGGCTTCATTGGTGGAGTCGAACGGGAACACGCGGTCCATCACGGCGCGGATGGCTCCAGCCTCGATCAGGCCGGTGATCTCGCGCAGCTGGCTCCCGTTCGCCCTCATGAAGAGAAACGAGAAACCGACGCCGCGGCCCTTGGCCCTGCGCCGGATGCCCGCGCTCAGGAGCCGCATGACGAGCTTCACGAAGCCGGGCGCTCCGCTTTGCTTGCCGAACTCGGGGTCGGGCGGGCCGGAGATGGTGATGAGCTTTCCGCCGTGCTTGAGCACGTGGAGCGATTTTTCCAGCGTCTTGCCGTCCTGGCTGTTCAGCACCACGTCGTAGTCCCGCAAGACATCCTCGAAGTCTTGCGACCGGTAGTCGACGACGACATCCGCGCCCAGGCTCTTGACGAGGGCCGCATTGGCCGCGCTCGTCGTCGTGGCGACTGTCGCACCCAGGTGCTTGGCCAGCTGGATGGCAAAGGTGCCCACACCGCCCGAGCCTGCCTGGATGAAGACCTTCTGACCCTTCACGAGCGAGGCTTTCTCGACCAGTGCCTGCCACGCCGTCAACGCCACCAGCGGAATGGAGGCCGCTTCCTCCATCGTCAGGTTGTTGGGCTTGCGCGCGAGCGATGCCTCCTTGACCGGAACGAACTCGGCAAAGGTGCCGATACGGAAATCATCGACGCGCGCATACACCTCGTCGCCCGGCTTGAACTGCCGCACGCGCGCGCCGGCCTTCACGACCACGCCCGCCACGTCATGGCCCAGCACCAAGGGCAGGCGGTAGGGCAGGATGAGCTTGAACTCGCCGTTTCGGATCTTGGCGTCCAGCAGGTTCACGCCGGCGGCATGAACCTCGACCAGGACCTCGTCGTCGCGCAGCTCCGGCGTTGGCATCTCCGCCGCTCGCAGTGGCCGCTTCTTGCCGTACCGGTCAAGAACAAAAGCTTTCATGGTCTTCCTTGTTTCCTGGCGGACCCAGGTTTGCGAACGGCGTCGATGCCGGGATATTCAACTTCATTTCGCATGATGTTCATCATATTTTCAGGCAAAGAAAACAGGCATCGTCTGGTGGTGGATTCAAGCAGCGCCGAGGTGCTTCAGTGCGGCTTCGCGCAGGCTGTCCGACAGTGCCGGCTCGTCGACCGCGCGGGCCAGGAGCAGCGTGCCCACCATGGTGGCGACCGTCACAAGGGCCCGCTCATGGGCACCGGGCCGCCCCCAGTCGGGCGACTGGCGGGCGACAAGATCGATCATTTCCTTGACGTGGCGAGTGGTGGCCCGGCGCACCTCCGGCGCCTGGCGCGGCGTTTCAGAACCCAGCGCGGCAAGGGGACAGCCGAGTTCGACCTGCGCCATGTGCTCAGGGGAGAGATAGGTGCGAAGCATCACCGCCAGCGCCTGCTCGGGCGGCGCACTGGCTGCCACGTTGACGGCCACCGCGGCCGACTCGGCACACGCACGGCTTGCCGCTTCAGCCAGCATGGCCTCGCGGGATTCGAAATGGGCATAGAAGGCGCCGTGGGTCAGCCCGGCTTCCTTCATGATGTCCGCGACGCCGGTTCCGCCGTAGCCGCTGCGGCGGATGGCGCGCGCGGCCGCGGACACGATGCGCTCGTGCGACGCTTCCTTGGCAGAGGTTCTGGTTCCGTGCTTTGCGTTTCGCATGATGCTCATCATACATATTTTTTAGAAGTACGCCCACGACGGGTCCATGCATACCGCGCCCCCGGCGTGACCTCCGTGCACAATCGGCCGCATATCGACCCGCTCTCAGTGAATGCGAATACACGAACTCAAGCAACGGCTGCGAGAAGCCGGCGCAGGCCCCAGCCACGAGCAGCGGATCTTGCGGCTCTGGTCGCACGCGCTGCCCCGCAACAGCGGCAGGCGCCTGCCTGGGAGCTTCTTTCCCTCTTCGCTGCTCGAAGCCCTGCCGTCCATTGAAGCCGAGCTTGCGGGGCTGGCGCGCATTCACACCGTGCACGCCGGCGCGGACGGTTCCGAGCGGCTGCTGGTCGCCCTGGCGGATGGCCAGACCGTGGAGAGCGTGCTCCTGCCTCGCGAAGGCCTGTGCGTGTCTTCGCAGGTCGGCTGCGCCGTGGGGTGCCAGTTCTGCATGACGGGCCGGGACGGCTTGCTGCGCCAAGTGGGGAGCGCCGAGATCATTGCCCAGGTTGCGCTCGCGCGCATGCGCCGGCCGGTGCGCAAGGTGGTGTTCATGGGCATGGGCGAACCGGCCCACAACCTGGACAACGTGCTGGAGGCGATCGAGCTGCTCGGCACGGTGGGCAACATCGGCCACAAGAACCTGGTGTTCTCCACCGTGGGCGACGCGCGCGTGTTCGAGCGGCTGCCGCAAGAACGCGTGCGCCCCGCGCTGGCGCTCTCGCTGCACACCACCAAGGCCGGGCTGCGCAAGAAGCTCCTGCCGCGCGCACCCGGTATGACGCCCGAAGAACTGGTCGACGCAGGCGAGCGCTACGCCAGGGCCACCGGCTATCCGATTCAGTACCAATGGACGCTGCTCGAAGGCGTGAACGACGGACCGGATGAGATCGAAGGCATCGTCAGGCTGCTGTCCGGCAAGTTCGGTGTGCTGAACATCATTCCCTTCAACGCAGTGGACGGCGTGGCCTTCAGCCGCCCATCGTGGAGCGCTGCAAGGAGATGGCACGCACGCTGCACCAGCGCGGCATCCTGACCAAGCTGCGCAACTCGGCCGGGCAAGACGTCGACGGCGGCTGCGGCCAGCTGAGGGCGCGCGTGGGCGAGGTGCCGGTGCGGTTCGAGCGGGCAAACCGCAATCCCGCCAATCTTGTTACTCCCGCCCTTCGGCCCGTGGCGCGAAACTGACTCCTGGCCGCCGACGAGCGGTGAGCAAACAGCGGACGAATCGCGCTTCGGCCACGGGGCAGGGGAGTCCGCCAACCCAGGAGATTCGAGCAATGACTGCATCCACAGAGAACGGACAGAAAGACGCGCGTCCCGCCATGAACACGCCTCCCGTCGTGTCGCCCAAGGCGTGGCAAGCGGCCTACGAGCAACTGCTGGTCAAGGAAAAGGCGAACACCCGCGCGCGCGACGCCCTGGCCGCCGAGCGCCGGCGAATGCCATGGATGGCCGTGGAGAAGACGTATGCCTTCGAAGGGCCGGCGGGCAAGGCCAGCCTGGCAGACCTGTTCGACGGGCGGCGCCAGTTGATCGTTTACCGCGCCTTCTTCGAGCCCGGCGTGTTCGGCTGGCCAGAGCACGCCTGCCGGGGCTGCTCGATGGTGGCCGACCAGGTGGCCCATGTGGCCCACCTCAACGCCCGCGATACCACGCTCGTGTTCGTCTCGCGCGCGCCCCAGCAAGAAATCGCGCGGCTCCAGGCGCGCATGGGCTGGGAGATACCGTGGTTCACGCTCACCGACAGCTTCGACGCCGACTTCGGCGTGGACGAATGGCACGGCACGAACGTGTTCTATCGCGACGGCGGCCGCGTGTTCCGAACCTACTTCCTCAACAACCGCGGCGACGAGCAGATGGGCAACACCTGGAACTATCTCGACATCACGCCGCTGGGCCGGCAGGAGGTGTGGGAAGACTCGCCCGCAGGCTATCCGCAGACGCCCACCTACAAGTGGTGGAACTGGCACGACAGCTATGCCGCCGATGCCGCGTCCGACAAGAAATGGGCCGAGGTGTCGGCCGCCGGCGAGGCGGCGTTCCGGGAGCAGAGCGCACGCGCCAAGCCTTGACGCGGCTTGAAGGGCGCGCTTTTTTCCGCGCTACTTCGACGAGCCTTGCTTGGCCATCCGCGTCCAGCGCTGGTCGGTGTGCCTTCCCGCGTATTCGTTGTCGATCTCGTCGATCAGGGCATCGGCGTTCTTCGGATCCACCGCCGCCAGGATTGCATCGATCTTGGCCTCCATGCGGTCGTCGCCTTCCTTCGATTGCGGAGAGCCGACATACAGAAGAAACGCCAGCCCGCCGATCTGCCAGATGAGCTGCAGGAATTCTGACTGCCAGTTTTCCAGCGTGTCTCTCGACATCTGGATCAAGTAGCCCGACATCTCCGGCGGAGCACCGAAGTTCTTCTGCTCGTCGACATACGCGAACCAGCCGAAGACCCAGTGGCCGATCAGCGACAAGAGAAAGAAGCCGAGGGTGACCCACCCATAGCCGTACAGTTTCCAAATGGATTTCTTCATGTAGTGCTTTCCGCTCGGGTTGCTTTTTCAGAGGCGTCCTTGTGGGCGCGGCGCGCACGTTCACCGCGCGTCTTGTCCAGGGCCGCATGGCTCTTCTTGGCGGCCGCTTCGCACTTTTCGTGCAGCACGGCCAGCTCCTTGTCGGTGAGCTTCTCGATGCCGATGAACTCGTCACCCGCGGCGGACGAGCGAATCAGTTCGTCCAGCTTGGTCTGAAGCGCGACGCCATCGCGGTTTTGCGTGTTCTGGATCAGGAACACCATGAGGAACGTGATGATGGTGGTGCCTGTATTGATGGTCAGCTGCCAGTTTTCCGAAAATTGGAAGAAGGGGCCCGAAACCGCCCAGGCGACGACCAGCGCGATGCAAAGCAGAAAGGCGAATGGACTGCCGGCTGCGCGCGCCGTGGCATTCGCAAAGGTTGCAAAGAACTTGTCCATGCGCAAAGGGTGCTGCATCGGCAGCGGCAGGGCGTCATCCATCGCCCATAAAACGGGGTTGAAAATTCCGCTTGAGCATGTGAGCGGCCAGCCATTTGCGGGGAGTGCTGCGCGGGCGCGTCCCGCGTGTTGGAGTAGGAAAGTACCGACCCGCGCTGGCGGCGGTTGCTGGCGCGGGCGGAAGGTGGTTGTGGCTCACATAACGGGCTCACATAGCGGCTTTCAGCCAATGGAGGTGACCCATGCACGCAAGAGCTCGTCTACTCGGCCATCCGGTACACCAGATGCTGGTGGTGTTTCCGCTCGGGCTGCTCGCCACGGCGGTGGTGTTCGACATCATCTATCTGATCGGAAACAGCCCGGTCATGGCCGCGGTGTCCTACTGGATGATCGCGGCAGGCCTTCTCGGCGGGCTTCTTGCCGCGCCTTTCGGAACCATCGACTGGCTGGGCATTCCGGCAGGCACGCGGGCCAAGCGCATTGGCGCGATGCACGGCGGCGGCAACGTGCTCGTGCTGCTGCTGTTCGCGCTGAGCTTTTTCCTGCGCGACAGGGACTACGCGCCGGGCTTGGCGCAAATGGTGTGGTCCTTTGCGGGTGCGGCCATCGCAATGGTCACCGCCTGGCTAGGCGGCGAGCTGGTGGACCGGCTGGGCATAGGCGTCGATGAAGACGCGAGCTTGAACGCTCCCAGCTCGCTGAACAAGCGGCATGTGGTGGCCGGCAAGTAAAGGCATCAAGCCGGGGTTCGCTCGGCCATATCGGCCGACAGCACGGCTTGCAGCACCTGGGCCTCTTCCACCGGTTTCACGAAGTGGCCATCCATGCCGGCACGCCTGCTCTTTTCGCGGTCTGCCGGCTGGCCGAACCCGGTCAGCGAAAAAATCTTGAGAGGCGCTGCATCCCCCAGTTCTTTTCGCAACAGCGCGGCCAGCTCGTAGCCGTCCATCACGGGCAAGCCGATGTCCAGAAAGACGACCTCCGGCTTGAACGACGAGGCAAGCGCCAAGGCCGCGGCAGGGTCGTAGGCCACCCGCGCGTCGTGCCCGTGCTCCCGGAATATCGCGCCGAGCAGGTCCGCGGCATCTTGGTTGTCGTCGACGATCAGCACCTTGCGGCGAAGCACGGCGCCGCTCGAAAGCGCAAGCGCCTCGGGTGCGATGGCCTTCAACTGGTCGCTGGAGGGCAGCGGCAGGCGAACCGTGAATTTGCTGCCTTGCCCCGGCCCGGCACTGCGGGCTTCTACCGTGCCGTTGTGCGCGGCGACCAGGCTCTTGACCAGCGCCAAGCCCACGCCGAGCCCGCCTGCGGCGCGCTCGATGGTTTGCGCCCCCTGGTAGAACAGGTCGAAGACCTTGGGCAGCGCGTCTTCTTCGATGCCCCGCCCGTTGTCGGTCACGGAGATGACCACGTCGCCTTCTTCCTGCCGTGTTTCCAGATGAATGACGCCGCCCAACGGGGTGTAGCGCGCGGCATTGGTCAGCAGATTGCTGATCACCTGGGCCAGGCGCGTCGGGTCTCCATGCCAGAGCATCGCGCTGTCGGGGTAGACGGCATTCAGCGTGTGCTGGCGCTGCTCCATCAGCACGCTCACCATTTCGACGGCCTTTGCAAGCACCGATGCCAGCTGAACCGTTTCTTCGCGCAGCGTCAACTTGCCCCGGGTCACGCGAGACACGTCCATCAGGTCGTCGACCAGCCGGATCAGGTGTTGAACCTGGCGGTGGATGGCGTCCTGCTCCTTCGAGGTCTTGAGGTCTCCGCGCCGCTTCATCAACTCGAGCGCAGTGACGATCGGCGCCAGCGGATTGCGAAGTTCGTGCCCGAGCACCGCAAGAAATTCGTCCTTCGCGCGGCTCGCGCGTTCGAGATCGCGCAGCAGCGCTTCGCGCTCGGCGCTCGCCCGCTCCTGCCCCCGCCGTGCGGCGACGAGGTCGGTCACGTCCACGGCAATCAGCATCAGCCCGTACAGGCGGTCGACCCGCTTCAACGGCTGCACACTGAGCTTGAAATAGCGTTCATCGAGGCGCCCGCTGCCGGCGCGCTCGACCAGGGTCAGGTGCTCTTCGGCCACGTAGGGGCGGCCCGATTCGAAGGCCTCGTCCAGGATGCGCAGCGTGTCGTCGCGTGCGCAAAGCTCGGGCAGTGCCTGCGCGTAGGTTTTTCCTTCAAGGTCGAACTTGCCCACCATCGCCTTGTAGACATCGTTGGCCAGTTCGAACCGGTGCTCGGCGCCCACCAGCAAGGCCGCGGCAACTGGCGCCTGGCGAAGCAGGTCGTTTCGTTCGCTCTCGGCTTCTTCGCGCGCCACGCGCTCCGTAACGTCGCGCGAAAAGCAGCGCGTGTAGCGCAGCACCCCGTTTTCGAAACGGCCGTTCGACTGGATGAGAACGTGCTTGATGGCGCCGTCCTTGCAGACGAGGCGGGCCGGATAGTTGCGCAGCGTTTCCCCCGCGCTGAGCCGCTTGAGAATGTCCTGGATCACGGGCTGGTCGAGATGAAAACGCGTGATGTGCTGGCCGATGTATTCGTCGGCGCTGTAGCCCAGCAGCTCGAGCTCCGCCCGGTTGGCCCAGAGGATCGTGCCGTCGGCCGCCACCTGGTGCAGGCCTTCCGCGGCGTTCTCAGCAAAGTCGGCCAGGTCGCGCTCGCGCGCACGCGTGGATTCTTCAGCCTGGCGCCGGCGCAGCACTTCGTCGTCCAGCGACAGCACCTTTTGCTGGAGCACCGCGATCTCGGCGGGCGCCATGATGGCCGTGCCGCCGATGGGAATCACCCGGGAATGCGCCTGGCACACATGGCGGAACACGGCGGCGTGCGCCGTGCCCGGGAATACGGAGAGCGGATAGCCGCAGAAAAGCTCGAATTCGCGCCGGGTGGCAAGTCGGTTCCAGTAGCTCTCCAGCAAGAGCGCATCTTCATGCTTGCCGTCCGCGCAAAGAAGAGCGACCAGCTCGCCGTAGATGCGGAGCTTTCCGCGGCCTTGCAGGGTATCGAGCAGGCCTTCGACCAACTGGTTGAACAGGCGTTCGTCGGGCTTGCCGTTCAACACGATTTGCCCCAGCGCTTCCGCGGCGTCCACGAAAACGATGTTGTCGTCGGGGCCAATCCCGGACAGGCGCATGCGGAAATTGCGGCGATGCGCCTCGGTGGCAAGAATCAGGGCGCAACCGCCTTCAGCCAGGGCTTCGGCCAGAAAGTCGGCTGCCGACGCGATCAGGATTTTTTCGTCGTCGTAGAACTGCACCTGGTGGGCGCAAGATGCGCCGGTGTCGCTGGCAGGGAGAAGATGGGCGCTCATGGCGCACATTTTCAGGCCTGCTCGACTCATCGGCATACATCACAGGACACTGTCCGACACGCGCTTTACACGATAGGGCGCTCCGGCCCCCACCGAATGCCGGACGCGCGTGCGTCCGGCGCTTTCCAAATCAGCGGATCAGCAGTTGCCCTTCTTGGCCTGTCCTGGCGGGCATTGCTTTCCGTAGCCGCCACCACCACCGTGTCCCGGGCCGTCGGTGTAGACAGCGCAGCCGCCGAGCACTGCGGTTGCGAAGAGTGCAGCGAGTAGTTTCTTCATGGGGAGCCTTTCGAATTTTTGGAGTTCGAGCTTAGCTGTCTTGCCCTGCCTTCCAACGGTCGCCAGGGGCTTCTCCGTGTAGGACTTCACGACGCGTGGCTCCGATCGGATGCGGAGCGCCGCGCGGCAGGAAACCCCGGGGATCCGGCACATTTCGGCAATCTCGCCCGGAACCTGTTCGGCCGGCCGTGCTTTCCGAAGAAGACCTGCCCGATGATCCGGCCGCACGTGCATGCGGCGCGGAAACGTGTTGCAGCTCTTCGAACAACGCGGGCGTCGGGCCCGCCCACAGGGATGGCCTATGCCGAAACAATCAAGACACGACATCACGCGGAAAAGCGGGCGGCTGGCAAGTCGCCTCGCCGTGCTCGGCGCTTCTGCGGTGCTGGCGGGCTGCGCCGTGGGCGTCGGCTTCGGCATTCCGCTGGCCCCGGGGGTGTCGCTCAGCGTCGGCGTCGGGTCCGGCGGGCCGAGCCTGGGCCTGAGCACCGGCTGGGGGCCGCTCGGTGCGGGCATCAGCGTGAATCCTCGCGGCCAGCTCGTTGGCAGTGCGGGCATCGGCGTGGGTGCGGGGCCGGTGGGCGTCGGGGTCGGCCGCAGTGTGGTGCTGCACGACCCGCAACAGCCGCTGGCCTACGCGTTGCCCGAGGCACCCGCCTATGACATTGGCCAGCCAGGCGATCCCGTGGCGCCTTGAGCGCTACGCGCCCGTTGCGGCTCAGGGCTGGAAGCCGGACCGGCGCACCACCGGCTCCCATTGCTGCCGAAAGGCCTTGAGCATTTGCACGGTCTCGGCCTGCGTGCTGACGATGGGCGTGATGTAGGCGGCGTTGGCGGCCTTCTGCAACGCCGGGTCTTGCATCACTTCGCGAATTGCCGCAGCCAGCAATTGCACCTTGGCGGGCGGCATCGTGGAGGGCGCGAAGAAGGTGTTCCATCCGTCGGCATCGATCTTCATGCCGGCCTCGCGAAAGGTGGGAATGGCCGGCGCGAAGCTCACGCGCTTCTTGCCCGACACGGCCAGGATGCGGATCTTGCCGGCCAAGTGCTGGGCATAGAGCGAGTCGAGCGTGTCTATGGCAATCGGCAGGCTGCCGCCGCTCAGGTCGGCCGACAGCGGCGCCGATCCACCGTAGCCCTTGATCTGCGGCTGCACGCTGAGCGCATCGCCCACCATCAGGCCGAAGAAGTGGGGCAGGCTGCCGGTCGCCGGCACGCCGAACACGGCCTCTTCCGGGTGCGCCCAGAGCCGCCCCACCAGGAACATCGCGCGGTCGAGCTGCAGCTTGTTGCCCACGGCCAGCGCAAAGTCGTAGCTGCTGACCTGCGACACGGGCACAAAGTCCTTGTCGGGGTCGTAGCCGGCGTCCTTGAACACGAGCGGCGCTACCACCATCACCGCGGGGTTGCCTAGCATCAGCACGTTCTGCCCGGCCGGTGCGCGCTTGACCTCCTTGGCCGCCAGCCGGCCGCCTTCGCCCGGGCGGTTTTCCACCGTGGCTGCCACGCCGAGCTTGGGCCCCAGCCGCTCCGCCACCAGGCGGGCAACGCGGTCGGTGCTGCCGCCGGCGGTGTAGCCGACCACGAGCGTGAGCGGGCCATCGAGAGCGGGTGCCTGGGCATGGGCGAGGGGGTGGCACAGGCGCCGAGTGCGAGGCACCATGCCGTGAGCTTTCGGCGGGAAAGAAAAACAGACATGGGTCCTCCTGCTGCGTTATTGGCGAACGGGTGCGCGCAGGTTTTCACGGCGACAATCGCCGGCCCGCTTCGTTTCAACCCGTGTAATTTGTTACTGGGTTATACGCAGGCAACAATCAGTTGATCTAATCCATCAATTGCCAACTGAGGCGTGCGAGTCACACTGCGCCGTCGCCTCATCACACCCGTTAGAACCTTTCCATGCACGGCACGCAAGATAGGCAAGCTTTTCCCGATGCAGGCGCCTTGCGCGCGCCCAGTTCCCTGGACGACCTGCTGCTGTATCGGCTCTCGCGCGCGGTGCGCACCAGCAGCGGCATGGCCACGCGCCTGGTGGAGGGCGGCTTCGGCATCACGCGACGCGAATGGGGAATGATCGCCACGCTCGCGCAGCAGGGCGAAATGCGGTCTTCGGCACTGGCCGCGCACTTGCACCTGGACCGGGTGCGCACCTCGCGCGGTCTGCGTGGTCTCGTCGAAAAGAAACTGGTGGCACGCCGGCAGGACGCCGAAGACCGGCGCGAGGTGCATGTGCGGTTGAGCGCCTCGGGCCGGGAGCTTTACGAAAAGGTGTTTCCGCGCATCGCGGGGCTCAATACCGATCTGCTCGAGGGCATCGAGCCCGCTCACTGGACATCTTCTTGCAGTGCCTGCGGCACCTCGAAGAGCGCGCGAACACGCTGAGCGCACAAGGCGCGGTGGTGGAGAAGGCCAACCGGCGCTCGGGCGGCACGCGGCACCGCTGGCCGGAATCCGGCACGGCTTAGCGGCCCCGGCCCGGCGCGCCTTTGCAGCCGAACCGCGGAGTTCGGCTTCAGCTCTCCGGCACGATAAAGCTGGGATGCCGCGCGCAGATTTCCGGCAGCGAGCTCAGCGTGCCTGAGAGGTGCTCGCGCAGCGCCTTCTGCGCGCCGGCACTGTCGCCTTGCGCAATGGCGCGCACGATGGCGCGGTGGTCGCGAAGAATTGCCTCGGTCTTGCCCGCGGTGGGCAGGTGCAGGCGCCGCAACCGGTCGACGTGGCCTGAAACGCGGCTCACCATGTCCCACAGGCTCGGCACACCGGCGGCCTCGTACATCAGGTGATGAAACTTGCGGTCGGCGCCGACGAAGTCGCTGTATTGCCGTTCCGCCGCCAACGTTGCCTGCAGCGCGATCTGCGTTTTCAGCTGCGCGACAAGCTCGGGCGTGGCCTGTTCGGCCAGCTGATGCACGATCTCGAGCTCGATCGAGCGGCGCAGAAAGTGCGCCTGCCGGGCCGCGTCGATGTCGATGCGGCTCACCAGTGTCGCGTGCTGCGGAAACACATCCACCAGCCCTTCCTCGGCCAGCCGCAGCAAGGCCTCGCGCACGGGTGTCTGGCTCACGCCGAACCTGTCGGCCAGCTCTTGCCGAACCAGCACCGTGCCGGGCACGAGTTCAAGCGAAAGAATGGCATCGCGCAGCTTCTCGAGCACCTGTGGTGCTGCGAGGCGCGTGCGGTCGAGTCGGATCCGGGTGAGGGCGGTCATTCGCTGGAATTCTCGCTTTGCTGAACTGATATATTAGTGTTTTAATGTAGTTGATTCCACAACGGCCGCTGGTTCAGCCATCCGGTTCAGTTCCTCCGATTCAGTCCCTCCGATGCAACGCTCCTACGACACCCTGCGCAGCGCCCGCTGGTTCGCACCCGACGACTTCCGCTCCTTCGGCCACCGCTCGCGCGTGATGCAGATGGGCTACGCGCCCACCGACTGGGTCGGCAAACCGATCATCGCCATCGTCAACACGTGGAGCGATGCCAACCAGTGCCACTCGCACTTCAAGCAGCGCGTGGACGACGTCAAGCGCGGCATCTTCCAGGCGGGCGGCTTTCCGCTCGAGCTGCCTGCCATCTCGCTGTCCGAGAGCATGGTCAAGCCGACCACCATGCTCTACCGCAACTTCCTGGCGATGGAAACCGAAGAGCTGCTGCGCAGCCATCCCATCGACGGCGCCGTGCTGATGGGCGGCTGCGACAAGACCACGCCGGGCCTCACCATGGGCGCGCTCAGCATGGGCCTGCCGTTCATCTACCTGCCGGCCGGCCCCATGCTGCGCGGCAACTGGCGGGGGCAGGTGCTGGGCTCGGGCTCGGACGCCTTCAAGTACTGGGACCAGCGCCGCGCCGGCCAGTTGAGCGACCAGGCCTGGCAAGAGATGGAAGCCGGCATTGCGCGCAGCCATGGCACCTGCATGACCATGGGCACTGCCGCCACCATGATGGGCATTGCCGAAGCCGTGGGCTTTTCGCTGCCAGGTGCCTCGAGCATTCCGGCCGCCGATGCCAACCACGTGCGCATGAGCGCTGAATGCGGCCGTCGCATCGTCGAGATGGTGTGGGAAGACCTGACGCCCGCCAAGATGCTCACGCGCGCCAACTTCGAAAACGGCATCGCCTGCGCCATGGCGATGGGCTGCAGCACCAACGCCATCGTGCACCTGATCGCCATGTCGCGCCGCGCCGGCCATCCGGTCACGCTGGACGACTTCGATGCCGCAAGCCGCCGAGTGCCGGTGGTCGCCAACATCCGTCCTAGCGGCGACACCTACCTGATGGAAGACTTCTTCTATGCCGGCGGCCTGCCCGCGATGCTGGAGCGCATTCGCGGCCACCTGAACACCGAGGCGCGCACGGTCAACGGCCGCACCATCGGCCAGAACATCGAGGGCGCCGAGGTGTTCAACGATGACGTGATCCGGCCGCTCGAGAACCCCATCTATGCCGAAGGTGCGCTCGCCGTGCTGCGCGGCAACATCGCCCCCGATGGCGTGGTCATCAAGCCGAGCGCATGCGCGCCGCACCTTCTGCAGCACACCGGCCGCGCGCTGGTGTTCGACGACTACCCCGCGCTCAAGAAGGCAGTGGACGATCCCGAGCTGGACGTGACTGGCGACGACATCCTGGTGCTGCGCAATGCGGGCCCGCGCGGTGCCGGCATGCCCGAGTGGGGCATGCTGCCGATCCCCACCAAGCTGCTGAAGCAGGGCGTGAAAGACATGCTGCGCCTGTCGGACGCGCGCATGAGCGGCACCAGCTACGGCGGCTGCCTGCTGCATTGCTCGCCGGAGGCGGCCGTCGGCGGACCGCTGGCGCTGGTCAAGACGGGCGACCGCATCTCCGTCGACGTGCCCGCGCGGCGCATTCACCTGGAAGTGAGCGACGAAGAACTGGCCCGCCGCAAAGCCGCATGGACACCGCCGCCGCCGCGCTACGAGCGCGGCTACGGATGGATGTTCGGCCGCCACATCCTGCAGGCCAACGAAGGCTGCGACTTCGACTTTCTCGAGACTGCGTTCGGCAAGCCGGTGCCCGAGCCCGACATTTTCTGAAGACCTCTTCCCCTTCCGAACCAACGCCCAAGCAAACGGAGACCCCGACGTGAATCCCCAAACCCGCGAGAAGCTGATGCAGGTCAGCACCGCCACCCTGTGCACGGCCCTGTTCAAGCGCGGCCTGCGCAACCAGTTCATCCAGAACGTGCATCCGCTCAACCCGTCGCTGCCCAACATGGTGGGCGAGGCCTTCACGCTGCGCTACATGCCCGCGCGCGAAGACCTGAACCCCATCACCGTGTTCAACGACCGCAGCCATCCGCAGCGCCAGGCCGTCGAGCAATGCCCCGAAGGCGCGGTGCTGCTGATGGACAGCCGCAAGGACGCGCGCGCCGCATCGGCCGGCGGCATTCTGGTGAGCCGGCTCATGAAGCGCGGCGTGGTCGGCGTGGTCACCGACGGCGGCTTTCGCGACAGCCCCGACATCGCGAAGCTGGGCTTCCCCGCATACCACCAGCGCCCGAGCGCGCCGACCAATCTCACGCTGCACCAGGCCATCGACATCAACGTGCCCATCGGCTGCGGCGACGTGGCCGTGTGGCCCGGCGACGTGGTGGTGGGCGATGCCGAAGGCGTCATCGTGATTCCGGCGGACATTGCCGACGAAGTTGCGGCCGAGGCCACCGAGATGACCGTCTTCGAAGACTTCGTGCAAGAGAAGGTGCTCGAAGGGCGCTCGATCCTCGGCCTCTATCCGCCGACCGAGGAGCAAAGCCGCACCGAGTTCGCCGCGTGGCGGCAGGTCCGCGGCCGCTGACCGTCAACCTTCATTCGTCAGACAACAAAGAGAGACAAGACCATGCCCTTCATTCATCGCGCCGCGCGGCTGCTGCTCGCTGCATCCGCATTCGCACTGGCACCCACCCTCGCGCTCGCGCAGGCCGAATGGCCCGCCGCCAAGACCATCACCTACGTCGTGCCCTTCACGGCCGGCGGTTCGACCGACATCGTGGGCCGCATCCTGGCCAACAAGCTGCAGGAGAGCCTGCACCAGTCGGTGGTGGTCGACAACAAGCCGGGGCAGGCCGGCGGCATCGGCGCCGCCTATGTGGCCAAGGCCGCGCCCGACGGCTACACGCTGTTCGGCGGCACCATCAGCACGCACGCCATCAACGCCAGCCTCTACAAGAAGCTGCCCTATGACCCGATGAAGGACTTCGAGCCGGTGTCGCTGGTTGGCCGGCTGCCCAACGTGCTGATCGTCAACAGCCAGCTCGGCGTGAACTCGGTGGCCGAGCTGATCGCGCTGCTCAAGAAAGACGAATCGAAGCGCACCTTCGCTTCGTCGGGCGCGGGAACATCGACGCACCTGGCCGGCGAGATGTTCGCGGACATGATCGGCGTGAAGCTCACGCATGTGCCGTACAAAGGCACGCCGCCCGCCATGACCGACGTTGCATCGGGCCTGGTGCCCTTCATGTTCGACCAGGTGACCGCTGCGCTGCCCCTGGTGAAGAGCGGCAAGCTCAAGCTGCTGGCCGTGACCACCGGCAAGCGCATTGCGCTGGTGCCCGAGCTGCCGACCATGATCGAATCGGGCGTGGCGGGTTTCGAGATGTCGTCGTGGCAGGCCGTGTACGCGCCCAAGGGCACGCCCAAGCCCATCATCCAGCGCCTGAACGCCGAGATCGTGAAGGCGCTCAAGCAGCCCGACGTGCAGGCCAAGCTCTCGGGCCAGCTGGCCATGGACATTGCGGCCAGCACGCCCGAGGAACTGCGCGACCACATGGCCCGCGAGATCCCGCGCTGGGCCGAACTGGTGAAGAAGTCGGGCGCCACCGCCGACTGAAACCGCGGCGTCGTGGAACAGGCCCGGGGCTTTGCGGCCCGGGCCGGAATTTCTTTTAAAGTTCCTGAATCCTTCTGGCCATGATGCGCCCTCTATGCAAGAGTCAACATCAACCGGAGTGTTCAACGTGTTCCATCTCAAACGCAATCTGCCCGCCTGGGGGCGAGTCATTCGCCTGTGCCTGGGGGTCTTCGCCGCCGCGGGCGCGTTCTACTTTCTGCCGGCCGGAACGCTTCGCCTCCTGGGGCTTGCCACGGCCGGGGTGCTTGCGTCCACCGCCATCGTCGGCTTCTGCCCGGCCTGCGCGATGCTTGGCCGAAAAGCGCCGGGCGAGGCGAAATGATCCGTGCGTCCGCACCGCTCATCGAGGCTGCGTGCGCGGGAGACGAGCGGGCGCTGTCCCAGTTGCTCTCCGTCTGCCAGCCCGATCTGAAGCGATTCGCGCGCCGGACATGCGCAAACAGCGAAGACGCCGAAGATGCCGTGCAGGTGGCGCTGTGGCAGCTGCACAGAAAGATCGGCGCGCTCGGCACGGTGGCCGCCTTTGCCACCTGGCTGTTCCGCATCGTCGAGCGTGAGTGCTACCGCATCTTCAGGCGCAGCTCTTCAGGCGGCGCTCTATCGGAGCCTTCCGCTGCAGAAGCCGCAGCGCCGCAAATTCCCACCGACCTGCGGCTCGACCTGACGAAGGCCATTGCCGCGCTTCCAGAGGCCTACCGCATCGCGCTGGTCTTGCGCGACGTCGAGGAACTGACCGCCCCCGAAGTCGCGGCACGCCTGGGCCTGAGCGTCGAGGCGGTGAAGAGCCGCTTGCATCGCGCTCGCGCGATGGTGCGGGAAAGCCTGATGAACGGCGGCTACTGGACTCAGGAAGGCTGATCCGACATGCCGCCGTGGTGGAGCACGTATGGGCTTCAGTAGGCCGCGCGAGACGCTGGCTCGGTGGCGGTTGGCGCGCCGCTGAAGTCGGCCGCCAGCTTTCGTGCGGCGCTGGCATACAACAGCAAGTCGACACCCACCGCGACGAAGGTGCAGCCGAGTTCAAGGTAGCGGCGCGCCAGCTTCGGATCCGACGTCAGCGTGCCCGCAGCTTTGCCCGACGCCACGATGGTTCGCATAGCGGTTTCGATTGCAGCCTGCACCTCCGGGTGCCCGGGCCGTCCCCGATGCCCCATCGACGCGGCCAGGTCGGCGGGGCCGATGAAGACGCCGTCGATACCGTCCACGCCGCAGATTTCCGCCAGGTTGGAGAGCGCCGTCACGGTTTCCGCCTGCACAAGCAGGCAGATTTCGTCGTCCGCGATGTCCAGGTAGTCGGTGCGCCCACTCCACTGCGATGCGCGGCCCACCGCACTGCCCACGCCGCGGATGCCCAGCGGCGGATAGCGCGTGGCCGACACCAATGCGCGCGCCTGCTCCGCCGTGTCGACCATCGGCACCAGCAGGTTCTTCGCGCCGATGTCGAGCAGCTGCTTGATGAGAGCCGTGTCGCCCTGAACCGCCCGCACCACGGGCTGGGCGGGGTGCGGCGCCACGGCCTGCAGAGCGGCAAGGGTCGAGCGCAGGTCGTTGGGCGCGTGTTCGCCGTCGATCAGCAGCCAGTCGAACCCGGCGGTGGCACTCACCTCCGCCATGTACGGGTCGGCCATCGAAAGCCAGAGGCCGGTTTGCGGCCGGCGTGCGGCCAATGCTGTCTTGAAGGAGTTGTGGGCGGGCATGGGTGATGTCTCTCTTGTAGGTATTGCTGTGTGAAGCGGAGGTCAGTCCAGCTGGCCCTGGCATACGTACTTGGTGTGCATGTAGTCGTCCAGCCCATGCACGGAGCCTTCGCGCCCGTAGCCGGAATCCTTCACGCCGCCGAAGGGCGCCGCCTCCGCGGCCAATGCGCCTTCGTTGATGCCGACGATGCCGGCCTCCAGCGCGTCGGCCACCCGCCAGATGCGCCGCACGTCGCGCGAATAGAAGTACGCCGCCAATCCGAAAGGCGTGTCGTTGGCCTGGGCCACCACATCGGCTTCGTCGGTGAAGCGCGTCAGGGGAACGACCGGGCCGAAGGTTTCTTCGCAGGCGCAGGCCATCGTTGCGTCGGCGTTCACCAGCACGGTGGGCGCAAAGTAGTTCGGTCCCAATGCCGGCAGCCGCGTGCCGCCGGTGAGCAGGCGCGCACCGCGGGCGAGGGCGTCCTGCACATGCCGCTCGATCTTCTCGATGGCGCGCGCATTGATCATCGGGCCGATCTGCGAGCCCGGGTCGCTGGCCGGACCCACCCGCAAGGCTGAGACACGTGCCGCCAGCAATTCGGCGAAGCTGTCATGCACGGCCTCGTGAACGAACACGCGGTTGGGGCAGACGCAAGTCTGGCCGCCGTTGCGGAACTTGGCCGCCATGAGGCCGTCGACCGCGGCACGCAGGTCGGCATCTTCGAACACGATGAAGGGCGCATTGCCGCCGAGTTCGAGCGACAGTTTCTTCAGCGTGTCGGCCGAACGCCGTGCCAAGTGCTTGCCGACGGGCGTCGATCCGGTGAAGGTGATCTTGCGCACCCGGGCATCGTCCAGCCACACGTCGACGACCTCGGGCGTGCGCTCGCGTGAGGCCGTCACGATGTTGAGCACCCCCGCGGGCACGCCGGCCTCAGCGGCCAGGGCCACCAGCGCCAGCGATGTCAGCGGCGTGTCCTCCGCCGGCTTGCACACCACGGTGCAGCCCGCGGCCAGGGCCGGCGCAATCTTGCGCGCGATCATCGCGGCCGGAAAGTTCCATGGCGTGATGGCTGCGACCACGCCCACCGGCTCTTTCATGGCGAACATGCGCCGGCCGGGCACCGGCGCGGGAATCACGTCGCCGTTGGCGCGCGTGGCCTCTTCGGCAAACCATTCGATGTAGCTCGCCGCATAGGCAACCTCGCCGATGCCTTCGGCCAGCGGCTTGCCTTGTTCGCGCGAGATCAGCCGGCCCAGGTCGTCCTGATGCGCAAGCACCAGGTCGTTCCAGCGCTTGAGTATTTGCGCGCGCTGCTTGGCCGGCGTGCGGCGCCATGCGGGGAAGGCTGCGTGCGCGGCATCGACCGCGGCGCGCGCCGCGTCGGCGCCGGAATCGGGCACGCGCGCAATCAGATCACCGGTGGCCGGGTCGGTCACGTCGAGCGTGCGCCCGGCGGCGTCGCACCATTCGCCCGCGATGAAGTTGGCCGTGCGTTGCAGTTGGGGGCGGGAGAGGGTAAGTGGCATTTGAAAATAGAAGTTCAGCTCACGATGCCGAGGTGCCACGGCACGAACTCATGGTCGCCCAGGCCAAGCGCTTCGCTGCGCGTGCGTTCGCCGGAGGCGTGGCGCAATATCTGCTCGAAGATCTGCTGCCCCAACTCGGGCACAGAGAGCTCGCCGTCGATCACCACGCCGCAGTTGATGTCCATGTCCTCTTCCAGGCGCTTGAACATCGGCGTGTTGCTGGCCAGCTTGATGGTCGGTGCCGGCTTGCTGCCGAACATCGAGCCGCGCCCGGTGGTGAAGCAGATCAGCTGCGCGCCGCTGGCAATCTGTCCGGTCACGGCCACCGGGTCGTAGCCTGGCGAATCCATGAAGACGAAGCCGGTCTTGTCGATGGGCTCCGCATATTCGTACACCGCCTGAAGCGGCGTGGTCCCGCCCTTCATGGCCGAGCCGAGGGACTTTTCGAAGATGTTGGCCAGCCCGCCGGCCTGGTTGCCGTGCCCGACCACGCCGTTGAACTGCGCGTTCTGGCCGGAGGCATAGCGCTCCCACCAGGCCAGCCGGTCGAGCAGCTTCTGTCCGACCTCAGGCGTTGCGGCGCGCCGCGTGAGCATGAACTCCACACCGTGGATCTCGGGCGTTTCAGAGAGGATGGCAGTGCCGCCGTGGCGCACCAGCACGTCCATGGCCGCGCCCAACGCCGGGTTGGCCGTGATGCCCGAGAAGCCGTCAGACCCGCCGCACTCCAGCCCGATCTTCAGGTGGTTGGCGCCCACACGGGTGCGCCGCGCGGCATCGGCCTCGGGCAGCATTTCCTCGATGGCTCGAATGCCCGCCTCGATGGTCTGCCGGGTGCCGCCCACTTCCTGCATCACCATCGTGCGCATCAGCCGGCCCTGCTGGAGCCCCTGCGAGTCGACCAGCGCATCGACCTGGTTGCGTTCGCAGCCCAGGCCCACGATCAGCACGCCGGCCAGGTTGGGGTGGCGCGCGTAGCCGGCCAGGGTGCGGCGCAGCACGTCGAAATGCTCGCTCGGCGAAGACATGCCGCAGCCGCTGGTCTGCGCAAAGGCGGCCACGCCGTCCACGTTGGGAAACGCCGCCAGCCGCTCGGGCGTGAAATGCGCCGCAATGCGCTTGATGACCGTGGCCGAACAGTTGACTGACGACAGAATGCCGATGAAGTTGCGCGTGCCCACGCGGCCGTCGGCGCGCACAAAGCCCATGAAGGTGGCGCGCTCGGCCTCGGGCACGTAGTCCACCGGCCGCACGTCCTGGCAAAAGCCAGGGTCGCGGTACGAATCGACCAGCGTGATGTTATGGCTGTGCACGTAGTCGCCCGCCTCGAGGTCGCGCGACGCCACGCCGATGACGGTGTCGTACTTCTTCACCTGCTCGCCGGCCGCAATGCCGCGCGACGCGATCTTGTGCCCCGCGGGAATCTGCGCCCGCGCCCGCACGCCGAACTCGGCAATCGTCTCGCCCAGGGCGATCGGTGTCTTGGCGACCAGTACGTTGTCGTTCGGGTGCAGGCGGAGCAGGGGGCTGTCGTTCATCAACCCTTCTCCATCAGTTCCTTGAGATTGAGCTTGCGGATCAGGTCGGTCTCCTGGCGATAGACGGCTTCGACGTATTTCTTGTAGTCGGGTCCGTCCTGGTACATCACCGGCGCGTCGATGCTGTCGGCCACCTTCTTGAACTCTTCGCTGTTGACGGCCACGCGGAACGCGTCGCGCAGCTTCTTTTCCACTGCGGGCGGCAGTCCGCGCGGCGCGCCGATGCCGTTGGGCGCCTCCACCACCACGTCGAAACCCAGCTCCTTGAGCGTGGGCGTGTCCTTGAAGCGCGGCGTGCGTGCCTCGCCCCAGGTGGCAAGCAGGCGCAGTTTGCCGCTTTCCACATGCGGGGCCCAGGAGCTGCTGTCCGCCAGCATGTCGACTTGCTCGCCCAGGACATCCTGCAGCGCCGCGGAGCCGCCCTTGTAGGCGATCGCGTTGAACTTGACACCCGCCGCCTGCGCGAACTGCTCCATGCCCACGTGGGTGGCGCCGCCTACGCCGGCGTGGGCATAGCTGATCACGCCCGGCTTGGCCTTGGCCTGCGCCAGCATGTCCCGCAGCGACTTGAAAGGCGAACTCGCCGGCACCGCAACGCCGAAGGTCTGGCCCGAGGTGCGGGCAAGGTAGCTCAGGTCTTTCAGCGGGTCGACCTGCACGGTGCCGATCTGCGCAAAGCGCGTGACCGAGATGGGAATCTGCCCGATGGTGTAGCCATCGGGCTTGGCGGAGGCCAGGGCCTTGGTGCCGATCATTCCCGAAGCGCCGGCGCGGTTTTCCAGCGCAATGGGCTGGCCGAGCTCTCGCGCCGCTATCTGGCAGATGGCGCGCATCGAGCGGTCGGCCGTACCGCCGGCCGGCCAGGGGCAGATGAAGGTGATGGGGCGCTCGGGATAGTCGGCAGCGAATGCGCGGGCGGGCACCGCGGCCAGTGCGGCGGCACCAAGGCCGCCCAGCATCAATTGACGTCGCCGTGGGGAGCGATTGAAGGTCATGTGTGTCTCCGACGATTTGTAGTTCGATGAAAGCAGAGCGCATTCTTCAGTAGACAATCATTGCAATCCAATGAAATAGCGGACTCTCTTCATAGCCTGGAGGTTATGTAGAAGAAAGCCCCGCCACCACCCACCATGAGCCAGATCGACCGCGTCCTGCGTTCCAACCTCAAGCTGCGCCACCTGCAAATGCTGGTGGCGCTCGACCAGTTCCGCCACCTCGGGCGTGCAGCCGAGTTCCTTTCGGTCACGCAGCCGGCGGTCTCCAAGTCGCTGGTCGAAATCGAGCGCATGTTCGGCCTGGCGTTGTTCGAGCGCTCCACGCGTGGTACCGAGCCCACGCCGTATGGCGAGAGCGTGGTGCGCTTTGCACGCTCGGTGCTGGCCGACTACGACCGCACGCGCGACGAGATAGCGGCCGTGGCCAGCGGTGCCGCGGGCCGCACCAGCGTGGGCGCCATGGTGGTGGCCATGCCGGTGCTGATGGCCCGCGCGGTCGAAATGCTCAAGACCCATTCTTCGCAAACCACCGTGCTGGTGGAGGAGGGCGACCTCACCCGGCTGCTGCCCAAGCTGCGCCTGGGCGAGCTCGACCTGTTCGTGGGGCGCCTGGAGCCCGGCTACGCGGCGCCCGACCTCGAAACCGAGGCGCTGCTGGCGGAGCCGATGACCGCGGTGGTGCGGCCCGGGCACCCGCTGGCCGCGAAGCGCCGGCTGAACTGGGCCGATCTGGCGAAGGAGCGCTGCGTGATGCCCCCACCCTGGGCCTCGCTGCGCGTCAAGCTCGACCAGATGTTCTTTCGCGACGGCGTGCATCCGCCGGCCGACATCATCGAGTCCGCTTCCTTCCTGGCGCAGATCAGCTTCCTGCAGAAACGCGACGCCGTGGCATTCATGGCCCGCTCGGTGGCGCGGCATTTCCAGCAGCAGGGCATGCTGCAGGTGCTGTCGCTCAAGGTGCCCATCGAGCTGCCGCCGGTTGGCCTCATCACCATGCGCGCCCGCAGGCGCACGCCCAGCACGCAGCAGCTCATCGAATGCCTGCGGCGCGCGGCCAAGGCAAGGCCGGAGCGGTAGGCGCCCGGCATCCCCAATTTATGGGTACCGCGCGGGTGGCGCTCTCAGGCACCATCCGGGCATGTATCTGCACACGCTGGTCGCCGGTCTGCCGCAGGCGGAGCGCGCGGCATTGGTCCAGGCCACCGAACTTCGCTCCTACCGGCGCAATGAAACCGTCCTTGCCGCCGACGAGTGGACCGACTGCATCTATTGCGTGGCGGGCGGGCTGCTGCGCGTGGTGGCGCATGGCAGCAGCAGCGACGATGTCACCACCGAATTCATACGGCAGGACGATTTCTTCTTCGGTTCTTCTTTCAGCGAAGACCGCTACCAGGTCGCGCAGTCGCTGGTCGCGGCGCTTCCTTCGTCGGTGTACCTGATTCCGGTTTCCGAAATGCGCAGGCTGTGCGCGTTGCATCCAGAAATTTCGCTGAAGCTGCTCGAGCTTGCCATGAAGCGCCTGAGCGCAATGCGCGGCCAGCTCCGGCGGATTTCATCGTTGCCCTCTGAAGACCTGGTGGGCCGCGTGCTGCATCAGCTGAGCCAGCTGGCGCCTTCCACCACCGGCGGCTACGACAAGCGCATCACGCAGGCGGTGATCGCCTCGTATGCGGGGCTTTCGCGCGAGGTGGTCAACAAGGCCATGCGCAACATGGAAGACCGCGGGCTCGTTCGCCGCGACGAGCACGGGTTGCACGTGTCTTCCGACTTTGCCGCCACAGACTTCGAACCGCTGCCTGACGAGCACAGCGGCAGCGGGAATCCGGCCGCTGCATCGGGCCCTGAATCCCCGCCGATTGAAGCCTGGAGCCCATCCGCAGCGGATACGTTGCCGGTTTCCCTCTGCCAGATGTGAACAGAGACACAGCGGCACTACAAAAGCGCGTGCGCGCAAGTGGCGTTTTCCATAGCATCGGGTTTCATCAACGCGCGCGGAGCTTGCAACGTGAAGGTCTTCAGATCCATGTTCCCGAACCCGGCTTGCACGAGCCGCTCGAGCCGACGGTTTTCGGCGGCCCGCCGATGAGCGCCGCCACGGCAGCGGCGGGGGTTGTGCGGCATCTCTTCGCGCAGGCAAACGCAACAGACCTGGCCTTTCTGATGCATTCGATCGAACTCGGCGACTCCCTGTCGGCGTCGCAGATCGCACGCCGCATCCTCGACGGCATTGCCGCGCAACCCGGGGCCAAGCTGACCACTGCCGACGCGCAGCGCGCAGACAAGTTGCTGCGCGCGGAGGGAATCGCGCCGAAGGGGCTGCTGACGCCCCGGGAGCTGAACGTGCTGCGGCTGATCGCGCAGGGCAAGACCAACCGGCAGATTGCCGAGGAAAGCCAGCGTTCGGCCCACACCATCGGCGCCCAGCTCAAGAGCATCTATTACAAGCTGGCCGTCAAGACGCGCACGCAAGCGGTCTGCGAGGCCACGCAGAAGGGCCTTCTCAGCTGGAATGCGTCTTCCTGACGCAGGCCGCGGCGGGCAACCGCTGCGCGCCTATTTCGATGGTGCCGTTGGGGCCGCTGGTGCTGCGGGCGCAGCAGTAGACGGCGCCGTCGTCTGCGGCGCGCTCTGCGTCGGGGTGTCCGGCTTCACCGGACCTTCTTCCCGCGTCTGCGTCAGCAGGTTGTAGAGCAGCGCCAGCAGGAACACGACGATAGCCGCGCCCACACCCCACCGAAAAACCCGCTTGTTGTCGCGCTCGTCACTTCTTGCTTGTTGAGCCTTCATCTCGATCACCTTTCAGTGCAGTGAGCCAACGCTGCATCGCCTCGCGGGCCAAGGGTGTCGGACAGCGACGCGCACCCCTGTCGCGAAACGCCCGAAGCGCCCCCAAGCGCCTGGAAGCGCTTGGGCGCACGTACCGCCGCAGCAATGCGGCGCCGACCTACGTGTTCATGCTCCGCGCCGCACTCGCGCAAAGCACGCAGGCGTCAAAGATTCGGGCATGCAAAGCTGTGAAAGTGAAAAATCTTCCGCCATGGACGCGCCGCCCGCGAGCCGCGCGGCGTCGGCCCTCAAGACCGGCCTGATCGCGGGCGCGTTCGCCAGCGTGGCATCGAGCGTCGCGCTGGCGATCTGCGGGCGCTTCGAGACTGGCAGTTCCACGGCGACCACCAACGCCACAAGCCACTGGGTATGGGACCGCGAGGCCCTGTTCCGCAGGTCGCCATCGCTTCGGCACACGGTGCTCGGCTATGCCATTCATCACGGCTCGGCCACCTTCTGGGCGGTTCTGTATGCATGGCTTCACGCCAATCGGCGCCCCGCCCGGTCGGTGCCGGCCGCGCTGGGAGGCGCCGGCATTGCCGCGGCCACCGCATGCGCGGTCGACTACCTGGCGACACCCCGGCGGCTGACTCCCGGGTTCGAGCATCACCTTTCCAAAGGCGCCATGGCCGCGGTGTACGCCAGTTTTGCCGTCGGCCTGGCGCTGGGCTGCGCGGTGGCCAACCGCGAGCGCATGCGGTGAGGCCCGGCTGGCCGCGGCATGGGGAAAGGCGAACGGTGAGGGTAGTGATCGTCGGCGCATCCGGCTTTCTGGGGCGCGCATTCGCCGAAGCCTTCGCGCACCGCGGGGCCGACCTGCTGTGCACCGCGCGCGACGCGGACAAGGCACGCGCAGAGGCCCGCTGGCCGCAAACCCATGCGCAATGGATTTCGGCAGACCTGGCCGAGGTTCCGCCCGCTTCCTTCTGGACGGAACACCTGCGCCCCGGAGACGTGGTCATCAACGCGGCCGGCGTGCTGCGCGAGCGCCGCGCAGGCGAGTTCGATGCCGTTCACCACCTGGGGCCGGTGCAGCTCTTCGACGCCTGCGCCGCGGTGGGCGTCGCGCTGGTGATCCAGATCTCCGCACTGGGCGCCACGCCCGCCGGGCCCAGCGGCTATTACCGCAGCAAGGGAGCCGCAGACAGGCACCTGCGGCGCTGCCGGGTGGCGTCGGCCGTCGTGCAGCCTTCGCTGGTGTGGGGCGACGAGGGCGCGAGCGCGAACCTGTTCGCCTCACTTGCCGTCATGCCGGTGCTGCTGCTGCCCGGCGGCGGCGGCCAATGGCTGCAACCCGTCCACCTGCATGACGTGGTCGCCGGCGTGCTGGCGCTGGCCGAGGCGCGGCCCGTGGGCAGCCGCACCATCGCCTTCGTGGGCCCCGAGCCGGTGAGTTTGCGCACCTACCTGGCCGATCTGCGCCGGCAGCTCGGCTATGCGCACCAAGCGTGGGTGCTGCCGCTGCCCGAGCGCCTGTTCAGGTGGGGCGCGATGCTGGCGGGCCGGTGGAAGGGCAGCTTCCTGGACGCCGAAACCGCGGGCATGCTGCTGCAGGGCAATGCCGCGCCCGCGGCCGACCTGGAAGGCTGGCTCGGGCGGGCGCCGCGCTCGCACCGGGCCTTCATTCCGGCCCACGGCGTGCCGGCGCTGCGCCGCGCCGCATGGCTGCAATGGATGCTGCCGCTGCTGCGCTGGTCCGTTGCGCTGGTGTGGATCTGGACCTTTATCGTCTCCATCGGGCTCTACCCGCGCGACCAGAGCCTTGCGCTGCTGGCCCGCGTTGGCGCGAGCGGCCTGTGGGCCGAGCTGCTGCTCGACGGCGCCGCGGTGTTCGATCTGACCCTGGGCATCGGCACGCTCGCGCTGCCCGCCGCATGGCGCAGCCGCGTGCTGTGGCCGCTGCAGCTTGCCTTGATTGCCTTCTACACCGCGGCCATCACATGGGCCATGCCGGAGTTCTGGCTGCATCCCTTCGGCCCGCTCTCCAAGAACCTGCCGATGTGCGCGGCCATAGGCCTGCTGTGGGCCATGGAGCCGCCCTCGCGCCGCCGCATGCATGCCGCAGCACCCAAGCCGCCTTGAAAGCCGCACCATGGAATACCTTGTCTTGAAGTACGTGCACGTGATCTCGTCGACCCTGCTGTTCGGTACCGGCATCGGGTCGGCCTTCTACCTGCTGGCCACCACCCTGTCCGGCGACGTGCGGGCGACAGCGGTCGTCTCGCGCATGGTGGTGCGTGCCGACTGGCTCTTTACCGCGACCACGGCCGTGCTGCAGCCGGTCACGGGCCTGTGGCTGGTGCACCGCATGGGCATGCCGCTTTCCACGCCATGGCTTGCCGCTTCCCTGGTCTGCTATGCATTGGCCATTGCGTGCTGGCTGCCGGTCGTCTGGCTGCAGATGCGGTTGCGCGACCTGGCGGCGCAGGCGGCCGAAGGCAATACGCCGCTGCCGCCGCGCTACTGGCTGCTCTTCAAGTGGTGGGTGGCGCTGGGCGTGCCGGCGTTCTTTCTCTTTCTTGCGCTGTTCTGGCTCATGATCGCCAAGCCCGCGCTCGCGCTCGGCGGAGCCTGATCAGGCCATGGCCTTTGCGCGTTCTATGATGCCGCGCACCGTGAACGAAAGGGTGCAAAGGTAGCGGGCGTCGGCCGAGAGCGAGCGGCTCATCGCAAGAGCCAGCTCCTCGAAGTCCCTGTCGGCCGGCCCCTGGCCCGGATCGCCGTTCCACCTGGCAAGCGACTCGGTGATCCGGCTTTGCGCCTGCAGGTAGTCGGCCCGCAGAAGCACGCTGCGCGCAAGGAGCACGTCCAGGTTCAAAAGGTCGAGTGCAGTCATATGGCGTGCCCTTTCTTTACCCCAGCGCGGTGTCCAGCACCATCATCAGCACGAAGCCGACCATCAGGCCGCCCGTTGCAAAGGCCTCGTGTCCCTGGCGGTGCGACTCCGGAATGATCTCGTGGCTGATGACGAACAGCATGGCACCCGCCGCCAGTGCCAGGCCCCAGGGCAGCAGGGTGGCGGTCAGCGTGACCACCGTGGCGCCCAGCACCGCCATGGCCGGCTCTACCAGGCCCGAAGCCACGCCAAGGCCCACCGACATGAAACGCCCGTAGCCCACGCCGCGCAGCGCAAGCGCCACCACCATGCCTTCGGGAACGTCCTGGATCGAGATGCCCGTGGCCAGCGCGGTGGCCGCCACGGGGTCGGAGCCCGCGAAAGCGACGCCGATCGCCAGGCCCTCGGGCAGGTTGTGCAGTGCAATGGCCAGCACGAAAAGCCACACCCGCTTCAGCTTCATGGCCTTGGGCCCCTCGAGGCCCTTCACGAAATGCTCATGGGGAACCATGCGGTCGATGGCCAGCAGCAGCGCCGCGCCGAGCAGCACGCCCCCGCCCACAATGCCTCCGGCGGCCCACGCGCCGGCGCCCTGGACTCGCGCGGCCTCCAGGCCCGGGATCACGAGCGAGAACGAAGTGGCGGCGAGCATCACGCCGGCCCCAAAGCCCAGCATGGTGTCGCAGCTGCGCTGCGAGAACTGCTGCGACAGCGCCACGGGCAGCGTGCCGAGCGCCGTAGCCAACGCCGCCAGGCTCCCGCCCAGAAGTGCCCCGCGCACGCGCGCATCGCCGCGCCAGATCGCCTCGGCCGCCTCGAAGGCCAAGAGGCCCAGGCCCAGTGCAACGATGCAGAAACCAAGCACTCGACGCACGGGTCGCATCCTGGGGCCTCGGGCAAACAGCAGATCAAGAGTGGTCATCTTCGAACAGGGATACGCCCGCAAAAAAGGCGGCGACCACCATGGCCGCCGCCAAACTCGCACCCACGGGAAAAATGGTTGTCGAGCCGGTGTGTTCACCCGGTTGCAGATTCGGGGCGGGCTCGGGTGCCTCGCGTAGGAACGTTTCTCGTGTGGGTGGCAGCGCGGACTACATACGGGGCCTCCCAGGCTGATGCCCTGAGGACTTATGTTCGCAAGCGCTCTGGAGTGGCTTCTCAGCTGCCTGCGAGTTGGTCGCGCAGCGCCTGGGTGTAGCGCTCGCATTGCGACTCGAGGCGCCTTTGCTCATCGTGGCTGCGAGCGTCCTGTGCCGCCAAGCGGTAGTGGCCCAACTGGAAGGCAAGGTAAGCCGGCGCGTAGAAGCTCAGCAGCTCCGCGTCGATCCGGCAGCCGCGCCGCAAGAGGCCGTCGACCAGCCGGTCCAGCTCTTCGGCGGTCAGCCCGAACTCGGTACACGCACCGGCAACATCCCAAGCCGCGTCCTGGCAGCCGATCAGGTCGTGGCCCGCGTGGTGGTCCACCGCATCGGTCTTGAGGATGCGGTTGTCGTCCGCCAGCCATTCCCATGCGTGCATGCGGTTGTCCGTCTTCACCCGGTGCACACGGTCCTCCAGTCGCTCGGCCTGGCGTTGGAATCGATCCCATGCGGTCGCCAGTCCATTGCCAAGCGCCTGGGTGCTGTTGTGCCGCCCCATTTCACACAGCACCCGCAGCGACGCGCCGTTCTCTTCCGGTGCGGGAAAGCTGCGCACGCGACATGCGATGTAGTCCGCAACGCGTTCGACCAGGCGCGCCCTGAGCTCCGTGCATTGCAACCGGGCGAGAGACAGCGGCGCCATCTCATCGTGCCATCGCTCCACCATGAAGCCATGGCACAGGCCCGCGACGGTGGGGGAGAAACCGGCCTCCGCCAATCGCATCGCACAGCCGAAGCGCTGGCGCGCGGCGTGGCCCAGGCCGATGAACTTCACGAGCCACGTGACGTGATGGCTGTGCGCCAGGAACTTGCGCCGCTCCTGCCATGGATGAGCCGGAGGCACATCGCCTTGGCCATTGCCATGTGCGCGGCGCCATGCGCCTCCGGTGATCTCGGCAAGCGGCGCATGAAGCGGCCCGACCAGCGACTCGACCCAGCCCTGCAGCCGATGCGCGGGATGTTCGGCGCGCAAGATCAGGTCGTCGAACCCGACCACGTGCACCGAAGCTTGCGTCCACAGCGCGCGCGTTTCATCGTTGGCCTGCGCGCCCGGGCCGTTTGCGTGCCCGGGAAAGAGATGGATGCGGTCCGCCGGCACGCCTTCATCGCGCAGCCGCCGTATCACGCCCGCGATCGACGATCCCGAGAGCCCGGGCCCTTCGTCGACGATGGCATGGTGCGAGGCGGGTCTTGCAAGCGGCGCGTCGCCCAGCGAAACACCGCGATCGAAGGGATGCCCGACCGGCCTGAGCGTCAGCGGCGCAGGCGCATCGAGCGCCACCGCCGCCATCGCGGCCAGGCTGGTGCCGATGCTGCGAAGGCCGATCACGCGCCAAGGCCGGGGCCGCAGCCGCTTGGCGGCGGTGAAGTGGCCTTCCGGATAGAGCGCGTAGAACGCGTAGCCTTCAGGCTGCTTCACTTCCAGGTCGGCGGAAGCAAGCAGGGCTTCGCATGCGGCGAGCAGGTCTTCCAGCGGAGCTTGCTGCCATTCATGCGCAAAGGCTGTCTCCCACGACTGCGCGCACAGCCTGGCCACCGCCACGGTGAGCGCGATGGCGGCATTCGTCTGGGGCGACGGCGTGTCGCGCTTTCCGGCCGCGAGAAAGTGCGCATCCGCAACGCCCTGAACCAGTTCGCCCGCTTCGATGAGCGCATCGACAAGCAGGCTGTGCCTGCCAAGGCCCGCCGGCGAAGCCCGCGCATCGGCAAGCTGCCCGCGCAGCCGCGCCAGCTTTCGGGCGGCCGGCTCCCGCCGCGTCGCGTCGCCATAGACCAGCATCAGCGAATCCGCATGTGGCGGTATGCAATGGCTTGGAACGCATCGAAATCCGGAACCTCCCACGGCGCGCGGCTCAGCTCGCGATGGCGCGCCAGCCATTCGCTCCAGCACGCGAACTGCGCAGGGGAGGGCGACACCAGCGCCCTGCGGCTTTTCATCTGCTCGAGCGCATCGAGCGGTCGCTCGCCGCGAAACACCATCACGCACAGCGCGAGCGTGGCCGAGCGGCCGATGCCGTGTTCGCAATGAATGAGCACGCGTTCGCCGCGGTCGAGCGCGGCGCTGGCAAAGGCCACGCCTTCATCGAGCTGTTCGGCATCGACGCCGCACATGTCCTCGGTCGGCAAGTGCAGCAGCGTCATGCCGTGCCGGTGCAGCACGGCCTCGTCGTCCTTGGCCTCGTTGCGCAGGTCGACCACCGCACGAATGCGATGCGCGGAGGCGAGCTCTTCGGCGCGCTCCGATGGAAAGCTGCCACCGACGGCAAGCTCCTGCGTGATCCAGCTGAAGTTGGGTGTCCAGGTCGTCATCGTTCGTAGTCGTCGAAAAAAATTCATGGCAACCGGCATGCCCGCGGGGCGCCGCCTCTGTTTTCGATGCGCCACGTTATTTGCGCTCATCAATGCAGTCAACCACGCACCACGGTGCTGTCCTGTTCCTTCGCCGAAAAATTTCTGCTAGGTTTTTTCAACACGCTTACACCACCACGAACATCGGCACTCATCCGTTCTTCCTCCATGAAAATTTCAGTCCTCGGTACCGGCTACGTAGGTCTCGTCACAGGCAGTTGCCTGGCGGAGATCGGCAATGAAGTCGTCTGCTTCGACGTCGATCAACGCAAGGTCGAAATCCTGCAATCGGGCGGCGTGCCGATCCACGAGGAAGGCCTTCCGCAGCTCATCGAGCGCAACGTGCGCACCGGCCGCCTGCACTTCACGAACGATGTGGCCCGGGCCGTGCACCACGGCGACCTGATCTTCATTGCGGCCGGTACGCCGCCCGGCGAAGACGGCAGCGCCGACCTGCAATACGTGCTCGCCGCCGGCCGCAGCATCGGCCGCCACATGCAGGGCTTCAAGGTGGTGGTCGAAAAGTCCACCGTGCCGGTGGGCACCGCCGGCAAGCTGCGCGCCGCCATCGAGGAAGAGCTCTCGGAGCGCCGCAGCAATGGCGACCATGCGGCGGGCAGCGGCTTGCAGGGGCTCCCGGTCGCCATCGTGTCCAACCCCGAATTCCTGAAAGAGGGCGCGGCCGTCGACGACTTCATGCGGCCAGACCGCATCGTGGTCGGCACCGAGCCCGGCGAGGCTGGGCGACATGCCAGGGAAGTGATGACCCGCCTGTATGCGCCCTTCAATCGGCAACGCGACCGCATGATCCACATGGACGTGAAGGCGGCCGAGTTCACCAAGTACGCGGCCAACGCCATGCTCGCCACGCGCATCAGCTTCATGAACGAGCTTGCAAATCTTGCGGAGAAAGTGGGCGTCGACATCGAGCAGGTGCGCCGCGGCATAGGCTCCGATCCGCGCATCGGCTACAGCTTTCTGTATGCGGGGCTGGGTTACGGCGGCAGCTGCTTTCCCAAGGACGTGCAGGCGCTGGTGCACACCGCCGCCACGCACGGCCAGCGCCTGCAGGTGCTGGAGGCGGTGCGCGCGGTGAACGACGCGCAAAAGCAGGTGCTCATAGAAAAGATCGTCCGCCGCTTCGGCGAAGACCTGCGCGGCCGCCGCTTCGGCGTGTGGGGGCTGGCCTTCAAGCCCGACACCGACGACATGCGTGAAGCGCCGAGCCGCCTGGTGATCAAGGCGCTGCTGGTGCGCGGCGCAGAAGTCGTTGCGCACGACCCGGTTGCCATTGCCGAGGCGCGCAAGGTGCTTGCAGGCGACCTGGAGGGCATGCCCGAGCTGATTGCGCGCCTGCGCTACGTCGAGAACCCGATGCAGGCCGTGGAGGATGCGGATGCACTGGTCATCCTCACCGACTGGAAGGCCTTCAAGAGCCCCAGCTTCAGCGCATTGAAGACCGCGCTCAGGCAGCCGCTGATCTTCGACGGACGCAATCTGTACGACCCCGAGATCCGGTCGCAGGGTTTCGACTACCTGGCCATCGGCCGCTGAACAAAGACAGACAAACACACAACAGGAGCTTCGATCATGCGTGTCTACAACTCCCAACGCCGCATTCTCGTGACCGGCGGCGCGGGCTTTCTCGGGAGCCACCTCTGCGAACGGCTGCTGGCGCAAGGCCACGACGTGCTGTGCGCAGACAACTTCTTTACCGGAACGCGGCGCAACGTGGAGCACCTGCTCGGCAATCCGCACTTCGAACTCATGCGCCACGACATCACCTTTCCGCTGTATGTCGAGGTAGACCAGATCTACAACCTGGCGTGCCCCGCCTCGCCCGTGCACTACCAGCATGACCCGGTGCAGACCACCAAGACCAGCGTGCATGGCGCCATCAACATGCTCGGCCTGGCCAAGCGGGTGCGCGCGCGCATCCTGCAGGCTTCCACCAGCGAGGTGTACGGCGACCCCGACGTGCATCCGCAGCCCGAGAGCTACTGGGGCAAGGTCAACCCGATCGGCGTGCGCAGCTGCTACGACGAAGGCAAGCGCTGCGCCGAGACGCTGTTCTTCGACTACCACCGCCAGCACCAGGTCGACATTCGCGTGGCGCGCATCTTCAACACCTACGGGCCGCGCATGCATCCGCGCGACGGGCGCGTGGTGTCCAACTTCATCGTGCAGGCGCTGCGCGGCGACCCCATCACCATCTACGGCGAAGGCCTGCAGACGCGCAGCTTCTGCTTCGTCGATGACCTGGTGGAAGGGCTCAACCGCTTCATGGACGCTTCGGCCGGCGGGCCCGGCCCGGTGAACATCGGCAACCCGGTCGAGTTCACCGTGCGCGAGCTTGCAACCCTGGTCATCAAGCTGACGGGCTCGTCATCGAAACTCGCATTCGCACCGCTGCCTTCGGACGACCCTATGCAGCGCCGGCCCGACATCCGCCTTGCCAAGGAGATGTTCGGCTGGCAGCCCAGCGTGCAGCTCGAAGAGGGCCTGTGCAAGACCATCGAATACTTCGATGGCCTGCTCTCGGCCGGAGAGCTTTCGCCGGCTCAGCTCGCGGGCATGCGCGACGGCGCCGTGGTGCCGGCGGCCGCAAAGGGCAACACCGTACACGCGCGGTTCGACGCATAGCGCCGGACCATGCTCGCGCAGAACTCGGCAAACTCCTCGGGTTGCTGCGGCGGGCTGGTGTGGTGCGGCGCAATGCCGCGGTGCTCGGGCGTGAAGCAGAAGGTGAGCGTCACGTCGAAGTCTTCCAGCGCGCGCATCTGCCGGTCGAACCACCGCTCGGCGTTCGGCCGGAAGCTGTCGGCCCAGCTCAGCCCGGTGCGCAGGTGGCGCACGCCCAGCCGCTCGAGCCAGCGCACCGCGTCGTCGAGCCGGTGGTCTTCGAAGTGGAACCACTGGCAAATGCCCATCGATGGCGTGTAGCTTGCAAATTGCTCGCATGCGAGCTTGGGCGTGCCGTCTTCGCGCAGCAGGCCCATGTGAAAGTGGCGGTAGTAGCTCGATCCCTCGGCTTCGCGGTGCCGCGTGGTGGCCGGCCAGGCCTGGGGAAGGTCGTAGAGCGAATACCAGAAGATGCGCGGCACCCGGCCGATCAGCAGCTCGGCCGTGCGGCGCAGCCCGAACTCCTGCACCTCTTCAGCGCCGAAGGTCGACACGCCCACTTCGGTCACCCACACCGGCAGGTGCGTCACCGCCTCGATCTCCGCGATGCGGCGCGGCCATTCGTGGATCTGCCAGTTGTTCCAGTCCAGCGGAAAGCCGTGCACCGCCACCGCGTCGAGCCCGTCGAGCACGCCCCGGTCGCGGAGACCCGCCATGAAGTGCGCGTCGATGGGTGATATACCGCCCAGCACCTGCGTGAGCGTGCTGTTCTCCGCGCGGACGGCACTCGATGCCAGCTTGACCATCTGTGCGTAAGCAGACCAGTCGGGGTCGAGCTCGAGGTCCCAGTGCGACTTGTTGTTGGGCTCGTTCCAGAACTTGACGGCTTCGATCATGCGAGCTTGCTCCTCTTCGTGTGGCGCGGTGCATGTTCATGCGCGCGGGGTTTGCGTTCGGGCGGCGCGGCGGCTTCGGCGTCGCCGCGAATGAACGCCTCCACCAGTTCGCGGGCCTCGTCGTCGGTGAACTGCTGCGGCGGGGACTTCATGAAATAGCTCGAAGGCGCCAGCACCGCGCCGCCCACGCCGCGGTCGAGCGCGAGCTTGGCGCAGCGCACCGCATCGATCACCACCCCGGCGGAGTTGGGCGAGTCCCACACCTCGAGCTTGACTTCGCACTGCAGCGGCACGTTGCCGAAGGTGGTGCCCTCCATGCGGATGTAGCACCACTTGCGGTCGTCCAGCCACGGCACATGGTCGCTCGGGCCCACATGCACGTCGGAGGCCCTCATGGGATGGCCGAGCTGGCTCGTGACGGCCTGCGTCTTCGAGATCTTCTTGGAAAGCAACCGCTCGCGTTCGAGCATGTTCAAGAAGTCGGTATTGCCGCCGAAGTTGAGCTGGTAGGTGCGGTCCAGCCGGACGCCGCGCTTCCTGAAAAGATCGGTCAGGATGCGATGCACGATGGTCGCGCCCACCTGCGACTTGATGTCGTCCCCGATGATCGGCAGGCCACGCTCGGCAAAGCGCCTCTCCCACTCGGGCCGCGAAGCAATGAACACCGGCACGCAGTTGACGAAGGCGCAGCCGGCCTCCAGCACCTGCTGCGCATACCACTGCGTCGCTTTCTCGGAGCCCACCGGCAGGTACGACACCACCACGTCGGTCTTCGTCTCCTTCAGGATCTTCGCCACGTTCTGCGCCTTGCCGGGCGCAAGCGGCACCACGTCCTTCAGGTAGGCGCCAATGCCGTCGTGCGTGGGGCCGCGGTGCACCTGCACGCCCAGCTTGGGCACATCGGCAAAGCGAATGGTGTTGTTGGGCGCTTCGTAGATGGCTTCGCCCAGGTCGCGCCCGACCTTTTGCGCATGCACGTCGAAGGCGGCACTGAACTCGATGTCGGACGGGCGGTAGCCCGCGAGATCGAGGTGCATCAGGCCGGGAATGAAGTCGGTGCCCTGGGCGTTGCCATAGAAGTGAACACCCTGCACCAGCGAGGAGGCGCAGTTGCCCACACCGACGATTGCGACACGTATCTTGCTCATGTTGGAGACCTTTGCGAGAGCCGCCGCGCGTGCGCAGGGCGGACGTGATTGAACACAAAGCCGAAGCTTTGTTCCTTCGCAATCTACGCTCGTTTGAAGCCTCGCGCGCACGTGAAACACCCTCGATGCACAGACCCAACTCTGCAGTGGCGTAACAGGGCAACGCGCCTACACACAGGTAAGTACCTTCGCACATGAAGGCGGCAATTCTTCGTCGAATTTAGGGCTTCGCCAAGGCGTTGAAAAAGAAGATATCTCCCTCGACGATTCGCCGGCGGCTCAAACAAAAAGGGGTTTCATGTCGCAGCAAATTCTCATTACCGGCGGCGCCGGTTTCATCGGCTCGCATCTCGCAGACGAGCTTCTCTCCCACGGCTATCGCGTTCGCGTTCTCGACAACCTTGCGCCGCAGGTGCATGGCGACAGTGGCCGCAGGCCCGACTACCTTGAGGCCGATATCGAACTCGTCGTTGGCGACGTGTGCGACCCGGCCGCGGTGCGCGATGCGCTCAAGGGCGTGGACGCGGTCTACCACTTCGCGTCGGCAGTGGGCGTGGGCCAGAGCATGTACGAGGTGGCGCACTACACGCGGGTGAACAACCTGGGCACCGCGGTGCTGCTGGAGGCGCTGATCGAGAAGCCGGTGAAGAAGCTGATCGTCGCATCGAGCATGAGCCTGTATGGCGAAGGCCTTTACCGCACCGCAAGCGGCGAGCTCCGCACGGTGCAGGAGCGCACGCTCGAGCAGCTGCGGCGCGGCGACTGGGAGTGGCGCGACGAAGACGGGCTGGCGCTGGTGCCCGCGCCCACGCCGGAAGACAAGGCCCCCGCGCTCGCATCGGTGTATGCGCTCTCCAAGTTCGACCAGGAGCGCATGTGCCTCATGATCGGCCGGGCCTACAACATTCCGACCGCGGCGCTGCGTTTCTTCAACGCCTATGGCCCGCGGCAGGCGCTGTCGAATCCCTACACCGGCGTGCTCGCGATCTTTGCGTCGCGCCTGCTCAACGACAGTCCTCCCAAGATCTTCGAAGACGGGCACCAGCAGCGCGACTTCGTGAGCGTGTATGACATTGCGCGCGCCTCGCGGCTCGCACTCGAAATGCCGGCCGCGGCGGGCGAGGTGTTCAACATCGGCAGCGGCGAGGCCTACAGCGTGCGCGACATCGCACAGCGCGTGGCCGAGGCCGTGGGCAAGGAAAACCTGCTGCCCGAAATCACCGGCAAGTACCGCGTCGGCGACATACGGCACTGCTACGCAGACATATCCAAGGCTCGCCGCGTGCTGGGCTATTCGCCCCGCGTGAGCCTGGAAGACGGCCTGGCCGAGCTCGCGGCCTGGCTGGAGGGGCAAGCGGCGGTCGACCGCGTGGCGCAAGCGAGCGCAGAGCTTTCCGCCCGCGGGTTGGCCATATGAACAGCCGGGACGCAGTACTCACTCCCCGGCGCGCGCTCAACGGCAAGGATCGGGTCACGCTCATCACGGGTGGCGCGGGCTTCGTGGGGGCCAACCTCGCGCACCGGCTGCTGTCCGAAGGCCGCCGCGTGCTGGTGTTCGACAACCTCTCGCGCCCCGGCGTGGAACGCAACCTCGACTGGCTGCAGCAGAACCATGCGACCGGGCTCGACGTGGCGGTGGCCGATATTCGCGATGCCGCCGCGGTGGAGCGCGCGGTTGCGCGGGCCGACCATGTCTTTCATTTCGCGGCGCAGGTGGCAGTGACCACCAGCCTGGTCGACCCGCGCGAAGACTTTGCGGTGAACGCGCTGGGCACGCTCAACGTGCTGGAGGCGGCCCGCGCGCAGCCGGTGCCGCCCTCGGTGCTCATGACCTCGACCAACAAGGTCTACGGCGGCCTGGAAGACGTGGAGCTCAAGCTCGAGGGCCAGCGCTATGGACCGGTGGCGGCCGACATTGCAAGCCATGGCATTTCCGAAGCGCGGCCGCTCGACTTTCACAGCCCCTACGGCTGCTCCAAGGGAACGGCCGACCAGTACGTGCATGACTACGCGCGCAGCTACGGCATGAAGACCGTGGTCTTCCGCATGAGCTGCATCTACGGCCAGCGCCAGTTCGGCACCGAAGACCAGGGCTGGGTGGCCCACTTCCTGTTGCGCGCGCTCGATGGCGAACCCATCACGCTCTTCGGCGACGGCAAGCAGGTGCGCGACATTCTGTTCGTCGACGACCTCGTCGATGCCTTCGTGCTGGCGCAGCGCAATATCGGCAAGCTGGCCGGCGGCGCCTTCAACATCGGCGGCGGGCCGCGCAACGTGATCAGTTTGCTCGATCTACTGGACCAGATCGAAGTGCTCGAAGGCAAGCGCCCCGAGACCGCGCATGAAGACTGGCGCACCGGCGACCAGCGCTACTACGTCTCGGACACGCGCCGCTTCGAGGCCGCCACGGGTTGGCGGCCTGCCATCGACGCGCGGCACGGCATCGAGCGCCTGCACCAGTGGCTGCGAGAGATGCGGGCGCAACCCGCCACCGCACGCAAGAGCGGCCAGCGCCGCCCGGTGCTTGCAGCGGCCGAGAGGTGAGCATGTTCGCCAGTGTCATTGCTTCGCCGGGACAGGCCGTCCTGCGGCAGGTGGATACGCCCGAACCCGCTGCGGGCCAGGTGCTGCTCAAGCTCGAGGGCTCGGGCGTCTGTGCATCGAGCCTGCCGCTGTGGGAGGGCCGCTCCTGGTTCGAATACCCGCAGCCGGCCGGTGCGCCGGGGCACGAAGGCTGGGGCCGCATCGCGGCTGTGGGCGAGGGCGTCACCGGCCTGGCCGTGGGCGACCGCGTGGCCGCGCTCACCTACCGCGCGCATGCCGAATACGACGTGGCCGATGCGGGTTCGGTGGTGCCGTTGCCGGCCTCGCTGGCCGATGTGGCCATGCCCGGCGAGCCGCTCGGCTGCGCGGTCAACATCTTTCGCCGCAGCGACATCCGCGCCGGCCAGACCGTGGCCATCGTCGGCATCGGGTTTCTCGGCGCCGTTCTCACGCGGCTTGCCACGCAGGCCGGCGCTCGGGTCATCGCCATCTCGCGCCGGCCCTTTGCGCTGGAGGTCGCGCGCCAGGCGGGCGCCGCGCACACCATCGTGATGGACGACCATTGGCGCATCCTGGACGAGGTGAAGCGCCTCACCGGCGAGAAGATGTGCGAACGCACCATCGAGGCCGTTGGCCTGCAGTGGCCGCTCGACCTGGCCGGAGAGATCACCGGTGAGCGCGGCCGCCTCGTGATTGCGGGCTATCACCAGGACGGGACTCGCCAGGTCAACATGCAGATGTGGAACTGGCGCGGCATCGACGTGATCAACGCGCATGAGCGCGACCCGCGCATGTATGTGCAGGGCATCCGCGAAGCCGTCGACATGATGGCCGCGGGCGTGCTCGATGCCGAGCCGCTCTTCACGCACCGCCTGCCGCTCGACAGGCTGGGCGAGGCGCTGGAGCTCACGCGCACGCGGCCCGACGGTTTTCTGAAAGCGGTGGTGACCACGTGAGGGCCGCGCACATGGTGAATGCGCTGGAGCCGGGGATGGCGACGGTGTCGTCCGAAGGCATACCGGCCGCGCCGCTTCGAAGGCCCCGGCTCGGTTTTCTCGGCGTGGGCTGGATCGGCAGGAACCGCATGGAAGCCATTGCGAAAGACGGCTCCGCGGAAATCGCTGCAGTGGCGGATGCAGAGGCCGATGCATGCGAAGCCGCATGCGCACTGGCCCCCGGCGCGGCCAGCTTGCGCTCGCTCGACGCGCTGCTCGAGCGCGAACTCGACGGCCTGGTGATCGCCACGCCAAGCGCGCTTCATGCCCGGCAGGCCGAAGCGGCACTCGCGCGCGGCATGGCGGTGTTCTGCCAGAAGCCGCTGGCACGCACGGCCGAGGAAACCAGAGGCGTGATCGACGCAGCGAAGCGCGCGAACCGGCTGCTGGGCGTCGATCTTTCTTACCGGCGCACGGCCGGCATGCAGCGCATTCGCGAGCTCGTGTCCGCCGGCGAGATCGGCGAGGTGTATGCCGTCGACCTGGTGTTCCACAACGCCTACGGCCCCGACAAGCCCTGGTTCCGCGACCCGGTGCTTTCCGGCGGCGGCTGCGTGATCGATCTGGGCATCCACATGGTCGACCTGGCGCTCTGGACCCTGGGCTTTCCGCGCGTCGAGGCGGTGTCGAGCCGCCTACATGCCGGCGGCCGGCGCTTGGCGCTGCCTTCGGCGGTTGTCGAAGACCATGCGGTGGCGCAGATCGACCTCGCGGGCGGTTGCGTGGCGCGGCTCGCCTGCTCGTGGAACCTGCCGGCCGGCCGGGACGCCGTCATCGAAGCCAACTTTCATGGCACGCGCGGGGGCGCCTCGTTCCGCAACGTGAACGGCTCGTTCTACGACTTTGTCGCCGAGCGCTTCGACGGCACGCGTGCAATCCCGCTCGCCTCGCCGCCTGACGACTGGGGCGGGCGCGCCGCTGTGCACTGGGCGCGCGCGCTCGCGAACGGCGGTGCCTTCGATCCCGAGATCGAGCGGCTGACCGAGGTGGCGGCCTTGCTGGACGCGATCTATGAACGCTGAAACACCGCAACAAGCGCCGCGCCATGTGCTGATGACGGCCGACACGGTCGGCGGCGTCTGGAGCCACGCATTGGAGCTTGCCGCTGCGCTCGCCGAGCGGGGCGTGCGCGTTTCGCTGGCCACCATGGGCACGCTGCCCACGCCGGCCCAGCGCGCGCAGGCCGCGTCGCTCCCGGGCCTGGAACTGCACGCGAGCGAGTGGCGCCTCGAGTGGATGGAGAGCCCGTGGGACGACGTGCGCCGCGCCGGCCAGTGGCTGCTGGGACTCGAACACGAACTGGCTCCCGACGTGGTGCACCTGAACCAGTTCGCTTTCGGCGCGCTGCCGTTCGCGGCGCCAAAGCTCGTGGTGGCCCATTCGTGCGTGGCCTCATGGTGGCGCGCGGTGCATCGCCAGCTTGCGCCGGCGAGCTGGGACACCTACCGCCACGCGGTGCGGCGAGGGCTCGACGGGGCGGACCTCGTCGGCGCGCCGACGGAAGCCATGCTCTCGTCGCTTGCGCTCGACTACGGGTACATCCACGGCGGCCTCGTGCTGCCCAACGGCCGCAGCGCGGGCATGTTCGCTCCCGGCGACAAGGAGCCGGTCATTCTCTCGGCCGGCAGGCTGTGGGACGCCGCCAAGAACGTGTCGGCACTGCAGGCCGTGGCCACCCGTTTGCCCTGGCCGTTGTGCGTGGCTGGATCGGCATCGGCACCGGGTGCCGGCGAGAAAAGCATCCAGGCGCCCGGCGTGCTGTGGCTCGGCGAACTGGCTCCCGACGACATGGCCGCGCAGTTCGCGCGTGCATCGATCTATGCCTTGCCCGCACGCTACGAGCCCTTCGGCCTCTCGGCGCTCGAGGCGGCGCTTTCGCAATGCGCGCTGGTGCTGGGCGACGTGCCGAGCCTGCGTGAGGTGTGGGGCGACGCCGCGCTGTATGTGCAGCCGGACGACCACGATGCGTTGCAAGCGGCCTTGATGCGGCTGATCGACGATGCGCCGCTGCGACAGCAGATGGCGCGCCGGGCAGCGGAGCGTGCGCGGCACTTCACGCCGGCGCGCATGGCAGGCGCCTACATGTCAGCCTACGGCCGCTTGCTCGCGCCGGCAGCGTCCCGCGCGGGCGGCGCCGGCCGCGCCCGAAGAAAAACAAAGGAGGCCGCATGCGCTTCGTGATGTTCTGCCATTCGCTCGTATCCGACTGGAACCATGGCAACGCGCATTTCTTGCGCGGCGTGTGCAGCGAGCTGCTTGCGCGCGGCCACGAGCTTGCGGTGTACGAGCCGCACGGCGCATGGAGCCGCACCAACCTCGAGGCCGAGCACGGCCAGGCGCCGCTCGAAGAGTTCGCGCGGGTGTACCCGGAGCTGCACAGCACCACCTATGACCCCGCCACGCTCGATCTCGACGAGGCGCTGCAAGACGCCGACGTGGTGCTGGTGCATGAATGGAACGACCATGCGCTGGTGCGCCGCATCGGCCTTCACCGGCGTGACGGCGGCCGCTACCGGCTTTTCTTTCACGACACGCACCACCGCTCGGTGACCGAAGAAAAGAGCATGGCCGGCTACGACCTCTCGCACTACGACGGCGTGCTGGCCTTCGGCAACGTGATCCGCGACCTGTACCGCAAGAAGGGCTGGGCGCGCCGTGCGTGGACCTGGCACGAGGCGGCCGACATCCGCCACTTCCATCCGATACCGGATGAAGTGGAGGAGGGCGACCTGGTCTGGATAGGCAACTGGGGCGACGACGAGCGCGAGGCCGAGCTCGACGAGTTCCTGCTCCAGCCGGTGCACGACCTGCGGTTGCAGGCGCGCGTGCACGGCGTGCGCTACCCCGACAGGGCGCTCGACCGCCTGCGCGCGGCCCGCATCCACTTCGGCGGGTGGCTCCCCAACTACCGGGCGCCGCGCGTCTTTGCCCGCCACCGCGTCACGGTGCACGTGCCGCGCAGGCCTTATGTGCAGGCGCTGCCGGGCATTCCGACCATTCGTGTGTTCGAAGCGCTGGCCTGCGGCATTCCGCTGGTTTCCGCGCCGTGGAACGATGCCGAGGGCCTGTTCACGCCCGGCCGCGATTTTCTGGTGGCCGAGGACGGCGCCGCCATGCGACGCCACTTGCGCGACGTGCTGCACGACACCGACCTGGCGCGTGCACTGCGTGAGCAGGGCCTGGAAACCGTGCTTGCCCGCCACACCTGCGCCCACCGCGTCGACGAGCTGCTGACCATTCACGCCGAGCTCGAAGACGAGCCCACCCACCTCCGGAGCATTCCCGCATGAAGAAAAAGATGAACATCGCCTTCTTTGCCTCCAGCCTCGTGTCCGCCTACTGGAACGGCGCCGCCACCTATTACCGCGGCATGGTTCGTGCGCTGCACGAGCGAGGCCACCGCGTGCGCTTCTACGAGCCCGATGCCTTCGGCCGCCAGCAGCACCGCGACATGGAAGATCCGGACTGGGCGGAGGTCATCGTGTATCCGGGCGAGGGCGACGCCAATGCACGCCGCATGGTCGAGCATGCACGCGGCGCCGACCTGGTGGTCAAGGCCAGCGGCGTGGGCGTGTTCGACGCGCTGCTCGAAGAGGCCGTGCTCGACTTGCAGGGCCCGGGCACGCGCGTCGTGTTCTGGGACGTCGATGCGCCCGCCACGCTCGACCGGCTGCAGGCCGATGCGGCCGACCCGTTCCATGCGCTGGTGCCGCGCTACGACATGGTGCTGACCTACGGCGGCGGCGACCCCGTGGTGCAGGCCTATCGCCGTGCCGGCGCGCGCGATTGCATTCCGATCTACAACGCGCTCGATCCGTCCACGCATCATCCGGTCGGGCCCGATGCACGCTTCGAGGCCGACCTGGGATTCCTCGGCAACCGCCTGCCGGACCGCGAGGCGCGCGTGGAAGAGTTCTTTCTTCGCGCCGCCAGCCTGCTGCCCGAGCAGCGCTTTCTGCTGGGCGGCAGCGGCTGGGGCGACAAGGCCATGCCCAGCAACGTGCGCTATGTCGGCCACGTCTACACCGCCGACCACAACGCATTCAACCGCACGCCCATGGCCGTGCTCAACGTGAGCCGCGACAGCATGGCGCGCTACGGTTTTTCGCCGGCCACGCGCGTGTTCGAGGCGGCCGGTTCCGCCGCCTGCCTGATCACCGATGCGTGGGAGGGCATCGAGCTTTTCTCGAGCCCGGAAAGGAAGTGCTGGTGGCCGCCGACGGCGAAGAAGTGGCGGCGCATGTGCGCCAGCTCGACGCCGCAAGCGCGCGCCGCATCGGAGAGGCCGCTTACCGGCGCGTGCTGGCGGAACACACCTACGCGCACCGTGCCGCGCAGCTCGAGGCATTGCTCGAAGGCCGCGATGCGGCGCAGGCCCTGGAGGTTGCATGAGCATGCAGGCTTCACCGCTCAAGATCGTCATCCTCGGGCTCTCGATCACTTCTTCGTGGGGCAACGGCCACGCCACCACCTACCGCGGCCTGGTGCGCGAACTGGTGCGGCGCGGGCACGACGTGCTGTTTCTCGAGCGCGACGTGCCCTGGTACGCCGGGCACCGCGACCTGCCCGATCCGCCCTTTGGCCGTACCGCGCTGTACGCCGACGTTGCCAGCCTGCAGCGCGACCATGCGGCGCAGATCGGCGAGGCCGACCTCGTGATCGTCGGCTCCTTCGTGCCTGACGGCGTGGCCGTCGGCGACTGGGTGCAGGCCGAGGCACCGGGGCGCACCGCCTTCTACGACATCGATACGCCGGTTACGCTGGCCGCGCTCGCCCGCGGAGGCACCCCCTACCTGCAGGCGCGGCAGATTGCGGGCTACGACATGTACCTGTCTTTCACCGGCGGCCCCACGCTCGACCGGCTGGAGCGCGAGTTCGGCTCGCCCGCCGCGCGCATGCTCTATTGCTCGGTCGACCCCGAGCTGTATTACCCCGAACCCGTGGCGCAGGATTGCGACCTCGGCTACATGGGCACCTACAGCGACGACCGCCAGCCCACGCTCGAAGCGCTGCTGCTCGAGCCCGCGCGCGAGTGGGCTCAGGGGCGCTTCGAAGTGGCCGGGGCGCAGTACCCGGTCAGCATCGAATGGCCGCGGAACGTGCGCTACACGGCGCACTTGCCGCCGGCCATGCACCGCGATTTTTATAACCGGCAGCGCTTCACGCTCAACGTGACCCGCGCCGACATGATCCAGGCCGGCTGGTCGCCCAGCGTGCGCATCTTCGAAGCGGCCGCGTGCGGCACGCCGATCATCAGCGACCGCTGGGACGGCATCGAATCGCTGCTCGTTCCGGGCGAAGAGATCTTTCTGGCCGATTCGCCCGGCGAAGTGCTGCGGCTCTTGCGCGAACTGCCGGAGGAAGAGCGCCACGCCGTGGGCGAGCGCGCGCGCCGGCGCATTCTTTCGGAGCACACCGCCGCTCACCGGGCCGCCGAGCTCGAAGGCTACGCCCGCACGCTGCTGCAAGTGCGCGAGGCGGCATGAAAAGAGGAGGCATGCACGTGCACAACAACCAGAAGTCAGCGGCCGCCGCCGCAACCGGGCAGGACCAAGATTCCGTTCGCCAGAAGATCGAGGCCCTGGGCCCCTGGTTCCACAACCTGCACCTGCCCGGCGGCGTGCAAACCTTGCCCAAGCATTTTCTCGGCGGCGACTTTCCCAACTTCAAGTGGCAGGAGATCAAGCCCTTTGTGCCGGAAGACCTGAGCGGATGGCGCGTGCTCGACGTGGGCTGCAACGCAGGCTTCTACAGCTTCGAGCTGGCGCGGCGCGGTGCCTCGGTGCTGGGCATCGATGTCGACGCGCACTACCTCGCGCAGGCCCGGTGGGCCGCCGGCCAGCTGGGCATGGAGTCGCAGGTGGAGTTTCGGGAGATGCAGGTGTACGACCTCGCGCGCTCCAGTGAGACCTTCGACCTCGTCTGGTTCATGGGCGTTTTCTATCACCTGCGTTATCCGCTGCTGGCGCTCGACCTGCTGGCCGAGCGCACGCGCCGCATCATGATGTTCCAGACGCTCACCATGCCTGGCGACTCGGTCTATACCGACACGGCGGACTGCAACATCGACAACCGCACGCCGCTGCTCGAGAGCGGATGGCCGCGCATGGCCTTCATCGAACACCGGCTTGCCAACGACCCCACCAACTGGTGGGCCCCCAACCATGCCGGCGTGGAGGCGATGCTGCGCTCCAGCGGACTGCGCGTCGAAGCCCGGCCGGGGCACGAGATCTACCTGTGCGTGCCCGATGCACAGGCGCAGGGTGCACGCGCCATCTATGGTTCGCAATACGAGTCGGCCACGGGAGCGATCCGTGGCGGCGGCTGAACCAGGCCAGGAAGGCCGGGCCGGGGAGCCGCCCGTTGCGGGCGTGGTCGACCGCAACATTGCCGCGCTGGTGCGGCGGCGCCAGCAGAAAAAGATATCGACCGGCCTGCAGGACCGGATCGCCGACGCCATTACCCGCTTTGCCGGCAGCATGAAGTTCGTGTACCTGCACCTGCTGATCTACGGGGGCTGGATCGTCATCAACCTGGGGTGGGTACCCATGGTCCGCGCATTCGACCCGACCTTCGTGGTGCTGGCCATGGTGGCGTCGGTCGAGGCCATTTTCATCTCGACCTTCGTGATGATCAGCCAGAACCGCATGGCCGCGATGGCCGACCAGCGTGCCGACCTCGATCTTCAGATCAGCCTCTTGGGCGAGCACGAGATCACGAAGGTCATCACCCTGGTTACGGAGATCGCAAAGCGCATGGACATTCCGGCGGCCCACGACCCGGAGCTCGACGAACTCCGCGAGAACGTTTCGCCGGAGCGGGTGCTCGACCGCATCGAGCGCCCTTCGAAAGAGCCCGGGCAGCCGGAGGGGTAGGGCGACTCTCCCGGCCGGCTGTTCCTTCCTTCTTACTTCTTGCCGGTGATTCCCTGCGCGGTCGTCAGGTGGCCGTGAACCACGGGCAGCGTCTTGGCTGCATAGGCCTTCAGGTCCGCATCGGCCGCACTGCGCTGCACCTTCTGCAGCATTTCATGCGTCTTCTTGTGGTCGGAAAGGCCCGCCATCGACATGTACTGCTTGTCGAAGGTTTCGCCGCTCAGGGCCTTCAGCGCGGTTGCGGTGGCCTTGTGCTTGGCGTCGGGCTCGGTCGGCAGCTCCACGCCTTTCTTCGATGCGATTTCCTGCAGTTCGCTCAGCGCCTTGGTGTGGTCGTCGACCATGGTCTTGCCGAACTGCTTCACCTCGTCCTTCGAGGCTTTCTCCTGGGCGAGCTTTCCGGTTTCGATCTCGGCGAGATTGGCCTGCGCAATGTCTCTCATCATGCGCTGGTCGCCCTTCGAGGGCTTGCCTGCCTGGTCCGACTTGCCGGCGGCGCTGCGGGTTTCCGTGGCCTGGTCGCCGCGGGAGCTTGCGCTTTGTGCGGCGGCGGGAAGAGTCGCAGCAAATGCGCAAGCGGCCACTGCGGCCATGCCGAAACGGAAGGCAGTGCTCTGGATGGTCATCGATGTACTCCTTGAAGGTGATGATTTCGGGCCCGCCCGTTGGAGCGGGATCCGCTCCTTGCGGGGCAACGCGCATGCCCGGCGCGGTGCGGGCATGCCGCTTGCCGCCCGCGTTTGTCCCTCTTCTTCCCATCATTCTTTTCAACGCCCTGGACGTCCTGTCATGAAAAGATCGCAATCGCGCATGGGCCATGCGAGCGAGTGCTATGAACTGCTTGAATTCCTGTCGCGCCGCCAGATGCCCGTGGTGTGCTCGGAACCCGATGACATTCACAAGATCCTTGCACTGCGCAGCGCGTCGCTGCTGCAGGCGATGACGGAGCCGACGGTGGTGTTGCGCACCGGCGAGCGACGCATCGAGCGCGCCATCGTCACCGCGATCACCGCCGAAGGCCGCGCGGCCTGCATGATGCGCAGCGCCAATGCGCTGACGCCCGGGCGCCGCTGAGGGCGCTTGCCGCCGCTTGTTGCGGCGGATGCTTCAGAGCTGGCCCTGGCCGTCGCCCGTGCGGTCGTGCACCCAGCGCATGGCTTGCTGCTGCGCATGGCGCAGCGCCTCTGCTTCGGTGGCGTAGGCGATCTCGTCGGTGTCGTTGGGCAGCATGGTTTCCTGGGTGGCCGTTCCCTCGCCGAGGCAGACGACCTCGGGGCGGTACACACCCGTGGCCATGCGGCGGGCGCAGTACGCGAAGCGCCAGCCGCGGTAGACGAATTCGTGGCGCTGCTCTTCGTTCATTGCGGGTGCTCCGCCGCGGCTGGTGAATCGTCACCGCGGATCGCGTTCCATCCGGCGGGCGTGAGCGCGCGGACTTCGCCGAACTGCCCGTCACAAGAGTCCGGCGGATAGAAGCGCGCATCCACGTGCCCGGTTGCCGCGAGCCGGCGCAGCACGCGCACCTTGGACGGCCGTGCCACGAAGATGGGAAGGCGCTTGCGGGCCAGTCTTTCGAGATAGCGGTAGGACATGCGGTACCCCTCTCTTTACTGCTGCAACTGCTGCAACTGCTGCAACTGCTGCAATTGCGGATTGGCCTGCACGCCGCGTTTGAAGCTGTCCTCGGGCGCTCCGAGCGCGCTGCGTCCGTCGGGTGTCAAGGCGAGAAAGCGGCCCACCTCGCGGCCCCCGGCATCAAGCTTGAGGGTCAGCGCCGCAACCAGCCCGGCGGCCCGCAGCACCAGCAGGTTGTCGATGTCGTGGGGGTCGGTCAGCGTCGCGGGCGCGGGATGCTTTGCGAGCACACGCAGAAATTCAATGGACATGTTTTCTCCTTTGCGGGCTAGGCCGCAGCTCCCAGTTCTCCCCTTGGGCGCGGCGGCGCTCGAAGGGATCGATGTTCATGCTCTGGCGGTACTTGGTGACGGTGCGGCGCGCAATGCGAAAGCCCTGCTGCGCCAACTGGCGTGCCAGCGCCGCATCGCTCAGCGGCGCCACGGGTTTTTCGACGGCAATGAGCTCGCGGATGAGCCCCTGCAGTGCCACCGGCGCGCTCGCGCCCCCGGCGGCGTGCTCGAGCCCGCGCGAGAAGAAGTGCTGCAGTTCGAAGATGCCGACGGGCGTGGCCATGTACTTGTTGTGCACGGTGCGCGAAACGGTGGACGGATGCACACCCACTTCTTCGGCAATTTCGCGCAGCCCGAGCGGCTTCATGGCGAGCGGCCCATGCTCGAAGAACATCTTCTGCCGCGCGACGATGGCGCGGGCCACCTCCAGAATGGTGGATGCGCGCTGCGACACGCTGCCCACCATCCAGCGCGCTTGCTCCAGGCATTCCTTCATGGCGGCGCACTGGCCGGTGCCGTGTTTCTCTCCATGCTGCTCGAGCATTTGCGCGTAGGCCGCATTCACCTTCACGCGGGGCAGGGCGCTGGCATTGAGCGAGGTCCGCCAGGTGCCGCGCACCTTCTTCACGGTCACGTCGGGTATCACGATGCGCGCCGCCGTTTCGCCGAATTGCCAGCCCGGGTGCGGGTTCAGGCGCCGGATGCAATCGATTGCGCACTGCACTTGCTGCGGCGCCGCGTCGAGCGCCCTGGCCAGTTTGCCGAGGTCATGCGTGGCAAGCAGGCCAATGTGCGCTTCGAGAATACGGCGCGCGAGTTGCCGGATGACTGTTTCCGATTCGTTCGCATGCTTCGGGGAAGCCTCGAGTTGCAGGCAAAGGCATTCGGCCACGCTGCGCGCCGCCACGCCCGCAGGGTCGAGCGCCTGCACGCGGCGCAGGGCCGTGCGCAGCTCGCGTTCGGCATCCGCGCCGGTTTCTCCGAGCGCGGAGCCCACCTCTTCGAGCGAAATGCGAAGGTAGCCGTCGTCGTCCAACGCCTCGACCACGGCGCGCGCAAATGCCATTTCGCGCGCAGAAATGCGCAGTACGCCAAGTTGCCCGTGCAGGTGGGCGCGCAGCGAATCCGGCAGCGGCACGCGCTGCATCAGGTCGAAGCTCTCGTCATGCGACAGGTGCCTGTCGCCCGAGGCCGGGGCCGCGGTAATCCTGTCGAAGGCCGCTGCCGCTTCGATGTCGGCGGCAGCATCGGCCGCGGCCGGCACGGTTTCGGCGATGGATTCGTGGCCTTCTTGCGCGAGCGGTTCAATCTCGAGAAACGGGTTCAGCTCGGCTGCGTCGCGCAGCGCCTGCGCGTATTCCTGCGAGGACATCTGCAGCAGCCGAACGGCCTGCTGCAGGCGGGGGAAAAGATGGGGGCCTGCACCTGGCGGGCCTGCAAAACAATCGATGTGTTCATGTTTCTCCGTAGCGCCTCCGGTTCTCGGGGCGGGATGGCTGCGCAACGGTCGTGCCAGGGTATTTCGCGCTCGCATGGGTCGAAAACTAGTTTTAAAGTACGCATAAAAGGGTTCGCGCGCGCCTTCGGCGCCGGGGTGTTGGAAGCCTTGCGGCAAATCTTGCGGTTCTCCCGGGGCAGACAGGGGTGGTGCGTTTGTCGGAAACTCATGCAATGAAAAATTCATCGGGAGACAGGGGGCAGCCCGCGGCGTGGCCGGCGCTGCTGACCGGCGCTTGCCTTGCCATTGCGGGGATCGCGGGGCTGGGACTCGCGTTTCGGCAGAAAGCCCGCACCGCACGGGCTGCAGAAGAAAAGCTGGCGCTGCATCGGGCGCGCATGGCTCGCCAGGCGCTGTGCGCACAGCGCCTTGAACACGATCTTCGAAGCCCGGTGGGCGCCATGGCCGTGGCCTTGGAGCTTTTGCGGACCTCCGACGACACCGACACCCAACGCGAAGCCCTGGAAGTGCTGGAGCGGCAGGTCGCGCGTATGACGTCTCTGACAGAGCAAGTGCACGAATTCGCACAGGGCTTGAACGATTGAACCGTCCGGCATTTCTTGCGCGGCGGAGCAAAATCTGAAATGAGACATCTACGCGCGAAAGAAATTGCGCGGGAAATTCGAGGCAAGCACTCATTCGCAGTGCAGCACAGGCGTCAAGCCAGGTACGAAGTTGGGCCACACACTTATTGTTGAAGACGACGAAGATTCGGCGCGGATGATTGCCGCCCTGGTCGCGCGCGAGGGGCACACCGTGATGTGCGCGCACTCGATCGCCGCGGCGCGCCGCCTGGTTGCCATGCAGCGGCCCGATCTGCTGCTGCTCGACCTGCACCTGCCCGACGGAAGCGGCTTCGACCTGCTGGACGACCCCGAGATGGTGAGCGACACCATGCTGGTCCTCATGACGGGGCAGGCGAGCCTGGAGACTTCCATCAGGGCGCTGCGTATCGGCGCTGCCGACTACCTGGTAAAGCCGATCAATCCGCAGCACCTGAAGGGGCTGCTCTCACGCCTCATTGCTCCTTCGCAATTGCGCGCTGAACTCGACGAGGTGCAGGAGCTCTGGCGCGAGACCGGGCGCTTCGGCCACCTGATCGGCCGCTCGCAGGCCATGCAGCGCGTGTACCGGCAGATTTCGCGCGTGGCCGGCACCGCGGTGACCGTGTTCATCCACGGAGAAAGCGGCACCGGCAAGGAACTGGTGGCCCGCGCGGTGCACGACCTGAGCCGGCGGCGCGAGCAGCCGTTTCTTGCCGTGAACTGCGGTGCGCTGTCGCCGCACCTCGTCGAAAGCGAAATCTTCGGCCACGAGCGCGGCAGCTTTACCGGGGCGGAGCGCCAGCACCAGGGCTTCTTCGAGCGCGCGCATGGCGGCACGCTGTTTCTGGACGAGGTGACGGAAATGCCGCTCGAGCTGCAGGTAAAACTGCTGCGCGTGCTGGAGAGCGGCACCTTCATGCGGGTGGGCTCCACCCAGGTGCAGCAGACCGACGTGCGCATCATCGCGGCCACCAACCGCGACGCCGGCGAGGCGGTGGCGCGGGGCACCATGCGCGAAGACCTGCTGTATCGCCTCAACGTATTTCCAATCGGGCTGCCGCCCCTGCGCGAACGCGGCGACGACATCGCCCTCATTGCCACCAGCTTCCTGCAAGACCTGGCGCGCCAGGAAGGTGGCAGCAAGCACTTCACGCCGGGCGCGCTGGCGCGGCTGGCGGCGCACCGCTGGCCTGGCAATGTGCGCGAGCTGCGCAACGTGGTGCAGCGCGCATGGGTCATGGCGTCCGGCAACGAGATCGACGAGGAGTGGCTGCCCGCAGCGGGACAGTGCGGGCGCCGGGCCCGAGCCCGAAGCAACGCGCGGCCGAGCGCTCGCGCCCCCTCCGATCAATGGCCAGCGGGATGCCGCTGTGGCACCTCCCGAGGCGGGGGAGGACCAGATCGTGATCGAAGTGGGCACGCAACTCTCGGAGGTAGAACGGCGCGTCATTCTTGCCACCTACGAGCGCTGCGGGCGCCACAAGGAGCGCACCGCCGCGCTGCTGGGCATCAGCATGAAGACGCTCTACAACCGGCTGAAGGAGTACCAGCAATGAGAAGGCGCCTGCGGCTGCGCCGGCGTGTTCCGACGGGAGCATGAGGACGGACCCGCGGCGGAGGACGCGCCGCGCATTCGCGCGCGATAGCGCTCCTTCCAGCCGCGCAGCCGGAACCTGTAGGCCGCGGCGCCTGCGGGATCGAAGTCGGTTCCCAGATAATTCGCCGGGTTTTCAAGTGGATGGCGGGCGAAATAGCTGCTGAGTTCGTTCATGCGTGTCTCCGGGTGCGTGAAGGTTCTCGCTAGGCGAAGGTCTCGCGCAAGGCGTTCACCGTCCGGCAAACTGCGTGCCGAGGTGCCGCCGCCGGGCCGGTACGCCGTTTGCCGGAGAGCAAGTAGGAGAAGCGCATTGGATGAAATGAACCCCGACCATGCCGAGGAAGCGCTGGGCGATCAGATCGACGACGCCGTGCCGTCGCGCGGCTATCGCATGCTGCCCGTTGTCGGGCTTGGCGGCTCGGCGGGCAGCATCGAGGCGGTGGGCGAGTTCCTGGAGGGCATGCCCACCGACACGGGCATGGCCTTCGTGGTGGTGCTCTACCTGCCCGCGGCGCATGAGAACGCACTGGCGCAGGTGCTGGCGCGCTCCACCCGCATGCGGGTGGTGCCGGTCGGCGGCAGGGAGCGCATCGAGCCCGACACGGTGTATGTGGTTCCGCCCGGCAAGACGCTGCGCACCCGCGGCGAGCTCATCGAGCTGGCGGCGCTTCCGCCGGTCCAGGGCCGCCACATGGCGGTCGACTTCTTCTTTCGAACGCTGGCCGATACCCACGGGCCCCACGCCATTGCGGTGGTTCTTTCGGGTGTGGACAGCGATGGCACCATCGGCGTCAAGCGGATCAAGGAGCGCGGCGGCCTGACGGTGGCGCAAGACCCGCAGGAAACCCGCCACAACGGCATGGCGCAGTCGGCCATTGCCACCGGCATGGTCGACTGGGTGCTGCCCGTGCGCGAAATGGGCGCGCGCATTCACGCCTACTACCGCATCGAGCGGCAGCTGAAACTGCCGCCCGAGCAGCTGCCGGACGGCGAAGACGACGCACCGCCCGCGCCCGATGTGGACGAGGCGGCCTTTCGCGAAGTGCTGGCCTTCGTGCGAAGCCGAAGTGGGCGCGATTTTGTCAACTACAAGCGGGCCACCGTGCTGCGGCGCATCGGCCGCCGCATGCAGGTAAACGGCGTGAGCGATCTTGCCGCCTACCTGGACTGCCTGCGCACGCGCCCCGGCGAGGCCGGCGCGCTGCTGCAGGACATGCTGATCAGCGTGACTAATTTCTTTCGCGACGGCGAATGCTTTTCGGCGCTGGAAGGCATGGTGCACGAGCTGTTCCGCAGCAAGACCTCGGCCGACACCATCCGCGTGTGGGTGGTGGCCTGCGCCACGGGCGAAGAGGCCTATTCGATTGCGATGCTGCTGAGCGAGCACGCCCGCATGCTGGAAAGCCCGCCGACCATCCAGATATTTGCCACCGACCTGGACGAGGACGCGGTGCGCGCCGCCCGTGAAGGCATCTACCCCATGGTCAGCGAGGCGGATGTTTCGGAAGAGCGGCTGCGGCGCTTCTTCATCCGCGAGCAGCGCGGCTACCGCGTGCGCCGCGAGTTGCGAGAGATGGTGCTGTTCGCGGTGCACGACGTGCTGAAGGATTCGCCGTTCTCGCGCATCGACCTGGTCACCTGCCGCAACCTGCTCATCTACCTCAACCGGGAGGCGCAGGCCCGCGTGTTCGAGACGCTGCACTTTGCGCTGGTGCCCGGCGGCCGGTTGTTCATCGGCGCATCGGAGGCGGTGGACGAAGACAGCCCGCTGTTCGCTGTGCTCGACAAGAAGCACCGCATCTACGCGCACCGCCATGCGCCCAAGGCCGCGTTGCCGGTGCCCACCGGCCGCAGCAGCACCGCGCTGGCGCTCGACGCCAAGCGCGCGCTGCCCGTGATTCCAGGGGCGGCCTTTGCGCAGCTGCAACGCAGCGCAATGGCGCCGCTCTCCGATGGCCGCAGCATGACCTGGGGCGAGCTGCACCTGCGGCTGCTCGACCGGCTGGCGCCGCCTTCCATCCTGCTGGACTCGGACCACGAGATGCTGCATATCTCGCCCGCGGCAACGCCGTTCCTGCACTTCAGCGGCGGCGAGCCGTCGCGCAACGTGCTGCGCGCCATCGTGCCCGACCTGAAGGCCGAGCTGCAGACCGCGCTCTACCACGTGAACGAAAGGCGCCAGCCGGTGGAGGTGGCGCCGGTGCGCGTGCGGCTGAACCATGGCGAAGCCGAGGTCTCGCTCCACGTGATGCCGGTGGAAGAAATCGGCGGCGGCCTGCTGGTGCTGCTGCGCCAGGCCGACCCCGCGAGCGCGCGCGGCAGCATCGTGGTTCCGCGCGTGGATGCCGAGCCCCTTGCCGAGCACCTGGAGCGCGAGGTGACGCGTTTGAAGTCGCAGTTGCGCGAAACCGTGGAGCAGTACGAGACATCGACCGAGGAACTCAAGGCGAGCAACGAGGAACTGCACGCCATGAACGAAGAGCTCCATTCGGCGACCGAAGAGCTCGAAACCAGCCGCGAAGAACTGCAATCCATCAACGAAGAGCTCACCACCGTCAACCACGAGCTCAAGAGCAAGGTGGACGATCTCGGCCAGGCCAACAGCGACATGCTGAACCTGATGGACGCGACCGCCATTGCCACGGTGTTTTTGGATCGCGAGTTCCGCGTGACCCGCTTCACGCCCAGCGCGGTGGCCATCTTCAAGCTGATTGCAACCGACGTGGGGCGGCCGCTCTCCGACCTGACCACGCCGCTGGACTATCCGCAGCTTGCGGCGGATGCACGCAAGGTGCTACAGACGCTGCAGCCTTCGGAGCGCGAAGTGGGCGACGCCGCCGGCAACTGGTACCTGGCGCGCGTGCGGCCGTACCGCACCATCGAAGACCGCATTGCGGGCGTGGTGCTCACCTTTGTCGACATCACCGAGCGGAAAGAAGCGCAGGAGTCGCTGCGGCAGTCGCAGGAGCGCTTCAGCGCCATCGTCAACCAGGCCTCGGTGGGCGTGGCGCAAACCCGCCTCGACGGCGAAATTACCTTTGCCAACACTTGCTATCACCAGCTCATGGGCTACGGCGAGAGCGAGCTCGCCGGCGTGAGCGCGCTCGACCTGGTGCACGCCGCCGACAAGCCGGCCATTTCGGCGCTTTTCGCGCGGCTGGCACAGCATGGCGAGCCGTTCCAGAGCGAGAGCCGCAATGTCCGCAAGGACGGCTCCTTCATCTGGCTGCACAAGAGCGTGACCGTGCTCACCAATGCGGGCGGAAAGCCCGACTCCGCGCTCATCGTGTGCAGCGACATCAGCGAGCGCAGGGCCGCTGAAGAAGCGCTGCGCGAAAGCGAGGAGCGCTTCCGGCTGATGCTCGAAAACGCGGTCGACTACGCGATCTTCTCGGTCGACATGGAGCGCTGCGTGAAAAGCTGGAACACCGGGGCCGAGCGGCTCCTGGGCTATACCGAGGCCGAAATCCTCGGCCGTTCGGCCGACATCATCTTTACCGAGGAAGACCGCGCGGCGGGCGCCCGCAGGAAGAGGCGCGCACCGCGCTCACCGCCGGCCGGGCGGCCGACGACCGGTTGCACCAGCGCAAGGACGGCTCGCGCTTCTGGGCCAGCGGCGCGCTCATGCCCATGCACAACGGCGAGGGTGCGGTCGTCGGCATGGTGAAGGTGCTGCGCGACCAGAGCGAGCAGCGCGCGGCGCAGCAGGAGGTGGAGCAAAGCCGCGGCGAACTGCTCGACGCGCTGCGCGCCAACGAGGCCGCGCGGCAGGCGCTCGAGGCCGCCGATGCCGCCAAGGACCGCTTTCTGGCCGTGCTTTCGCACGAACTGCGCAACCCGCTCGCATCGATCAGCGGCGCCGCCGAACTGCTGGCGCCCGAGGAGCTTCCCACGCAGGAGCAGGCGCGTGCCGCGCGCGTGGTGCGGCGCCAGGCGGCGGCCATGAAGGTGCTGTTGGGCGACCTGCTCGACGTGTCCAGCCTGCGCCGCGGCCGGCTGGTGCTTCGCCGCGAGAGGGTCACGGCGCAGAGCATCGTCGATGCGGCGCTGGAGGCCACCCGCCCGCTGATGGAGCAGGGGCGCCACAAGCTCGAACTCGACATCTTCGCCGCCGAGATTCCGCTCGACGCCGACCCGATGCGCCTGACGCAGGTGATCTCGAACCTGCTGTCCAACGCGGCCAAGTACACGCCGGAAAGAGGCGAGATCCAACTGGCAGTGCATGCCGATGCGGATGCCGGCCATGCGATCTTCACCGTCACGGACAACGGCATCGGCATGGACCCGGACACGGTCGACACGATGTTCGAGATGTTCACGCAGAGCGTGCACGCGCACGAGCGCTCGGCGGGCGGGCTGGGCATTGGCCTGGCGCTGGTGCGCAACATCGTCGAGCTGCATGGCGGCACGGTCACCGGCGAGAGCAGGGGCTCGGCCATGGGAGCCGGTTCACCGTGCGTATTCCGCTTGCGGAGCCGCTTGCATCCGACACCGTGGCGGGGCAGGTGAAATCCGAGCCTGGCTCGTCGGCTGCTGCGTCAGAGGCCGCTCCGCAGCGCGTGCTGCTCGCGGACGACAACGTGGACGCCCTGTGGGGCATGGCGCGCATGCTGTCGATTTCCGGCTTCAGCGTCAAAACCGCCGACAACGGGGTCGATGCACTACGGGTGGCGGAGCACTTCCGGCCCGATGCGGCCGTGCTCGACATCGGCATGCCCGGGCTCGACGGGCACGAGGTGGCGCGCCGGATTCGCGCACAGCCCTGGGGGCGCGGCATGCTTCTTGTGGCGGCCACGGGGTGGAGCCAGCCTGAGGACAAGCTTGCCGCACTGGAGGCGGGGTTCGACGAGCACCTGGTGAAGCCGGTGGCCGCGGCAGACGTCCAGCGCCTGCTGCGGGCGCGCGACGGGGCAGCAGCCGCAGGCGGCTAAAGGGGCGGCTAGCGGGCGCGCAAGCCGGGCACGCCGCTTGCCCTGCAGGAAGACAACGTACTTATTCGTGTACTTCTGCTGCTCAGGAATGCTGAACTCTGTTCCCCAAAACCAAGCCATCTTTATTGGCGCTTCCGTAGGCGGCGTCTATGCAATGCTCGATCTGGTCGCTGAATTGCCGGCCGACTTTCCCGCGCCGATTTTCTTCGTGCAGCACATCGGCGCCCACCGCAGCCACCTTGCGTCCCTGCTCAACGACCGCGGGCCGAACCGCGCCGTGGAGGCGAAGCAGGGCGATGTGGCCGCACCGGGCACCATCTACATCGCACCGCCCGACCACCACATGCTGCTCGAGGGCGGCGTGGTTCGCCTGACCCGCGGACCCAAGGAACACCATGCCCGCCCCGCCATCGATCCGTTGTTCCGTTCCGCCGCGCTGGATTGCGGCCCCCGCGCCGTGGGCGTGGTTCTTACCGGCAGGCTCGACGACGGCAGCGCCGGCCTGCGTGCCATCAAGGACTGCGGCGGCATTGCCGTGGTGCAGGACCCGGCCGAAGCGCACGAGCCCAGCATGCCGCAAAGCGCGATGGCCGCGGTGCAGGTGGACCACGTCGTCGCGTTGCGCGGCATGGGCAAGCTCCTGTTCCAGTTGGCGCAACCGAGGCCCGACCTGCCGGCCTTCGAAGCGCCTGCCGCGCTGCGCCGCGAATATGCCGTGGGCCTTGGAGACCGCACCGTGGAAAACCTGAAGGTGATCGGCGAGCCCTCCATGTTCAGCTGCCCCGACTGCGGGGGCGTGCTGTTCGAGCTGCACGACAAGCACCCGGTGCGCTACCGCTGTCACACGGGCCACGCCTTCAGTGCACGCAGTCTTGCGGCCACGCAGGAAGAGGTGACCGACGCCGCGCTATGGACCAGCCTGCGCGCCATGCAGGAGAAGGAAGCCATGCTGCGGCGGCTGGCCGAGGTCCAGAAGGCGGACGGCGTCGGCAACGCCGAGAACTCGCTGCGCGAAGCCGACGAACTCGCGGCGGTGAGCGCCGCATTGCGCAAGCTCACCGTGAGAGCGCCCAGCCCAGCCAGTTTCGACGCGAGCTGAGCGGTTCAGGCACGCGCGCTACTTCTTCGGCATTGCCGGCCCGTTGGCGCCGCTGGCGCCGTCGGCCAGCGCCGGGCCTTCGCCCATGCCCAGCTCCGCGCCCGTGAGCGGATCGCCGTCGGGGCGCGACTGCGTGCGCGCCGCCATCTGCTGCAGCACCGGTGCATCCGCGTCGCTGAGCTCCACCGTGGCCAGGCCGTCGCCGCCGTCCACCGGCCCCGACTCTTGCGTGACGGGCACGAAGTCCCACCGCTCGCCCTGGTTCCAGGGGCCGCGCAGGTCCGCATCGCTCTTGGACATGCGGAAGTACACGTTGGTGAAGCGCGGGTCGCCGGGCAGCTTGCCCGGCGGGAAGTTGGGCTCGATGGAATACAGCGCCTTCTCGAAAGACTTCTGGTGCGCGATCTCGCGCGTCATCAAGAAGGTCAGCGCGTCCTTCACGCCCGGATCGTCGGTGAGGTTGATGAGGCGTTCGTACACGATCTTGGCGCGCGCCTCGGCCGCGATGTTGGAGCGCAGGTCCGCCGTGGGCTCGCCGATGGTGTCGATGTAGGCGGCCGTCCACGGCACGCCGGCCGAGTTGACCAGCGGCGGCCCGCCGCCGTAGAGCACCTGCGTGATGTGGCTGTCGTTGCCCGCGCCGGTGATGGTGCGGTACATCTCGCCTTGCTCTTCCACGCCTTCGGCGAGCCGCCCCTTGGCGCCCTTGTTGAGCATGCCGACGATGGTGCCGATGATCTCGAGGTGGCTCAGCTCTTCGGTCGAGATGTCGAACAGCATGTCCTTTCGCCCGGGGTCGTCGTCACCGAGCGCCTGGGTGAAGTAGCGGCATGCCGCGGCCAGCTCGCCTTGCGGGCCGCCGAACTGCTCGAGCATGAGGTTGGCGAGGCCGGGATTGGTCTCGCTCACGCGTACCGTGTATTGCAGTCGCTTGTTGTGAGAAAACATGGGGACTCCTTGCGTTGGGTTGGGTCTGGGTCTGTTGAACGAACGGCCGCGCCCTTCGGCACCACCGCGCTTTTCTTGCGGCAAGCGGCGTGCCCCCACGCGTGCGGCAAAGACTGACAAGGCGTTGCGAAGCAGCCTTGCTTGGCCCCTGTGCACGCACCACAAACATCGGCCTTGTTTCTTCCACCAACTCGTTTTTTCAGGAACCAACATGCCCGTCAAAAGCCTCTCCGATCTTTTCATTCACGAGCTCTCCGACACCTACAGCGCAGAAAAGCAGATGACGCGCTCGCTGCCCAAGCTGGCCCGCGCCGCCACCGACGAGGGCCTGGCCTCGGCCTTCGAAACGCACTTGGAAGAGACGCGCGGCCAGGTCGAGCGCATCGAGGAGATTGCCGAGCTGCTGCAGATCAAGATCAAGCGCATCAAGTGCGAAGGCATGGCCGGCCTAGTCGAGGAAGGCGATTCGCTGATCGACCAGATCGAGAAGGGCCCGGTGCTCGACGCCGCCTTGATCGGCGCGGCGCGCAAGGTGGAGCACTACGAGATCGCGGGCTACAACTCGCTGTGCACGCTGGCCAAGAAACTCGGGCACACGGAAGCCGTGTCGCTGCTCGAAGCCTCGCTGGCCGAGGAAACAGCCACCGACGGCAAGCTCAGCGCGCTGGCCGAGGCGCAGGCCATGGAAGAGGCCATTGCCGAGGAGTGAGCCGGGAGCCCGCTTTCCTGCCCGCAGCCCGCCGAAGAGGCGGGCACGCCGTTTGCCCCGAGTGAGGTCGGCGCGCAACGGTTGCGCGCACAGGCCCGCACTGTGTTCGCGGAGCGAAGGAAAGCATTCAATGAACGATCAAGAAGGGCGCATTCGCAGCCGGCGCGGCTTTGCAGGAATGGACCCCGAACGCCAGAGAGAGATCGCCAGGAAGGGCGGGCGCACCGCCCACGAACTGGGGCTCGCCCATGAATTCACCCCCGAGGAAGCCCGCAATGCGAGGGCCAAGAGCCTGAGCGCGCGGGCGCAGGGAGCCGCCGCGGCCACGCCGCAGCAGGAGTAAGTAGATTAGATAGCGGACCGCCGCGGTCAGGCGATTGCGGCGCGCAGGGCGGCGGGCTCGAAGGTCCTTGCAAGCACGGCATCGAACCCGGCGATTCCACCCTTGTCCTGCTGGTCTTGCGCCAGCGGTGAACCCCACACGGCCACCATGCGGCCTTCGAAGCCGGCGTCTCGCGCGCGCCGGCCCATCGCCAGCCCCGAGCCGGTCGAGGTCCGCACGTCGACCACCGCGATTTCAGGCGCTCGCTTCATGAGGGCGTTGTAGCCGCCGTCGCTGCTCGCGGCAAGGTCGACCTTGTAGCCCGCGTCCGAAAGAAGCCCACTCAGCACCGCCAGCAGCCTGGCATCGTCCGACACCACCAGTGCTCGGCCGGGTTCGCCCGCGGCCCGCTGCGCGTGGACGACGAGTTCGCTCATCCGGGCCGAGAGCTGGCGGACCTGCCTCGACACCACGACCGCCGCTTCGTGCAGCACGTCGTGCGGAAGTTCGACCCGGGCGAGCACCTCGCTCGCGGACGAGATCGCGGCCAGCGCATTGCGCGCGTCGTGCACGCAGCGGCTCAGATCCTTCGAGTCGTCGACCATGGAAGATTGGGACATGTGAATCTGGAACATTGAAGGCGACACTTTCCATGGCATACGGCGTGCCCGGCGCAAGGGCAAGGGCAAGGGCCGCCGCGCGTTCCGCTATTTGCCGCAAGTTTTGCAAGCGCCGGAAAGCACGGGAAGCGGCTTACAGCGGCCTCGGCGCCAGGACGACAAGGTGCGCCGCGGTGTCGGCCATCATGAATCGCAAACCCGCTGTGCAACGCCGCCGAGCCGGTATCCAGGAGTAAAGAATGACCCGTCCTCCCGAACAATCGCCCGTGAACATCGACCAGAACCGCGCCGTGGGGCAAGACAGCCCTGAAGAGGGAAGCGAGATCGGCCGCGAGGCGAACAAGCGCCACGGCTATCCGGGCTCGCGCGACATCGGCACCAATGCCTCGCAAAGCATGCAGGTGGGCGAGAAGCCTCCGCCGAGGGACGCGCCAAAACCGCACAAGGGCGAAACCGATCCGGACGCGCGCCGCTAGGGCGCACTGGCAACCCCTGGGTCAGCCGACCACGGCCTCCAGGAATTCGATCAGCGCCTTCGACGGATCGTCGCGCGCCAGCGGGATCATCTCGATGCCCCACTGCGCGAGCACGGCCTGCTGCACCTCGTTGGCCGAGGGCGAGAAAAGGTACGAAACGGGCTGCGCCACGTCGGGCACCGACTGCTTCCACAGCCGCGAGAGCTTGTAGAACAGGTAGCGGATGTTCACGTCCGCCAGGCTGTACCCGATGAAGACCACCGAGCGCCCGAGCACGTCGGCGCGCAGCTTGATGTCCAGCGGCGACTCGAAGTCGAGCCGGGCGAAGTAGCTGCTTTCGTCGAGCACGATGGAGGCGTCGTCCTCCAGGTCGCCGTGGAACTTGATGATCTGCGTGACGCCCGGGTGCAGCTTGGCAAGGTCGGCAACGCTCACGATCTTGGTGTACTTCACCTTGTGGCGCTCGAAAGCGGTCTCCAGCCAGCGGTCGTAGTTGGTGGTGTAGATGATCGGGAAGCGGCCCTTGGCCAGCAGCTCATGGATGCGCGAGCTTTCCACCCGAACGTCGCCGCTGTGCCACTCGCGGTCCATCCAGCTGCGCAGCGGGCCGATGCTGCCGTGCCGGAGGCGGAAGTATTCGGCCAGCGTGAGATAGCCGCCCTTGTCGCCGAAGGAGTGCGCATCGATGCCGAGCTCGCGTGCCATGTGCTCGATGAGCGCCGACCACGGCGGCAGGCCCAGCCCCATCGAGATGCCCGCGCCCACGAACAGCACGACCTTGCCGCGCCGGTGGGCTTCGCGCAGCTGGGCGAGCTTTTCGTCGTCGGGCTTTTGCACCACGATGCGCGGTGCGGCGCGCGCACCCGTGCTTGCGCGCCTGTTGGCACTCGCGCGCTTGGCGGTGCCTCGCTTCGTCTTTGCTGCCGGCGGCACGGTTCAGCCGACCACCCGGGTGGCGGTGCTGTCCAGCCGGGGCGGGGTCTCGAAGGTATGGAAGGGGGCGGGCGAAGGCACTTCCCACTCGAGCCCCTCGGCGCCTTCCCACGGTTTGGCGGGCGCGGGTTGCCCGCGCTTCCTCATCGCACGCAGCACGATGAAGAAGACGAAGTAGGCCTGTGCCAGCCCGAAGACGAAGGCGCCGATGCTGGCGATATGGTTGAAGTCGGCAAACTGCATCGGATAGTCCGCATAGCGGCGCGGCATGCCCGCGAGCCCAAGAAAATGCAACGGAAAGAAGCCCACGTTGAAGCTCGTGATCGACACCCAGAAGTGAATCTGGCCGCGAAGCTCGTCGTACATCACACCGGTCCATTTGGGCGACCAGTAGTAGTAGCCCGAAAACATCGCAAAGAGCGAGCCCGCCACCAGCACGTAGTGGAAGTGCGCCACCACGTAGTGCGTGTCGTGCACCTGGATGTCGATGGGCGAAATGGAAAGAATCACGCCGCTGAGCCCGCCGATCGAAAACACGAAGATGAAGCCCAGCGCAAAGAGCATCGGAGTTTCGAGCGTCAGCGACGACTGCCACATGGTCGCGATCCAGTTGAACACCTTCACCGCCGTGGGCACGGCCACCAGCATGGTGGCGTACATGAAGAAGAGCTGCCCCGTCACCGGCATGCCGGTGGTGAACATGTGGTGCGCCCACACGATGAACGACAGGATGGCGATGGACGCCGTGGCATAGACCATCGACGCATAGCCGAACAGCCGCTTGCGCGAGAAGGCCGGCACCACCTGGCTGATGATGCCGAAGGCCGGCAGGATCATGATGTAGACCTCCGGGTGGCCGAAGAACCAGAAGATGTGCTGGAACAGCACCGGGTCGCCGCCGCCCGCGGGGTTGAAAAAGCTGGTGCCGAAGTGCCGGTCCGTGAGCAGCATGGTCACCGCGCCGGCCAGCACCGGCATCACCGCAATCAGCAGGTAGGCGGTAATGAGCCAGGTCCAGCAGAACATCGGCATCTTCATGAGGGACATGCCGGGCGCGCGCATGTTCAAGATGGTGACGATGATGTTGATGGCACCCATGATCGAACTCGCGCCCATGATGTGCACCGCAAAAATGCCGGCGTCCATGGCCGGGCCCATCTGCAGGCTCAGGGGCGGGTAGAGCGTCCAGCCCGAAGCGGCCGCGCCGTCGGCCGTGAAGAAGGGCGCAATCAGCATCAGCCCGGCCGGCGGCAGCAGCCAGAAGCTGAAGTTGTTCATGCGGGCAAAGGCCATGTCCGATGCGCCGACCTGCAGCGGAATCATCCAGTTCGCAAAGCCCACGAAGGCCGGCATGATGGCGCCGAAAACCATGACCAGCCCGTGGATGGTGACGAACTGGTTGTAGACCTCTGGGTTGAGCAGTTGCAGCCCCGGCTGGAACAGCTCGGCGCGAACGCCCAGCGCGAGCACCCCGCCCACCATCAGCATGGTGAGGCTGAACAGCAGGTACAGCGTGCCGATGTCCTTGTGGTTGGTGGCCAGCACCCACCGACGCCAGCCGTAGGGCATGGCGTGGTGCTCGTCATGCGCGTCCGCGGCCGGCAGCGCATCGTTTGCCGCGGCCAGGGAAGAAAATTGATGCGGGGTGGAGCTCATGGTGGCGGCGCGTGGGTTGAAGGGCACTCGCGTTCGGCAAGCCGCATGCCTGGTACGACGACGCGCTACGAGGTGCAATCGGCCGTGCCCGGCGTGCGATCGACCGTGCCCGGCATGCGGGCGCTGGCGAGCATGCGGCCGAACTCCGCGGCAAACCGGCGGCGCTGCGGCTCCGCCAGGTACACCGCCACGGGCACGCGGGTGCGGCCGCTGCACAGCGTGGGCGGCTCGGCGCCCGCCGTGCATTCGAGCCGCGTCCAGCAAGGGTCGAGGCGAACGGTGTGCGAGCGAAAGCCGCGCGTGCATCGCACTTCGAGCGCATCGCCGGTGAGCACGAGCTGCTCGCCGTCGAGCGCGTGAACCGCGTAGTGAACCATGGCCACCAGCAGCGCCAGGGCCTGGCAGGCACAGAAGGCCAGCACCAGCGGATAGCCTGCAATGCAGAACCCGACGCCGATTGCGCAGCTGATGCCGGCCGCCGCGCCGATGTGCAGCATGAAGACGCGCGGCTTCATTGCGATATTGCGCCGGAGGTTCCAGCGCCCTGCGGCGTGCGCGTTGTCCGCCTCGGGTGCCTGGGCGTTTGCGCGGGCAATCTCGGGGGCGGTGGTGGTGCGGTCAATGGGGCCTGGCAATTTCTTCTCCGGCTGCGGGCCGTGCGGTGGAATACCGGCGATGCGCCGACGCGTTTTCGGCAATCGGCATGCCCATGCGCGGTGCGGCCGCGGGCTGTGGGCGCTATCCGACGGGGCCTGTGGGCGTCTGCTGGCGCGGCGCGCTTGCATGCAGCCGATGCTTGCTGCCGTGTTCCACTTCTTGGGGTGCAGACAGGCATGAACAAAGATTCGGTCAAAGAGATCCGGCCTGGCGCGTTTACGGAATCGGTTGCAGGCGAGGAAGACCCGGGCGCATCCATCGACCTGGTGCAACCCCCGCCCATGCAGCCCGGCGACGAGGCTCCGCCCGGCGCGCCCGGTACCGGCGAAACCGTGTGCCGCCTGTGCGGCGGCAGTGGGCGCCGTAACAGCGGCGAAAGCTGCCCCGAGTGCGGCGGCACGGGCAAGGTGAACGTGGGCGTTGGCGGCGGCTGATCGAGAGGCCGCGGGCGTCAGCCGCCCCGCTCGTCCGGCGCCAGCCGCGCCACCCACGAGCCGATGCGCCCCCGTGAATAGGCCAGTGCGTGGTAGAGCGACAGCGCACCGCGCGCCCAGTGCACGTAGAGCGAACGGCCGCCCACCCGTCGCGTGGCTGCGAACAGCTGCCGGCTCCAGCGGGTGATGGTGGCGCGCATGCGGTAGATGAGCTTTCGGCGCCAGGGCAGCGCCCGGCCGGGGCGCACCCGTTTGACGGGCTGCAGAACGCCTCTCCGCCAGCCGCGCCGCCGCCAGCTGAGGCGATAGGCCAGGCCTTCGCGCCGCTGGCGAAAACCCGCGGCCTGCGTTTGCGCAAGAAACGCCGCATCGACCGGCGTCAGTTTCAGGCGCGCGGCGGCCATGGCGTTGGCAACGAGTTCGTGCAGCACCGGCGAACGGACGATCACCACATTGGTTCCGCGGCCGTCCGACGCGTAGGGCTCCACCCATGCATCGCCGAAGGAGATGTCCGCCGTTTCTGAAACCACGTCGTCGCAGAAATTGCAGGCCTCGTTCTGGAAGAACCCCGATCCCCAATCGCCCTCCGCCAGGTGGAACCAGTCGCGCTGCACGCTGCGGCCATCGCGCAGCACGAACTGCGCGGTGTACCAGTTGGCGGGCCGCCGCTCGTCTTTCAGCCGGTATTCCACGCTGCGGATGTCCGCGACGTTCACGCCCATCTGATAGGCGAAGCTCTCGACCAGGCGCGCGCTTTTCATGTGGCCGCAAAACAGGCCCAGCGTGAATGCAATGCGCTCGCGCATCAGCGGGTCTTCGCGCCGCAGCAGCTGCACGGCCTTGATGAAGCAGGGCACGCCGACCACGGCATAGCGGCCCGGAACGGAGCGAATCGTCTCGAGCACTTCCGACATTTCGACCGGGTAGTAGCGCGACTTGGCGCCGGTGCCGATCTCCTCGGGCGTGCGCGACAGGCCGTAGCGAAAGAAGCGGTCGCCGCCGGAAGGCAGCACATGGGCCACCGCATCGACAAGCCCGGCGCGCAGCAGCTCCGCAGCGGTCCAGCTGACCATGCCGCCGGAACTGCCTTGCGCACGAAAGTCTGCTTCGTCGGCATGTCCCACGTAGGCACCGTCGAAGCGGCCCACCAGCGGGTCGTCATGACCGGCACCGGGGAACAGGTCGGCCGCGAGTTCGGTTTCGTTGCGTGCCAATGGAGAGAAAGGGCAGGTGCGAGAGAAGGCCGAGGGGCCCATGCGCAGCCACGCCGCGGGGCCCTGGGGCTTGAGTTCGCCGTACCCGTCGAGCCGCATGCGGGGCGCCTCGCTGCCGGTCGCCAAGGGCGCCGGCTCCGCGCTGCGCGACTGCGCGACGCAGCTGCCGCACCCGATGCAAAGGCCCGAGCGCACGATGCTGGCGGGTGTCGGCTGCAGCCGCCGTTCATGCATGGGCGCGCTCCCGTGCGGGCGCACCCGATTCCTCCCGCAGCGCCTGGTGGAGGAAGCCTGCCGACGAGTCGCGCAGGGCCGCGATGCGAGCCTCGACCGAAGGCGCGAGCGGTTCGGACAGCACTGCGTCGCAGTGCGAAGCCGGCGTGCCGGCATCCGCCAGATGGTGCTGCGCGCCGAGCGCAAACAGCAGGTCGCGGATCTTGATGGCGCGGTAGGCCGAGTTCTCGCAGAGAAAGGGCTTGCGGTTTCGCAGCGCGAAGACGCAGCCGTGAAAGAAGTTGGTTGCCACCGCGTCCGCGTCGGCCATGAAGCGCGCGAAGTCTTCGGGGCCGGCGGTGAGCCACTGGGTGTCGGCCCAGTCATTGCGGTAGCCGATGCTCACCAGGCGCATGTTGCGCTTGCGCGCCCACTCGCGCATGCGCACCACGAACCAGTCGCTGAAGTTGTGGCCATACACGGCCACATGGCGCGGCGCCTGCCCGCTCTTGCGGGGCCGCTCGCCGGATGCCGGCGGCGCGAACTGCAGGCAAGGGTCGAGCACCAGTTCGGGTGCGTGCCCCAATGCCTTGCCCAGCAGCGCGCGCGAGTTGGCGTCGCGCACCGACACGCTGTGAAATTTGTGCAGCATGCTTGCCCACTGTTGCGGCAAACCTTGCTCGGCCGGGTAGTTGCCGAAGCTCGCCGCATAGGAAACTAGCCGCCTGGCGCGGATCCTTTCGCCGAAGAAAAGCGGGCAGCGCCCATACCAGGGATGGGAGAGGTTCCACACTTCGTCGCTGCCGACCACCACAGTGTCGAACGCCTCCATGTCCTGCGGGTTCTCCAGCACAAATGGGCGCGAGAGCGGGAGCGAGGCGATCGACGCCAGGAACTTGCGCGTCTTGTGCGCATAGAGCTTGCGGTCCGCACCAGAGACCGGGGTGGGCAGCACCGGCTGAAGGGCGCAGCGCCATTCGGCCATGTTCACGCGGTGCGAGTGATGGTCGAGCAGCACGGCGCGGTGGCCCATGTTCCGAAGCGCTTCTGCCAGCAGGCGCGCCTGCCAGTACGAGCCGTAGTTGATGCAGCGATGAAAGGTGAGCACGCCGATGTTCATCGGCTGCGCTGCGGGAGGCGCCGGCGCATGGGCTGACGAATCGAAGGCAAGGACAAGGGAGGTGAGGGCGGGCGGTTGCATCGCTCCGAAGCTAGGCATTGCATCGCGAGCGATACGTCGGACGACGTGCCGTCGGCCGGTGCGAGCACCCTGTGGCGATGGCAGTCGTCCTACTTGCCGGGGGCGGTGCCCCGTGCCCAGCGTGGGGCTCGGCGCCCGTGGGGTCCGCAAGCTGCACCGCCTTGCCGTTTTGCCAGCTGTCCGCGCCTTCGGCAATGGCGGGAGCGGGTATGTCCTCGCGGTTCTTTTTCTTCTCCGCGGAATCGACGCCGAAGCGCTTGTCGCGCTGCGCCACCATGTCGGCGTTGGCTTGGCCGTCGGCGGTGAATCCCATCATGAGCTGCGGCACGCCGGTAGGGAGTTCCTTGTGCATGTCTGTGTGCCAGGTGTGAAAGGTCTTGCCGTAGGTGCCGACGAGTTTCTTCATGAGCTCGTGCTCGGCGGCCTGCGGAATGCCGGGCGCGATGAGCTGCCCGGACTTCACCTCGTGCACATGGCTGTGCCACAGGGCCTTTTCCTGCGGCGGAAGCGACTTGAAGAGCCGCTCGCTCACGATGTATTCGACGCCCATGATCCTCGCGTTCTTCACGTTGCCGTCGTAGATCACGCACTGGATCAGCTCTTCGTTCAGCACCGAGCAGTAGTGGTGCGCCTCCATCTGGGCCTGCATGTTGCCGCTGTAGAAATGAAAGCCGTCCAGGTACGCGTTCAACGCATCGAGCGGCGGCTTGTCCTGCAGGGCGGCGGCGCCGGCTTCTAGCGTGGCGGTTTTTGCGCTCTTGCCGGCACCCGGCGATTCGACGCTGGAACCGGTGTTGCTGCCGCCGCAGGCCGTGAGCAGTGCGCCCAGGGCAAGCGGAAGGAGAAATCGCAATGGCATGGCTTGCATGGTGGGTTCTCAAGAAGGAGAAGAGAAAACCGCGACCATGCGCCGCGGGCGCCCGTCGGCGGCAAGATGCGGCCGACGCGGTGTGTAGGAACAGCGCGAAAACCCTGCCGTCTGCGGGCTTGCCCGGCCCGCACGGTGCAAACCGCGAAAATCAGGGAAAAAAACCGACCGCAAATCCGGAATATGGCGGCCACAAGGGGCAGAATTTCAGGATCGAATGCCGCCGCGCGGCAGGCTCCGGGGCTGCGGCTCCCGCAATGACATCCCAATGCCCAAATCGAATCCGCCTTCGCCTTCCTCTGCCGATGAACGCAAGCTCACGCCCAGCACGCTGAGTTTTCCGGTCGTCGGCATCGGCGCCTCCGCGGGCGGGCTGGAGGCGCTGATCCGTTTCTTCGAGCAGATGCCGGCCGACGCGGGCATGGCCTTCGTCGTCATCCTGCACCTGTCGCCCACGCATGAAAGCAATGCGGCCGCCATACTGCAGCGCTCCACGCAAATGCCTGTGATGCAGGTCACGCAGCCGGTGCCGGTCGAGGCGGACCATGTGTACGTGATTCCGCCCGGCGTCGACCTGACGATGAACGACGGCCACCTGCAGGCCACGCCCAGCGAGCGGATCAAGGGCCTGCACCTGGCCGTGGACGTGTTCTTTCGCACCATGGCCGAAGTGCACAAGGAGCGGGCCGTCTGCATCGTGATGTCGGGCACCGGCAGCGACGGCGCGGTGGGGCTCACGCGCGTGAAGGAGCACGGCGGCATTGCCATGGCGCAGTCGCCCGAAGACGCGGCGCATGACGGCATGCCGCGCGCCGCCATTGCCACCGGCATGGTCGACATCGTGCTGCCCGCGGCCGAGATGGGCGAGCACCTGGTCCAGCATTGGCTCAACGCACAGCGCATTCGCATGCCCTACGACGGGCATGCGGAACTCGTCCAGGAGCCCGACACGGGCGAAGCGGCCAAGCGGGCCGAGAAAGCGCTGCAGGAGATCATGGGCCTGCTGCGCACCTATACGCGGCACGACTTTCGCCACTACAAGCGCGCGACGGTGCTGCGCCGCATCGAGCGCCGGCTGCAGGTGAACCGCCTGGCCGACCTGCCGGCCTACCGCAACTTTTTGCACGACCATCCCGAAGAGGCGACTCCGTTGCTGCAGGACATGCTCATCAGCGTGACCAATTTCTTTCGGGACCCCGAAGCCTTCGAGGCGCTCGAGCAGGATGCGCTTCCGGGGCTGATCGAGAGCAAGCAGCCCGGCGAGCAGGTGCGCGCCTGGGTGGCAGGCTGCGCCACCGGCGAGGAGGCGTATTCGCTGAGCATCCTGCTGCGCGAGCAGATCGACAAGCAGGCCAAGCCGCTGGACATTCAGATCTTTGCCACCGACATCGACGGGCGGGCCATTACCACGGCGCGCAGGGGCCTGTATGCGCAGGGCATCGCCGAAGACATTTCGGCTTCGCGGCTGCAGCAGTTCTTCGTGCCCGAGCAGGACCAGTACCGCGTGACGACCACGGTGCGCGAGCCGGTGCTCTTTGCGCTGCACAACCTCTTGCGCGACCCGCCGTTCTCGCGGCTGGACATCATCTGCTGCCGCAACCTGCTGATCTACCTGGACCGCGCGGCGCAAGCGCATGTGCTGGAGATGTTCCGCATTGCGCTGCGGCCGGGGGCTACCTGTTCCTGGGCACTTCGGAATCGATCGACGCGGTGGGCAGCCTGTTCACCGCGGTCGACAAGAAGAACCGCATCTACCGCGCAAACCCAGAGTTGCCGAGCGGGCGCCACATGCCGCTCATCAGCGATGCGCCGTTCAAGCCGGGCGCGCCCAGCCCCATGGAAGCGCTGCGCTCCCCCAAGCGCGCCGAACGCCTGAGCTTTGCCGAGCTGCACCAGCGCGCGCTCGAGCAGTTCTCGCCGCCCAGCGTGCTCATCAACGGCGAGTACGAGGTGCTGCACCTGTCCAGCGGTGTCGGCCGCTTTCTGGAGCGCGCCGGGGGCGAGCCGTCGAACAACCTGCTGAACAACGTGCGGCCCGACCTGCGGCTGGAGCTGCGCACCGCGCTCTTCAAAGCCGCGCAAACTTCAGGCAGCGTGGAAACGCGCCTGGTGCAACGCCGTGACGATGGGCGGCAGGTGTTCCTGAACATCACGGTGCGCCCGCTTCAACAGGGCGACGGTGAAGACAAAGACGCACCGCGGCTTACGCTGGTGGTGTTCGACGAGGTCGAAGACAGCGTGCGTCCCGAGGGCGCCGAGACGGCCGATGCGGCGCGCGAGCTGCTCATCGGCCAGATGGAAGACCAGATCCGCCAGCTCAAGCTGCACCTGCAGGAAACCATCGAAGGCGCCGAAACCTCGACCGAGGAACTGAAGGCCTCCAACGAGGAGCTGCAGGCCATCAACGAAGAGTTGCGCTCCGCCACCGAAGAGCTCGAGACCAGCAAGGAAGAGCTGCAGTCGATGAACGAGGAACTCGTGACGGTGAACTTCGAGCTCAAGATGAAGGTGGAAGAGCGCGGGCACATCAACGACGACCTGCAGAACCTCATTACGTCGTCGGAGATTGCAACGGTGTTCGTGAGCCGCGGCATGCACATCAAGCGCTACACGCCGCACGCGAGCAAGCTGTTCAACCTGATTCCGTCGGACCTGGGGCGCTCGCTGTTCGACATCACGAGCCGGCTCAACTACCCGGAGCTTGCGGAAGACACGGCCGCGGCCTTCAAGGACCTGCGCATTACCGAGCGGCACGTTGCCAGCGTGGACGGGCGCCACTTCATGGCGCGAATACTCCCGTACCGCACGGCAGAAGACAAGATCGAAGGCGCGATCCTTAACTTCTTCGACATTACCGAACTGCGTGCCGCGGAAGAGAAGGTGCGCGCGGGCGAAGAGCGGCTGCGCATGGTGGCCGCCACCACGCGCGACTTTGCCATCATCACCTGCGACGAGCAGGGCCAGATCACCACCTGGAACGCAGGCGCCCAGCGCATCTTCGGCTACAGCGAGGAAGAGATGATCGGCCGGCCGCTGGCGGTGATCTTCACCGCCGAAGACCAGGCCAACGGCGTGCCCGAGCGCGAGATGCGCCGCGCGGTGGAGCTTGGCCGGGCCGAAGACGAGCGCTGGCACCAGCGAAAGGACGGCAGCCGTTTTTTCTGCAGTGGCGTGACCACGCCGATGGAACCCGCCGCGGGCGGTGGCTTTGCCAAGATCGCGCGCGACATGACGGGCACCAAGCAGCATGAGCTCGCCCAGGAGCACCGGCTCTTCAAGGAGAAGAAGGCCAGCCTCAGCGCGCAGGCGGCCAACGAGCTGAAAGACAAGTTTTTGGCGGTGATGTCGCACGAGCTGAAGCAGCCGCTCAATCTCATCCAGATGAATGCCGAGTTGCTGATGCACATGCCGGCCACCGCGGAGGTGCCGGCGGTGCGGCGGCTGGGCGAAACCATCAAGCGCGCCGTGGCCAGCCAGACGCGCATCATCAACGACCTGCTCGACCTTTCGCGCATCCGCACCGGCAAGCTGCGGCTGAATCGCGTGCCCGTCGACCTGGGCGAGCTGGTGCAGACCACGGCGCAGGCCGCGGTGAACGATGTGGCCGGCAAGAAGCTGACGCTGGACGCGAGCTGCGAAGCCGGCGTGCTGTGCAACGGCGACCGCATACGCATGGAGCAGATCGTGTGGAACCTGCTCAGCAACGCCGTGAAGTTCACGCCCGACGGCGGCCGCATCACGGTGCGCGTTGCGGCCGACGAGAACTTCGGCAAGCTGATCGTGGCCGACACCGGCTGCGGCATTGCGCCGGAGTTTCTGCCGCACGTGTTCGGCATGTTCAACCAGGCCAGCAGCGATGTGACGCCCCCCAACGGCGGGCTGGGCATCGGCCTGGCGCTGGTGCATGAACTGACGCGGGCCCACGGCGGCCGCGTCGAAGTGCATTCACCGGGGCTGGGCCTGGGGGCCGAGTTCAGCGTGTGGCTGCCCCGCGTGGGGGCGGCGGTCGAAGCGGTGGTGGAAAAAGCCCCGGCCGAAGTGAGCCTGCGCGGCTGGCGCGTGCTTGCGGTGGACGACTATGCCGACGCGCTGGCCCCGTTTGCCGAGGTGCTGAGGCTCGAGGGCGCGATCGTCGATATTGCGCCAAGCGCAAAAAAGGGCCTGGAGCTGCTCGAATCGAATGCCTACGACCTGCTGGTGTCCGACCTCGGCATGCCCGAGATGGACGGCTACCAGTTCATTGCCGAAGTGCGGCGGCGGCCGGAGACCCGCGAGCTGCGCTCCATTGCCATGTCCGGCTTCGGCCGGCGTGCCGACGCACGCCGCGCGCTGGAGGCAGGCTTCAATGCGCACTTGCCCAAGCCCGCCTCCATCGACGAGCTCAAGGCGGCCATCGGCAAGCTGCAGTGAGCGTGTGCAGGTGTGCGCGGGTCAGGCACCGTGCCGCAGCAGGAAGCCGCTGGCAGGCGCAATCCATTCGACCTCGTTGCCGGCATGCACGGCGGTTGGGTCGGCTGCGCCGGTGAACAGCGTGCGTTCCTCGGGCAGCAGAAACTGAAGCGCGGGAGCTGAGGTGCCGCCGGGGCCGGGAAGGGCCACCAGCGTGGCGCCGCCCAGGTCGAGCGATTCGCCAGGAGCAGGCCACAGCACCACGGCGCCAGGCCACGATGATCGCAGGCTTTCGAGCGCTTCCTCGGCCGCCTCTGTGCGCGGTGCGGTCGAGAGCAGCCATCGCACCTCTCCCGGCGCCGCTTTGCGCAGCAACTCGTTCGCCGCCGTGCCGTGGGGCAGCGGGTCGATCAATGCCCACGGGCCCCTTTCGCCGCCGACGAAATAGCTGTTCGATCCCGGCTCCGCCGACGACGCGCCGGCGCCCGTGATCCGCCGCACGCGCGCGGACAACTGCATGGCCAAGCCGGCCTCGAGCGCATAGCGCGCTTGGCCGTTGCCGTGCGGGTCGAGGCGGCCGATTTCCTGATAGGCCGCCTCGTCGATGTTCACCGCGCGGCGCCCCGCGGGTCCGTCGGCCAGGCGAGGCATGTTCAGCACAATGCCGGCCAGGCCGCGCGCATGCGCCATGCAGCTGGCGGTGCTCTCGAATGCGGCGAGCTGCTCGAGCGTGCGGCGCGTCACGTTCATCAGCTTGAGCCCGCGGTCTGGGTGCACCGCATCGGCCGGCTTGAGCCACATGTGCTCGACGGTCTCGCGGCCGTCCGGCTTCACGCTTTGCCCGGCGGGCATCTCCGCGATGAAAAAGCGGGTGTCGAAACGGCGCGGCATGCCGGGCGGCGTGAGCCAGTGGCTGAAGTAGGCGAGCCGGTCGACCGCGAGACGCCAGCCTTGCGCGTCGCACATGGCCAGCAGCGCGTCGGTGCCTTGCTCGGCGGCATGCCGCATGGCCTCGAGGCGCGAGGCGGGCAGCCTGTCGAGCTCGACCACGCGGTCTTCGGCGTCGCAGGCGAACAGCACGCCCGCTTCCTCGAAGCATTCGCGTACGGCGGCGGCGTAGTAGTCGAGCCCGCCTTCGGCCACGCCCAGCCGCCTGCTCGCGCCTGCGTCATCGAGCCCCTTGCACATCAGGTGCAGGCTGCGGTCGTGCGTGTCGACCACGCCGCCGGGGAACACGCTGGCGCCGCTGTTCTGGTCGTCGGCCTTGTCCGCGCGGCGAAGCAGCAGCACTTCCATGCCGCTGGCGCCGTCGCGCAAGAGAATCAACGTGGCCGCAATGCGGATGGGGCGGGGCGCTGGCTGCGGCGGGGTCGCCGGGGCCGCTGCCGATGGCTTGGCATTCATGGGCGCCGATTGTCGGCCAACGGGCGCCCGGCTTTCCTCTTCAGTCCTTGGGTGTCAGCTGACCGGCTGCGCCGCCGGCGGAAGAGTTGGCGGACTTGCCGAGCGATGCGCCTTCGTTGACCTTGGGCGTGGCCACCGGGCCTTCGGATTTCTTCGTGGCCGGCGCCCGCTGGCTTGTTGCGGGCTGAACGGTGCGCGGGGTGCGGGTCTGCTTTTGCTTCGATGGGCTCATTCATGCCTCCTGAACGGACCCACCTTAACTACGCCTCTGCATGCTGATGTCGGACAGCCTGCATGCCGGCGTAGGACGCGGCGCGAACAGAGTGGCCTATATCGCGCGCTGGTTCACCCGCTTGGCAAGCTCTTCGGCGCTTTCCCGGCGCTCGCTGTAGCGGTCGACCAGGTAGCCGGCCGCGTCGCGCGTGAGCAGGGTGAACTTCACGAGCTCTTCCATCACGTCGACCACCCGCTCGTAGTACGAAGAGGGCTTCATGCGCCCGGCTTCGTCGAACTCGAGAAAAGCCTTGGCAACGGAAGACTGGTTGGGAATGGTGAGCATGCGCATCCAGCGCCCGAGCACGCGCAGCTGGTTCACCGCATTGAACGACTGCGAGCCGCCCGACACCTGCATGACTGCGAGCGTCTTGCCCTGCGTGGGCCGGACGGCGCCCATGCTCAGCGGAATCCAGTCGATCTGCGCCTTCATGATGCCGGTCATCGAGCCGTGGCGCTCGGGCGAGCACCACACCATGCCTTCGGCCCATTGCGCCAGGTCGCGCAGCTCCTGCACCTTGGGATGGTCGTCGGGGGCGCTGTCCGGCAGGGGCAGCCCGGCGGGGTTGAAGATGCGTGTCTCGCCGCCCATGGCCTGCAGCAGGCGTGCGGCTTCCTCGGTCAGCAAGCGGCTGTAGGAGCGGTCGCGCAGCGATCCGTACAGCAGCAGAAAGCGCGGCGCGTGGCGCGCCGGTGCGCTGCCGGAAAGGCGCTCGAGCGAAGGCCGGTCGAACAGGGCGGCATCGATGTTCGGAAGCTCAGGCAGCGGGTTTGACACGGCGGCCCTCCGCATCGATGACAACTTCGCCGTCTTCCTTGGTGAACGGGCCTTTTTGCGGCGAGGGAAGAATGTCGAGCACTTCTTCGGAAGGGCGGCAGAGCCGGGTGCCCAGGGGCGTGACCACGATGGGCCGGTTGATCAGGATGGGGTGCGCGAGCATGAAGTCGACCAGTTGTTCGTCCGTCCACTTTGGATCGGCCAGCCCGAGTTCGGCATAGGGTGTTCCCTTTTCGCGCAGCAGCGCGCGGGGCTGCATCTTCATGGCGGCGAGCAGCTCGAGCAGCGTCTCCTTGCCGGGCGGCGTCTTCAGGTATTCGACCACCCGGGGCTCTTCGCCGCTGTTGCGGATCAGCGCCAGCGTGTTGCGCGAGGTGCCGCACGCGGGGTTGTGAAAGATGGTGATGGATGGGTTGGGCGATTGCATTCTTGCGATTATGCAACTATTATTGAATTATGGAAGAACAAGACATCGTCAAGTCGCTGGCCGCGCTGGCCCAGCCCGTGCGCCTTCAGGTTTTTCGCGCGCTGGTGGTGGCGGGCCCAGCGGGGCTTACGCCCGGTGCGCTGGTCGATGCGCTGGACGTGCAGGCCACCAGCCTCTCGTTCCACCTCAAGGAACTGACCCATTCCGGTCTTGTGACGCAAGAGCGAAGCGGCCGCAACCTGATTTACCGCGCCGCCTTCGAGCGGATGAACGCGCTCATCGGCTACCTCACCGAGAACTGCTGCCAGGGCGAGGCTTGCCTGCCCGCGGCGGCCCAGGCATGTGCGTGCTGAGATGAGCACCCATACCGCTACGGCCCTTGCATCGTCCGCACCGCGCCCCGCCATCGGCTTCTTCGAGCGCTACCTCACGATCTGGGTCGCGCTATGCATCGTTGTAGGCATTGCGCTGGGCCAATGGCTGCCCGGCGCGTTCCGGGGCATCGCCTCGCTGGAGGTAGCGAAGGTCAACGTGCCGGTGGGCGTGCTGATCTGGGTGATGATCATCCCGATGCTGCTGAAGATCGACTTCGCGGCGCTCGGGCAGGTCAAGGCGCATTGGCGCGGCATCGGCGTCACGCTGTTCATCAACTGGGCGGTCAAGCCGTTCTCGATGGCGCTGCTGGGCTGGATCTTCATTCGCCATGTGTTCGCGCCACTGCTGCCGCCATCGCAGCTCGACAGCTACATCGCGGGCCTCATCCTGCTGGCGGCCGCGCCGTGCACGGCCATGGTGTTCGTATGGAGCCAGCTGTGCAAGGGCGATCCGTACTTCACGCTCTCGCAGGTGGCGCTGAACGACGCGATCATGGTGGTGGCCTTCGCGCCGGTGGTTGCGCTGCTGCTCGGGCTCTCGTCGATCACCGTGCCCTGGGACACGCTGCTGACGTCGGTCGGCCTGTACATCGTGGTGCCGGTAATCATTGCGCAAGTGCTGCGCAAGCAGCTGCTCAAGAAGGGCACGGCGCACTTCCAGGCCGTGGCGGCACGGCTCGGGCCGTGGTCGATCTCGGCGCTGCTGCTCACGCTGGTGCTGCTGTTCGCATTCCAGGGCGAAGCCATCATCGGCCAGCCGCTGGTGATTGCGCTGCTCGCGGTGCCCATCCTCATCCAGGTGTTCCTGAACTCAGGGCTGGCCTACCTGCTCAACCGCAAGCTGGGCGTGGCGCACTGCGTGGCCGGTCCGTCGGCGCTGATCGGCGCCAGCAACTTCTTCGAGCTTGCGGTGGCCACAGCCATCAGCCTGTTCGGCTTTCAATCGGGCGCTGCGTTGGCCACCGTGGTGGGCGTGCTGATCGAGGTGCCGGTGATGCTGCTGGTGGTAGCCGTGGTCAATCGGTCGCAGGGGTGGTACGAAAAAGGTGCCAAGGCGCGCTGACGGGCAAGGGCAGGCAGCGCACGTCTCCATCGCAGGGCGTGTTCTCCGACAAGATGAAGGCGGCTTTCGGGCCATGATTCGCCGACTTCGTTCTTGTTTCATGCAGCGCCCGTGAAGATTGCGACTTTCAACGTCAACGGCATCAACAGTCGGCTTCCACGCCTGCTCGAATGGCTCGAGGAGTCCCGCCCCGACGTCGCCTGCCTGCAGGAACTGAAGTCTCCCGACGCCAACTTTCCCGCGGCGGCGATCCGCGAGGCGGGCTACGGCGTGCTGTTCCATGGCCAGCGTTCATGGAACGGCGTGGCCATCCTCGCGCGCGGAAGGGAGCCGATAGAAACCGGCCGCGGGCTCGACGGAAACTCCGAAGACAGCCAGAGCCGCTACCTCGAAGCCGTGGTGAACGGCGTGGTGATCGGTTGCCTGTACCTGCCCAACGGCAATCCGCAGCCAGGGCCCAAGTTCGACTACAAGCTCGAGTGGTTCGAGCGGCTTAATGCCCACGCGCAGCGCCTCTACGGCTGCGGGCTGCCGGTTGTGCTGGCCGGCGACTTCAACGTGGTGCCGACCGACGCCGACATCTACAACCCGGCCTCGTGGCGCAATGACGCGCTGCTGCAGCCCGAAAGCCGCGCCGCCTTTGCGCGCCTGCTCGCCCAGGGGTGGACCGACGCGATCCGTAACCGCCACCCCGGCGAGGCGATCTACACCTACTGGGATTACTGGCGCAACCGCTGGCCGCGCAATGCGGGGCTGCGCATCGACCACTTGCTGCTGAACGAAGAGCTCGCGCCTTTGCTGGTCGATGCCAATGTGGACCGCGAGGTGCGCGGCCGTCCGGGCGCGAGCGATCATGCGCCGGTGTGGATCGAACTCGACTTGCCCTCCTAGAATTCTCGCCAATGCCAAAAGGTGTTCCCAACCCAGCGCCCATGTACGGGATCTATGCCCGCCCGTGGGGCTTCGAGGTTTCCATCGTCCGGCGCGGGGTCCGGTATTTCCAGCAGTTCGGCAACGGCAGCTACGGCGGCGCCGAGCATGCGCTGCGGCAGGCGCAGGAATGGCGCGATGCCGTCGTGCGGAGCGTGCCACCGGCCACGCGGCGCGAGCGGGCGGAAAAGCAACGGGCGAACAACACCACCGGCGTGACGGGCGTTTTCTGCCTCGTGTCGCCCGACGGAAGAGGGCTGTCGTGGCTTGCCAAGACCTACGTCGCGGCCGACGAAATACTGCGCGCCAACTTTCCGATTCACAACTGGGGCGATGCGGCGCGCACCATGGCCATCGAGGAGCGGGCGAAGCAGTTGCAGCACATGACGGGCCTGGCGGCCCTGCATCCCGCCGAAGAGTCGATCCGCAAATCCGCAAGCGCGCCGACCGCGACTCCCGCACCGCGCAAGCGCTCCCGTTCCGAGATCCTTCGCAAGTCGAACTCCAGCGGCGTGAGCGGCGTGCACTACAAGCAGCCCCGCCACGACCACCCCGGTTATTGGCTGGCCATTACCTACACCGCAGGCAAGGGCAGCGTGAGCAAGGCATTCTCGATCAAGGCCCACGGCTACGATGAAGCCAAGAGGCTCGCCATCGCCGAACGCACTCGCCAGTTGGCTCAAAAGGGTATTGGCTGATGGGCGGGTTACATTTATACGCTATCGTCCGCGTTGTAGGTAAAAGTAATTAACATCACTCTCCCCGCGAGAATCCACACCAGTGACTACCCAAACAGCGGCCAATGCCAGCTTTCCCGGCTCCGATGCCGGGTTTGTGATGGCTTTCCAGCCGATCGTGGATTTCGAGCGACGCGAGATCTTCGCGCACGAGGCGCTGGTGCGCGGCATGTCTGGGGAAGGCGCGGTCCAGGTGCTTTCACGCGTGAGTCCGCGGCACCGGTTCGCGTTTCACGAGGCCTGCCGCATCAAGGCCATCGAGACGGCTTCCGCGCTGGGCATGGAATCGAGGCTCAGCCTCAACGTGTGGCCCAACGATCTCACCGAGCGCACCGAGTGCTTCCACACCGCCATGGACACGGCCCGGCGCTGCAACTTTCCGGTGCACCGCCTGATGTTCGAGATTGCCGAGTGCGAACACGTGGCCGATCTGCCGGGGCTTGCCGCCGCCTTTCATGCCCACAAGGCCTTCGGCTTCACTTCCGCCATCGACGACTTCGGCGCCGCCTATGCCGGCTTCGAACTCCTGGCCGGCTTCCAGCCCGATGTGGTGAAGGTCGACATGGGCCTGGTGCGCAACATCCACACCGATCCCGTCCGGCTCAGCATCGTCAAAGGCTTTGTCGGCACCTGCAGCGAACTCGGCATCCGGGTGGTGGCCGAGGGCGTCGAAAGCTCCGACGAAGTGCACGCACTGCAGGCGCTGGGCGTGGGCCTCTTCCAGGGCTTCCTGTTTGCCCGGCCCGCCGTGGCCATGCTGCCGGCGGTGGCATGGGATGCCGCCTGAAGCGAACAGCCATGCCCTGACGGGCCGCTGCCGCACGCGGCGCTGACTCAGACGTTGCTGGTCGCGCGGACCTCCTCGATGGTGGTCTTTCCGGCCAGGACCTTTTCGATGCCGTCCTGCCGCAGGGTGCGCATGCCTTCGCGCAGCGCCGCTTCCTGCAGCTCTTCGGCACGGGCGCCGCCCTGCACCAGCCGCCGCAGCGTTTTCGAGATCACCATCAGCTCGTGAATGCCCACGCGGCCACTGAAGCCGGTGTTGTCGCAGTGCTTGCACCCGGTGCTTGCATACGCGAGCAGCTGGCCGTCCTGCCCGTAGTGGCGGTGCCAGCCGTGCCGCACTGACTCGCGCTCGGCCGGGGTGTCGTGCGCGCCGAACGAATGCATGTAGTCGGACAGCAGTTCCTCGACCTCTTCGGGGCGCATCGGCCGGCTGGTCACGCAGTGGCTGCAAAGGCGGCGCACCAGGCGCTGCGCCAGCACCGCCAGCAGCGAATCCGCGAAGTTGAACGGGTCCATGCCCATGTCCAGCAGCCGGGTCACGGTTTCGGGCGCGCTGTTGGTGTGCAGCGTCGAGAGCACCAGGTGGCCCGTCAGCGAGGCCTCGATGGCGGTCTTGGCGGTTTCCTCGTCGCGGATTTCGCCGACCATGATCACGTCCGGGTCCGCGCGCACGAAAGCGCGCAGCGCCTTGGCAAAGGTCCACTCGATGCGCGGGTTGACCTGCACCTGCCGCAGGCCCGGCTGGGTGATTTCGATGGGGTCCTCGGCCGTCCAGATCTTTCGTTCCGGCGTGTTGATGTGCATGAGCGCCGAATGCAGCGTCGTGGTCTTGCCCGAACCGGTGGGGCCCACGCACAGCACCATGCCGTAGGGGCGCTCCACCGCCTTGGTGAACTCCGACAGGTTGCGCTGCGACAGGCCGAGTTGGTCCAGCTCAATGGGTTTTGCCGAAGCCAGGATGCGCATGACCACGTCTTCCAGGCCGTTGCTGGTCGGAATGGTTGCCACGCGCAGCTCGATGCGGTGCTGCGGCGAGTACTTGGCAAAGTTGATCTTGCCGTCCTGCGGCTTGCGCTTTTCGCTGATGTCCAGGTCGCACATGATCTTCACGCGCGCGACCACCGCGTTGCGGTAGCTGGCCGGCAGCTCCAGGTGGGTGCGCAGCCGCCCGTCGCGCCGAAAGCGGATGCGCGTCTTTTCCTTGCCCGGATAGCTTTCGATGTGGATGTCGGACACGCCCTCGCGGTGCGCGTCGACGATCATGCTGTTGATCATTCGCACCAGCGAGTTGTCCGACTGCTCGATGCTTTTTTCTTCTTCGAGCGCGGGAGTGGGGCGTTCCTTCTCGAGCGTGACCAGGAGCTCGCTGGTGGCGGCCGGCTCGAAGTCGAGCGGGCGCGACGGATCGTGCACGATGGTCGGGTCCAGCACGGTGTCGCTGCCGATCTTTCCGTAGGCCTTGTAGAGCACCGTGTCCAGCACAAGGCATTCGCCGATCACCGGCACCACCTTCATCTGCGAGATGAACTCCACTTCGTCGATGGCGGCATGGCGGCTGGCCGGATCGTCCATTGCAAGGACGAGTCGGCCCTGGTGGATCATCAGCGGCATGACCTGCAGGCGACGCGCAACGCCGTGGCTGATGGTGCGCAAGGCGTCGATGGCGACCGGAAACAGGTGCAGGTTGACCAGCGGGTAACCCATCTTTCGTACCAGCGCGGCCTTCAGCTGCTCCCGGGTGACCACGCCCATGCGGACCAAGGTTTCGCCCAGCGGCACGCTGCGGTCGAGCTGCTGCTGCGCCAGGCCCTCGCGCAACTGCTCCTCGGTTACCGCGCCCAGGGCCATCAGCGCCTGGCCGATCCGCAGGATCGGCATGCGGCTTTGAACTTCCAGGGCGTGCAGCAACTGCTCGGGCGTGACGACTTCGGTGGGCGACATTGAATTGAATCTCCTGTTGCGGTGATTCTGGGGTGCCCGGGCAGGCTTGTCAGCAGGAGCAGACCTCGTGCGAAGGCTCGCTGCAATGCCGCGTCACTACCAAAGTTCTCAATTTCTCAATTGAAGCGCCTCAATCGGAAAAACCGTAGGTATTGCGTCCCGCGGACTTCGCGCGGTACAGCGCGGCGTCGGCGCGCGCGAGCAACTCCGACGGCGTGGCGGGCGCTTCGTCCGCCGGGTGAAATGCCACGCCGATGCTGGTGGTGACGCGAAGGCGCTGCCCGTCGAGTTCGAACAGCGCGCCGCCGATCTGATCGACGATCTTCCGCGCAATGGCGGCGGCCGCTTCTTTCGCCTGCAGGTTTTCGAGCACCACCACGAATTCGTCGCCCGCAAGGCGGGCCACGGTGTCGGTGGCTCGCACGCTCGCCAGCAGGCGGCGGGCGTATTCCACCAGCACGCCGTCGCCCGTTGCATGGCCGAGCGTGTCGTTGATGGTCTTGAAGCGGTCGATGTCGAGAAACAGCACCGCCAGCGCGCTTTGCGTGCGCTGCGCGCGGGCAATGGCACCGGGCAGGAACTCGTTGAACGCAAGCCGGTTGGCCAGGCCGGTGAGCGTGTCCACCCGCGCCAGGTCGATCAGCTTGCGCTCCACCGCTTTCAGCGCGCTGATGTCCAGGCTCAGCGAAAAGATGCCGCGCGTGACGCCGTCGGCCCCGGTGTCGGGCACATAGCTCACGCGCGTGACGCGCTCGCCTCCCTGCGTGAGGGTCTGGGCCTCGAACTCGACCCGCTCGCCCGCCAGCGCGCGCTGGATCATGGGCTTGCGCGAGAGATACAGGTCTGGGCCCGCGACGTCGCTGATGTGGTGGCCCAGGATGGCGGACGGCTCCACACCCAGCCATTCGCGATAAGTGGCGTTGGCGAAGGTGATCTTCTCGTCTCGGTCGATGTAGGTGATGAGCGCCGGCAGGTTGTCCGTGATGGTGCGCAGGCGCATCTCGCTTTCGGCCTGCCGCACCTCGGCCTTCTTCAGCGCGGTGATGTTGAAGGTCATGAGATAGAAGCCCAGCACCTTGCCTTCCAGGTCCTTGTCGGGAATGAGGTTGACCTGGAAGTAGCCGGTCTTGCCATGCAGCGGCGTGCGCACCGGAAACCTCACCGCCTTGCCCTCGCGCACCATGGGAAGGTAGGGCTGCTGCTGCCGGTACACCGTGTCGCCCACGGCCCTGTGCAGGTTTACGCCGGTGAGCGGGCCGTCGTCCAGGCCCGCCATCCGCCGTGCCCGCACGTTCGCGAAAAGGCAGTTCTCGTCGTTGTCGAAGTAGCCCACCAGCGCGGGAATGTTGTCGGTCACGTCGCGCAGCCGCTTCTGCTGTTCGGTCAGGGCTTTGCGGATGTTCACCTCGTCGGTGATGTCGAAGGTCATGGCGAACACGCCTTGCACCACGCCGTCCGCGTCCCGGTCTGGGATGTAGTGCGCCTTGAAAGTGCGGTGGCCGATGCCCAACGAGGGATCGCCGGATTTTTCGATGACCACAGTCTCGCCGGCAAGCGCGCGCTGGTAGGAGTCTTCGACGACGGCGAAGTCCTCGGCGCCGCGCACCTCGGGCATCGAACGGCCGATCATGGCCCTGTCCTTGTGCAGCGCCTTGACCTTCGCATTCACGAAGGTGTATCTCAGGGAGGAATCGACATGCGAGACCAGGGCGGGGATGTTGTCGGCAATGATGCGCACCTGCGCTTCGCTGTGCGCAAGGCTCACCTCGATGCGTTTGCGCTCGGTCACGTCGAAGGTCATGGCGTAGTAGCCCCGCACCTGCCCGGCCTGGTCGCGGTCGGGAATCAGCTCGGTCTGGAAGAAGCGGTCTTCCTCGCCAAGGCGTGCGTCGCCCCGGCTTTCGAAGCTGACCGCCTCGCCGGCAAGCACGCGCTGAACGGCGGCGTCCACCGCTTCGTTCTCGCCAATCGGCTGCGCCGTGCGACCGATCAGCTGCGCCGCGCCGCGATCGAGCTTTCTGCAGAGCGGGGCGTTCACGAAGGTATAGCGGCCCTGCGCATCCACGTGCGACACCAGCGCGGGCAGGTTGTCGGTGATGTCGCGCAGGAACTTCTCGCCCGTCTTGCGCTGGCGCATCAGTTCGTCGAAGGTTCGCGCAATGTCGCCTATCTCATCGTTCGGATAGGTGCGGGGCAAGGTTCTTTCGAGCGCCGCGTTGTCCACGTCCAGCATGTGCCGGTGCAGGTAGCGCAGCGGCCTGAGCTGCCAGCTCACGACCGTGAGCGCCACGGCCCCGGCAATGACCGCGAGCACCAGCGCGCCCACCCAGGCTGCGCGTTCGATGGCATCGATGCGCGCAAACGCTTCCGCGGTCGGGTACATCGCGCCGATGACCCAGTTCGTCTGCTGTATGCGCTTGAAGGAATAAAGGCCTTGCACGCCCGCGTGGTTGACGCCTTCCGCGGCGCCCTCGTAGCCCTCCATCGGGCGGTCGATCTCGGGGTTGCCGGCACCCTTCAGGCCGGTCTGGTTGATGATGAGTTCGGTGCGCGGGTGGTCGATCACCACGCCCTCCGTGCTGGTGATGAACAGGTAGCCGGTTTCGCCGAACTTCACGTCGGCCAGTTCGCCCAGCAGGTTGCGGTCCTTCAGGTTCAGGGCGCCCGAGATCACGTACTTCACGTTGTTGGCCGGGTCCAGCACCGGCTCGGTAATGGCGATCTGCGCCAGGCCGCTCAGCCGGTTGAGGTAGGGCTCGGAGATGACGCTGGCCTTGGACGCAAGCGTTTTCTGGAAATAGGGGCGGTCCTTGATGTTCACCCTGCCGGACTGCTGCGCACCATTGAGGCTGGCGATCAGGTCGCCCTCGGCGGTGAAGAACGCCACATTGCTGAAAGCCTTGTGCAGCGGCTGGTGCTTTTCAAGAAAGGCCTGCAGTGCCTCCGGGTCCTGGAAGTCGTTCGATTCCACGCTGGTGGCAAAGGTCTCGAGCAAGATGCGCCGGCTGACGAACTTCTGGTCGACCGTGTTTGCAACGGCCGACAGTCTCGCGAACTCTTCGCTTTCGATCGAGGCCCTCATGCTGGACTTGACCAGCTGCAATGCCACCGTGCCGATGGCGGCCGTGGCTGCCAGCACCACCGCGGCAACGCCGATGCCGAGGCGCGTATTCAAGTTGATGCGAATCTTCCGGAGACCTGATGTGTTCATTGTCGTGGACAGGCATCGCGAAGGAATCCGCGTTGCGCATGTAGTGTGTCAGAAGCAGGGTCCCGGGTACTTCGCGCAATCCCCCATGCCTCGCTGCGTTACCGGGGCGGGGCTCACATCTCGTCTCGCTTGAGCAGGTAGTCCAGCGCGCCCACGCGAAACCACCGGTAGCCGTACGACTCGATCACCATGCAGTGCTTTCCTTTCGAGTTGGCGCGGCTGTGCGCGTTCGACAACAGGTTGATGAGTTGCCCGCCGTGCTTGCCCAGCGCCTTGGCATCGAGCTTGATCTCCAGCGGGTTCGCATCGAAATTGTGGACGAAGACCACCGCGTTGCCGCGCCATTCGTAGCGCACCACCAGCACCGCGTGCTCATCGTTGGGAATGACCGTGAAGTCGCCCCAGCCGATCTCGGGCACCTCCTTGCGCATGCGGAACACGCGCTCCATCCAGTTGAGCAGCGAGTCGGGGTCGCGCCGCTGCGCCGCCACGTTCACATGCTCGAAGCCGTAGGCGCCGCCCGTGACCACCGGGAGCACCGGCTTGGACGAGGTGGTGAACCCGCCCTGGCGCTCCGTCGACCACTGCATGGGCGTACGCGCGCAGTTGCGCTCCGGCAGGCTCAGGTCGTCGCCCATGCCGATCTCGTCGCCGTAGCGCATGACCGGCGTGCCGGGCAGGGTGAGCATCAGGCTGTAGGCCAGCTCGAGCCGGCGCCGGTTGCCGCCGAGCATCGGCGCCAGGCGGCGGCGTATGCCGCGGTCATAGAGCTGCATGTCCTTGTCGGGCCCGAAGGCCTCGAACACGCGCTTGCGCTGCGCGGGGCGCAGGCGCCCGAGGTCGAGCTCGTCGTGGTTGCGCAGGAACATGACCCACTGCGAAGTGGCGGGGCGCTCCCGCGTGGCCTCAAGCGCCTTGACCAGCGGCCGCGTGTCCCCCACGGCCATGGCATAGAACAGGTTCTGGTTGACCTGGAAGTTGAACATCATGTGCAGCCGCTCGCCCTCATCGCCGAAGTACGCCATGTTGGTCTTGGGCAGCACGTTGGCTTCGGCCAGGATGATGGCGTCGCCCCGTCGCCATTGAAGCAGTTCGCGAAACTGCCGCAGCATGTCGAACCGCTCCGTGGGGTACACGACCTTCGGCCCCTTGGCGCCGATCACGAAGGGCACCGCGTCCATGCGGAAACCCGACACACCCAACTGCGTCCAGAAACCCATGATCTTCAGGATCTCGGCCTGCACATGCGGGTTGGCCGTGTTCAGGTCGGCCTGGAACTCGTAGAAGCGATGAAAGTACCAGCGCCTTGCGACCTTGTCGAAAGTCCAGGTCGACTTCTGCACGCCCGGAAAGACCACACCGTCGGTGGAGCGGGGCGGCTTCTTGTCTGACCACACATACCAGTCGTGGTATTTTGATTTCCGGCTCTTGCGCGCTTCCTGAAACCAGGGGTGCTGGGTCGAGGTGTGGTTGACCACCAGGTCCATCAGCACGCGCATGCCGAGCTGCTCGGCCGAATGCGTGAACTCGACGAAGTCGCCGAGCGTGCCGAAGCGAGGGTCTACGTTGTAATAGTCCGAAACATCGTAGCCGTCGTCACGCCCCGGCGAAGGGTGGAACGGCATCAACCACAGCGTGGTCACGCCAAGGCCGTGAAGGTACTCCAGCCGCCGCGTCAGGCCCTCGAAGTCGCCGCAGCCGTCTCCGTTGGAATCCATGAAGGTTCCCACCGAGAGGCAATACACCACGGCGTTCTTGTACCAAAGGTCGTTGATCATGCCCGGGGAACCTCCTAAAAATGGAAGCCTCGCAACACAGAACACGAAAGGAAAACTCGATGTCGGCCGATGCTTGGTGGAAGAACGGAATCGTTTATCAGATCTATCCGCGTTCGTTCCAGGACAGCGACGGAGACGGCATCGGCGACTTGCGGGGCATACAGAAGCGGCTTGATTATCTGGTCGAGCTCGGCGTGGACGCTGTCTGGATATCGCCTATCTACCCCTCACCAATGGCCGACTTCGGGTACGACATTTCCGACTACTGCAACATCGATTCGCGCTTTGGCACGCTGCAGGACTTCGATGCGCTGGCCGCCGAGTGCAAGGCGCGGGGCCTCAAGCTGGTGCTGGACTTCGTGCCCAACCATACGTCGGACCAGCACCCGTGGTTTGTGCAAAGCCGGGCCTCGCGCAACAACCCCCGGCGCGACTGGTACCTGTGGCGCGAACCGGCTCCGGGCGGCGGCCCGCCCAACAACTGGCTCAGCAATTTCGGCGGGCCGGCATGGACCTTCGACGAGGCCAGCGGGCAGTACTACTGCCATTCGTTCCTGAAGGAGCAGCCCGACCTGAACTGGCGCAACCCCGAAGTGCGCAAAGCCATGTACGACGTGCTGCGCTTCTGGCTGCGGCGCGGGGTGGATGGTTTTCGCATCGACGTGCTGTACCACCTCATCAAGGACGAGCTGTTCCGCGACAACCCGCCGAACCCGGCCTTCCAGCCGGGGCAGGACCCTTCGCACCGCCTGCTGGCGCTCTACACCACCGACCGCCCGGAGATGCAGGACATCGTCGCCGAGTTGCGCCGGGTGGCGGATGAGTTCAGCGATGAAAGCTCGGCGCGCGTATTGATCGGCGAGCTTTATCTGCCGCTCGAACGGCTCATGGCCTACTACGGCGCCACCTCCGAAGGCCTGCTGCAGGGCGTGCAGCTGCCGTTCAACTTCCAGCTCATTACCGCGCCATGGCATGCGTCCGAGATCGACCGCATCGTGCGCAACTACGAAGCGGCGCTGCCGCACGGCGCGGCGCCCAACTGGGTGCTCGGCAACCACGACAAGCCGCGCATCGCGAGCCGCGTGGGGCAGGAGAGGGCGCGGCTCGCGGCCATGCTGCTGCTCACGCTGCGCGGCACGCCCACGCTCTACTACGGCGACGAGATCGGCCTGACCGACGTTCCCATTCCGCCCGAGGAAGTGCAAGACCCCTTCGAGAAGAACGAGCCGGGCAAGGGCCTGGGGCGCGACCCGCAGCGCACGCCCATGCAATGGAGCCGCGCGCACGCCGCGGGCTTTACCGACGGCACGCCCTGGCTGCGGCTCGGCGGCGACTGGCACATGCGCAACGTGGAAGTGCAAATGGCCGATCCCGCCTCGATGCTGCAGCTCTACAAGCGGCTGATTGCGCTGCGCCGCCATGAGCCCGCGCTGCACGAGGGCAGCCACGAGCAGCTCGATGCCGGCGCCGACGTGCTGGCCTATGCAAGGACCTCGGGCACGAGGCGGCTGGTGGTGCTGCTGAACTTCGGCATCACGGAAACGCGGGTTCGCGCCGACCTGCTGCCGCACGAAGTCGTGGTGCTGGCTTCGACCCATGCCGACCGGACCGGCGCGGTGAAGGGCGCGCTGACGCTGCAGCCGCTCGAGGGCGTGATCGTCGCCCAGTAGCGAGCATGCGGCCCGGGGGCTAGGAGGCTATTTGCCGGATGGATAGGTTTCGGGCACGCCCACGTCGTCCGGCGGGGCAGGGCTGTCCAGCGGAACCACCGCCTGGGTACGGTCGATGTGCAGCAGCGCATCGAACTGCACCGGCAGCCGCGCGAAGAAGTAGTGGCTCTGCCGCTCGGTGTCGGGCCGGTAGATGACGCCGATGGCGCGTTCGAGCCGCTGCTCCCGCAGCGCGAAATAGTGGCTGCCTTCGCCGCGCAAGGGCAGCATGAAGCGCTCGAGTCCGGTCTCGTGCATCAAGGCCTCGTAGCTGTCCGGCCGCGAAGGCAGAACGTGTTTGCGCTCGCCGGCGGCGCCCCAGTCGGAGGCCGCCATCACGGTGCCGGTGTGGGTGGTAAAGCCCACCAGCACCGCGTCGCGGCCCTGGCGTTCACGCACCAGTTGGCCGACGTTGAACTCGCCGCGTTCCTCGCCCATTTCGGTCGCCCGCGCATCGCCCAGGTGCGAGTTGTGGGCCCACACCACGATCTTCGGGCGCTCGCTGCCGCGCCAGAGGTGCCGCTCCACTTCGCCCAGCGTCTCGACCATGTGCCGGTCGCGCAGGTTCCACGATGAAACGTCGCTCAGGTACATCGAGCGGTAGTACGCCTCGGCATTTTTCACGAGGCGCGCGTTCTGCTCGGCATTGAACGCGTCTTCCTCGTTGGCCGTGTTGCCGCTGCGCCAGGCCTCGCCGGCGGCCCGCCGCATCTCGAGCAGCATGTCGACCACCGCCTGCTGGCAAGAAGCCGTGTTGCCGACGCCGGCCATCAGCCCGTACATCTGGCCGCGGTCGCCGAAGCGGTCGAAGCAGCCGTAGCGTTCGCGCGCGAGGCGGGCCGCCTCGGGATCGGTCCGCTCGAAGTACGCGAGCACGGCTTCCATGGAGCCCGAGAGGCTGTACAGGTCGAGTCCGTAGAAGCCCGTTTTTCCTTGCGGCGGCGCGGAGTCGTTGAAGGCGCGCTGCCATTCGACGAAGCGCGCCACCTCTTCGTTGCGCCACATCCAGGTGGGAAATCGCCGGAAACCGGAGAGTGCCTCGGCCGCGCTGGCGTCATCGCTGGCCGCCCTGACGTAGCGGTTCACGCGGTAGGCGTCGGGCCAGTCGCCTTCGATGGCCACGGCGTTGAAGCCCTTTTCGGCCAGCAGGCGCCGCGTGATGCTGGCGCGCTCGGCATAGAACTCCTGCGTGCCGTGCGAGGCCTCGCCAAGCAGCACGTAGTGCGCATCGCCGATCAGGTCCAGCAGGGCGTCGTGGTCGCAGGGGTTTCCTTCCATCGGGTGCGCCGCCGAGCGCAGCGCCTCCGCTTCTTTCGAAATATCGGATGGGTTCATCGTGCAGGGTCCTCGGGCTGGTGCGCGCGGCGGGGGCGGTTCGCTTCGTCGAGCAGGCGGCACACCTCCTCGTCGCTGGTCTGCGAAAAATCGAGGTACCAGCGGCCGACGCCGAGAAAGGAATCCGGAATCTCGGCGCAAACGACGTCGTCCGCCTCGCCGTGCAAGAGCGCGCAGGCTTCGGGCGATGCGACGGGCGCCGCAACGACCACGCGGGCCGGTTCCTGCCTGCGTACAGCGCGCACGGCCACGCGCATGGTGGCACCGGTGGCAAGCCCGTCGTCGACCAATATGACGATGCGGCCGGCCAGGTCGGGCGCGGGGCGGTTGCCGCGGTAGGTACGCTCGCGCCGCTCGAGCTCATGCTGTTCGTTGCTCACCACTTCATCGACCGCCTCGGCGCCGATGCCGAGTTCGCGCACAAGCTCTGCGTCGAGCACCTGCTCGCCGCCGCTTGCAATGGCGCCCATGGCGTATTCCTCATGGCCCGGTACGCCCAGCTTGCGCACCACCAGAACGTCCAGCGGCGCCTGCAGCGCCTGGGCCACTTCGTACGCCACCGGCGTGCCGCCGCGCGGCAGGGCCAGCACGATCACGTCGGGCCTTACAGCATAGATGGCCAGCTCCTGGGCGAGCACGCGGCCTGCGTGCTGCCGGTTCCTGAAATACTCGAATCCCATTTCGGTGTCCTTGCGGCCACCTTAGGTTTGCTCGAGCGCCGGCGCTGTAGGGGGATGCTCACATCCGCGTAGGCGTGCTCTGCCCCGGCCCGGAGCGATAGCGCTGCGCCGCCTCCCAGGCCTCGACGATCAACGCACGGGCCTTCGGGTGCTCGGGGTCTGTCACCACCCATTCCGGGTACGCGTGCGGAAGGCTGGAGGCCGTCACGCGGATCGCATCGAATTCGGTCGGAGGGAGCGGCTGCGTTGCGCTGGCGCGGTGGGTCAGCGTCTTGCGCAAGCCCGCCTTCCATGCATCCGGCAGGTGATCGACGGCGGGCAGGAGCGCCAGCGCGATGTGGGCCGCGCGCGGGCTCAGGGCTTCGGCGTCGGCGCGCAAACGCGCCAGGCACTCGGTACCGCTCATTCCTCACCTCCGGAGCATGTGCTCATGGCGGGCTGCTTCATGCGGCCTGGATCTCGATGCGCCGCGGCTGGGCGTGCTCGGCCTTCGGAATGCGCAGCTTCAGCACACCCTGCTTCAGTTCAGCCGAGATCGCGGCCGTGTCCAGCTCCTTGCTCAGCGTGAACACGCGGCGGAAGCGGCCGAGGCCCACCTCCGTGTGGCTGGATTCCAGCCCCTCCGGAACGGCCAGGTCGGACTCCGCCTCGATGGTCAGCGTGTCGGAGGCCACGTGCAGGCCGAGCTTCTCGCGCGAAACGCCGGGCAGGTCGGCAAAGAGCGTGATGCCGCCGCTGTCCTCGATCACGTCGACCGGCGGCGTCAGGGCGGCGTCGCTGTAGCGTGCGCCCTCCTTGCGGGCGAGCTCCTTCGATTCGGCGACGCGAGGCGATGTGTTGCTGTTCATGATCGTCTCTCCTTTCTCTGCTTGTCACTGAACGGTGATGCGCCTTGGCTGCGACGAGGCACGCCGCTGCACCGTGATGTGCAGCACGCCGTCGCGGTACTTGGCCTGCACGGCGTCGGGGTCGGCGTCGTCGGGCAAGGTCAGCACCCTGCGGAAGCTGCCCTCGAAGCGCTCGTTGATGTGAACGGCCGCCTTGGCATCGCCCTGGGGCAGCGTGTTGCTGCGCGTACCGGCGATGCTGAGCAGGCCGCGCTCCAGGTTGACTTCCAGGCTGGACGGATCGACACCCGGCGCAAACGCGTAGATCTCCACGGTCTGCGGCGTGCCGCCGACGTTCAGGGCAGGGAAGCCGTTGCGGCCGAAGCCGCGGATGGTGGGCGACAGATCGAAGGCCTGCTGCATCTCGCGCTGCAGGCGATCCATCTCGGCGAACATGTCGCGCGGAAACAAGGATCGGTACATGGCGAAAACCTCCATTCGAAAGTTGAACAGGGCGCCGGAGGCCTCTCCGGCGCTTCCGATCAGCGAAATAGGCGCGGCCATGCTTTTTTCAAGAGCCCTTTTTCAGCTGCCGCAGCGGCAGAAACCGATGCTATGAACCTGCCCCGCGCGATAAAAAAGACCTTCCGACGGACCCCTTGAAGCGCGGCAAGGCGGACCTAACTCGAACGTCGTCGAAATCGTCAGTCGTCATTCCAAACCTAGAGGAGATTTGTCATGTCGATAGACCTGCTCAAGCAGATTGCCGCATCCCGCCTTCCCATGTCTTTCCGGACGCCCAAGGAGATCGACGAGGTCAGGATTCTTCGCCAGGCCGGGCTCGTGATCGCCTTTGTTCCGGCTCCCGCCGACCCGCTGAAACTGTCGGGCGCGGAGCCCGCGGCGCAGGTGCTTGCCATTACCGAAAAAGGGCGTGAGGAACTGGCGCGGGTGCGCTATCCGGGCGAAGCGCCGGGGCGCAGCAAACCGCGCCACATGGGCCTGAAGAACTGGCTCGCCGCCGGGCGCCACGGGCGCGGATTGCAGCAAGGTTTGCTGCATCAAAGTCGCGATTCACGGCCTTCGCAAAGCTTGTAGGCCGCATCCTTCCTGAACATGCGCGGAAGTCCATGACAGCGCATGCGTGCTTCCGCGCTGAATCCGTTTCGCCACTACACAAGAGACAAGCGAGAACAGGAGACAGACATGGACTTCGAAGGCATCTACTGCTTTGACACGGCGAGCGTCCGCTTCGCGATTTATCCGGACGGTCCCGACGGCGCGCGGATCATCGCGCAAATTTCAGAAGAAACCCTGCACGACGTGTTCGGCACCAGGAACCTCGGCGACCAGTTGCTCGACACCTGCAGGACGCACTTCGACGACATTGGCGCCGCCGCGCTCAAGCGGTACCGGGCCAACCCCAACCAGGCCATCAACCTGACCGTGGATGACTTCTCCCGGCGCATTCTTCCGCGCGCCGCGGGCGTGCAGGGCGCATGGCCGGCAGCCTCGCTCGCGGCCTGAAATAGCCGCGCCCGGCGCGCGGCCATTTTTCGTCCCTCATCGCGTTATGGGGAACTCTCCGACACGGCAAGGAGGCTTCAGCCTTACCCGCCGGGCCCGAATTCTTTGCAAATTGTGAGCTCAGGCCGTTGGGTTGACGAGAGCGTGTTCCTTTGAACACCCGGTCGCTGGCCTTCAAGCAAGCAAGGAACACCGGTGCCAGTGACTCAGCAGCTACCCGAGCCCGAGGCGCAAGACGCCTACCTGTTCCGCGAAGGAACGCATTCCCGCTTGTACGACCTGATGGGTTGCCACCTCTCCAAAGAGGGCGGCGCCCGCTTTGCGGTGTGGGCGCCCAATGCGGAGTCCGTTGCCGTGGTCGGCGACTGGAACCACTGGTCCGGCGACGCCGACCCGCTGTCACCCTCGCCGGACGGCACGGGCATCTGGCTGGGCCATGCGCCCAATGCGGCGCTCGGCCAGACCTACAAGTACCGCATCCGCTCGCGCTTTGGCGGCTACACGGTCGACAAGGCCGACCCCTTTGCCTTCTGCGCCGAGCATCCGCCCGCCACGGCCTCGCGCATATGCGAGCTTTCGTATGAATGGAACGACGGCGAATGGATGGCCACGCGCGCCGCGCACAACGCGCTGGATGCGCCCATGTCTGTCTACGAGGTGCACCTGGGCTCCTGGCGGCGGCGCGACGGGCACTTCATGGGATACCGCGAAATCGCGCATGAGCTTGCAGAGTATGTGAAGCACATGGGCTTCACGCACGTGGAGCTCATGCCCGTGACGGAGCACCCGTTCTACGGCTCCTGGGGCTACCAGACCACCGGCTACTTTGCACCCACCGCGCGCTTCGGGTCTCCGCAGGATTTCATGTACCTGGTCGACCACCTGCACCAGAACGGCATCGGCGTGCTGCTGGACTGGGTGCCTTCGCACTTTCCCACCGATGAGCACGGCCTTGCGTTCTTCGACGGCACGCACCTGTATGAGCATGCCGATCCGCGCCAGGGCTTTCATCCGGAGTGGAATTCGAGCATCTTCAACTACGGCCGCGCGGAGGTGCGCAGCTTCCTGGTGTCGTCGGGGCTCTTCTGGCTCGACCGGTACCACCTGGACGGGCTGCGAGTGGATGCGGTGGCGTCGATGCTGTACCTCGACTACGCGCGCAAGCACGGCGAATGGATTCCCAACCGCCACGGCGGCCGCGAGAACCTCGAGGCGATCGACTTCTTGCAGACGCTGAACCGCGCCGTGTACCGCGAGCACCCCGACACCATTACCGTGGCCGAGGAATCGACCGCATGGCCGCGCGTTTCGCGCCCCACCGACATGGACGGCCTGGGCTTCGGCGAGAAGTGGAACATGGGCTGGATGCACGACGTGCTCGCCTACATGAAGGAAGAGCCCGTCCACCGCAAGTACCACCATCACAAGATGACGTTCTCGCTGGTGTATGCCTTCCACGAGAACTTCGTGCTCCCGCTCTCGCACGACGAGGTGGTGCACGGCAAGGGCTCGCTGCTCGGCAAGATGCCCGGCGACCCGTGGCAGCAGTTTGCCAACCTGCGCGCGCTGTTCGGCTTCATGTGGGCGCACCCGGGCAAGAAGTTGCTGTTCATGGGCGGCGAGTTCGGCCAGCGGCGCGAATGGACGCATGACGGCGAGCTCGAATGGTGGGTGTGCGACCTCGAAGGGCACTCGGGCCTGCAGCGGCTGGTGTCGCAGCTCAACCGGGTGTACCGCGGCGCGCCCGCGCTCTACCAGCAGGACTTCACGCCGTCGGGCTTCGAATGGGTGGTGGCGGACGACGCCGAGCGCAGCGTGCTCGCGTTCGTGCGCAAGGCGCGCGATGGCCATCCGCCGCTGCTGGTGGTCAGCAACCTGACCCCGGTGCCGCGCACCAACTACGTGCTGGGCGTGCCGCAAGGCGGCTACTGGCGCGAACTCATCAACACCGACGCGGTGGAGTTCGGCGGATCGGGCTGGGGCAACCTAGGCGGCGTGGAGTCCGCACCGGTGCGCTCGCACGGCCGCATGCAGTCGGTGTGCATGACCTTGCCGCCGCTTTCCACGCTGATTCTCGAGCACCGGCCATCATGAAAAAATTGTTCGCAACCCCGCAGACGCCCGCAGCTTCGAGAATCCCCGAGATGAGCGACGGCAACCGCCGCGCCGTGGTCGATGCCGTCTTGCCGGCGGTGGACAACGGCCGCTTCCCGGTGAAATGCATCGTGGGCGAAATGGTGCATGTGAAGGCGCACTGCTTTACCGACGGCCACGACGTGCTGCGCGTGGTGCTTTGCTGGCGGCCGCACGACAAGACCGAGTTCCGCGAAGTGCCGATGAAGCCGCTCGTCAACGACGTGTGGGAGGCCGCGTTTTCGCCGCCCGCGCTGGGGCGCTACTTCTACACCGTGGTTGCATGGGTCGACCCCTTCGAATCGTGGCGCAGCGAAATGGCGCGGCGTGTGGACGCCGACGACGTGCGCATCGCATCGCAGGTGGGCGCGCTCGAGGTGGCCGCGGCCGCCGAGCGGGCCGAGGGCACGGACCGGCAGGCGCTTGCGCGCTGGGCCACCGAGCTCGATGCCGTGGCCGCGCACCCGGCCACGGAGGTGTCGACCCTGAAGGCACTGGCGCTGGACGAAGAGCTGGCCATGCTCGCGCGCCGCCACCCCGACCGCCGGCACCAGGTGCGCTATGCGGTCGAGCTGCCGCTGGAGGCCGAGCGCGAGCGTGCGCGCTTCAGCACCTGGTACGAGCTGTTCCCTCGCTCCGCCGGCACCACGCCCGGCGTGCACGGCACCTTCAAGGACGTGGAGGCCCGCCTACCGGCCATCGCGGCCATGGGCTTCGACGTGCTTTACTTTCCGCCGATTCATCCGATCGGCCGCGTACAGCGCAAAGGCCCCAACAATGCGCTGACCAGCGGCCCCGACGACGTGGGTAGCCCCTGGGCCATCGGCGCCGCGGAGGGCGGGCACAAGTCGATTCTTCCCGCGCTTGGCACGGCGGAAGATTTTCGGCACCTGTATGCGCAGGCCACCGCGCACGGGCTGGAGATTGCACTGGACATCGCGTTCCAGTGCGCGCCCGACCACCCCTATGTGAAGGCGCACCCCGACTGGTTCCGGTGGCGGCCCGACGGCAGCGTGCAATACGCGGAGAACCCGCCCAAGAAGTACCAGGACATCTATCCCTTCAACTTCGAAAGCGAAGACTGGCGCGGCCTGTGGGTGGAGCTGCGCAGCGTGATCGAGCACTGGATCGGCGAGGGCGTGCGCATCTTCCGGGTGGACAACCCGCACACCAAGGCCTTTCCGTTCTGGGAATGGGCCATCGGGGAGATACGGCGCGAGCATCCCGAGGTGATCTTCCTTGCCGAGGCTTTCACGCGGCCCAAGGTGATGCACCGGCTGGCAAAGCTGGGCTTTTCGCAGTCGTACACCTACTTCACCTGGCGCAACACCAAGCAGGAGCTCACCGAATATTTCACCGAGCTTTCGACCGCGCCGGGCGTCGACTACTTCAGGCCCAACGTGTGGCCGAACACACCCGACATCCTGCACGAGCAATTGCAGGGCGGAGAGCCCTCGGTGTACATGGCGCGGCTGGTGCTGGCCGCCACGCTGTCGGCCAACTACGGCATCTACGGGCCGGCTTTCGAACTGCGCGAGCACCTGCCGCGCTCGCCCGGCAGCGAGGAATACCTCGACTCCGAGAAATACCAGCTGCGGCACTGGAACCACGACGACCCCGGCAGCCTGGCGCCCTTCATCGCCCGGGTGAACCGCATCCGCCGCGAGAACCCGGCGCTGCAATGGGACCGGAGCCTGCGCTTTCTGCAGATCGACAACGACCAGCTGCTGGCCTATGCCAAGGTGTCCGAGAGCGGCGACAACGTGATCGTGACCGTGGTGAACCTGGACCCGCACAACGTGCAGTCGGGCTGGCTCCAGTTCGATCCGCAAAGCGCCGGCATCGACAGTTCGCGCGCGTTCCAGATGCATGACCTGCTGAGTGGGCAGAGGTTTACCTGGCAGGGTGGATGGCACTACATACGCCTCGATCCGCACAGCGTGCCCGCGCACATCTTCGTCGTCCGGCGGCGCCATGGCGACGAGCGCGACTTCGACTACTTTCTGTGAGGCCGCCACCATGAATGCACCTGTCTCCCACATTGCGCTTGAAACGGTCGAGATCGACATCAGCGACGACCCGCTGTGGTACCGGGACGCGGTGATCTACCAGCTCAACGTCAAGGCCTTCTTCGACTCCAACAACGACGGCATCGGCGACTTCAAGGGCGTGACGGCCAAGCTCGACTACGTGAAGGAGCTGGGCGTCAACACCATCTGGCTGATGCCGTTCTATCCCTCGCCGCTGCGCGACGACGGCTACGACATCTCGGCCTACGAAGACGTGAACCCGCAGTACGGCACGCTGGACGACTTTCGCGAGATGCTCGACGCCGCGCACGAGCGCGGGCTGCGTGTGATCACCGAGCTGGTCATCAACCACACATCGAGCGACCACCCCTGGTTTCAGGCCGCGCGCCGTGCGCCCGCGGGCTCGCCCGAGCGCGACTTCTACGTGTGGAGCGACACCGACCAGATCTACCAGGGCACGCGCATCATCTTCACCGACACCGAGACGTCGAACTGGGCCTGGGACCCGGTGGCCAAGGCCTACTACTGGCACCGCTTCTTCAGCCACCAGCCGGACCTGAACTTCGACAACCCGGCGGTGCTGGAGGCCATCTTCAAGGTGATGCGCTTCTGGCTCGACATGGGGGTGGACGGTTTCCGGCTCGATGCCATTCCCTACCTGGTGGAGCGCGACGGCACCAGCAACGAGAACCTGCCCGAGACGCATGCAGTGATCAAGAAGCTGCGCGCCGCCATCGACGCGCAGTACAAGAACCGCTTTCTGCTGGCAGAGGCCAACATGTGGCCGGAAGACGTGCGCGAGTATTTCGGCGACGGCGACGAATGCCACATGGCGTACCACTTTCCGCTGATGCCGCGCATGTACATGGCCATTGCGCAGGAAGACCGGCACCCCATCGTCGAGATCATGCAGCAGACGCCGGACATTCCGGAGGGCTGCCAGTGGGCGATCTTCCTGCGCAACCACGACGAGCTGACGCTCGAGATGGTGACCAGCAAGGAGCGCGACTACATGTACACCATGTACGCCGCCGACCTGCGCGCGCGCATCAACCTGGGCATTCGCCGCCGCCTTGCGCCGCTGATGGAAAACGACATTGACCGCGTGAAGCTCATGAACGGCATGCTGCTGTCGATGCCGGGCTCGCCCATCATTTATTACGGCGACGAGATCGGCATGGGCGACAACGTGTTCGTGGGCGACCGCAACGGCGTGCGCACGCCCATGCAGTGGAGCCCCGACCGCAACGCCGGCTTCTCGCGCGCCGACCCGCAGCGCCTGTACCTGCAGCCCATCATGGACCCGATGTTCGGCTACGAGGCGCTGAACGTGGAGGCACAGGCGCGCGACAGCAGTTCGCTCCTCAACTGGACCAAGCGCATGCTGGCCGTGCGCAAGACCAGCCACGCCTTCGGCCGCGGCAAGCGCCGCTTTCTGAAGCCGGGCAACCGCAAGATCCTCGCTTACCTCAGCGAGTACGGCGACGACATCATCCTGACGGTGTTCAACCTCTCGCGGGCCGCGCAGCCGGTGGAGCTCGACCTTTCGGCCTTCAAGGGCAGGGTGCCCATCGAGATGCTGGGCCGTGCGCCGTTTCCGCCCATCGGCGAGTTGCCGTACCTGCTCACGCTCTCGTCGTACGGGTTCTACTGGTTCAGGCTCACGTCCGACGCCGAGATGCCCAGCTGGCACCAGGAAGGCGTGGCGCTGCAGGAGTGGCCCACGCTGGTGCTGTTCGACGGCTGGACCAGCTTCTTCCGAGACAGGGTGATGCCGTGGCGCATCGGCATGTCGGAGCGCATGCGCGCGCAGTTCGAGCAAGAGGTACTGCCGCGGCACATCGAAATCCAGCGCTGGTATGCATCGAAGGGAACCACCATCGAGCGGGCGCGGCTGGCGGACCATGCGGTGTGGGAATCCGGCTCGCAAAGCTGGATGCTGCCCCTGCTCGAACTCGACGGCCCGCACGGCGGCGCCACCTATTTCATGCCGCTGGCACTGGCTTGGGAAGAGCGCGATGAAGAGCGCATGGCCGGCGTGGCGCAGGCCGCGGTGGCCAAGGTGCGGCAGCAGGCGCAAGTGGGCCTGATGGGCGACGCCTTCTACGACGAAGCTTTTTGCCGAGCGCTGCTGCACGCCATTCGCAACGGCATGGACCTGGACACCGCACACGGGCGGATGCGTTTCCGCCCCACGGCGGCGTTCGCGGCCGTCAAGGCAGACATCGACAGCCTGCCGGTCGGGCGGCCGAGCGGCGTGAGCAGCAACACGGTGGTGACGGTGAACGAAACCCTGTTCCTCAAGGGCTACCGCCACCTGCGCGAAGGCCTGAACCCCGAGCTGGAGATGGGCCGCTTCCTGACCGAAGTGGCGCACTACCCGCACTGCGTCCCGGTGCTGGGCGCGCTCGAATACACGGCCAACGACGGCCGCACCATGACGCTGGCCATGGTGCAGTCGTATGTGTCCAACCAGGGCGACGGTTGGGACCACACGCTGGGCTACCTGGAGCGCTTTTTGCGCGACTTTGCCACCACCAACGGCGCGCTGCCCGACCCGCTGGCCGCGCACGGCGGCTTTCTCGCGCTCATGGCTACGCTGGGCAGGCGCACCGCCGAGCTGCACAAGGCCCTGGCAATGCGCACGGGCGCCGCGGCCTTCGAGCCCGAGCCGCTGCTGGCCGAAGACATCGCCCGCTACACGGCGCAAGCCCGGGCCGACGTTGCCACCACGCTTTCGCTGTTGCGCGACAGGCTGGGCCAGTTGCCGGCGCCGGCGCAGATCGACGGCCAGGCGCTTCTCACCATGGAAGACGCACTGCAGGCTTCGATTGCGGCGCGCAAGCCGCAAACGCAGGGCGGCATCAAGAGCCGCTACCACGGCGACTTTCACCTGGGCCAGGTGCTGGTGCGCGACAACGATTTCGTCATCATCGATTTCGAGGGCGAGCCGGCCCGCAGCTTCGACGAGCGCCGGGCCAAGGGCTCGCCGCTGCGCGACGTGGCCGGCATGCTGCGCTCCTTCAACTACGCGCGCTGGTCGGCCCTGCGGCGGGTGGCGCAGAGCGTGGAAGAAGCCGCCTACCTGGCACCACCCGCCGCCGCATGGGAGCAGGCCACGCGCCAGGCCTTCATGGACGGCTATTCGCAGGCGGCCGGAGGCGACGGCAACGCGCAGATCGACACCGAACTGCTCGCGCTGTTCGAACTGGAAAAGGCGCTGTACGAGCTGCGCTACGAGCTCAACAACCGCGCCGACTGGGCCCAGGTGCCGCTGAACGGCGTGCTGGCGCTCCTGCAGGCAGAGCGGCCCGGTTGATGCTTGCATCGCATTCGCCGCTTTTGTCCGCAACCGCATTCACGCACCGGAGAGACTCATGGACCGATTTGGCATTCACCTGGAGCCGCTGAACGCAATGCTCTACCAGGTTGGGGCCTTCGTGCCTCGCCTGGCCATTGCACTCGTCGTGGTGCTCGCCGGCTGGCTTATCGCCAAAACTGTGCGCTTTGCCGTTACCAAGGCATTGCGCGCCATCAACTTCAACGTGCTGACGGAGCGCGCCGGGCTGGACAACTTCTTGCGCCAGGGCGGGTGGGGCGGCGACACCAGCAGCCTGTTCGGCGTGCTGGCCTACTGGCTCGTCATTCTTGCGGCACTGCTGGTGGCGTTCAACGGCCTGGGGCTGAGCTACATCGCCGACCTGCTCGGGCGCGTGGTGTGGTTTGTGCCGAACCTGTTCGTCGCCTTGCTGGTGCTGGCCTTCGGATCGTATTTCGCCCGCTTCGTGGGAGAGGCGGTGTCGAGCTACTTTCGCGGCGCGCAGATGCGCGATGCCGTGCTGCTGGGGCAGATTGCGCGCTATGCGGTCATGGCCTTCGTCATCTTGATTGCGCTGGACCAGATCAAGGTGGGCGGCGACATCGTGCGCGAGAGCTTCCTGGTGGTGCTGGCGGGCGTGGTGTTTGCGCTGGCCCTGGCCTTCGGGCTGGCGGGCAAGGACTGGGCCGCGGCGCAGATCGAGCGCTGGTGGCCGCGCACGCCCCAGGACAAGAGCACCACCACCACGACAACACCGACGATCGTCGTCGAGCCCAGCAAAGGCAGCTCGCCGGGCGAGCGGCCGCCGCGCTGAGCATCTCTCGCACCTCGCTTTTCTCCTCCGCCTCTTTCTCCCACATTCGAATTGATGACACGCAGCAAACGACCTTCCATCACGGCCGTGTGGCCGGGCCGCCCTTATCCGCGCGGCGCCAACTGGGACGGGGAGGGCGTCAACTTCGCGCTCTTCTCCCAGCATGCACAGGGCGTTGACCTGTGCCTTTTCGACGAGAAGGGCCGCCACGAAATCCAGCGCATCCCGATCCGCGAGCGCACCGATGGCATCTGGCACTGCTACCTGCCCGAGGCCCGCCCAGGTCTTGCCTACGGCTACCGCGTGCACGGGCCGTACAAGCCCGAAGAAGGGCACCGCTTCAACGCGCACAAGCTGCTGGTCGACCCCTACGCGAAGGACCTGGTCGGCGAGCTGCGCTGGGGCGATGCGCTCTACGGCTACACCGTGGGCAGCAAGCGCGAAGACCTGTCGTTCGACCGCCGCGACAGCGCACCGCTGGTGCCCAAGGGCCGTGTGCTCGAAACCGCCTTTACCTGGGGCGACGACCGCCGCCCATCCGTCCCCTGGCAGGACATGGTCATCTACGAGCTGCACGTGCGCGGCTTCACCATGCGCCACCCCGACGTGCCAACCGAACTGCGCGGCACCTACGGCGGCCTGTGCTGCGCGCCGGTGGTCGACTACCTGAAGCGGCTGGGCGTGACCACCGTGGAGCTCTTGCCGGTGCACAGTTTCCTGAACGACAGGCACCTGGCCGAAAAGGGCCTGCAGAACTACTGGGGCTACAACTCGCTGGCCTACTTCGCACCCGAAATGCGCTACAGCGCCTCGGGCAAGGTGAAGGAGTTCAAGACCATGGTGAAGACGCTGCACTCTGCAGGCATCGAGGTGATTCTCGACGTGGTCTACAACCACACCTGCGAAGGCAACCAGCTGGGGCCGACGCTTTCGATGCGGGGCGTGGACAACTCCTCTTACTACATCGTCAACGCCGAGAACCGGCGCTATTACGACGACTTCACCGGCTGCGGCAACACCGTCAACCTGGAGCATCCGCATGCGCTGCAGCTGGTGATGGATTCGCTGCGCTACTGGGCCGAGGAAATGCACGTCGACGGGTTCCGCTTCGACCTGGCTTCTGCGCTGGCACGCGAGTCGGGCAAGGTCGAGAACCTGGGCGGCTTCTTCGACGCGATACGGCAAGACCCAACGCTCAACCGGGTCAAGCTCATTGCGGAGCCTTGGGACCTGGGCCACGGCGGCTACCAGGTCGGCAACTTTCCGCTGGGCTGGGCTGAATGGAACGACCGCTACCGCGACGGCATGCGCGGCTTCTGGAAGGGCGACGCAGGCTTGATCGGCGAGGTGGGCAAGCGGCTCACCGGCTCTGAAGACCTGTATGGCTGGTCGGGCAAGCAGCCCACGGCAAGCATCAACTTCATCACCGCGCACGACGGCTTCACGCTCAACGACCTGGTCTCTTACAACGACAAGCACAACGAAGCGAACGGCGAAGACAACCGCGACGGCAACAGCCACAACATCTCGTGGAACTGCGGCGCGGAAGGGCCGACCGACGACCCCGAGATCGTGGCGCTGCGCGAGCGTCAAAAGCGCAACATGCTGGCCACGCTGCTGCTCTCACAGGGCGTGCCCATGCTGCTGGGCGGCGACGAGCGCGGCCACACGCAGAACGGCAACAACAACGTCTACTGCCAGGACAACGAACTCGGCTGGATCGACTGGACCCCCACGCCCGAGCGGCAGGCGCTGGTCACCTTCGTGGAGCGCGCCATCGCACTCAGGCGCGCGCATCCCTCGTTTCGCAGGCGCAGCTTTTTCGCCGGCAAGCCGAGCGAGGCCGAGAGCGTGACCGACGTGCTCTGGCTCAGGCCCGACGGCGCAGAGATGCGCCCCGAAGACTGGGGCGACGCCAACGCCAGGTGCTTTGCCATGTACATGTCGGGCGGCGGCATCGTCGACCGCGGGCCGCGCGGCGAGGCGCAGCACGACGACGACTTTCTGGTGCTGTTCAACGCGCATCACGACGAGATCAGGTTCACGCTGCCGCCCGCGCCCTACGGCGCATGGCGGTTGCTGCTGGACACCGCCAGCGGTTCGCCGCCGCCCGCCACCGAAGACGTGGCCGCGCTCGCGCCCGCGTGGTCGGAGCCCGCTTACCCGCTGCAGTGCCGCTCGCTCGTGGTGCTGAGCCGGCCGGATGTGCGGCCATGAAGCGTGCTCATCGCATGCCTTTCGGGGCCACCGTAAGCAGCGACCGCGGCGTCGACTTTGCACTTTGGGCGCCCTCGGCGGACGGCATCACGCTGGTGCACGCGCCGGATGGAGGCGCGGCTGCGTCGCACGCTATGCAGCGCGATGCGGACGGCTGGCACCGCCTCACGCTGGCCAATGCGCGCCACGGCGACAGCTATGCCTACCGGCTGGCCGACGGCCTGACCATTCCCGACCCGGCCTCGCGCTACAACCCGGACGACGTTCATGGCCCGAGCCGCATCGTCGACCCGGGCCGCTTCGAATGGACCGACACGGACTGGCGCGGCCGACCCTGGCATGAAGCCGTGGTCTACGAACTCCACGTGGGCACCTTCACCGAAGAGGGCACCTTCCAGGCTGCGCGCGAGCGCATCGGCGAACTGGCCGAGCTGGGCATCACCGCCATTGAGCTCATGCCGCTGGCGGACTTTCCGGGCGCGCGCAACTGGGGCTATGACGGCGTGCTGCAGTTCGCGCCCGACGCCAGCTACGGAACGCCGGACGACCTCAAGGCGCTGGTCAATGCCGCGCACGGGCTCGGCCTCATGGTGCTGGTCGACGTGGTCTACAACCACTTCGGGCCGGAGGGCAACTACCTGCACGCGTGCTGCCCCGAGTTCTTCAACGCGGCGGAGCGCACGCCCTGGGGGCCGCCATCAACTTCGACGGCGACCAGTCGCGCACCGTGCGCGACTTCTTCATCCACAACGCGTTGTATTGGATCGAAGAGTTCCACATCGACGGCCTGCGCATGGATGCGATCCACGCCATTCGCGATTCGTCAGAAAAGCACATCGTCCAGGAAATCCGCGAGGCGCTGAACAACGGCCCCGCACGCGAGAGGCGTGTGCACCTGGTGCTGGAGAACGACGCCAACCTGGCCTCGCTGCTGGCGCGCGACGGCGCTGGCCTGCCGGTGGCGGGCACCGCGCAATGGAACGACGACCTTCACCATGCGGCGCATGTGCTGACGACCGGCGAGCGCGACGGCTACTACGCGGACTATGCCGACGACCCCGCGTGCCGCCTTGCGCGCGCGCTGGCCGAAGGCTTCATCTACCAGGGCCAGCCGTCGGCCTTCCGCGGCGGGGAGCTGCGCGGCGAACCCAGCACGCAGTTGCCCTCGACCGCTTTCGTGTCTTACCTGCAGACCCACGACCAGGTCGGCAACCGTGCATTCGGCGAACGCATCCATGCCATGGGCGACCCGGCGCTGGTGCGTGCCGCGTTTGCCTGCGTGCTGCTATCGCCGCATGTGCCGATGCTCTTCATGGGCGATGAATTCGCGGCCTCGTCGCCGTTCCTGTACTTCTGCGATTTCGGTCCGGAGCTGGCTTCCGCCGTGGCGGAGGGGAGGCGCTCGGAATTCGGCGGCTTTGCCGCGTTTGCCGACGAAGCGGCGCGCGCCCGCATTCCCGACCCGAATGCCGAGGAGACCTTTGCCGCCTCGAAGCTCCGGTGGCGCGAGCGCGGCACGCAACCGCACTTCGCGCGGCTGTGCGAAATGCAGCAACTGCTCGAGGCGCGCCACCGCATGCTGGTGCCGCACCTGGCCGGTGCCCGCCACGCCGGAAGCCATCGCTGCGAAAACGGCGTCGTGCAGGTGCAGTGGGATCTGGCGAGCACCGTGGCCGGCGAGCCGGCCAAGCGCCTTCACCTGCTGGCCAACTTCGGTGCGCAATCCGCCACGCAAGCCGCGGCACCGCCCGGTGCGGCGGTCTACAGCTCAGGGGCTGCTGCGGAGGCGACGGGCCTGCGGCTGGAGCGCGGCGCCGTGCACGCAACGCTGGAGGACGTGGCCGGTGGTTGATTCGACCCAGTGGTCCGCCGATGCGCTGGAACGCCTTTGCAGGCACTACGGCATCTCCGCCACCTATTTCGACGCTTTTGGAACGCAGCGCCACGCCACGCCCGAGAACCTTGCCGCATTGCTGGCCGAGTTTGGTGTGCAGGCGGGTGCGGCACCGGGCGATGTGGCCGAGCCGGCCATACCGCCCGTGCTGGTTGTCGCGGCGCAGGCGCCGCACTGGAGCGTGCACCTGCCGCGGCAAGGCCATCTTGCGGGCAAGCTTCGCTGGCAATTGCGCGATGAAGAAGGCCGCCTGAGTGATGGCGAAGCCGATGCGCACGCACTGCACGACGGCGGCTGCGTCCTGCACCTGGGCGAGTCGCTCGCGCCCGGCTACCACTGGCTGCGGATCGATGGCCTGGACGGCGAAACCATGGTCGTCGCGTCTCCCGGGCGCTGCTACCGCCCGCCGGCTGTGCGCGACGGCGGCCGTGTGTGGGGGCCGGCGGTGCAGCTGTATGCGCTGCGCTCGCCGCGCAACTGGGGCATCGGCGATTTCACGGACCTGGACACGCTCATCGACAGCATGGCCGGGCAGGGCGCCGATGTGGTCGGGCTGAACCCGCTGCATGCGCTGTTCCCTACAGACCCGCAGCGCGCCAGCCCCTACAGCCCTTCGTCCCGGCAGCGGCTCAACGTGCTGTACATCGATGTCGAGGCGGTGGATGATTTCGCCGCCTGCGAGCCCGCGCGCCGCCGTGTGGAATCGCCCGAGTTCCAGGCGAGGCTGGCCGCGCTGCGCGAGGCGCCGCTGGTGGACCATGCCGGCGTGGCCGCTGCCAAGTTCGAAGTGCTCGAGCTGCTTTTCGATCACTTCCAGAACGCACCATCTTTTGCGCGCCGGTGGCCCGGACGCAGCGGGCAAGGCCCTTCTCGACTTCGTTGCCGAGCAGGGCGAGCCGCTCCGTCGCCATGCGCTGTTCGAAGCGCTGCAGGCCCACTTTGCGGCGGCAGACCCGCAATGCTGGGGTTGGCTCGTGTGGCCGGAGGCCTACCGTGACATCGGCTCGCCCGCGGTGCAAGAGTTTGCGGCCCAGCATGCCGACCGCCTGCAGTACCACCAATACCTGCAATGGTTGGCCGAGCGCCAGCTCGCGCGCGCGGGCGCTCGCTGCGAGGCGCTAGGCATGGGCATCGGCCTGTACCTGGACCTGGCCGTTTCAGTAGATCGCGGCGGCTCCGACGCGTGGGGCGCGCAGCATTGCTTTGCCGTGGGTGCCAGCATCGGCGCGCCGCCGGACGAGTTCAACCCGGCCGGGCAGAACTGGGGCCTGCCGCCGCTGCGGCCGGACCGCCTGCGCGCCAACCACTACCAGCCCTTCGTGCAGATGCTGCGCGAGAACATGCGCCATGCGGGCGCGCTGCGCATCGACCACGTCATGGGGCTGATGCGCCTGTTCTGGATTCCACCAGGCCGCACCGCCCACGACGGCGCGTACGTGCGCTACGCGGTCGATGAGATGCTCGCCATCGTGGCCCTGGAGAGCCATCGGCACCGCTGCATGGTCGTCGGCGAAGACCTGGGCACGGTCGAAGACGCAATGCGCGATGCGCTCGCGCGTGCCGACGTGCTGTCTTACCGGCTGCTCTATTTCGAAAAGCAGGGCAGCGGGTTCACGCCGCCCGCGGCATACCCGCCCGCGGCATTGGTTGCCATCAGCACGCACGACCTTGCCACGCTCACAGGCTGGTGGTCGGGGCACGACCTTCGGCTGCGGCTGGCGTTGGGCCTTTTTCCCGACCCCGGGCTGTTCGACAAGCAACTGCTCGACCGGGCGCAGGAACGCATCCGGCTGATGCTGGCGGTGCGCGAGGCGGGGCTGCTGTCGGACGACGAGGCCGCGCAGGCACTGGCGTTCGCAACGCCTTCGCCGCGGGCCATGCAGGCAATTCATGCGTTCCTGGCGGCGGCGCCTTCGGCGCTGATGGTGTTCCAGCTGGAAGACGTGGCAGGCGAAGTCGAGCAGGCCAACATGCCCGGCACGGTCGATACGCATCCCAACTGGCGACGCAAGCTTTCGTCGCCGGTGGAGGCGCTGGCCGCGAGCGATGCCATGCAAGGCCTGGCCGGGCACCTGCGCGCGGCGCGGCCTAGACGCAGCGCAAGCGCGGAGCCGGCGCCGCTTCTGCAGGCGCGCGTGCCGCGGGCCACCTACCGCCTGCAGTTCCACAAGGGCTTCAGCTTCGACGATGCCATTCGCGTGCTGCCTTACCTGGCGCAGCTCGGCGTGAGCCATGTGTACTGCTCGCCCATTCAGCGGGCCCGCGCGGGCAGCACCCACGGCTACGACGTGGTGGCCCATGCGGAGATCAACCCCGAGCTTGGCGGCGCCGAAGGCTTCGCGCGCTTTGTCGAGGCGCTGCAGGCCAACGGCCTCGGGCAGCTGCTCGACATGGTGCCCAACCACATGGGCGTGCTCGGTGCCGACAACGCGTGGTGGATGGACGTGCTGGAGAACGGCCCGGCCTCGCTCTTCGCGCAGTATTTCGACATCGACTGGCAGCCGCTCAACGAGGAGCTGACCGGCAAGGTGCTGCTGCCGGTGCTAGGCGGCCACTACGGCGAGGTGCTCTCCAGCGGCGACCTGGTGCTGCATTTCGAAGCGGCGCAGGGGGAGCTTTGCGCTGCGCTACTTCGACCACCGGTTTCCGCTCGCGCCCGAAAGCTATCCGGTGGTGCTGGGCCGCGCGCTGCCGCATCTCAGAGACCCGGCGCTTGCGGCGGAGCTCGCCAGTCTTGCGACAGCCTTCGGCCACCTGCCGGCCCGTCATGCGAAAGCGCCTTCAGAGCGCACGGAGCGCGTGCGCGACAAGGAGCTGTTCAAGGCCCGCCTTGCGCAGCTGGTGCAGGCGCATCCCGCGCTGGCGCGCGCCGTGCTCGCTGCGGTGGCCGAACTCAACCTGGCATCGGACAACGCGCGCGACGAGCTGCACCGGCTCATCGAGGTGCAGGCCTACCGGCTTGCGTACTGGCGTGTGGCGGCAGACGAAATCAACTACCGGCGCTTCTTCGACATCAACGACCTGGCGGCGGTGCGCATGGAGCGCGACGAGGTCTTCGAGGCCACGCAGTCCTTTGCGCTGGACCTGGCCGCGGCCGGCGTGGTGGACGGCCTGCGCATCGATCACCCCGACGGGTTGTACGACCCCGCGCGCTACTTCAGGCAACTGCAGGAAGGCTACGCGCGCCGCGCCGGCATCGTGCTGCCGGCCCCGGGGGCCGACGGCAGGCCTCAGCGCCCGCTGTATGTGGTCGCCGAGAAAATCGCCGCCTCCGAAGAAGAAGTGCCCGTTGAATGGCATGTGCACGGCACCACCGGCTACCGTTTTGCCAACGTGGCCAACGGCGTGCTGGTGGACACGGCCGCGGCTGACGCGCTGCGGCAAACCTGGCACCGCTTCACCGGCGATGCGCAAGATTTCGATGCCGTGGCCCGCGCAGGCAAGCACGAGGTCATGCGCAGCGCGCTCGCCTCGGAACTGAACGTACTCTCCACCGAGCTGCTGCGAATTGCGCGCGCCGACCGCACCACGCGCGACTACACGCTCAACGCGCTGCGCCGCGCACTGGCCGGCGTGGCGGCATGCATGCCGGTGTACCGCACCTATATCGTCGATGCGCCATCGGTGCAGGACGCGCATTTCATCGATGCCGCTACGGACGCCGCCGAACGCCAGAGCCTCGATGCCGACCGTTCCATCTTCGCCTTTGTGCGCCGCTCGCTGCGCGGCGAGGCCGCCGAGCGTGCAACCCCGGCACTGGCCGAGCGCGTGCGCCGGTTCGCGGTGCGCTTTCAGCAGTTCAGCGCGCCCGTCGCGGCCAAGGGCGTGGAAGACACCGCCTTCTACCGCTACTTTCCGCTCAGTGCGCTCAACGAGGTGGGCGGCGAGCCCGATCAGTTCGGCTTCGATGTGGATGAGTTCCATACGCTCAGCGCCGACCGTGCGCGGCACTGGCCGCACACCATGCTCGCCACTTCGACGCATGACAACAAGCGCTCGGAAGATGTGCGCAACCGCATCGACGTGCTCTCGGAAATGCCGGACGAGTGGCGCGAAGCGCTGGCGCGTTGGCATGCGCTCTGCTGTGGCGGGAACGAGGCTGCGGCGCCTTCGCGCGCGGACGAGTACCTGCTCTACCAGACCCTGCTCGGCACCTTGCCCTTCGGCGGACTCAGCGCCGAAGCTGCGCCGGCGTATGAACAGCGCGTGCTGCAGTACATGCAAAAGGCCGCACGCGAATCCAAGTCGCACACGCGCTGGACCCAGCCCGACGCGCAGTACGAAGAGGCGCTGGAGGCCTTGGTACGAAAGATTCTTTCCGATCGTTCGCAAGGCGGCTGCCTTGCCGACATCCAGCGCATGGCCGATCGCCTCTCATGGTTCGGGGCGTGGAACGGCCTGACGCTGACGCTGCTGAAGTACGCCTCGCCGGGCGTGCCCGATCTGTATCAGGGCAGTGAGCTCATCGACCTGAGTTTGGTCGACCCCGACAACCGGCGGCCGGTGGACTATGAACTGCGCAGCAAGCGGCTCGATCAGCTTCAGGCGATGGCCGGCGAAGCCGATCTGCCGGCGCGGGTGCAGTCGCTCGCCGAGGCACCGCACGATGGGAGCGCAAAGCTCTGGTTCATCTGGCGGATGCTGTCGCTGCGGCGTGAGCATGCGGAGCTTTTCCGCGACGGCAGCTATGAAGGGCTCACGGTCGAAGGGCCGCTGGCCCGGCATGTGGTGGCCTTTGCGCGGAGGCATGAAGGGCGGATGCTGGTGGTGATTGCGGGGCGGTTGTTTGCGGGTGTTGCGCGGGGTGAGGGGCAGGGTGGCGCACCGGTGCTTCCCGGGGCGGATGCGTGGCGCGGGACGAAGGTTGTGTTGCCTGAGGGGTTTGGAAGTGCGGGGTTGGAGAACGTGTTGAGCGGCGAGTCGCTGGCGGTGAACGGCAATGTGGTTGTGCTCGACGAGGCGTTTGCCCGGATGCCTTGGGCTGCGTTCAGAGGCTGAGCAACCCAGTTCCGACAACCGCGCGACTTGCTGACTCCCAATGAACCGACCACCTTCCCGGCATCTGTCCGACATCCTCTCTCCCCAAACTCGCAGACCGTGCCATGAAGAAACTTTCAGGAGAATCTCATGGCTGAATCTCACCAACCAGTCGACAAGAGCGGATCTCATAGCCCCGGTCACCCCGCGCCTTCGCCGGCAGACTTGAAACAAGCCGCCGACGAATTCACCGAGGGGCCGAACGTCGAGGCAAGTCCCTGGGAGCTCCAAGCCGCGCGCGGAGAAACACCGCTCGAAGGCAGCCGGGCGGAAAATGCTCTCGACTGGGACGAGTTCCTGGCGCGCTACGAAGAGTGGAAGGACGCGACCGTTCGCTTCGAGGCCGCCGTTCGCGAGATGAAAGCAGGCTCGGAGCAAGGCCGCTCGCAAGCACAGCAACTTGCGCGCGAGCTTGCCCGCCTGCACCACGCGTTCATGGAGTCTTCGCAGCCTTACTTCCAGGCGTCGAAGGTCGATTGAGGGGCTTCTCTCTGTCGCCCCATGGCTCGGCGGGTGCGCCCGCCGAACCCCTCTAGCTCTTTACAGCCCGTAGTACTTGTCCACCGTGCCGCTGTATTTGTCGTCGTAGTCCGGCACGCGGTCGCTCGCATACTTGGGCGCGCCTTCGAGCTGTGCCTTGTCCAGCGGCACCACATACCCATCTTGCGCGGTGTCGTACTTCAGCATGGGCCACGGAATGGGATAGCGGTCGGTGCCCATGCCCAGGAAGCCGCCGAACTCCATCACGGCGTAGCGGACCTGGCCTGAAACCTTGTCGATCATGAGGTCGTCGATGGTGCCGAGTTTGTCGCCCGCCGCGTTGTAGACGGCAGTCCCCTCGACACGCTCTGAAGAAATAACCGGATTGGCGCTTGTCATGGAAGGATGTCTCCGGCCGGCATTTCTGGGGATGACGGCGTTGAATGTTGCAATGCCCAGAGATGCAACTTTCGGCCTGCAAAAATTCCGGCGCATCGGCCAGGCGATGATCGTGCTGTAGGAGTCCGCCCGCGCAATGGCGCAGGTCAGATCAAGATCAGCAGCGCCAGCCCGACGGTGGTCAAGCCCATGCCGAGCATCTCGGCTGGGGACATGCTGCGCAGCCGCCGCACGGTGATGGTGGCCAGCGGCAGCAACAGCACAAGGCCGATCCAGCGGTCCAGCGGCGCGAGGCAGATGCGTGCAAGGGCCCACAACCAGGCGCAGTGCGCGACAAAGCCCCAGAACTCGGCGCGGCTGGTGGCGGAGCCCAGGTCGAGCGTCTTGCGCCAGCCTTTGACCACGGTCTCCCACCAGGTGGTTCCTTCGTCATCCACCAGCTTGTGCATGCCATGCAGCGCCAGCACGCCCAGCAGAACGGGGCCGAAGTACACACTCCATATGCCGATGCCGGTGTACAGCGGATGGGCATAGCCCGTGCCACCGCGGCCCAGGCTGGCGGCGGCCAGTGCCGTCATGCCAAGGCCGGCCAGCAACGTACCCGCGGCCACGGCGAACTTCGGCATGCCGACGCGCAGCAGGCCGCGCCCCGCGGCAAACAAGCCAAGCGCGAGCACGGTGGCCGCCATGAAATTCTTCAGCGCCTCGGCAGACGACTTCCAGCCTTTGTGCGGGCCCACGGCCCAATGGCTGGACACGGGTGGCTCCAGCGGGTTTGCGCCGGGCGCCCATTGCCGCGCCGGTTCCTGCTGCGCAATCAGCCGCCGCCGGCCCCAGGTTTCGTCTTGCGGCGCAAGGTCCCTCAGGGCGAGTTCGAGGTGATACACGCGCCGGGCGTTGTCCATGTCGTGCGGCACCAGGAGCGGCTTTGCGGCGGCATCGCCGCCGGCCGTCATGAGCGCCGGCAACTGCTCGCGCCAATGCATGGGGGCTGGCTGCGCCTCGCAGGCCAGCGGTTCGGACGCCGCGCCGGGCTGCACCATGGTCACAGCGTTGGCCTGCATTTCGCTCAGGTTTTGTTCCGGGCGATCCCAGGTGCACGCAAACGCCAGGCCGCCCAGAACGATGTCGGGCCGGAAGACGGGGAGCGGCCGCGTGGAGGTGTTGGCCAGGCGCAGCGCCAGCATCAGGCGAACCCTGCCGCCGCTCGTCGGTGCGGCCCACAGGCCGGGTGCGACGGGTTCCATGTCGCGCATCATGATGGTGAAGAAGGGCGCGCGCGGCGCCAGTCTCCCAGCGCGGAATCAGCCCGTGGTTGAGCGCCCCTTGCCAGGCGGCGCGAAAGGAAGCGTCGAGCACGTCGCTTCGCGTGTGGCCGCGTGCAATTGCGGCGGCCACGGTGTCTTCAGGGGCGGATGCCATCCAGGGCAAGCGGCGCTTGAAGGATTCCCACGCGCCCGGCCGGGGCGCGGGTGGAGCGGCCGGGCTGGTGACCTGCGCCACATACGCATGCAGGAGTTCGCGGCGCAAGGCATCGACGTCGGCGCGGGGCGCCCCCGCGCTACGCAACTGGCCGACGAGGAAGAAAGCCTGCGCTGCGTTGTCGCCTACCGTTGTTTCGCGCAGGGCGGCGGCAAATCGGGACGGCTCCGAGGCCAAGGCCCACACCGGCAGGCACAGCAAGACACAGAGAACGCGGCGCAGGTAATGCGTCATGGGCAATGCAAGGCCAGTGGCCGAGTTCAGGAGCGGGCGGATCTTAGTGCACTTGCCTTGGGCGAACGCTTGGCCGCCCCGGACGCCGCAGCCCGCAAGATGCGTTGGAACGTCGGGCATTCCATGTGGCTGGGCGCGGGGCAGGCGGCGGCATGGCGCAGGCCGTCCCGCATGGCGCTGAGCTTGCGAATGGTCTTGTCGAGCTCGTCGGCCTTGGCCGCGAGCATCTGCCTGTCGATGCGCGGTATTCCGCCGGGCGCGAACATGCGGCCGATCTCTTCGAGCGAAAAGCCGGCGGAGCGACCCACCGCGATCAGCGCCAGCCGCTCGAGCACGCCCGCATCGAACAGGCGGCGCAAGCCGCGCCGGCCGGTGGAGGCGATGAGCCCTTTCTCTTCGTAGAAGCGCAGCGTCGATGCGGGAACGCCGGATTGCTGCGCCACTTCGGCAATGTCCAGATGAGTTGCTGCCACCACTTGACCTCAAGTCGACTTGAAGTTGCAAAGTCTAGCTTCCGCCCGTTCGGGCATGCAAGGAAAACGATCATGAAGATCAAGCAGTACACGGAAGACAACGAGCAAGCCGCACTCTGGAACGGTCGCGCGGGGCGCGCCTGGGTCGATGCGCAGGAGTCGCTCGACCGGTTGTTCACGCCGTTCGAACACCTGCTCGTGAATGAGGTGCGCACCGCGCACGGGCGCCGGGTACTCGACGTAGGCTGCGGCACAGGTGCGACAACGCTGGCCATTGCACGTGCGCTCGGCACGGAGGGCGGCTGCACCGGCGCCGATATTTCAGAGCCGATGATTGCCGTCGCGCGGGCACGCGCCGGGCGCGAAGGCGCACCGGCAAGCTTTGTGTGCGGCGATGTGCAGAGGCACCCGTTCGAGCCGGCGAGCTTCGACATGATCGTTTCGCGCTTCGGCGTGATGTTCTTCGACAGCCCGGTCCAGGCTTTTTCCAACCTGCTGAATGCGGCCAAGGGCGGCGCGAAGCTTCGGGCCATTGCATGGCGCGGCGCCGCGGAGAACCCGTTCATGACCACGGCCGAGCGCGCCGCGGCACCGTTGCTGCCGAACCTTCCGGCCCGCAAGCCGGGCGCTCCTGGGCAGTTCGCTTTTGCGGACCGGGACCGGGTCGCTTCCATCCTGGAAGAGAGCGGCTGGGCCGGCGTCGACATCCGGCCCATCGATGTGGAATGCACTTTGCCCGAGAGCGATCTGAAGGGCTATATCACGCGGCTCGGCCCGGTCGGCCTGGTGCTTCAGGACGAGACGGACGAGCGCAGGCGGGCGCAGGTTGTAGCGACCGTGCGCGCGGCGTTCGAACCCTATGTGCGCGGCAGCGAGGTTCGCTTCACCGCGGCCTGCTGGATGATTGGTGCAGAGGCGCCGGCTGCGTAGCGGCTCAACCCAGCAGCCGCGGCACCAGTTGCACAGTCAGCACACCGATGATTCCCTGCGCTGTGACGCAGTGCCACATGAGCCCGGTGTTGTCGATGGTCGCGCGCGCCGTGGGCAGCAGCCGGCCTGCCCAGGAGCGCACCAGCACGTAGCCGCCCATCAGCATCAGCACGGCGATGTGAAAGGCTTGGTAGCCCAGCAGCATGCCGACCGATGCGCTCCAGCCTTGCGCACGCGGGTCGAGCGCCGCCAGCAGATGGCCGCCGATGTCGAGCGCGGCTGAGGCTGCAGCGCCGGCCATGGCGAGCGCCACGAGCACGCGCAGCCAGCGCTGGCCGCGCGCCTGTGAGGCGCGAACCATGCGCGTGGCCGCCAGCATGGCGCCCGAGCTGGCCGCGAGCAGCAGGGCCGCAGCCAGCGGCCAGCGCATGGCCGGCAGCGCGGCACCGGGCGGAGGGCACACATCGCTTGCCATTGCCAGGTGCACGTGGGTGTAGAGCAGCGAGACGAAGATCGTCATGTCCACCGCAATCAGAACGATCATCGCCCACCATGAATGCGACGTGCTGCCATGCGCGCCGACCGGCAGGCGCACGCCCCGGCCCACGTCCACCGTCGCAACCGGCGGCGGAAGATCCGAATCCCACAACCAGCGCAGGATGAACGCCACCGCGAGCACGCCGCATGCAAACGCAGGGATGGGCTGCGAAACCGTCAACAGAAGAAAGAAGCCCGCCGTGCCCGCGGCCGCTCCCAGCGGCCACCAGCTGTCCGTGGGCAGGCGCAGCAGGTGCAGCGGCCGTGCGTCGCGCAGGCTGGTCATCAGCGTTTCCCGGCCGCCGAACACCGTGCCGGGCAGCCAGTGGTGGCCGGCCTCGACCTCCTGCGGGAGCGCGGGGTTGTTCCACAGCGGATAGGCCGAATCGACCTGCGGAATGCTGCGCGCGCCGTATTCGCGCGGCGGCAGCCATTCGAGCGTGCCCGCGCGCCAGGGATTGCCGTGGTCGGTGGACGGCCGCCGCAGCGTGCGGAACGCATCGATGAAAAAGAGCAGCACGCCGGCGGCCAGGATGTAGGCGCCCACGGTCGACAGCATGTTGAGCGCGTTCCAGCCCAGGCTGCCGTCATAGGTGTACACGCGCCGCGGCATGCCGAGCATGCCCGCAACGTGCATCGGAAAGAACGTGAGGTTGAAGCCGCCGAACATGAGCCCGAACACCCAGCGGCCCCAGCGCTCCGAGAGGCAGTGGCCATTGAAGAGCGGTGCCCAGTAGTAAAACCCCGCGAACACCGGAAACACCATGCCGCCGATCAGCACGTAGTGCAGGTGCGCAACGATGAAGTAGCTGTCGTGCGCCTGCCAGTCGAAGGGCAGCACCGCCACCATCACCCCGGTGAGGCCGCCCAGCACAAAGATGAAATGAAAGCCCAGCAAAAACAGCGTGGGCGCGTTCAGCGCCACGCGGCCGCGCCAGAAGGTGGCAATCCATGCGAACACCTGCACGCCGCTCGGTATGGCAACGATGAAGCTCGCTGCCGACACGATCAGCAGCGAGAGGTTGCCCAGGCCCGCGGTAAACATGTGGTGCGCCCACAGCGCAAAGCTCACCACGCCCACGCCGATGAGCGCCAGCACCACGGCCCGGTGGCCCACGAGCGGCGTGCCCGCCAGCGTGGCCACCATCATCGAGACCATGCCCGCTGCTGGCAGGAAGATGATGTAGACCTCCGGGTGGCCGAAGAACCAGAACAGGTGTTGCCACAGCAGCGGATCGCCGCCGCGCGCGGGAATGAAGAAGGGCCAGTCGAACGCGCGTTCCAGCTCCAGCAGCATGGTGGCGGCAATCACGGCCGGAAACGCGATGACGATCATGAGCGCGCTCACCAGCATGGCCCAGGCAAAGATGGGCATGCGCATCAGCTTCATGCCCGGCGCGCGCGTGAAGAGAATGCCCACGATTAACTCGATGGCGCCCGCAATGGCCGAGATTTCGATGAACCCGATGCCCAGCAGCCACCAGTCTGCGCCGCGCCCGGGAGAAAACTCCTTGCCGGTGAGCGGCGGGTACATGAACCAGCCGCCGTCCGGAGATTCGCCGAAGAAGATGGTGCAGAAGAAGGCCAGGCCGCCGATGAAGTAGGCCCAGAACGCATAAGCCGAGAGCAGCGGAAACGGCAGGTCGCGCGCACCGAGCATGCCGGGCAGCAAGTAGATGGCCACGGCCTCGACGATGGGCACCGCAAACAGGAACATCATCACGGTGCCGTGCATCGTGAAGAGCTGGTTGTAGGTGTTGGCGTCGATCAGGCCGTTGCCGGGCACCGCCAGCTGCGTGCGCATCAGCAGTGCCAGGATGCCGGCCAGCACAAAGAACAGCATGGCCGCGGCAATGTAGAACACGCCGATGCGCGTGTTGTTGACGGCCGAAAGCTGGCGCCAGCCGGTGGGCGGCTCCCAGGCTCGCTCCAGCGCCTCGCGCTCTCCCTCGGGGCGCGGCGGCAGGTTTGCAACGTCGTTCGCAGCGTGGATCATTTCAGTTGCGCGAGCCAGGCCGCGATCAGTTGAAGGTCGGCCTCGCCGATGCGATTACTGGACGAAGGCATGCGTGCACCCGGCTTGAGCTGCTGCGTGTGGGCCACCCACGCGGCCAGTTGGGCGGGGTCGTTGGGCACGGTGCCGGCGCCCAGGTGCAGCCGGCTGCCGACGTGGGTGAGGTCGGGGCCAAGGCGGCTTTCTTCGCTCACGCCGCGCACGGTGTGGCAGGCGTTGCAACGGTGCGCAAGAAAGGCTTCGCGGCCGCGCTCGACCTCGCGCGGCAACGCGGGCGAAGTGGCTGAAGTGGCTGAAGTGGCCGCGGGTTTTGCCTGCGCCGCAAGCCAGGCATCGAAGGCCGCGGGCTCCTCAGCCACCACGTGCAGCGCCATGCGCGCGTGCTGCTCGCCGCAATATTCGGCGCACTGGCCGCGCCAGGTGCCGGGCCGGTCGGCCTGCAGCTGCAGGTGCTGCACGCGGCCCGGCACCATGTCCATCTTGCCGCCGAGCGAAGGCACCCAGAAGCTGTGGATCACGTCGGCGCTGCCAAGCCCAAAGTAGACGGGCCGCCCCACCGGAATGCGGATTTCGTTTGCTGTGACCACTTCGGCGCCGGTGGCCGGGTCGCGGTAGCGCACCTCCCACCACCACATGTGGCCCGTCACGCCCACGATCAGCGCGCCGGGCGGTGGAATCGGCCGCCACGGCGGCCGGTGCCATTCGCTGTAGAAGAAGAGCGCGGTGAGTACCACCGTCGGAAACACCAGGCCGCCGCCAATCAGCCACCAGCGCGCGTTCACGGTGCCCTTGCGGCGCCGCATGGCTAGCACCAGCAGCAGCATCACGCCGGCGAAGATCAGCGTGCCGCCCACCACCAGCACGCCGCTCACCTCGAGCAGCGTCTCGGCGACCGGCCCAGCGGCCCGGAGTGCGGATTGCGGCGGGCCTTCGCTCATTCGAGTGAGAGCAGGTAGGCCGCCATGTCGCGCGCATCATCGGGCGAAACGCCCATTGCCGGCATGAGGGTGCCAGGCACCAACGCCCCCGGTGCGACGATCCAGCGGACGAGGTGCTCGGGTCCGTTCGGCACATGTCCCGCGATGTAGCTGCGGCGCCCGAACGAGGCCAGCGTCGGCCCCATGCGTCCGCGGGCCGCCTGCACGTCGGGAATCGCATGGCAGCTGCCGCACTGGTATTGCGCGAGCAGCAGTCTTCCTCTTTCCACCTGCGCCCGCGGCGCATGGTCGAACGCAGGGCCGCTCTCCTGCGACGTGCACGCGCCCGAGAGCAGCGCCAGCAACAGCAGGGCGAGCGGGTGTACGGCGAACGGGAACACGGCGCGGTACGGCAGGGCGGCCAGCATGCCGCGATTGTGCGGACAGGAACGCGGCTTGCGCCGACACGGCGGCGCCGGTGCGCGTCGGACAATGCCGCCAATTGAATGTTGCCGATGGGTGCACCCAAGACCGTTCTTCTCACCATTGCCGCGCTGGGCCTTGCAGGCGCGGCGGCGGGCGCGCTGGTGGTGTACGGCGGGCTGTACAACGTGGCCGCCACGGTGCAGCACACGCAGCCTGTGTATTCGCTGCTCGAAACCGCCATGCACCAGTCGGTCAAGCTGCGGGCCCGCAACATCGAGACGCCGAAGCTCGACGACGAGCTGCTGGTGATGCGCGGCGCGGCGTGCTTTCGCGACAAGTGCGTTCAGTGCCACGGCGCGCCGGGCGTGGCGCAGGGCGACATCGGAAAGAGCATGCAGCCGCTGCCCGGCCCGCTGGTGGACGCACGGCACCACTGGAAGCCGCGCGAGCTGTATTGGCTCACCAAGCACGGCATCAAGATGAGCGGCATGCCGGCCTGGGAATACCGGTTGTCGGAGGAAGAGCTGTGGTCGGTGGTGGCGTTTCTTGCGCGGCTTCCCGATTTGACGCCGCAGCAATATGCCGAAGCCACGCGCTTCGACGCGACCGGCGCGCAGGGCGCATCAACGGGTTCGGCATGCGGCGCGGCTCCGGATGGCGCATCGGTTCGCGTGGGCGATGCCGACCGCGGCAAGCGGGCGCTTCACCAGTACGCCTGCAGCGCCTGCCACACCATTCCGGGCGTCACCAGCTCGTCTCCACACGTCGGCCCGCCGCTCGCGGGAATAGGGGGCGCACCCTCATTGCCGGAAAGCTGGCCAACACGCCCGACAACATGGTGCGCTGGCTGCGGCATACAAAAGAGGTCGATCCGCTGACGGCCATGCCGGAACTGGGCGTGACCGAGCAGGACGCGCGCGACATCGCAGCGTACCTTGCAACCTTGCGCTGAGGGCGGCTGCCAGGCTAGAACTTCGCGGCAGTGCGTTCGTCGTCGACAGTGGCAATGCGCAACCGAGCGCGCTCGTGCTTGATGACGAGCTCGGCGCATCGCTCCTGCATGGAGGCATCGGCCGGCGGTTGTTCCCTGCAGTCCACAAGGAGCTGCGACTCGTCGAAGTCCAGCCCATGAAGAACCTCCTGGCCATGCGAATTGATGGCCAGGAGATTTTCGGCGGACAGCTGCGTGCGCAGGGTCTCGGAAATGGCGAGCGTTTGCACGGGCTTCACCGCTTCGTCGTCCCGGCGCAGGCTTGTGGAATGACTCCCGTCACTTGGGTGTCACTTCTTCATGGCCTTGATCTCGGCCTTGCCCTTTTCCTGGTCGGCCTTGGCTTGCTTCACGCAAGCGTCCTTGGCGTCGCCCTTCTGGTCGTCGCACTTTTCCTTGGCAACCTCATAAGCTACTTCCACCTTGGCTTCGGCCACCTTGCGGGCATTGCCGTCGCTGGGCTTCTGCTTCTGGTCGAGTTCGGCCTTGGCAATCTTTTCCTTGCCCTTGGCTTGTTCCATGCAGACGTCCTTGGCGTTGTCCTTCATGGCGTCGCAGGCCGCCTTGTCGGCCTTGTAGTCGGCCGAGATCTTGTCGCGGGCCGCCTTGAATTCGGCCATGGCCGGATCGGTTGCCGCCGAGGGGGTCGTGTTCACCTGCGCGTGCACCTGGACCATTCCAAGGCACGATGCCGCGGCGCAAATCACTAACAGCTTCTTCATGATGATCTCCTTGACGCCGGTGGTTGTTCTGCAAGAAAGGATTCGGCGTCTGAAATCAATATAGAAGTCGCCCGAGCCGCACCGGTAGGACGCGTCGCGAAGCATCCGTAAGCACATGCTGACGCTCCCCGGGGGAATTGCCGAGGGTGCTGCGCGTCGGCGGCGCCCCCGGGAGGCTTGGGCGCACGTCCTACCGGCCGGGCCGATGCGGCGCCCACACTGGCTGAACGCGAACGTACAGGAGATTGCCATGCAAACCATGCAACACGAGCTTTACGCGTTGTTCGCTGCCGCACTGCTGTGGGTTGTCGCAGCCGCGGCAAGTGCGCAAGACACCCGGCCGCACCCGGCCGAGATCGATCCGGCCATGGTCGAATACGGCGCCGCGCGCGAACGCATCGGCGCCAACCTCAAGGCGGCGCTGGGCCAGTGCGAAACCCAGGCCGAACCCGCACGAACCGTCTGCATCAAGGAAGCCCAGGGCCGCGAGAAGATCGCGACGGCCGAGCTCGACCATCAGCGCAGCCCCAGCGATGCGAGTGCCCGCCGCCTTGCCGAAACCAGAGTGGCGGTGAACTACGAGGTGGCCAGGGAGAAGTGCAACCAGCGTCAGGGCGGCGACAAGGCCGCATGCCTCTCGCGCGCCAGCGAAGAAGAATCGAAGGCGAGGGCGGGCATCCGGACCGGCGGGTAGTGGGTCAGCGGCGCAGCGGCTCAGGCCGTTGCGCTGGCCCAGTATTCCCGCGCGGCGGCCTTGATGGTGCGCATCGCCTCGGGGTCCCCATGCCAAAGCGCCGAGAGGTAGGCCTTGGCCTGCGCAAGCGACACATCGGGCGGCAGCGGCGGCACGGCCGCGTCGGTCACCATCTCGAGCAGCATGGGGCGGTCGGCCGAAAAGGCGGCATCCCATGCGGGGCCGATCGCTTCGGGCGTGTCGACACGCATGGCGCCCAGGCCGAGCATTTCCGCGAAGCGCGCGTACGGAAAATCAGGCAGCACCTGCGAGGCTTCGAACTTCGGATCGCCGCCAAGCACGCGCTGCTCCCAGGTCACGAGATTGAGGTCGCGGTTGTTGAGCACCATCACCACCAGGCGCGGGTCGGCCCAGTCGCGCCACATGCGCGCGAGGGTGATGAGCGCGTTCAGGCCGTTCATCTGCATGGCACCGTCGCCCAGCATGGCAACCACCGCCCGGTCCGGGTGAACCAGCTTGGCCGCGATGGCGTAGGGAACGGCGGGCCCCATGGTGGCCAGGCCGCCCGAAAGGCTGGCCTTCATGCCGCGGCGCAGCTTGACATCGCGGGCATACCAGTTGGCCGCCGTGCCGCTGTCGCACGTGAGCACCGCCTGTTCGGGCAGCCGCGGGGAGAGCTCCCAGAACACGCGCTGCGGGTTGAGCGGCGATGCCTCCACATGGGCGCGTGCCTCGAGCACCCGCCACCATTTGGACACCTCGGCCTCGATGCCGCGGCGCCACGGGCCGTGTTCCTTGTGCTCCAGCAGCGGCAGCAGGGCGGCAAGCGTGGCGCGGCTGTCTCCGACCAGGCCCAGTTCCGTGGGGTAGCGCAGGCCGATGGCGCGCGGGTCGGTGTCGATCTGCACGCAGCGCGCGCGGCCCTCGGGCGGCAAAAACTCCGCATACGGAAACGACGAGCCCACCATCAGCAGGGTGTCGCAGTCTTCCATCATTCGCGAGCTCGGCCGCGTGCCCAGCACGCCGATGGCGCCGGTCACGAAGGGGAGGTCGTCAGGCACCGCGGCCTTGCCGAGCAAGGCCTTGGCAACGCCCGCGCCAAGGCGCTCGGCCACGTGGATCAATTCGTCGGTAGCGTGCAGGGCACCCGCACCCGCGAGGATCGCGACCTTGCTTCCGGCATTGATGATTTCGGCCGCGCGCTGCAAGGCGGGCGATTCGGGCACCACCGCGGTGGCCGTGGCGCCGATGCCGCTGTGCACGGTGCCGTGCTCGCGCGGCGGCACCGGCACGGCGGGCAGGTCCTGCACGTCGTTGGGAAAGATCACGCAGGTTACCGCGCGGCGGTCGCGTGCGATGCGCATCGCGCGGTCGATCAGGTGGCGGGCCTGCTCCGCGCTGGAGGCCATCTGCACGAACTCGTGCGCCACGTCCTTGAACAGCGAGACAAGGTCCACCTCCTGCTGGTAGTCGCCGCCCAGGGCGCTGCGTTTCTGCTGGCCGACGATGGCGACCACGGGCTGGTGGTCCAGCTTCGCATCGTAGAGCCCGTTCAGGAGGTGGATTGCGCCGGGCCCCGATGTGGCCAGGCACACACCCACCTCGCCCGAGAACTTGGCGTGCGCGCAGGCCATGAAGGCGGCAAGCTCCTCATGCCGGCTTTGAACGAATTCGATGGAGCCGTCGGCCCGGTCGAGCGCGCCCATCAGGCCGTTGATGCCATCGCCGGGGTAGCCATAGATGCGCCGCACGCCCCAGTCGTACAGGCGTTGCACCACGAAATCGCTGACTGTCTGCTTCATTGAAACTCCATCTGCCGGACGCGCCGGCGTTTGTCGGTTGCTATGGATGCGGTGGGTTGCTATCGGTTGCGGATGACGCTGATCTTTCCGTCGGCCTCGAGCAGCGCGACCCGGACCAGGCCGAGATCGTCGATGCCGTGTTCCCGCAGCTTGGCCATCAGTTCGTCGACGCTGATGCGCTCCTTGCGCAGCGTGCGGGCCACCAGCCGTCCGTGGCGCACCAGCGGCTCGGGCGGGGGAGCCAGCACCCTTGCCACCCACGCGTAGCGGTAGCCGAGCAGGTCGAGCAGGTAGTTCCATCCGATCAATGTGGCCAGCAGCGTCACACCGTTGGTGACAGACCTGTATTCGCCCTGCATCGCATTGCTCGACGCGTCGGCCACGAGCACGATGAACAGCAGGTCGGCCATGCTCATCGAGCCCACGTCGCGTCGCAGCACGAAGCGAAAGACGATCAGGAGAAACCAGTAGATCGCGCTGCCTCGGATCACCATTTCAAGCAGCGGCTGGTCGGGGGAGAAAAGATCGGACAGGTTCATCATCGATGCGCCCTTCGGTGGCGAGGGGCGGCCACCACCACCCCATGTTCGGCGGGTGCGGGCGCAGCGGGTGTCGTGCAATCGGCTTCAGGAGGCGTCGGCGCAATCCCACAGCGGCATGGCGTTGCGCGGCGCTGCGCCGCCGCCAGACTGCTCCCACGCGCAGGTCCTGCGTCCTCCGACCCACGGCGCAGAGGGCAGGCGCACGATGCAGGGCATCTTCACCCTTCAGGAGAAAGCAATGCCACGAGGTGACAAGTCGTCCTACACGGACAAGCAGAAACGCAAGGCCGAGCACATCGAGGAAAGCTACGAGCACCGCGGTGTCGGCAAGGCCGAGGCCGAAAAGCGTGCCTGGGCCACCGTCAACGCCGAGACCGGCGGCGGCAAGAAGAGCGGCAGCGGCCGCGGCAAGGCCGAGAACCACGCCCCGTCGCGCAAGGGCGGCCACAAGGGCGGCGCTGCGGCAGCATCGCGAACCGCCGCCGAACGTTCCGCATCCGCCAAGAAGGCCGCTGCAACGCGCAAGCGCAACGCCGAGCACCGTAGCGGCTGACCCCAGGCAATCAAGGAGATCCGCAATGACCCGAGTTTCCGAACGGATGACCCGCGGCGTACGAACCCTTTCGCCCGCCGATTCGGTGGCACTGGCCGCCCAGGCGATGGACGAGCTGGACATCGGCGCCATTCCGGTGTGCGACGGCCAGCGCCTGCTGGGCATTGTGACCGACCGCGACATCGTGCTGCGCGTGGTGGCGCAGGAGCGCCCCTGGACACTTCTCTGTCAGAGGTGATGACGAAGGACGTCAAGTGGTGCACCGAAAGCGACAACGTCGAAACGGTGATGAATGAAATGGCCGGCTACCAGGTGCGCCGAATGCCGGTGGTAGACCGCGACCGGCGGCTCGTGGGCATGCTGTCGCTGGGCGACACGGCCGCCAAGGGCGACATCGGCAAGGCGGGCGATACGCTCAACATCATTTCGCAGCCGGCCGAGCCGGACCGCTCCAAGCAGTCCGCCGCGAGCGGGCCCAGCGGCGGCGGCGCCTCTTGAACTTCTGACGCCGGCCCGCTCAGCGTTTCGCGGGCAGGCGGATGCGCGGGCCGGGTGTGGTGCGAACCAGCAGCGCTTCTTCCGCCTGGCGCAGAAACCGTTGGTTGCGCTCCGGTGTTTGCGAAGCAACGCAATCGCGGGGTGCCAGCGCTTCCAGGTCGCGCATGCCCGCATCGGCCAGCGTGGCCCAGATGCATTGGTCGCTGGCCACGCCGGTCACGATCAGCCGCCTTGCGTTCAGGTAGGCGAGCAGCAACTCGAGCGGGGTCGCGAAGAAGGCGGACTGCTTGGGCTTCAGCACAAAGTAGTCTTTTTCGCCCGGCAGCAGCGCCGATGTGATTTCGGCGCCGGCCCCGCCGGAGGCCAGCGACATCTCCACCAGTTTCGGAAAGTCGGAGCGCCAGCGTCCGCGGTTGTCGTTGACGTAGATGGTGGGCGCCCCGGCGCGGGTGCATCGCGCCTTCAGGGCAGCGATGCGTCCAGCAATGGCGTGCGCGCCGGGCAATAATTTTTCCGCATCCGGAAAATCCCAGCAGCTGATCATGTCGATGATCAGCAGGGCGGTGTGACCGGCGGCGGGCGCGGAGGCGAGGGTGGGGGCGGGGAGGAAGAAGGTGAGGCCATGGGCCGGCAAAACTCCAGTCAGCGGGAAGCCTCACGATTTCCCAAAGCGCATGGCCGAGCCCGTAGGAAAGCTGCGCGTGGCCGCGAAAGTCGCCGCCGAGTTCTCCGGTGCTTGGGCGGCGCGTAGGAGGCCTCTTTCACAACGACGCGCGTTATCCCGCTGCGCCGGATCGCAAGGTGTTCGACCATGGGCGGGAGCTGTCGACATGCACGGTTTGCTTCCGTGCGCCCCCGCCAATCGTTCACAAGGAGTTATTCCGATGAACACTTCCCCGATGAGCACTTCCGCTTTCACGCGGCCCTTCGCCATCGTGACCGGCGCTTCGTCCGGCATAGGGCTGGAACTGGCGCGCTGCTGCGCCAATGAGGGTTTCGATCTGCTGATTGCGGCCGATGAGCCCGAGATCGAGGACGCCGCGGTTCAACTGCGCCGCCTGGGCGTGGAGGTGCAGCCCGTGCTTGCCGATCTTTCCACCACCGACGGGGTCGACCGCCTGCTGGCGGCGGCTGGGCAGCGTCCGGTCAATGCGTTGCTCGCCAATGCCGGGCGAGGGCTCGGCCATGCCTTTCTCGACCAGAACTTTGCCGACGCGCGGCACGTGCTCGACACCAACATCACCGGCACGCTGTACCTGATTCATGCCATAGGCGGCGGGATGCGCGCGCGCGGGCAGGGGCGCATTCTCATCACCGGCTCCATTGCGGGCTTCATGCCCGGCAGCTTCCAGGCGGTTTACAACGGCACCAAGGCCTTCCTGGACTCGTTCTCCTTTGCGCTGCGCGAAGAGCTGAAGGACAGCGGCGTGACGGTGAGCTGCCTGATGCCCGGGCCGACCGACACCGAGTTTTTCGACCGTGCCGACATGCTCGACACCAAGGTGGGCCAGGACGACAAGAAGGCCGACCCGTCCAAGGTGGCGAAGATCGGCTTCGAAGCGATGATGAACGGCGAAGGCGACGTGGTCGCGGGCTGGAAGAACAAGCTCCAGGTCGCGGTTGCCAACGTCACGCCATCGGCGTTGCTGGCCAAGCAGCACCGCAGGATGGCCGAACCCGGAACGGCGGACCCACGCTAGGCCGGGAGCGCAAGCCATGGACACTTCTTTCAGCTCGGGAGTCGCCCTCGTGGACACCGTCCTCAAGAGCACCGGCGGCAGCGTGGTGGTGTGGAGCGCCGATCCGCAGGCCTACGGCAGCGAACACGAACGCGCCACGCGCAGCAACTTCGCCCAGCGCCTTGCGGCGCTGAAGCAGTTTCGCTTTGCCGGCGAATACGACGCCTCGCGCGCGCACGAGAACACGCCGTTGTACTTCGTGCCGAGCGACACCGTGCCCAGCACGCAGCAGGCGCGGTCGCTCGGCATCTCGACGCTGCACGACCTGTTCGGGGGCGTGGTTCCATACCCTTTCGTGGCCACCAAGGCCATCACGCATCCGCTGGTCGGACGGGCGGCCGCCTGCCCTGAAGGGTGGGCGCCCGGATTTGCGGCCGACATCTCGCATGCAGCGCTCGACGGGTTCTCGGCCTTCTCTGCCGAGGATGCGCGATGGGCCGGGCGCCGCCTGCTCGAGAACGGCCCGGTGCGGGTGAAGCCGGTATGCGCCACCGGCGGACGGGGGCAGACGATGGTCACCGGCGCCGATGCGCTGGACCGCAGCCTGGCCGCCATGGACGAGAGCGAGATCGCGCTGCACGGCGTGGTGATCGAAGAGAACCTCGAGCGGCCCGACACCTTCAGCGTGGGGCAGGTGATGGTCGACCACATGATCGTGAGCTATTTCGGCCGCCAGCGCATGACGACCGACAACGCAGGCCAGAGCGTGTACGGCGGTTCCGACCTGACGCTGGTGCGCGGCAACTTCGACGCGCTGCTTGCCAAGACCAGCCCCAGCCCGGCGCTGTGCCTGGCCATCGAGCAGGCGCGGCGCTACCACCAGGCGGTGATCGACTGCTTTCCCGGCTTTCTTGCGTCGCGCGTGAACTACGACGTGGCGCAGGGCGTGGGCGCCGGGGGCGCGTGGCGCTCGGGTGTGCTGGAGCAGTCGTGGCGGGTGGGGGCGCAACCGGCGCCGAGATGATGGCGCTCGAGAGCTTCTGGCGCGACCCGGCGCTGGAGCGCCTGCGCGTCTCGTGCTTTGAGGCGTATGGCGCGGCGGCGTCCATTCCTTCGGATGCGGCGGTGCACTATCGTGGCATCGACAGCCAGATCGGCGCCCTGACCAAGTACGCATTGATCCAACCGTATGCCAGCGACACGACATAACGTTATCGATATTCCCGTAGACGGCCAGCACATTGCCGGAACGCTGGTCGCCGCTTCGACGATGGTGCCCGGCGTCCTGCTCGTGCACGGCTGGGATGGCAGCCAGGAGCAATACATTGCGCGCGCGCACGACATTGCCGCGCTCGGCTGCGTATGCCTCACCTTCGACCTGCGCGGCCACGCGCGCCACGCGGCGCTGCGCAAGGAGGTTACGCGGGAAGACAACCTGCGCGACGTGCTCGCGGCCTACGACACGCTGGTGAGCCACCCCACGGTCGATCCGAACGCAATTGCCATCGTCGGCAGCAGCTACGGGGGCTACCTGGCGGCGCTGGTCAGCGCCATGCGGCCGGTGCGCTGGCTCGCACTGCGCGCGCCGGCGCTCTACCGCGACCGCGAGTGGCTGGCGCCCAAGGGGCAGCTGAGCAGGTCCGACCTGGTGGCCTACCGCCGCACGCTGGTGGGGCCGCGCGACAACCGCGCACTGGCCGCCTGCGAGGCCTTCACGGGCGACGTGCTGATCGTCGAATCGGAGCACGACCAGATCGTGCCGCACCCCGTCATCGAGAACTACCTGGGCGCGTTCAAGCGCGTGCGTTCCGCCACCTACCGCGTCATATCGGGCGCCGACCATGCGTTGTCGAAGCAGTCGTCCCGCCAGGCGTACGGGCAGCTCCTGGTGTCCTGGATGACGGAAATGACGCTTGGCGCCAGGGCCACCGGCGCCATGACGCGGGCAGTTTCAGAAAGCCCTGCATAGAGGTTTCCACATGAACACAAGCAAACGACTCGTGCCGGTGCTGCGTACCGGCCTGATTGCCGGAACCTTCGCCAGCCTTGCCTCGACCGTCGCGCTCATGCTGTGTGCCCGGCGCGAGGCCGGCAGCGCCGTTGCGCCCACCAATGCCACCAGCCATTGGCTCTGGGGCGATCAGGCCCTGCAGGTGTACCGGCCCACGCTGCGGCACACGGCCCTGGGCTATGCCACCCACCATGCGAGCGCTATCTTCTGGGCGGTGCTCTACGCCTGGCTGCATGCCGAGCGGCGCCCGCCGCAATCGGTGCCTGCCGCGCTGGCCAGTGCCGGCGCCGCAACGGCGGTGGCCTGCACGATCGACTACACGATCACGCCGCGCCGGCTCACGCCCGGCTTCGAGCACCATCTTTCGAAAGGCTCCATGGCCGTGGTCTACGGCCTCTTTGCAGTGGGGCTGGCAGCCGGGTGCCTTCTTGCGCAACGTGGGCGCGAGTAGTGGGCGCTGCTACGCGCACACAGGCAGCTTTCCTACGTCGCGGTGTTTCGAGCCCCCCATCGTTCAGCTTCCACCAACCTTATTCGGAGCCCCACGATGCCCACCTCTACCAAGCGAGCAGCACCCGATGCATGCAGCCTTCTCGATACCGACCACCGCAACGTCAAGAAGTTGTTCAAGGAGTACGAGGAACTGACCCATTCGCGGGCCGCCAGCGCGCAGCAGAAGAAGCGCGAACTCGCAACCCAGATCTGCACCGAGCTGACCGTGCATGCGCAGATCGAAGAAGAAATTTTCTACCCCGCCTTGCGCGAAGCGCTCAGCGAGACCGATCTCCTGGACGAAGCCGAAGTCGAGCACGCCAGCGCCAAGGAACTGATTGCGCAGATCGAATCAGCCGCCGATGTGGACGACAAGTTCGACGCCAAGGTCATCGTGCTGGGTGAATACATCGACCACCACGTGAAGGAAGAGCGCAACGAGATCTTCGTCAAGGCGCGCGCCGCCAAGGGGCTCGACCTCGTGGCCATGCGCGACCAGCTTGCGGCCCGCAAGGAAGAGCTGATGGAAGAACTCACCGGCGCAACCGCCTGACCCGCCAGGGTTGCAGGCTGCCTAGCCACCTCAACGGCACCCGGCCGCCCGCCGGCCGGGTGCCATGCTTTTTCGATCGGCCTTGGAGGTCACCCATGACAAATTTAGTCTCCCGGCTTTTCCCCACGGCGACCAACATGATTCGCCTGGATCACACGCACGTGCTTTCCACCTTTCACCAGTACAAGGCGAGCGCGCCGAGCCGCGTGAAAAAGGGGCTGGTCAACACCATCTGCACGGCGCTCGAAATTCACGCGCAGCTCGAGGAAGAAATCTTCTACCCCGAGATGCGCAAGATCGACGATGAACGCATTACCGAAGCCATCCACGAGCATTCCGAAATGCGCAGGCTCATCGGCCTGCTTCGCACCATGGAGCCCGAGGCCCGCGACTATGACGAAACCCTGTCGGCGCTGATGCGCGACGTGATGCATCACGTGGCCGACGAGGAAACCATCTTGCTGCCCGCGGCCGAAAAGCACCTGGCAGACAAGCTGGGTGACCTGGGTGCGCAAATGACCAAGCGCAGGCTGCAGCTCGCAGGCCCGCGCACGGGCGAAATTGCGCTCGACATGGGGCGGGCCGCTTCGGGCAACACCGCGGCCATTGCCGTGGTCGGCCTGGCTGCGGCGGGGCTTCTGCTGGCACGGCGTTCCGGCCATCTGCGCTGGCACGCGCGCGCCTGACCTGGGGAACACGGCTTCATGCCCGAAGACACAAATATTCCGTTGCCGTCCGCGCCTGAATCTTCGCGCGCTGCTTTCCAGGCTTTGGCCGAGCGCGTGGGAGTGCTTGCGCCCGGGGCACCGCTTTCGGACGAGCTCATGAAGTTCGCCGAAGGCGTGTTGCAGCTTGCCGCCGAGGGCAAGGTTCCGCGCGGGCGCGAGGCTTCGTAGCCGGGCGCCGGCCTGGGCGGATCTACATCAGGTCGCGCATTCGGTAGTACATCATCCCCAGCACGAGCGCGGGGGTGCGAAGCAGTGTGCCGCCAGGAAAGGCCAGGTGCCCGATGCGGGCGAACAGGTCGAAGCGCTCCGCCTGCCCCGCAATGGCCTCGGCCACCAGCTTGCCCGCCATGCCGGTCAGCGCCAGGCCATGGCCGGAGAAGCCTTGCAGGTAGTAGATGTTGCTGCCGATGCGCCCGAAGTCAGGCGCCTTGTTCATGGTGATGTCGACGAAGCCGCCCCATGCGTGGTCGATGCCAAGGTCTGACAGCTGCGGAAACACCGCGAGCATGCTCTTTCTGATTTTTTCGATCAAGTTGCGCGGGGTGCGGGCGCTGTAGCTGTCGCCCGAGCCGAACAGCAGCCGGTGGTCGGCGCTCAGGCGGAAATAGTCGAGCACGAAGTTCGTGTCCGAAGCGGCCGGCCGGCCACGCATGAGCGCATCCGCGCGCGCCTGGTCCATCGGTTCGGTCGCGATCATGTAGGTGCCCACGGGCATGATGCGCGACGACACTTCGGGCGCCACGTCGTCGCCGTATTCCGCAAGGTAGACGTTGCCCGCCAGCACCACGAAGCTGCACCGCACCTCGCCCTGCGCGGTCTTCACCACGGGCCGCGTTCCGCGCTCGATGACCTGGGCGGCCGAGTTCTCGTGCAGCTGCGCACCGGCCGCCCGCGCCGCGGAAGCCAGGCCCAGCGAATACTTGAGCGGATGCAGGTGGCCCGAAAATGCATCGAAGGTGCCGGCGTCGAAGCGCTTGCTGTCGACCCATTGCGCGATTTCCGCGGGCCCCAGCCATTGCAGCGGATAGCCATAGACGCGGCCTACATGCTCCATCCATTGGCGAAGTGCACGCGACTTCGACGGCTTGACCGAAAGGTTCAGGTAGCCGGGCTGCCAGTCGCAATCGATGGCATGGCGGGCCATGCGGTCGCGCAGCAGGTTCAGCCCTTCGACCGAAACATCCCAGGCGCGGCGCGCGTCCTCGGGTGTGAATTGCTTTTCGATGGCCGCTTCGCCGTCGGAGCCGAAGCCGACGATGGCCTGCCCGCCATTGCGGCCCGAGGCGCCCCAGCCGACGCGCTGCGCTTCGAGCAGCACCACGGCATAGCCGCGAGAAGCCAGCTCCAGCGCCGCGGAAAGGCCCGCGAGGCCGCCACCCACCACGCAGACATCGGCGGTGGCAATGCCTTCGAGCGGGCGCGCAGCTTCGAACCGCTCGGCGCGCTGCACGCTCGCTTCGTAGTAGGAGTTCTCGACGACGCCGAGTTCTTTTCGCAGCAGCAATCAGGCCACCCGGAAGTTGAGAAACTGCCAGGGGTCTTCTTCATCCTTTTCTTCATCGAAGAGCGGGCTGCGGTCTTTGAGCGGCGTCCAGTCGCCATACACGCCCGCGACCTCTCCCAGGTAGGGCGTTGCGGCTTCCAGAACCACGCGGTGATCGAGGTCGTCGGGCTCCACCAGCCCGGCATCGGGGTTGCGCAACGCCCAGAGCATGCCGCCCAGGATGCCGGCCACCACCTGCAGGCTGGTGGCGCTGTTGGCGGGCGCCAGTTCGCGCGCCTGATCGATGGTCAGGCGGGAGCCGTACCAGTAGACCCCCTTGGGATTGCCCATCAGCAGCACGCCGAGTTCGTCCATGCCTTCGGCGATTTCGTCGCGGATGATTTTCTGGCGGTGCTGCAGGCGCCAGTTCTTTCCGGCCACTTCGTGCAGCGAGAGCACGGCGTCGTCGCAGGGGTGATAGGCGTAGTGCACCGTGGGGCGGTACACCACCTCGCCGTCCTTGCGCAGCGTCAGGTGGTCGGCGATGGAAATCGATTCGGCATGCGTCACCAGAAAGCCGTGGTAGGGCCCTTCGAGCGGGGTCCAGCTGCGCACCCGCGTGCCGATGCCGGGCCGGCCGAGATAGATGGCCGCGTCACTGCCGAAGCCGTGGCGCGCCGCATCGGCCGGCCAGTGCCGCTCGTGCGTGCCCCATCCCAGCTCGGCGGGTTGCAGGCCCTCGTCGACGAAGCCCCGCACCGACCAGGTGTTGACGAATTCGTTCCGCTGCTTGCGCTGCCTTGGCGCCTGGGTGTCGCGCTCGGCAATGTGAATGACCTTGATCTCCAGCTGCTTGGCGAGCGCCGCCCAGTCCTCGTAGCTCGTGGGCATCGATTCGAGTTGCGCATGCGTGTCGGCCGCAATGTTGAGCAACGCCTGCTTGAGCAGCGCGGACACCAGCCCCGGATTGGCGCCTTGCGTGATCACGGCCGTGGGCCCGCTGCGCTTGTCGAGGCGCCAGGCCAGCACTTCTTCGCGCAGGCTGTAGTTCGAGCGGCGGGAAGGCGGCACGCCGGGGTCGTCGTAGCGCCCGGGCCAGGGTTCGTTGCAGGTGTCCAGATAGAAGGCGCCGCGTTCGCGGCAGAGCTTGATGAGCGCAAGGCTCGAAACATCGACCGACAGGTTGACCAGGAAGTCGCCCTTGGCCAGCAGCGGCTCGAGCACGGCGGCGAAGTTGCCTTCTTCGAGGCGCGCAGGAATGACTTCGACGCCCAGTTCCTTTGCGAGGCCGCTTCGGTCTTCGCCCGGCTTCACGATCCTGATGTCGGAGGCCTTCAGGCCGAAATGGCGCAACAGCAGCGGCAGCAGCGCCTGGCCGATGGAGCCGAAGCCGACCATCGTGAGCCTGCCGTCGAAACGCGCCAGCAATTCATTCTTCTTGGTCATCCGCAACCTCGCTGAGTGGCACCGGCGCTGGCCGCCGGGCTGACTGCTACCTGGTTTTCCGTTCGTGTTCAAAAATGTGGTGCTACCGGTTGCGTCCACGCGTCAGCTTGCCTTTGCCGATGGTGTAGGAGGACTCCATAAACGGTCGTTTTCGCTGGCTCATGGTAGAAACCGGCCACCCTGCGCGCATCGCGCATCGCACCGTCCGATGGCAGCAAACTCCAACCCCAGAATTTCAGGAATTTCCGACAAGCCAGCCGGCACCAGCGTGCGCAACGCCTGGCCGCTTTGGCTGGTGCTGGGCATGGCGTTGCTGCTCCTGGGCGGCTGCGCGGGCCTGCCGTCGGGTGTGGAACGCAAGCCGTCGATGGCCATCACCAACGGCACGGACACGATGCTCGGGCGCCTTGTCACGGCGGCTTCACCGCCGGAGCGGGGCTTCAGCGGCTTTCGGCTGCTGCCCATGGCGCAGTTTTCGCTGCATGCACGCATCGAGCTGGCAAAGCGCGCGCAGCGCTCCATAGACGTTCAGTACTACCTGGTGCAGAACGACGAAACGGGCCGCTACCTGCTTCGCACATTGCGCGACGCGGCGGAGCGCGGCGTGCGCGTGCGCCTTCTGGTGGACGACCTCTACACCGCGGGTGCCGACCCGCTGTTCGCTGGCCTGGCGGCGCATCCCAATGCCGAGGTGCGGATGTTCAATCCGTTTCCCGCCGGGCGCGAACGCCTGGGCACGCGCTGGGCCTCGTCGCTGCTCGACTTCGACCGCGTGCACCGCCGCATGCACAACAAGCTCTTCGTGGTGGACAACGTGATGGCGGTGATGGGCGGGCGCAACATCGCCAACGAATACTTCCTGCGCGACGGCGGCTCCAACTTCATCGACATCGACACGCTGGTGGCCGGCACCGTGGTGCCGCGGCTTTCGTCGCTGTTCGACATGTACTGGAACAGCCCCTACGTGTACCCCGTTGAGTCGCTGGTGTCGACCGGCGGGGCCACGCCGCAGCAGTTGCGCGACCGCTTCGAGCAGCTGACCGGCGGGCCGGACACGCTGCACCCCGATCCGCTCGCTTCCACCGACCTGCTGGGCAACAACGCGCTGGCCAAGGACCTGGACGAAGGCGCGCTTTCGCTCGTGTGGGCGCGCGCAGAAGCCTACGCCGACGCGCCCGCCAAGGCGCTCGGCCCCACGGAGGAGGCCCGCGGGCTGCCCGCCGACGAGTCGACCGACAGCGTGCTCTACAACGTGCGGCGCTACATACGCGGCGCGGAACACGAGATCCTGCAGACCACGCCTTACCTCATTCCAGGCCGCGGCGGCATGGAGTCGATGCGCATCGTGCGGCAGAAGGGCGTGAGCTACACCATCGTGACCAATTCGCTCGCGGCCACCGACGAATCACTGGTGCACATCGGCTATCGGCGCTACCGGCCTGAGATGCTGCGGCTGGGGGTGGCGCTGTACGAACTGAGCCCCAAGCGCGTGGAAGAAACCAAGCGCTTCGGCATCTACGGTTCGGCGAGCGGAAGGCTGCACGGCAAGTCGGCCGTGATCGACCGCAACATCGTCTTCATCGGTTCGATGAACTTCGATCCGCGCTCGATGCTGCACAACACCGAGGTCGGCATTTTCATCTTCAGCCCGCAGATCGCGCAGCAGCTCACCAGCCTGATTGGCTTCATGCGGCTCGACGGTGCCTACCAGCTGCAGCTGGGGCCGCGCGGCGGCATCGAATGGGTGAGCCCGGCCTCGGGCGACGGCGCCGACACCATCCTGCACGTGGAGCCCGAAACCGATTTCTGGTCGCGCTGGAAGCTGGAGCTGTTTGCCCCGCTGGTGCCCGAGAGCCTGCTTTAGCGGCGCGCCTGCGCCGCCACCGGGTGCCTAGTGCTGCAGGCGCCCGCTCAGGTAGGGCTCGGGATCGACGGCGGTGCCGTTCTTGCGGATTTCGAAATGCACCTTCACGCGGTCGGTGCCGCTCTTGCCCATTTCGGCAATTTTCTGGCCCTGGCGCACCACCGCGTTTTCCTTGACGACGATGTTTTCAGCGTGGGCGTATGCGGTGAGGAAGGTGTCGTTGTGCTTGACGATGACCATGTTGCCGTAGCCGCGCAGTTCGCCGCCCACGTACACCACGCGCCCGTCGGCCGAAGCCACGACCGGATCGCCAAGGTTGCCGGCAATGTCCAGCCCCTTGTTGCGCACGCCGTCGAAGCGGGCAATGGTGGTGCCGCTGGCGGGCCGGATGAACATGGCCTGCGGCTGCTGGACGGGCGGTGGCACGTTCACGCCGGCCCGGGGAGGCGGTGCGGGCGTGGTGCAGGCTGCAAGGCCGGCCGCTACGAATAGCGCGGCGCCGGTACGGGAAACAAAAGTCTGAAGGTGCTGCATGGTTCTCTTTGGAACGAATTCGTTGCTGAGGGTTCCTTCGGCTCGGCACGCCGGGCGAGTTACCGCCGGCATGCTAGCAAACTCGCAGGGCGCGGCAGGCGCGGGCCGCGGGAGAAGGAGTGAAGGGCTGGCGGTGCCTGCTTTTTGTTACTTGAGCGGAATGGGCGTGCCGCGGTCGATCGGCACCGCCGTCACGCTGTTCTTCGGCGAGCCGTCGATCAGCAGGTCGGAGTAGGTGAGGTAGACGAGCGTATTGCGCCGGGCGTCGACCATGCGCACCACGCGCAGCCGCTTGAAGAGAATCGACAGCCGCTCGGTGTAGACCTCTTCGCGCTTGGGCAGCGGCTGCGTGATGCTCACGGGGCCGACCTGGCGGCAGGCGATGGAGGCTTCGGACTTGTCCTCAGCAACGCCGAAGGCCCCGGCCAGCCCGCCCGTCTTGGCGCGCGAGACATAGCAGGTCACGCCGCTGACCTTGGGGTCGTCGTACGCCTCGACCACGATCTTGTGGTCCGGCCCGATGAGCTTGAACGCGGTGTCGACGTCGCCCACGACTTCTGCCTGCGCCGCCGGCGCCAGCGCGAGGCCCAGGCCGACGGCAACGGTGGATGCGAGCGCCGCACGGAAGAGGGCGGTGGCCCGCAATGCCTGGATGGTCATGTGTTTCAAACGATGCTGAGTTCGTGCACGCGATCGAAGCTGCCGCGCCGCCGGTCTTCGAAGAAGTGTTCCAGCGCCTCGCGCACAGTGCGAAAAGCGATTTCTTCCCAGGGAATTTCTTCCTCCGTGAAAAGCCGGGCCTCGATGGTTTCGTGGCCCGGGTCGAAGCGGTCGTCCAGCAGGCGGGCGCGGTAGAACAGGTGCACCTGCCCCACGCGCACCACGCTGATCACCGCGAAGAGGCCCTGCATTTCGTAGTTGGCGCCGGCCTCTTCGTCGGTTTCGCGCGCCGCGCCCTGGGCCGCGGTTTCGCCAAGCTCCATGAAGCCCGCCGGCAGCGTCCATTTGCCCCAGCGCGGCTCGATGTTGCGCTTGCACAGCAGCACCTTGTCGCCGAGCACGGGGATGGTGCCCACCACGTTCAGCGGGTTCTCGTAGTGGATGGTGCTGCAGGCGGGGCAGACGGCGCGTTCCTTGGTGTCGCCATCGTCCGGAATGCGGTAGACCACCGCGGTGCCGCAGTTCTTGCAGTGCTTGATGGGGACGCGCAGGATCATGAAGCGTTGGAGCGCAGGGCTTCAGACGATCTTGACCGTCAGCTTGGGCAGGCCGGCCACTTCGCCGACCAGCGTGTCGCCCGCCACCACCGCCGCCACGCCTTCGGGCGTGCCGCTGTAGATCAGGTCGCCGGGCTGCAGCTCCCAGGCGGCCGAAAGATGCTCGATGGTTTCGGCCACGTTCCAGATCAGCTTGCTCACGGTGCTGCGCTGGCGGTCGGTGCCGTTGACCTGCAGCGAGATTTCGGCGTTCTCGGCATCGCCGGCCTGCGCCACCGGCACGATGGGGCCGATTGGCGCGCTCTGCTCGAAGCCCTTGCCGATGTCCCATGGGCGGCCCTGCTTCTTCATCTCGCCCTGCAGGTCGCGGCGCGTCATGTCCAGGCCCACGGCGTAGCCGTAGATGTGCTTGTGCGCGTCGGCGGCCAAGATGTTCTTGCCGCCCGTGCCAATGGCCACCACGAGTTCGATCTCGTGGTGCAGGTTCTTGGTGAGCGTGGGGTAGGCCATGGTGCCGGTCTGGCCTGCATCGACCACCACCAGCGCGTCGGCCGGCTTCATGAAGAAGAACGGCGGCTCGCGGCCGGTAAAGCCCATTTCCTTGGCGTGATCTTCATAGTTGCGGCCCACGCAGTAGATGCGGTGCACCGGAAAACGGGCGGGCTGCCCGACCACCGGAACCGAAACGGTCGCGGGCGGGGCGAAAACAAACTCGGAAGCCATTGCGTCTGTCCTTTTCAGCGGAACGGAGAAAAACGGCAGTGTGCCAGAGGCAGGCCAGGGTTGTTCGCGAGCGCTATGCTTGCGCAATGATGAAGCTGCATAACTACTTCCGCTCCTCGTCGTCCTTCCGGGTGCGCATTGCGCTCAACCTGAAGGGCCTGGACTACGACTACGTGCCGGTGCACATTGCCCGCGGCGACCATCGCACGGGCCCCTATTCGGCCATTTCGGCCGACATGCTGGTGCCGCTGCTCGAAGACGAGGGCGAGCGCTTTTCACAGTCGATGGCCATCATCGAATACCTGGACGAGACCCACCCCGAGCCGCCGCTGCTGCCGCACGACCCGGTCGGCCGGGCACACGTGCGGGCGCTGGCCCAGTCGATTGCCTGCGAGATCCACCCGCTGAACAACCTGCGCGTGCTCAAGTACCTGGTGAAGGAGCTCAAGCTCGACGACGAGGCCAAGAACACCTGGTACCGCCACTGGGTGCGCGACGGCATGCTGGCCTTCGAGCGGCAGCTTGCGCAGCACCCGGGCGGCACCTTCTGCTACGGCAACACGCCCACGCTGGCCGACTGCTGCCTGGTGCCGCAGATCTTCAACGGCAGGCGCTTCGACTGCGACTTCAGCGGGCTGCCGCGCACCATGGCCGCCTTCGAGGCCTGCATGGCGCTGGACGCCTTCCAGCGCGCCCAGCCTTCGCAGGCGCCCGACGCGGAAGCCTGAGCGGCATGAACCCCGGCATGGACCCGAGCTGGCTCGTGCCCGACTGGCCGGCGCCGCAGAACGTGCGGGCGCTGTGCACCACACGTAGCGGCGGCGTTTCGGTGGGGCGCTATGAAAGCCTGAATCTCGGCGACCACGTGGGCGACGAGCCGGCGCACGTCGCGGCCAACCGCACGCGTCTGCGGCAGGCCATCGGCGTGCGGCCGGTCTTCCTGCAGCAGGTGCATGGCAGCGAGGTCGTGGAGCTCGAGGGCACCGGCAATTCGTTGCCGGACGGGGCCGCCGCCGACGCCTGCACCACCGGCGATAGCGGCCTGGCCTGCACGATCATGGTGGCCGATTGCCTGCCCGTACTTTTCACCGATACCTCAGGGCGCCGCGTGGCCGCCGCGCATGCGGGCTGGCGCGGCCTTGCCGGCGGCGTGCTCGAAGCAACGGCCGGGGTTTTGCCCCGGAGCAGGGCAAGGTGCTGGCATGGCTCGGCCCCTGCATCGGCCCAAAGGCCTTCGAGGTCGGCGCCGAAGTCAAGGCCGAATTCGAGGCGCATGCGCCGGAGGCCGCGGGGTGCTTTCAGCCTGCGCAATCGGCCGGCAAATGGCTGGCGGACCTGCCGGCGCTTGCACGCCAGCGCTTGCGCGCGGCCGGCGTGGAAGCCGTGTATGGCAACGACGGCACCGACGGCTGGTGCACCGTCGGCAACCCCTCACGGTTCTTTTCGCACCGGCGGGACGGCGTCAGCGGGCGCTTCGCCGCCCTGGTCTGGAAGGCCTGAATCCTTGCGTGTTGCTTCGGTTGAGGCCGCGGCGGCGCGGCGTGCGGCCTCCTGCGCCTCGGCCTCGCGCTGCCTGATCGCGCGGCGGCGGCCCGGGGTTCCCATCAGGTAAACCACCAAGGCCACGGGCGCCAATCCGTACAAAAGAAATGTGAAGATGGCACCCAGCACGGTGCCTGTGGTGCTGGTGGCTTCGGCCACGGCCATCATCACGGCAACGTAGAGCCAGCCGATCACGATCAGGTGGATGAACACAACAAGTTTCAGTCGGTAAGTAGGTGGGCGGCGTTATGAAGGCCTTGTGAAATGCAGCATACTCAAAACACGAGCAGCCATCTGTACCGACTCAGGCGAGGACCAGGAGACACCATGAAGCAACAAGCCACGGGGGCCGATGCGTTCGCGCCCTTCCAGCAGGCACTGTCAGAGGGATGGAACAAGGCGCTGGAATCGTTCCAGCAATCCGCCGCGCAGGGGGCCTCTGCCTTCGTCGGCGGCACGCCGCTGTGGCAAATGCCGCAGACGGCCAAGATGCCCGAGCTGCCCAAGATCTCCATCGACCCCGAAAAGCTTCAATCGATCCAGCAGCAATATGTTGCCGAGGCGACCGAGCTCTGGCGCCAGGGCTTTGCCGCCAAGCCCGAGGGCGACAAGCGCTTTGCGTCCGACGCCTGGGGCGGCAATCCGCTCGCTGCCTTCTCGGCGGCCGTGTACCTGCTCAATGGCCGCACCATGCTGAACATGGCCGACGCCATCGACGCCGACGAGAAAACCAAGGCCCGCCTGCGCTTTGCCGTGGAGCAGTGGATGGCGGCCTCGTCGCCGAGCAATTCGCTGGCGCTGAACGCCGAGGCGCAGAAAAAAGCCATCGAAACCCAGGGCGAGAGCATTGCCAAGGGCATTCAGAACCTGCTGCACGACATCAAGCAGGGCCACCTCAGCATGACCGACGAAAGCGCCTTCGAAGTGGGGCGCAACGTGGCCACCACCGAAGGCGCGGTGGTGTTCGAGAACGAGCTGTTCCAGCTGCTCGAATACAAGCCGCTCACGGCCAAGGTGTACGAGCGGCCCTTCTTGCTGGTGCCGCCCTGCATCAACAAGTTCTACATACTCGACCTGCAGCCCGAAAACTCGTTGATCCGCTATGCGAACGAGCAGGGCCACCGCGTGTTCGTAGTGAGCTGGCGCAACCCCGACGAATCGTTGGCCAACGCCACCTGGGACGACTACATCGAGAACGCCGCAATCAAGGCGATTCACACGGTGCAGGAAATCAGCGGCAGCAAGCAAATCAATGCGCTTGGCTTCTGCGTGGGCGGCACCATCCTGAGCACCGCGCTGGCCGTGCTTGCGGCACGCGGCGAAAAGCCGGCGGCCTCGGTCACGCTGCTCACCACGTTCCTTGACTTCAGCGACACGGGCATTCTCGACATCTTTGTCGACGAGCCGATGGTGCAGTACCGCGAAATGCAGCTCGGCAAGGGCGGGCTGCTGCCGGGCGGCGACCTGGCCTCGACCTTCAGCTTTTTGCGCCCGAACGACCTGGTGTGGAACTACGTGGTCGGCAACTACCTGAAGGGCGAAACCCCGCCCCCGTTCGACCTGCTTTACTGGAACAGCGACGCCACCAACCTGCCGGGCCCGTTCTACACCTGGTACCTGCGCAACACGTACCACGAGAACAAGCTCGCCAAGCCCAATGCGCTCACGGTGTGCGGCCAGAAGGTGGACTTGAGCAAGATCGACATCCCGGCCTATATCTACGGCTCGCGCGAAGACCACATCGTGCCGATTGGCGGGGCTTATGCATCGACGCAGCTGCTGCCCGGCAAGAAGCGCTTCGTCATGGGCGCTTCAGGCCACATTGCCGGCGTGATCAACCCGCCCGCCAAGAAAAAGCGCAGCCACTGGATTCGCGAGGACGGCAAGTTTCCCAAGACGCAGGCCGAATGGCTGGCCGGCGCCACCGAGCACCCCGGCAGCTGGTGGACCGACTGGGCCCAGTGGCTCAAGGGCCATGCGGGCAAGCATGTTCCCGCGCCGAAGACCTACGGCAACGGCAAGACGTACAAGGCCATCGAGCCCGCGCCGGGGCGCTACGTCAAGGCCCGCGCCTGACATAGCCCAAAGCAGCAGCCGACAGCCGCACGCACAATCCCACGCACCCGCTTCATTCAAATCACTTCAACGGAGAACCTCATGGAAGACATCGTCATCGTTTCGGCTGCACGCACGGCGGTCGGCAAGTTCGGCGGCTCGCTCGCCGGCATTGCGGCCACGGAGCTGGGCGCCCTCGTGATCAAGGAAGTGATTGCACGCGCGAACCTCACGGCCGAGCAGGTCGGCGAAGCCATCATGGGCCAGGTGCTGGCCGCCGGTGCGGGCCAGAACCCCGCGCGGCAGGCGTGGCTCAAGAGCGGCGGCGCCAAGGAAACCCCCGCGCTCACCATCAATGCGGTGTGCGGCTCGGGCCTGAAGGCCGTGATGCTGGCGGCGCAGGCCGTGGCCACGGGCGACAGCGAAATCGTGATTGCCGGCGGGCAAGAGAACATGAGCATGGCGCCGCACGTGCTGCCAAACTCTCGCAACGGGCAGCGCATGGGCGACTGGAAAATGGTCGACACGATGATCGTCGACGGCCTGTGGGATGTGTACAACCAGTACCACATGGGCATCACGGCCGAGAACGTGGCCAAGAAGTTCGGCATCGACCGCTCCGCGCAGGATGAGCTCGCACTCGGCAGCCAGACCAAGGCCGCGGCCGCGCAAGATGCCGGCAAGTTCAAGGACGAGATCGTGCCGGTGAGCATCGCCCAGAAGAAGGGCGACCCGATCGTTTTCGACAAGGACGAGTTCATCAACCGCAAGACCAGCGCCGAAGGCCTGGCGGGCCTGCGCCCCGCGTTCGACAAGGCCGGCGGCGTGACCGCGGGCAATGCCTCGGGCCTGAACGACGGCGCCGCCGCCGTGATGGTGATGACGGCCAAGAAGGCAGCCGCCCTGGGCCTGAAGCCGCTGGGCCGCATCGCAAGCTATGCCACCGCGGGCCTCGACCCGGCCATCATGGGCATGGGCCCGGTGCCCGCGTCGACCAAGGCGCTGCAGCGCGCCGGCTGGAAGGCGGCCGACCTCGACCTGCTCGAAATCAACGAAGCCTTTGCCGCTCAGGCCTGCGCTGTGAACAAGGAAATGGGCTGGGACGTGAACAAGGTGAACGTGAACGGCGGCGCCATCGCCATCGGTCACCCCATCGGCGCGTCGGGTTGCCGCATTCTTGTGACGCTGCTGCACGAAATGCAGCGGCAGAACGCCAAGAAGGGCATTGCGTCGCTGTGCATCGGCGGTGGCATGGGTGTGGCGCTGACTATCGAGCGCTGAGTTTCCTTCGGGGGTGCCTCGGTCGAGCGGGCGCTCTTGGTTTTGTGCGCTGCCTCCTGTTCGTTCAGGGCGGCGCCCCCGCCGACGGGGTACCTTTCTCCGCGAATGTCCCCCGGCCTGCGGCCTCCTCCTTTATTTCGCTGCGCAAGGCACCCCATCAGCGGGTGCTTTGGGCAGGGCTGTGGTTGATCAGCGGAACACCAGCGGCGTGCCCCGGTGCACAGGGCATCGGGTGCTCCGCGCAGCGAAATAAAGGAGGAGGGGCGCAGCCCCGGGGGACATTCGCGGAGGGGAGTACCCGGTGGCCTTTGCACACGCCCCGAACAGCAGACGCCCGACAGGCAGACGCCACCTTGTTCACCGCCCAAATTTTCAGCAAACTGACTATTCTCCTTATAAAACAACAACTTAAATCGCGTTTACAAGGAAGCACATCAGTTATCCCCAAAGTTGTCCACGGAAAATGGGGACGGCACCGGCTTCTTCACAATCCGCTCGCAAGTCCTTGTTTTATCGGCCCGCGGAGCCGGAATTCAGTCAAACAGCAGCCTGCTCACCCGCATAGTGCCGGCACAGCGTTTCGACCAGCGCCTGTGCATAGATCGGCAACGCCGCCCGGTCTCGCACCAGCAGGTACCGCTCCCGCACACACCACGCGTCGCTCAGGTCGATCAGTGCGAGCTGCATGCTCTCCTGATTGCGCCGTGCAGCCGATTCGGGCACCACGCCAATGCCCACGCCGCTGCCGATCATCCGGCACATCGCGTCGAAGCTCCCGAGCTGGATGCGCAGCTTCTGCCGCTTGCCGAGGTTGTCGGTAATTTGCGCTAGAAAAGTCTGCAAGGTGCTGCCTTGCTGCATGCCGATCGCGTCTTCGTCCAGCGTCTCGGCAAATGAAATCTTTCGGCGCTTTGCGAAGCGGTGTTTGCGGGATGTGACGAGCACCAGCCGGTCGGTGCTGAAGTGGATGGCTTCAAGGCCCAACGTGTCGACGCGGCCGGCCACGATGCCGATGTCGGCGCGGCCGTCGAGCACGCCACGCGGGATCTGAGCATTCGGTTTTTCCTGAAGGTCGACGTTGATGCGCGGGTTGTGCGCAAGGAAGCCGGGCAGTATTTCGGGCAGGAAATCGGTCACAGCCGTGGTGTTGGCGAACACGCGCAGGTGGCCGCGCAGACCGCCGCCGTATTCGAGCAAGTCGGCGCGCAGTTGCTCTGTTTGATGCAGCACCAGGCGGGCGTGGTGCAAGAAGGCTTCGCCCGGAGGTAGCAGTCGCACGCCGCGTGCCTCGCGCTGCAGCAATTGCAAGCCCGCCTGTGTTTCGAGCGCCTTGATGCGCGCACTGGCCGCCGCAAGCGACAGGTGCTGCCGCTCGGCGGCTCGCGTGAGGTTGCCGAGTTCGGCCGTGGCAACGAAAAGGCGCAGGTCGGTCAGGTCGAAAAGCATGTGCCATCGTACCCAAGCCTTCGGTAATTCAGAAGGCTGGGTTCCGAAATCGCAGATTGCGCGCAGGGGTGGGGCGGAACACCATGCGGCCATGGAGACAAAGACATGAGATTTCGCATACTGGCCCTTCTTTCGTTCGCCGCCGCATTGATTGCCGCAGGCCCTGCAACCGCGCAGCCATACCCCTCGCGCCCGGTCACGCTCATCGTCCCGCAGGCCGCGGGCGGCACCAACGACATCGTCGGCCGCCTCGTGGGTCAGAAGATCGGCGAGGTGATGAACGCCAGCGTGGTGGTCGACAACCGGCCCGGCGCGGGCGGCAACATCGGCACGCAGCTGGTCGCCAAGGGCCCGAAGGACGGCTACACGCTGCTCATGACCATCAGCAGCAGCCAGGCCATCAACCCGGCGCTCTACAAGAACCCGGGTTTCGACCCAGTGAAAGACTTCAAGCCCGTGGGCCTGATCGGCGCGGTGCCCAACGTGCTGCTGGTCAACCCCTCGTTTCCTGCAAAGGATCTCAACGAGTTCCTGAAGCTCGCGCGGCAGAAGGGCGCCAACTACCAGTACGCCTCCGCCGGCAACGGCACGCTCAACCACCTGCTCGGCGAAATGCTCAACAGCATGGCCGGCATCTCTTTGCAGCACGTGCCGTACAAAGGCGTGGCACCCGCGCTGAATGACGTGCTCGGTGGGCAACTGCCCATCGTTTTTGCCAGCCTGCCTTCAGCGCTTTCGCACATCAAGGCCGGCAAGCTGCGCGCATTGGCGGTGAGCGGCGACAAGCGCTCGCCGGTGCTGCCGGACGTGCCCACCATCGCCGAGGCGGTGCCGGGCTACAACGGCACGCTCTGGATCGGCCTGTTCGCGCCCGCGGGCGTTCCGCCTGACGTGCTCGTCACGCTGCAAGACGCCACGCGCAAGGCGCTGGCGGCAAAGGACCTGCGCGACAAGCTCGACCAGCAGGGCGTCGAGATTGCGGCGCCCACCACGCCGGAGCAGTTTTCGAAGCTGCTGCAGGACGACCTCGCCAAGTGGGCGCGCATCGTCAAGGCATCGGGCGCCGCAGTGGATTGATGAACTGGCATAGAAAAAGAACCATGAACAATCACGCGCCGGAAAATTCCTCTCCGCTGATCGGCGGCGACACACTCGCAAAGCTCCAGTCATGGCAGGGCCGCAGCGAAATGCTGGCCGACGAGATCACCGCCGCGCCCGTGCGCGCACTCTCCGCCACGCTGGACCGCGACGACCCGCTGCCCGCCGCCGGCACGCGCCTGCCCGAGCTCTGGCACTGGCTCTACTTCTTGCCTCACCATCGCCAATCCGAAATCGGCGAAGACGGCCATGCCAAGCGCGGTGGTTTCCTGCCGCACGTGCCGCTGCCGCGCCGCATGTGGGCCGGCGGACGGCTGGTGTGGGAGAACGGCAACCCGCTGCAAGTCGGCGACACGGTCGAGCGCACCTCGACCATCGCTTCCGTCACGCACAAGGCTGGCCGCACCGGCGAGCTGGTGTTCGTGCTCGTGCGCCACGAGGTACGCAATGGACGCGGCCTTGCGCTCACCGAAGAGCACGACATCGTCTACCGCGCCGCGGCCAGGCCCGATGAGAAAACTCCGCCGCCCACACCCGCGCCCAAAGACGCCGCCTTCAGCCGCGACATCGTGCCCGACGACGTGCTGCTGTTCCGCTACTCGGCGCTCACCTTCAACGGCCACCGCATTCACTACGACCGCCGCTACGTGACGCAGGTCGAGGGCTATCCGGGCCTGATCGTGCACGGCCCGCTCATCGCGACGCTGCTGGTCGACCTGCTGCGCCGGAACGTGCCGGGCGCGCAGCTCGCGCGTTTCGAATTCCGCGCGGTGCGGCCCACCTTCGACATTGCGCCGTTCCGCGTGCACGGCAAGCCCGTCGAAAGCAGCGCCGACGGCAAGACCTTCAGCCTGTGGGGCGAAGACGCCGACGGCTGGCTCACGATGCAGGCCACGGCCGTGCTCGCATGAACACAGGGAGAAAAAACGCATGACAAGACCCCTCGACGGCATCACCGTCGTTTCGCTCGAGCACGCGATTGCGGCACCGTTCTGCACCCGGCAACTGGCCGACCTTGGCGCCCGCGTCGTCAAGGTGGAGCGCCCCGGCGTGGGCGACTTCGCGCGTGCCTACGACGCTCGCGTGGGCGGCGAGGCCTCGCACTTCGTGTGGGTGAACCGCTCGAAGGAAAGCCTCACGCTCGACCTCAAGCAACCCGCCGCGCTCGCAGTGCTGCAGGAGCTGGTGGCCGATGCCGACGTGCTGGTGCAGAACCTCGCGCCCGGTGCCGCCGCCCGCATGGGCTTGGGCGCCGAAGCGCTGCAGGCGAAGAACCCGCGGCTCATCGTGTGCGACATCTCGGGCTACGGCGAAGACGGCCCGTACCGCGACAAGAAGGCCTACGACCTGCTGATACAGAGCGAAGCGGGCTTCCTGTCGGTGACGGGCACGCCGGAAGATCCGTGCAAGTCCGGCAACTCCATCGCCGACATTGCGGCGGGCATGTACGCGTACACCGGCATCCTCGCGGCGTTGCTGCAGCGTGGCAAGACCGGCAAGGGCTCGCACATCGACGTGTCGATGCTCGAATCTCTGGCCGAGTGGATGGGCTACCCGATGTACTACGCCTACGACGGCGCACCTCCGCCGCCGCGCAGCGCCGCATCGCACGCGACCATCTATCCGTACGGCCCGTTCCCTGCCGGCGACGGCGGCACGGTGATGCTGGGCCTGCAGAACGAGCGCGAATGGCGCGTGTTCTGCGAAAAGGTGCTGCTGCAGGCGGAGCTTGCCACCGACGCGCGCTTCGACAGCAACGCGCGGCGCAACGAGAACCGCGATGCGCTGCGCGCGATCATCGTGGAGACCTTCGCCGCGCTCGGCACCGTACAGGTGGTCGAGCGCCTCGATGCCGCGCAGATTGCCAATGCGCGCATGAACGACATGGCCGGGCTGTGGGCGCATCCGCAATTGCAGGCGCGCGACCGGTGGCGGCAGGTGGGGTCGCCGGCCGGCGCTATTCCGGCCCTGCTGCCAGCGGGCCGCCAGAGCGCGTTCGACTACCGCATGGACCCCGTGCCTGCCGTGGGCGAGCACACTGAATCCATTCTGCGCAGCCTGGGCCGGAGCGATGTCGACATTGCGGCCCTTCGAGAGGCGGGGGCGGTGTGAGCGCGACGGATGCGACTTCGCGGCTGGCGTTGGCTCGCACCTTCCTGTTCGTTCCAGCGGACCGGCCCGAGCGCCATGCGCGCGCGTTGGCCAGCGGCGCAGGCGGCGTGATCGTCGATTTGGAAGACGCCGTTGCGCCCGATCGAAAGTCGGAGGCGCGTGCGCAGCTGAGGGCTTCTTTCTCTGCCTTGAGCGTGGCGCAGCAGCAGCGCCTGCTGGTGCGCATCAACGCCTGCGGAACGCCGTGGCACGGAAGTGACCTCGCCGAGGTAAGCGAACTCGCCGCTCAAGGCCTGATCGCCGGCGTGATGCTGCCGAAGGCCGAGCGTGCGACCGACCTGCAGCGGCTCTCTGCCGCCCTCGGACTGAAAAGCCTGATCGTGCCGTTGATCGAATCGGCCGCGGGCCTGGAAGCCGCCCGCGAACTCGCGGCGGCGCCGCAGGTGCTCCGGCTCGCATTCGGCAACCTCGATTTCCAGGCCGACCTGGGGCTGGCCTGCGATACGGACGAAGCCGAGCTGGTGCCCGTGCGCCTGGCACTGGTGCTCGCCTCGCGTCGCGCTGGCCTTGCAGCCCCAATCGACGGCGTCACGCCCGATTGGCGGAATGCGGCGCGGCTCGCCGCCGATGCCGCTCGCGCCCGGCGCGGCGGCTTCGGCGCCAAGCTTTGCATTCACCCGGACCAGGTCGCGCCCGTGCATGCCGCCCTCGGCCCAAGCGCGGACGAGCTCGCATGGGCGCGCCGCGTGCTGGATGCAACCCAGGCCGCGGGCGGTGGCGTCGTCAGCCTCGACGGGCGCATGGTCGACGCGCCCGTGGTGCGGCTCGCAGAGCGACTGCTGGCACTCGAATCGCAAGCTCCGCCCTGAAGGCGGCGGGGCTTCGGACATACCAGATCAATAACCTCAAGGAGACAACGAAGTGAAAGCAACAAAGAACTGGAAGACACGCGCCGTAATCGCGGCATCGCTGGGCGCCTGCCTGCTGGCCGTTCAAGCACCAGCCACCGCACAGGCACCCTGGCCCGACAAGCCCATCACCATGGTCGTGCCGTATTCGGCCGGCGGGCCTACCGACGTGGTCGCGCGCATGCTGGCCATTCCCATGGGCAAGTCGCTTGGGCAGACCGTCGTGGTCGAGAACACCGTCGGCGCGGGCGGCACCATCGCGCCCGGGCGTGTGGCCAAGGCGGCGCCCAACGGCTACACCATCCTGATCCATCACATGGGCATGGCGACCGCGCCCGCGCTCTACAAGAAGCTCAGCTACGACCCGCTGAAAGACTTCGAATACGTCGGCCAGGTGATGGACGTGCCGATGACGCTGCTTTCGCGCAAGGACTTTCCGGCCAACAATTTTCAGGAGCTGCTGGCCTACGTGAAGGCCAACAAGGACAAGGTCACGCTCGCCAACGCCGGCATCGGCGCGGTGTCGCAGCTGTGCGGCATGCTCTTTGCCCACCAGATCGGCGTGCAGCTCACCACCGTGCCCTACAAGGGCGCCGGCCCCGCGCTCAACGATGTGATGGGCGGGCAGGTCGACCTGGTGTGCGACCAGACCACGCAGACCGCCCCGGTCATCAAGGACGGCAACCGTGTCAAGGTGTTCGGCGTGACCACGCCCAAGCGGCTGTCGAGCATGCCCAACATCCCGACGCTGGACGAGCAGGGGCTCAAGGGCTTCGACGTGAAGGTGTGGCACGGCATCTACGCGCCCAAGGGCACGCCGCCTGCCGTCATGCAAAAGCTCAATGTGGCGCTGCGTGCCGCGCTTCAGGACGAAACGGTGAAGCAGCGCTTTGCCGACCTGAGCACCGAGGCTGTGCCCATGGACAAGGTCACGCCCGAAGCCCTGCGCACCCACCTCGCGGCCGAAACCGAGAAGTGGGGCAAGGTGATTCGCGCGTCCGGCGTGCAGGCGGACTGAGCCCTGCTGCGCCGCGCAAAGTCGCTCATCAGACCAGGTTGAAAGGCATCTGGCGCAGCGGCTTGCCCGTCAGCCGCGCGAGCGCGTTGGCGAATGCCGGCGCCAGCGGCGGCAGGCCGGGCTCACCGATGCCGGTGGGCGCATCGGCGCTCGGCACCACGTGCACCTCGAACTCCGGCATGTGGGTGATGCGGGCCACGGCAAAGTCGCCGAAGTTGCTTTGCTGCACTTCGCCGTCCTTCAGCGTGATGGCGCCGCCGGGTAGGCACATCGACAGGCCCATGACCGCGGCACCCTGTACCTGCGCCTCGACGCTGCGCGGATTCACGGCCAGGTTGCAGTGCACGCCGGCGGTCGCGCGGTGCAGCACCGGCTGGCCGTCTTTCACCGAAGCCTCCACCACATAGGCCACCACCGACTCGAACGACTCGTGCACCGCCACGCCCCAGGCGCGGCCCTGTGCCAGCTGCTTCTTGCCGTAGCCGCTCTTGTCGACCGCCATCTGCAGCGCGGCGCGATGGCGCGGATGCTTGTCGCCGAAGAGCTGCATGCGGTAGGCCACAGGGTCTTGCTTGGTGCTGTGCGCGATTTCGTCGATGAGCGTTTCCATCACGAATGCGGTGTGCGTGGAGCCCACGCTGCGCCACCACAGCACCGGCACGTTGACCTTGGGGTGGTGCACGGTCAGGCGCATCGGCAGCGGATACGGTTCACGCATGCCCTCTGTGGCTGACGCGTCGATGCCGTCCTTGACCTGGAACGACTCGAACACCGTTCCCGTGAGGATCGACTGGCCCACGATGACGTGGTCCCACGCCAGCACCTTGCCGCGCTCGTCGAAGCCGATGCGGGCGCGGTGCAGGTGCATGGGGCGGTAGTAGCCGCCCTTGATGTCGTCTTCGCGGCTCCACAGCAGGCGCACCGGCGCAGTCAGACCCGCGGTGCGCGCGGCCTTGGCGATCTGGCAGGCCTCGACCACATAGTCGCTCGAGCCCACGAAGCGCCGGCCGAAGCCGCCGCCCGCCATTTGCACATGCACGCTCACCTGCTCGGGCTTGAGGCCCAGCACACGTGCCGCCGCGACGGCGTCCAGCCCGGCGCTCTGTGTGCCGACCCAGAGCTCGGCGCGATCGGCCGACAGCTTCACGGTGCAGTTCAGCGGCTCCATGGGCGCATGGGCCAGGTAGGGGAACACGAATTCGGCTTCGAGCTGTTTGGGCGCCTTGGCGAGCGGTGCCATGTCGGCGTCGAACTTGCGCGGGCCGGGCTTGGCGGCCAGTTCGCGGTACTGCACCAGCTGCTTTTCGCTGTCGACCTTTTCGACGGCGGAGGTGTCCCACTGCAGCTTCAGCGCATCGCGGCCCATCTTGGCCGGCCAGTAGCCATCGGCCACCACCGCCACGCCTTCGGCGCCACGGTCGAGCGGCACGCGCAGCACCGCCTTCACGCCCTTGACCGCGCGCGCCGCGCTGTCGTCCACCGACTTCAGGCGCGCACCGAACACCGGCGGATGGGCCACCACGGCGGTGAGTTGCCCGGGCTGCTTGACGTCGATGCCGAAGTCTTGCCGGCCGCTGCTCTTGGCACGCGCATCCAGCCGCGTGGTGGGGCGGCCGATGATCTTGAAATCCTTCGGGTCTTTCAGCGTGACCTTCTCGGGCACCGGCAGCGCCATGGCGGCTTCGGCCAGTTCGCCATAACTCGCCTTGCGTCCGCCCGGGCCCAGCACCGTGCCGGCCTGCGTGCGCAGCGTGGCGACATCGACGTTCCATTTTGTGGCGGCAGCCGACAGCAACATGGCCCGCGCACGCGCGCCGAGCTCGCGGTACTGCGTGAAGCTGTTCTTGATGGAGTTGGAGCCGCCGGTCAGGTGCATGCCGAACACGGGGTCGTGGTAGGCGGCATCGTTGGTGCCGCTCTTGCTGCGCACCAGGCTCCAATCGGCATCGAGCTCTTCGGCCAGGATCATCGGCAAGCCCGTCTGCACGCCTTGGCCGAATTCAAGCCGGTTGTGGGTCACGGTGACTTCGCCGTTGGGGGCAATCTGCACGAAGGCGAGCGGCTGCTGCGACGGCTTCAGTCCGCCAGCCGGCTTGGCCGCACCGTCGGCCTGCGCCATGGCCATGTGGGGAAACGCGCCGATCGCCAAACCGCCGACGCCGGCAAGCTTCAGGAAGCTGCGGCGGGGCAGGGCGGCGGCGCCAGCGCCGGGCTCAGGCTGGCTTGCGGCCATCAGGCGCTGCAGGGCGCGCGGCAGTTCGCTCGGATCGATATGGGTGGGCAACATGTCGGGTGCTCCTTCAGGCGAGGGTCTTGGCGGCATCGGCCACCGCGGCCCGAATGCGGGCATAGGTGCCGCAGCGGCAGATGTTGCCGGCCATGGCCGAGTCGATCTCGTCGGTGCTCGGCTGCTTGCCGGGCGGGAGCGATTTGATGAATGCCGTGGCGCTCATGATCTGGCCGCTCTGGCAGTAGCCGCATTGCGCCACGTCGTGCTTGACCCATGCGGCGTGCACGGCCGCGCCCACGCGGTCGCTGCCGTCGGTGGCGGCTTCGATGGTGACGATCTTCTTGCCTTCGGCCGCCGAGATGGGCGTGATGCACGAGCGGATGGCCTGGCCGTCCAGGTGCACGGTGCAGGCGCCGCACAGCGCGGCGCCGCAGCCGAACTTGGTGCCGGTCATGCCCAGCGTGTCGCGCAAGGCCCAGAGGATGGGGGTGCCGGGATCGGCGTCGACCGTGTGTTCACGGCCATTGACGTGGAGCGCGCTCATGTTCTTTTCTCCGCAGGTGGGGGTGATGATTTTTTGTGACTACTTGGCGCCGTCGAGCAGCCATTGCGCGAGCAACTGTGCGTCGGCATCGGGAACCTGTGCTTGCGCGGGCATCGGCATCGACCCCCACTTTCCGGAGCTGCCGGCCTTGATGCTTGCGGCCAGTTGCGCGGCCGTTCCCTTGCCGTCGCCGTACTTTGCGCCGATGTCTTTCCAGGAGGGCCCCACGACCTTTGCCGTGGCCTGGTGGCATGCAACGCATGCGTACTTTTGGGCCAATGCCTGGCTGGCCGCGGCAGGAGCGGGCCAGGCAATGCCTGCAGCAATGCATGGCACCGCCACGAGCGAGGCCAGCAAGGCGCGCGGGATGGTGGTGATGCGGCCAGGGCCGCGTTGCGGTTTCCGGTCTTCGTTCATTTCTTTCAGGCCCCTTGTGTTGCGGCGCTCATCGTGTGATGCGCGACTTTAGAGACGAGGGTCTGAAAGAGATAGTGGCCAATACAGCATGCCTTTTGAAGTCGCACTTCAAAATGCAAGGCCGCCACGGGGCCGGGAGGCCCCCAGGATCAATTCCGCGGGCGCGCCGAGGCCGCCCGCGGGAGCACGCTCAAAGGCCGCCCTGGCAGAGATACTTGGTGTGCATGTAGTCGTCGAGGCCGTGCACCGAGCCTTCGCGGCCGTAGCCCGACTCCTTCACACCGCCGAAGGGCGCGGCCTCGGCGGCCAGCGCGCCCTCGTTGATGCCGACGATGCCGGATTCGAGCGCCTCGGCCACGCGCCAGATGCGGCGCACGTCGGTCGAATAGAAGTACGCAGCCAGGCCGAAGGGCGTTTCGTTTGCGGCGGCGATGACCTCGGCCTCCGTCTCGAAGCGCGTGACCGGCACCACGGGCCCGAAGGTTTCTTCGCAGCTGCACTCCATGGACGAATCGGCATTCACCAGCACGGTGGGTGCGTAGTAGTTGGGGCCGTTGCAGCGCGCCGAACGCAGGCGCTCGCCGCCCACCACGACGCGCGCCGCCGCGAGACACGGCGTCGCGCACATGGCGCTCGATCTTGTCGACCGCGCGGGCATTGATCATCGGGCCGATCTGCGAATCGGGCTCAGTTGCAGGGCCGACCTTGAGCGCGCCGACGCGCGCCGCGAGCTTGTCGACGAACGCGTCGTGCACCTTCGACTGCACGAACACGCGGTTCGGGCTCACGCAGGTCTGGCCGCCGTTGCGGAACTTGGCGGCCATGAGGCCGTCGACCGCGGCATCGACGTCGGCATCTTCGAACACGACGAAAGGCGCATTGCCGCCAAGCTCGAGCGACAGCTTCTTGAGCGTGTCGGCCGAAGCGCGCGCCAAGTGCTTGCCCACTGGCGTGGAGCCGGTGAAACTGATCTTGCGCACGCGCGAGTCGGCCAGCCACACGTCGACCACTTCAGGCGTGCGCTCGCGCGAAGCGGTCACGATGTTGAGCACGCCCGGCGGCACGCCGGCTTCCTCGGCCAGCTTTACCAGCGCGAGCGAGGTGAGCGGCGTGTCTTCGGCCGGCTTGCACACCACGGTGCAGCCCGCGGCAAGGGCCGGCGCGATCTTGCGCGCGATCATCGCGGCCGGAAAATTCCACGGCGTGATTGCGGCGACCACGCCCACGGGCTCTTTCAGCGCGAGCATGCGGCGGCCCGTGACCGGTGCCGGAATCACGTCGCCGTTGGCGCGCGTGGCCTCCTCGGCAAACCACTCGACGTAGCTCGCTGCATAGGCCACCTCACCACGGCCCTCGGCGAGCGGCTTGCCTTGTTCGCGCGAGATGAGGCGGCCCAGGTCTTCCTGGTGCGCCAGCATCAGGTCGTTCCAGCGCTTGAGGATCTGCGCGCGCTGCTTGGCGGGCACAGCGCGCCACGTGGGGAAGGCAGCGTGGGCGGCAGCCACCGCAGCGCGCGCATCGGCGGCGGTGCCGTCGGGCACGCTCGCGAAGACGCTGTCGGTGGCGGGATCGGTCACGTCGAGGCGGCGGCCGTCGCTGGCGTCGCGCCATTCACCGCCGATGAGCTGGCGGCCGGGCAGCAGGTTCTGGCGTTCAAGTGTCAGAGTCATGTTCGATGAAAGTGGTCGTAAATGGGGTTGTGAAGGCTCAGGCGGCGGCGACACGTTCGGCAATCGCCATCCCAATTTCGGTGGTCGATGCCGTGCCGCCCAGGTCGCGGGTGCGCGGCCCGTCGCGCAGCACCGCCTCGATCGCGCCAAGGATGGCGTCGTGCGCGGCGCGGCCCGCGCCCTGGCCCTGAGTGAGGAAGTCCAGCATCAGCGCGCCCGACCAGATCATCGCGATCGGATTTGCAATGTTCTGACCGTAGATGTCGGGCGCCGAGCCGTGCACCGGCTCGAAGAGCGACGGAAACTTGCGGTCCGGATTCAGGTTGGCCGAGGGCGCAAGGCCTATGGTGCCGGTGGTGGCCGGACCGAGGTCGGAGAGGATGTCGCCGAACAGGTTGCTTGCCACCACCACGTCGAAGCGCGTGGGCTGCAGCACGAAGCGCGCCGAGAGAATGTCGATGTGCTGCTTGTCGACCGTCACCTCGGGGTAGTCGCGGCCGATGGCGTCGGCGCGGCCGTCCCACCACGGCATGCTGATCGCGATGCCGTTGCTCTTGGTGGCCACTGTGAGGTGCTTGCGCGCGCGGCTTTCGGCAAGCTCGTAGGCATAGCGCAGCACGCGGTCGGTGCCGTGGCGCGAGAAGACCGATTCCTGGATCACGATCTCGCGCTCGGTGCCTTCGTACATCACGCCGCCGAGCGAGGTGTATTCGCCCTCGGTGTTCTCGCGCACCACCAGGTAGTCGATGTCGCCTGGCTTGCGGCCGGCCAGCGGGCAGGGCACGCCCTCGAACAGGCGCACCGGGCGCAGGTTCACGTACTGGTCGAACTCGCGGCGAAACTTGAGCAGCGATCCCCAGAGCGACACATGGTCGGGCACCGTTTCGGGCCAGCCGACGGCGCCGAAGTACAGGGCGTCCACGCCGCGCAACTGCTCTTTCCAGTCGTCCGGCATCATCTGGCCGTGCTCGGCGTAGTAGTCGCAGCTGGCCCAGTCGATGGTGCGGCAATCGAGCTCGAAGCCGAAGCGCTCGGCCGCCGCCAGCACCACGCGCAGGCCCTCGGGCATCACTTCCTTGCCGATGCCGTCGCCGGCAATCAGCGCAATCCGGAATGTCGGGGTCATGCGTGTATCTCCCTGTTGGCGTGGGCTGCTGCCGCGGCCGCGTGGTCCATGTCGTCGAGCCAGCCGCGGCGCAGTTCGGGCACCGATCGCGCGAGCAGCTGGTAGTAGGGGTGGTGCGGCCCGCGGTCGTAGTCGGCGCGCGCCACTTGCGAGAGCTTGCGGCCGTGCTGCATGACCACGATTTCGTCGCACACCGAGCGCACGGTGTGCAGGTCGTGGCTGATGAAGAGGTAGGACACGCCCAACTCGCGCCGCAGCTCGGCCATGAGGTCGAGCACCGCCGCCGCCACCACGGTGTCCAGTGCAGAGGTCACCTCGTCGCACAGGATCAGGTCGGGCTCGGCCGCCAACGCACGTGCCAGGTTCACGCGCTGCTTCTGCCCGCCCGAGAGCCCGCCCGGCAGCCGGTCAGCCACCGTGCGCGGCAGCTTCACCAGGTCGAGCAGCTCGAAGATGCGCTGCTTGAGCGGTTCGCCGCGCAAGCCCTTGTAGAACTGCAGCGGCCGCGCCAGGATGCGCCAGATGGTCTGCGAGGGGTTCAAGGCCGTGTCGGCCATCTGGAACACGATCTGGATGCGGCGCAGCTCTTCGGGGCTGCGCTGCTGCAGCGTGGGCTTGAGCGCGTGCCCGTCGAACGTGATGCTGCCGTGGCAGGGCTTGAGCAGGCCCGCAACTGCGCGAGCGAGCGTGGTCTTCCCGGAGCCCGATTCGCCGATCACGCCGATGGCCTGCCCGCGGTACAGCTTGAGGTTGATGTCCTCGAGGATGAGCTTGGCCGGCTGGCCCTTCGAATCCACCGCGCCGTAGCCGCACGAAAGCTCGCTCACGTGAAGCAGCAGCGCCGAATCGCCCGAGGCCTGGCCCGAGGCGCGCACGGCGGGCCGCGCCGCCGCCAGCAGGCTCTTGGTGTAGTCGTCCACCGGGGCAGAGAGGATCTGCTCCGTGGCGTTCAGCTCGCTCATCTTGCCGTTGCGCAGCACCAGGATATGGTCGGCCATTTGCGCCACCACGGCCAGGTCATGGCTCACGTACACGGCGGTGGCGCGCCGCTCGCGCACCACGCGGCGAAAGGCGCGCAGCACCTCGATCTGCGTCGTCACGTCCAGCGCGGTGGTCGGCTCGTCGAGAATCACCAGGTCAGGGTCGCCGATCAGCGCCATGGCCGCCATCAGCCGCTGCAGCTGGCCGCCCGAAACCTGGTGCGGATACCGCGCGCCGATGTTTTCCGGATCGGGCAGCGCCAGCTCGCGGAACAGCTGCACCGCTTTTGCTTCGGCCTCGGCCCGCTTGCACAGGCCATGGATGACGGTCGGTTCGACCACCTGGTCCATGATCGTGCGCGAGGGATTGAAGGAGGCGGCCGCGCTCTGTGCGATGTAGGAGACCGTGCGGCCGCGCAGCGAGCGCTGCCGCGCCGCATCGAGTGCCAGCACGTCGGTGTCGCCGATCTGCACGCGGCCGGCCGAGATGCGGCAGCCGCTGCGTGCATAGCCCATCAGCGCCAGCGCGGTGGTGGTCTTGCCGGAACCCGATTCGCCGATCAGCGCCAGCACTTCGCCGGGCTGCACGGAAAAGCTCAGGTCATCCACCAGCGTGGTGTCACCAGCCACGATGCGCAGGCCCTGGACAGTGAGTGGTGCGCCCATCAGCGTGCTCCTCTTTCGCGGGCGGCGCGGCCCGGCAGGTTGTCGATGACGAGATTGACCGCGATGGTCAGGCTCGCGATGGCCAGCGCCGGCACGATGACCGAGGCGCCACCCACGGCCAGCGCACCGATGTTCTCGCGCACCAGCGAGCCCCAGTCGGCCGCGGGCGGCTGAATGCCGAGCCCAAGGAAGCTCAGGCTCGCCAGCAGCAGCACGACGTAGACGAAGCGCAGGCCCAGGTCGGCCAGCATCGGCCCCAGGATGTTGGGCAGGATCTCGCGCAGCATGATGTAGAGCGTGCCTTCGCCGCGCGTGCGTGCCACGGTCACGTAGTCGAGCGCGTTGATGTTGACGGCCAGCGAGCGCGCCATGCGGTAGGCGCCCGGCACGTAGATGATGGCCGCCGTGACCACCAGCATCGGCACCGCGGAGCCGAAGCCCGCCACCATGATGAGCGCGAACATCTTGCTCGGGATTGCAGTGAGCGTGTCGAGGCCACGGCTCAGCACCGCGTCGATCCAGCGGCCGGTGGCGGCGGCCAAGAGCGCCAGCACGGTGCCGGTTCCGCTTGCGAGCAGCGTGGCCAGCAGCGCGACGCCGATCGTGTAGCGCGCCCCCTCGATGATGAGCGCCAGCATGTCGCGGCCGAGGTAGTCGGTGCCCAGCCAGTGCTTCGCGCTGATCGGCTCGAAGACGTTCGAGGTGCCCGCGGCCGCCGTGCCGTGCGAGAGCATCCAGGGGCCGAGCAGCGCCGCGAGCAGCCAGAACAGCAGCACCGCGAGCCCGAGCAGGCCGGATGGGCCGAAGCCGGCGAGCCAGCGCAAAGGCCCGCCTCGGCGTTCTTGGGGAACCGGCGCCAGCAAAGCCGCGGCGCTCGCGACCGTTGAAGTTGTGGACGTTTCCATGAAGCTTCCTTCCTTCAGCGGTGCCGCAGCCGCGGGTTGGCGAGAATGCCGAAGATGTCGGCCGTCGTCACCAGGATCAGATAGGCACAGCAGAAGATCATGGCGCAGGTCTGCACCAGCGGCATGTCGCGCTGCGAGACGCCGTCGACCATCAGCTTGGCGATGCCCGGGTAGTTGAAGATGGTCTCGACGATGATCACGCCGCCGAGCAGGTACGACAGGCTCAACGCCACGGCGTTGGCAATCGGCCCCACCGCATTGGGCAGCGCGTGCGCCAGCACCATGCGCATGGGCGAGGCGCCCTTGAGCCGCACCATCTCGATGTAGGGCGCCTCAAGCTGGTCGATGACCGCGGCGCGCGTCATGCGCATCATCTGCGCCACGATCACGCAGCACAGCACCAGCACCGGCATTGCAAACGCGCGCAGCAGCTGGCCCAGCGACTCGATGTCGTTGACGAACGAGAGCGCCGGCAGCCAGCGCAGCTTGACCGCGAACACCAGCACCGCCAGCGTTGCCACCAGGAACTCCGGCACCGACACCACACCCACCGCCGTCGTCGAAGCCGCCCGGTCGAACCACGAGCCGCGCCATACCGCCGAGGCGATGCCCAGCGCCAGCGCAATCGGCACCGAGAACAGGGCAGTGACGGCGGCCAGCAGCAGCGAGTTGGGCAGGCGGCTGGCAACCAGTTCAGCCACCGGCATCTGCGTGGTCGCGGAGCGGCCGGGGTCGCCCTTGAGCATGCCGACGAGCCACTTGGCGTAGCGTTCGGGTGCGGGCACGTCCAGGCCCATCTGGGCGCGCAACGCGGCCACGGCTTCGGGCGTGGCGTCCTGGCCGAGCTGCTCCTGCGCGGCATCGCCGGGCAGTACCGCGGTGATCGAGAACACGACCACCGACACCGCCAGCAGCGACAACAGCGCCAGCGCGATGCGCTGGGCCAGAAGCTTCAGGATCACATGGTTCATGTCGATGCTCCTGGAGACGAAGCGGACGACCGCGGACGCGTTATGCCTCCAGCCATACGTTCTCTGCGAAGTTGTAGCCCATGAGGCCGCCCAGCGGAATGGGCGACAAGCCCTTGAGCTTGGAGCTGTGGCCGTCGATGCTCGACAGGAACAGCGGAATGCCGATGCCGGCGTCCTGGTGGATCATGGTCTGCATGTCCGCATACATCTGCTTGCGCTTGGCCACGTCGGTCTCGGCGCGCGAGGCGAGCAGCAGCTGGTCGAACTTCTCGCTCTTCCAGCGCGATTCGTTCCATGCCGCACCCGACTGGAAAGAACTGCGTCAGCAGCACGTCGGCGCTCGGGCGCGGGTTCACGTTGCCGAAGCCCACGTGGCTGTTGAGCCAGTGGTTCGACCAGTAGCCGTCGGCGGGCATGCGCTTGATGTCGATCTCCAGCCCTGCGCGCTGCGCCGTCTGCTGCAGCAACAAGGCCATCTCCACCGAGTACAGCGCCGCGGGCGACGCCACCATCGGCACCTTGCCTGTGATGCCGGACTTCTGCAGGTGGAACTTCGCCTTGTCGAGGTCGAAGGGGCGCTGCGGCAGGCCGGCGAAGTAGAAGCGGTTGGTCGGGTCGACGGGCTGGTCGTTGGCGACCACCGCGTAGTCGAGCGCAATGGTCTTCTTCATCTGCTCGCGGTCGAACAGGTGCTTCATGCCGAGCACGAAGTCCGGGTTGGCGCCGGGGCCCACGTCCTTGCGCATCACCAGGTCGGAGTACTGGCCCGACTGGGTGACGAATATGCCGAAGCCGGGCGTGTCCTTCACGCGCGCCACCGAACGCGGGTTGACCGAGCCGACCAGGTCCAGGCCGCCTGAGAGCAGCGCGTTGACGCGCGCGCTCTCGTCGCCGATGCCCACGAACTCGATCTCGTCGAGGTAGGGCTTGCCGGGCTTCCAGTAGGCGTCGTTGCGCACCATGAGCGAGCGCACGCCGGGTTTGAATTCCTTGAGCTTGTAGGGACCGGTGCCGATGCCGGCATTGAAGTCTGTGGTGCCTTCCTTGACGATGTGGAAGTGGAAGGTGCCCAGGATCACCGGCAGGTCGGCGTTCGGCGCGGTGAGCACGAAGGTCACCTCGCTCGGGCCGGTGGCCTTGGCGCTTTCGATCTGGTCGGCAAGGATCTTGGCCTTGGAGGCGGTGGCCGCATCCTTGTGGCGCATGACCGAAAACACCACGTCGGCGGGCGCGAGCGCTTTGCCGTCGTGAAAGGTCACGCCCTTGCGTAGCGTGAAGACCCAGGTCTTGGCGTCCTTGGTGGTGAACGATTCGGCCAGCGCGGGCTGCGGCGTGAGGCTGGCGTCCAGCGAGGTCAGGCCGTTGTAGATCATGTTGCAGCGCGAGTAGTCGGTCTGGTTCGACTGCTTGGCCGGATCGAGCGTGTCGGTGGCGGCGGCAGTGGCGCCCGCCACGCGGATTCGGCCACCCTTCCTGGGCGTTTGCGCGTGGGCGGACACCGCCATGCCTGCCAGGCTGCCGGCGAGCGTGGCCTGCATGCCGCCCGCCACCAGCATCGTGAGGATGTCGCGCCGCGATGCGCCGCGTTTCAGCGATGCCATCACGCGAAGGCTTTCGTCGGGACCGACGAGGTTTTCGAACCTCTTGTTGCTGCTGTCGCTCATGGTGGGGTACTCCTGTGGGCCGGTGGCTGAAGGTTGTGGAACAAACAAGAAACGGAAACGGCGGGCTTGCGGGCACTCAGGCCAGCTTGTCCTTGAGCGAGTAATAAAGCCCCACCGCCGGCAAGAACCAGGGCGGGCCGAAGTGGCCGGGAATGGCAGGCCAGTCGCGGCCCTGCCAGGGGTTGGCGCCGGCGTCGCCGTTCATCAAGGCGGCCATGCGCTCGCCCATGTGAACCGACATCTGCGTGCCGTGGCCGCTGTACCCCATGGCGTAGTAAAGGCCGTTGCGCTCGCCGGCGTGAGGCAGGCGGTCTTGCGTCATGTCGACCAGTCCGCCCCAGCAGTAGTCCAGCCGCACGGCGCCGAGCTGCGGAAAGGTTTCGGCCAGCCCGGCGCGCAGGATTTCGCCGCTGGCCATATCCGATTGGGGGCTGGAGACGGAGAAGCGCGCGCGTCCGCCGAACACCAGCCGGTGATCGGCCGTGAGCCGGAAATAGTGATGGATGTTCGCGACCGTGGTGTAGGTGCGCCGGGCCGCGAGCAGCGCCTGCGCGCGCTCGGCACCCAGCGGCTCGGTGACCACGATGAAACTGCCGATGGGCACGATGCGCCGGCGCAGCCAGCCGAAGCTGCCGTAGCCGCCGTGCCGCGTGGCGCCGGTGGCCAGCAGCACCTGCTGCGCGGTGACGATGCCGCCGGCGGTGTGCAGCCGGTGCGCGCGGCTTTGGCCCAGCCGCTCGATGCGGTTCACCTGCGTGCCGGTGTGAATCTGCGCGCCGTGGCGCTCCGCGGCCGAGGCCAGGCCCTGGGCGAAGCGGCCCATGTGCATCTGGCCGCTGCGCTTGTAGAGGAGGCCGCCGTGGAAGCGCTCGCTCTGCACCTCGCTGCGCACCTGCGCCGCATCGAGCACTTCGACATCGGTGTCCACGCCGTCGCCGATCAGGCGCTGCGCACTGCGTTCGAGCGCGGCCATCTGTTGGGCGCGCGTGGCGAGCTTCAGCTTGCCGTGACGCATGAAGTCGCAGTCGATGGCTTCATCGCGCACCAGCCGCGCCACGGTGTCTACCGCATCGTCGTAGGCGCGGTACCAGGCACGGGCCTTTTCAATGCCGACCTTGGCGGCCACATCGGCATAGTCCACCGCCAGCCCGTTGTTCACATGGCCGCCATTGCGCCCCGATGCTTCGGCGGCCACGCGCGTGCCGGCCTCCAGCACCGCGACGCGCGCACCGCGCTTGGCCAGCGCCAGCGCCGCCGAAAGGCCCGTGAAGCCGCCGCCCACGATCGCGACGTCGACCTGCGCCGGCAGCGCATGCACTGCGGGAGCGAAGGCCGGCGCGGAATCGGTCCAGTAGGAGTCGAGCTTCATGGCGTGGGGCGTTTCAATCTAGAAGATCAGAGCCCGACGACGCCGGGCAGGCCGCCGATGTCCTTGATCTCGGTGTAGCGGTAGGCCGGGTTGCCCGGGCCGTGGCCGCGGTTCACGAACACCTTGTTGACAATGCCGATGTCGTCGGCCGACATCAGGTCGTAGCGCAGGCTGGAGGACACGTGCAGCACGTCTTCCGGGTTGCAGCCGAGCGAGTCGAGCATGTATTCGAAGGCCTGCAGGCGCGGCTTGTAGGCCTGGGCCTGCTGCGCGGTGTACACGCGGTGGAACGGCGCGCCGAGCATGGCCACGTTCTTCTGGATCTGGTCGTCCGATGCGTTCGACAGAATGACCAGCGGAATTTCCTTGGCCACCTTGGCAAGGCCCGCGGCCACGTCGTCATGCGGGCCCCAGGTGGGCACGGCGTCGTAGTACTTCTGGCCGTCGCTGTCGAAGTACTGGATCTTCCATTTCTTGCACAGGCGGCGCACTGCATTCTTCAGCACCACCTCGTAGGGCTGCCACGCGCCCAGCACTTCGTCGAAGCGGTAGGCCGTGAAGTCAGTGACGAACTGGTCCATCTGCTCGGGCTTGATGCGGTCGGCGAAGAGGTCGACGGTCAGCTCCTTCATGCGGAACCGGGTGAGGGTGCCGTAGCAGTCGAAGGTCACGTATTTGGGACGGAAAGTCATGGTCTCGGTTCCTGTTCAAGGGGTGGCAAATGCGACAAACTCATTACGAAGTCATTACGAAGCGATTGCAGCACGCACTCGCTCGAGGTATGTAGGGAAAAACGGCGCCTGGCGAAACGAAGCTGCGGTTTGCGATGCCGGCGACGGCATGGCGTGCGGTGTGCCCTGCGTGCGTGCGGCCATGCACCGTGGTGCGTCGCGGCAAAGCCGATTGGCACGCTTTTGAAGCGCGCATCAGCTTGGCGGATGAAAGGGCGTGCATGGCGTAGGTGGCAAGGAAGTGGCGGTCGATCCTAGGCACGATGGCTCAGCATTTGTGTGCGTATGCAGGCGCTGCGCCGCAGCGAATTGCAAAACCGGGGTGCTCTGCAACCGAAGCTTGCAAGTTGCGAAATGGGTCGATTTCGGTCTGGTGCGGGGCCGCAATGTCGTCCAAGATGGATGCGCCATTCCGCTGAAACCGAGAGTTTTCCCTATGCCTGAACCCATTTCGAACGCACCCGCCATGGACGGCGTGGTGCTCAGACCGATGACGGCCGCCGACCTTCCGCATGCGCATGCGCTCTCGGCCGAACTGCGCTGGCCGCACCGTCCCGCCGACTGGGAGCAGATGTTCTCGCATGCCGAAGGCGTTGCCGCCGAGCGCGACGGCGAACTCATCGCCACGGGCTTGCGCTGGCTATGGGGCAAGACCCACGCCACCATAGGTTTGGTGATCGTCTCGCCCGCCTGCCAGGGCCGCCGCATCGGGCACCGGCTCATGAGCGCATTGCTCGACGGACTGGACGATCGCACGGTGCTGCTGCATGCCACGGCTGAGGGGCGGGGGCTTTATGAGCGGCTCGGCTTTGTGCGCACCGGCGAGATGCGGCAGCACCAGGGCCTTGCACAGCCGGCACCGCTGATTGCGCTGCAGCCCGGCTGGCGTCTGCGGCCCGCGGGCCTCAACGAATTGCCCGCGCTTCAATCGCTCGATGCGGCGGCACGAGGCATGCCGCGCGACGCGCTGATTGCCGAGCTGCTGCAAACCGCCGACGCCTGCGTGGTGCTCGACCATGACAACGAGCCGAAAGGCTTTGCCATGCTGCGGCGCTTTGGCCGCGGCCATTCCATCGGGCCGGTGGTCGCGCCAGATGCCGAGGGCGCGAAGGCGTTGATTGCGCACCTTGCGGGGTTGAACGCCGGCAACTTCACGCGCATCGACATCGACTTCGACAGCGGGCTGGCCGAATGGCTCGAGAGCATCGGGCTGCTGCGCGTGGATGCGCCGACAACGATGGTGCGGGGTGAGGCGCCTGCTGTGCCTGTGGGTTCGCCCTCGTTGTTTGCCATCGTTACGCAGGCTGTGGGCTAGGTTTCGGGTCTTCGCGTTGGGTGTTGCGCGCCGTCTTCAGGGCGGCGCACCCGCCGACGGGGTACCTTGCTCCGCGAATGTCCCCCGGCCTGCGGCCTCCTCCTTTATTTCGCTGCGCAAGGCACCCCGCTAGCGTGTGCGTTGCAAAGAGCAGTCGTTGATCAGCAGTACACCAGCAGCGTGTCCCAGTGCACAGGGCATCGGGTGCTCCGCGCAGCGAAATAAAGGAGGAGGGGCGCAGCCCCGGGGGACATTCGCGGAGGGGAGTACCCGGTGGCCTTTGCACAAGCCCTGAACAGCAAAGCAAAAAACACAAACACATCTGAATCATGAAAACCACCTTCCTCTACAAATCAGACCCCGTACGCGGCCGCCAGTGGGCCGAAGTGTTCAGCCAACTTCGCCCCGACATCGACTTCCGCATCTGGCCCGACATAGGCGACCCGGCGCATGTGCGCTTTCTCGCGGCATGGGAGCCTCCGAAGGACATTGCCGAACTGTTCCCGAACCTGGAGGTGTTGTTCTCCTCTGGCGCGGGTGTCGACCAGTTCGACTTCACGGCATTGCCGCCCGCATTGCCCGTGGTGCGCATGGTCGAGCCAGGCATCGTCAACGGCATGGTCGAGTACGTGACGCATGCGGTGCTCGGGCTGCACCGAGACATGCCGCAGTACCGCCGGCAGCAGCAGGAAGGTCAGTGGAAGCCGCTGCCGGTGCGGCCTGCGAACGAGCGGCGCGTGGGTGTGCTGGGACTCGGATCGCTCGGCCAGGCCGTGCTGGCACAGCTTGTCTCATTGGGTTTCGACTGCGCCGGCTGGAGCCGCTCGCGGCATGAAGTGCAGGGCGTGCAATGCCACGCCGGTGCCGACGAGCTGCCCGCGTTTCTTGCGCGCACCGACATCCTCGTGTGCCTGCTGCCGCTCACCGATTCGACGCGCGGTTTTCTCGATGCGAAGCTGTTCTCCATGTTGCCCGTGGGCGCTGGGCTGGTGCACGTGGGCCGCGGGCCGCATCTGGTTGAACATGATTTTCTGGAGGCACTCGCCAGTGGCCGCATCGGCGATGCCGTGCTCGACGTGACCGACCCCGAACCGCTGCCGCCCACGCATGCCTTCTGGCGCCATCCGCGCATTCAGCTCACGCCGCACATTGCCAGCATGACGCAGCCACTGAGCGCCGCGCAAGCCGTGCTCGACAACCTGCGCCGCTTCGAAGCCGGAGAGCCCATGGTCGGCCGGGTGGACCGCGCCAAGGGCTACTGAGGACCGTTGAAAGGCCCGCCGCATGATGTGCTGTGGCAAGGCGCATAACCGCAGCGTGCTTTGCGCAGACCCCCAAAGCAGCACCACGCCATGCGGCACGCCGCCTAAGCTGAGGGCATTCGAAAGCTTCCTTCGCTCTCGCTTAACCCACACAGCCATGACGCATCCCACCGCATTGCCGCAACTCGCCGCGCTCGACGCCCTCGACCGCGCCCACCTCATTCATCCCGTGTCGCCGTGGCGCACCCACGAGCAGCGCGGCCCCACCGTGCTGGCCTCGGCCCGCGGCGCATGGCTCACCGATGCGAACGGGCATGAACTGCTCGACGCGTTTGCAGGCCTCTGGTGCGTGAACGTGGGCTACGGCCAGGAGAGCGTGGTGCAGGCTGCGGCCGACCAGATGCGGCGTCTGCCGTACGCCACCGGCTACTTTCACTTCAGCAGCGAGCCGGCCATCCGCCTGGCCGAGAAGCTGGTACAGATCACGCCCGCTTCGCTCACCCGCGTGTACATGACACTCGGCGGCTCCGAAGCCGTCGATGCCGCGGTGCGCTTCATCGTGCAGTACTACAACGCCATCGGCAAGCCGTCGAAAAAGCAGTTCATCGCGCTGGAGCGCGGCTACCACGGTTCTTCGTCGACCGGTGCGGGCCTGACGGCCTTGCCGGCCTTTCATCGCGGCTTCGACCTGCCGCTGCCCACGCAGCACTACATTGCGTCGCCCAACCCGTACCGCCACGCCGAAGGGGCTGACCCGCAGGCGCTGATCGCCGCGTCCGTCGCCTCGCTGCGCGCCAAGGTGGCCGAGCTCGGCGCCGAGAACGTGGCCGCATTCTTCTGCGAGCCGATCCAGGGCTCGGGCGGCGTGATCGTGCCGCCGAAGGGCTGGCTCAAGGCCATGCGCGATGCGGCGCGCGAACTCGACATTCTCTTCGTCGTCGACGAAGTCATTACCGGCTTCGGCCGCACCGGCCCCATGTTCGCCTGCGAGGCGGAAGGCGTGGAGCCCGACTTGATGACCATGGCCAAGGGGTTGACGTCGGGCTATGTGCCGATGGGCGCGACCATGATGTCCGAGAAGATCTATGCAGGCATTGCCGACGGAGCACCCGCGGGTGTTTCGGTGGGCCACGGCGCCACCTACTCGGCCCACCCGGTGAGCGCGGCGGTTGCGCTCGAAGTGCTGCGTTTGTACGAAGAGGGGGGGTGCTCGCCAACGGCCAGCGCGTTGCGGCGCATTTTGCCGCGGGGCTCGATGCGCTGCGCGCGCATCCGCTGGTGGGCGATTCGCGCCACCGCGGCCTGCTGGGCGCGCTGGAGCTGGTGAGCGACAAGCAGAGCAAGCGCGGCTTCGATGCATCGCTCGGGCTGGCGGACCGCATCTTTGCCGCGGGCTACCGCAACGGCCTGGTGTTCCGCGCTTTCGGCGACAACATCCTGGGCTTTGCGCCGGCGCTCACCTTCACCGAAGACGAGTTCGCCCAGATGTTCGTGCGCCTGAAGAAAACGCTCGACGACGTGCTTGACGCCGCCGACGTGCGCGCGGCGCTGGCGGGCTGACCGGGAAAGCACTGCCTCAGGGCTCCGCCGGCAAAGCAGAATCGGACTTTCTCTTCGTTACTCAGGACCGCTATGTCTGAAGCTTTCAAGATCGACCGACTCGACCTGCGCATCCTGGCCCAGCTGCAGCAGAACGGGCGCATGACCAACGTCGACCTGGCCGATGCGGTCGGCCTGTCGCCCAGCCCCTGCCTCATTCGAGTGAAGCGGCTCGAGCAGGCCGGCTACATCGCCGGCTACGGCGCACACCTGCGGCTCGAAAAACTCGGAGACACGCTCACCGTGTTCACCGAAGTCACGCTGCAAGACCATCACCGCGAAGACTTCGTGCGCTTCGAGGCCGCGATCCGCGAGGTGGACGAGGTGCTCGAATGCCATCTGGTGAGCGGCGGCTACGACTACCTGCTGCGGTTTCTGACGCGTGGCGTCAACCACTACCAGGAAGTGATCGAGGAACTGCTCGAGCGCAACATCGGAATTGCGAAGTACTTCAGCTACATCGTCATCAAGTCGCCGTTCATCAAGACGCACTGCCCGATCGAGCGGCTGTTTCCCCACCCGCGCTGATCGCGTCCGAAGGGCAGGGCTTGCCCTGGTTGCACCCCGGCCCGCACAAGCAGTCGTGCGCCCACGCACAAGTGCGGCGGCGGCGCAGCTCCTACGCTCACATGGTGCGGTGCAGCAGGCTGGCGTGGTGCCAGCCGGTTTGCGCCGTCTCCACAGGAGCCTCGGACCATGCAAACCCTTCCCCTCCCGGCCGGACGCTGCGTCCGGCGCGCGCTCGCACTGGCCGGCATGCGCGCTGCGGCCATCGCGTCGATCGGCCTCTCGGCCCTTGCGCTGACTGCCGCGCCCGCGCACGCCGAGGCCGCCAAGGCGCCGGCGGAGTGCGCGGCACTCCAGGCCAAGTACCCGCAATTCAAGGGCAAGACCCTGGTCAACGCGATCAACCCGCACACGCCCGGCTACGAAACCATCGACCCCAAGGATCCGAGCAAGTACATCGGCTTCGACATCGACCTGGGCGAGACCATTGGCGGTTGCCTGGGCTTCAAGCTCACCTACAAGCCCGTGACCTTTGCGGCGCTGCTGACAACGCTGCAGGCCGGCCAAGCCGACATCGTCATCTCGGACATCTACGCCACCGAAGAGCGCGCCAAGGCGGCCGACTTCATCACCTATTCGAAGGTGTTCGACGGCGTGCTGGTGGCCAAGGGCAACCCGAAGAAGATCACCGGCATCAACACCTCGCTGTGCGGCACGGTGGCGGCCGAGAACACCGGTTACGTCGAGGTGCCGCTCATCCAGGCGCTCGCGCCGCAGTGCAAGGCCATGGGCAAGCCCGAGCCCGAGGTGCAGCTCTACGACAACAACCAGAACTGCATCCAGGCCATTCTTGCGGGCCGTGCGGACACCTACATCAACGACGTCAATACGGTGGACAGCGCCGTCAAGGCCTATCCGGACAAGCTGGAGAAGGCGGCCGCGGTGACGCTGCCGTACTCGGTGGGCATCGCGGTGCCAAAAGGCAAGCCGGAGTTCCGCGACGCGGTGATGGCCGCGCTGGTGGCCATACAGAAGGCCGGGATCCAGACCGAGCTGCTCAAGAAGAACGGCCTGCCGGTCGAGAACCTCGAGGCGCCGCGCCTGCTCGTGGTGAAGTGAAATGAGGCCCCCACGCTCACTCCGTTCGCTGCCCCCGAGGGGACTGTCAGTACCTTCGGAACGGCCGGGCGGTACTGACATGGAGCTCTTCCTCCATTACCTCTCCATGCCCTACCTGATCCAGGGCATCGTCTTCACGCTTGCAGCCACCGGCATCGGGCTGGCGGGCGGGGTGGTGGTGGGGCTGGTGCTTGCGGCAATGCAGCTCAGCCGCTTCAAGCCGCTGGCCGCGTTTGCCCGCGGCTATGCGGTGATCTTCCGCGGCACGCCGCTGGCACTGCAGATGATCTTCTTCTACAACGCGCTGCCGCATGTGGGCATCGTGCTGCCCGGGCTCCTGGCCGCCGGCCTGGCGCTGGCGTTCAACGAGGCCACGTTCATTGCCGAGATGTTCCGTTCGGGCGTTGTCGGCGTGGACCGCGGCCAGGTGGTGGCTGGCCAGGCGCTGGGCATGACGCCGCGTGTGCTCATGCGCCGCATCATCGCGCCGCAGGCCCTGCGCTCGATGATTCCCGCGATGGGCAACGAGGCGGTGAGCACGCTCAAGAACTCCTCGCTCGCCTCGGTGATCGCGGTGCAGGAACTCACGTTGCGCAGCTCGCAGTTGGCTTCGTCCACCTTCGATTTCTTCTCGGTGTTCTTCGCCTCGGGGCTGATCTACCTGGTGCTGACCGGTGCGATCAGCCTGGTGCAGCTGGCGCTCGAAGCGCGCTTCGACCTGGACCGCCGGCAGGCGCTGCGCGGATTCGCGCTGTGGCTGCCGTGGCGCCGTGCCGCGGTACCTTCCGCTGGACCTTCAGCTTCGAAAGAAGAAGCGGGAGCAGAAGTTCCAGCGGTCGAGCCCGAGGAGGCGGCTCCCGCTGTTCGGCCGCTTCCCGCCGCATCGTCCATCGAACGCACGGCCCGCGCTTCCCAGCTGGCCGATGCGCCCGTGGCCTTGCGCATCAACGGCGTGTCCAAGGCCTATGGCCAGCAAGCCGTGCTCAAGGACCTGAGTCTGACGGTGCACGCGGGCGAAGTGGTTGCGCTGTTGGGCCCGAGCGGCTCTGGCAAGAGCACGCTCCTGCGCTGCATCAACCATCTCGAAAGCTGGGACGCGGGGCAGGTCCATGTCGGCGGCCAGCGCCTGGGCTACCGGCCCGACGGCCAGCTCATGACCCCGAGCGACCTGACCCGCGAGCGCGCGCGCCTGGGCGTGGGCATGCTGTTTCAGCAGTTCAACCTGTTCGCGCACCTGACGGCGCGCGAGAACGTGGCCGGCCCGCTGCGCTGGGTGCACGGCTGGACTGCGGAAGACGCCGAACGGCGCGCACGTGACCTGCTGATGCGGGTGGGCTTGGCGCACCGCACCGAAGCGCTGCCGCGCCACCTGTCCGGCGGCCAGCAGCAGCGCGTGGCCATTGCACGTGCACTGGCGCCGGGGCCGAGCGTGCTGCTGCTCGACGAGCCCACGTCGGCACTCGACCCCGAATTGGTCAACGAGGTGCTGGAGGTGATCCGGCGCCTGGCCGTCGAGGAAGGGCTGACGATGGTCATCTCCACCCACCAGTTGCGGTTTGCGGCCGAGGTAGCCGACCGCGTGGTGTTTCTTTCCGGCGGCCGCATCGTCGAAAGCGGCCCCGCGCTTGAGGTACTGCAGCACCCGCGGCAGCCCGAAACCGCCCGATTCCTGAGCGTGATGTCGGCCGACGTGCTGCCGGCCGCTTCGACACCCATGCCCGCCTGAGCCTGCCCCTATAGGACCCCATGAAACACCACATCCTGTCCGTCTCTCCCCAGACCATCCACTGGGGCTACTTCAGCAAGGCGGTTGCGCCGTCACTGGTCGTGAAGTCCGGCGACCGCGTGACCATCGAGACCCTGACGCACCATGCCAACGACGATCACGAACGCATGATTGCCGGCGACCCCGGCGCCGAATCGGTGTTCGCGTGGACGCGCGAGCACAAGGCCGTGCCGCGCCGCGGCGCCGGTCCGGTAACCGGGCCCTTCAAGCTCGGCGAGGGCGAAGGCGTGGGCGTGCACCTGCTGACCGGCCCGGTCGTCATTGAAGGCGCCGAGCCGGGCGACGTGCTGGAGGTGCGCATCCTCGACGTGCGGCCGCGGCCCAGCTGCAACCATTGCTATGCGGGCCGTTGCTTCGGCTCGAACGCGGCCGCGTCGTGGGGCTTTCATTACCGCGACCTGATCGAAGAGCCCAAGCCGCGAGAGGTGGTGACGATCTTCGAGCTCGACACCTCGGGCGAGCCCTTCGCACGTGCCGTGTACAACTACGTGTGGACGCCGCAGACCGACCCCGACGGCGTGGTGCATGCCACCATCGGCTACCCCGGCGTGCCGGTCGACCACACGCTGGTGCGCAAGCGGGAAGACATCTTGCGCAACGTGAAGGTGCCGGCGCGCCTGCATTTCGGCACCATGGGCCTTGCGCCTTCGGAGTCCGATTTCGTCAGCTCCATTCCGCCCAGCTACACCGGCGGCAACATCGACGACTGGCGCATCGGCAAGGGCGCGCGCATGTACTACCCGGTGGCCGTGCCCGGTGCGTTTTTCTCGGTGGGCGACCCGCACGCCGCGCAGGGCGACAGCGAGCTGGGCGGCACGGCCATCGAGACCTCGCTGACGGGAGACTTCGAATTCATTCTCCACAAGCAATCCGAACTGGGCGGCACCTTGCTCGAAGGCCTGGACCATCCGCTGCTGGAGACCGAGGAGCAGTGGTCGGTCTACGGATTTACCTACCCAAACTACCTGGCGGCGCTCGGGCCCGATGCGCAGACGGCGATTGCCGGCAAGTCGTCGCTCGACCCGGCCATGCGCGATGCCTTCCGCAAGCTGCGCCGCTTTCTGATGACGGTGCACCGCCTCAGCGAAGATGAAGCCATTGCATTGCTGTCGGTGGCGGCCGACTTCGGCGTGACGCAGGTGGTGGACGCCAACTGGGGCGTCCATGGTTCGATCCGCAAGAGCGTCTTCACGGACCGGTGACTGCGGGGCTCGGTGTGGTGTTTCATTAGGAACGGAATTCTTCACTGAGCTTGGAACTGCAGCTACTGCTGGCACCCCGCCACCCAGGGCGGTCCTCGACAGGAGCGCCCTGTACTCCAGTCGACCGCTGGACCGTCTCGGGGTGTCTTGCTCGCCGCATCGCTGCGCCAGCCGCTGCGCGTGCGTGCGTGCTGGGCTGGCCACCGGCGCGGGCCGCAGACACGGCAGAATGCGAGCGACAACTGCATTCGGCCGGAAGCGGGCGGTCATGTCCTCGGCACAAACCCGCCTCAGCCAGAATTTGCCCGCTCCGCATTCCAGCAGATTGCCCAAATGGAAAACATCGCCATCACCCCCGCCTCGCCCGAGGAACTCCGCTCTGGCGAACTCGGCCGCAAGCTGCGCCACTACAACTACGGCGTCGTCGGCGAGTATCCAGAGCAGCAGTACATCCGGCTCAGCGCCAGAGACGGGAACGGCCGATTGCTCGGCGGCCTGCGAAGTTTCGTGTTTCTCCGCTGGCTCAACATCGAAGTGCTGTTTGTCGAAGCCGACGTGCGCGGCTCGGGCCTGGGCAGCCGCCTGCTCGCCGAAGCCGAGCGGCAGGCCATCGAGTTGGGTGCCAGAAATGCGAAGCTCGACACCTTCGAGTGGCAAGCGCCCGAGTTTTACCGAAAGCATGGCTATGAGGAGTACGCGCGCATCGACGACTATGCGCCTGGCTTCTACCTGGCTTCCATGAAAAAATCGTTAGCGCGCTGAGCAGCGTTGCAAGCTTGCTTCGGCTGCCGGTGAAGAACGTCCACCCGAGTAAACTCCGCGGCTTTTTCGTTTCTGCAGAGGAGCGACTTGCGATGGCTGTCTCGGACACCGGCCCTTACTTCCACGGCACGCGGGCGGACCTCCAGGTGGGCGACCTGCTCACCGCAGGCTTCCGCTCGAACTATGACGGGGAGGTCGTCATGAACCACATCTACTTCACCGCTTTGTCAAAGGGCGCCGGGCTGGCCGCCGAAATGGCGAAGGGCGACGGCCGTTGCCGCGTCTACATCGTCGAGCCCACGGGCGCCTTCGAGGACGACCCCAACGTCACCGACAAGAAGTTTCCGGGCAATCCCACGCGCTCGTACCGCAGCCGGGAGCCGCTTCGGATCGTCGGCGAACTCGAGAGCTGGGAACCCTTTGACGCGGAGTACATCCGGCAGCTCAGGGAGCGCGTACGCGCAGGCATGGGAGAGATCATTAACTGAATCCGGCCTGCCGATACCGCGTTGGGTAGCAATCGGAAATGGACGCGGATGTTGGCCGCTTTGGGCATTGCGGCTGTGCGGCAGAATTCGGCCGAGGCTGTGTGAAAACGCTTCGCCGTCGGCACTGACCTAAATAAAATCATGGCACCCGTTATCAGCGAGGTGCCCATGAAGCGATTCATCGAAGGCGAAGACCGACAGCAGGTCGCGTTGTTGCCGGAATGTCTGGATGACTATATCGGCGAAGACAACCCGGTGCGAGTGGTCGACGCCTTTGTCGAGGAACTGGATCTTCAGGCCCTCGGCTTCAAAGGCATGGACCCAGCTGCCACCGGTCGGCCTGCGTACCACCCGGCGGTGCTTCTGAAGCTCTACATCTACGGCTACCTGAACCGCATCCAGTCCAGCCGGCGCCTGGAGCGCGAGGCCCAGCGCAACGTCGAGCTGATGTGGCTCACTGGCCGGCTTGCCCCGGACTTCAAGACCATCGCCGACTTCCGTCACGACAACGGCGCGGGCATTCGCAATGTCTGCAAGCGCTTCATCGTCATGTGCCGGGAGCTCAAGCTGTTCACGCAGGCCATCGTGGCCATCGATGGCAGCAAATTCAAGGCGGTCAACAGCCGAGACCGCAACGTCACGCCGGCCAAGATTGATGCGCGCCAGCGGCAGATCGAGCAGAGCATCCAGCGCTACCTCGATGCGCTGGAGACTACCGACCGCACCCAGCCCTCGGAGGTCGAGGCCAAGACCGAGCGGCTGCAGGACAAGATCAAGAGGCTGCGCGAACAGATGCGCCAGCTCGACGAGACCAAGGAACAACTGAAGCACGAGCCGGACGGTCAGCGCTCCACCACCGATCCCGATTCACGCTCGATGAACTCGCAAGCCAAGGGCTCGGGCCTGGTGGGCTACAACGTCCAAACGGCGGTCGATGCGAAGAACCACTTGATCGTGGCGCACGAAGTCACGAACATCGGCAGCGACCGCTCGCAGCTGAGCAAGATGGCAATGGCAGCACGCGATGCAATGGGAAAGGCCAAGCTGCAAGCACTGGCCGACCGTGGGTACTTCAACGGCACTGAACTCAAGGCCTGTGAGGACGCGAGCATTGCGACTTACGTGCCCAAGCCGATGACCTCGGGCGCCAAGGCCCAGGGGCGCTTCGACAAGAGCGACTTCATCTACATCGCCAGGGAGGACCAGTACCAGTGCCCAGCAGGCGAACGCGCCATCTATCGGTTCAACACGGTCGAGAGAAATGGCTTGAACGCACGCGTCTACTGGACCAGTGCTTGCCCTGGTTGCGCCATGAAAGATGAGTGCACGACCAGCGACTACCGGCGCATCCGTCGGTGGGAGCACGAAAAGGTTCTGGAGCGCGTCCAGCGGCGCCTGGACAGGAAGCTTGACGCCATGACCGAGCGACGACGCACCGTGGAGCACGTGTTCGGCACGCTGAAGCACTGGATGGGGTCCACCCACTTCCTGACGAAGACGCTGGCGCACGTCAGCACCGAGATGAGCCTGCACGTGCTGGCGTACAACCTCAAGCGGGTGATGCGAGTCCTGGGGATCGCGAAGACGATGAAGGCGATGCAGTTGGTGGGAGCGTGAGCTTCTCAAATGCATCTTTGCCGACATGCGGCGCTTCAGAGCGCATCAAAACGCAGTCATTCTCGACAACCCGCCTACTGGCCGTCTATTGAGGCCCACCAAGCATCGACAGCACCAGAGTTCGGCATACTGGCGCGACGAAGGTGTTTCCACACAGCCTCGGCCAAGACCGGACCGTCGCACTTGGCGTCCAATAGCGGGCCATAGCAGTTCTCTATATACACACTCTGATGAAGACAGTCGTTGTCGGGAACAGCGGTAGCGGCAAGACATGGCTGGCGACGAAACTTGCAATGGGGTCGTCGGTGCCCGTCGTGCACTTGGACGAGCTCTTTTGGCAGCCCGGCGGCTTCGACCAGAAGAGGCAGCCAACGGAAACCGCCTCGCTCATCAAATCCGCCCGGCGCGGCGTCGGCTGGGTTGTTGAGGGCGTGTTCGGAGAGCTGGCAGCGGAGTTCTTGGTTGACGCCGACGTGCTCGTCTGGCTCGACCTAGACTGGGCTATTTGCCAAGCCCGATTGCTCGCTAGAGGGTCGGAAAGCAAAGCACATATGGCGCGAACTCAATCGGAAGCCGGGCTTGCGAAGCTGCTTAATTGGGCCGCAAACTACCGGTGTCGAGAGGACACCCGCTCTTTTTCCGGCCATCTCGCGCTCTTCAATGCGTTTGACAGGGACAAAGTTCACATAAGGAGAGAAAGTGAAGTCGACGCACTACTCGAGGCGTCTCGAAGGGATGGCTTGGTCGAAGCGATACGAACCTTGGGCGCCGGCCGGTGAGTGCGACCGGTTGAATCCGCCACCGGGAGCGGACGGTCACGGCCGGCTCCAATCCACTGGGCCTGCACAATAGCCACTCAATCATGTTGCTGGTGGAACAGATGACCCCGACCTCCGAACGCCCCGCTCGTTCCCAGATCATCAAAACCGAGAAGGAACTACGCGACCTTATCGGTGAACCCGCCGACCTGACCCGTGCCAAGGTCAGCAATCGACTTAACTCGATGACTCGCTTGTTCGTCGAACGCTCGCCTCTCGTTTGCGTTGCCACAAGCGATGCCGCAGGCAACTGTGACCTCAGTCCTAGGGGCGATCCGGCGGGATTCGTACGCATCCTGGACGATCGCACGGTGCTCATTCCGGAACGCCCCGGAAATCGCCTCGCGGATTCACTGCGCAACATTCTGGCGAACCCACGGATAGGGCTGCTCTTCATCGTGCCCGGTATCACTGACACATTTCGTGTGAACGGTCATGCCGCGATCACCGTCGATGCAGATTTGCTCACGCCATGCGCGGTCGAGGGCAAACAGCCCTTGCTCGGCATCCTGGTCGACATCGACGAGGCTTACACGCAATGTTCAAAGGCGTTTCTGCGCTCCCACCTGTGGGATCCGGAGCGCTTTTTAGCGCCAGCGACGATGCCCACAGGTGGTCAGGTCCTTCGAGCCATTCAGGGTGAGCAGTTCGATGCTGCCCAGTACGACGACGAACGCGCGGAGCGCTACCGTCGCCGAGTTGGGTTCTATTGAACTGCGGCCTGGGCACAGAGGCTAGGACGTCCGCTTTCGGAAATCGCGACTGGCTACTTCGGGCCCGAAGCTCCATTTGGAGTGCGTTGGTACAGAGTCGTCGAACCTCACAGTCCGCGTGCCAAGACGGGCCGCCCGCCTTTTGCCATCGAAACGATGCGGCGCATTCACTGCCTGACTCTCGATTTCTGTGTGTCCGAGTACGCTCTTCGTCACAAGCGGGTTTCACCCGTTTACGCGGCGCGCATACATGGGAAGGATTTGTCTTCTAACCAAACAGATGGAGACAAAATGACCGTTACACGGCGCCAGCTTGCCTTGTCCGCCTTTGGAACCGCCTTCCTCGCCGGGTGTACAAGCGTGCCGACCATGCCACGTCCTGCAGTGTCTTCGGACCGACTGAGGCGCATCGCTCCGGCCCTGAACGCGCAGGTCGGCGCTGGCACTTTTCCAGGCGCCGTGTCCCTTGCCTCGCACGAGGGAAAGCTGGTGCACCATGAGGCGGTTGGCTTCCTTGACGCTGCCAAGACCAAGCCCATGCCGCGCGACGCCATTTTCCGCCTCGCCTCCATGACCAAGCCATTGACCTCCGTCGCCACAATGATGCTGACGGAGCAGGGTGTGATGAAGCTCAACGACCCGGTCACGAACTGGCTGCCCGAACTCAATAATCTGAAGGTCGAGACGCCGGCGGGCGACGTGCCGCTGTCTCGTCCAATTACCGTGCAAGACCTGCTTATGCATACGGCAGGCTTCGTCTATGGTCCAGCCAGCCCGTCGCCGCGCATCGGCAAGATGTACGCAGACCTGGGTATCGAATCGCTGGAGACCGACATCACCGGCGAAGAGATGCTCAGACGCCTGGGCACCATCCCGCTGGCATACCAGCCGGGCACGACTTGGTTCTATTCGATTGCTACCGACGTGCTGGGCTTGCTGTTGGAGCGTGCGACAAAAAAACGTCTGGATGTGCTGATGCAGGAGATGCTGATCGGCCCGCTGGGAATGACCGACACCGCCTGGTGGGTGCCACCGGCCAAACGCAGTCGTCTGGCAGAGGCGCTGGAAAGTGACGCGCAGAAGGCATCGATGCTGCGCGCCTACCGCCACGACACCGACCCAGCGCCACGCACCTATCTCAAAGGCGGCGCCGGATTGGTTGGTACGGGCGCGGACTACCTGAAGTTCGCGCAGATGGTGCTGAACGGTGGAACCGGCGGCCAGACCCGATACCTGTCGCGCAAGACCGTGGAATTCATGCTGTCCGACCATCTGATCGGCAAGGCCGGTGTGCCCAATGCGACCACTGGTCCGGGATACGGCTTCGGGCTGGGATGGGGCGTTCGCCTGTACGACGGCGTGGGCTGGACGCCAGGCAGCGTGGGCGATGCAATGTGGGCCGGCGCCTGGGGAACGAGCTTCTGGATCGACCCGCGCGAGCAACTGGTCGGCGTGCTGATGGCGCAGTGTCCCTCCAACCGGATTCACACACGGATGTTGTACAAGAATCTGGTCTATGGAGCTGTGTCTTGACGGGGGGCGACCAGGCTAGCCAATAGCTGTTTCCGCAGCCCGTCGGATCACCGGCGCTTCGGCTGAATATCAAGGGCGTGGGCCAACGCGCGCGTTCAGTCTATTGCGTCGCGCCATAAGCCTGTATCGGTGATTTGCTGCAGCTGCGAAAACTGCATGCCAACTCAAATAAAACAGCGGCCCCAAGCGCAGTGATTGATCAGCCCGTATCACCCAGCGGCCGTTGCCGGCCGGCAAACAGCGATTTGCGGATGACCGCGTGCACGCCCCAGTTGCCGTCGACGACTTGCGTCACGCCGAAGTCGACGGCCACCGACATCAGCGAAATCGCCTCGTCTTCGCTCAGCCGCATGGCGGTCATCAGAAAGCGCCGGGTCTTGCGGAAGGCATCGCGCATGGCCGGGTCGAGCGAAGACTTTTCGTAGATCGCGCTGCGTGCCTTGTCTCCGAATTCCTTCAGGTAGTTGGGGTGGCTGAAGCCGTGGATCACCCACTCGTCGGCAGTCTCCACCAGCGGGTAGTCGATGTCGGCATAGGGCTCGCCGTGCAGCTGATCGGCCTTGTGCAGCACGATCTGGAAGACGCCGGTCAGCGAGCATTCGATGGCCGTGCCGCACAGTTCGCTGTCGCCCTGCGAAGCGTGCGGATCGCCCACCGACAGCAGCCCGCCGTCGACCCCGACCCGCAGGTAGACGGTGGCGCCCTTGGCAATGCGCCAGTTGTCCAGGTTGCCGCCGAAGCATGAGGGCGGCACCGAGTCGACGAGGCCGGTCTCTGCGGGCGCGACCGCGATCACGCCGAAGTGCGGGCGCACCGGGATGGTCACGCCCCGGAGCACGCCGTGGTTCTCGACGATCGATGCGCGGTCGACCGGAATGCCGGGGTAGTCGATGGTGGGGTGCAGCACGCCGTTGGGGTCGAGCTGCGGCGTCCAGCGAAAGTTGTAGACGGCGTGGGCGCACGCATGTCCCTGGCTGCAGTCGACCTCGTAGATGGTCACTACTTCGCGCTGCCGGGGCTCCTCGATCAGGTCGTCGTAGTGAAAGCCCCACCAGGCCGCGGCATTGCTGCCGAAGGCTCGGCCCTCGTACTTGGCATCGGCCGCCAGGCGCGGCGCAAGGTCGAGGATGCGTACCTCCAGCACGTCGCCGGGCTGCGCGTCCTTCACGTAGATGGGCCCGGTGCAGATGTGCACGCCAAAGCCCTCGCCGCTACCCCGGCCGTAGATCGATGCATCGGTGGGACCGGCGCCGCGGCGGTCTACGGCCTTGTGCTCGCGCGTCCAATGAAAAACGCTTTCGGCGCCGGAGTCGCCCTTGATCATTCGCTCGTGGTCGTCGTAGGCGTGCTGGGTCAGCGTCTCGATGGTCACGATGTCACCGGAGGCAATGGTCAGCACAGGCGGAATCGAGCGGCCGAAGTAGCCCCAGTGAATGGTTTGCGCGGTGGCCGGCAGATGGTGGTGATGGCCTGTCGCGGCACTGGTGTCGAGCGGCGCGGCTGTTGTTGCTTGCGCGGCAATTCCGGTAGTGCCGGTTGCATCGCCGGCCGTTGCACGCGCGTCGATGCGCGCGGTGAAGGGCACCGGGTCTTCGGCCGGAGACTCGAAATAACCCGAAGGCCAGCCGCGCCGGATGCGCTTGCGCAGCGACTGCTGGCTGACCTCGTTGGCCTGCTGCCGGTATTGCCGTGGCGACATGCTGTAGCGGTCGCGGAAGCAGTGGCTGAAATGCGCCGGGTCGTTGAAGCCCCAGCGAAAGCAGATGTCCGAGATCGACAGATGCCCATACTGGCGGTTCGCGAGGTCGGCGCGGCATCGTTCGAGGCGGCGCTGGCGCACATAGGCGGTAAAGGTCTGGCCAAGGCCCTCGAAGAGCTTCTGCACCAGGCGCTCCGACACGCGCCCGTGGGCCGCCACCGCCGCCAGCGACAGCGATGCGTCGCTCAGGTTGGCATCGACGTACTGGCAGAGCCGGTGCACCGTGGCAGCCTGGGTGCTGCTGATGGCGGGCAGGGCGGTGTCCCGTTGTGCGGCGAGGCTGGTTGCGATGAACTCCGACAAGGCGGACTCGACCGGTGCGACGTCGTCATCGCTCAATGTATCGAAGGCGTCGGCCAGCGCAGTCAGCGTGCCCGCGAACATGCGGCCCAGGCCCGCCCGGCCCGGCAAGTGGCCGAGCGCGAAGCCGGGGTTGCCGGGCAGCCGCGCCTTCAGGCTGGCGCGCGGCATGGACACCATGAACTGCCGGAAGTTGGAGCGGAAATCCAGCCCGGCCTGCGCCTGGGCCGGTCCGAAGACGATGTCACCCGGAGCCAGTTCGATGGTCCGCTGGCCGTCGTGCAGCGCGGCTTCGCCGCTCAGGTGCAGCGCGAGCCAGATGGCGTCGGCCGTGTCGCCAAGCCGCTGGATGGTCTGCGGCGACGAGGTGATGCGCGCCATGCCCACCCCGCGCGCGGTGCGCCCTGCCGTCAGGGTGCCATACAGGGGTGCCGTTGCGGGCGCCATTTCGGGCCTGAGGCGGTGCAGATGCAGGGCATCGCGCCAGGCGTGGGGCCGCTGGTGCACCGGATAGGAGTCGGTCGAGAACTGTTCGAACTGCACGGCGGCGCTTTCTGGTTGCTTGCGCAGGGTGCGCAAGACACGTGCCACGCGCCATGCCCGACGTTGGCACGCTACTGGCTTGCCGCAGATGCATGTCGAACTCCGAGGCTTAGGGCGGCAGCCGCATCGACAACGGCTGCCGCGGCCGCCTCAATTTGCCGCGATGTCTCCCATCTTTCACATGATTGCCGGTGCACCAGACCCGGTCGCTCCTTTCAGCCACGCGGTCGAAACCGACGGCTGGGTCTTCGTTACCGGGCAGATGCCTTTTGCGGGCACCTCGCTGGATGAGCCTTATCCAGAAGGCATCGAGGCGCAGACGCGGCAGGTATTGAGGAACCTGCAGACGGTTCTGGCCGGTTGCGGGCTCGGCCTGGAACACGCGCTTTCAGTTCGCGTGTATCTGACACACTTCGACGAGGACTACGAGGCGATGAACGCGGTCTACGCCAGCCATTTCGCGAGCGGCCGAAGGCCCGCCCGCACCTGCATAGGCGTGACCGGCCTGGCCAAGGGCGCGCGCATCGAGATCGATCTCGTGGCGCGGCGCGGTTAGCGCGCCGCGTCGACCGCGTCCGCCAGTTCCGCGAGCGTGCGGAAGTGGTAGTCGGGTTCGGTGCGCTTGGATTCGATGGTTCCGCCCGAGCCTTTTTGCGCATGGCGCCGCTCGATCCAGCAGGTGGCAATGCCCAATTCCTTCGAGATGCCGATGTCGTGGTACTGGCTTTGCGCCACGTGCAGGTTGTCGGCCTGCTTGTAGCCCCAGGCGCCTTCGAAGCGGCCGCGGGCGTAGGCGAAGTAGCGCGCGTCGGGCTTCTCGCACAGCGCATCGTCGCAGCTCAGCAGCATGTCGAAGGGCGATCCCAGCGTCTTGTCGAGATGGGCGAGCGCCCAACGCTGCGCGTTGGTCATCGTGACCAGCTTGAAGCGCTTGTGCAGCCGCTTGAGGGCTTCCACTGAATCTGGAAAAGCAGGCCATTGCGCGACCGAATCGCGCAAGCCTTGCGCCAGCACTTCGGTATCGGGCAGTCCCAGCTTGGGTGCAATGACATGCCAGCAGCGCTCCAGGTCGTCCGGATACCAGCCGGCGTTGCCGTCGGCGCGAGCGCTTCTGTAAGCGGCCAGGAATTCGTCGTCGCTCACGCGCGTATCGGGCACCGCCGAGCGAAGGTAGGCGAGCATGCCTCCCTCGAAGTCGATCAACGTGCCGACGACGTCGAACGTAAGAACCTTGAAATCTTGCAGGGACATGCGAATAGCTCCAATCGGTGCGGACAAGGCAAGAGATGCCGTTCGTCGATGAGCATAGGAGCGCTATCGGCCTTGTCCGAACCGAAGTGGGCGGGTGAATCAGCACGGTATTTCGCAATCGATGCCGTGCCGGCATCTTCTTTCGCAGAGGCGTCCAGACGTTCCTTTCCTTGCCGAAACACTAATTACATCTCGACGCAAGCTTGGGTATTTGGCTGCGTTTTTTCCTCCGCCGCGGCGCGATTTGCGTGCGGTTGCCTTTGTTGACTGAGGCGGCGCGGTGCGTTCCGCCGCTCGCTGACCTGCCTCAAACGAGGTACCCGATGGGGTATGTCACGAGTTAGTACGTCTGTTTACATTGACCCTGCGGAACGGGATCCGGGTCAGTGGAGGCAACTTTTCAAAACGCCTGCCTGGATGCGGTCGCAAGAACTTAAGCATTAAGGATGAGGCTGTGAACAAGACTATTCGCGTTTTTTGGAATTCCCCTGCCGGCACGCCCCCGTGCGAGCCGTGACCGACCTTCCCCTGCACGCCATCGCCCTGTCTGTGCTGCTGCTGGGCGCAGCCCTGGCCCTGCCCGCGGGCGCGGCCGGCGGTACCGGTGGCCAGCCCGTGGGTGACACCACCCTGCACGCCGGCGACGGCGGCAGCGACGGCCAGGGCGGCACCGGCGGGCTCAACGACACCAGCGTCAACGCCCGCGGCGGCGATGGCGGCGCCTCCACCGAGAGCGGCCCCAGCGCCGGCAGCGCCGCCGACATCGGCAGCTTCGGCGGTGCCACTCCCGGCGCGGGCGGTGCCGCCGGTGCCTCCACCACCGAGCTCTCGCCCGGCGTGTGGCAGGGCGACGCCGGCATCGCCGGCCAATCGCAGACCGGCGACTTTGCCAATGGCAACGGCTATGGCGGCGGCGGCGGCGGCGGCCAGATCGGCAACGCCATGAGCCCCGCCACCACCGCGGCCAGCTTCTCCGCCACCGGCGGTGCGGGCGGCGCCGGCGGCCACGGCTACTGGGCCGCGGGCGGCGGCGGCGCAGGCGGCCACGGCGCCACGCTGCTCGACCCCTGGCCGATGTCGCTGCCAGCGGCGTCTTCACCGGCGGCGCGGGCGGCGCGGGCGGCGATGCCTTCTCCCAGGCCGGCGGCGGCGGCAGCGGCGGCAGCGGGCTGTGGCTGCGCAGCGCCACCCCGGGCCTGACCTTGACCCACAGCGGCACCTCGGCGGGCGGGACTGGCGGCGCGGGCGGCTCGGAGCTGCTGCCGGCGCGCAGCAACGCCTCGGGCGGCGGTGGGGGCGCCGGCGGGGCCGGCCTCACGCTCGCGGGCAGCACCGCGCTGACAGTGATCAACACCGGCCAGCTCCTGGGCGGTGCCGGGGGCGCGGGCGGCACCGGCGGCGGCGGGGCAGGCGGCACCGGCACCCCGGGCAACGGCGGCGACGGCGGGGCCGGGCTGGCCTCGGCCGGTGCGGGCGGCGTGATCGTCAACAGCGGCACCATCGCCGGCGGGGCGGGCGGTGCGGGCGGCGCCAGCAGCAACGGCGGGCCCGCAGGTCTTCCAGGAGCCGGCGGGGCCGGGATAACGGGCGCGGACCTGGATGTCACCCACAACGGCGGCACCCTGGCCGGCGGGCTGGGCGGCGACGGCGTCACACGCGCGCCGGCGGTGGCGTTCACCGGCGGCAGCAGCAACCGCCTGGTGCTGAACGCGGGCGGCACGATGCTCGGTGCGGTGGCCATCGACAGCGGCGCGAGCGCGCGCCTCGTGGCGGGCGCGGACGGATTGGACCTGGGCAATGCGCTGCTGCTGGGCGGCACGGGCACCATCGACAGCAACGGCCATGGCCTGGGCTGGTCGGGCCCGATCTCGGGCGCGGGCGAGCTGGTGAAGGTGGGCGCGGGCACCTTGACCCTGAGCGGGGCGAACACGTACACGGGCGCCACCCGGGTGGCGGCGGGCAGCCTGCGCGCGGGGGCGGCAGGCACCTTCAGCAATGCGAGCGCGTTCACGGTGGACGCGGGGGCGGTGCTGGACCTGGCGGGGCACAGCCAGACCATTGCGGGCATGGCCAGCGCGGGCACGGTGTCGCTGCTGAGCGGCTCGCCGGGGGCGACGCTGACGGTGCAGGGCCCCTGGGTGGGCAATGGCGGCACGCTGCGCCTGGGCACGGCGCTGGGGGGCAGCGGGAGCCTGAGCGACCGGCTGATCCTGAGCGGCTGCACGGCGATTGCCAGCGGCACGACGAACATCCAGATCACGAACCTGGGCGGGCTGGGGGCGCTGACGGTGGGCAGCGGCATCGAGGTGGTGACGGCGATGAACGGGGCCACGACGACGGCGCAGACCACGCGCGATGCGTTCCGCCTGGCCGGTGGCCATGTGGATGCGGGGGCCTACGAGTACCGGCTGCATGCGGCCGATGCCTCGGGGGCGGGGGAGAACTGGTATTTGCGGTCCACCACCACCGTCGTTCCCCCGGGGAAGGCGGAGGCAACCCGCCGACCGAAGGCGGCGGCGCCGCCGCACCGAGCGGAGAGGGCCTTGCCGCCCCCGGACCCGTGTTCGGCATCATCGTGCCCACCTACCGCGCCGAAGCCTCGCTGTATGCGGCGCTGCCGAGCCAGTTGCGGCAAGGAAACCTCGCGATGATCGGCGACCTGCACAAGCGCATAGGCGACGACGATGCCAAGGGCGCCGCTGCAACTTCGACAAACCCGGCAGGCCCGGAACGCCGCGCCTGGGCCCGCGTGCTCTCCACCGACATCGACATTCGCCAGGGCGGCACCGTCTCGCCTTCCAGCAAGGGCCGCCTCACGGGCTTCCAGGCCGGCACAGACCTGATGGCCGCAACCAACTGGCGCGCCGGCCTCTACGTGGGCCAGCTCGACGGCGACGGGCGAGTCAGCGGCTTTGCCAGCGGCCTGCAGAACCAGCACGTGGGCCGCAACGACTTGCGCAGCCAGTACTTCGGCATCTACGGCACCTACACCGGCAACGGCGGCTTCTATGCCGACGCGGTGGTGCAGTCGGGCCGCCACCGCTACACGGTGGAGCCGGTGCTGGGCGCGGGAGTCGAAGGCAAGGGCCGCAGTTTGCTGGGCTCCATCGAAGTGGGCCAGGCCTTTGCGCTGGGCGCCAGCGGCTGGAGCGTCGAGCCGCAGCTGCAACTGGTGCACCAGCACATGGACCTCGACAACTCGGTCATCTCTGGCGCGGTCGTGCAGCCCGGCGCCGACAGCGGCTGGATCGTGCGTGCGGGTGTGCGTGTCAAGGGCACGATTGCGACCGGCCTGGGCACGCTGCAGCCCTACGGGCGCTTCAACATCTACCGGAGCTCGAGCGGCGCGGACGTCGCGCGCTTCGTCAACGGCGCGACCCGCACCGACATCGCATCGTCCACCGGCGGCACGAGCACCGAGCTGGCCGGCGGCTTCACCCTGGCGCTGGGCGACAGGACGAGCGTCTACGGCGAAGTGGGCAAGCTGTGGGCCACAGGCGGAGACACCAGGGTGAAGAGCTCGATCAATGCATCGGTGGGCGTGCGCGTGAAGTGGTGAGGAGGGCACCGCCGCGTGCGCTGGTGCAGTGGCCGGAATCCGACTGCGCCAGCACACCGACGCGGTGTCTACCTACAACAAAGCCTGCATGAAAGAGCCACGTTCGGCGTGCAGGCGGGCGAGGGCGCGCCTGGCATCCAACATCGACATTGATTGGGGCCGGCCAATGTCCACCATGAACAAGCTCAAGCATCTACCCCGCCTCTTCAAGGAGGCGGCCATGGCCTGGATCGACGATTTCGCGCCCAGCATGGGCGCGGCGATCTCGTACTACACGATGTTCTCGCTGGCGCCGTTGCTCGTGATCGTGATCGCGGTGGCGGGCGCACTCTTCGGCACCGAGGCCGTGCAGGGCCAGATTGCCGCGCAGCTGTCGGGATTGATCGGCCAGGAGGGCGCGCAGGCGGTGCAGGCCCTGGTCAAGAGTGCCAACGAGCCGTCTCGCGGATTGATTGCCGGCGCCATCAGCGTGGTGGTGCTGATCGTCGGCGCCACCACGGTGTTTGCCGAACTGCAAAGCGCGCTCGACCGCATCTGGCATGTGCCCGAACGCGCGAAGCCCAGCGGCGTATGGGGCATTCTGCGTGCCCGGGTGCTGTCGTTCGGCCTGATTCTGGGGCTTGCCTTTTTGCTGATGGTGTCGCTGGTGGTCAGCGCCGTGCTGGCGGCGGTGGGCAACTGGAGCAGCGGGCTCTTTCCGGGGTGGGAGCTTTTGCTGCAGGTTGCCAACGCGCTGGTCACGCTGGGCATTCTCACGCTGCTGTTCGCGATGATCTTCAAGCTGATGCCGAGCACGCCCATCGCATGGCCCGACGTGTGGATTGGCGCGGCGGTAACGGCGGTTCTCTTCGAGGTCGGCAAGGTGCTGATCGGCCTGTACCTCGGAAAAAGCAGCGTCAGCGAATCGTTTGCGGCGGCCGGCTCGCTGGTGGTGCTGCTGGCCTGGGTGTACTACGCCGCGCAGATCTTTCTGTTGGGCGCGGAGTTCACCAAGGTCTACGCCAATGCCCAGGGCTCGGTCGCCGCCTCCAGGGCGCAGGCCGCGACAGAGGCCGCGGCGGAGCAGGCCCGCATGGGCACGGACAGCGCCGCTGCACGGCAGCCCGGAACGGAGAAGCTCGAGGCCGTCGAGAAGATGGAAAACGCGCAGCGGACCCTCGAGGTGCGCACAAGGAAGGCCACTGCCAAGCTGCTGCAGCAGGCCATCGGCCTGTTTGCGATCAGCGTGACGACCACGCTGCTTGCGCGGCGGCGCAAGCAGCGCCGCCGCCATGCCGCGCGCATGCAACGGGAAATTCGCCGCACGGGGTGAGGCGGGATCAGGTGCTCCAGCTATGGCTTGCGGCGGCCCTCACTTGGACCGCGTAAGCCCGAAGAAGGAATCGAGTATGTGGAAGTGATCGTCATGGAACTGGTCTTCCATGCCGGCCAGCTTTGCAATGGGCACCCACTCGGCGGATGACGCATCGTCGCCGGCCGTCAGCTCCGGCGGGCGACGCGGGCCCAGGTCGAACCAGTGCGCGTGGGTGATGACGCGGCCCTTCTGGCTGCGGTCCGGGTTGTCGAACACCTGCACCGCCTTGAATGCGCTTTGAATGTCGCTGTCGAGCAGGCGCAAGCCGGTTTCCTCGTCGAGCTCGCGCAGGGCCGACTGCCATACCGTTTCTCGCGGCTCGAGATAGCCGCCCGGCACTGCCAGCATGCCCTTGCCCGGCGAGCGGCCACGCCGGATCAGCAGCACCTGGTCGCCGCATTGCACCACCGTGTCGACCGTGACGAAGATGACAGGGTAGGGCGTGCATGCCCACATGGCCTTGTCCTGGCGCAGACTCTCCCATTCCTGCACCAGCGCGGCATAGTGCGGCAGCTTCGCCCAGGCGCTCAAGAACTGCAGCGTGCTGGCGGGCGCCTGGTTCACCAATGCAGCCAGGGCCGGCTCCAGCGACCCATCGGCCGCCGCTCCAAAGTAGGCGTCGCGCAAGGCGCTCGCATGAATGTCGCCCTGCAAGCCAGTGTCGTCGAGCGTCCATTGCGGGAAATCTCGCAGGTACACGCTGGTCGCGTCCTTCAGGTGGCCCACCAGCACCACCGACGGCTGACCGGAATACATCTCGGCCACGCCCTGCTTCACGGCGGCCACCCAGCGCGCCTGGTCGTAGTAGTCGCGCACAGGCAAGAACTTCACCCGCTCCCGGTCCGCTTGCGGAAGCGCGAGCCGGATCATTTCCGCACGCTCTTCCCACGTAAAAGGATTGCGCGGCGTGCGGGCCTGAAAAGACGAGCCCAACACCACGACGCACTCGGGCGCAGCGGCCAGCGCGCGCCGCAGCAGCGCCAACTGCGCGTTGTGGAAGATCTGGAACCGCCCGATGTAGACGGCGACGTCGTGTGCTTTGGCTTGGGTTTGGATTTGGGTTTGGCTTGTCATTGGGTTCTCAAGGCAGTTTGGCTGCAATCGGCATCTGGCGTCCGGAGCCGAAGGCTCGCGCTCTGACCCGGACGATGGGCGGCGATTGCCGCCGCTTGTATTCGTTGCGCGCGACCATGCCGCGGATGCGCTCGACAAGCGCTTCGCCGGAAGCTTGCCCCCGCAGCGTGTCGACGAACGTGCGCGCCTCTTGGTACTCGTGCTGGGCGAGGCGCTGGCCTTCGATCAGCAGCTTGAGGATCTGGTCAAGCACGGGGTAGGGCGGCAGGCTGTCGACATCCTTCTGGCCAGGTGCCAGCTCGGCCGAGGGCTCCTTGTCGATGATGGCGTGGGGAATGATCTCTCGCCCCGCCGTTTCGTTCAAGTGCCGCGAGAGGGCGAAGACCTCGGTCTTGTAGAGGTCGCCGATGAGCCCCAGGCCGCCGTTGGTGTCGCCATAGAGCGTGCAATAGCCGACCGAGATCTCGGACTTGTTGCCCGTGGTCAGCAGCAGGTGGCCGAAGCTGTTGGAGTACTCCATGAGAATGGTGCCCCGCACGCGCGCCTGAAGGTTCTCCAGAGCCACGCCGCGCAGCTCGCCGCCCAATGCCGATTCGAAACCTTGCGTGAACTGCGACACGATGCCCGCGATGGCATGGTGCTTCAGCGGTACGCCCAGGTTGCGGCACAAAGCTTCGGAGTCGCTGACCGATCCCTCCGATGAAAAGATTGACGGCATCGTGATGCCGACCACGTTCTCTGGCCCCAGCGCTTCGACCGCCAGCGCCAGTGTCAGCGCCGAGTCGATGCCGCCCGACGAGCCGACGACGGCCTGGCGAAACCCGCAGCGCCGCGCATAGTCGCGCAAGCCCAGCACGATCTGCTGGCGGTAGAACTCCAGCGCGGGCAAGCCCTCGGGTGCCACCGGCGGCGGGGCCTTGCCGGCCAGCGTCAGAAAACGGCCCTTGTCGAAGCAGAGCGTGCTCACATCTTCCGCAAAGCGGCGAGCCTCGTACACCACACCGGCCTGCGGCTCGACCGCGAAAGAGGCCCCGTCGTACACGAGCTGGTCATGGCCTCCCACCTGGTTGACGTAGAGGATCGGCAGGCCGTTCCGGCGGCTGGCCGAGCCGAAGATCTGGTGCCGCTGCTCGCGCTTGCCGATGTTCGACGGGCTTGCGTTGATCGACACCACCAGGTCGGGCGCCGCATCGCGCATGCGTTCGAAGGGGTTGACGACGTAGTCCTGGCCCTCGTCGTTCCAGCCGTCCTCGCAGATCAGCAGCCCCACCTGAAAGTCGCGGATGCGAAGTACGCGCGCGACGTCGGGCCCCGGTTCGAAGTGCCGGCGCTCGTCGAAGATGTTGTAGGTGGGCAGCAGCTGCTTGGCGTATTCGAGCAGCACTTCGCCCCCGCGAATGACGCGCAGCACGTTGCGAAGCTTCTTGCCTGCGCCTTCGCGCCGGGCTGGCAACCCCACGGCCCAGTGCAGCGCCGGCATCTGGCGGGATGCCGACAGCAGCTCCTGAAAAGCGGCCTCCACGCGGTCCATGAAGCCTTCCTCTTCCAGCAGGTCGGCCGGGTAGTAGGCGGTGAGCGACATCTCGGAAAACACGACCAGGTCGGCCTCTTCAGCCGACGCATTGCGTGCAGCCTCGATCATTCGCGCGGCATTGCCGCGCAGGTCGCCGATGGTGTAGTTGAGTTGGGCGGCGGTGATTCGGAGCATGGCTCTCAACTTTCTATGTGAAACACCTGGCGCAGATAGGCCAGGAAGGTCTGGTCTTCGCACAGCGTCTTGCCCGGGCTGTCGGACAGCTTGGCAACGGGTTGGCCGTTGCACCCGGTGAGCTTCATCACGATGTTCAGCGGCGTAAGGCCGACGTCGTTGGTCAGGTTGGTGCCTATGCCAAAGCCGGTCTGCGTGCGATCCGCGAAGGTGCGGTACAGCCGGATGGCCGTCTGCAGATCCAGGCCGTCGGAGAACACCAGCCGCTTGGTGTGCGCATCGATGCGCAGCCTGGTGTAGTGCGCCAGTGCCTTTTCGCCCCAAACGACCGGGTCGCCGGAGTCGTGCCGAAGGCCGTCGAACAGCTTGGCAAAGTACAGGTCGAAGTCGGCCAGGAAGGCGTCCATGCCGACCACGTCGGTCAGTGCCACACCCAGGTCGCCGCGGTACTCCTGCACCCAGCCTTCGAGCGCCGCGTTCTGGAAGTCGCGCAGCCGCACGCCCAGTGCCTGGTAGGTCTGAAGGTATTCATGCGCCATGGTGCCGATGGGCACCAGCTCCAGCTCCTTGGCCAGCAGCACGTTGGAAGTGCCCTTGAAGTACATGGGCACCTCGCGCTTGAGCGTGGTGACCACCTCCCGCTGCCAGTCGCGTGAAAAGCGGCGGCGCACGCCAAAGTCGAAAAACTCGAAAGGGTGCCGGGCCGCCGGCTCCTGCGCAAAGCCGCGCAGCAGCTCGATCTTGCCCTGCAGGCGCTTGCGGCCCTCGGCCAGAGCGGCCTCCGCATCGAAGCGGCGGAAATACAGCTCGTTGACCATGGCGAGAACGAAGATCTCGAAAGCCATGGTGTGGACTTGCGGCCCGACCGCCCGGATGTGCAGTGCATCGCCTTCGACCGTGGCCGAGATGAACTCGCGCTGAAAGCTGAAGATGCGCAGGAAGTCGACGAAGTCGCTCTTGATGTAGCGCAGGCTTCCCAGGTAAGCGAGTTCGCCGGGTGCAAAGCGCAGCGTACAGAGGTGGTCGAGCTGCTCGTTGACGTCCGGGAGCAATTCGGCCAGCGGATAAGCGGGCTGGTTGCGGCAGACGAAGGTGTACTCGGCCTGCGTTTGCGGGTGGCTGTGCAGCATGGCCTGCCACATGGTGAACTTGTACAGGTCGGTGTCCAGCAGGCTGTGGATGATGGGTTGCATGGTGCGGTCCTTCGCTGTTCGTTCGGTCAGGCGTTGGCAGTCAATATGGAAAGCACTTCGGCGCTGGTGAGAAGCCGGGCGCCGCGGTTGCCCATGTCTTGCAGGAACGCCTTGTGTTGCGCCTCGAAGCCGGTCACCGGGCTCATGCAGTCGGTAACGAGCACCAGCTTGGCAGGATTGCCGGAGGGCAGGTTGGCGGCAATGTGCTCGGTGGTGGCCTTCACGCAGTGGCTGCTGGCTTCGCCGGCAATCACGATCAGGTCGGCGCGGTCGAGCGACTCCACGAGCCGCATGTTGAGCAGGGTAGCGGGGTCGTCCTCGTCCGGCACTTCGGCCTGAATGGCGCTGTAGTGCTCGGTCCAGGGGTTGCTCCCCTTGCCGACCTTTTCCACCACGCGCAGTTGCTCGTCCTCCCAGGTGTTGTAGGCGGCCTTGACGGCGGCGTGCACGTTGTGGCCCCAGCTGCCGATCTCGCAATGCACCGGCCACACCATCAGCGTGTAGCGGCCGCGGCGCTCGAGCTCGTCGATGTAGGCCAGCGCCCGGGGCAGGGCAGCGGGGTCGCGCGGACGGTAGTCGCCGGCATTGACCTGGGCCGCGGTGATCGAGGTGAAAGGCTGCACACCGGCGCCATCGCGCGCTTGCCAGAACGTGGGGTGCGCAATGTCGAACCTGTGGTGCGAATCCAGCGTAACGGTGATGCCCGCAATGCCTTGCGCCCCCTCGCGGATGAGTTGGGCCACCCGCAGCATGTCGGCATGGGCACCCGCAACCGGCAGTGCCGGCTGCAACTGCGCGCCCGTGGCTGCGTCTGCCGGAAGCCAGCTGGCCGGAAGGTCGCAGAAGTCGTTTTGCGGATCGATCAGGAGAAGTTGGATGTTCTGCTTCATGGTTTTCTCTTGATTGAGTTGTACTGTGCAACTATATGGGTTGCATAGTACAACTTACTCGAAGGATGTCAAGCGCCAGGCTCCGAGGAGTCGCGCGGGCTGAAGGTGCGGGGGAACAGGGCCGCCTGGGACCGGTCGCGCAGGCGGTAGCCCATGGCCGGCCGGCCGAAGGTGCCTTCCACGGTGCCGGCTTCCTCCATGAAGCCGGCGTCGAGCATCCGCTTGCGAAAGGCGCTCTTGTCGACCGGGCGGCCCAGCACGACCTCGTAGGTGTGCTGCAACTGCGGCAGTGTGAAGGGTTCGCTCAGCAGAAAGGCGGGCAGCGAGGTGTATTCGACCTTGCTGCGCAGGCGGGCGATGGCGGCTTCGAGGATTTCTGCGTGATCGAAGGCCAGGCGCTTGCGGGCGGCCGCGGTGGCCTCGATCCATTCCACCTGCGCGGCGTTCGCTCCTTTCTCGAGCACCAGGTCCTGGCTCGGCACGAGGGCGAAAAACGCGTGCGTGGTCGACCAGCCCCGCGGGTCACGGCTTGCGCCGCCCCAACTGCCCAGTTGCTCCAGGTACGGCGCGGAAACACCGGTTTTTTCCTGCAGCTTGCGCAAGGCGCAGCCGAGCAGGCTGGCGTCCTTGTCGACGTCGATGAACCCTCCCGGCAGGGCCCAGCGGCCCGGAAACGGCTCGTGAGCATCGCTGAGGCGGCGCATCAGCACGACTTTGAGTTCATCTTCCAGCACGGTGAAGATCACGACGTCGACGGTGACCAGCGGCCTGGGGAATTTCAACTCGGCCTGTGTGTTGGAAGGTTTCAAGACCGGCCTCCTTTCTAAAGAGGTTGTACTGTACAACTCCAATGGGCCGGCCGACAGGCCGGGTTAACCTCCGCGACCTATGGATTCCCTGATCGCCGCCTCCGCGCGGGCGCTTGCCGCCGGCGACGCGCTCGGTGCCCTCAAGCGGGTCGCCTTGCGCGACGACCCGCCTGCGCTGGCCCTGCGCGGCATTGCCATGGCGCAGCTTGGCGAGCATCCACGTGCGCGCGAGCTCCTTCGGCGAGCCGCCCGAGGCTTTGGCGCCCATGAGGAACTGGCGCGCGCCCGCTGCCTTGTTGCCGAGGCCGAGGTGGCGCTCGCGATGCGCGACCTTGGCGGATCGCCGCGCTCTCTTGCCGCGGCAGCCGCCACGCTCGAGGCACATGCCGACCATGGCAATGCGCTGCAGGCGCGACTGATTGCGGCGCGCAAGTTCCTGCTGCTCGGCCGCCTCGACGAGGCGGCGGCCACGCTGGCGCCGCTCGATGCGCGCGGCCTGTCACCGTCGCTTGCGGCGGTGGCCGAGCTCACTGCCGCCGAGCTGGCGCTCCGATCGCTGCGCACCGGCGTTGCGCAGGCGGCACTCGACCGCGCACATGAGGCGGCCGAACGCGCGCGTGTGCCGGCGCTGCTGGCCGAGGTGGCGGAGGCGCGGGCCGCGCTCGATCGTCCCGCCGCGCGGCGCCGCTCCGCCGGCGGCGAAGAGACGTTGCGCCTGCACGAGGTGGAGGCGCTCCTTGCCTCGGACGCGCTGGTGGTCGATGCATGCCGCCGCGGTGTCGGCGCGGGCGATGCATGGCGGCCGCTGGCGCGCAGGCCGGTGCTGTTCGCACTGGCGCGCGCGCTGGCCGAGGCGTGGCCCGGCGATGTGGATCGCGAAGCGCTGATTGCCTACGCCTTCAACACCCGCTACCCCGACGAAACGCTGCGAGCGCGCCTGCGGGTCGAAGTCGGCAGGCTGCGCGCGCTCGTTGCGCCGCTGGCAGGCATCGAGGCGACGGCGCGGGGTTTTGTCCTGAAGCCGCACGGCGGGCGCGAGGTTGCCGTGCTGGCGCCACCCATCGACGGCGACCAGGCGTCGCTGCTGGCGCTGCTTTCCGACGGCGCGGCGTGGTCCACCTCGGCCCTGGCGCTGGCATTGGGCGCCAGCCAGCGCACTGTGCAGCGCGCGCTCGCCGAGCTGGAGACTGCCGGGCGTGTGCGCGCCATCGGGCGGGCGCGGGCTCAGCGCTGGCTTTCGCCGCCGCTGACCGGATTCACGACGATCTTGTTACTCCCCGCCGCGCTGCCGATTGAATAGAGTTGTCTCCAAGGCCCCGATCCCCGGGCGCAAACAAGGAGCAGCAATGAGCACTGGCAGCAAGACAGGCAAGGACCAGACCCCCGTGACGGCGCGCGCAGCCGAGATCGTTCGCGAGTACGGCCCCTTGGCCGGCGAGGCGAGCGTGGGCGGCGTGACCCACGACGGCCAACGCGTCTGGGCCGCCACGCGCGACGGGCTGATTGCCTTCGATCCCGTGAGCGGCGAGACCACGCGCACGCTGGCTTGCGCCGGAGACGCCGGCACCGCCTTCGACGGCACTCATCTGTATCAGATCACCGAGGCGCGCATCGACAAGATTGACCCGGTCACGGGCACCGTGGTCGCATCGATTCCCGCTCCGGGCAACGGCAGCGACTCGGGGCTCACCTGGGCCGAGGGCAGCCTGTGGGTGGGCCAGTACCGCGACCGCAAGATCCGCCAGATCGACCCGGCCACCGGCGCCGTGTTGCGCACCATCGAGTCCAACCGCTTCGTTACCGGCGTGACCTGGGTTGACGGCGAGCTGTGGCACGGCACCTGGGAGGGCGACGAGAGCGAGCTCCGCCGCATCAACCCCGAAAGCGGCGCCGTGCTCGAGCGGCTGGAAATGCCGCGCGGCACCGGCGTGAGCGGGCTCGAATCCGACGGGGGAGACCTCTTCTACTGCGGCGGCGGGGGCAGCGGAAAAGTCCGCGCCGTGCGGCGCCCCAAGGCAGCCGCCAGGGCGTGAGCGCATCCGCCCGCGAAACGATTCATCGAGCCAAGGAGCACATCGCCATGAACACCACTGTTGCCGAAACCGGCATTGCCGATCATCCCGTCGTTGCCAAGGACCGTTGGCTCGCCCAGCGCAAGACGCTGCTAGCGCGCGAAAAGGAGCTGACGCGCCTGCGCGACCAGATCGCCCGGGAGCGCCGCGCCCTGCCGTGGACCCGCGTCGAGAAGAACTACACCTTCGACACGCCCGACGGCCCCCGCGCGCTTGCCGACCTGTTCGAGGGCCGCCGCCAGTTGCTGGTGCAGCACTTCATGCTCGGCCCCGATTGGGAGCAGGGCTGCCCGAGCTGTTCCTACATGGCGGACCACGTCGACGGCATGAAGGTGCATCTCGAGCACCGCGACGTCACGCTGCTGGCTGTGTCCCGCGCGCCGCTCGACCAGATCGAGCGCTTTCGCCGGCGCATGGGCTGGCAGTTCAAGTGGGTGTCGGCCTTCGGCAGCGATTTCAACTACGACTTCGGCGTGAGCTTCAAGTCGGAGGAATGGGCCGAGGGCCAGGGCGAGGTCTACTACAACTACAGCGTGCGGCCCTTCCCGGCGGAGGAGGCACCCGGCATCAGCGTGTTCTACAAGAACGACGCGGGCGAGATCTTCCACACCTATTCGACCTACGAGCGCGGCGTTGAAGTGATGATGGGCACGTACAACCTGCTCGACCTCACCCCCAAGGGCCGCGACGAGCACAACGCGGTCTACACCATGGACTGGGTGCGCCACCACGACCGCTACGAGCCCGCGCCAGCCAGCAAACCGGCGGCCCATGCCTGCTGCCATCCGTCGAACTGACCGGCAACCTGGCTGAACGCGAGGTCATGCAGTGGAAAGCCTCTGGCCCTGGCTGGTGGTGGCGGGTCTCGGCGCCATCCATGGGCTGAACCCGGCCACCGGCTGGATGTGGGCCGCGGCCTGGGGCGTCCGGTCGAAAGATCGGGGCCAGGCGCTGCGGGCCCTGGTGCCCATTGCGGTCGGGCACGCCGCGTCGGTCGCGCTGGTGGCGGCCGCAGTGGCGTTCGGCGTATCGATGGACCGAACGGTGATGCAAGTGGTGGCGGGCGGGCTGGTCGTCGTCTTCGTGGTGCTGCACCTCTCGGGCCGCACACCCAAGGCGGTGCGTGCGCCGGCGGGGCATGCCGGGCTGGCGCTCTGGTCTTTCATGATGGCCACCGCGCACGGCGCCGGGTTGATGCTGGTGCCGGCGCTGGTTCCGCTCTGCATGGGCGACACGCCGGCCCTGGACGTTGCCGCATCGGGCACGCTGATGCTGGCGCTTGCGGCGGTTGGCGTTCACACGGCGGCCATGCTTGCCGTGACGGCGCTGGTCGCCAGCGGAGTGTGCCGGGGGCTGAAACTCATACTTTCGAACTCGTGAGGTGCTGCGAAAGGAGCAACAAGGTACAGACTTGCGCATCTGGTTGCACATTGGCGGTGCCCTGACAGCTGGTTGCAAGCTTGGCTCAGTGTTTTCCTCAGAGAACGATGGCTTGAAACTCGCTAGAGTGAAGGCGGCCGTTCAGGCTTTTGCGTCGCACACATCAAGGAAAATTTCATGAGCAAGAAAGTTGCATATGTCACCGGAGGCATGGGTGGCATCGGAACTGCCATCTGCCAACGCCTCTTCAAGGACGGCTTCACTGTCGTCGCAGGCTGCGGCCCCACGCGCGACCATGCCAAATGGCTGGCCGAGCAAAAAGCCCAGGGCTTCGAGTTCCACGCATCGGTCGGCAATGTCGGCGACTGGCAATCCACGGTGGAGGCGTTTTCCGCTGCCAAGGCGGCGCACGGCCCCATCGACGTGCTCGTCAACAACGCCGGCATTACCCGGGACCGCATGTTCCTGAAGATGACACCGGAAGACTGGAGCGCGGTGATCGAGACCAACCTCAACAGCATGTTCAACGTCACCAAGCAGGTGGTGGGCGACATGGTCGAGAAGGGCTGGGGCCGCATCATCAACATCAGCTCGGTCAATGGCGCCAAGGGCCAGGCGGGGCAGACCAACTACTCGGCGGCCAAGGCCGGCATGCACGGCTTCACGATGGCGCTGGCGCAAGAGCTGGCGAGCAAGGGCGTCACGGTCAACACCGTGAGCCCGGGCTACATCGGCACCGACATGGTGAAAGCCATCCGCCAGGAAGTGCTCGACAAGATCGTGGCCACCATTCCCGTCAAGCGCCTGGGCGAACCCAGCGAAATCGCCTCCATCATTTCGTGGCTTGCCACGGACGAGGGCGGCTATTCCACCGGGGCCGATTTCTCGGTCAACGGCGGGCTTCACATGCACTGAGCATGCTGACCGGAACCTGATCGAAAAACCCGCTTCGGCGGGTTTTTTTGTTTCCAGCGATGTGGCTTCTACGAATGGAAAGCCGCGAGAACAGCCATAAAGTTTCGCACCCCCTGGAGGCACGACATGGCAGACACAACAATCACACCGACCCAGAAACTTCCTCTCTACCGCTCGCTTTATGTTCAGGTGATCACCGCGGTGGTCATCGGCGTGCTGCTCGGGCACTTCTATCCCGCCATCGGCGAAGCCATGAAGCCGCTCGGCGACGGCTTCATCAAGCTCATCAAGATGATCATCGCGCCGATCATCTTCTGCACGGTGGTGGTCGGCATTGCTGGCATGGAAGACATGAAGAAGGTGGGCAAGACCGGCGGCCTGGCGCTGCTCTACTTCGAGATCGTGAGCACCATCGCGCTCGTGGTCGGGCTGCTGCTGGTCAACGTGCTGAAGCCCGGCGCGGGCATGAACATCGACCCGGCCACGCTCGACACCAAGTCGATCGCCGCCTACACCGGCCCCGGCAAGATGACCGGCACGGTCGACTTTCTGCTGAACGTCATTCCCAGCACGGTGGTCGATGCCTTTGCCAAGGGCGAAATCCTGCAGGTGCTGCTCATCGCGGTGCTGTTCGGCTTTGCGCTGCACCGCTTCGGCGGGCGCGGCACGCTGGTGTTCGACGTGATCGAGAAGGGCTCGCACGTGCTCTTCGTGATCGTCGGCTACATCATGAAGCTCGCGCCCATCGGCGCCTTTGGCGCCATGGCGTTCACCATCGGCAAGTACGGCCTGGGCAGCCTGTTCTCGCTCGGCAAGCTGATGGGCACGTTCTACCTGACCTGCCTGCTGTTCATCTTCGTGGTGCTGGGGCTCATTGCGCGCTTCCACGGCTTCAGCATCTGGAAGTTCATCAAGTACATCAAGGAAGAGCTGCTGATCGTGCTGGGCACGTCGTCGTCCGAATCGGTGCTGCCGCGCATGATGGAGAAGATGGAAAACCTGGGCGCGAAGAAGGCCTGCGTGGGCCTGGTGATTCCGACCGGCTATTCGTTCAACCTGGACGGCACTTCCATCTACCTGACGATGGCGGCGGTTTTCATTGCGCAGGCCACCAACACGCCGATGACGCTGACACAGGAGATCACGCTGCTGGCCGTGCTGCTGCTCACTTCCAAGGGCGCAGCGGGCGTGACCGGGAGCGGCTTCATCGTGCTGGCCGCCACGCTGTCGGCCGTGGGCCACGTGCCGGTGGCCGGCCTTGCGCTCATCTTGGGCATCGACCGCTTCATGTCCGAGGCGCGTGCGCTGACCAACCTGATCGGCAATGGCGTGGCCACCATCGTGGTGGCAAAGTGGACCAACGAACTCGACACCGAGCGGCTGAAGGCCGGGCTCAACAATGAAAGCTGGGTCGAGTCGCAGGAGCCTGAAGTGCTCGAAGGTGCGCGCGTCAGCAAAATGGCCGACTGAATGCCCCTGAAGGCCCGACGAAGGGCCGGGTGAAGTAAAGGGCCATGCATCGTTCCTGCAAAATGGAACGATGCCCCACAGCGTTTCCCTCATCAACACCATCGCCGCCGGCCTGGGGCTGGCGCTCGTGTTCGGCTTTCTCGCAGTGCGCCTGCGGTTGCCCGCGCTGGTGGGCTACCTGCTGGCGGGGGTGATCATCGGGCCCTTCACGCCGGGCTTCGTGGCCGATGCGGGCATTGCGGCGCAGCTGGCCGAAATCGGCGTGATGCTGCTGATGTTCGGCGTGGGCCTGCATTTTTCGCTGGACGATCTGCTGGCCGTACGCAAGATCGCCTTGCCCGGAGCGCTGGCGCAGATTGCGGTGGCCACGCTGCTCGGCGGTGCGCTGGCGCTCTGGTGGGACTGGTCCTGGGGCGAGGCGCTGGTCTTTGGGCTGGCGCTGTCGGTGGCAAGCACGGTCGTGCTGCTGCGGGCGCTCGAAAGCCTGGGCATTCTCGATTCGTTCACCGGCCGCATCGCCGTGGGCTGGCTGGTGGTCGAAGACTTGGCGATGGTGCTGGTTCTGGTGCTGATGCCGCCGCTTGCGGGAGCCTTGGGCGGCCATGCCGCCGATGCGGCAGGTTCGGCGGACCCGCTGTGGCAGACGCTCGGCCTCACCCTGCTGCAGGTGGGCGGCTTTGTGGCGCTCATGCTCGTGGTCGGAAGGCGGGCCTTTCCCTGGATTCTCTGGCAGGTTACGCGGACCGGCTCACGCGAGCTCTTCACGCTGTGCGTGATTGCGGCAGCCGTCAGCATCGCTTTCGCATCGGCGGCGCTGTTCGGGGTGTCGTTTGCGCTAGGCGCATTCTTCGCGGGCATGGTCATGCGCGAATCGGAGTTCAGCCACCGTGCCGCGCAAGAATCGCTGCCGCTGCGCGACGCCTTTGCGGTGCTGTTCTTCGTGTCGGTGGGCATGCTGTTCGACCCCTCGGTGCTCATCGAGCGTCCGCTGCAGGTGCTGGCCGTGGTGGGCGTGATCGTGCTGGGCAAGTCGCTTGCCGCCTGCGCGCTGGTGCTGGCTTTCCGCTATCCGCTGGGTACGGCGCTGACGGTGAGCGCGAGCCTCGCGCAGATCGGGGAGTTCTCGTTCATCCTGGCGGGGCTCGGCGTATCGCTTGGTGTGCTGCCAGTCGAGGGCCAGAGCCTCATCCTTGCCGGCGCGCTGATCTCCATTGCCACCAATCCGCTGTGGTTCAGCCTGATCGGGCCGTTGCAGAAGTGGCTGCATGCCCGCCTGCCGGTGGCGCGCGGGCTCGAATCGCGCGACCATCCGTTGGCCGAGCTGCCGACCACCACCGAGGCCAGATACCTCTCCAGGCAGGTGGTGCTGGTGGGCTACGGCCGCGTCGGGCGGCGCATTGCGGCCGAGCTGGAGGCCAACGACATTCCCTATGTGGTGGCCGAGCAGAACCGCGAGCTGGTCGAGAAATTGCGCGAAGCCGGCGTTGCCGCGGTGTGGGGCGATGCGGCCGACCCGGCGGTGCTGATCCAGGCGCACATTGCGCGAGCCCGTGTGCTGGTGGTCGCAACGCCCGACGCCCTGAACGTGCGCCAGATGATGGAAACCGCGCGCACGCTCAACCCCGGAATCGACACTGTCATTCGCAGCCACAACGAAGACGAAGCCGAATTGCTGACCCAGCAGACGGCGGCAACGGTATTTCTTGGCGAACAGGAACTGGCGCAGGCGATGGCGCGCGACGTTGTTCGGCGCGCCGCGGCAGCGGCGTGAACCGCCGGGGGCAAGCGGTTCAGAGGTCTTCGATGACGAGCGTGCGGTAGCGCTGCGCGATCGAATACGGCACGGCGCGCACCACCTCCATCAGGCGGTTCGCTTCCTCTTCGTTCTTCGTCCTGACGAGCAAGGCCGTGTGGCCTTCGCGCGCGAGCTTGGTGTAGGCGCGCACCGTGGCGGCGTCGGTACCCGCCGAAGGCAGCGGGTCGTCGGATTCCTTCACCGTCGGCGTGATCTCCTCGAGCACCGTTTGCGGCGGGATCAGGTAGATCTCATCGCCGCTCACGCCCTTCTCGAGCAACTGATGGCCGATGCGATTGGCGTCTTCCGCGCTCGGAAACATCACCATCGAGTAGCCGCTCGGGTAAAAGGCGCCCCCAATGGTTGCTCGCATGCGGGGTTCTAGGACGAAGTTCTTCATGGTGCTGCCTCCAGGTGATGCAGTTCTTTGCTTTGCCCACCACGCTAGGCCTCCGGCGGCCCGTGCGCTGTAGGCCTGCTCCCTATATTTCCGCAGGTTGGCACGGCAAAGCGTGCGCAATGCCCCGGCAGGCTCCTGTACACTGCGCCTTCTCATGTCTTGCTGCCTTTTCCCCACCGCCGATTGCGCCGCCTCCATGGCCCGCATGATGCCGCCTGCCTTTGCGCGGGCGAATGGGGCATTGGTTGCACGAATGATTACCACCATTACCACCGCGGCCACCTGAGCACGCGCAGGTGGCCGTTTCGGCAGCCACCTGGTGTATCGCTCTTCTCTCCGAATGATTGAAACCCAGCTCTGGCAGCTGGGTTTTTGTTTTTTCATCCGGAGATTTCCATGTACCGCGATCCAGTCCAGTTACTCGAACCCTTGCCCAGCCGCAGCGCGGCTCCCCACGCATTGCGCGTGGGCATGATCGGCATTGGCACAGTCGGCTCGGGCACGTTTCGCGTGCTGGCCCGCAACCAGGCCGAGATTGCCGGCCGCGCCGGGCGGCCGATCGAGGTGGTGATGGTCGCGGCGCGCAACCTGGCGAGGGCCGCCGCCGTCGTGGGCGGGAACGTTCCGCTGACGGACGACCCGCTGCGCGTTGCCACACACCCCGACGTCGACGTGGTGGTCGAAGTGGCCGGCGGTACCGGCCCGGCACGCGACTGGCTGCTGGCCGCCATTGCCCACGGCAAGCATGTGGTCACCGCCAACAAGGCCCTGCTGGCGGTGCACGGCACCGAAATCTTCGCGGCCGCCCGGGAGCATGGCGTGGCCGTGGCCTACGAGGGTGCGGTGGCGGTGAGCATTCCCATCGTCAAGGCGCTGCGCGAAGGGCTCACGGCCAATCGCATCGAATGGGTGGCGGGCATCATCAACGGCACCACCAACTTCATTTTGAGCAAGATGCGCGATGAAGGCCTGGACTTCGGCGCCGCGCTCGCCGAGGCCCAGGCGCTAGGCTACGCGGAAGCTGACCCGGCTTTCGACATCGAGGGCGTCGACGCCGCGCACAAGCTCACGCTGCTGGCCGCCAATGCGTTCGGCACGCCGGTGCGCTTCGATGACGTGCAGATGGAAGGCATCACGGCGCTGCAGCGGGTGGATGTGGCCTGCGCCGAGCAACTGGGCTACCGCATCAAGCTGCTGGGCGTGGCGCGGCGGCGGGAAGAGGGCATGGAGCTGCGCGTCCAGCCCGCGCTGGTGCCGGCCTCGCACCTCATGGCGCATGTGAACGGGTCGATGAACGGCATCATGGTCAAGGGCGACGCGGCCGGCGTGACGATGTACTACGGTGCGGGCGCCGGCTCGGAGCAGACCGCGTCGGCGGTGATTGCCGACCTGGTCGATGTCGCACGCCTGGCGGGCACCAGCGCCGCGCAGCGCGTGCCGCACCTGGGTTTTCATGCGCATGCAATGAACACTCTGCCTGTGGTCTCTCGCGCCGACGTGTGTTCGTCGCACTACCTGCGAGTGCCCGTGCATGCAGCGAGCGGCATCGAGGCGGTGGCAGGCTGGGCTGCTGGCCGGCAACTGCCGGTGCGGCAAGTCGCGCTTGCGGCCGGGCAGGCCGGCACTGCCCCGCAGGTGCTGGTGCTGACCCAACCGGTGCGGCAAGCCGCGATGGACCTGGCCCTGGGCGCACTCCAGGCGCTCCCGGCGGTGGCGGGAGCAATCACGGCGCTGCGGGTGGAGGAACTGGCGTGAAGCGCTTCCTTCTAACTGGGACAGAATGCGCCCGAACGCGGGCGCCTGCACCGCACATGCAATGGGAGCCGCAATGGATGTCTATGGGTTGGATGAGCTTCAAGCCCGCGAGGGAAACCGCGCGTGAAGCGCTGGTTCATGGCTATCGCGCTGGCTTGGGCAGCTCCCGTTTTTGCCCAGCCGGTAGAGCAGGCCAAGCAAGCGGAAGGTGCGTCCTGCGAGGCGGAAGAAGCCGCGCTCGAGCGTGAGATGGACCTTGCGCGCTCCCGGGGCCAGATGCTGCGCCGGCGGCAGCTGGCCGAAACCCTGGCCGCGCTGCGCACGCGTTGCCACGGCTCGGAAACTCAGCAGAGCCGCGCGGCCCGCATCGACAAGCTCGAGCAGGAGATCCGCGCGCTTCGCTCGGAACTCGAACGCGCCGAAGATCAACTGCGCGACCTGAGAAACCAGCGGCCATGACAGGCTGCCCTGCGAGGCGCCAAGCTGCCGGCTAAAGACGCGGCAGCTGCATGCGCACCCGGCGCGCCGCTTCTTCCTCGCGTGCATCGTCCACTTCGCGCATCACATTGCCCAGGTCGACAGGGCCGGTGTCGCGCACGTGCGTGCCGGTCAGCACCGATTCGACGCGCAGCAGGCCGCGCTCATACAGGTGCCAGATCTCGTCGCCATAGTGCGTGCCCAGCAGCTCCGGCGCAAACTGGCCGAAGAAGTTGCGCAGGTTCTCCACGTCGCGCAGCAGCATGCGCCTGGCGTGGTTGTTGCCCGCCGCATCCACCGCCTGCGGCAGGTCGATGACCACCGGGCCGTCGGCCGACAGCAGTACGTTGAATTCCGACAGGTCGCCGTGCACGACCCCCGCGCACAGCATGCGCACCACCTCCTTCAGCAGGCTGCCGTGGTGGCGCACTGCCTCTTCAGGCGTAAAGGCCACATCGTTGAGCCGCGGCGCCGCGTCGCCGTTGGCGTCGGTCACCAGTTCCATCAGCAGCACGCCTTCAAGAAAGTTGTAGGGCACCGGCACGCGCACGCCGGCTGCCGCAAGCCGGTAGAGCGCATCGACCTCGGCGCTTTGCCAGATGGCCTCGGTCACCTGGCGGCCGAAGCGCGTGCCCTTGGCCATGGCACGCGTTTCGCGCGAATTGCGCACGCGGCGGTTCTCGGTGTAGTCGACGGCTTGACGAAAGCTGCGCTTGTCGGCCTCCTTGTAGACCTTGGCGCAACGTGTCTCGTCGCCGCAGCGCACCACGTACACCATGGCTTCCTTGCCGCTCATCAGCTGGCGTACCACCGTGTCGATCAGGCCTTCGTCGACCAGCGACTGCAGTCGTGGCGGTGCTTTCATTGATGTTGCTCCCTCGGGGCCAGCGGGCGGATCGAGAGGAAGGCCCTCAGGCTTTCCGGGCCGATCTGGTAGGCCGCATCATGCCTGTGCGCGGCAAAGCCCAGCCGTCGGTTGATGGCGAGCATGGGAGCATTGACCTCGGCGTTGTGCGTCACGGCCATCATGACGGCGGGATGGCGCTCGCGCACCAGCTGCAGCATGACGGCCTTCACGCCCTTGGCCAGGCCCTTTCCGCGCCAGAGAGGAGCCACGGCTGTGAGCCGCTGGAACATGCGGTCGGGGTACAGCTGGTTCCAGCTGGCGTCGCACACCGCGGCCACTTCGTCGCCGTCGAGCAGCAGCACGAGGAAATGCTCGCCGCCGCGCCGGTCGATTTCGGCATACCAGGCGCGAAAGTCCTCGAGCTCATAGCGCATGGGCGGGCGCTCGAGCTGGCTTGTGGGGGCGTCGTTCAGCAGCGCGGACAGCGGCGCCATCAGCGTCCCAAGGCGCTCGAAGGGCACGCGGCCGGCGTGGATTTCCAAGCGCAACCCGCGGCCCGCTGCGAGCGCATGGGCTCGCCAGCGAGCGAGTTCGGCGTCATCGAGATCGGCGAACACCATGCGGTTCTCGATGCTGCGGTGCTTCTCGGCCGCACCGATGGCCGCGAGAAATGCTTGCCCCTCGGGAAGCGAGGCCTGGATGGTCGCCATTGTCTTGCCGCGCTCTTTCATGGCGGCAAGCAGCGCGCGCATCAGCATGGTGGCAATGCCTTGCCGCCGATGTGACCGAAGCACACCGCCCCACACATCCATGAAGGGCGCATAAGCCTGGTAATCGGGCGTGCCTTCGCGGCGAAAGCTCATGTTGAGGCTGCTGACGATGCTGCCGCGGCCATCCAGCGCAAAAATGCGATGCACGACCTGCAGGGGCGTGTGCTGGCGCACGTTCTGCATGGTGTCTGCATCGCTCGGCCAGGGTTCGCCCGGAAAGTCCTGCTCGTTGCGGAGGCGCCAGTAGGCAAGGGCCTTCCTCCACTCTTCAGCGGATGCCTGCTGGGGATCGAAAACAGAAGTTGCGAAATGCCGCACATTGGCGGCACGGGGTTCAAGCATGGTGAGCCTTGATGATTCTGGAAACGGGCAATCGCGGCCGGCACCTGCATGCCGACGGCGGCGTTTGAATCTCGGGCGGTTTGTCGCTGCGGCAGCAGTGCCGCAATGGTCGAACCGGCTGTGCCCGTTCAGGGCTGGCGCTACGGGAGAAAGCGCGTCAGCAGGCCATTGAAGAATCGACAAACCGGCCGGGAGTGGGGCGTTGAATAGCTGTGTCTTCCATCGCGCACCTCCGGTCTGGTTGTTTGTCGAAGCGTCGAATGTAGCGGCCTTGTTGCGCAATGTGAAGTGACTTGTGGCATCCGCACTGCTGAGCCATACCAGCTTTCGCGCGTCATTTCAAAAGCCGGCGCATTGTTTCCACGTCGCGGTTGCCGGGATTCCATTCGCCAAGGGTTTGTACTTAGATGTGGTCGCAGAATTGATTTCACGGACCTGCGCATCAAGCAAGAACGGTTCGAAGCATCTCCAACCCATTTCAAGCTATTGAACAAAGGAACCTGAATGACCGCCTCCAAGCTTTTTTCCGCCGCTGCATTGGCCCTGGTAACCGCTGCTGGTGCCGCCCATGCCGAAACCTATGAAGGCGTCCATCCCCTGACCTCCGCCGAAAGCCGCGCCGACGTGGCCGCCGGCGCTGTGGTTGCCGCGCGTGTGGGCAATCCCTACGCCACCGGTGCCGATTCGGGACCAACCTCTGCGCCGGTCGCCATGAACAGCCGCGAAGCCGTACGCGCCGAAGCGGTGGCCACGGTTCGCAACGCCGATCCGTACGCCGAAGGCGCCTCGTCGGGTGTCGCCCCGATGGTGGCGGGCGCGGTAGACCGTGCAACGGTGCGTGCCCAAGCCTATGCTGCCGCGCGCGGCGACGCCTTGCCGCTGTAATTGCCTGGCAGCCGCACACCTCGTCTGCAAGGACGATGCACCGAAGGCCGGTCCTGCGAAAGCAGGCCGGCTTTTTCTTTGGGCACGCCAGCGGCGCAATGCTGAGCTAAGGTAGCCGGTCGGCTCAAGCCAGGATCTTGAAAATGAACAACAGGGGCAAGCTCGCCGTATTCCTTCTCGCATGCGCAATGAGCCTGGCTGCCCAAGCACAGGAGTGGCCGGCAAAGCCTGTGCGCGTGATCGTTCCCGCGCCGCCGGGCAGCTCGCTCGACCTGATCGCGCGCACGTTGGCCGACCGGCTGCGAACAATGTGGAAGCAGCCCGTCGTGATCGAAACCAAACCCGGCGCGGGCGGCCTGATCGGCATGGACGCGGTGGCGAAGGCGCCGCATGACGGGTACACGCTGGGCATCGGCTTCAACGGGCCGATTGCCTTCGGCCCCTACATGTACAGCCGCATGCCGTATGCACCCGCGCGCGACCTGGTACCCATCGTGCTCGCGACCTCGCAGCCCAACGTGCTGGCAGTGCAGGCCGGCAATCCCGCGAACACATTGCCGAAGTTCGTGGCGTGGGCGAAGAAGCAGGGCAACGGGTTCAGCTATGCGTCGGTGGGAGCGGGGAGTTCATCCCATCTCACGATGGAGCTGTTTCGCAGCACTGCGGGCATAGAGGCCGTGCATGTGCCTTACGCGGGCTCGCCGCCGGCCGGGCTTTCGGTGGCGGCGGGCGATACGCAAGCGCTGTTCACCGTGGCGCCGGCGCTGCTGCCGCTCATCCAGGGCAAGCGCATCAAGCTGCTGGCGATCACCAGCGCAAAGCGCTCCGAGCTCATGAAAGACCTGCCCACGGTCGCGGAGTCCGGTTACCCCGGTTTCGAGGCGCTGGCCTGGAACGGCCTGTTCACCGCAAGCGGCACGCCGCCAGAGGTGGTGCGCCGCATCAATGCCGACGTGAACACCGTACTGCAGGAGCCGGCCGTGCGGGAGTTGCTGGCTGGTCAGGGGCTTGTGACGGGAGGCGGCTCGCCTGAAGAATTCAGGTCCTTCATCGACAGCGAGGGACGCAAGTGGGGGCCACCATCGGCAAGGTCGGCATCCGGCTCGAGCAATGATCCGGATTTTGGATCAATCGATTTGAATTTTCGATTTTACGGATGAAGGCGAGCTGCCTAAAGTCCGCCTCGATGAACGCCATTGCCTCGCCCCCACTGCTGATCGGCTGCGCTGCCGGCTTTTCCGGCGACCGCACCGACGCGGCCGGGCCGGTGGTCGATACGCTGATCGCCCGGCTGCAAGGCGGCCCGACGGAGCAACGCGCTTTCCTGATCTTTGAGACGCTGGCCGAGCGCACGCTCGCGCTCGCCCAACTGCGCCGACGCGACAACCCCGACGCCGGCTACGAACCCTTGCTCGATGCCATGCTGCGGCCCGTGCTGGCGCGTTGCCTCGTGCACGGCATTCGCATCGTAAGCAACTTTGGCGCGGCCAACCCGCGCGCTGCGGCCCGCCACATCGCCCGCATGGCGCGCGAGCTCGGGGCCGCTGCGCCGCGCATCGCGGTGGTGGAAGGTGACGATCTCTCCGGCCCCTCGAATCTTGCGCTGTTGCACGAAGCGCTTGGCGCGCAGATGGACGGCCTGCGCATCGTCAGTGCCAACGCCTACATCGGCGCCGAGCCGATTGCCGAAGCGCTCGACGCGGGCGCGCAGATCGTGGTGTGCGGCCGCGTGGCCGACCCGTCGCTCACGGTAGGCCCGGCCATGTCGCACTTCGGCTGGCGCGCCGACGATTGGCACCGGCTGGGCCGAGCCACCATGGCCGGCCACTTGCTCGAATGCGGCGCGCAGGTCTGCGGCGGCTACTTTGCCGACCCCGGTTACAAGGATGTGCCAGGCCTCGAAGAAGTGGGTTTCCCGATTGCGGAGATCGATGCCGACGGTCACTGCACCATCGGCAAAGCCGACCGCACCGGCGGCCTCGTGAGTGAGGCCACGGTGAAGGAGCAGCTGCTGTATGAGGTGCATGACCCGAGCGCCTACCTCACGCCCGACGTGGTGGCCGACATTGCCGAAGCCGAGGTAATGCAGCTGCCGGGCGCGGCGAATCGCGTGGCGTTGTCGGGCGTGCGCGGCCATGCGCGGCCGAGCCACTACAAGGTGAATGTGTGCCACGAAGGCGGCTGGCTGGCCGAGGGCGAAATTTCCTATGCGGGCCCGCGCGCCGAGGCGCGTGCGCGGCTCGCGGCAGACGTGCTGCGCAAGCGGCTAGGCAGCCTTGCGCTGCGCGTGGACCTGATCGGTGCACTGAGCATTCTTGGCGACGACGCCGGCCGCATGCTGGCCGATACGCCCGACACCGGCCTGCGCGACGTGCGCCTGCGCGTTGCGGCCTCGCATACCGACCGTGCGCAGGCCGAGCGCCTCACGCGCGAAGTCATGGCGCTCTATACCTGCGGGCCTGCGGGCGGCGGCGGTGTGCGCACCGCGCTCACGCCGCGGCTCAATACCTTGTCGTGCCTGCTGCCGCGCGAAGCGGTGCCGGTGAGCTTCGAACTGCTTGGCGCGGAGGCCCTGGCATGAACACGCCGACAGACTTCATCGAAGTGCCGCTCTACCGTGCCGCCCATGGCCGCACCGGCGACAAGGGCGATCGCTCCAACATCAGCGTGATCGCCTGGCATCCGGACCTTTACCCGCTGCTGGCCGAGCAGCTCACGCCTGAACGCGTGGCCGCGCAGTTTCGCCACCGCGAGCCCTCGCGGGTGCAGCGCTTTTTGCTGCCCAGGCTGCATGCGATGAACTTCGTGCTCGATGCGGTGCTCGACGGCGGCGTCAACGATGCGCTGAACCTCGATGCGCACGGCAAGGCGCTCTCGTTCCTGTTGCTGGACATGCCCATTCGCGTGCCGCGCCCGCTTGTGCCGCTGCTGGCGGGGCCATAGCGGCAATCCGATTTCTTTTTCCCACCCATCCATCCGGAGACAAAACAATGAAACGACGTTCCCTTACCCTTTCGGCCGCCGCTCTGGCCCTGGCGCCGCTGCTTGGCCATGCGCAGCAGGCCTTTCCGGACAAGCCCATCACCTTCGTGGTGCCCTTTGCGGCCGGTACCGCCACGGACCAGATCGCACGCGCGCTGGGCAACAGCATCACGGCGGAAACCAAGCAGCCCGTGGTCATCGACAACAGGGCCGGCGCCAGCGGCTTCATCGCCTCGCAGCAGGTCGCCAAGGCCGCGGCGGACGGCTACACCGTGCTGATCACCACCAACACCACGCATGCGGCCAACGAGCACCTGTTCAAGAAGCTGCCGTACGACCCGGTGAAAGACTTTTCGCCCATTACCGCGCTGGGCAAGGGCGGGCAGATCATGGTGGTGAACCCCTCGTTCCCGGCCAAGAGCGTGGCCGAGTTCGTGGCGCTCGCGAAGAAGGAGCCGGGCAAGTACAGCTTTGGCAGCGGCAGCTCGTCCAGCCGCATGGCCGGCGAACTGCTGCAGCAGATGGCCGACATCAAGCTGCTTCACGTGCCCTACAAGAGCAACACGCTGGCAGTGACCGACCTGCTGGGCGGGCAGATCCACATGATGATCACCGACGCGGCCACCGGCCTGCCGCAGGTGAAAGGCGGCAAGCTGCGCGCGCTGGGGGTGTCGAGCGCGGCGCGCTCACCGTTGGCACCCGATGTGCCCACCATTTCCGAAGCCGGCGTGAAGGGCTATGAAATGGGCTACTGGTTCGCGGCCTATGCACCCGCGAAGACGCCGCCGGCCGTGGTCAAGCGCCTCAACGAACTGCTGGTGAAGGCCGCGAAGAGCGAGTCTGCTAAGACCGCGTTCTACGAACCGACGGGCACCGAAGTGTTCACTACCTCGGCTGAAGAGCTCGCCAAGTTCCAGACGGCGGAGTCGCAGAAATGGGGCCGCATCGTGAAGGCCGCTGGCATCGAAGCCGAGTAACCGGGAAAGGCGGCGGCCGCTGCTAGCGCACGTTCGCGCCCTTCTTCGGAGCAGTGTGCGCCGCAAAGCCTGATTCACCCGGCGCGATCTCGTCGCGCAGCGTGAGCGCCGGAATGTCGTAGTCGCCGAAGTTCTGCGGACGGAACGGAATCGGGTCCGTCGTCCACAGCGTGTTGAGGCGGTGGCCGAGTTCTTCGGTGATTCTTGCGTAGGCGCCTGCATCCACCTTGCCGGTGCGGTAGACCACGTAGGGCGGCAGCACCTCGAAGCCGGGGTAGTAGAGCACCCCGTGGTGAATGGGAAACAGCAGGTCGTCCATTGGTCCGTTGATGCCTCTGGCGCTGTAGTGCGAAGCCCAGCCACCGGTGCTGACCACCAGCATGGCTCGCTTGCCGCTCATCACGCCTTGGCCGAAGCGGTCGCCCCAGTGCGAGTCGGAGTGCTCGCCAACGCCGTAGGCAAAGCCGTAGGCATAGACGCGGTCGATCCAGCCCTTGAGGATGGCCGGCATCGTGTACCACCACAGTGGAAACTGGAAGATCACCGCGTCGGCCCACAGCAGCTTGGCCTGCTCGGCCGCGACCTCGTCGCGCTGGGTGCCGGCCTCGAATGCGCGCAACGAGTCGGTCACCGGGTCGAAGTGCGCGCCGGGCTCGATGTGCGGGAAGTCGTCCGCGTCGAGCGTGGCCTTCCATCGCATGGCGTAAAGGTCGGACACGCGCACTTCGTGTCCGGATTGCACGAGGCGCTCCACCATGAACTGCTTGAGCGATCCGTTGAGGGAGCGGGGCTCGGGGTGGGCATGAACAAGAAGAATTTTCACGGCTGCATGTTGCGTTGAATGACGATGCATGCAGGTTAGGTACAGCCGAGCTATATTGGAAATGAATATTCAAAATTCCAGGAATAGCGTTGAACAATTTCAATCGGCTCGACCTCAACCTTCTGCTCACGCTCGATGTGCTGCTGGCAGAGCGCAGCGTCACCCGCGCAGCCGAGCGCCTTAACCTTTCGCAGCCCTCGGTAAGCGTGCAGCTCGCCAAGCTGCGCGAGGTGTTCGGCGACCCGCTGCTGGTGCCCGCGCAACGCGGCATGCGGCCGACCGCCCGCGCCGATGAATTGCGCGAGCCGCTGCGTGCAGCGCTGGAGTCGCTGGGCCGCGCCGTGGCGCCTACCGGACCTTTCGACCCCGCCGAGGCCACCACCACCTGGCGCGTGGCCGCAGCCGACTATGCCGAGTCGGCGATTCTTCTGCCTACGCTTGCCGGGCTGCGCGCGGCAGCGCCGAACACCCGCCTGGCCGTGGTGGAGGCGGTGCCTTCGCGCATGCCCCGGCAGCTGGAGCAGGGAGAGATCGACCTGTTCTTTCATACCAGCGTGGGTGCGCCCCCGGGCTGCACCGGCGGGTGCTGTTCCACGAGCGCTATGTGCTTGCCGGGCGCACAGGCCATCCGCGCCTGAAGCGCCGGCCCACACTGGCGCAGTTCTGCGCGCTGGAGCACGTGGTGGTGTCGCAGGGCGGCGGCGGCTTTATCGGGCCCACGGACGAGGCGCTCGCGAAGAAAGGGCTCGAGCGCCGCGTGGCATTGTCGGTGCCGCACTTCCTTTTCATGATGTCGGTGCTGGCCAGTACCGACATGGTCGCGATGCTGCCCGAGCGGCTGGCGCGCGGCGCGCCGGGGCTTCGCGTGGTCGATGCGCCGCTGGAGGTGCCGGGCTACGAAATGGCCATGCTGTGGCATGAGCGACGGCACCGCGACCCGGCGCACCGATGGCTGCGGGAGCGGATTGCCGAAAGCCTGTGAACGGCAACCGCTTGCAGAAAAACTACTTTCGCAGAATTTTCTCCATTGCCTTGCCTTTGGCGAGCTCATCGATCAGCTTGTCCAGATGCCTGACCTTCTGCATCAGCGGATCGTCGATGTCTTCCACGCGAACCCCGCAGACCACGCCCTTGATGAGCGAGCTGTTCGGATGAATGGCCGGAGCTTGGGCGAAGAAGGTCTCGAAGTTGTTCGCCTGTTCGATTTGCCGCTGCAGCCCGGGCATGTCATAGCCCGTCAGCCAGCAAATGATCTGATCGACTTCTTCCTTCGTCCGTCCTTTGCGTTCGGCCTTTTGAACGTACAAGGGATAGACCTTCGCAAAGGCCATCGTGGAGAACGACTGCCGGGCTGCCATCGTTTGTCTCAACCCGCAATCTCGGGCTCGACCAGCTGAGCCAGTGCAACCAGCGATTCCTGCCAGCCCAGGTAGCACATCTCGGCAGGAATCACGTCGGGAATGCCTTCCTGCACGATGGAGATTTCGGTGCCGCAAGACACACGCGTCAGCGTGACGCTGGTCTTCATGGTGCCCGGCAGGTTGGGGTCATCGAAGGCCGCATCGTAGGCAATGCGCTCGCCGGGTACGAGCTCGAGGTATTTGCCGCCGAACGAGTGGCTGTGGCCGGTGCCAAAGTTGGTGAACGACATGCGCCAGGCGCCGCCGACCACCGGCTCCATGCTGTGGACCTTGCCGGTAAAACCGAAGGGTGGCAGCCAGCGCTCGAAGGCGGCGGGCTCGGTAAAGGCGCGGTAGAGCCGGTCCGGCGGAGTGCGCAGTACGCGGTGCAGGCGAATGGTGTTGGTAGCCATGGATGTGTTCTCCTGAAGTGCAGAGGACGACCCTCTACTGGCACGACGAACGAGCCGCCGGGAAATCGACACGACGCTCTGTTTTTTAGACCCGACCGGCGGCCGGCCGATAGTACCGATTCGAGCCCGCGTTGTGCCGGTCAGATCACAGGCACGCTGGTTTCCTTCAGCACGCGCAGCACGAAGTGCGACTTGCTGTGGCGTATGCCCGGAATCTTGTAGAGCTTTTCGCGCAGCAGCCGCTCGTAGTCGCGGGTGTCGCGCACCGCGATGCGGATGTAGTAGTCGTAGTCGCCCGAGACCAGGTAGGCCTCCTGGATCTCGGGGATGGTGGCGAGCGTGCGGCCGAAGTCGTACAGGGTTTCGTCGGTATGGCTTTCGAGTGTGACCTGCACGATGACCGAGTCGTGATAGCCGAGCTTGGCCGGGTCGACGTCGATGGTGTAGCGCTTGATCACGCCAGTGGCTTCGAGCTTCTTGATGCGCGTCCAGCAGCTGGTGGGCGACAGGCCGACCTCGTTGCCGATTTCCTGCAGTGTCTTGCGGGAGTCGAGCAGCAACACGCGCAGGATCGCCAAATCGGTCTTGTCGAAAGATCCTTCTTCGTTATTGCCGGTTTGACGATTGGTTTTCATGAATTAAGCCGAATGAGCCAAAAGAAAGATGCAAATTCTGCATCAAAGCCGGAAGAATCGACGGCATGCGACTGCTCGACCTTCCTTCCGCTTCTTCTCCACCCCTGCCGCCCGGCCCGGTTCCCCGCGTTCGCAACGGCGCCGAGGCCCTGCTCGACACGCTGGTCGAATGCGGCGTCGACACGCTTTTTGGCTACCCCGGCGGCGCTGCGCTGCCGCTCTATGACGCGCTTCATGGCGAGCCGCGGCTGCGCCATGTGCTGGTGCGGCACGAGCAGGCGGCGGTGCATGCGGCTGAAGGCTATGCGCGCACCACGGGGCGGGTGGGCGTGGTGCTCGTCACTTCGGGGCCCGGCGTGAGCAACACCATCAGCGGCTTGCTCGACGCCATCAGCGATTCGGTTCCGCTGCTGTGCATCAGCGGCCAGGTGGCAACCGGGGTGATCGGCACGCAGGCTTTCCAGGAGAGCGATGCGCTCGGTATGTCGCGCCCGGTGACCAAGTGGAACCAGCAGGTGCGCGAGCCTGACGAGGTGCCGGCGCTGGTGCGGCGTGCACTAGAAATCGCCGCATCGGGGCGGCCCGGGCCGGTGTTGCTCGACGTACCCAAGGACGTTCAGCTTGCGCGGCTGGGCCATGGCGCCGCACCCCGGCCGATGCGCGCATTGCGCACAGGGAGGGCGGCGCTGCCCCCACGCGCCATGCTGCAGCGCGCGGCCGACCTGATTTCAACGGCGCGCCGGCCGGTGCTCTATGGCGGCGGCGGGTTGATCAACTCGGGCCCTGCCGCGTGCGAGGCCTTTGCACAGCTGGTGCACCGGCTGCACGCGCCTTGCACACTCACGCTCATGGGGCTCGGCGCCTTTCCTGCGTCGGACCCCAAGTTCATCGGCATGCTGGGCATGCACGGCACGCTTGAGGCCAATCTTGCAATGCATGAGGCCGACCTGGTGGTGTGCGTAGGTGCGCGCTTCGACGACCGCGTGACCGGCAAGCTCGATGAGTTCTGCCCGCAGGCGCGCAAGATCCATATCGACATCGACCCGGGCAGCATCAACAAGGTGGTGAAGGTCGACGTGCCGATGGTGGGCGATTGCGGCGCCATCGTCGATGCCCTGCTTTCAATGCAGCCCGCCGAAAGCTTTGCGCCGGAGCGGCTCGCGCCCTGGTGGCAGCGCATCGAGCGCTGGCGTGCGGAAGATTGCCTCGGCTTCGAGCCGCGAAGCGATGCAATCTTGCCTCAGCAACTGATGGCGTCGCTGCAGCAGGCCATCGACGGGCGAGACGCGATCGTGTCGACCGACGTGGGCCAGCACCAGATGTGGGCTGCGCAATATCTGCGCTTCGAGCGGCCGCGCCGCTGGCTTACCTCGGGCGGTGCCGGCACCATGGGCTACGGACTGCCGGCGGCCATTGGCGCGCAGGTGGCGCACCCGGAGGCGCTGGTCGTGTGCGTGAGCGGAGATGCCTCGGTGCTCATGAACATCCAGGAGCTTTCAACCGCCGTGCAGCACCGCACGCCGGTAAAGCTGGTGCTGTGCAACAACGGCTACATGGGCATGGTGCGCCAGTGGCAGGAGCTCAACCACGGCAACCGGCTGAGCCACAGCTGGAACGAGGCGCTGCCCGATTTCGTGGCGCTGGCCAAGGCCTTCGGTTGGGGCGCACGGCGGGTGTCGGACCCTGCCGAGCTCCAGGCCGCGCTGAATGAATGCCTTGAGAGCGACGGTCCATTCTTTCTCGACGTGCAGGTCGCGCCGCAGGAGAACTGCTTTCCGATGATGCCTTCGGGGCACGGGCATCACCGCGTCATGCTTGGGAAAGACCGCTGGTTCGAGGAGCGCTGAGCGGCCATGATGCACGAGGTACGCGCAGTGATCGCCCGGTCTGCAGACTTCCGTCTTCAGGAGTGGCCGTCTACCCGCATCTGAAAGAGGAAGTAGGGCGGAATGCATGCGCCGCGACCTTCGGATTGGCCTTCTGCCTGCGCGCAGATGAAGTCGTCGCGGCAGGGTTGCTGCGCCGAGCAGCTTCGCAGGTTGCCGGGCCGCGTGTGCTTGCTCAGGCATTCGCCAAATGGTTTGTTCGCGGCCAGGCACTGGTTGAAGTCGCTCAAGATCGCGATGCCGCCGCAGGTGCCGTTCTTGTCACGCGGGTCGCACGGTCCGGAGCACATGCCGCCCGGAAAACCGACCGAGGTTTTCTCGCAGACGGAAAGGGCGCCTTCGCAGGCGATGCGCGGCAGTTTCTCTGCGCGATCGAGCCAGGGATTGGCCGACTGTGTGATGCGGGTGGGTTCGCAACTTGCGCCGACTGTTGCTTCTTTCACCGTGCCGTTCGCGTCGTCTGGTTCGGCCAGCGGGCGGAAAGGATCGGGCTGAGGTGTCGACAGGGCCGCATGCACATAGCGGCCGCGCCGCAAAAGTTCGTCTTGCAGGTGTGGCGAGTGCGGCAGTGCAAGCGCATTGCCCGCTGTGAAGGTGCGCGATGCGCCGCGCCGGTCGATGCCCAGCAGGTGAAAGCCCGCGACCGCGCGGCTCTGGTGGCAGCCCGCGCAGCTGAGATCGTCGAGCCGGCGCAGTATCGCCTGCGGCGATTGAAGCGTGCGGCTGCCGGGCACGGGTTGCCATTCGCCGGACGGAAAGACTTGGGCAAAGGGCCGATTTGCCAGCCGTTCAAGGCCGCGAGGTGCTACGGAGACGGATTCAGTCGCCAGGAACTTCTCGGGCAACTGCAGCGTGGCTTCATCCAGCGCGCGCATGTTGGCAGGCTGCTGCAGCCACTGCCGCAGCTCGTTGCGCAACGGAGCGTTGGCCTTGAGTCGTGCGACGTCGGGCGTGTTTTCGAGCGGCGCTACGTCGAAGCGTTGTGCGCCTGCGTTCCAGCGGAAGGCGCGCAGCATGTATTCCGCGTGGCCACCCAAGTCGGGCCTAACCGCGGAGGGCCAGCGCACGCTCTGCAGGTTGGTGGTGATCTGCGCAATGCGCGCGGTCGCCAGGCGCTCCGGCGCAAGCGGACCGTCGGGCGACACCAGCCAGCGGCCGAGCGCTTCGTCAGTCATCGAAGTCTTCGGCGGTTGCCAGCGCCGCACGGCGCGCGCGCAACTACCGCCCGCATCGGGCGCATCGCCACGGAGTTCGACATTGACGGTCATCGGCAGGCGGGACTGCATTGCGGGCGTGCGGTAGGCGAGCCGGTACACGAGCCGCGTCTCACCGCATGCGCCGCTCTGGAACGGCCGCCGGTCCATGCGGTTGGCGACGCCCACGAGTTCGAAAAACGCATCGGGGCTCGCGAGCCAGCGTGCGTCGAACAGCCGGTGCGGATAGCGCGAGATCCCGACACCGGCCTGCTTGTCGCTGCGCTGGATGCGCGTGAGGCTTTCGCTCAACGGGCGCGCGATGGATTGCCACGCCGGCGAAGCCATCAGCTTGTGGTTGGTGACGGTTCCGTCGCCTGACGCGGGCATTTCGCCGAACCATCGAGTGAAGCTGGCGCCTGATTTTTCGGCGGCCTGCAGGGTTGCCGGCGAGGTGACGAGAAGCAGAGGCTCATTCGCCTTGGCAACGGGCATGCCGAAAGCCAGAGCCAGCGGGAGGACGGCAAGCAGTTTGTCTTTGAAGAGCGGCACGCGGCCGATTGTGCCGCGCCGCTCACGCAAACCGACGGCCAAGCCGGCTCGAAGGCGCCGCCCGGCCATGCGAAGCTGATAATTCCGATTGTCATGAACAAGAGACCCAGGGAGATCGAATGCGCCTGATCAAAAAGCTCAGCACTGGATGGTTGCTGGTTGCGTGTGTCGCCTCGTTCAACAGCTACGCCATGCCGAGCGCCCGCAAGGCGGACATGGACGCCGTTGTAAAGAACGCAGCCGAAGACGCCATGCGGCAGCACGGCATTCCCGGTCTGGCCATTGCGATTGCCGCGGGGGCGAGCAGTGGTTCTACAGCTACGGTGTGGCTTCCAAGAAGACGGAGCAAAAAATCACAGAAGACACGATCTTCGAAATCGGGTCGGTCAGCAAGACATTCACCGCCACGTTGGCAACCTACGCCCAGGCCAACGGCCAGCTTTCACTCACTGACAGCCCGGGCAAGTACTTGCCTCAGCTTCGAGGCACCAGCCTCGACAAGGTCACGCTGGTCAACCTGGGAACTCACACCGCTGGAGGCTTTCCCCTGCAGGTTCCCGACGCCATCGGGAACACGGGGCAGCTGATGGACTATTTCAAGGCATGGCAGCCCGCGCATGTTGCAGGCACCGAGAGAAGCTATGCCAACCCCAGCATCGGAATGCTCGGTGTGGTCGTTGCAAAAAGCATGCAGATGCCCTTTGAAGAAGCGATGGAGCAGCAGCTTTTTCGCAGGCTTGGCATGTTCGACAGCTTCATCAATGTGCCAGCGGGCAAGATGCCGCTTTACGCCCAGGGCTATAACAGGAACGACGAGCCGGTCATGCGCGGCAGCATTACCGGCAACGGACCTTACGAGGCTTTTGTGGAGTTCCCTGCCGGCAAGAACAACCCGCCGCACGTCCATACGCAAAGCCTGCCCACCGTGGTACTGAGCGGCGTCTTCTAGGCGAGGCGCAAGCCGACGTCGAAGCCTTCTTCGATCAGATCGACGACCGATCGAGTTCGACCTGGCGATGGAGCTTTTTCGCAATATCGACAGGCCGCTGACCCGTGAGTGGCTTTGGTCCGCCGTGTGGGAGAGGGGGTTCGACCTGCAATCGAGATCGCTCGACACCAACATGTCGTGCCTTCGCCGAAAGCTTGGCTTGCACACGGGCAAGCATGGGTTGAGCTTGCAGTCGATCTGGGGCACGGGTTACCAGTTGAGCCAGGCGGCCAGGGCGCTCTAGCAGTCAGCCAAGCCGTTCGCGGCATGCATTGAAAGAGGGGAGGCAAATATGCTGAAAACTGAAGACGAGAAATTCAGCCGTCCGATGGATCTGCCGATCCTGATCGGCGAGGAATGCAAATATGTTCCGGTGATTGCCGCTTTTCGGTTCATGCCAAGCGACAACATCGACAACTGGCTCGTTTCCAACGGAAAGCCGCGCAGCGACCGCGACCTGGCGGCCGAGGTTCTGCTTGAAGTCCGGGGCTTGCCAAGTGCCGATGGACGCCTGCAAGGGCGCCACTACAGCGTGCTCCAGGTACTTGAATTCGAGCGTGCCGCGGCGCTGGTCGTTTCGATGTTCCTGTCGGAACTGCCGCGACCCGAAGGCCGGCCCAGGGCCGAACCCGAGCGGTTTCGCAGCCGTTCGAGCCGGCGCTACAGCACGGGTTTGCGGTGAACGCTGATGAAAGCGCGTCTGTAGCTGCCAGTGTGCGAAATGACCGATTTCCGGCTTCTTCCAATTCGTACGCGGTACGCGTTTTCGTTCGGGACAGCGTTGCTCTCCAGATCGAACGCCCATCCCAACGAAACGCCATGAAAAGTCTGGTCCACACTTCAAGAACCGCTCGCCGGCAAAAGCCTGCTGAAACCCGCTCGCTGTGGGCCAGCATCTCGCGCAGCCTTGCAAGGCTCAACGGAACGCGGCGCACGAACGAAGAGCGCGTGCTCGAGCGAATGCAGCAATTGGAGCGGTTGGATCGGATGGATTTCGACCAGCGCGTGCGCGAAACGGGCGAGTGGTGAACCAACTTTCGTCGTTGTGGCGCGGAAATATCGACGCGATTCCGTTCTTTCGCACCTGGCGAACAACCCTTGCGGGTGTGCTGATCGGCTTTCTGGCCGGCCAAGCCATAGCTCTGACGTGGCTTGCCAAGTCCCCGGCACCGCGAAATGCTGCGGCGCAATGCGTCAAATTGGCTTCGCAAGAGGCGAAAAGCAACTGCTGAAGCCGCCAGACGGCTGGGAAGTCCCGCGCGGCTCTATAGATTAGATGCACGGGATCAGAAGATGCCCGGATTGCAAACTGTTAACAGTTGCCAAATAATCCCGCAGGCCCAAGCCACCATGGACGAAAAACCCTCCGCCATCTTGCGCATCGACACCGATGCGCTGTCGGCGCGCGACAAGTTTGCGTTCTGGGCCGAGGAGATGGGCACCAAGCGCGGCTTCACGAGCTACGACAGCCCCGAGCGCGACACCTTCCGCCAGGAACTGTCGGTCGTCAATTCGAATGGCGTGACTTTCATGCGGGCTCGTGGAAGCCCGCTCGACGTGTACCGCGGCGTGCCCAGCCGCATACAGGAAGCCGCCGAGTACCCTTTTCATCTTCTGGTGAAGCTGAACAACGGCTTCACCACCAGCGAGCAGCAGGGCCGCAGCGCCACCATCGGTGTCAACGACATGTTGATCATCGATTCGAACGAGCCCATGCGGCTGTGCTCGCATCACGGTACCGATGCCTGGATCATCGGCTTGTCGCAATCGCTTGTGGCGCGCTGGCTGCCCGATGCGAGCAACGCCGCCGCTGTTGCGCTCAAGGGCGACAAGGGGTGGACAAGCGTGCTGGCAGGTTACCTGCGCGCCATGAGCCTGGAGCATCTGAATGCCGCGGCCAGCGCGTTCGAGCGCGAACTGGTCGGTGAGCATGTGCTGTCCATGCTGTCGATGGCGCTTTCGCAGAACAAGCTCGTGCACGACGCGGAAGCGGTGTCGGCGCGCGATCGTGCATTGCACGCCCGCATGCGCATGTGGATTCGCGATCACTATGCCGACCCGGAGGTCAGCGCGGCCAAGCTCGCGGCCGACTTCAACGTCTCGGTGCGCTACGTGCACAAGGCCTTCGCAAGCGCCGGACGCGGCATGACCTTTCTGGATGCGGTGCTGCACGAACGCATGGAGGCCGCCATGCGGATGCTGCGCACTTCCAGCATCTCGAACACCCAGATCTCGCAGGTGGCCTACAGCTGCGGCTTCACGGATCCTGCCTACTTCGGGCTGGTGTTTCGCAAGCACAGGGGCTGCTCGCCCGGTGCGTTCGCAAAGATGCACGGCCTGAGGTTCGAGCCGATTTCGCTGGCCGACGCTGCCACGCCGTCGGGCCTGGTGCTTCTCCGATAGCACCGCCGCCGCACTGCGGCAGCCATCCTCCTTGCCTTGGAAAAGGCGTGACACATTGTCACGCTCCTGGGACATCGCCCGCACTCACCGCACGCGAGCCCGCGTGCGCCGCCCTGTGGACGCGCAGACGGAACGGCCCTTGCTATGACATGCAAGTCCATGACTTCGTCCCGCCGCCCGAATCCACCCATGACCTCCGCCGACTTCGCCGTTGCTCCGCGGCACGACCTGAGCTTTCGCACAGTGGGCGTGAGTGCTCCCGGGCGCCTGCACCTGGGCTTTCTCGACCCTTCTGGTTCACTGGGGCGCTCGTTCGGCAGCCTCGGGGTGGTCATCGACGGGTTCACCACCGAGGTCGAACTGACGGCATCCGACGCTGACCGCCTAGCAGCCGACACCCCGGCCGCGGGGGCGGAGCTCGACCGGGCCGCAGCCCATCTCCAGCGGCTGAAGCAGCGCAGCGGCTGCCACGCGCCGCTTTCGCTTCGATTGCGGCAGGTGTTGCCGGCACACGCGGGCTTTGGCTCGGGCACGCAGCTGGCGTCGGCCATCGGGCGAGCCTTTGCCAAGTGGCATGGTCTCGATCTGGGCACTGCCACATTGGCGCATTGGCTTGGCCGCGGGTTGCGTTCGGGCATCGGAATCGCAGGCTTCGACGCGGGCGGCCTGCTGCTCGACGGCGGCCCCGGTCCGGATGGCCTGCCCGCGCCGCTTTTGTCGCGCATTGCATTCCCGCCGGCATGGCGCATCGTCGTCGTGCAGGATCCCGCGCACCGCGGGCTTTCAGGCGGAGAAGAGAAAAAAGCCATCGCAGCCTTGCCGCCGTTGCCGCAAGCGGCCGCTGCAGAAATTTGCCACCAGGTCTTGATGCGCGTTCTGCCCGCCGCCGCCAGCGCGGAGTTCGCACCGTTTGCCGCAGGCATCAACCGCATGCAGCAGTTGCTCGGCGAGCACTTCGCGCCGGCGCAGGGCGGCATCTTCACCAGCCCGGCGGTCGCGCGGCTGATGCAATGGTTCGCGGACGCGAGCCGCTCAGGCGGCGCCGCCATCGGCCAGAGCTCCTGGGGGCCGACCGGCTTTGCCGTCGTGCCCACGGAAGCACAGGCGCAATTGCTTGTGGATGCCGCGCGCGCATCCGAACGCGCCGCGCCGCAGCTGGAACTGCACATTGTCTCGGGCCGCAACAGCGGCGCGGCGGTGCACGACCGCATCGTGCAGCCGCGCACCCGCTGAATTCATCGCTCTCGTCCCAACCCGACGCCACTTCTTCCACACCACGCAGGCCCTCATGGAACGTCCCCGCATTCTTCACATGTTCACCCCCGGTCCGCAGATGAGTCCTTTCGACATCAACATGGCGGCGGACGCGGGCTACCAGATCATCGTGCCTTACTGCGATGTGGCGATCGACCGCATCACAGGGCTCACGCAAGACACCATCTTTTCGCGCGGTCCCAAGGGTGTTGCGCGAACGGGCATCTTCATTGGCGGGCGCGATGCCCAATTGGCCGCCGACATGCTCGAGCGCGCAAGAACCTCGATGGTCAAGCCCTTCGTCGTCTCAGTCATGGCCGACCCCAGCGGCGCCTACACAACCGCCGCGGCCATGGTGGCCTGCGTGGAGGCCGCCTTGAAGCGCCACCATGCCCAGGGCCTCGAGGGCCAGCGCGTGGTGATCCTTGGTGGTACCGGTCCGGTGGGGCGCGTGGCCGGCGTGATCGCGGCGCAGGCCGGCGCCGACGTTTACCTCTCCAGCCGTAACGGCATCGACGCGGCGCAAGAAGCGGCGGACGAAACCGGCCAGCGCTTCGGCGTGAAGCTGCACGGCCTCTCGGGCGGCGACCCCGATGCCGTGCGGCGCTCCATCGCGGATGCCGACGTGCTGCTGGCCTGCGCGGCCGCGGGCGTGCAGGTGGTGTCCAGCGAAGCGCTCGGCGCCGCCACGCGGCTCAAGGTTGCCGCCGATGTGAACGCCGTGCCGCCCGAAGGCATTGCGGGTGTCGGCGTGATGGACGACGCCAAGCCGATCGCGGGCACGCAGGCCGTGGGCATCGGCGCGCTGGCCGTGGGCAACGTCAAGTACCAGACGCAGCATCGGCTGCTGGTGCAGATGTGCGAGGCCGAGAAGGCGCAGGTGCTGAGCTTTGCCGAAGCCTTTGCGGTGGCGCGCGCATTCCTGGTCGAGCAGGCCGCGAAGGCGTCTTGACAGCCACGCCTGTCCGCGAGATGCAGACCATTGCCGTCGCCGCCATCTCCGCGCGCGCCATGGCCGAGGCGGCGGCGAACGACGGCTTCAACGTTGTTGCGCTCGACCTTTTCGGCGACCTCGACACGCGCCGCGCCGCATCGCGCTGGTTGCCGATCGGCACGCCCGGCAGTTTGCAGATCGATGCGGCGAGCACGCTGGCCGCATTGCGCCAATTGGCCCAAGAAGGCGAGGGCGGCGACCCGGTGGTGGGCTGGATCGCAGGCAGCGGCTTCGAGGGCGAGCCTGGCTTGCTCGAACAGGGCGCGGCTGTGCTGCCCCTGATCGGCACCGCGCCCGATGCCGTGCGCCGCCTGCGAGACCCGGCCAGCTTCTTCGGATTTCTTCGCGCACGCGTGATGCCCTACCCGCAGGTGCTGCTGGACGCTCCCGAAGACCCCGCCGGATGGTTGATGAAAGACGCGCACGGCTGCGGCGGCTGGCATGTTCGCCACGCGCCGTGGCCGGTGGAAGAGCCGCTGTCTTCGCATGACTACTTCCAGCGCGAAATGCCGGGCCAGCCGATGTCCGCCACCTTCGTCGCCAATGGGCGCGAGGTCCATGTGCTCGGCTTCAATGAAATGACCGTCCGGCCCTTCGGCGCGCGGCCTTTCGTGTTCTGCGGTGCGGTCGGCCCGGTGCCTGTGCCGCAGAACATTGCCGCGCGTGTGACCGGGATCGCACGCGCATTGGTCGCGGAGTTCGAACTGCGCGGCTTGTGCAGCCTCGACTTCATGCGCGATGGCGACGCCGTTGGCGTGCTCGAAGTGAACGCCAGGCCGCCGGCCAGCATGAGCCTTTACCGCTCGCCGGCCGGAACGCCTGGCCTCATGCACGCGCACCTGCGCGCCTGCCTGCACGGCGAGCTGCCAGCGATGTCTGCGCATGCGCAAGACATTGAAGGCATCGAAATCGTCTTCGCGCCGCGACCCATGCAACTCGATGAAGTCGCGGCGCGGCAACTCGCGGAATGGCCGGGCATCCGCGACATTCCCGGCGCAGGCCAGCGCTTCGATATCGACGACCCCCTGTGCACCCTCACCGCGTGCGGCACCAGCGCGGACGAGGTGCGCGCCCGCCTCACCGAAAGCCGCGAGCGGTTGTTCAAATCACTGGAGACATCGGCATGAGCAACACACCACCGCCCGCCTTTGCCGAGGGCCTGAGCGTCAACCGCATGGCACGGCCTTTGGTCGAACGCCTGCTGAACGATGCCGATGCGCTCGGGCTGCACGTGCGCCGCGACGAGAGCGGCGTGCACATCGTCGATGCCGGCATCGAGGCGCCGGGCAGCATCGAGGCCGGCCTGCGCGTCGGCGAAATCTGCATGGGTGGGCTGGGCCATGTGCACTTGCGCAGCGGCAACGATGCCGAGGGTTGGCCTACATGGCTCGACGTGCGCAGCTCGCAGCCCGTGCTGGCTTGCCTCGGCAGCCAGTACGCCGGCTGGAGCCTTTCGGCGACCAAGGAAGAAACCGGCGGCAAGAAGTTTTTCTCACTCGGCTCCGGCCCCGCACGCGCACTGGCGGTCAAGGAAAAGCTCTTCGCCGAACTGGACTATCGCGATCACGCAGAGTGCGGCGTGCTGGTGCTGGAAGTCGATCGCGCACCGCCAAAGGTCGTGATCGACAAGCTGCTGCGCGATTGCAACCTGGCGGCCGACGCGCTCACGCTGATCCTCGCGCCCACCACCAGCCTTGCAGGCACCACGCAGGTGGTGGCGCGCGTGCTCGAAGTGGCGCTGCACAAGTCGCACGAGCTTGGTTTCGCGCTCGCCAATATCGTCGATGGCGCAGGCACCGCACCGCTGCCTTCGCCCAGTGCCGATGGCGTCGAGGCGATGGGGCGCACCAACGATTCCATTCTCTACGGCGGCCGCGTGCACCTCACGGTTCGAGGCGACGATGAGGCCGCACGCGAACTGGCCCGTGCATTGCCGTCGCGCAATTCACGCGACCACGGCCGCTCGTTCGCCCACATCTTCAAGGAGGTCGAATACGACTTCTACAAGATCGACGGTGCGCTGTTTGCGCCCGCCGAAGTGTGGGTGAGCAACATCGACAGCGGCAACACATGGCACGGCGGCGCGCCCGACATGGCGCTGCTGCAGCGCCTGTGGCTGCAGCAAGCATGAGGGCCGCACGATGACCACGCGTATCGCCATCATGACGGATGAGATCGGCTGGCATACCCGCCAGTTGCAAGCCGCATTGCGCGCACGCGGCGCGGTGGGCCGCTGCGTCGACCTTGCCGATTGCAATATCGACACCACCGCTGCGTGGCACGGCCTGGTCATTCCCGGCTACGGCCGCGAACTGCCCGACGCGGTGCTGGTGCGCGGCATTGCCGGCGGAAGCTTCGAGCAGGTGACCAAGCGCCTCGGCGTGCTGCATGCATTGCGCGAGCTCGGTGTGCCGGTCTACAACGATGCGCGCGCCATCGAGCGCTCGGTCGACAAGTCGATGACCAGCTTGCTGCTCCATGCCGCGCGCATTCCCGCACCCGCCACATGGGCCACCGAGTCTGCCGCGCAGGCCAGGCGCATCGCCATGCGCGAAACGGCAGCGGGGCACGCGCTGGTGATCAAACCCTTGTTCGGCTCGCAAGGCAAAGACCTGCAGCTCGTGGGCGAGGTAGACGGCGTACATCACCCCATGCCCGACACCGACGCGCGCTATGCGGGCCTTGCCTACCTGCAGCGCTTTGTGCCGCCGATGGGCTCGCCCGGTTTCGACTGGCGCGTGCTCGTGGTCGGCGGGCGTGCCATTACTGCGATGCGGCGTGTCAGCACGCACTGGGTTCACAACGTGGCCCAGGGCGCGCGCTGCGAGCCCGCCCAACTCGAACCGGCACTCGCGCAAATGGCCGAGGGCGCGGCCCATGCACTCGACATGGACTACGCAGGTGTAGACCTCATCGCCGCCGCCAGTGGCCCGAAGATCCAGGTACTGGAAGTCAACGGCGTGGCAGCCTGGCAGGGGCTGCAGCGCGTCACGGACTTCAACATCGCACGCGCCATCGTCGATGACCTGCTCGACCGCAAGATGGCTCAGACCCACAGCCGTGTGCAGGAGAGCCTGCCTCCGGAGCGCCGCGCCTGATGAACGCGCGGCAGGCGGCCATCGAACGGGCGCGTGCCTGCTTCCTGCGCGCCTGCTGGCTCGATGTTGCAGTGCGCAAACCGGGCAACGTCAGCCGCGATTCGCCCGGCCATCGCATGCAGGCGTCGATGTTCATCGAGAGCGCCAGGGCCGCGGCAGGCCCGCTGTTCGCGCCCGGGCTGCGCGTAGGGGAACGCATCGAAGCCGCTGTAGAGGCCACTTGGGCGGTCGCGGGCTGCAACACCAACCTTGGCATTCTCTTGCTGTGCGCACCCATTGCGCTGGCCGTGGAGCAGAACCCCGCCGCAGCAACCCCGGCTGCGTTGCGTGCCGCTGTGGAGTCCGTGCTGGCCACCCTCGACATCGACGATACCCGCGCAGCCTACCGGGCCATCGCTCGTGCGCACCCAGGTGGCCTTGGAAGCGCGCCGAAGGAAGACGTGCACGGCGCCCCAACGGTCGACCTGCGTGCAGCCATGGCGCTTGCGGCCGACCGCGATCTCATCGCGCGCCAATACCGCGACGGCTTCGCGGACCTGTTCGCGCTGGCGTTCCAGATGCCCGTGTATCAAGCGGGCCCGGGCAACGCGCCGGCCGACGTCGAGGCACATCCCGATGCGGCCACTGTGGCTTCCGTCCAACGGCTTTACCTGGCTTGCCTGGGCGCCTTTCCCGATTCACACATTGTTCGAAAACACGGCGGGCGCGTGGCACAGACTGTCATGACGGCGGCGCAGGCCTGGCGCGAGCGCGCCGGCGACGGCGTGGTGCTCGATGCGGACCCCGAATTCGCGGCATGGGACGTTTCACTGAAGGCTGCCGGCGTCAACCCGGGGACCAGCGCCGATTTCACCGTGGCGGCGTTGCTGCTTTCGGGCTGGATCCGCTCGTGCGCGGCGCCCGCGCGCGGCCCCGCAGGCGGATGGCACGGATCGTGATAACCATGGCATTGCGCTGGTCGTTCTGACCGGTGTCGTAATGACCCTAACCACCTTGGACCTCTAAGAGGAGACCCGAAACCATGGCAAAAATAGATCGACTGATGGTGGGCGAATCGCTCGTCGGCGACGGCAACGAAGTAGCCCATATCGACCTGATCATCGGACCGCGCGGCAGCGCTGCCGAGACCGCCTTCGCCAACGCGTTGACGAACAACAAGGACGGCTTCACTTCGCTGCTCGCAGTGGTGGCGCCCAACCTGCTGACCAAGCCGGCCACCGTGATGTTCAACAAAGTGACCATCAAGGGCGCCAAACAGGCGGTGCAGATGTTCGGGCCGGCGCAGCGCGCCGTGGCACTGGCAGTGGCCGACAGCGTAGAAGACGGCACCATTCCCATGGCCGAGGCCGACAACCTGTTCATCTGCGTGGGCGTGTTCATCCACTGGCTTGCCGACGACGACAAGAAGATCCAGGACTACAACTATCAGGCTACGCGCGAAGCCATTCAACGCGCAGTGGCCGGCTCGCCGACCGCGGCTGAAGTGGTCGACAAGAAGGGCACCACGGCACACCCGTTCGCTGCGCACCTCTGATGAAAACCTGAAAGGAAGAAGCCGACGCGTGAACCGGTCGGCTTCTTTTTCGTGCTCGGTATTTCGTTCAGTGTTTCGCAGGCACCATGCCGCTGGCGAGAAACTTCAGCACGGTTGCGCTGTGGGCCGGCTTCGAAGCGCGATGCGTTGCGGCGTGGCGCTCGATCTGCACACCTACCGCCTGCACATCGTCGAACTTGCGCGGCTTCACGACCTTGACGCGCACCCAGCTGGCGTTGAACTCGTCGATCAGGATGTCGGCGATGGCCTCTGCAAAGGCCTCCAGCAGCTGAAGCCGGTGTTCCGCCATGAGGCGCAGCAGCCGCTCGCGGACCACGCCGTAGTCGATGGTGTCGCCGATGCGGTCAGTGTCGCAGGCGCGCGCGCGGGGCAGGCCGGCATGCACGTCGATCACCAACGGCTGCGCGTGGTGAAGTTCCGACTCGTGAATGCCAATGACCGTGTTGCCTTGAAAGCCCTCGATGAAGATCAGGTCCATGGGCGTTGCACCCGCGGAGGCACTGGAGGCATGAGGAACATTCGAAGCAAAGTGGCCGACGGAAGGGCTCTGGCTGGTGTTCAAGCGATGTCTCCAGTGGATTCGAATGTGTTTGAAAGTGTGTCTGCCGGCGAGCCGATGCCCCCAGGCAGGATTCATCAACGCAAAATGCAGGCCAGAGAGAGCGGATCCACTGCGGCGCTTTTCACTGCTTGGTGTTTCACCGGGTGTGCAGCGTGTCGGCAAGTACAACAATGGACCGACCAAGGAGACACGATGGAACGCGCTGGAGACATCCAATGACATTGACGCTGCGACAAGGCGACAGGCACGCCGACCGGGTGCTCGACGTGGTGAGGCGGGGCTTTCACGAAGAAGGCAACGACCTGGTCACCCGCTCCTGGAGCCGTTGCCTCAACCAGTACCAGCTCGATCCGGGCCGTCCGCGCGAACCGGTGGTCATTGCGTCTTCGGCCTTGCAGAGCCGGCGCAACCAGCATGCCGACGTCATCGAATGCGCACGCTACGAGATGACCACGCTCTACCAGCAGTTGGCAGATGCGGAATCCGCCGTGGTGCTGACCGATACCGACGGCGTCATCGTGCACATGGTGTCGTCGCCGGAGTTTGCCGCCGAAGCCGAGCCCATGGGCCTGCGCGCAGGCGGCATGTGGGGCGAGGCTGAAGCCGGCACCAACGGCATGGGCACTTGCCTTGCGGCCGCGCACCCTATCTCCGTGCGGCGCGAAGAGCATTTCTTCAGCCACTTCACGCAGCTCACGTGTTCGGCGGTGCCGGTGTTCGATCCGTCCGGCGAGATCATCGCGGTGCTTGACGTGACCAGCCGCTCCAGCCTCATGCAGCAGCACGTGCTCGTGCTGCTTGGCATGACGGCGCGCATGATCGAGAACCGCCTCATCGACAAGCGCTTCTCGAACGCGCACCCGCTGCACTTCCACAGCCGGCCGGAGTTTGTCTACACACTGCACGAAGGCAAGCTTGCCGTCGGTGACGACGGGCGCATTCTTGCGGCCAACCGCAGCGCCTTGTTCCAGCTTGGCGTGCAAACGATGGACGAGATCCGCACGCAGCGCATCGACGACCTGTTCCAGACGTCGCTCGAAGACATCGTGCAGCGAAGTCTTTCTTCTTCGTTCCACCCGGTGGTGGCGTACCGGGCCAACGCCGCGCTGCGCTTCTTTGCGGTGGCGCGTCGTCCCGCTTCCGATGCAGCCACGCCGGCGCGTGCGCGTGCCGCGGGTGCCATCACGGCGCCCATGGCGGCGGAGGCGGGTGCCGACGCGTTTCGGGCGCCGCTGCGGCCCGCCGCAACGCGTGCGCCCGGCATTCGCACATTCAAGGATGCGCGGCTCGTGGCGCACCTGGACACCGCGCGCCGCGTGGTGGCGCGCCGAACCCCCGTGCTGCTGTGCGGCGAAACAGGTTCGGGCAAAGAGGTGTTCGCGCGCGCCATCCACGAAACCAGTCCGCATGCCGAAGGCGCGTTTGTCGCGGTCAACTGCGCAAGCCTGCCAGAGACGCTCATTGAATCGGAGCTCTTCGGCTACAAGGCCGGCGCCTTCACCGGTGCGCAGCGCAGCGGCCGGCGCGGCAAGATCCTGCAGGCCGATGGCGGCACGCTGTTCCTCGACGAAATTGCCGACATGCCGCTGGAGCTGCAGGCCCGCCTGCTGCGCGTGCTCGACGAGCGGCAGGTCACGCCGCTGGGCACCGAAGAAACGCACCCGGTCGACTTCCAGCTCGTGAGCGCGAGCCACCAGCACCTGCCAAGCCTGGTGCGGGAAGGCCGCTTCCGCGAAGACCTTTACTACCGCCTGGCCGGCATCGAGCTCGACCTGCCCGCGCTGCGCGACCGCACCGACAAGCGCGAGCTGATCCACGACGTGCTGAAGGACGAGGGCGGCAGCGACTGCAGGCTTGGCGAAGATGCCGAGCGCATGCTCATGGCCTATCCGTGGCCGGGCAACCTGCGCCAGCTGCGCCACGTGCTGCGCAGCGCGGCCGCGCTCGCAGACGGCAAGACCATCACGCGGGAGCACCTGCCTTCGCTTGTCGCAAGGGCTGCACCTTCGCCCGCACCGGCCTATGCATTACCTGCCGCAGCCATCGAGACGGCGGACGCGCAAGGCGAAGCCGCTGCTTCCGATGCGCCCCCGGCCGTCAAACTCAACCCGATCCAGGCCAACGAGCGGCAGGTGCTGCTGCAGATGCTTGAGCAGCACCGCTGGAACGTGAGCAACGTCGCCAAGGCGCTCGATGTCAGCCGCAACACCTTGTACCGAAAACTCCACAAGCTTCACATCGAGATATCTCCACCCGATTGAGCCGCAGGCTCGACAGACATGATGAACGGAGGCTCATCGGGTACCGACAAGATCGATCCGCGCGGCGCGGCCCTGGCAATGGAAGACGGCGAGCCGCCGTTGCCTGCAGCGCCGCCGCGCTCGCGGCTGGCCTGGTGCGTCACGGGCTCCGGCCACTTTCTCGAAGAATCATTGGCCCTTGCGCGGCGGCTGCCTTCGGTGGACCTGTTCCTTTCGGCCGCGGCAGAAGAAGTGCTGCCCATCTACAAGCTGCACATCGAGGCGCTGAAGTCGCGCTTTCGGGTGTTCCGCGACAAGACGGCCAGCGGCGTGCCCGTGGGCATGCTCTACGACGACATCTATCACACCGTGGTGGTGGCGCCGGCCACCAGCAACACGGTGGCCAAGTGCGCATTCGGCATCAGCGACTCGCTGCCGACCAACATGTTTGCCCAGGCCGGCAAGCTCGGCATTCCTGGCATCGTGTTTGCATGCGATACGGAACCGGTGGTGGTGACCAAGTCCCCGCATGACTGGGTCACGCTGCGTCCGCGGCGCATCGAGCTGGACAACGTCGAGCGGCTGCGCGGCATCGATTTTTGCCAGGTGGTCTCGTCGCCCGCCGAACTCGAAGCCGTGCTCGATGCACGCATGAAGGAACTCTCTCTCGCATGGAACACATCGTCTTCCTGACCGGGCGCCTCGCCCAAGCCAGCCTCTCGCGGGTGCTGGCCGGCATAGAGGCGGCACCGTTCACATGGGAAGTACGGGAGATCGGGTTGCAGGTTGCGGCACTGATGACGGCCGACATGATCCGCCGCCGCGTTGCGGCACCGGTGATTACCGAGGCTGATGGCGAGGGCACCGCGCCACGCCGCGCCGACCGCATCATGGTGCCGGGCCGCTGCCGCGGCGATGTCGAGGCCTTGAGCCAATACTTCGGCGTCCCGGTGGAGCGCGGGCCGCAAGAGCTGAAGGATCTGCCGCGCCACTTCAACCGCAGCGCGCGCGCTGTCGACCTGAACGAGTACGAGGTCGCGATCTTTGCCGAGATCGTCGATGCGCCGCGGCTCACGGTGGCGCAGATCGTCGAGCGAGCACGTCAGCTTGCGGCCGACGGGGCCAACGTCATCGACCTGGGCTGCCTGCCCGAGACCCGCTTCGACCATCTGGCCGAAAGTGTGCAGGCGCTCAAGGCCGCGGGCTTTCAGGTGAGCGTCGATTCGAGCGACCCGAAAGAGCTGCTGCTCGGCGGCAAGTCCGGCGCCGACTACCTGCTGAGCCTGACGCTCGACAGCCTGTGGATTGCCGACGAAGTGGCCGCAACCCCGGTGCTCATACCGCGCGTGCCGGCCGACGAAGAATCGCTGTACGAAGCGGTGGCGCAAATGCAGCAGCGTGGCCGCCCGTTTCTGGCCGATTCGATTCTCGACCCGATACCCTTCGGCCTGACCGCCTCCATCGTGCGCTACCACCGGCTGCGCGAGCGTTTTCCCGATGCGCCGATCATGCTTGGCGTGGGCAACGTCACCGAGCTGACCGAGGCCGACACCAGCGGCATCAACGCGGTGCTGTTCGGCATTGCCGCCGAGCTGAACGTGGCGGCAGTGCTGACCACGCAGGTGAGCCAGCATGCGCGCCGCGCGGTGAGCGAGGCCGACTGGGCGCGCCGCATCATGCATGCGGCGGCCCGCAATGCCACGCTGCCCAAGGGCATGAGCGATGCGTTGATGACGGTGCATGCCAAGCATCCGTTCCCCGATACGCCGGAAGAAATCGGCGAGATCGCCTCGCAGGTGCGCGACCCCAACTTTCGCGTGCAGATATCGCCGCTGGGCCTGCACGTGTACAACCGCGACGGCTTGCGCCTGGGGCAGGGCGCCTTCGAACTCTGGCCGCAGCTCAAGCTGCAGGACGATGCCGACCATGCGTTCTACATGGGCGTGGAGCTTGCCCGCGCCGAGATCGCTTGGCAGCTTGGCAAGCGCTATGTGCAAGACCAGCCGCTCGACTGGGGCTGCGCCGCGCCGCGGCCCGCCGAAGACCTTGCGCGCTGGTGCGCACCGGGCACCACCATGAAGACATCGAAGAACATCGCGCAAGAGCCTGGTGCCGTGAACACGGCCGCCGCGCCATCACCCACATGAACGACCAGATCTTCGAAGCCGTGGTCACCACCGTCGCGCCCGGCGGCAAGTCGCACGTGGCACCAATGGGCATTCGTTACCGCGAAGACGGCATCCTGCTGATGCCGTTCAAGCCCTCGACCACGCACGACAACATCGTGGCCACCGGCCATGCGGTGCTCAACATCGTGTGCGACACCCGCGTGTTCGCGGGCTGCGTCACAGGCCGCAAGCTGTGGCCCACGCTGCCCGCCGAACGCATTGAAGGCGTACGGCTTGCCGCGGCACTGCGCCACGTAGAGCTTGAACTGGCCGAGCAGCGCGACAACGTGCAGCGGCCGGTGCTGCGGATGGTGGCGGTGCACGAGGCCACCCATGCGCCCTTCGTCGGCTTCAACCGGGCACAGGCCGCGGTGATCGAAGGCGCCGTGCTGGTCAGCCGCCTGCACATGCTGCCCCCCGAGAAAGTGGAAACCGAAATGACCTACCTGCAGATTGCCATCGACAAGACCGCCGGCCCCGAAGAGCATGAGGCCTGGGAGTGGCTGCGCGCCGCCGTCGCGCAGCACCGCAACGGCACACCGGAGCGCGCATCGTGACCCGCATGCTGGTGAGCGTGCGCAGCGTGGATGAAGCCTTGATTGCCGCGCGCGGCGGCGCCGACTTCATCGACCTGAAGGAACCGAGCGACGGCGCACTGGGCGGCTTGCCCGTGGCGACCATCGGCGCCATCGTGAGTGCATTGCGCGCGAACGGCATCGGCCTGCCCGTGAGTGCCACGATCGGCGACTTGCCCATGCAGGCGCTGGACAGCATCCTTGCGCAAGTCGATGCGGTCGGTGCTTGCGGTGTCGACTACGTGAAGGTCGGCATCGAGCGCGGGACCGAGGCCTTTGCGGTGCTCGACGCGCTCTCCGCCTGCGACTGGCCGGTGGTGCCGGTCTTCGTTGCAGACCATGGCATCGACGCGGCGCTGGTCGCGCATGCATGCACGCTCGGGTTTCCGGCGCTCATGGCCGACACTGCCGACAAGCTGGCCGGCAGCTTGTTCGATGCCGTGCCGACGGCGGACCTGCGCGCCTTTGCCGCCCGTGTGCGCGCTTCGGGCCGGCTCGTCGGACTGGCGGGCGCACTGCGCATGGCGCACGTTCCCTTGCTGCGATCGCTGGCGCCCGACTTCGCGGGCTTTCGCAGTGCTGTTTGTGTTGCCGACCGCAAGACGGCGCTGTGCCCGGAGCGGCTTGCAGTCTTGGCCGCATCGTTGCATGGCGAGGCTGTGGAGCCTGCAGCCGCCTGAGCCCCCGGCGTGCGCGGCCATATCCGGGCTGCAGCTTCAACGCGGAACGAAGGTGGCTTCGCCCAGCAGCAGCGCTCGCATGGTCTCCAGCTGGTTCTTGTGAAGCAGCGTGATCGGAAAGGCTGCATCGCCGGAGCGATCGGCAAACTGCTGGTCCACCACGCCGGCGTCGCCAAGCTCGCCCAGCGTCATCTGCGGATCGATGGCGCAAGACTTGACCAGCACCAGTTGCTCGGCATTGAGATGCTTTGCCAGGTCGAGCGCAATCGTGTCCGAGGTGGCCTCCCAGCCGGTGCGCGAATCAGGCTTGTCGCGCCGCAGTTCAAGCGGCAGCCACAGCGCGGTTTTTCCGCGCCGCAGCAGGTCGGGAATCTCGGTCTTGCGTGTTGCGAGCTGCAGCGCCGGGTTGAGCGCATGCAGCTGATAAGCCGTCTGCGCCATGGCCAGCACCGCCATGTTGTGGGCGGCCAGGTCGTTGAACTGCCAATGCGCCTGCACGCGCCGCACTTCGTCCGCAAAGGTGCCGCCGCCGCAGACCACCGTTACGCGTCCGCCGCCGATCTGCGTCAGCAGATCGAGCCACTGCGGCAGCACCGGGTCCGAGCAAAGGCTGCCGCCGATCTTGACGACCCACATCAGTCGTGCTCCCTTTCGAAAAGCGCCGCCACCGCCACGCTGGGTGCGCACACCTGCGCCCAGGCGGTCGTGCCTGGGGTTGCATGGCGGGCCACGTTGGCGACGTCGCCGCCATAAGAAGCAAAGCGGTGCGGTGCGGAAGCGGCTGTTGCCACCGCCGCCGCAAGGTCCGGTACCAGGAACGCACCGCAGCCCGCACTCACGATCACGGCCTCGCGCGAAAGCGCATGCGCCGCCAGCACGCGGCGCAGCTGCGAACCGATGGCCTCGACCTGCGCGGCGCGCCATGCACGCGCAAGCTCCAGCCATTCTTCCGCGGAGGCATCGCGCTCGTCCAGGCCCACCATGCGCGCAAGCCGCTGGCGTGTCGCGGCCAGGCTCTTGGCCGCGTTGTCGGCGCTCGGGTACAGGTCGTGCGCCGGGTCGAGCTCGCCGCACAGCCGGTAGACGTCGGCCGTGGTGGCGAAGAACTCGTTCATCACGTGGCTTGCCCGGCCGCGCCATTCGATGCGCTGCGTCAGCGCGCACACGGGCGTGCGCACCACGCCGTGGTAGGCAAGCTCTCCGCTCACCAGGCGTTCGGCGTCGGTGCGGCTGGTGGCCAGCACGCGCTCGTTGCCGAAGCCGATCAGGTCGGTGGTGGTGCTGCCGATGTCGACCAGCACGCCTTGCGAAAACACCAGCGCCGCATGCCGCGCGGTGGCCAGCCAGTTGGCCGACGCAATGTGCTCCCAGTGACGAGTGACCTGCGCGGGGTTGCACCAGCCGGCGTCTCCGGCAAAGAAATGCAAGGCGCCTGGCCGGGAGGGAAGCGCGGCCGCCAGCGCGGCCGCAATGCCCCGCACGCCGGCTTCGCGGTCGGGGAACAGGTCGACCATTTCGCCCGTCATGGTCACGGCGTGGCGTGCCGTATCGAAAGCCGGCCAGCGCGTTCGCGTGGCTTGCAGTGCGCGCGCCAGATGATCGAGGCCTTGCCAGAGCGGGCAACCCCATTGCGCCACGTCGACCACCTCGCCGCCTTGCAGCAGGCAGGCCTTCACATGCGCGCCGCCGATGTCCCACCCGATGGTGGTGCGTTCAGGCGTCGGCACGTGCAAGTTCCCGTTCGGCGAGTTCGCCGCCCCCGCGGTCCGCCAGCAGTTCGGCTGCAAGATTGCGGCCCAGCGCGGCCGAGAGGCCGACATAGGCACAGGTGACGCGCGGGTTCACCTCGATCACCACCGGCCCGTGCCGCGGATGCCACACCAGGTCGATACCCGCGAACCCGCGCAGCCCCGGGATGGCGCGGGCCACCTGCATAGCCAGCTCGGCCAGCGGCTGACGGCGCGGGTCGCCCCGGCCCACCGCATCGACGCTCACACCGTCGAACGACAGGCTTCCCTGCGAGTCGATCGAAATGCACTGGCGGTTGATGCTCAGCATTTCGGCATTCTGCTCCGTGCACAGCAGCGAGAGGCTCAGGGCTTCGCCTTCGATCCATGGCTCCAGCGTCAAGGTGGCGCCGGCCCGCGTGCGCCGGGCGTGGTCTTCGAGTGCGCCTGCGTGGCGCGTGTGCACATGGGTGGCCACGCCGCCGGCGCCGTCGTCGGGCTTGACAACCCAGCGTTCTATCTCGGGCGCATCGGCAAAGGCCAGGGGCGTTGGCACGCCATGGGCCGCCAAGTGCGCGAGCGTGGCCTTCTTGCCCGCCGTCAGCTCGATGGCATCGGCGCTGCAGCCGAGCCAGCGCGCGTTGCCAACCGTGCGTTGGAACCTGGCCAGCAGCCCGTCCGTCTCGGGCGCGACCAGCCACACCACATCGTGCAGCACGCTCTGGCGCGCCACGAAGTCGAAAGCCGATTCGTTGGCAAGCGGCCGCAGCGGCGCCGCTCCGGCGGGCAGGGTGTTCCCCGGTTCGCAGACCGCGGCCGAGACCGAACAATCGGCCACGCGCATCAAGTCGGCCACCATGGCGTCTCGCATCGAGAGGCCCAGCGGCAGCAGCTCATCGGCGGCCGCATCGTCGCCGTAGTCGCTCCAGCCGCCACCGCTGAGATACTCGTAGACAAACACGCGTGTCGTCATTTCATCATCCACTTTCCGGGTACGTTCCCCATCACTTCCCAATGACTTCCGAACTGAACCTGATCCCCGTCGTCGACTTGCTGCAGGGCCAGGTGGTGAGGGCAGTGCGCGGCGACCGCAAGTCGTACCGGCCGATCGTTTCGGCGCTGTGCGCCAGCAGCGATCCGGTGACGGTGGCGCGCATCCTGTGCGAGCACTGCGCGGCGCGGCAGCTGTACGTGGCCGACCTCGATGCGCTGCAAGGCGGCGCGGCGCAGATCGCCGTGCTGACCGATGTGCTCGAGGCATTGCCCCATATCGAACTCTGGCTCGACGTGGGCCTGGCGGACGCCGCGGCTGGCGAGGCAGTGCGCAAGCAGCTGGCGCCTTTCGCGTCCCGCATCGTGCTCGTCTTCGGCAGCGAATCGCTGCGCTCGCGCGAAGCCCTTGAGCGCTGTTTCGAAAACGCGAACGGCGAGGCTGAAGCGGGCGTGCCCGGCGCCGCGCTCTCGCTCGACCGCCGCGACGGCCGGCGGCTCGACCAGGCCGGCTGCTGGGACGCGGTGGACCTGTGGCCGCGGCGGCTGATCGTGATGACGCTCGAGCGTGTCGGCTCCGGCGCCGGGCCCGACCTGGAAACCTTGCAAGAGGTGCGGCGGCTGGCGCCGGGGGCCATGGTCATCGGCGCCGGTGGAATCCGCAGCCCCCAGGACCTGGCGCTTGCCAGTGCCGCCGGTGCCGACGCCTGGCTGGTCGCCAGCGCATTGCACGACCTTCAGTTGCCGCGGGTGCACCGCTGATCCGGCGGGTCCGGCGCAACGAGGGTGGGTGAGGCATGCCATCAACCCGCCGCACACACGAACCGTGCCATCCCAGCGGGGGCTTGCAAGTACTGCCGATGGCCTCTGCCGGCACGCATTGACCGCCAAAATCGCAACACTGTGTCTCAAACGCGTGTGTCATGAAGGCCTTCCTGTAGCTGTCCGGCCGAGACGCCGCTAGGCAGGCCCCGCCCGGGCGGTGAATGGCACATGGCTTGCGTGGTCGCCAGCCCATGAGCGAACTCGATCCCGCCGCCGCGCAGCCCGGCCACCTTCCGTGGACCTGCCCGTTCTGCCCCCTGTTGTGCGATACCTTCGGCGTCGATGTCGGCCCGCCCGGCACGCCGCTGAAGCTTGTCGGCAGCGACTGCCCGCGGGCCAACGCTGCGCTGGCCGAGTTCAACGGTGCCCCCGTCGCGTCGCAGCCACAGGTTGATGGCAGCGACTGCGACTTCGACACGGCCATTGCTGCCGCTGCCTCCGTGCTCGCAGCCAGCCATCAGCCCCTGTTCGGCGGCCTTGGGACCGATGTGGCGGGTGCCCGCGCGCTGTACGCGCTGGCCTGCGAAACCGGTGCCATCTGCGACCCCGCGCAAGGCCAGGCCATGATGCACGGCCTGCGCGCGCTGCAAGACCGCGGCGGCTTCACCACCACGCTGGCGGAAGCAAGAACGCGCGCCGAGCTGATCGTCTGCATGACAGGCGACCCGACGGCGCAATATCCGGAGTTCTTCCGCCGATGCGGTGTAGGCGAGCGGGATGACCTGCAGATCGAAATGCTGCCCATGGCAGGCGACATGTTCGATACCGTGGGCTTGCTCGCGGCTTTGGTGGCGGGCCGCATCTCGCCAGACGACGCGCGCGTGCCGGCCGAGCTGGTTGCCCTGTCTGTGCGGTTGCGGGCGGCGCGCTACTCGGTGCTGGTGTACGAGCCCGGCCGCCTGCCGGCGCAGGGCGCGTTGATTGTCGAAGCCATCCAGCGCATCGTCGCCACGCTCAACCGCAGCACGCGCGCGGCGTCGCTCTCGCTGGGCGGCGGTGACGGCGCTGCCACCGTCAACCAGGTGTTCACCTGGCTTTCGGGCCTCCCGCTGCGTTCGCGTGCCGGGCCGCTGGGCCTGGAGCACGAGCCGCTGTGCTTCGATGCCGGCCGTCTGCTGGCCGACGACGCAGTCGACGCGCTGCTGTGGGTGTCGAGCTACGGCCCCGAGCCCGCGCCGCCCTTGGCCGATATGCCGCGCATTGTGCTCGGGCATCCGGGCATGCGGCCGCAGGGTGGGGGGCGAGTGCGCGCAAGCAGGTGTTCATCCCCGTCTCGACACCCGGCATCGGTTGCAGCGGCCATCTGTTCCGCACCGACGGCTCGGTGCTGTTGCCCCTGCGGCCGTTGTACGAAGACGGACTGCCCAGCGTCGACGACGTCGTCAGGCGCTTGACGCAAGCCGTGAAAGCGCTGAAGCGGGAGCGTGCGCAATGACGACGCTGCGCCTGCGCGGTGGCCGCGTCATCGACCCCACGAATGGCCGCGACGAGGTGTGCGACCTGTACGTGCGCGATGGCCGCATCGTCGACCTGGCGCCGCACGAGGCCGCCACCGAAGAGATCGACATCGGCGGCTGCATCGTCATGGCCGGCGGCATCGACATGCACACCCACATCGGCGGCGGCAAGGTCAACCTTGCGCGCATGCTGCTGCCCGAAGACCATCGCGCCAACGCCAACCCCCTGGCGCTGCCGGACAACCTGCTGGAGCTTGCATCGTGCGGCGGCTGCGCGCCCGGCACGCTGGCCACCGGCTACCGCTATGTGGAGATGGGCTACACGGCGGCCTTCGAGCCGGCCATGATGGCTTGCAACGCGCGCCACACGCACATGGAAATGGGCGACACGCCCATCCTCGACCATGGCGCGTACGTGATGCTCGGCAACGACGAGCTCTTCTTGCGCATGCTGGCCGAGGGCTGGGACTTCGAGCGCATTCGCGACTACGCGGGCTGGACCATCAACGCCAGCAAGGCGATGGGCGTGAAGGTGGTGAACCCGGGCGGCATCTCGGCCTTCAAGTTCAACCAGCGCAAGCTCGATGTCGACGAGAACCATGTGCACTGGCAGGTCACGCCCAGGCAGGTGGTGCACACGCTGGCGCGCGCGCTGCGCGAGCTTGGCGTGCCGCATCCGCTGCACATTCACGGCAGCAACCTGGGGGTGGCGGGCAACATCCAGTCGACGCTCGACACCATTGCCGCGCTGGACGGCTTGCCCGGGCACCTCACGCACATCCAGTTCCATGCCTACGGCACCGAGGGGCCGAAGAAATTCTCTTCCGCCGCGCTGCAGCTTTCTGAAGCGGTGAACGCCAACAAGAACGTGAGCATCGACGTCGGCCAGATCATGTTCGGCCAGACCGTGACGGCCTCGGGCGACACCATGCGCCAGCATGCGCAATCGGGCCTGGCCGATCCGCGCAAATGGATCGGCGCCGATATCGAATGCGAAGCCGGCTGCGGCGTGGTGCCGTTCCGCTACCGCGAGCAGAGCTATGTGAACGCGCTGCAGTGGGTCATCGGGCTAGAAATTTTCTTGCTCGTCGACGATCCGTGGCGCGTGGTGCTGACCACCGACCATCCCAACGGCGGGCCGTTTACCAGCTACCCGCATCTGATCCGCCTGCTGATGGACCGCAGCTTTCGCGAGGAACAGCTGGCCAAGCTGCACCCCGAGGTGGCGGCGCAGGCCGCGCTGCGCTCGATCACGCGCGAGCTTTCGCTCTACGAGATTGCCATCATGACGCGCGCCGGCCCCGCGCGCCTGCTCGGCCTGCGAGACCGCGGCCACCTGGGCGCGGGCGCCGCGGCCGACATTGCCGTGTACCGCGAGAACGAGAACCGCGAGGCCATGTTCGCCACACCGGAATACGTGTTCAAGGACGGCGTGCTGGTCTCGCGCGCCGGGCGAGTCACGGCGGTGCCCACGGGCGGCACGCACTTTGTGGCGCCTGAGTACGACCGCGGCATCGAGCAGCGGCTGCGCCGGCACCTGGCGGCGCACGGCTCGGTCAACTTCGACCACATTGCCATTGGCCACGACGAGCTTTGCCGCTGCTGCAACGGCGGGCGCCTGCTGCCGGCCGAGTGCTTCCAGGAGGCGTCGTCATGAGGAAGGCGTGTGCGGCATGACGGACCTCTCATCCGTTCAGCGCAACGGCGTCGTCATCGACCAGACCTTCGCCGAGGCCTTTCCGATGAAGGCGACCCGCATCGTCATCACGGCGCACACGCTCGAGTGGGCGCGCCATGCGGCGGTATCGGCCACGGGCTTTGCAACCTCGGTGATCGCGTGCGGCTGCGAGGCGGGTATCGAGCGCGAGCTGGGCCCGCACGAAACACCCGACGGCCGGCCGGGCGTGAACGTGCTGATCTTCTCGATGTCGGGCAAGGAGCTGGGCAAGCAGCTGGAGCGCCGTGTCGGCCAGTGCGTGCTGACCTGCCCGACCACGGCGGTGTTTGCCGGCCTGCCGCGCACGGCCGGCGGCGACGTGGCGGCGCTTGGCAAGAACCTGCGCTTCTTCGGCGACGGGTGGCAGATTTCGAAGGTGATCGACGGTGTGCGCTACTGGCGCGTGCCGGTGATGGACGGCGAATTCGTGGCGCAGGAAGACACGCCCGTGGTCAAGGCCGTGGGCGGCGGCAACCTGCTGCTGCTTGCACTCGACACCGACGGCGCACTGGCCGCCGCCGAGGCCGCCGTGGCCGCGATGAAGCGGCTGCCCAATGTGGTCATGCCGTTTCCGGGTGGCGTGGTGCGGTCGGGCTCGAAGGTAGGGAGCCGCTACGCAAACCTGAACGCATCGACCAATGATGCGTTCTGCCCGAGCCTCGTCGGGCTGGTGCCTCACAGCGAGCTGGCAAGCAATGGCGGCACGCACGCAGCGCAGATCGGTTGCGTGATGGAGATCGTGATCGACGGCCTGACCGAAGCCGATGTGGCTGCCGCCATGCGCGTGGGCATGGAAGCGGCCATCGGCATTGGCCCGGCCGGTGGCTTGCTGCGCATTTCGGCGGGCAACTACGGCGGCAAGCTGGGCCCGTTTCACTTTCATCTGCACAAGCTGCTCGGCGCGGGAGATGCGCCATGAGCGGATGGAACCTCAGGCTGCGGCAAGTGCCTGCGTTGCGCGTGGACTTGCGCGGCATCACGCCGTCGGCGCTGGCGGAGCTCTCGGCTGCGCAAGTCGAACAGCTGCCCGTGGGCCATGGCAACGAGATGCTCCCGCTGGCCGAACTGTTCGCCATTGCGCCAGACAAGGAAGAGGGCGCGCTTCGCTTCGAAGGCAACCTCGAGCGCTTCGACCGCATCGGCTGGCAGATGGACGCCGGCCGCATCCGCATCGAAGGCCATGCCGGCCACTATGCGGGCGGCTGCATGCGCGGCGGCGAGCTGCGCATCGAAGGCCGCGCCGGCCTGTTGGCCGCCTGCGAAATGGCCGGCGGCACCATCGACGTGAAGGGCGACGTCGGCGACTTTGCCGCCAGCACCTTGCCCGGCAGCATGGATGGCATGCGCGGCGGCATCTTCGTCGTTCATGGCAACGCGGGCGAGCGTTTTGGCGACCGCATGCGCCGCGGCACCGCGCTGGTCCATGGCGGGGCGGGCGCCTTCCTGGGCTCGCGCATGGTGGCCGGCACGATTGCCGTGGGCGGCAGCGTCGGCGCGCATGCCGGCTATGGCATGCGCCGCGGCAGCATTGTTTTCGCGGAGGCGCGGGCAGCCTTGCCCGAAGGCACCCGGTCGGCGCCGACCTTCGTGCCGAACCGCGCCGCGACGCCGGTCTTCTGGTCGCTGCTGGCGCGTGACCTTGCACGCCATGGCGGGCTTTTCAGCGACTTGCCGATGCGCCGCATCGAACGCCACCTGGGCGACCTTTCCGCCGACGGCAAGGGCGAACTCATCGTGTGCCTGTGACCCGCTTCCTCACGTTTCTTCATAAACCCTCCTGCCAAATCTTCCTTTGATATGACGCATCCTTATATATTTCACGCCGGCGAAGCCACCGTTCTTGCGAGGGAAGGGCAGTTCACCGACGCCATGCCCGAAATCCTGATCGGCGCGACCGACGGCCCGGTGGGCCATGCCTTCGCGGGCATGATGGCCCAGAGCAAGGGCCACACCGCCATGTTTGCGATTCGTGCCTGCAACCAGCTCGTGCGGCCCGCGACCATCATGGTGCCCAAGGTCACGCTGAAAGATTCGGCAAACATCGACCTGTTTGGCGGGGTGGTGCAAAGCGCAACGGCCGACGCGGTGGTCGACTGCCTGATCGATGGCATCATTCCCAGGAACCTGGCCAACACGCTGTGCATCATCAGCCTGGTGTGGATCGATCCGCGCTGCGCCAAGGACGAGAATCTCGACAAGAAAGACATGTACCGCACCAACTACGAAGCCACCAAGCTCGCCATTCGCCGTGCGCTCAGCAACGAGCCCTCGGTGGACGAGTTGATTGCCAACCGCCACCGCATCAAACACGACATGGACGACTGGAGCTGAATTTGTCCGCCTTCGCGCTTCTCGACGACTGCGGCTCCACGGCCGAGCGGCCGACCAGCCGGCTGCACACCGGGTTCGTCCGCGAACACCGGTGCACAGACGCGGCCCGGCTCGACGAGGTGTGGGCGCAGGTCGATGCCGACTTGCGCCAAGGCCTGCACGCAGTACTGCTGGCCGACTACGAATGGGGCGCCAAGCTGCTTCACGCGGGGCAGGCGCGGCTTTCTCCGGACGACGCTTCGGCACTGCGCGTGCTCATGTTCCGCGAATGCGCCCGGCTCTCGGCCTGCGAGGCGGGTGCCTGGCTGGCAAAGCTCGAACAGCACGAGGCTGGTGAACCGCATGCAGCTGGCCAGCCGCAGCCCGCCGGCGTGATGGACCTGCACCCCAGCATCGACGAAGCCGCCTTCACCGAGGCCATCGCTCGCATTCACGAGGCCATTGCCGCGGGCGAGACCTACCAGGTCAACTTCACCTACCGGCTGCATGGCCGAAGCTACGGCTCGCCCGTGGCCCTCTACCGGCGGCTGCGCGAGCGGCAGCCCGTGGCCTATGGCGCGCTGATCGCCTTGCCGGAAAGCACCGGCAAGGCCGGCGAGAGCGATGCGACCCACGTGCTCTCTTGCTCGCCGGAGCTATTTTTGCGCCACGACGCGGGCGTGCTTACCGCGCGCCCCATGAAAGGCACCGCCGCGCGCGCCGATGCCCCCGAAGGCGACAGCGAAATGGCGCGCCTGCTTTCGGTCGACACCAAGAACCGCGCCGAGAACGTGATGATCGTCGACCTGCTGCGCAACGACATCGGCCGCGTGGCGGAGGTCGGCTCGGTCAAGGTGCCCACGCTCTTTGCTGTCGAACCCTACGCCACGGTGTTCCAGATGACTTCGACGGTGCAGGCAAGGCTGCGTGCGAACGTCGGCATGCCCGAGCTGCTGCGCGCGGTGTTTCCCTGCGGCTCCATTACCGGCGCGCCCAAGCACCGCACCATGGAATGGATTGCGGAGCTCGAGAGCACGCCGCGCGGCCTTTATTGCGGCGCGATCGGCTGGATCGATGCGCCGGGCCAGGGCGCATCGATCGGCGACTTCTGCCTCTCGGTGGCCATTCGCACGCTCACGCTCGGCGACGAGGCCGAAGGCCTGCGTCCGCTGCGCCTGGGTGTCGGTGCGGGCATCGTGCAAGACAGCATCGCGGCCGACGAGTTCGAAGAGTGCTTGCTCAAGGCGCGCTTCCTCACCGCGCTCGACCCCGGCTTCGAGCTCTTCGAGACCATGCTGGTCACGCCGGGCGAAGGCATCCGCTACCTGGACCGGCACCTGGGGCGGCTGGCGGGCAGTGCGCGCGTGCTCGGCTTCAGGTTCAATAGCGACGCTGCGATGGAGGCACTGCGAGACGCGTTGCCCACGCTTGCGCCCAGCCAGCCTTCACGCCTGCGCCTGGCGCTCGCGCACGACGGGCGCATCGGCATCACGCACTCGCCGTTGCCGCCTCTGCCTCCCGGCGCGGTAAAGCTCATCGTGGCCGACCAGCGCCTGCCCAATGCCAGCCCGTTGGGCGCGTTCAAGACAACCGTGCGCCAGCACTACGACGCCGGCGTGCGCGCCGCCGAACGCGCCGGCGCATTCGACAGCCTGTTCTTCACCGAAGACGGCCGGCTCGTCGAAGGCGGGCGCAGCACGCTCTTCGCACGCATCGACGGACGCTGGTGGACGCCGCCCGTTTCCGACGGCGCACTGCCCGGGGTAATGCGCGGCGTGCTCATCGAAGACTCCATCTGGGAGGCCGCCGAACGCAGCCTGTACCTGCAAGACCTGCACGTGGCGCAGAAGCTCGTGGTGTGCAACGCCTTGCGCGGCGTGCTGCCGGCGCAGCTGGTCATGCAAGCCGAGCGCCAGCCGCACGAGGCTTCGGCCGCCTGACGCACCAGGGTGGCAGGCGGCCCCGCTCGCACGCAGGCATGCAATGAAACTGGCGCTCTTCGACCTCGACCACACGCTCATTCCGTTCGACAGCGGCATGGCGTGGACGCGATTCCTGGTGGCGCGAGGCGTGCTGCCGGCGGATGCCGAAACGGTCTACCTCGGCTATTGCCAGCAATATGTGGACGGCACGCTCGACATTCGCGAGCTGCACCGCGTGAGCGTTGCGCCGCTGGCAAGCTTCGGCATGGCGACGCTAAGAAAGTGGGCGGCCGAATTCGAAGCCGAGATCGAGCCCAGGGTGCCCGAGCAGATGCGTGCGCTGGTGCGAAAGCACCAGGAGGCCGGCCACGTCTGCGCCATCGTGACCGCCACCACCCGCTTCATCGCCGAACCCTTCGGACGGGTGTTCGGCGTTGCCGATGTGCTGGCCACGCGCTCACTCGTGATCGACGACACGCTCGACGGCGGTATCGACGGCGACCCATGCTTCGGCGTTCACAAGCTTGCGCATGTGAACGAATGGCTTGCGCTGCGCGATACGCGGCTCGATGCGCTGGAGCAGTCGTGGTTCTATTCCGATTCGGCGAGCGATCTGCCTCTGCTGGAGGCGGTGTCGGACCCGGTGGCCGTGGCGCCGGACGAGCGGCTGCGCGCCCGTGCTATTCAATGCGGTTGGCCGGTTATCGAGCGCGGCTGAGCCGCGCTAAACCTGAATCAACCCCCACCTCAGCGCCACCCACGTCAGCTCGGCCTGATTGGTGGCCCCCAGCTTCTGCTTCACGCGGTACAGGTGCGAACCCACCGTGCTGAGCGAAAGGTTCAGCGTGCTCGCAATCTGCGCCACCGTCATACCGCGCGCAAGCTGGATGAAGACCGAGAACTCGCGCTCGCTGAGCAGGTCGGCGGGGTTGGCCTCACCCTCTATCTGCGCCGTGGCCAATGCTTGCGCGGTGTTCGCGTCGATGTAGCGCTCGCCGCGCGCCACCGCCTTGACGGCGGCAATCAGCGCTTCGGGCGCGCTGCGTTTGGCCAGGTAGCCCAGCGCACCCGCGCGCAGCACGCGGCGCGGATGAATCGTGTCCTCGTGCGCCGAGAGCGCGAGCACGCGCGCCTTCGGGTCGTGGGCCAGCAGGCGCCGCAAGGCTTCGAGGCCGCCCATCCCGGGCATCGAAAGGTCCATCACCACCAGGTCGGGCCGCACCTGCGGGTAGTCCTGGCAGGCCTGTTCGCCGGTATCGGCTTCGGCCGCCACTTCGATCTGCGCGTCGGCCAGCAGCATGCGAAAGCCCATGCGCACCAGCGCATGGTCGTCCACCAGCATCACTCGAATCGGCTGGGCCGCCTGAACTGCCTGGGTCATGTGTTCGTGTTCTCCGCTTCGTCTGCCCGCATGGGCAGCCGCACCGTCAATCGGGCGCCGCTGGGCTCGGCGGGTTCGAGGCGCAATTCGCCGCCCAGGCTGTCGATGCGCTCTGCGAGCCATCGCAGGCCATAGTGCCCTGTGCTGGTTTCCCTTGCAGCCTCAGGGCCGGGCAGGCCGCGACCGTCGTCGGTGAGCGTGAGCTTGACCGATTGCTCTTCGCCCTGCAAGGCCAGCACGATGCGATGCGCCTCGCCGTGGCGCAGGGCGTTGGTAATGCCTTCCTGCGCGGCGCGGTACAGCACCAGCGCGGTGTCGGTGTCGAGCCGCAGGCGGTCGAGCTCCAGCTCCTGATGCCATTCGACCTGCACGTCGCCATGGCTGTTGCGCGTGCGCTCCACCAAGTCTTCGAGTGCCGCCACCAGGCCGAACTTGTCGAGCACCAGCGGCGTCAGGCGGGGAATCATGCCGTGCATGGCGGTGTAGAGCCGGCCCGATTCTTCGGCGATCAGGCGTGCGGCCTGCTCGGCCTGTGGATCGAGCGCCTGCACGCGTTGCGCAATCGAAAGCGCCATGCTGCGCATTGCGGTGACCGATTGCCCCAACTCGTCGTGCAACTCACGCGCGATGAGGCGGCGCTCCTGTTCGATCTTCTGGTCGACCCAGCGGCCGAGCTCGCGGCTTTCCGAAAGGCGGCCTTCGGCCCGCACGGCCCGCCGCTCGGTTTCGATGTGCTGCTGCAGCATGCCGACCATGCGGTTGAATGCGGCGCCGATGGCCGCGGCTTCGGTGCCGGGCAGGGCGCGCAGCGCGACATCGAAGCGCCCGCTTTCGAGCTGGTTGAGGGCATGGACGATGTCTGCGAATGGCCGGGTTGCACGCCCCACGAGCCAGAACACGCCCGCATTGACGACCGCCAGCAGGCCCAGCGCGCTGAGCATCAAAAGAACGAAGTCGTCCCATGCGTCGAGCACCGCGCGCGATGCGTTCGAAAGCACCATCAACCGCCCGCCCGGAAACGCGATGGACAGCTGCGACGGCGGTGGCGAGACCAGGCCGGCAAACCAATCCGGCGCATCGCGCCCGGCCTTGTAGACCGAGGTCGGCGAGCTGTACAGCACGCGGTCGTCGTTGTCGAGCAGCGTGATGTCGTTGGAGCGCACGCGCCCCACACCTTGCAGAAACGACAGCATGGCCGGCGTGCCCTGCGCCGCGTAGAGCCAGGCGGTGCGGTTGAGCAACTGCGCGGCCACGCGATTGGCAGCCACGACTTCTTCATGCACCGACTCGCGCATGGCGCGCACCTGCAGCGCGAGCATGGCCGCAACGAACAGCAGCGTAAGCAGGCTGACGATCAGGTTGATCTTCAGGCGCAGCGTCATGGCACGGGGCTGTCGCCGAAGTGGCCATGCAGCGCATAGCTGTCGAGCGCGGCGACCATGGCCGACACCATTGCCGGATGCGAAGGGTCGTGGCCCGCGCCGTCGACCCAACGCAGCTGGCTGTGCGCGATGCGCTCGTGCACCGCCTGTGCGCCTTCGGGGCGGCAGATGCGGTCATCGCGCGAATGCAGCAGCAGGGTAGGTACCTGGGGAGCGCGTCAAGCCGTTCGAGAAGGGGAGGCGAATCGAGCCAGCAGCGATGCAGCAGGTAATGGCTCTGCACGCGGTAGCGATCGACCAGCGCGTCGAGCGTTTCGCGGTTGGGTTGCGGTTCTGCGTTCGATACGGGCTGGCCGCCAACCAGCGTTCTCTCCCACTGCCACCAGGCGAGCGCAAGCCGCCGGGGTAGGTCCGCATCGCCTCTGGTGACGGGCTCCTGAAGACCTTGTGCCAGATACGCCAGCATGTCATGGCGTTGATCTGCGGGCACCGCTGATGCGAACCGCGCCCATGCGTCCGCCGCGCGGCCCTCAGTGTCCTGAAAGAAATCTTCGATGTATTCGGCGCTCGGCAGGAACACCGCGCGCAGCAGCAAAGCTGCGACTGCCTGCGGCTCGAACGCCGCATACGCGAGCGCGAGCGTGGCGCCCCAAGAACCGCCGACAACCAGCCAGCGAGGCACTTCCAGCCGCTCGCGCACAAGGCGCAAATCCTCGAGCAGATCCTTTGTGCGGTTATGGACGGTCGCACCCCGCGGCCGGCTCCGGCCGGCACCGCGCTGGTCGATGCTGATCACGCGGTACCGCGCAGGGTCGAAGAAGCGGCGCAGCAGCGGCGAGCTGCCCGAGCCGGGCCCGCCATGCAGCACCACGGCGCAGATGCCGGCCGGATCACCACTTTCTTCTACATGCAGCACGTGGCCGTGCGGCACCTCGATGGCGTGGGTGCGCCAGGGCTGGGTTTCTGGGTACAGGCCGGTAAAAAGCACGAGGGCCATGGTACGCGGTGGCAGTCATGGTCGATCACACCTAGCGGAAACCCCGAGGCCTTCGCTTCGTTGCCAAGAATTGGCGCGAGAACTATGTGGCACTTTCCAATCGAATCTGAACCGGATTGCGCGCGTTCATGTTTGTTGACGATTTTTGTGCGCATTCAATCCCAGAATCCGCGTTCACTAGGCGCCGATCTCCCTAACCCTCAGATCGCAGACGCCGGAATGCCCAGCCAGACGGCGCGGAACTCACCGGGCTGATTGACTGAAAAACCGTCATGCCCGCGCTTGATTTCTCCAGCCTTTTTGTACAAGCCATCCAGACCCGGACTTGAGAGCGCCATGGCCCACACGACTCCTTGCGAACAATGCGCCCAAACCGGGCTGCCCATTCTTTTCACGCGCTATGCCGCCGCGTACAGCGCGACAAGCGAAGGCAAAGCCGCGCTCGATGCGCTCAAGCCCGGCGGCAAGCTCAAAGCCGAACCCGGTGGCGTGAGCCTGAAAACCGCCAGGTACAACGTGCGCATGCTGCGCGCCGGCTATTTGTACCTGCGGCTGGAATCCGAGTACCGGACGCCCGAATGGCTCGCCTTTGTCGTGCATCCGCATGGCTACCTCACCAAGATCGATATCAACCACCCGGAGCAGACCACCGGCGAAGCCGCTTGCCGGCCCAACGAATGGGGCGCCAACAGGAGCCTGGTGTGGATCAAGGACGCGGAGAACATCACCAAGCTCCATTTCATGTTTCATCCCGACCCGGTCGATCCCCAGCACCTGAAAACGGTCATCGGCAAGGAGCCCGACAAGTACATGCAGACCTTCAAGGTCTCCGCATGGGTCAAGGGTTCGACCGCGCAGGACGACACCCTGCAGCCCGAGCAGCTCGACGCCAAGGTGCTCGAGTTCAAGGCACTGCCCAACAACGCGCTTCAAACAGCAGCCACCGAACAAGTCTTCGGGCTCATGGGTCGCAGCCCTCAGGAGCGCGGCTGGGGCGACTACAGCGAAGTGCGCGAGGGCCGCCACTTCGCTGGCCAGCACGATGAATCCAGAGACGTCGACGGAACCGTCAGCCGCAGCGACAACCCCGGCTTGTCGGGCGCCATCAGCACCGGCTCCTACGTGGCCCACGTGCGGGGCTTCCCTACGACCAGGCCCACGGCCCGCGCCTGCGCCAGATGGTCGAGTTCCTGAAAACCAACAAGGGCGCCGTCGTCGCCTGCGACGACCCCTGGGCATCGCCATGGAATTGAGCCTGCACCATCTCACGGCGGCCACCCCCTATGTGGATTGGCTCAAAGCAACCGACGACAAAGGCATCAGCAACCAGTGGAAGCAGGCCGCCAGCGAAAGCGTGCGCACCATGCGCCTGGCACTGGCCCACAAGGCGGTAGAGGCTTATGACGACGCCACAGACCGACTGCGCGACACGAAGGAAGCGCTCTCGGGCAGCTACCCCGGCTCGGACTCCCATCAGCCCGTCAAGCTGCGCCGCGCCGATGGCACGTACGAAGAAGTCTCGATCGCCGAGCTCAACCGGCGCCGCGCGGCTGAGCTGGACACACGCATCGGCGCCCGCGAAAGCGACCGCTCAGTCCTGGGCAGCCAGGCCGCCAGCGCAGACGCGCTGGCGCGCATCGCCGGGTATTGCGACGTGGGCGCCGTCGCCGCCTTCGACGCGCTGCACAAGACCGAACTCGGCAAGCGCGACGAGTTGATGGACAAGCTCGCCATCGACCTGCACGCCTGGCTCAAGGCCGACGCCCTCACCGAGAGGGCGCTGGGGCGCTACAGCGACAAGGCCGGCATCGACTCGGGCGACGGTGCGCGCTGTGCCGGGCAGTTGTGCGCCATCCTGCTGCAGATCGACAGTGCCCCCAAAGGCCGCCAGTGGTACGCCGCGCTCGACCCGTTCACGCCGGGCAGCAAGAACCTCGTGTGGCGCATGCTGAGCCTGAACAACGCCGAAATCAGCACAGAACTGCATGCCGCGCTCGAATTGCTCACCGTCCCGTTGCCGCCGGCCGGCCTTGAAGTGCACAACGCCGAGGAAAATGCCCGCCAGCAAAAGTCCTATGCCACCGTGCTGGCCGCGCTGGGCCAGCTTGGCAAGACCCTCGGCGCGAGCGACAAGATCAACAAGGGCCTGCCCAAAGTGCTCGATTCAGGCCTCAAGCGGCTGGAGCGCTTGCAGGCCGGCGGCGAACTGGCCAAGGTGGTCTACGACAGCCCGCACGCCGTGCTCGGCGCTGCTGCAATGGCGCGCTTCAAGGCCCTGCCCGCCGCCCGCGCCGAAAGCTTCATCGCCAAGGCGCAACTGATGCTGCTGGCCCGTGGGCTGGGCCAGCAGGCCATGGCCTTCACCCGGAACCAGCAAGCCAACGCACTGACGAAAGCGACCGCCAAGCAGGCACGCTACACGCAGCGCCGGATCGAAAAGGCCATCCAGAGCCAGATCGCCGAAACGGCGGGCAAGGACATGCGCCTGCCCAACGTGCTGCTGGGCTTGAACGCCCTCGCCATCCTGCCGGCACTGGCCAATGCCAACACCCGGCGCGACGAGCGCACCACCACCGAACTGATGGGCACGATGGCGGGGCTGGTGGGCAGCATGCGGCAGTGGCGAGCCGATTTGTACGAGAAGGCGCTGTTCAAACAGTTGCCCGATGCGGTCTACAAGACCCACAAGGCGGGCATGACGAAGGCGACGCAGGCCGAGTTGCTGGCGATGAAGGCGGGGGCGGCGCACTTCGTGGTGGCGGGGGCTGTCGTGGGGGTGGCTTGGGATGCGATGGATGCAGTGACCGCAAGTAAAGAGCAAGAGAACTGGCTTTCACGAGCATATATGGCTCGCGCTGCGACTGGCGGTGCCACCATCTTCGGCGCTATCGTTGGTGCCAGTTATCTTGAAGCCCCACTCTGGCTGGTGCGCTTCAACTTCGTGACGGCAATTGCCGCTGGCGCATTGACCATCGCCATCGGCAAGCTCAAGGGCGATGCTTGGGCCAACTGGCTGCAAGCCCAGCCTTTCCATCAGGCCAACAGCGGGAAGATGCCTCACAAGAGCGAAAAAGAGACGATGAGCAAACTGGCCAATGCCTTGGCGGAAATCGAATAAGGGGCCGGTATGTTCAATTGCGAATCTGGCTTCCTCGTTCATCGCAAGAAGCACGGGCAGCGTGAAGCTGTCGAACTGATTGCAGACATCAACCACTACACGAAGCTTCAGTCGCCCAAAGACAAGCCGAAGAAGAAGAGCGGGGACGCGCAGCCTGCGCTCGACTGGCAGCGCACATTGTTTGATCGCAACGAGCATTTCATCGAACTGTCCAACATGGGGGAGGAGGACAGGTCGTTGATGTTGATATCGTCAGTTTTTTTGCTGGTGGGGCTCTTCGGACTAGCCGTTCTTGCTTGGACACTCGAATTAGTCGGTGGGCATGCCTCTGCGATCGATTGGTACTGGGGAATACTGTTTGCATTCGGTATGACGGCCTTTGCCCTCTGGCTCAACTACATGCTCTGGCCCCTCCAGTACGCCCCCAACTTCTTCACGCTCCTGCGCGCGCGCTACCGTTTCAACCGAACCACCCGCAAGGTCTACGTGCTGCGCCCGGCCCGCTACGGAGGCAACGTGGTGCTGGACTGGGACCGCGTGCAGGCCCATGTGAACTGGTGCGCCCCGCGCGGGATGACCCATGATGACCTGCGCGACCCGGTGGCGCGCCAGGCCCGCCAGGACAACCGCGGCGGCCAGTTCGGCATCTGCGGCCTCGTTCTGTACTGGCCGCCTCTCGATCCTGCCGACAAGGAGCGCGCAGGCGAAGAAGTCCTGTGGGTCGGCCCTAAGCTGGCCGGAGAAAACCTCTGGCAGTACATCCGCACCTTCATGGAAGAAGGCATGGATGCGGTGCCCGAACCTGCGGAGTACGAGTGGCTGCGCAAGGGCTTTCATACGGTGGGGCAGCATGTCGAGGAAACCGTGCTCGGGCCATCCCGCGTGCTCGACCGCGTGGGGGGGCGGGCCGGCGAAGGCGGGGCGTCCATCCAGACCAGCTTCAACTTCATGCTCAACGCGGTGTGGGCGCCGCTGCACTGCTTGGCCGAACGGCTTTGTTCGTGGCCCACCTTCCCCGCGGAATGGAACAGCGACTGCGGCCAGAAGCGGCGCGAGAACGGTCTCGGGCCGGAAGAGCCGCTGCGGTGGACGGCCCGATGAAGCTTTGCCGCGACCAGGTGGCGCCTGCTTGCCCACGCAACCTTTCTCGGACGACCCCATTGCCGCTATTCATGAAAATCATGAAGTCCCATTCATGATTTCACGGCTAGGTTGCGGCGGCGCATCGGTTCAATATGCGTTCTGGAGCACTCGAAGTTCCCGCAGCCGCCACGTGGCGCTGTGCCATCTTTCAGGAGACACAATATGAAATGGGAAACCCCGACGGCAACTGATCTTCGCTTCGGCTTCGAGATCACGATGTACGTCAGCGCACGCTGATTGCGCGCCTCTTCACAACCCGCCCCGGCTCGCCCGGGGCGGGTTGTTTCGAACCCCTTTCTTCCTCATTCGATGCGCATCACCGTTCTGGGCCTGCGGCCGGCGGCGGCTTTCCGCAATGGAACTGCAACTGCCCCAACTGCGCCGGTGTGCGCGCGGGCACGGTGCGCGCCAAGCCGCGCACGCAATCGTCGATCTTCGTACGGCCTGACCATGGCGAGGACGGCGTGCTGTTCAACGCGTCGCCCGACATCCTCGAGCAGATCCGCAGCAGCCCGGTACTGCAACCGGGGCGCGCGCTGCGCGACACCGCCATTGCCGGCGTGGTGCTGATCGACGGACAGGTCGACCATGCCACGGGGCTTTTCATGCTGCGCGAGCGCGGCACGCCGCTGCCGCTGTGGTGCACCGACCCGGTCGCCGAAGACCTGAGTCAGGGTAATCCCGTGCTGCGCGTGCTGTCGCACTATTGCGGCGTGGCGCGTCACCCGATTGCGCTCGACGGCAATGCCTTCGAGGTGCCGGGCGTGCCCGACCTGAGCTTTCGCGCGATGCCGCTCACCGGCAAGGCCGCGCCGTATTCGCCGCACCGCGAACAGCAGGTGCCGGGCGACAACATCGGCGTGACCCTGTTCGACCGCAAGAGCGGCAAGAGCCTGTTCTATGCGCCGGGCCTGGGCGCGATCACGCCGCCCGTGTTCGACGCCATGGCAACGGCCGACGCGGTCATGGTCGACGGCACCTTCTGGACCGACGACGAAATGGTGCGCCTGGGCGTGAGCGGCAAGCGCGCACGCGAGATCGGCCACCTGCCGCAGTCCGGCGAGGGCGGAATGATCGAATGGCTCACGCGGCTGCCCGCGGCCACGCGGCGCATGCTCATTCACATCAACAACACCAACCCCATCCTCGACGAAGACTCCGACGAGCACGCACTGCTGCGGCGCGCGGGCATCGAGCCCTGCGAGGACGGCATGACGATTCAACTCTGAAGCCAAGCGCCGGGCCCACCACCATGCACGCCGACAGAATCCAGGATCCGTTTCGACCGGCCGCGGGCGGCGAAAAGAACGCGCCGGCATGGACGCGCGAGGAATTCGAAGCCAAGCTGCGCGAGCGCGGCCGCAGCTATCACATCCACCACCCGTTCAACGTCATGCTGAACAGCGGCCGCGCCACGCCCGAGCAGATCCGCGGCTGGGTGGCCAACCGCTTCTACTACCAGATCGCGATCCCCATCAAGGACGGCGCGGTGATCTCGAATTGCCCCGATCCGGCGGTGCGGCGCGGTTGGGTGCAGCGCATCCTCGACCACGACGGCTTCGAGCTCGGCGGCATCAAGGACGAAGGCGGCATCGAGGCCTGGCTGCGCCTGGCCGAAGCCGTGGGCCTGTCGCGCGAAGAGGTGACCGACCTGCGCCATGTGGTGCCGGCCATGCGCTTTGCAGTCGATGCCTACGTGAACTTTGCGCGCCGCGCGCCCTGGCAAGAGGCGGTGTGTTCGTCGCTCACCGAGCTTTTCGCACCCGAAATCCACAAGCAGCGCCTGGCCACCTGGCCGGAGCACTATAGCTGGATCGAGCCGGGCGGCCTGAGCTACTTTCGCAACCGCGTGAGCCAGGCACGGCGCGACGTGGAGCAGGGCCTGGCCATCACGCTCGACCACTTCGACACCCGTGCGCTGCAAGAGCGCGCACTGGAGGTGCTGCAGTTCAAGCTCGACATCCTGTGGGCAATGAACGACGCCATGGCAACGCGCTACGGGGTCAGCAGCACATGACAGCGAACAAGGCCATGCTCACCGCCGAAAGCAAACCCCGTGTCGGCCCCGGCTTTCGCCTGCAATGGGAGCCGGCGCAAGACTGCCACGTGCTGCTGTACCCCGAGGGCATGGTGCGGCTCAACGGCAGCGCGGGCGAGATCATGAAGCGCTGCGACGGCGAGCGCAGCGTGGCGCAAATCGTGGCCGACCTGGAACAGGCCTTCGACACCACCGGGCTCGAGCCCGAGGTGCGCGGCTTCGTCGAAATGGCGGCGCAGCAGAACTGGCTGCGCTGGGACGCCCAATGACGAACGCAGCACCTCGCCCCGGACCCCCGCTCTGGCTGCTGGCCGAGCTGACCTACCGTTGCCCGCTGCATTGCGTGTTCTGCTTCAACCCGGTCGACTTTGCGCAGCAGGAGAACGAGCTGGGCACGGAAGATTGGCTGCGCGTGCTGCGCGAAGGCCGCGAACTCGGCGCCGTGCAGTGCGGCCTTTCAGGCGGCGAGCCGTTGCTGCGCGACGACCTCGAAATCATCATTGCCGAGGCCGCGCGCCTGGGCTACTACACCAACCTGCTGACCTCGGGTGTCGGCCTCACGGCGCAGCGCGCCGCCGCGCTCAAGGCCGCGGGTCTGGACCACGTGCAGCTGTCGTTCCAGGATTCCACGCGCGAGATGAACGACTTTCTCTCGCACACCAAGACCTTCGAGCTGAAGAACCGGGTGGCAAAGATCATCAAGGACCAGGGCTGGCCGATGGTGCTGAATGTGGTGATCCACCGCATGAACATCGACCACATCGACCGCATCATCGAGATGGCGCACGAGATGGGGGCCGAGTACCTCGAGCTTGCCAACACCCAGTACTACTCGTGGGCCTTCGTCAACCGCGACCAGTTGCTGCCCACGCACGAGCAGCTGCGGCATGCGGAGGAGGTGACCGACGCCTGGCGCAAGCGCCTGGGCGAGCGCATGCGCATCTTTTTCGTCGCACCCGATTACCACGAAGGCAAGGCCAAGAAGTGCGTCAACGGCTGGGGCAGCATGTTTCTTACCGTGGCGCCGGATGGAACCGCGCTGCCTTGCCACACCGCCAAGATGCTGCCGGGCCTCGAGTTTCCGAACGTGAAGGCGCAGGGCCTCCGCGACATCTGGTTCGACTCCGAAGGCTTCAATCGCTACCGCGGCACCGGCTGGATGAAAGAGCCTTGCGCCAGCTGCGACCAGCGCGAGCAGGACCTGGGGGCTGCCGTTGCCAGGCCTACCTGCTCGCACAGGACGCGGCCGCGGCCGACCCGGTGTGCGCGAAGAGCCCGGACCATCACCGCGTGGTCGAGGCGGTGGAGCGTGCCGCCGCGCGAGACCCCTCGGCGCCGGTGGAGCATCCGCTGGTGTTTCGCGATCCGGCCAATTCGCGCCGGCTTTCCGCAGCGCTCGTCACGCCGGACGCGTGAGGCCGCGCGGCGGCAACTGTTCAGCCGCCTTCTTGTTTCGCGCCTTCGGCTGCTGCTCGCGCTTCCAGCCAAAATCCGGCGCAAACCGCCACGCGAGCAACAGCAGCGCGAGCAGGGCAGGGATCCAGCGCAGATCCGCATCCGTGGGTAGGTACTGCGCATAACGGCGGTCGAGCATCGCCGTTTTCAATGCATCGGTTGTCTGGAGGCGTCGGTAGTTCACACCCACCAGTTCGGCCAGCGATCGCAGGTGGTCTTGCCGCAGTTCGGAAAGATGCTCATGGTTCAGCGTGCCGCCGATGGCCGAGCCTTGCACCACCTCGTCCGCCCGCCAGTAGCCGGCGGGCTCGCCGGTGCTGCCGGTCTTGGGAATGGGCACCGGCACGTCGCCGCCTACGCCGATCAGCCATCCCTTCACATCGCCGGGCTTGATGTCCGTCATCGGCGGCGTTTCGTTGATGCGCAAGGGCGGTGATTCCTGCCCGTCGCTGATGAAGACAAAGCTGGTGTCGGGCCCCACGCTGCGGGCGCCACGCACCGCCCAGGTCACGCCCTTGCTCACATTGCTGGCGTTGGCCCAGCGCATGCGGCCGTCGATGCGTTCGAGCGAGGCCAGCAGTTCTTCGTAGTGGCTGCAGACCTCCACAGGCGCAAGAATCACCAATGAGCGGTAGTCCGAAAAAATGCTCCAGCCCACCCTGGAGCCGCACGGCAGTCCGCCCAGCACGTCACGCATCGCGGCTCTCGCCAGCGCCAAGCGGCTGACGGCCACATGGTTCAGTTCGACATCTTCGACATTCATGCTCTGCGTGATGTCGAAGCTGACCTGCCAGTTGAACACCGGGCGCTGCAGCTGCACGCGCGGCGGCCAGACGGCCAGCGCCAGCAGCACAAAGGCGAGCAGCAGCGGCCCATTGCCCGTGCTGCCGCCGAAGCGCCGAAAAGCAGACAGCCATCGCGCGGGCAGCAAGCGCAGTCTCACGGCAGGTCTCCGGCGACGAAGCCCGGCACCCGGACCCGGCGCTGTTCATGCGCCGGCTGCTGCTCGGCCGAAAAGGCTTCCTGGTCTTCGGGCGCGAGGCGCAGCGCACGCTCCAGGTTGTAGCGCGCGTCCCAGTCCTGCGGCGCGGCGCGCAGCAGGTCGCGCAGCCGCTGCTTGCCCAGTTCGAACAGCGGCAGCGCGCCGGCCTCTTGCGCCATGCCCTGGCGCAGGTACATGTTGCCCAGGTTGAACAGCGCCTGCCGTGCGACAGGGTCGCGTTCTCCGCTCTGGATCAGCGCCGCATAGCCCTTGAGCGCGGCATCGTGCGCGCCCGCTTTCGAAAGGGCCAGCGCCTGCGCCAACTGCAGTTCGCGCGGGGCCGAAAGCGGAGCCGGTGCGGCGTCCTTGCCCGCGGGCGTGTCCGCGATGCGGGCGATCTCGGCGTTCAGGCCGGCCGTGCGGTGCAGGCGCAGCCCACGCTCGCAGGCGACGCCCACGCAGCACAGGCTCAGCACGCCAAACACCAGGTGAATCGTGCGCCGCTTCATGTGCTCTTTCGCCAGCTTTGCAGTTGCACCGAGCGGCACGCGAGCAGGCCCGCGCAGCACAGCATGGCCGCAAGATAGAAGGCCGCGCCGTGGTCGCGCCGCGGCACCCGCTCGTGAATGGTCAGCGGAAAATTCTGCTGGCGGTCGATCTCGGCCATGGCGGCCGCCATGGCATTGGAGTCGTCCACCTGGTAGAGCCGGTAGGGCGTGGCCAGCGTCTTGAAGAACTTGTGCAGCGCCAGTTCCTCGCCAAGGCCGTAGGCAGATACCGTCTCGGTGTTGAGGTTGGGCGAGTTCGGGCCGCTGCGCACGTAGATCCAGTAGAGGCCGATCTTCTCGCGCGCGAGGCCGGCATGAATGCGCTCGCGCGTCGCCTCGTCGAGTTGCGCGCCGCCGTCCGAAACGATCAGGATCACGCGGCTGCCCGAATAGCTTCGGCCTTCGAATTCCTCGATGGCGGCGAGCAGCGCCACGCCCATGCGTGTTTCGGGCAGGCCGCGGCCGATGGCGGTGGCTGCGAGCGCGGCCTGCACGGTGTCGGTCTTCTGCGTGAACGGCACCACCGCGACCGGCACCGTGCTGAAGGTCATGAAGGCGAAGCGGTTGTCGGGCCGCTTGGCGACGAACTCGCTCAGCAGGTCTCGCACCACCTTGGCCTTGGGTTCCTGCGACATGCGGCCCGCGGTCTGCAGGCCGTTGGTGTGCACTGTCGCGTCCATGCTGCTGCTGCGGTCCATGAGAATGAGCACCTCCGCGCCGCGCCCGGCACGCTCGACCACCGCGCCCGATTGGCCCGGCCCGGCAAGGCCCAGAACGGTAAAGGCCATGGCGCCGACCGCGAACGCGCGCCACATGAAACCGACAAGGCGGCCGACCCGATCCGTCGGCAGCCACGCGACGTAAGAAAAGCCCAGCGTGTCGCTGCGCCTGCGCAAGAGCGGCAGCAGCGCGAGCGGCAGCAGGGCGAGCATCCAGGGCTGGGCGAGATCGAAGCGCATGGCTCTGCTCCCGTCAATGCCGATGGCGCTTTTCCGCGTCACGCAGGGCCCGGCACAGCGGCCGGAGCGGGTAGGCCCCCTCGGGCTGCGTGGCCGCGGCAACGCTCTCGGCAAAGAAGAAGCGCCGTGTCGATTCGCGATAGAACTCCTCCAGGCGCGGCTGCAACGGGCGCAGGTACGGCGCCTCGGCCATGAGCTGCGGCAGGCTGGCGTGGTGAACCACGCGGCCGGCGCTCCGATTGAGCGCGCGATGCAGCACGCGCCAGGCTTCCGGGCTCGCGGGATCGCCGATCCGCTTCAGCTCGCGCCAGGCGCTTGCGAACGGAAGCTGCTGCGCTTCGCGCCGGTTGCGCCACGCCCACCAGCCGAGCCAGGCCACAAGCACGGCCAGCAGCGCAAGAACCGAGAACTTCAGCTGTTGGCCGAGCGCGTAGGTGGGAAGCGGGGCCACGGCGCGGTCCGGCCGCAGCGGCTGCAGATCGCCTTGCCCCGGCACTTCGAGCGGCGTCAGCGGGCCGATGCTGATCGGCCAGGCCGGCAGCGCCAGCGGCACGCCCGATGCGGTCGCAATGCTGAGCGCCGGCAGCGAAACGGCGGTGAGCGCGCGCGGCGCGTTGATCACCTGGTAGTCGATGGCCAGCCAGCGCCGCCCCTCGGCATCGGTCTCGATGCGCGAGGGCCTCCTTTCGAGCCACAGGTCGATGCGCGCGGCGCTGGGCAGCGCGCCGGGCTGCAGGGGCCGGCCCGCTTGCTCGAGCAGCACGCGCTGCGTGAGAACGTCGCCGATCACATGTCCGAAGGCGCGCGGCTGCTCGACCGTCGCGGCGCTGGCCGTGCCGGCCGCGACGGCGAGCGCCAACAGGGCTGCCAGGCGCCGGTTCATGCCGTGGTCTCCATGAAGTACCGCGTGAGCGCCTCGGCGTCGAAGCGCCCATGCAAGTGAAAGGGCGGCATGCCGTGCGCGTTGAACAACTCAGTGAGCTCCGCCCGCCGCGCTGCGACGGCATGGCGCCACCGCGTGCGCAGCGAATCGCGCATCCACAGGCTGCGTCGGCTTCCGGTTTCGGCATCGCTCAGCGCCACCAGCGCGCGCGCATCCGGCGGCTCGGTTTCGGCCGGGTCCCAGACCACCAACGGAACGACGCAGGCCGGCGCGAATTGCGGAAGCAGCTCGCCGAGCGCTGCAATGGGCCAGTGAAAATCGGAAGCAAGAAACACCAGCCCCCGCGGCCGACCAGTCGCTCGGTGGCACGCCGCAGGCCCGCCAAGGCGCTGTCGTCGGATGGCGCCGCGCCCGGCGTCGCGCGGCAGTCTCGCAGCATCTTGGCCATCAGGCTCCCGTTGCCGCGGCTGTGGCGCGCTGGCACGAACAGTTCTTCGCGCTCCCGCTGGTCGAAGGCCAACAGGCCGACGGTGTCGCCCGCCCGAAAGGCGCTGTAGCCCAGCGCCTCGACCAGGTCGGCCACCACGTCGAGCTTGCGCCGCTCGGCGCCGAAATGCATCGACGCCGACACGTCCACCACCACGTGCACGGGGATGGCCACGCGGAGCCGATGGATGCGGACCAGCCAATCGCCGCGGCCGTCGCGCACGCTGGCACGCAGGTCGATGCGGCGCGGATCGGGATGGTCGAACAACCGGCGATGCGCGGCAAATTCCTGCCCGCTGCCCTGGCTCAGGCCGCGCTGCGCACCGGGCCGCCAGCCGCCGAAGCGGCGCGGCAGCTGGTAGTGGAATTCGTCGACGCGGTCCACGGTCAGTTTTCCAACGTGATAGCACCGGCCAGCGCAGCGAAGCCCATTCGGGAGCACCCGCGGAACCGGCTTTGCCGGGCCGCTGGGTGCGCCCCCAGTGGGGGAGGCGCCGAAGGCGCTTCGGGGGCGTTCATGGTTATGGCGCTGCGATCTTGTCCATGATCTGCATCACCAGCGCTTCCGACAGCTCGGCGCGGCGCAACTCGTACACCGGCGTAAAGAACACGCGGTGCCCAAGCACCGAAGGCAGCACCGCCGCAAGATCGGCGGGCTCCAGGTGCGAGCGGCCTTCGAGCCATGCCACGGTGCGCGCCGCGCGCAGCAGCGCGCTCATGCCGCGCGGGCTTGCGCCGGCAAGAATCAGCCGGTCCATGTCGACGTTGTCCAGGCGTATGCCGAACTTCTGCGGCGCTTCGGTGGCTTCCCACACATCGAGCACATAACGCTCGATGGTTTCGCTGGCGCGCACGCTGCGCTGCACCTCCGCGGCAATGGCGTTGAGCCGGTCCCACGGCAGGATGGCCGGCGCCACCTTGTCGATGAGCCCTTCGGTGTCGTGGTAGGCCGTGTCGAACACCAGCGACTGGCGGATGGCGCGGTCGCTCGGCTTGGGCATGTTCAGCTCGAACATGAAGCGGTCGCGTGCTGCGGAGGCCAGCTCGAAGGTCTCTTCGCGCTCGACCTTGTTGCGGTCGGCAAACACCGTCATGTGCGGAAAGCTGTACTCGCGGTCGAAGGCCGACACGGTGCGCTCGGCCATGGCGCGCAGCAGCAGCGACTGCACCTGCGGACGGGCCCGGTTGATCTCGTTGAAGAAGAAGGTGACCAGCCGCTCGCCGTGGCGCAGCAGCGGCCGGGGATCGATGCGCGGCCGGCCTTGCGCATCGACATAGGTGTGATAGACAAGGTCGCCCGGCATCAGGTCGACCGTGCCCTCGACGCGTTCGAAGTCGCCGCCGATGGCGCGCGAGAAGGCGCGCAGCACCGTCGTCTTGCCGACGCCCACGTCGCCCTCGAGCAGCACGTGGCCGCGCGCGAACAGCGCCACGTTGATGAGGCGGATCGTCTCCGCCTGCCCGATCACCGCCTTGGCGACTTCGCTTTCCACGCGCAGCGCAAGGCGCCGCCAGTCTTCGAGTTGTTCCTGGGAGCCCATGGTGGTGCCATCGAAGCCCGCCGGGGCTACTTCGACTCCATCATCTTCTTCAGGTGGGCGAGCCCGCCCTTGTAGACGCCGGTCACCGCCTTGAGCGCGGCTTCGTCGTTCTGCTCCGGCGGCGGGTTGTTGTTGGGAAAGCCGCGGTAGAAGGCGCCGCGCCATTCGACGACCGACTTGCCGCCGTCCGCCACCACGGAGAGGATGGAGGTGTAGTTGGTGACCGGCAGCGCGCCGCCGTCCTTGGCGCGGTAGCTGTATTTCTTTTGCGCGTCGTCGTAGCTTTCGAGCGTTTCGACCAGCGTGCCGCCGTCCTTGAGCTTGACGGTGCGAACCGAGCCTTCGGCGTTGCCCTTGTCGGCCGGACTGTCGGCCACCGCGGGGTGCCACTCCTTCAACGCGTTGAAGTTCTTGACCTTGGCCCATACCGCATCGGCGGGCGCTTCGATGGTGACTTTCTCGCTCACTTTCTGGCGCGTCGGCCCGTGGGCGAGGCTGGAGGCCGATGCGGTGAGCAGGGCGGATGCGAGCAGGACGGAGAGAGTTCTTCGGCTGAAAGGTTGAGTCGGCATGGAAAACGTCCGTGATGAAGGAGAAAAGAAAGGTCGGGAAAAGATTCAAGGCTCCACGGGCGCGCCGATGAAGGCGCCGAACCCGCGGCTGTTCTGCCCCGTGGCGATGGTGGCGAGCTTCTGCCCGCTCGCGGCGTCCAGCACCTGCACGTTGTCGTCCATCCAGTTCACGACATACACGCGGTCGCCATGCGCGGCAACGCCCTCGGGGTAGGCAAAGCCGGGCAGGGTGCGCAGCACCTTCAGCGAGGCGGCGTCGATCACGCTCACGGTGTCTTCGTGCTGGTTGGTCACATACAGAAGCGCGCCGCCCTGCGCCAGCGCGGCGCCGTAGGGCGCCTTGCCCACTTTCACGGTGGCGACGAAGGCGGGCCTGCGGGTGTCGCGCACATCGACCACCGTAACGTCGTTGCTTTGCACGTTGAGTGCATAAAGCCGAGCGCGCGGAGCGTCGTAGAGCAGCGCGAACGGATGGCTGCCGACGCGCACGCGCGCAGCCACCCGGCGCGTGGCGGTGTCGACCACGGCCACGCTGTCGTCGTCGCGCTCGGCCACGAACACCGTGGCGCCGTCGGAATGCGCGGCCACGCCCGCCGGCGCACGGCCGACGGCAATCGAGGCCAATGGCTTCGAGGCTTTGTCAGCCAGTGCATCGAACACCAGCAGACGGCTGCTGTACCAGTCAGCCGCGTATAGGTGCTTTCCGTCCCCGGAGATGTCGATGCCCACCGGCCCGTCGCCCGCGGGCAGCGTGTTCACCACCTTCTGCTGGCGCATGTCGATGACCGAGATGGTCTTGCTGTCGGGGTTGGAGACGAAGGTGCGGCCCGCGCGACTGGACGCGACCACGCCGGCCGGCGACTTGCCCACCGGAATGCTGGCGACCACCCGTTGCGTCGCAAGGTCGATCACCGACACGTCATGGCTGCCCTGGTTGGTGATGTAGGCGAACGGCGCGGCCCCGGCCGAGGTGCAGAAGAGCAGCAGGGCGGCAAGCATCAGGCGCGCAGGGGGTGCGGTGGCCGTCATGGCAGCTTGCCCTGGGTGATGTGACTCAGCGTGCGGTCGGCGGGCCGATGAAGCAGCCCTTGGTCACCTTGGCCTGCAGCGCCTTGTAGCGCTTGATGTCGGCCTGCAGCTTTTCCGAATCGCGGATGTAGCCGCCGCGCTCGCCGCCGATGGTGGTTGCCTTGGCCGCGGTGCTCAGCTGCACGTAGTCTTCGTACTTGATCTCCTTGGCGAGCGCGTCGAGCGCGCAAGAGCATTTGTTCGTCATCTCGAAGTTGCCCGCGTCCGGATGGGCGGCGATGCACTCCTGCACGTACAGCACGCGGTCCACCGTGGGAAAGTCGTTGTTCGTGCGCGGAGCGCCGTGCACGCCCATCGGCAGGGCCAGCAGGCAAAGAATGCGGAGAATGTTTTTTGTCATGGCTTTCGCGGGAAATTCGAAAAAGCGACCTTAGCGTGCCGGCGCCTTGGCACCGTCGATGAGCAGCTCTTCGACGAGCAGGGGCTGCGCCGCAGCGCTCTCGCCCGGTGTGGAGGTGCGAATGCCGTACACGCCGCCCGGCACGGCATCGGACAGCGTGAAGCGGTAGCTCTTCTTCGCAAACCTTTCGTACTTCGGCCGGTTCGGGTCGTCCAGGAAGGGGCTGAACGCAATCTCCTTGCCCTTGACCGTGCGGCCCTGGTAGCGCAGTGACACGTCGCGTACATCGGCGGCCTGGTAGATCGCCATGCGAATGCGCTTGCGAAAGTGGTAGTCGGAGCCGCGCGTGAGCCGCTTCATCTCGCGAACATCGTGTTCCAGAAAATAGAGGATCACGGGGTTGCCCTCGGCCGCAGGCACGTCGGGCACCTGGACCTTGCGCGCGTCGCTCAGGAACACGCCCTTGGCGTCGCAGCAGCGGCCGTCGGCCTTGGCGCTCAGCGCCACGGTCACGCTGTCGTCGAAGTTCTGCTCGAAGGTGCCGGTCTTGCCGAAGGTGTAGCGCAGCAGCATGGGCGCCTGCAGGCCCTTGAGCTGCGGCGTCATGAAAAGCAGCCGCTCGGCCTGCGAGAAGTCGCGCTTGTCGGTCTCGGCATGCGGACCGATCGGGGCAAGGAGCAGGGCGCAGAGCAGGGCGCGCAGCGGGAAGGCAATGGCGAAGCGCATGAAAGACCCGATCAGTTGTTGGGCGCTCCGAAAGATGCATCGACCAGCGGAACGCCGTACTCCTTCAGGATGGCCTGGATCTCGGGCGCCTTGGATTCGATCAGCCCCTCGATCTGCTGCTTCCATTCGCGCTCGCCGTAGCGCACGCCCATGGCCATCTGGTAGTCGAGCTTGAGGCCCTTCTCGGACTTCAGCGGCACCACGACGAGATTCGGCGTCTTGACGCGCTTGGCGAAGAAGCCCGCAATCGGCCCCCACACGACCACGGCGTCGAGCTTGCCTTCGGCCAGGTCCCGCTCGACGATCTCGCCCGGGTACTGGGCGGGGTCTGCGCTCATGAGCTTGTAGGGAATGCCCTGCTCCAGCAGGCCGTGCCGGTTGAGCCATTGCGATGCCGGCGAGCGGTCGTAGATGCCGATGCGCAGCGACTTGAGCTTGGCCGGATCGAGCTTCAGGAAGTCTTCCGCCGAGGCCACGTTGTCCATGCCCTTGCCCTTGGGAAACACCAGCGCGTAGGTCGAGCGGTAGTAAGGCTTGGTGACCGAAACCTCGTCGAGCCCGACGGGCACGCCCATCACGATGTCGCACGGATAGTCTTGCCCCGGCAGCTTGTAGCGCAGCGTGTTGCGAAAGAAGGCCAGCCGCTGCGGAAACGAGTAGTAGGTTACCGGCAGCCCCAGCGCCTTGCCGAACAGCTCGGCAATGCGGTTCTCGATGCCTTCTGCCTTGGCGTTGGAGAAGGGCATGTTGTTGGGGTCCTGGCACACGCGCAGCGCCTTGCGCGGCGGCGTTTCCTGGGCCATGGCCACCGCCGGAACCAGCGCGCAGCAGCATGCCGCGCCCGCCAGCACCGCCCCGAGGCGTGCGCCGAAAGCCACGGGCCTGCCAGCGCGCGGCCGGGCGGTCATTTGTTTTCTTCCACGCGGGCGCGCGTGATGGCGCCGTCGGACCGGCCCTTCAGGTAGGCATAGAGCTGGTTGATGTTTTCCATCACCGCCGGGTTGTTGCCGAAGCTCTGCATGCCCTTGTCCAGCCGTCCGTCACGCACGACCTTGATGAATTCTTCCTTCTTCAGGGTCTTCAGGCTGGTGATGAGGGAAGGTCCCACCATGCCTTCCTGGTTGGGCCCGTGGCAGCGGTCACAGGCCGCGGAGCGCCAGGTACGGAAGCCCTTCATGGTCTCAGGGTCGACCTTGTAGCCATCGGTCACCTTGTAGGGCGCCGGGTCCGGCGCTGCAACGGCCAGGGTGCAGGCCACGCCTGCAATCAGAAAAAGGGAAGACAGCAACGCTGACGTACGGAATTTCATGGCTCCAGGGTCTCCGATATTGTGGGAAATACAAGGGAGAGCCCTCTCGTGAGTGCGCTCTCCCGGCCCCGCGTTTCATCTCTCGCGGGTTGCGGTCTCGTCAGTTCTTCGGCAGCGCGAACACCGTCAGCGAACCACCGAGCTCGGTGTACTGGCTCAGCTCCTTGTAGCCGCCGACTGCGCCCAGGCCTTCGGTGCTCTTCTCGGGGTCGATGCCCGCGGCCATGCCGATGCCGGCCCAGCCGCCAATGCCCGAGAACACGCCGATGTACTGCTTGCCCTTGTGCTCATAGGTGAACACATTGCCGATGATGCCGGACGGCGTCTTGAACTTGAACAGCTCCTTGTTGATGTCCTTGGCGTCCACGCACTTCAGGTAGCCCTCCAGCGTGCCGTAGCAGGAGATGCCGCCGGCGGTGTTCAGCGAGCCGCTCCACACCGAGAACTTCTCGGCCTTGGTCTGCACGATCTTGCCGGTGCCCGCATCCCAGGTGATGAAGTTGCCCATGCCGCCATGGCTGCCCGGCGTGGGGTACATCGACAGCGTGGCGCCCACGTACGGCTGGCCCGCGGTGTATTCGACCTTGAACGGCTCGTAGTCCATGCAGACGTGGTTCGTCGGCACGTAGAAGAGTTTGGTGTTGGGATCGAAGGAGGCGGGTTGCTGGTCCTTGCTGCCGAGCGCCGCGGGGCAGATGCCCTTGGTGTTCACGTCCGCGCCGTTCTGCGCCGTGGAGTACTTGGCAACCACCTGCGGGCGGCCCGTCTTCATGTCCACGTGGGTGGCCCAGTTCACCTTGGGGTCGTACTTCTCGGCCACCAGCAGCGCGCCGGTCACGCGGTCCAGCGTGTAGGCAAAGCCGTTGCGGTCGAAGTGCACCAGCGCCTTGGTCGGCTTGCCCTTGACGTTGATGTCCGCCAGGATCATTTCATTGATGCCGTCGAAGTCCCATTCGTCGAAAGGCGTCATCTGGTAGACCCAGTTGACCTTGCCCGTGTCCACGTCGCGCGAGAAGATACTCATCGACCACTTGTTGTCGCCGGGACGCTGCGAGGGGTTCCAGGTCGACGGGTTTCCGGTGCCGTAGTACACGGCATTGGTCGCCTTGTCGTAGCTGTACCAGCCCCAGGTGGTGCCGCCGCCGATCTTCCACTGGTCGCCCTTCCAGGTCTTCAGCGAAGAGTCCTTGCCCACCGGCGCGAGCTTGCCGTCGGTCCAGGTCATGGTCTTGGCCGGGTCCATCAGCATTTCTTCGTCGGGGCCCGTGCTGAAGCCCTTCCACGCCAGCTTGCCGTCCTTGATGTTGTAGGCGGCCAGGAAGCCGCGCACCCCGAACTCGCCGCCGCTGATGCCGGTGATGACCTTGTCCTTGAAGACGTGAGGGGCGTTGGTGTTGGTGGCGCCGACCTTCGGATCGCCGTTCTTCACCGTCCACGCCACCTTGCCGGTCTTCGCGTCGAGCGCCACCAGCGTGGTGTCCGCCTGTTGCAGGAAGACCTTGCCCTCGGCATAGGCGAGGCCCCGGTTCACGGTGTCGCAGCACATGACGGCAATGACCGACTGGTCCTGCTTGGGCTCGTACTTCCAGAGGATCTTCTGGGTTTCTATGTCGAGTGCGTACACCTTGTTGGGAAACGGCGAGTGCAGGTACATCGTGCCGTCGACCACCAGGGGCGAGCCCTCGTGTCCGCGCAGCACGCCGGTGGAGAACGTCCACGCGACCTGCATCTTGCCCACGTTGCTCTTGGTGATCTGATTCAACTTGCTATAGCGCTGGTTGAACATATCGCCCGCTTGCGTGGCCCAGTTCTTGGAGTTGGCGATGTTTTTCTCCACGTCGGCATTGGCTAGCGCCAAAGCCGGGAGAGCCAACACCGCGACGCCGATATGCCGTACGAGACGGCCGGCGATCTGCCTGGAAAACTTCATATATGTCTCCTCACATTTCAGTGGGTTTGGAACACGGATCTGGCAGCAGCCAGCGGATCTTTCGATCGCTTTGGCGAATGCTGCGGTCCGCAACATCCATGCCTGCCGTTTTCAGCCGTGCCCGGCCCACGTTGCATCGCGCGCCGGTTGCCAAGGCCTCAGGCTTCACTCGCGGGGACGCCTGAGCAGTGTGTCAGCGCGCAGCTTGCGACGGCGTACCGCAAGGCGCATCGGACCTAGGGAAATCCCGGGCCGTTCGAAGCATTGCGCAGCGCAGCACAACACGCATGCGCTTGCGTGCGCCTTGTGTGCGCATCCAAATTTGACGCAAAGTGTCTCGTGCAAAGTACGCATGCCCGGCGTGGATGAGCAGCAGGGGCCGCTTGCGCGGGCAAATGAATAGGGACGCATCACAGTGAAAACCCTTGCCGGCCAGAGGCACAGAATTTGCGGCTTGATCAGCAAACGGCCCATACCATCGAAGCCCGGACAGCTCGACAAATCTCACCGATCTACATGCTGCGAACCATCGACTTAACCAAGCGCTATGGAACGCGCACGGCGCTTCGGTCGTTGTCGCTGCAATTGCCGGCGGGCCAGTTCGTGGCGCTGCTCGGCCCCAACGGCGCGGGCAAGTCGACCCTGTTCCAGGTGTTGACGGGCATGTTCGCGGCCGATGAAGGCGAGGTAGAGGTCGCCGGCCATTCGCTGCGCCGCTCGGCCACTGCTGCACTGCGGCACATCGGCGTGGTGTTCCAGCAGATGTCGCTCGACCTGGACCTGAGCATCCGGCGCAACCTGCTGTTCCAGGCCGACCTGCACGGCCTGCCGCGGCGGCTCGCGCAGGAGCGCATCGCATCGGCCTGCGATCGCCTGAACATCGACGCCGACCTCGACCGCAAGGTGCGCGAGCTGTCGGGCGGCAACCGCCGCAAGGTCGAGCTTGCGCGCGCCGGGCTGCACCGGCCCGCCGTTCTGCTGATGGACGAAGCCACGGTGGGGCTCGACCCGAAATCGCGGCAGGACCTCCTGGCGGCCTTGCGCGCGGACGTGCGCGAACGCGGCGTGTGCGTGCTGTGGGCAACGCATCGGGTCGAAGAGGCCGAGGAGGCCGACCGCGTGCTGGTGCTGCACAAGGGAGCGCTGCTGGCGGACGGCACGCCCTCGCAGGTCACCGGGTTGCTGGGCGGCGCCACGCTGGAGGCGGGCTTCATCGCACGCACGGCCTGAAACAAGAAGAATTCGAGTCAAAGAAAAATGGAGACATCGCATGCCGCAACTTTCTTTCCTTCAGGGCCCTGGCGCGCTGCTTCGCACGGCCGCTGGCGCGCTCGCACTGGCCGCGAGCGGCGCCGCGCTGGCGCAGGGAACGGCCTACGTTTCGAGCGAGAAGGACAACGCGTTGACCATGATCGACCTGGCAACGCTGACCGTGAAGGGCACCATTGCCACCTGCAAGCGGGCTCGCCACATCCAGCTGACGCCCGAGCGCCAGATCATGGTGGCCTGCACCGACTCCAACCAGGCCGACCTGATCGATCCGGCCAGCGGAAAGTCGGTGCGGCGCATTTCGCTGGGCGACGAGCCCGAGGCCTTCGATCTCTCGCCGGACGGCAAGGTCATCTACGTTTCGAACGAAGACGCGGGCGAAGCCAGCTTCATCGACACGGCCAGCGGCAAGAAGCTGCGCTCGGTGAAGGTGGGTGCGGAACCGGAGGGCGTGAAGGTAAGCGCCGACGGGAAGACCCTGTATGTGACCTCCGAGGTGGCCAGCCTCGTGCACGTGATCGACACTGCCACCGGCAAGGTGGTGAAGAACATCAAAGCCGGCAAGCGCCCGCGGCGCATGGCGATCACGCCTGACGGCAAAGAGCTGTGGATCACCAACGAGCTGGGCGCCAGCGTCAGCATCGTCTCGACCGCCACGAACGAAGTGATCGACACGCTGAAGTTCGAAGTGAAGGGCGCGCGCGCCGAAGACATCACGCCTGTGGGCATCCAGATGACGAGCGACGGCAAGCGGGCCTTCGTGGGCCTTGGCCGCGCCAACCACGTGGCCTTCGTCGATGTGCCGAGCCGCAAGGTGGGCTCGCTGGTGCTGGTGGGCAAGCGGGCCTGGAACGTCACGCTCGACAAGGCGCAGGCGCGGCTCTACGTGGTCAACGGCCTGAGCGACGACGTGACCGTGGTCGACGTGGCCGGCGCCAAGGCCATCAAGAGCGTTCCGGTAGGGCGCGTGCCCTATGGGCTCGTGATCGTCGAATGAGGATGCGCGCACCGGCACAAAGATCAGCGGGCGCCTGGTTGACGGCTGCGGCGCTCGCGTCGTTCGTGGCGCCGGTGGCGGTGAGCGCGGCCGTGCTCAAGGCCACGCTGATCACGCCCGACGACGACCCTCGCATGGAACGCTCGCGGCTCGAGCGGGCCTACCTCGGCCATCCGGGCGGGCCGCTTTCCGACGGGCTTGAGGTGGCGCTCGAGGAAGCGAAGTTCGAGCTCGAGGCCGCGGGAACCGAGGTGGCGCTTTCCACTGCGCCGGCCGCTTCCATAGCGGCGGCACGCGCCGCGGCGGTGGCGGCCGAGAAAGCCGGCGCTGCGGTGCTGCTGACCGACCTGCCCGCCGACTGGACGCTGGCCGTGGCCGATGCCGTGAGGCTGCCGGTGCTGAACCTGGGCGACGCATCCGACCGCCTGCGCCAGCAGGATTGCCGCGCTCGCCTGTTCCACCTGATGCCCAGCGAGCGCATGCGCAGCGATGCGCTGGCGCAGACGCTGGTGTCGCGCAAATGGAGCAAGCTGCTTCTGCTGGTGGGCGGCAGCCCGCAAGATGCATTGCGCGCGGCCACCGCGCAGGCGTCGATCAAGCGCTACGGCCTGCAGGTGGTGGCCACCAAGCCGTTCAAGCTTTCGGCCGATCCGCGCGAGCGCGACCTGGCCAATCCGCTGCTGCTCACGGCCGGCAACAGCTACGACGCCGTGTGGGTGGTCGACAGCGACGGCGAGTTCGCCCGCACGCTGCCTTACCGCACCGTGCTGCCGCGCCCGGTGGTGGGCGACGGCGGGCTGGTGGCGCTGGCGTGGCATGCGCAGTTCGAGCGCTACGGCGCGCCGCAGGTCTCGCGGCGCTTTGCCAAGGCAGCCAAGCGGCCGATGACGGCGCACGACTGGTCCGCCTGGATGGCCGGAAAGACCCTGACGGCCGTCGCCATTGCTGCGCCCAAGGGCCCGAACGCGGCCTGGGCGCAGGCCATTGCGAAAAGCGCGCTCGACGGCTCCAAGGGCACCGGCCTGAGCTTTCGCGCCTGGGACGGCCAGCTGCGCCAGCCCATGCTGCTGACCGACGGCCAGGGCGTGATTGCGCAGGCGCCGGCCGAAGGTGTGCTGCATGCCCGCAATGTGCTCGACACGCTGGGTGCCGATGCGCCGGAGAAGCTATGTCCGAACGGGCGCTGAAAACCGAAACGCCCGCAGGCGGCCACGCCGAGCCGGCCGCCCGGCAGGGCCTTGGCCACGCGCTGCAGGCGATGCGCGCCATCGTGCTGCGCGAGCTCTACAAGTTCTCGCAGCAAACCGGCCGGCTGGTGTCGGCGCTGGTGCGGCCGTTGCTGTGGCTGGCGGTTTTTGCGGCGGGCTTTCGCAACGTGTTCGGCGTGGCGATCGTCGAGCCCTACGACACCTACATTCCGTACGACGTCTACATCGTGCCGGGGCTGGTCGGCATGGTGCTGCTGTTCAACGGCATGCAGTCGTCGCTTGCCATGGTGTACGACCGCGAGATGGGGCTGATGCGCCTGCTGCTGACGGCGCCGCTGCCGCGGCCCTGGCTGCTGTTTTCCAAGCTGTGCGCCACCGCGCTGCTGTCGGTGCTGCAGGCGCTGGTGTTCGTGATCGTGGCGGCGCTCATCGGCACCGAGTTGCCGCTGCTGTCGCTTGCCGGGCTGCATGCGCTGGTGGCGCTGGCGGCCGGGGCGCTCATGCTGGGTGCGCTCGGCCTGCTGCTGTCGGTGCATATCAAGCAGCTCGAGAATTTTGCGGGCACGATGAACTTCGTCATCTTTCCGATGTACTTCCTGTCGACCGCGCTTTACCCGCTGTGGAAGCTGCAGGAGTCCGGGGCCGAATGGGTGTACCAGCTGGCGCGCTTCAACCCGTTCACCTACGCCGTGGAGTGGATCCGCTTCGCGCTCTATGGCAAGGACCCGGGCCTCGCGCCCTATGTGGTGCTGGGCTGCCTGATCGTCTTCTTCGGCTTTGCCTGCTGGGGCTACGACCCGCAGCGCGGCTTCGGCGGCCTGACCAAGCGCGGAGGAGGCGGGCCGTGAGCGGGCAGGGCGGCTCCACCCGGCGCCGCTGGCTGCGCGATGCAGCCGCGTTGGCGCTGGGCGCGCTGCCCCTGGCGCGCGCCGGCGCTTCGACCGAGCCCTTTCCCTCGCGCCCCATCACGCTGTGGGTGCCGTGGCCTGCTGGCGGAGCCACCGACATTTCGCTGCGGCTCCTTGCCGAGCTGGCCTCAGTGCCGCTGGGCCAGACGGTGCTGACCGAGAACCGCGGCGGCGCCGGCGGCACGCTGGCCATGCCGGTGCTGCAGCAGGCGCGGCCCGACGGCTACACCATCGCGCAGATGCCGCAGCCGGTCTTTCGCGCACCGCACACGCAAAAGGTGCTGTGGGACCCGATCCGCGACGTGACGCCGGTCATCCAGGTGTCCAGCGTCACCTTCGGCATGCTGGTGGCGGCGGGCAGCCCGGTGCGCTCGCTCGAAGACCTGTTCGTATTCGCGCGTGCGCGGCCCGGCGAACTGACCATTGCCACCAACGGCATCGGCACCACGCCGCACATGGTGCTGGAAGAGCTGTTCACGGCGCGCGGCCTGCGCTACATCCACGTGCCGTACAAGGGCACGGCCGAGCAGCTGAACGCGATAGCGGGCGGGCAGGTGATGGCGGGCGTCAACTCCACAGGCTTCGGCCCGGCGGTGGATGCCGGCACGCTGCGGCTGCTGGCGATTTTTTCAGGCGAGCGGTCGAAGCGCTGGCCGCAGGTGCCCGTGCTGCGCGAACTTGGCTTCGACATCGTGGCCAAGTCGCCCTATGGGCTGGCCGGGCCGCGCGGCATGCCGCCGGCCGTGGTGAAGGTGCTGCATGACGCCTTCAGGAAGGCCATGTTCGACCAGCGCTTCAAGGACGAACTGGCCAAGTACGACCAGGAAGTCGACTACCTGGGGCCGGAAGCGTATGCGCAGTCTTGCCGGGAAATCTTTGCGCAGGAGCGCGCCATGGTGGAAAAGCTGGGGCTTACGCGCACCGGCACCTGAAGAGGAGGAGCATTCGTGAGCCGACCGAGCAAGCAGCTCAAAAAGAACACCCGCCGGCTGATCGGCCTTGCCGTGGCCGCCGCAGCGTGCCCGATGCCGGGCCAGGCGCAAGAGGCCGCGGCGCAGCCGGGCAGCCTGCCGGCCGTCGAAGTGGTCAGCACCACGCCCGTGCCGGGCATCGAGGTGCCCAAGGACCAGATCCCGTCGAACGTGCAGACGGCCGATGACCGGAGCCTGCGCCGCGCGCAGAGCCTGAATCTGCCCGACTTCATGTCCACGCAGCTGCCGAGCGTGAACGTGAACGAGATCCAGGGCAACCCGTACCAGGTGGATGTGAACTACCGCGGTTTCACCGCGAGCCCGGTGCTGGGCACGCCGCAGGGCCTCTCGGTGTACCAGGACGGCGTGCGCGTGAACGAGCCCTTCGGCGACGTGGTGAACTGGGACTTGATTCCGAGGGCGGCCATCTCGAGCATCACGCTCTTGCCGGGCTCCAACCCGCTGTTCGGGCTGAACACGCTCGGCGGTGCGCTGTCGCTGCAGACCAAGCGGGGAGACACGCACCCCGGCACCGAGCTGGAGCTGCAGGCCGGCTCCTTCGGCCGCGTGAGCACCGAGCTCACGCACGGCCGCAAGCTGGGCGAAAGCGGGCACCTGTTTCTCGCGCTTGGCGGGCTCAACGAAGACGGCTGGCGCAACTACTCGCCCTCGCGCGTGCGCCAGCTGTTTGCCAAGGTGGGACAAGACAGCGGAAAGCTCTCGTGGGACCTGAGCTTTACCCACGGCGACAACCGCATGATCGGCAACGGCCTGCTGCCCGAGTCGATGCTGGCGCAGAACCGCAGGCAGGTGTACACGCGGCCAGACCGCACCGACAACCGCATGTCGATGCTGACGCTCAATGCCAGCTACCGGCTGAGCGATGTGCAGACGATTTCCATGACGGCCTACACGCGGCGCTCGCGCTACAGCACGCTCAACGGCGACCTCAACGACGATTTCGAACCGCCCGAGGTCGAAGAAACAGGCGTGGAGAACCGCACCTACACGCGGCAGCGCGGCGAGGGCGTGGCGCTGCAGTCGACCTACACGGCCGGCATTCACCAGCTGACCTTCGGCGCCTCGGTGGACCGCGCGCGCACGCACTTCCTGCAGACCGAAGCGGAAGGCTTTCTTGACGGCACGCGCGCCGTGGTGCCGCAGGAAGAAGCCGAGGCCGACGCGCTGCTCGCGGGCAAGAGCCGCACCACGAGCATTTATCTTTCAGACCTGATCACGCTGCGGTCGAACCTGCAGCTCAGCCTTTCGGGCCGCTACAACGACACACGTGTGTCCACCCGCGACGACGGGCGCGCCTTGCTCGGGCTCTCGACCCAGCTCGACGGCGAAGGCCGCTACAAGAAGTTCAACCCCGCCGTCGGCCTCACGTGGCAGGCCACGCCGCGGCTCACGGCCTATGCCGGATGGAGCCAGGGCAGCCGTGCGCCAAGCCCCATCGAGCTGGGCTGCTCCGACCCGGCCAACGCCTGCGTGCTGCCCAATGCGCTGCAGTCCGATCCGCCGCTCAAGCAGGTGGTTTCGCAGACCTTCGAAACCGGGTTGCGCGGCACGCTCGACCATGGGCTGCGGTGGAACGCATCGGTGTTCCGCACCGTCAACAAGGACGACCTGCTGTTCGTCAGCAGCGGGCTCTCTCGCGGCTACTTCAGCAACTTCGGGCGCACCCTGCGCCAGGGCGTGGAGCTCGGCCTTTCGCAGCAGAGCGATCGCGTCGATTGGTCGCTGTCTTACAGCTACCTGCGCGCAAGGTACGACTCGCCGGCGTGCCTGGTGTCCGAATCGAACAGTACCGAGGAGGCCAGCCCCGCCTGCACAGGCGAAGGCGAGATCGCGGTGCGCCCCGGAGACCGCTTGCCGGGCCTGCCGGCGCACTCGCTCAAGCTCAACGTCGACTGGCGGATCACGCCCAGCTGGAGCCTGGGCGCGCATTACCGCTTGTATTCGCGGCAGACGGTGCGCGGCAACGAGAACGGCCTGCACATGCCCGACGGGGCGGACTTCAGCGGCAGCGGCCGCATCGGCGGCTATGCGTTGCTCGACCTCACCACGCGCTGGAAGCTCGGCCGCAACGTGGAGCTTTTTGCCAAGGTGGCCAACGTGTTCAACCGCCGCTATGGCACCGCGGGGCAGTTGGGCCACAACGGCTTTGACGCGAGCGGCGCGGTGGCGTCTCCGGATGCGTGGCGCAACTCGCAGTTCGTGGCACCGGGCGCGCCGCGGGCGGTGTGGGTCGGCATGCGGGTGCAGCTCGGCGTCTGAGCCCGCGACACCAAAGGCTCAGGCGGCGCGCCGTGCGCTGCGCTTCTTTGCCGGCGCGCGCGCCGCAGGCAGCGAACCCAGCTGCTGCTGGATCTGCGCCTGGCCATGCATGCGCAGGTATTCCTCGAAAGCCAGCGCCACCTGAGGCAGTTGCCGCGACGCAAGGTGCATCACGTACCAGTCGCGCACCACCGGGTTGCCGGGCACGGGCAGCACGCCCAGCAGGCCGGCGTTCATCTCGAGCACGCAGGTGTGCATCGACAGAAAGGCGATCCCGAAGCCCGCGGCGCACATCTGCTTGATGGCCTCGTTGCTCGACAGCTCGGAGCCGATGCGAAGCGGCAGCCCCTGGTCCTTGAAGAAGCGCTCGACCGTGGTGCGCGTGCCCGAGCCGCGCTCACGCACCAGCATGCGCGTGTCCGAGAGCATGGCAAGCGTGGGCTTGGGCGCCGACATCAGCGGATGCCTCGGCGCTGCGAGAAAGGCCATCGGATGCTTGGCGAAGGCGCTGGAGTTTGTCTTCAGCTCGGCAGGCGGTCGGCCCATGATGGCGATGTCGATCTCCTGCCCCGCGAGCATGCGCACGATCTCGTCGCGGTTGCCCACCTGCAGCTTCACCTTCACCTTCGGATGCTCCTTGGCGAAGTTCACCAATATGGGCGGCAGCAGGTATTCGGCCGTGGTGATGGCGCCCACGCGCAGCGTGCCCGAGAACACGCCCTGCAGCATGGCCATTTCGTCGCCCGCCTCGCGCCACAGGTCGAGGATGCGGCCCGCATAACCCGCCAGCAATTCGCCCGCTTCGGTCAGCCGGATGCCGCGGCCCGTGCGCTGCAAGAGCGGCGTACCGGCCGATTCCTCCAGCGTGCCGATCTGGATCGACACCGCCGGTTGCGTTAGGTGCATTTCATCCGCCGCAAGCGACACGCTGCCGAGCCGCGCCACGGCGTGAAAGGTGGCGAGCTGGCGAAAGCTCGCGTGCTTGGAAAGAGGCATGACGGTGATATTAGGTTTGGCAAATGTGAATGTCAAAAGATTTAATTTTTCTTAATCTTTCACGCGGCCTACATTCACTTCACCAGACAGCACCAAACCACTTCTTTTCGAGAGGCACTCCATGGGCAACATGAACGAAGCAATCCAGATCACCGACGCCAAGAAGCGCTATTCGGCCGGTGTGCTGAAGTACGCGCAAATGGGCTACTGGGACGGCGACTACGTGCCCAAGGACTCCGACATCCTCGCGCTGTTTCGCATCACCCCGCAAGACGGCGTGGACGCCATCGAAGCCGCCGCGGCCGTGGCCGGCGAATCGTCCACCGCCACCTGGACGGTGGTGTGGACCGACCGCCTCACCGCGTGCGACATGTACCGCGCCAAGGCCTACAAGGTGGAGCCGGTGCCCAACAACCCCGGCCAGTATTTCTGCTACGTGGCCTATGACCTCTCGCTGTTCGAAGAGGGCTCCATCACCAACGTGACCGCCTCCATCATCGGCAACGTCTTCAGCTTCAAGCCGCTGAAGGCGGCGCGGCTGGAGGACATGAAGTTTCCGGTGGCCTACGTCAAGACCTTTGCCGGCCCGCCGACGGGCATCGTCGTGGAGCGCGAGCGGCTCGACAAGTTCGGCCGGCCCTTGCTGGGCGCCACCACCAAGCCCAAGCTGGGCCTCTCGGGCCGCAACTACGGCCGCGTGGTGTATGAGGGCCTGCGCGGTGGGTTGGACTTCATGAAGGACGACGAGAACATCAACTCGCAGCCGTTCATGCACTGGCGCGACCGCTTCCTCTTCGTGATGGATGCGGTCAACAAGGCCAGCGCCGCCACCGGCGAGGTGAAAGGCAGCTACCTGAACGTCACCGCCGGCACCATGGAAGAGATGTACCGCCGCGCGCAGTTTGCCAAGGAGCTCGGCTCGGTGATCGTGATGATCGACCTGGTGGTCGGCTACACGGCCATCCAGTCGATGAGCCACTGGTGCAGGCAGAACGACATGATCCTGCACCTGCACCGCGCGGGCCATGGCACCTACACGCGCCAGAAGAACCACGGCGTGAGCTTTCGCGTCATTGCCAAGTGGATGCGCCTTGCGGGCGTGGACCACATCCATGCGGGCACGGCCGTGGGCAAGCTCGAGGGCGACCCGATGACCGTGCAGGGCTACTACAACGTGTGCCGCGACACCCACACCAAGGTCGATTTGCCGCGCGGCATCTACTTCGACCAGGACTGGGGCGCGCTGCGCAAGGTGATGCCGGTGGCTTCAGGCGGCATTCACGCGGGCCAGATGCACCAGCTGCTCGACCTGTTCGGCGACGACGTGGTGCTGCAGTTCGGCGGCGGAACCATCGGGCATCCGCAGGGCATCCAGGCCGGGGCCACGGCCAACCGGGTGGCGCTCGAAGCCATGGTGCTGGCCCGCAACGAAGGGCGCGACATTGCCAACGAGGGCCCGCAAATATTGCGCGACGCGGCCAAGTGGTGCACCCCGCTGGCGGCCGCGCTCGACACCTGGGGCGAGATCTCCTTCAACTACGCCTCCACCGACACGTCGGACTACGTGCCCACGCCGTCGATGGCCTGAGGCCGCCCGTTCACCTTTTTCCTGGAGCAACCGACATGCGAATCACACAAGGCACTTTTTCCTTCTTGCCCGACCTGAGCAACGAGCAGATCAGCCGCCAGGTCGAGTATTGCCTGGACAAGGGCTGGGCCATCGGCCTCGAATACACCGACGACCCGCACCCGCGCAACACCTTCTGGGAGATGTTCGGCAACCCCATGTTCGACATCAAGGATGCGGCCGGCGTCATGCTCGAGCTCGCGGCCTGCCGCAAGACTTTTCCGCAGCAGTACATCCGCGTGACGGCGTTCGATTCGACGCACGGCACCGAGTCGGTCGTGATGTCGTTCATCGTCAACCGGCCGTCCAATGAGCCGGGCTTTCGCCTCATTCGCTCGGAGGAGCCGGGCCGCACGATCCGCTACAGCATCGAAAGCTATGCGGTGCAGGCGCGGCCCGAAGGCAGCCGGTACTGATCGAACCCCGCCGCACGCGCATTGCCAGAGGCACGCATGGACGCCACCGAAACTCCCGTCACCCCGGCCGTCGCCACCGCGCCGAAGCAGCTCTTCGAGTCGTCGGGCGTGAAGGCGCTGCTCGATCAGCTCGATGCCGAGCTGATCGGCCTGGCGCCGGTGAAGGGCCGCATCCGCGACATTGCGGCGCTGCTCCTGATCGACAAGCTGCGCCAGGAGCAGGGGCTGCAGTCGCAGCCGCCTTCATTGCACATGTCGTTCACCGGCAACCCGGGCACCGGCAAGACCACGGTGGCCATGCGCATGGCCGAGGTGCTCAAGCAGTTGGGATACGTGCGCAAGGGCCATCTGGTGGCGGTGACGCGCGACGACCTGGTGGGCCAGTTCATCGGCCACACGGCGCCCAAGACCAAGGAAGTGATCAAGAAGGCCATGGGCGGCGTGCTGTTCATCGACGAGGCCTACTACCTGTACCGGCCCGAGAACGAGCGCGACTACGGGCAGGAGTCGATCGAGATTCTGCTGCAGGTGATGGAGAACCAGCGCGACGACCTGGTGGTGATTCTTGCGGGCTACAAGGACCGCATGGAGACCTTCTTCAGCAGCAACCCGGGCATGGCTTCGCGCATTGCGCACCACATCGATTTTCCGGACTACAGCGAAGCCGAGCTCATGCAGATTGCGCAGCTCATGCTGGGGCGGCTGAACTACAGCTTTGATGACGGCGCGGCCTCCACCTTTGGGCGCTACGTGAGCCTCAGGCGCAGCCAGCCGCACTTTGCCAATGCGCGATCGATCCGCAATGCGCTCGACCGCATCCGGCTGCGCCATGCCACGCGCCTCTTCGGCAGCGAGCAGGCCCTGACGCGCGAGCAGCTTTGCACGCTCCAGGCGCAAGACATTCTGGCCAGCCGCGTCTTCAACCCGCCGGCCAGTTCAACGCCGGCAGAAGGAGCAAGCAAATGAGCATCGAAGCCCTTGTATTCGACGTGGACGGCACCCTGGCCGACACCGAGGAAGTGCACCGGATGGCCTTCAATCTCGCGTTCGACCAGCTGGGGCTCGGCTGGCACTGGGAGCAGGCGGAGTACCGCTCGCTGCTGGCGGTGACGGGCGGCAAGGAGCGCATGAAGGCCTATATCGACTCGCTGCCCCTGGGCACAGCCGAGAAAAAGCGCCTGCACGAACGCGTGCCCGAGATCCACGCCGCCAAGACACAGCACTACACCGACATTGCGCGCCGCGGCGGCATTGCGCTGCGCCCCGGCGTGCTGCGCTTTCTTGAAGAGGCCCAGAACGCCGGCTTGCGGCTGGCCATTGCCAGCACCACCACCGCCGTCAACATCGACGCGTTGCTGCAGGCCACGCTGGGTTCGCGCGGCCTCACGATGTTCGACGTGATTGCCTGCGGCGACCAGGTGCGCGCAAAGAAGCCGGCTTCCGACATATACCTGCTGGCGCTCGACACGCTGGGCGTGCCGCCCGAGCGCGCCATCGCCATCGAAGACTCGCCCAATGGCTTGCGCTCCGCCCTTGGGGCCGGCCTCTGGACGCTGGTCACGCCCACCTTCTGGACCGAAGGCAGCGACTTTCGCGGCGCGGGGCTGGTGCTGCCCGGGCTGGGAGACACCACCGATCCGCTGCCCGGCGAACCTGGCGGCCAGCTCCAGCGTGCGCCATGGCTGGAAATCGAGGAACTGCTGGCCATGGCCTCCACGGCGCCGCAGCTCAATGCGGTGCAGGCGCTCTACCGGGAGGGCTGTTGACATGCAGAACCCGAAAACCGCTCCGCCCCGGTCCGGCCAGCCGATGCGCATCGCACCCAGCCTGCTGTCCGCCAATTTCGCGCGGCTCGGCGAAGAGGTGTCGGCGGTCATCGAGGGCGGCGCCGACCTGATCCATTTCGATGTCATGGACAACCACTATGTACCGAATCTGACAATCGGACCGCTGGTGTGCGAGGCCATCAAGCCCTACGCAACGGTGCCGATCGACGTGCACCTGATGGTCAAGCCGGTCGATGCGCTGATCCCCATGTTCGCGGAGGCGGGCGCCTCGATCATCTCTTTTCACCCCGAAGCCACCGAGCACATCGACCGGACGATCCGCCTCATCACGGCCAGCGGGTGCAAGGCCGGGCTGGTGCTCAACCCCGCGACGCCGCTGCAGGTGCTCGACCATGTGCTGGACCAGCTCGACCTGGTGCTGCTGATGTCGGTAAACCCCGGCTTCGGCGGGCAGAGCTTCATCGAGAGCGTGCTGCTGAAGATCGAGGCGGTGCGCCGCCGCATCGATGCGAGCGGGCGCGACATCTGGCTAGAGGTGGATGGCGGCGTGAAGCCCGGCAACGCGGCGCGCATCGGCGCGGCGGGCGCCGACACGCTGGTGGCTGGCTCCGCGGTCTTCAGCGGCGGACGCTACCGCGAAGCCATCGACGCAATCCGCGCCCAGGCACTGCAGGGACGGCATGCCGTGGAAGGGTGTCCCGCATGACGAAAGACCTGCGCGGCATCGACGCCATCGCCTTCGACCTGGACGGCACCCTGGTCGACAGTGCGCCCGACATTCGCGAGGCGCTGAATGCCGCGCTTCAACAGGAAGGACTGGCCCGCTTCGACCTGGACACCGTGCGCGCGTGGATCGGCGACGGCCCCGACGCGCTCATCGTGCAGGCCCTGCGCCGGCAAGGCGTGCCGGGCGACGAGGCACTGCGCCTGCGGCTGCGCCGCGCGTTCGATGCCGTCACGCTGGCGGCGCCATTGCAGTTCGGCGGCGTGTTCGAAGGCATTGCGGAACTGGTCGCCAGGCTGCGCCGCACGCTGCCGATGGTGGTGGTGACCAACAAGCCGACGCCGCTGGCACGCGCCGTGCTGGATGCAGCGGGTCTGCTGCCGGCGATGGCGGGGGTCTATGGCGCCGACGCCGCGGCGCAGCGCAAGCCCGCGCCTTTCCTGTTGCAGGCTGCGGCGCACCAGTTGGGTGTGGAACCCGCGCGGCTGCTGATGGTGGGCGACGGTCCGGCCGACCTGCTGGCTGCGCATGCGGCCGGCTGTCCGGCGGCGCTGGTGGCATGGGGCTATGGCGGCCATGCGGCAGCGGCCGGCGCGGCGCCGGCTTGGCGCGTTGCCACGCCGCAGCAGCTGCTGCTGACGGTGCGCGAGTCGCACCCCGTGCGCCGCGATGAAGAAGCGACGACGACGGCAACGACCAGAGTTTGAAAAATCCAACAGGAGACGATCATGCCCATTGCAGGCAAGGCCACGCTGACCCAGTACATCATCGAGGAGCGCCGCCGCCACCCCGGTGCCACGGGCGCGCTCAACGCGCTCATCACCGACGTCTCGCTGGCCTGCAAGGCAATCTCGCGCAAGGTGGCGCTCGGTGCGCTGGGCGATGTGCTGGGCAGCGCCAGCACGCAGAACGTGCAGGGCGAAGAGCAGAAGACGCTCGACGTACTGAGCAACGACATGTTCCTGCGCGCCAACGAGTGGGGCGGCCATGTGGCGGGCATGGTGTCCGAAGAAATGGAAGAGCCTTACCTTCCGCCGCAGCAGTACCCGCGCGGCAAGTACCTGCTGCTGTTCGATCCGCTGGATGGGTCTTCGAACATCGATGTGAACGTGGCGGTGGGCAGCATCTTCTCGATACTGCGCGCGCCGACGCTCGACGCCGATGCGAAGCCCGAAGACTTTTTGCAGCCGGGCACGGAACAGGTGGGCGCCGGTTATGCGATCTACGGCCCTTCGACCATGCTGGTGCTCACGCTGGGCAACGGCACGCATGCGTTCACGCTCGATCCGCAACTGGGCGAATGGGTGCTGAGCCACCCGAACCTGAGCATTCCGCGGCAAACCAGCGAGTTTGCAATCAACGCATCGAACAGCCGCTTCTGGGAGCCGGCGGTGAAGCGCTATGTCGATGAATGCCTGGCCGGCAAGGAGGGGCCGCGCGGCATCGACTTCAACATGCGGTGGATCGCCTCGCTGGTGGCCGAGACGCATCGCATCCTGATGCGCGGCGGCGTCTTCATGTACCCGCGCGACAGCAAGGAATCGGGCCGCGACGGGCGCCTGCGGCTGCTGTACGAGGCCAACCCCATTTCATTCTTGATCGAGCAGGCCGGCGGCATGGCCAGCACCGGAAGGCGGCGGTTGATGGCGGTGGAGCCGGAGTCGATTCACCAGCGCATCGGTTTCGTCTTTGGCTCGTCGGAAGAAGTGGCGCGCGTGGAGGCCTACCACAGCGAAGACCCGCAGGACACCTACCAGGCGCCGCTCTTCGGCAAGCGCGGACTCTTTGCGACCGCGGCCTGAGCGGTTGCGAATCGATTGCAAAGCGGTTGCACCACAGCTTTTTTTATCTCTCCAAGGCCACCATGTCAGCCAAACATCCCATCGTTGCCATTACCGGCTCGTCCGGCGCGGGCACCACGTCCGTCACGCGAACCTTCGAGAACATCTTTCGGCGCGAGAGCGTCAAGGCGGCCATTGTGGAAGGCGACAGCTTTCACCGCTACGACCGCAATTCGATGAAGGTGGCCATGGCCGAAGCCGAGGCCGCGGGCAACCGCAACTTCAGCCACTTTGGCGAAGACGCGAACCTGTTCGCGGAACTGGAGGCGCTGTTTCGCGACTACGGCGAATGCGGCGCCGGCCGCAGCCGCAAGTACCTGCACGACGCACAGGAAGCAGCGCCCTTCAAGCAGGAGCCCGGCACCTTCACCGAGTGGGAAACGCTGCCCGCCAGCGAACTGCTGTTCTACGAAGGCCTGCACGGCGGCGTGACGACGGAGAAGGTCGACATTGCGCGCCATGTCGACCTGCTGATCGGCGTGGTGCCGGTCATCAACCTGGAGTGGATCCAGAAGCTGCACCGCGACAAGAACACGCGCGGCTATTCGACGGAGGCCGTGACCGACGTGATCCTCAGGCGCATGAACGAGTATGTGCACTACATCTGCCCGCAGTTCACGCGCACGCACATCAACTTTCAGCGCGTGCCGGTGGTGGACACCTCCGACCCGTTCATTGCGCGCACCATTCCAAGCCCGGACGAAAGCCTGGTGGTGATCCGCTTCGCCAACCCGATCGGCTTCGACTTTCCATACTTGCTGAGCATGCTGCACGACTCGTTCATGTCGCGCGCCAACACGCTGGTGGTGCCGGGCGGAAAGATGGAACTGGCCATGCAGCTGATCTTCACGCCGATGATCCTGCGCCTGATGGAGCGCCGCAAGAAGGCCTATGCGATCTGACGCGCCGCGCACTCCCTGCACACCGCACAACACCATCAACAGGATCTTCGGCATGACGATTGAAAACCTTGCCTTGCGCACGCAGTGCGCCAACGCGATTCGCGCGCTGGCCATGGACGCCGTGCAAGCCGCCAATTCGGGCCACCCCGGCATGCCGATGGGCATGGCCGACATCGCGGAGGCCCTGTGGCGCCACCGGCTGCGGCACGACCCGGCCGACCCGCGCTGGATGAACCGCGACCGATTCGTCGTTTCCAACGGCCACGGCTCGATGCTGCTCTATGCGCTGCTGCACCTGAGCGGCTATGCGCTGCCGATGGACGAGCTTCGGCGCTTTCGGCAGTTGCATTCGCGCACGCCGGGGCACCCGGAGTTTGGCTTGACGCCCGGCGTGGAAACCACCACAGGGCCGCTGGGGCAGGGCATCAGCAACGCGGTGGGAATGGCGCTGGCCGAGAAGCTGCTGGCAGAAGAATTCAACCGGCCCGGGCATGAGGTGATCGACCACCGCACATACGTGTTTCTGGGCGACGGCTGCCTGATGGAGGGCATCAGCCACGAGGCGTGCTCGCTCGCTGGCACATGGCGGCTCAGCAAGCTGGTGGTTTTTTACGACGACAACGGCATCTCGATCGACGGCGAGGTGGGCGGCTGGTTCAGCGACGACACGCCGGGCCGCTTCGAAGCCTATGGCTGGACCGTGCTGCGCAATGTCGACGGCCATGACGCCGCGGCGCTCGATGCGGCCATTGCCAAGGCCGTTGAGGCGGACCGGCCGGTGCTGGTGTGCTGCAAGACGCGCATCGGCCAGGGCTCGCCGAACCGCGCCGGCACGGCCAAGGCGCATGGCGAAGCATTGGGCGATGCAGAAATAGCGCTGACGCGGGAAGCGCTCGGCTGGAGCGCCGCGCCCTTCGAGGTACCGCCTGCGGTTGCCCAGGCCTGGTCGGCACGCGAGAAGGGCGCCGCATTGCACCAGGCGTGGCAAGAGCGCTTTGCGGCCTATGCGCACGAGCACCCGGTGCTTGCGCGCGAGCTGCTGCGGCGCCATCGCACCGATGCGCCGCTCACCGCGCAGGTCGAAGACGCGTTGGCTTCGGCCGCCGCGGGCGCGGAACAGCGCAAGGCATCGGTCGCCACGCGCAAGGCCTCGCAGCAGGTGCTCGACGAGGTCGGCCCCACCATGCCCGAGCTGATCGGCGGCTCGGCCGACCTGACCGGATCGAACCTCACCGACTGGAAGGGCCACCGCGCGCTCAAGGGCACGGGCACAGGCAACCATGTGCACTACGGCGTGCGCGAGTTCGGCATGGCGGCCATCATGAACGGGCTTGCGCTGCACGGCGGCTTTCGTCCGTTCGGCGGCACGTTTCTGACTTTTTCCGACTACGCGCGCAACGGCGTGCGCATGTCGGCGCTGATGAAGCTGCCGGTCGTCTATGTTTTCACGCACGACTCCATCGGCCTCGGCGAAGACGGCCCGACCCACCAACCCGTGGAGCATGCATCGAGCCTGCGGCTGATTCCCGATGTCGATGTCTGGCGGCCTGCCGATGCGACCGAAACCGCGGTGGCCTGGCGTGAGGCGCTGCGCCGCATAGACGGGCCGAGCTGCCTGCTGCTCACGCGCCAGGCGCTGCCGCATGCGGGTGAAGATAGCGCGCGCATCGAATCGATTGCGCGCGGCGCCTACGTGCTGCGGCGTCCGCAATCGGAATGCGTGGCCTTGCTGGCAAGCGGCTCCGAGGTCGGCGTTGCGCTGGCCGCCGCGGCGTTGCTGGCAAAGGAGGGCATCGAGGCCCGCGTGGTCTCGGTGCCGTGCATGGACGTGTTCGAGCGCCAGGACGCCGCGTGGCGCCATGCGGTCATTCCGCGCCACCTGCCGCGCTTGGCGGTGGAGGCCGGCAGCACCGGCCTGTGGTGGAAGTTTGTCGGCGAATACGGCGACGTGGTCGGGCTCGACCGCTTCGGCGAATCGGCCCCGGCCGACGAACTGTTCAAGCTGTTCGGCCTGACCGCGGAGGTGGTGGCCGAGCGTGCGCGCCGCCTGCTGGCCGCCGAGGCCCTGCAGGACGACCGCCGCTGACCTCATCCATTTGCATTCCCCACATCCACAGGAGCTTTCCATGGCCATGATTTCGCTGCGTCAGTTGCTCGACCACGCGGCCGAGCACCAGTACGGCGTGCCGGCGTTCAACGTCAACAACCTGGAGCAGATCCAGGCCATCATGCAGGCCGCGAAAAAGACCGACAGCCCGGTCATCCTGCAGGCCTCGGCCGGTGCGCGCAAATACGCCGGCGAGCCTTTCCTGCGCAAGATGGTCGAGGCGGCGGTGGAGATGTACCCGGAGATCCCCATCGTGATGCACCAGGACCATGGCGCCAGCCCTTCGATGTGCATGCAGGCCATTCGTTCGGGCTTTACCAGCGTGATGATGGACGGCTCGCTGATGGAAGACGCCAAGACCCCGGCAAGCTACGACTACAACGTGGGCGTGACTCGCCGCGTGGTCGAAATGGCGCATGCGGTCGGCGTCTCGGTGGAGGGCGAGCTGGGCTGCCTGGGGTCGCTCGAGTCAGGCATGGCGGGCGAGGAAGACGGCAGCGGCGCCGAGGGCGTGCTCTCGCACGACCAGCTGCTGACCGACCCGCAGCAGGCGGCCGACTTCGTGTCGCGCACCGGCGTGGATGCATTGGCCATTGCCATCGGCACCTCGCACGGCGCCTACAAGTTCAGCCGCAAGCCTACCGGCGACATTCTTGCAATCGACCGCATCAAGGACATTCACGCGCGCATTCCGAAGACGCACCTGGTGATGCACGGCTCTTCTTCGGTGCCGCAGGAATGGCTGGCCGTGATCCGCGAATACGGCGGCGAGATCAAGGAAACCTACGGCGTGCCGGTGGAAGAAATACAGGAAGGCATTCGCCACGGCGTGCGCAAGGTCAACATCGACACCGACATCCGCCTGGCCATGACGGGCGCCATGCGCCGGGCCATGGGCAGCGACCGCAGCGAATTCGATCCGCGCAAGTTCCTGAAAGAAGCGACCGCGGCCGCGCGCGACCTGTGCATCGACCGGTTCCAGGCCTTCGGTACCGCCGGCATGGCGAGCAGGATCAGGCCGGCGGCACTGTAGCGTTGCTGCCTACTGGCAGGCGAAGCTCGAGGCCGATTCGAGGGGACCGCCCAGGTAGACCGCGGTCTTCGGGTAAGGGCACAGTGGCCGCGTGCGGGTGGGCGACCAGCTGGCGGGCAGCTCGGCGTTGACCACATTGGCGCCCGCTCCGCGAGCCCTGGCGATCACGGTGGCCGGTGCCTTGCCCTGTTCGACCCACGCTACCAGCGGCGTCAGCATGTCGAACTGGTCCGTGGCCGGACCGCCGCCGCAATGGTTCATGCCGGGCACGGGAAAGAAGCGCGCAAAGCCCGACGCGTCGCCGCCGTTGGCCGCGCGCAGTTGCTCGTACCAGCGGGTGGTGTCGTCCGACGAAAACACCGCATCGCTGGTGCCGTGATAGACCATGAGCTTGCTGCCGCGATCGCGAAGCGCCGCCAGGTTGGCGGGGTCGGGCGGCGTCATGAACGACATTGCCGATTCGGTGTAGACCGCATTGCTCGCGAAGATGGTCGGCGCGTCGGCGTCCATGCTGAACCCGAGCGCGAAATCGATCCCGAAGGGGCGGCTCGGCGCCAGCGGCGGCGTGCTGAAGACGAAGCCGAGCGCGGCGGTGTCGAGGTTCTGCGAGTTGGAGAACTCCCACTGGCGCCAGTCGGCCCCCTTGATGCCGGCGTCGAACGGAAAGCTGCTGTAGAGCGCGGTGGCCGCGCTGTTTCGCGCGCCGGCAAAGATGTTGCCGAGCACGTCCTTCTGCGTGGCCGTGAGGCAGCTGCCGGTGCGCGCGCCGCTGCACGAGGGCACGTCGTTGGCGAGGTTGAAGGCCTGCTTGCACGCCTGCACATCCGCAACGATGCCGTCGGCCGCGCCGTCCAGCGCATCGCAGCGCGCAAGCACCGCCTCGGCCACGGTGCTCATTTCCGCGGGCGTGAAGGCGGTCTGGAGGTCGGGCTTGCCGGCCGGTGTGTTGGCGGTGGTGACCCGGGCGTATTGCTGTACCCCGTAAAGCTGGGCCACCGCGGCCTTCGGCAGGTTGAAGCCGGGGTTGCCGGCCAGGATGCCGTCGTACTGGCCGGCAAACCTTGCCGCGGCCACCATCGCGTGGCGGCCGCCATTCGAGCAGCCTCCGAAGTAGGAGCGGTCGGCTTCGCGGCCGTAGGCCTTGGCGATGAGGTTCTTGGCCATGGGCGTGAGCTGCGCAACGGCGTTGTAGCCGTAGTCCAGCCGCGCCTGCGGGTCGATGCCGAAGGTCGGTATCTGCGCGCCCGAGTGCCCCGCGTCGGAACTGATGACCGCAAACCCCATGTGCAGCGCCGTGGTGGTGGGCGCACCGCCGCCCACGCTGCCCGTGGCCCGCGCCACGTTGCCGTCGAGCCCGCCGTTGGCCTGGTAGAAGAACCGGCCGTTCCAGTTGACCGGCAGGCGCATCTCGAAGCCGATGGCGTAGGTCTTGCCGTCGACGCTGCTGGTGCGCTGGTTCATCTGGCCCTGCACGAGGCAGTGCTCCGGCGCGGGCGTGCTCGCGCCGGCCACGGTGAGCGCGCCCGCGGCCACTGAAGTCACGCTGGTGTACACGGTGCTGCCGAACGCCGCCTTGCCGGCGAGATCGGTGCACGACTGAAGCGTGCCCGGGCGCGCTTGCGAAGGGGCGGGGCCGCCGGGAGAGGGCGCCGGCGGAACGAACGGAAAGCCACCCCCGCCGCCCCCGCCACCACCTCCGCCGCAGGCCGCCAGCAGGGACGCCGCGGCAAGAGCCGCCCATGCCGGGCGGTACGAAGAGAACACGGATTGAACCATCGCTGTCTCCTTTCGCCGGGGCGGCCCGGCTCATCAATAAAGTTATTTCACGTAATCAATATAGTTTTGTTTGATAACTAAAAAATAGGGCAAACCCTTGCGGGGAAATCGGGCATGGCAGACTTCAGGACATTCCCAACCTTCTTGGCGGCGCTGCCGCGGCGAAAGAACCCCGATGCTTGAACTCCTGACGGATCCCCAGGTCTGGATTGCCTTTGCCACCTTGACCGCGCTCGAGCTCGTGCTGGGCATCGACAACATCATCTTCATCTCCATCCTGGTCGACAAACTGCCGCCCGAAAGGCGCGAGTTCGCACGGCGGGTGGGGCTGTTCATGGCCATGTTCATGCGCATCGGGCTGCTGCTGGTGCTTGCGTGGATCGTGGGCCTGGTCAACCCGCTTTTCTCGGTGCTGGGCAAGGGCATTTCGGGGCGCGACCTGATCCTGATCCTGGGCGGGCTGTTCCTGATCTGGAAAAGCACGAGCGAGGTTCACCAGTCGCTGGAGGGCGGGCACGAGCAGAAATCGAGCGCGGTGAAGGCCACTTTTGCAGCGGTCATCCTGCAGATCATGATCATCGACCTGGTGTTCTCGCTCGACTCCATCATTACCGCGGTGGGCATGGTGGACGACGTGCGGGTGATGATCGCCGCGGTGATCGTGTCCGTGCTGCTCATGATGCTGTTCGCCAGCCCCATCGGCCGCTTCGTATCGAACCACCCCACCATCAAGATGCTGGCGCTGTCCTTCCTGGTGGTGGTGGGCGTGGTTCTCGTCGCGGAAGGTTTCGGGCACCACGTGCCCAAGGGCTACGTGTACTTCGCAATGGCCTTCTCGCTGGTCGTGGAAATGCTCAACATCAGGCTGCGCAAGAAGTCGGACAAGGCGGTGGAACTGCATCCGCCGCACATGCCCGGCGACTGAAGGCGCAAGCGCCCGGGGCCTAGTCTGTTCCCGCTTCGGGCAGCAACTGGGGGTTGTAGACGGCCTCCCACAGGTGGCCGTCGGGGTCGGTGAAATAGCCGGCGTAGCCGCCATAGAAAGTGTCGGCCGCCGCTTTCACCACGGCGGCGCCGGCCTTTGCGGCTTGCTGCATCACAGCATCGACTTCGGCCTTGGACAGCACGTTGTGCCCGAGGGTGAATTCGAGTGGCCCGCCTGCCCGCAGCGGAAGGCCGGTATCGGCCGCAATGCTCGAGCGCGGCCACAGCGCGAGCCTGAGCCCGTGCTGCAGGTCGAAGAAGGCGACGGCGCCGTTCTCGAACTCCTTGCCGATGATGCCGGCAGTGGAAAGTCCCAGCCCGTCGCGGTAGAACGCCACGGCTCTTTCCAGGTCTTCGACCCCCAGGGTGATGACGGTGACTCTTGGTTGCATGGACCGCCTCGCTACTCCAGCGTGAAGCCGATCTTCAGCGTGACCTGCCAGTGCGCGATCTTGCCGTCCACCACGTGGCCGCGCGTCTCGGTCACGGTAAACCACTGGATGTTGCGCACCGTCTGGTGCGCCTTGGTGATGGCGGTCTGCACCGCTTCCTCGATGCTGACAGGGGACGAGCCGGTGAGCTCCAGCGACTTGTAAACGTGATTCGACATGTCTCTGCTCCTGGTAGTGGTGGAAACATCGTAGTCATCGCCGGCTGCAAGGGCAAACGAAGCAGTCGTTGTTTCGACATGCGCGAATCTTCTTTGGCGCGCGAGGCCCAATCAGTCTGCGTACACGCCGGCCGCCTTGATGATGGGCGTCCACTTGGCGATTTCGTCCGCCACGAACTTCCGGTGGCCTTCAGGTTCGATGCGCCCGTCGGTGGCCACCACTGCGCCCAGCGCTTCTTCGCGCTTGATGAAGTCGGCATCGCGCAATGCGGCCTTCATGGCTTCGTTGAGCTTTTTCAGCACCGGTGCGGGCGTGCCCTTGGGGGCATACAGGCCATGCCAGATGGTGACCTGGAAGTTCTTCAGGCCCGATTCGTCGAGCGTGGGCAGGTCTTTCAGCAGCGGCGTTGTCAGCCGCTTGGGCGTGGTGACCGCGTAGGCCTTGACCTTCTTGGCCTCGATCTGCGGCGAAGTGTTGGTGGTCTGGTCGCACAACAGATCGATCTGCCCGCCGATCAGGTCGGTAATGGCCGGTGCGGTGCCCTTGTAGGGCACGGGCGTCATGTCGGTCTTGGTGGCGCTCTGGTAGAGCAGGCCGCACAGGTGCGAGGCCGAGCCCACGCCCGCGTTGCCGATGTTGATCTTGCCTTTGTTGGCCGCAATCCAGGCGGTCAGTTCCTTGTAGTTGGCGGCTTCGATGGCGGGTTTGGAGATGAGCGTCATCGGCACGTCGTTGACGATGCCCAGGTACTCGAAATCGCTCTCGACCTTGAACGGCAGGTTGCGCACCAGCGTCGGCACGGTGGCCATTGCGATGTGGTTCAGCAGCAGGGTGTAGCCGTCGGGCTTGGCGCGTGCCACCTTGGCCGCGCCGATGGAGCTGCCGGCACCGGGCACGTTGTCGATGATCACGCTCACACCGCCCAGGGGCTTGCGCAGTGCTTCGGCCAGGTCGCGCGCCACGCGGTCGGTGGGGCCGCCGGCTGCAAAGGGCACGACGATGGTCACCGGCTTTCCGGCGGGAAAGTCTTGGGCATGCGCACCCATGGCCAAGGCCAGCGCCGCAAGGGCGAACAGTTTTTTCATGGAAGTCTCCGTCAAGTAAAAAATGGAAATCAGGGGCTCGCGCCGGCACGCGGCTCTCGAGCGCGGGCGGCTGCCAATCGGGCTTGATGTGGCAGCCGTTCTTGCCGTCGGTGTCGTAGCGCGGCGCCAGCGATGCGCAGCGCTGCGCAAGGCTTTGCGGCGTGGGCTTTTCGCCCTTGTCGATCCAGTCGAGCAGGGCGGTGAAGAGCGCGGGGTATTCCGAATCGCTCAGGTAGCTGTGCTCGCGCTCCGCGCTGAAGCTCTGCACCAGCTGGCCGCCGGTGCCGGCCGCGTCGCGAATGCGGCGGTAGGCGTTCTCGAGTTCGACGAAAGCGGTCGGGTCGTCGATGGCATGCAGCGCCAGCGTGGGCAGCGCGGTGCGACCGGTCGGCTGGCTGTCGGCCGCCAGGGCGCCCTTGGCCTGCGGATCGGCGGCGTAGCGCAGCACGCCCGCATTGAGCGCCGCATCGTCGGCCGAGCCCTGGTAGACGACGCCGATGTTGCCGAACGGATTGCGGCCACCGAGGCGCTTTTGCACCAGGTCCTGGAACAGCCAGGTGGCCCAGTTCAGGTGGCCCAGCAGCGAGCGCTCCTCGATCTTCACGACCGAGAGAATGGTCTTGAGCCGCGCGGCCTGCTCAGGCGTGCGCTGCGCGGCGGGCATGCCGACCCCGGTGCAGTCCTTGACGCGCGCGGCCAGCTCGGGCCGCGTGAGTTTTGAATCGGCGGGCAGGCCCATCCACAGCGGGTATTGCGGCTCATCGGCACGCGGATGGTTGCGGCACACGTACTGGTACACCACGCGCAGGTCGAGCCGGAAGTCATAGGCGCTGTTGCCGCCGCCGAGCACGCCGCTGGTGAGCAGAAGGCCGTCGTAGGGCGACTTTGCACCGCCCACAGGCGCATAGAGCTCGGCCGCCTTTGCCGCGACGCCCGCGCCGTAGCTCTGGCCATGCAGCAGCGTGCGCTGTGGCTGGCCGAAATGGCGCACGAAAATCTGGCGCAGCCGCTCGGTGTCTTCCGCCGCCATCGTCACGCCGTAGCCGCCGCGCCGGTAGGTGGAGCCGGCCCAGGCGTAGCCGGCCTTCACGGTGATCGCCCATCGCTTCAGGTCTTCCTGGCTGCGCTCGAGCTTGGGCGGCCCCGTCTCCGGGCCGCCGTGCGCATGCATCACGAGCACGCCGCGGTTCCAGTCTTTCGGAATCGCGATCCAGTAGAAAGAACCGTTGCCGTCTTCGCCTGTGTAGCAGCGTGCGGCCTCAGGCACGGGTGCGGGGCAGGGCGTTGATGCAGGTGCCTGCTTGGATGCGGGCGAGGCCGCTTGCGCGGAGAGCGGCAGCGCGGTGCCCAGCAGCGCGAAAGCGGCCAGCGTGGAAAGTTGTTTTTTCAATGTCGTACTCCGAGTTCCAGCGCCGCGTTCGCTCCTGCCGTGGAAGCGAATCCGAGGACGCCGCTGTTGAAGATGAAATTGCCCGGCCGGCCCGCGTCGGCCTGCACCGCGCCGAGCACAGGCGTGTCGTAGCTGAGCGATGCAGAGGTGCCGCCCAGGTTGAAGCTGCTGCCCGCCACGGTGGCTTCGCGGTTCTGGCCCGTCACGGCGGCCATGGCGTAGCTGCCGTCCGCCGTGCCGGGCGTCAGCGTCTGCTGCAGGCCGAACATCCGCAGGCCGGCATTGGCGCTCGACTCGCGCACCAGGTGCAGCGGCACCGCGGCACCGTTCACGAGCCCGATCACCATCGACCCGGTGAGCGTGCCGCCGGTGGTCACGGCCCCGCCGGTCGGCGAGGTGGTGCGCAGGTCGAAGGCTCCGCGCGCGGTGTTGTAGGTGATGTAGCCCTTCTCCGTCTGCGTGCATGTGGCGTCGTAGGTCATGAACCCGCCCGTCACCGCATCGCGGCAATACTGGAAAGTGCCCGCATTGCGCAGCCGCACCGATGAGGCATGCGCCACCGCGGCGCCGGTGCCCTGTTGCACGCCGACCGCGTTGAAGATGTTGGCCACCGGGTTGAACACCGCCGGTGCGGCCGTGTTCTCGAAGGTGTTCTGGAAGGCGACGAGCGGTGCAAAGCCGCCGCCGCTCGGCGCGTTCACTCCGCCCAGCAGCACGCCGCCGGGCGCAAAGCTGAAGACAGCCGCGCTCTCGCCGCTCGCATAGCTGCAGCTGCCTTGCGCCACCAGGAGCCGCTGCGCTGGGTGCCGGCCGCGCGCTGCACGCTGGCGTCGATGGTCACGGTGTAGGCCATGGTGGCAGGATCGATGTCGACGCGCAGTTCTTCGCCGAAGCTGTTGCCGCCCTTGTAGCTGGCAGGGGTGGCCGGCAGGTTGGGGCAGGCCAGCGGATCGCCGACCTCGGTCACGCAGCTGTAGTTGACTGCCGCATCGAGGCTGCCGCTGCCGCGGTACTTGGGCCATGCCGGAAACTGGCACAGCGGGCGCGTGCGGCCGTAAGTGCCTGCCACCGCATCGACGGCTACGCCTGTGGCAGGTGCCAGGCCCGCCTCCACCCAGCCCTCGAGCGCCGCAAGCGAGTCCCAATTCGGAATGAAGCTGCCCGTGCCATGGCCCATGCCCGGCACGGTATAGAAGCGCACGTGCTCGTCCACCGCAGCTTGGCCCACGGTGGCGATGAGCTGCTTGTAGTAGTCGATGGTCGAGTTGGGGCTGATCACCTCGTCGGCCAGGCCGTGCAGCATGATGACCCGGCCGCCGCGCGAAGAAGGGCGCGAGGTTCGGGTTGGTGGCATCGGTCAGCGCCGACACCTCGCTCACGCGCGAGGCATAGCTGCCGGGGTCCAGCGGGTCGAAGCCCAGCGAATCGAAGGTGTCGATGCGTGTGACGAAGTACTTCACCCACTGGTCGCCCGTGACATACATGTTGGCGTCGGCCGACGTGGCGGGATTGCCCGGCACCTTGCGCGTGCCCAGGTCGCGCGTGGTGAAGGGGCCCGCCACCAAGGTGCCTTCGAGGATGTTGTAGCCGCCTGCGCGCTTTACGCCGTTGGCCAGCGAGTAGGTGCTGAACTCGAGCGGCGATTCGATGGTGCGCACGGTGGCAAGCTGCGCGTCCGAAAGGCAGGTATCGCCGTTGTCCGTGCCGCCGCTGCAGCGCAGCGACGCAAGGATCTGCGTGTTCAGCAGCCGGCAGCTTTCCACGTTGCTCACGATGTTGTCTGCCGCGCCGTCGAGCTTGTCGCAGGCCTGCATTGCCGCCTTCTGCACCAGCAGCGTCTTGGCCACGTTCATCCAGCCGGCGCCGCCGTTGCTGTAGAGCGCGCGGCCCACCGCTACGTTCGACAGCCGCGTGCCGGTGTAGTTGAGCGCGGGCTCGTTGGCGATCACGCCGTCGTAGTCCTGCGGCCAGCGCTGGATGTAGCTGAGCGCATCGCGCCCGCCGGTGGAGGTGCCCAGAAAGTAGGCGTAGGCGGGCTCGATGCCGTAGCGCGCGAGCACCAGCGCCTGCGCCACGTCGCGCGTTTTCTTGAGCGAATTGCCGCCGTAGTTGGCAAGCTGCTCGTCGTTGGCGGCAAAGCGCCCGTCGGTGATGCTGCTGGACTGGTGGCCTGAATCGTCGCCGTAGGTTGCATACCCCAGCGCAAGCGGCGCGGGCTTGCCGGCGGGGCCGAAGCGGATGACCTCGGTGCCGTCGATCAGCACGCCGTCGAAGCCGCCGCCGCCGAAGTGAATGGTCTTGCGGTTCCACTTTTCGGGCAGGTTGACCGCGAAGTTGATGGCCTGCGAAGCAGGGTCCATCGGCTGGATGGTGCCGCGCACGCGGCAGTAGTCACCGAGCCGGTTGCCGGCGTCGCTTGCCGCCACCGGCACGGCGCTGGTCACGGTTGCGCCCTGGGTGGGCAGGCTGATGAGCGAGGCGGGCAGGCTCTTGCCGGCGAGATCCGCGCAAGCGACCACCGGCTGCAAGGGCGGGGGCGGCGGGTTGTCGGGTGGATCGGTGTCGGGCGCGCCGCCATGGGACGGCGGCGACGGCGGCGCGGGCGATCCGATGGGAAAGAACCCGGCACCGGCGCTGCCACCACCGCCGCCACCACCGCAGGCGGCAAGAACCAGCGAAATACCAATAGCGGCAACGAACGAACGGCAGGCGCGAAAGGGCGCATCAGGCAGTGCAGAAAGGCGCGAGTTGCGCATGGACTTGTCTCCGGAATGCGGCCTCGATGGGCCGCTTTTTTGAATGAGCGGCTGGACGATAGGTGCACGGTGACCTAGGGTCAAATAAAATAAAGAGGCACTTCCGATATCAAAAAAATATGGAGATAAGACCGCTTCGCTACTTCGTGGCCGTCGCCGAGACCGGCCACATGACGCGGGCCGCCGAACAGCTGGGCATTCAGCAGCCGCCGTTGAGCCAGGCCATCAAGGCGCTCGAACGCGAGTTGGGGGTGCTGTTGTTCCGGCGGCATCCGCGCGGCGTGGCGCTCACCGATGCGGGCCGGCTGTTCCAGGTGGAGGCGCTGCGCATGCTGCAGGACATGGCGGCCATGAAGCAGCGCATGGCGCGCGTGGCCAAAGGGCAGGCCGGCACGCTGGCGGTCGGCTTCACCAGCTCGGCCGCGGCGCACCGCTTCGTGCCCGAGGCGTTGCGTGCTTTTCGCCGCGCGCATCCGGACGTGGAGCTGCAGCTGCGCGAGGACAACGCGGCCGAACTCACCGAGGCGCTCGACGCCGGCCGCCTGCACTGCGGCCTGCTGCGCGTGCCGGTGGCGCGGCCCGAAGGCCTGCGCTTCGAAACGCTGCTGCGCGAACCTGTGCTGGTGGCAATGCCCAGCGATCACCGCTTTGCCCTCGCGCGCAGCAAGGCCTCGCGGCCGCTGCCGCTTGCGAAGCTGTGCGAGGAAGGCATCATCCTCGTGCGCCGTCCGGGCGCGCCGGGCCTCTACGCCGAGTTGCTGGCCATGTGCCATGCCAAAGGCCTGCGGCCGCGCGTGGTGGCCGAGGTGGACCGCATGATGACCAACCTGAATCTCGTCGCCGCGGGCGTCGGCCTGTCGGTGGTGCCGGCCTCGATGACGGGTGTGCATGCGCATGCCATTGCCTACACCCGGCTCGCCGACGGCGGCCAGCTCGACGCACCGCTCACGCTGGTCTCGCGCGTGGAAGAAGACAACCTGCCCGCCCAGCACTTTGCCGCGCTGCTGCGCAGGCATGCGAGCGAGAACCCCGGCTCATGAGTTTTTCGCCGCGCCGCCGCCGGCTGGTGCGTGACACCGGCATTGCGCTTGCCGCCGCCTGCGCCGTGCCGCAGTTGCTGCGGGCTGCGCCATCGCCTTCGCCTTCGACTCAATGGCCGAACAGGCCGATTCGCTTGATCGTGGTCTACCCGCCGGGCGGCGTGAGCGACGGCATGGCCCGCGTGCTGGCCGAGCCGCTGGCCCAATCGCTCGGCGTTCCGGTGCTCGTCGAAAACCGTGCCGGCGCGGGCGGCAGCATCGGCATGGATGCGCTGGCGCGTGCCATGCCCGACGGCTGCACGCTCGCGTTTTCGGCCATCAGCCCGATCACGTTGCATCCGCTGGTTGCCCGCGTGCCCTACGACCCGTTGCGCGCCTTTGCCCCGGTGGCAAGCGTGATGCGCACGCCCGTGCTCGTGGTCGGCACGCCGGCCTTTGCGGGCCGCGGCTTCCAGGAGCTGATTGCGCTTGCGCGCAGCCAGCCCGGCGCGGTGCGGTGGGCCACGTCAGGCGTGGCCACCATCGGCCACATGGTGCTTGCGCAGGTGCGCATGCAAAGCCGCACCGCCATCACGCACATTCCCTACGCGGGCGGCGGCCCGCAGCTCAACGATGCACTCGGCGGGCAGTTCGAGGTGCTGTCGACCAACGTTGCCGCGCAGCAGCTGCAGTACATAGGCGAAGGGCGGCTGCAGGCGCTCGCGGTGGGTTCAGCCGCGCGCATCGAGGCCTTGCCCGCGGTGCCGACGCTTGCCGAACTGGGCTACGAGCGGGCCAATCGCGATTCGCTCTTCGGCATCTTCGCGCCGGCCCGCACGCCCCCGGCGGTGCTGCAGCGGCTCAATGCGCAGATCAACCGGGTGCTGCGCAGCGACACCGTGCGCGCGCGGCTGCGTGGTGCGTACAACCTGCCGGTGGGCGGCGCCATCGAAGACCTTGCGCAGGAGATTGCCGTCGACCGCCGGCGCAACCGCGAGCTGGTGTCCGGAGACCGGTCGCAGTTCGACTAGCCGCACGGCATTTTCGGTTGGCTTCCGGCTGACACGCGCATAGGTACAAACCTACGCTGGAAACCAAAGTCTTCACCTTCAATGGCGCCGACGTCGAAAGGAGACTGAGGCGTGCGGTGCGTCTCGTCCTCGGCGGATCAGGAGACAGCCATGCGCACGCAGAACGAGAAGAAGAACGACGAGGCAAGCCAGACCGGCGATGACGGCGGCGGCACAGATCCCCAGCAAGCCCTGACGGGCACCACCCGACGCTCGCTCATACGCAACGCCGTACTGTTTGCGATGTTCTCGGCCAGCGGGGTGAGCCTGACAGGTTGCGGAGGCGGAGGCGGGGGAGGTGGCGGAGGCATAGGAGGGGGCATTGGCGGAGGCGGAGGCAGCCCGCCCGTGAGCACCGGCCCGGTGTTCAAGCACGGCGTTGCCAGCGGCGACCCGTTGTCGGACCGGGTGATTCTGTGGACCCGGGTGACGGCGCCCGCACCGGGCACCCTGAACGTCGAATGGCAACTTGCAAGCGACGAGCGTTTTGGCGTGATTGTTGCGCGCGGCACGGTGAGCACCGGCCCCGAGCGCGACTACACGGTGAAGGTGGACGCCACGGGGCTCCAGCCGGCCAGCACCTATTTCTACCGCTTCGTGATGGGCAGCGAGGCCTCGCCCATCGGCCGCACAAAGACGCTGCCGGTGGGCGGTGTTTCGCAGGCCCGGCTGGCGGTGGTGTCCTGCTCCAACTTTCCCAGCGGCTACTTCAATGTGTATGCCGACATTGCCAAGCGCACCGACATCGACGTGGTGCTGCACCTGGGCGACTACATCTACGAATATGGCCGCGTGGGCTATGCGTCGCAGTTGGCCATTGCCATCGACCGCGTATCGACACCCGACCATGAGATCCTGACGCTTGCGGACTACCGCGAGCGCCATGCGCAATACCGCACCGACAGCGACCTGCGTGCGCTGCATGCGCGGTTTCCCATGATTGCCGTCTGGGACGACCATGACCTGGCCGACAACGCATGGGTGGGCGGCGCCGCCAACCACGACGAATCGAGCGAGGGCAGCTTTGCGGCGCGGCGCGCGGCCGCCGTGCAGGCCTACCACGAGTGGCTGCCGACGCGGCTGCCCGACCCGGCCAACCCGCTGCTGATCTACCGCTCGTTCGACTTCGGCACGCTGGCTTCGCTGCACATGCTCGACACCCGGCTGATCGGCCGCGAGCGGCAGCTCACGCTCGACCAATACCTGGCCGGCGAGGCGGCCGCCCCCACGCGGCAACTGCTGGGTCAGCCGCAGGTGGATTGGCTCTCCGCGCGCATGGCGGCCTCGGCCGGTACCTGGCAGGTGCTGGGCCAGCAGGTGCTGATGATGCGCATGGCCATTCCCCTGAGCATTGCGACCGACTTCAGCCCCGAGACGCTGGGCGCCTATGTGGCCGCGCAGGCGCTGCCGGACGCTGCTCGCAGCGACAGCCAGAGGGCCTTGCTCGCGCAGCAGAAGGTGCCCTACAACATGGACGCATGGGACGGCTACCCGGCCGCGCGCGACACCGTGCTTGCCATGGCGCGCAACCAGGGCAAGAACCTCGTCTCGCTGGCCGGCGACACGCACAACGCCTGGGCCGGCAACCTCACCGATGTTTCGGGGCAGCGGGTGGGGGTGGAATTCGGAACGTCGTCGGTGTCGTCGCCCGGCTTCGAGCGGGCGGTGCCGCTGATTGCCAACGACCTGCTGGCCGACGGCTTCCTGCGCATGGTGGACGACCTGCGCTACGCCGAAACCAGCAAGCGCGGCTATGCCGTGCTGACCCTGACACCCGGCGAAGCGCGCTGCGAATACATCGAGATCAGCACGGTGCTGAGCCGCGACTATTCGGTAAGAACGGCCGCCACGCTGCGCGCGCTGCCGGGCACCGGCAACCTGCAGGTGCTTGCGGCCTGAGGGTGGGTTGGGCCGACGCGGTGGCAGGCGCATTTCACGGCCTGCCTGAGATTCGCGGCATTTGTGAACCAAATAGCCAATACAATTGCGAACGATTCTCATCCGTTGCGTCAACGTCGGTTCTCCAGAATTTCGCTTCATGTCCGCGGCCGGCCCTCTTGTTCCACCCATCGAAGTTCTCTACAGCGACCACCATGGCTGGTTGCTGGGATGGCTGCGCCGCCGCCTGGGCGATGCCTGCGATGCGGCCGACCTGGCCCATGACACCTTCGTGCGGCTGATGGCGTCATCGCGCACCGCCAGCCTCGGCGATGAACCGCGCGCCTTCCTCACGCACGTGGCCAAAGGGCTGGTGGCCGACCACTGGCGCCGGCGCGAGGTGGAGCGGGCCTACCTGGAAGCAATTGCGCATCTTCCTGAACCCGAGGCGCCGTCGCCCGAGGCGCGGCTGCTCATCATCGAATCGCTGGTGCGCATCGAGGCGATGCTGGCCAGCCTTCCGGGCCGCACGCGGCAGATCTTCCTGCTGGCTCAATTCGATGAACTGACGCTCCAGCAAATCTCCGAGCGCATGGCCATGCCCGTGATCACGGTACGACGCCATATCCACAAGGCGCTGGTCGCCTGCATGTCGGTCGCGTGAGCGGCAGCGGGCCCAGTGCAATGAACAGACAGCAGCCGGCCACGGCAGGGGCCAGCCCCAGTCCCGCACTCCTGAGCGAAGCCGCCGACTGGATGATGACGCTGCGCTACGGCGACAACGCGCAGGCGGGACAAGAGGCGCAGGCGAACTTCGACCGCTGGCGCCAGCAAAGCCCCGCACATGCCGAGGCCTGGGCGCGGGCGGAGGCCCTGATGGGCGTGTTCGCGCAAGTGCCGACGGGCATCGGCAAGAACGCTTTCCACGCCTTGCAGCGGCCCAATCGCCGCCGCGGCATGGGCATGCTGGGTGCGTTGCTGGTTGCGGCGCCGGCCGGCTGGCTGGCGTGGCGGCACATGCCCTGGCGCGAGTGGACCGCCGACGTCGCAACGGCCACGGGCGAGCGCAAGTCGATGACGCTGGCGGACGGCTCGCGCCTGGTGCTCAACACCGCCAGCGCCGTGGACATCGTGTTCACCGCCGCGGAAAGACGTATCCGGCTGCAGGCCGGCGAGATTCTTGTGACCACGCATGCCGATCCCTCGCCCACCTATCGGCCCTTTCTGGTACAGACGCCGCAGGGCACTGTGCGTGCCATGGGCACGCGCTTCAGCGTGCGCCGCCTGGACGAAGGCACCACCCGGGTCGCGGTGTTCGAAGATGCCGTGGAGATACGGGCGGTGCAAGGTGCATCGCGTGTGCTGCGTGCCGGCGAGCAGATCGACTTCGAGGCCGGGCGCATCGGAGCGGAGCTTCCTGTGGAGGTCAGCGCCGCGCTCTGGGAGCAGGGCATGCTGCTCGCAAGAAACATGCGGCTGGCGGATGTCGTCGCCGAAATGAGCCGCTATCGCAGCGGCGTTTTGCGCTGCCACCCCGCGGTGGCTGATCTGCGGGTGTCGGGTGCCGTTTCTCTTGCCGACACCGATGCCGGACTCGCGCTGCTGGCGCACTCGCTGCCGCTGCGCATCGAGCAGACGACCCGGCATTGGGTGACGGTGGCGCCGCGTTAGCCGGTGGGCCTGCGCTTTTCGGCGGGGCAACACCGCTCGCGCAAAAAATTTTTCATCCCGAGGTGATCACTTTTTCCGTCTCGTCCGGTGTGAGAGGGAATGACGCGTCGACACCGATGCGCGCCACCACCCTCACAGCTATTCAAGGACGCAGATAAATGACATCGCAGCAGGCCCGCCGGCACAGGCGCATCGACAAGTTCGCGGTTGCGATCACCACCACGGCCATTCGCGCCGCGCTTGGCGGAGTTGGCGCCTTGGCATTGGGCGCGGCGCCCGTGTTCGCGGCCGAGGCGGCAGGCCCGAGCGCGCGCCAGTACGCGATTGCCGGCGGTACGCTGGCCGATGTGCTGGCGCAGTACGCGGCAGCCACCGGCGTGCAGCTGGTCTTCGAGCCGGGCATGCTCGCAGGGCTGCGAAGCGGCGGGCTGCGCGGGCGCTACACGGCGCAGGAAGGCTTCGAGCAGGTGCTGCGAGGCAGCGGCTATGAAGTCGTGGGGCAGGGCGCCGGTGCCTATTCGTTGCGCAAGGCCGGTGCTCCCGCGCGCAGCAGCACCGGCGACGCCGCCACGCTCGCGCCCGTGACGGTGACTGCCGCGACCGAGCGCGAAACACCCACCGGCCGCGTCAATGGCTATGTCGCCAGGCGCAGCGCCACCGCAACCAAGACGGACACGGCGCTGGTCGAGAACCCGCAGTCCGTCTCGGTCATCACGGCGGACGAAATCGGAGACCGCAAGGCAGAGTCGCTCGACGAGGCGCTGCGCTACACGGCAGGTGTCACGCCCAACCTGAAGCCGTGGGCAGTCGACGAGTTCTCGCTGTTGCGCGGCTTCGAGCTCGGCACCGCCGGTATCTTCATGGACGGGCTGCTGACCTCCGGCCGCTCCTATGCCGCGCCCATCGAGCCCTATGGACTCGAACGGCTCGAAGTTCTGCGCGGGCCCGCGTCCGTGCTCTATGGAAAGATGCCGCCCGGAGGCATGGTCAACGCGGTGAGCAAGCGGCCGACGGCAGACACGGTGCGCGAGATCGGCATCGAGTACGGCAGCTACAACCGCAAGCAGTTGAAGGCCGATCTTGCGGGCGCACTGGACAGCCGCAACGAATGGACCTATCGCCTCACGGTGCTGGGGCGCGATTCGGACACCCGCCTGGACCACGACCGCGACAACCGCCTCTACATTGCGCCGGCCCTCACGTGGCAGCCCAATGCCAGCACCAAGCTCACGCTGCTCGGGCGCTACCAGAAAGACAACCAGGCCTATGCCTGGCAGAACCAGCTGGAGCAGCCCGGCGTGTTCGGCCAGCCGAGCCCGCGCGTGAACATCGGCGGCTACGACAACCGCTGGCGGCGCGACAACAAGATGCTCGGCTACGAGTTCGAGCACAGCTTCGACGCCACGTGGTCGGTGCAGCAGAGCATGCGCTACAGCGAGCTCGATCGCTCCGAGACCAACGTGTTTCCCCGCGGCCTGCGCTCCGACGGCTACACGATGAACCGCAGCTTCTCGCCGCGCGAGACGCATTGGAAGGGCTTGCTGCTCGACACGCGCGTGCAGGCGCGCTTCAGCAGCGGCCCGCTGGCGCACACGCTGCTGGCGGGCGTGGACTATGCCAAGTCGCGCACCACCGACGAGTTTCCGTACGACCGGCCGCTCCTGGCGCCCCTGAACCTGCTCGCGCCGGTGTACACGCACCAGCCGCTCGCGCCGGCCGCCGATCCGTATGTCGACAGGGTGCCAACCAAGCAGGTCGGCCTCTACCTGCAAGACCAGGTGAAATGGGACCGCTGGGTTCTCACCGCCGGCGTGCGACACGACAAGGCGGATGCCACGGGCACCCGCACCTTCGGCAGGACCGGCGAGAGCAGCGAGATCTACGACACGTCGGCCAGCGCCACCACCGGCCGCGTGGGCGTGGTGTACCTGTTCGAGTCCGGATGGGCGCCCTATGTGAACTACGCAACCTCCTTCTCGCCGGAGATCGGCAAGGACTTGAACGGCGATCTGCTCAAGCCTTCGAAGGGCCGGCAGGTCGAGGCCGGCGTGCGCTACCAGCCGGTGGGAAGGAACGCCAGCTACACGGCCTCGGTGTTCGACATCGTTCGCAGCAACGTGACCACGGCGGCGCCGCAGGTGCCCGGAGAAGTCATCCAGACCGGTGAAGTGAAATCGCGCGGGCTCGAGCTCGAGGCCCGTGCCGACGTGACGGACAACATCAGCCTGATTGCCCAGTACACCTATCTGGACACCCGCATCACGCGCAGCAACGACGGCGATCTGGGCCTGCCGCAGATGAGCACGCCGGAGCACAGCGCGTCGGTATGGGGCAAGTACTCGTTCCCGCTGGGCGGCTCGACGCGCGCGTTTGCCGCCCTTGGCGTGCGCTACCTCGGCAAGGCCCGCTCGGCCTGGGACACGGGCAATGCCAACATCACCAACCCGAGCTTCACGCTGGTCGATCTTGCGCTGGGCTTCGACAGGGGACCCTGGCGCTTCTCGCTCAACGTCAACAACCTCTTGAACAAGCAGTCGCTGATGGATTGCAACGGAAGCATCTGCTACCGCAGCGCGGAGCGCACGGCCAACGTGAGCGCGCTCTACCGCTTCTGATGCGGCCGGCGCGTGGCGCTGTTCGGCGCTCCCCGGGGCCACTTGTGTCGCGTATCGCGGCAGCGCTGTTCGGCGGCTACGCGCTGGCGGCGCTGACCAGCGTTGCCGCGCTGGCGCTGCCCATGGGCACGGTGGAAGCGGTGCTCACAGGCATGCAGGCCAGCTTCGTGGTGTATGCCGTCGCCGCGATCTGGGTGTTTGCGGCAAAGAGCGCGGGCAGGGCGTGGCTGGGCTTGGCCGTGGCCGCGGTGCCGCTGCTGGCGGCGGCATGCTGGGTGTGGAGGGCGGCGGCATGACGGCCACGGCAAAGAGCCTGCGCCAGGCCATGGCCGGCCTTCACACCTGGACCGGCCTGCTGTTCGGCTGGCTTCTCTATGCAATGTTTCTCACCGGGGCAGTGAGCTATTTTCGCGAAGAGATCTCCCAATGGATGCGGCCCGAAGTGCCTGCGCTCGGGCAAGCGCCGGACGCGGCCGCAAGCACTGCATCGGCCATTGCAGGCTTGCAGCTGCTCGCACCGGGCGCATCCCAATGGGTGATCGACCTGGCCGACGAACGCAGGAACTTCATTGCCGCATCGTGGCGCCTCGGCGGCGGCCACGGCAGGGCCATGCTCGACCCGTTGACCGGCAAGGCCGTGCTTGCGCGCGAAACCACCGGCGGAGAGTTCTTCTACTACTTCCATTTTTCGCTCCACTACCTGCCGCGCGCCCCGGCACGATGGCTCGTGGGGCTGGCCACGATGTTCATGCTGGTCGCGATCATCAGCGGCGTGATCACGCACAAGAAGATCTTCACGAACTTCTTCACCTTTCGTCCCGGCAAAGGCGCGCGCTCGTGGCTGGATGGGCACAACATGCTGTCGGTCTGGATGCTGCCCTTTCATCTGCTGATCACCTACACCGGCCTGATCACGCTGATGACGCTGTACATGCCGTGGGGCATCGACAGCGCGCCCGGCGCGGCACAGGCGCGCCAATCGCTCAGGGCCGAGATGACGGCGCTCATGCCGCCGGGCGCGCCGAGCGGCAGGGCCGCACCGCTGGCCGATGTACGCGCGATGGCGCGCGAGGCCGAGCGACGCTGGGGAAGCGGCGGCGTGTCGCGGCTGATCGTCGACCACCCGGGCGATGCCGCATCGCGCGTGCGGGTGGTGCGCAGCGACGCGACGCGTGTGTCCGTCAGTCCGCGTTACCTAGTGTTCGATGGTGCAGAGGGCGCGTTGCTGGAGGCCAGGGACCACTCGGAACCCGCCGCTGAAACGCGCGGCGTGCTGTATGGCCTGCACTTGGGGCGCTTTGCCGGCGTCGGGCTGCGCTGGATGTACTTTCTGGCAAGCCTGGCCGGCGCCGGCATGGTTGCGACGGGGCTCGTGCTGTGGGCCGTCAAGCGGCGCGCCCGCCGCCGCCACCTCGACGCCGAGCAGCTCGCGGTCGGACTGCGGCTCGTGGAGCGGCTCAACATTGCTGCCATTGCGGGGCTGCCGGTGGCAATGGCGGCGTTCTTCTGGGGCAACCGCCTGCTGCCGGCCGGGATCGCTGGCCGCCCGGATTGGGAGATTCACTTGTTCTTCGCCGCGTGGCTGCTGATGCTGTTTCACGCGAGCGTGCGACCCGTGCGGCGCGCATGGACAGAGCAGTTCGGGGCCGCTGCCGTGCTGTGCGCCACGCTGCCGCTGTGGAACCTGCTTGCCGGCAAGCGCCACCTGCTGGCTGCGATTCGCGAGGCGGATTGGGTGTTTGCCGGCTTCGAGCTTGCGCTGCTTGCCGCGGCCGCGATGTTCGCGGCGATTGCGATGAAGACCGCCCGGGTCGGCCAGGAGCTGGAAGCGAAGCCACGCGTCACATCAGGCGGAATCCCCGGGTGAATTGCATCGACGTCTTCGCGGAGGACTTGGGCGCACTCCCCATCTTGGCAATTTCGGCAAGGCCGTCTTCGGTGATGCGAAGCACCGTGGCCACGCGCGACGAAGCGTAGCGCGCCTTCGGGCTGAGCGGCCCGATATCGGCCTCGATCAAGCCGGTAGCCACAAGCACCGAGACATGCCGGAGCTCTTCCGGGACCACCACCCGGACCGGGAGCTGCACATGCTGCAGCCGCATCAAGAACAAAGCGCCATGCGATTCTCCGGTTGCCCGTCCGATCTGGATACGAGTCGGTCAAAAGAATCACAAGTTAGCGGCCGGTTTTTCCAAGTGCCATTGCCGCAATGTCGTGTCGCAATGTAGGCCTTAAGCTCTACAATTTGCTTGGGAGTAATCTGGCCGCGTCGCTACTCGAGGAGAAGTTATGCCGATGAATTTCCTTCGCCGCATAGAGGACGCCTCTTTCCCCCTGGCCATCCACGAAGAGGCCGACATTCAGTGCGCAGCCGTGCTGGCTGCTGCCGAGCTTATTGAGGCCAACCTCCCCGAACCTGACGATGTTTCAGGCCATCGGGGAGTGATCTTGCGCATCACCCCCAAAGGGCGGGCGGAGCTCAGCCGGTCGCGAGAGGCGCAACGCTGAAGCGCTGCTCATTTGGGTGCAGCCGGGCGTCCGTTCTGCTGCGCCGGCGCACCGCTTGCAGGAAGATTGCCTGGCCCCTCCGATGGGTCTTTGAGGCCGTAGAAGAAGAGCACGCCCACAACAACGACCGCTACGACGGCCAGCAGGGTCCACATCAATCGGCGACCGATGTCGCCCTGTTTGTGATGTTGCTTGGTTGTCATGACGCGGAGATTGACGCCCGCGAAAGCGCAATGCCATGCCGCTTTGACGTGTCTTCTTGAAGGTGGCTCTCCTACGTGGGCGCCTTGCCTTGCTCCCAAGACCTCAACGCAGGCCGATGGCCGCTGCCCTGACCGGTTCGACCGGCCAGTCGCCGCCCAGCGCCTTGAATGCACTAACCGCGGCGCGCGCCGATTCCATCTGCGCCTGCGCTCTTGCATCGGCCACGCGCAGCATGCTCTCGTCGGCCTGCAGCACTTCGATCAGGCTGACCACACCGCGCTCATAAGCCGCGAACGACGCGCCCCGCGCCCGGCCGAGCGATGCCTCTCCCTGCGCGAGCACCGCGGCCTGTTCCTCGCGCTTGACCAGCGTGGAGAACGCGTTCTCCACGTCTTCGGTCGCACGCAGTGCGGCAAGCCGGTAGGCCGCGAGCAACTCTGCGTCCTGCCCCTTGGCGAGTTCGATCTGCGCATCGATGCGCCCGAAGTCGAACAGCCGCCAGCGCAGGCCGAGCAGGGCCGCGGCTTGGCTCGCGCCCCCGTTGAACAGGTTGCCGCTGGCCACCGAGGTGGCGCTGCCGATCGTTCCTCCCAGCGACAGCTTCGGGTAGTACTCGGCCATGGCCACGCCGATGCGGGCATTCGATGCCGCAAGGCGCCGCTCGGCGGCAATCAGGTCGGGCCGGCGCCGCAGCAATTCAGCGGGCGATCCGGCGGCGCCGATGCGCGGCGCAATGGGAATGGCCGCTGCCGCCACGAGTTCGGCGCGGTGAGTGCCCGGCGCCGCGCCCAGCATCACGTCGAGCGCATTCATGGCCGCGGCCTCGCCGGCCTCGAGCGCGGGCACCGACGCACGAACCTGCGCCAGCGCGCCTTCGGCCTGGCGCAACTGCAGCTCTGCGGCCAGGCCCTTGCCGTAGCGCAGATCGATCTTCGAGACCAGCTCCTGCTGCGTTGCGACTTGCCGGCGTGCAATGTCCAGGCGGGCTTGCAGCCCGCGCAGGGTGATGTAGATGTCGGCGGTCTGCGCGGCCACGGCCAGGCGCGTGGCGGCCGCGCCGGCCTCCGATGCCTGGTAGTCGGCCAGCGCGGCCTCGCGTCCCCGGCGCAGGCCGCCGAAGACGTCCAGCTCCCAGCTTGCACCCAGGTTCGCTTCGTAGGCGCTGCCGTAGCGATCGAAGCCCGGCTGCGCGTTCAGCACCTGGCCCAGCGGCGTTTCCACCGACTGGTAGGCCCTGGCGGCCTGCGCCCCGAGATTGCCCGAAGGCAGCAGCGCAGCGTTCGCAGCGCCAAGCCCGGCCCGGGCCTGCGCCATGCGGGCGGATGCCTGCGCAAGATCGAGATTCTGTTTGAGCGCTTGTTCGACGTGGCGGGCCAGTTGCGCGTCGCCGAAGCCGGTCCACCACGCCACCAGCTCGGCATTGGCGGTGGCCGATCGCTGGTCGAGGGCGGCCTCGCCGATGAACCGGTCCGGCAGGCTCACGCCCGGCTGGGCGTAGTCGGGCCCGACGGCGCAGCCTGCAAGAAGGCTGAACAAGAGGGGCAGGGCAAGAGTGCGGTGGGGCATGGCTTTTGTTCCGTGAAGAGCGGCAGTAAGAACGGAAAGAAGGTCGTGATTTGAGTATGATTTAAGTGTGACTATAATTCAATTTCGTCACTTGTTGTCGATTGTTTGCCCGGGCGGTAAGCTCTGGGCATGAACAACGCAACTTCTTCCCCGCCGGCCACGCGGGGGCCGGCCGACCACGACGTGCGCGCGCAGATCGTCGTCGCGGCCACCGAGCATTTCAGCCAGTACGGGTACGAGAAGACCACGGTTTCAGACCTTGCCAAGGCCATCGGCTTCTCCAAGGCCTACATCTACAAGTTCTTCGAATCCAAACAGGCGATCGGCGAAATGATCTGCGCGAACTGCCTGCGCGAGATCCAGGTGGACATCCGCGCAGCGGTCGACGCGGCCGAAAGCCCGCCCGAGAAGCTGCGCCGCATGTTCAAGGCCATTGTGGATTCGGGCCTTCGGCTGTTCTTCCAGGAGCGCAAGCTCTACGAGATCGCCATCTCGGCGGCCAGCGAGCGCTGGCCGTCGGCCATTGCGCACGAGGAGTGCATACGCCAGATGCTGCTCGAGTTGCTGAAGCAGGGGCGGGAGTCCGGCGACTTCGAGCGCAAGACGCCGATCGACGAGACCGCGGCGGCCGTCTACCTGGTCGTCTACCCCTACGTCAACCCGCTGATCCTGCGGCTCAGCTCCGAACACACGGAGCGGGCCCCGGCCCAGTTGTCGGGTCTGGTGCTGCGCAGCCTTTCGCCATAGACGATTAATTTCGTTGTGACCATTGACTAAAATGGTCACTATTATCAGAATAGGGGCCCTGATCGATTCGTCAATGGGCCCCTCATGCACTCGCGTCGCCTCTTTATCTCCGCACTTGTCTGCGCCTTGCCGTTGGCATTGGCCGCCTGCGACGACAAGACCCCGCCCGATCCGCGCACCCAAACGCCGCTGGTGCGTGCAGCCACCGTCCAGGCGGCCGCGGCGGCATCGCGCTCGTTCACCGGCACCGTGGCCGCGCGGGTTCAAAGCGACCTGGGCTTTCGCGTCCCTGGCAAGGTGCTGGAGCGCCTTGTCGATGCAGGCCAGACGGTCAAGCGCGGTCAGTTGCTCATGCGCATCGATCCAGTCGACCTGAAGTTGGCGGCGCGTGCGCAGCAGGAGGCCGTGAGCGCCGCGCGAGCGCGCGCAAAGCAGGCTGGCGACGAAGAAGCGCGCTTTCGCGATCTGCGGGGCACCGGTGCCATTTCGGTCTCGGCGTACGACCAGGCGAAGGCGGCGGCGGATGCCGCCCAGGCCCAACTGAGTGCGGCGGAAGCGCAGGCCGAGGTTGCGCGCAATTCGAACCGCTATTCGGAACTCATCGCCGATGCCGACGGGACCGTGCTCGAGACGCTGGCCGAGCCTGGCCAAGTCGTCAACGCCGGGCAGCCGGTGGTGCGGGTGGCGCAGGCTGGGCGCAGGGAGGCCGTGGTGCAGCTGCCTGAAACGCTGCGCCCGGCCGTCGGCTCCGTGGGGCAGGCCACGCTGTTCGGCAAGGATGGTGCTGCCGTGCCGGTCAAGCTCAGGCAGCTCTCCGATGCGGCAGACAAGCTCACGCGCACCTTCGAGGCGCGCTATGTGCTTGAAGGCGCACTCGCCAATGCGCCCTTGGGTGCGACGGTCACAGTCGACATCGCCGACGGCAAGCAGGCACGAACAGGTGCCGTCGAGGTGCCCATCAGCGCCTTGTTCGATACCGGCAAGGCGACGGGCGTGTGGGTCATCGGCGGCGATCCGGCCGCTGTGCGCTGGCAACCGGTGGCCGTCGAGCGCCTGGACGGCGAGCGTGCCCTGGTGGCCGGCCAGCTCAAGCAGGGGGACCAGGTGGTTGCGCTCGGCGCACACCTGCTGCGCGAGGGAGAGAAGGTGCGCGTTGCTGCCGCCGCGGCCATGCCCGCGGCAGGCGGAGCCCGCCCATGAGCGAAAGCCGCTTCAACCTCTCTGCGCTGGCCGTCCGCGAGAGATCGATCACGCTGTTTCTCATCTGCCTGATCTCGCTGGCGGGGCTGGTGGCGTTCTTCAAGCTGGGCCGCGCCGAAGATCCGGCCTTCACCGTCAAGGTGATGACCATCATCACGGCCTGGCCCGGCGCCACGGCGCAGGAGATGCAGGACCAGGTTGCCGAGAAGCTCGAGAAGCGCCTGCAGGAGCTGCGCTACTACGACCGCGCCGAAACCTACACGCGGCCCGGCCTGGCGTTCACGACGCTGACACTGCTCGACAGCACGCCGCCCGCGCAGGTGCAGGAACAGTTCTACCAGGCGCGAAAGAAGGTCGGCGACGAGGCGGGCAACCTGCCGGCCGGCGTGATCGGCCCGATGATCAACGACGAGTATGCGGACGTCACCTTCGCCCTGTTCGCGCTCAAGGCCAAGGGTGAGCCGCAGCGCGTGCTGGTGCGCGACGCCGAGACGCTGCGCCAGCGGCTGCTGCATGTGGCGGGCGTGAAGAAGGTCAACATCGCCGGCGAGCAGTCGGAGCGCATCTACGTCGAGTTTGCGCACGACCGGCTGGCCACACTGGGCATCGGCCCCCAGGAGGTGTTTGCCGCGCTCAACAGCCAGAACGTGCTGAGCCCTGCCGGGTCTGTGGAAACGAGGGGCCCGCAAGTGTTCATTCGGCTGGACGGCGCATTCGACACGCTGCAGAAGATTCGCGACACGCCGCTGGTTGCGCAGGGCCGCACCCTGAAGCTCTCGGACGTGGCCACGGTCAAGCGCGGCTACGAAGACCCGGCCACCTTCATGATCCGCAACGGCGGCGAGCCTGCCTTGCTGATCGGCGTGGTCATGCGGGAAGGCTGGAACGGGCTCGACCTGGGCAAGGCGCTGGACGTGGAAGCCCGCGCCATCAATGCCGAGCTGCCCCTGGGCCTGAGCCTCACCAAGGTCACGGACCAGTCGGTGAACATCAGCGCGTCGGTCGACGAGTTCATGGTCAAGTTCTTTGCGGCGCTGCTGGTCGTCATGCTGGTGAGCTTTCTGAGCATGGGCTGGCGCGCAGGCCTTGTGGTGGCCGCCGCGGTGCCGCTGACGCTGGCCGTGGTCTTCGTGGTGATGGCCGCGACCGGCAAGAACTTCGACCGCATCACGCTCGGCTCATTGATTCTCGCGCTTGGGCTGCTGGTGGACGACGCGATCATCGCCATCGAGATGATGGTGGTGAAGATCGAGGAGGGCTACAGCCATGTGGCCGCTTCGGCCTACGCCTGGAGCCACACGGCGGCGCCGATGCTCTCGGGCACGCTGGTTACCGCGGTGGGCTTCATGCCCAACGGCTTCGCGCCATCGACGGCGGGCGAATACACCAGCAACATGTTCTGGATCGTCGGCATCGCGCTGATCGCATCGTGGGTGGTTGCCGTGGTGTTCACGCCCTACCTGGGCGTCAAGCTGCTGCCCAATTTCAAGAAGGTCGAAGGCGGCCATGCCGCCATCTACGACACGCCGCGCTACAACCGGCTGCGCCGCGTGCTTGCGCGCGTCATCGCGCGCAAGTGGCTGGTGGCGGGTGCGGTGGTCGGCCTCTTCGTGGTGTCGATCCTCGGCATGGGCGTGGTCAAGAAGCAGTTCTTTCCGATCTCCGACCGCCCCGAGGTGCTGGTCGAAGTGCAGATGCCCTACGGCAGCTCGATCACGCAAACCGGCAATGCCACGGCCAAGATCGAGACCTGGCTCTCCACCCAGCCGGAGGCGCAGATCGTCACCTCGTACATCGGGCAGGGCGCGCCGCGCTTCTACTTCGCGATGGGCCCCGAGCTGCCCGATCCGTCGTTCGCCAAGACCGTGGTTCGCACGGGCAGCCAGGAGGAACGCGAGGCCCTGAAGCACCGCTTGCGCCAGGCCATTGCCGATGGCCTCGCGTCCGAGGCGCGGGTGCGCGTGACGCAGCTGGTGTTCGGGCCGTACTCGCCGTTTCCCGTGGCCTACCGTGTGAGCGGGCCGGATGCGAACGAGCTGCGCAAGATTGCGGCCGAGGTGCGGCAGTTGATGGCGGCCAGCCCGATGATGCGCACCGTCAACACCGACTGGGGCACCCGCACGCCCACGCTGCACTTCACCCTGAACCAGGACCGTCTCCAGGCCGTGGGGCTGAGCTCCAGCGCGGTGGCGCAGCAACTGCAATTCCTTTTGAGCGGCGTGCCGGTGACGACTGTGCGCGAGGACATTCGCACCGTGCAGGTGGTCGCGCGTTCGGCCGGCAGCACCCGGCTCGATCCCGCAAGGCTCGCGGACTTCACCCTCGCGGGTGCCGGCGGCCAGCGCATTCCGCTGTCGCAGGTCGGCGAGGTCGAGGTGCGCATGGAAGAACCGGTCATGCGGCGACGCGACCGCATGCCCACGATCACCGTGCAGGGCGACATCGCCGAGGGGCTGCAGCCGCCCGACGTATCGACCGCGATCACCGCCCAGCTGCAGCCGCTGATCCAGAAGCTACCCGCGGGCTACCGCATCGTGCAGGCCGGCTCCATCGAGGAATCGGAGAAGGCGACGCAGGCGATGCTGCCGCTGTTCCCCATCATGCTGGCGATCACGCTGCTCATCATCATCTTTCAGGTGCGCTCGATCTCCGCGATGGTCATGGTATTTCTCACGAGCCCCCTGGGGCTGATCGGCGTGGTGCCCACCTTGCTGCTGTTTCAGCAGCCCTTCGGTATCAACGCGCTCGTGGGGCTCATCGCGCTCTCGGGCATCTTGATGCGTAACACGCTGATCCTGCTCGGGCAGATCCACCTCAACCAGGAGGAGGGGCTCGATCCGTTCCGCGCGGTCGTCGAAGCGACCGTGCAGCGCGCCCGTCCCGTGATCCTCACGGCGCTCGCGGCCATCCTCGCGTTCATTCCGCTGACGCATTCGGTCTTCTGGGGCGCGTTGGCGTACACGCTGATCGGCGGCACCTTCGCCGGAACCATCCTGACGCTGGTGTTCCTGCCGGCGATGTATTCGATCTGGTTCCGGATCAAACCGGGCGAAGCCGGCCATCCCGCGCACTGATGCGCCTTATCACCAGGTTCTTCCTGAGCCGTTGCTCTTCAGCGCAAACGAACGAAGGAGAACACCGTGGACAGCCTTGATCTCCTGCGCACCTTCAGCGAGGTTGCCTCTTCCGGAAGCTTCTCCCGAACCGCCAGGCATCTGGCGCTGTCGAGGGGCACGGTCAGCAAATACATCGCAACCCTGGAGCGCCGCTTCGGCGTTCGGCTGCTCAACCGGACCAGCCGTGCCGTGAGCCTGACGGATGCAGGCCTGTTGCTGCTCGACAGGAGCAGGCCCATACTGGAACTGGCCGACGCCGCGCGCGACGAACTGCAGGGCCGTGCGCGGGTGCCGAGCGGGCGGCTGCGCATTTCGGCGCCGCACGGCATGGACCTGACGGAACTGCCGGCGCTGATCAACGACTTTCTCGGGCACTACCCCGAGGTGAGCATCAGCCTTGTGCTCTCGAACCGCCAGGTCGATCTGACGGAGGAGGGCGTCGACATCGCGCTGCGCTTCGGCCCTTCGGCCAACGAGAACCTGATCGTTCGAAAACTGGTGCCCATGGAGCTCAGCGTATGCGCGGCGCCCATGTACTGGCGCAAGCACGGCATACCAGCCCATCCCACGGAGCTTGCGCAGCACCTCGCGCTGGTCAGCACGCAGTTGAGCCCAACGGCGAAATGGCGCTTCAAGGCCGACGGCCAGCCTCTCGAGGTCGAGGTTCGCGGGAGGCTGGACGCAACGGAAGCCGGCCCGCTGATCCAGGCGGCGCTGCTCGGTGCGGGCGTGGTCTATCTGCCCTCGGTGATGCTCAAGCCGTACGTGGAGAGCGGGCGGCTGGTGCCCGTGCTGCCCGAGTTCGTTCGCAGCGACATGTGGCTGTCGGCCGTTTATCTGCAGCGCCGGCACAGCACGGCGGTGCAGCGTGCGTTTCTGGATTTTCTGGCGAGCCGGCTCGGACCTGCGGGATCGCGCACCAGGATGGATTCAAAATGACAACCTGCCTCAACACCGCAGCGAACCAAAGACCGCCGACACATGATCACCCTTCACCACTGCGTCAGCGCACGCTCGTTCCGGCCTTTGTGGACGCTTGAAGAGATCGGGCTCTCCTACGAGCTCAAGATGCTGCCGTTTCCGCCGCGCGTGCTGTCGCGGCCGTATCTCGAGGTGAACCCGCTCGGCACGGTGCCGATGCTGTCCGATGGCGCCATGCGAATGACCGAGTCGGCTGCCATCTGCCAATACCTGGCCGCGCGGTTCTCGGCGGGCCAGCTGGATGTGGGCCGCGACGAGCCGGACTTCGGGCCGTACCTCAACTACCTTCATTTCGGCGAGGCGACCTTGACCTTTCCGCAGACGCTCGTGCTGCGGTATGCGCACTTCGAGCCGGCGGAGCGAAAGCAGCCGCAGGTGGCCGACGACTATGCCAAGTGGTTCCTGGCGCGCCTGCGAACGCTGGAGCCGCTGCTTGCCGCGCGCGAGTACCTGTGCGCGGGGCGCTTCACCCCGGCGGATGTGTCGGTCGGCTATGCGTTGCTGCTGGCCGAGCACCTGGGCCTGGCCGAGCGCTTCACGCCCTCGGTGGCGGCTTACTGGGAGCGGCTGCAGGCGCGGCCCGGCTTCAAGGCCGCGATGGCTGCGCAATCGGGCGCCGCCAAGGCGCAGGGCGTCTCCCTGACGCCTGCACCCGACATCAGGGCCGATCCTCCCTGAGGGGCAGTTGGCATGGCGCCGGTGCCTGCGCGTTGCTGCTCAGATGAACGGCACGCCGCCCGTCACCGGAATGGTCGCGCCCGAGATGTAGCTTGCCTGGTCGCTGGCGAGCAGCACATACACCGCCTGCAGTTCGGCCGGTTGGCCCGGTCGCTTCATCGGCGTCTGCTTGCCGAACTCCTTCACCTTATCGGGCGGCATGGTCGAGGGAATGAGCGGCGTCCAGAACGGGCCCGGCGCCACGCAATTCACCCGGATGCCTTTCTCCGCGAGGAGCTGCGCCATGCCGCCCGACATGTTCTGGATCGCGCCCTTGGTTGAGGCATAGGCGACCAGCGTGGCGTTGGGCTTGTCGGCGTTGATCGACGTGGTGCTGATGATCGAGGCACCCGGCTTCATTCGCGCCGCCGCGGCACAGGAAGAAGTTGGCGTAGACGTTGGTCCGGAAGGTGCGGTCGAACTCCTCGGGCGAGATCTCGTCGAGCGACTTGTGGCTCATCTGGAAGGCCGCGTTGTTGACGAGCACGTCGAGCCGGCCAAACGTGTCGAACGCGCGGTCCACGAGGCTGCGGCAATGCGCTTCTTCGCAGATGTCGCCGGGCACCGCAACGCAGCGGCGGCCCGCGCGCTCTATCCATTGGCGGGTGACCTGGGCGTCTTCCTCTTCCTCGGCAAGGTAGGAGATGAGCACGTCGGCGCCTTCGCGCGCAAAGGCGATGGCGACTGCGCGGCCGATGCCGCTGTCGCCGCCGGTGATGAGCGCGGCCTTGCCCTGGAGCTTGCCGCTGCCGACGTAAGACTGTTCGCCGAAGTCGGGCAGCGGCGACATCTTCGATTCGAGACCTGGCGGTTGCTGGGCGGGTGTGGAAAAAGGCGGCTGCGGGCCGGCCTGGCGGGGGTCTTCTGTCATGGCGTTTCCGGAGAGATTGGTGGTGGACGAAAGGGCGGAGTGCTGCTCGGCAGTTCAGGCGCCGGCGTCGTTCTCGCGCGGCGTGTCGCGAGCGGCGCGCCGCTTCAGCGTGTCTTCGCTGTCGGCGGCCGGGGCGGCCGCATCGCGGTCGGTGGCCTTCTTCATTCCGCGCTTCAGGCTCTGCGCGTCGCCGGTGCTGATCGCCGGCTCTTCGCCGTTCACGGCATCGGGCGCCTGCACGCGCTGGCCGCCGGATGCGGGATCGACAGGCGAGGGTGGGGCGGGTGATTTGTTCATCGGAGTGTGTGCTCGAGCGGTGGATGAGAGGCTCAAGCTTCGGCCTGTGGGCGGCGGCGCGCGCGCGAGGCTTGCGCATCCGAACGTCGGACAAGACCCACGGCATCGGTCCGCGTATTCGATGCCGGGCGGCCGCTCCAGCAATGGTTCGCTGGTCGTCGCGGCGGGGCCACTCAGCAGTGGCCGGCAGCAAGCGGAATCAACCGTTCATGAACCGCGCAAAGATGGCCTGGTGCAGCCAGCGCGGTGTCGCCCACACCATTGCCACCGCGGCCTTGTTGTTGAAGCCTGGCACGACGCTCCTCCGCCCAGCGTGCAGCGCATGAATGCCCGCCCGCACCACGGGCGCCGGCTTCATCATCAGCAGCTTGAGTCCCCAAGTGATCTTTTGCTTGGCGGCCTGCGCAAAGCCGGTGTCCGACATGCCGGGGCACAGCGAGGTCACAGTCACGCCGTCTCGCTTGAACTCACGGTGCAACGCATCGCCGAGCCGCAGTACATAGGCCTTGGCAGCACCGTAGACCGCCATGTTTTCCACGCCGAAGTAAGCCAGCATGCTGGCGACGAGCAGTATCTTTCCGTGGCCCCGCTCGCGCATGTCTTCGCCGAAGAGCCGCGTCATGACCGTCAGGCTCACCATGTCCAGCTGCAACATGTCCAGGGCGCTCTGCATAGGCGTGTCGAGCAAGGGGCCCTGCAAGCCGTGGCCTGCGTTGTTGATCAAGATCTCGACCGCGATTGCGCGCTCGCGAAGGCCGGCGTGCAACTGGTGAACGGCGCCCACGTCCGACAGATCGGCCTGCTCCACGATGACTTTGACCTTGTACTGCTGTTGCAGCGCCGCAGCCAAGGCTTGCAACCGATCGAGCCGGCGCGCGACCAGAATGAGCGGGTGGCCCTTGGCCGCGTATTGCCTGGTGAATTCTTCGCCAAAACCACTGGACGCTCCAGTGATGAGAACCCAGGAGTCGACGTTGGTAGCCATGATGTTTGCCTTTGTTGAAAAGAGGGTAAAGCTGGAGGTGGCCGGCGCCCTCGCTTTCAGGCAAGATTGGAGACCACTGGTCTGTAATTTAGCAGACCGATGGTCTTTTAGCAAGTGGAGTGTGATCACCGCATGAATTCGCCCAGCTCATACGTACGCGCCCGATCCGCCGAGCAGAAGGAAGAGCGGCGCCGCCACCTGCTGGCGACCGCTCGGGAAATGCTGAGCCAGAACCCGGCTGCCCTCGAGTTGGGAATCAACGAACTGGCGCGCCAGGCGCAGATGACCAAGTCGAACGTGTACCGGTATTTCGAGAGCAGCGAGGCCGTGCTGATGGACCTGCTCGTCGAAGAATTTGCAGCCTGGCATGCCGAACTGAGCACGGCGCTGGCGCGTGGTGGCAAGGCGGGCGCCAGTTTTGAACACATTGCCCGCGTCTTCGCCTCGACGGTTTCTGCCCAGCCCCTGCTTTGCCGGCTGACCAGCATCCTGCCGTCCATCCTCGAGCGCAAGGTGTCGTTCGAGCGCATGGTCGAATTCAAAGGCAACCTGCTGGCCGTTAGGCAGGGCGCAGCGCAGGCCTTTCACGCCCGCGTGCCCGGCATGCCGGTGCAAGCCTTCGAACAGGTGATGAAGCACACGGTGCCGCTCATCATCGGACTCTGGCCGCTCAGCAACCCGGCGGAGATGGCCGCGCAAGTGGTCGAGTTGCCCGAGTTGGCGGGTTTGCGATACGACTTCGAGCAGGACCTTGCGCATGCCCTGCTGACGTTGATGCGGGGGATGGCGCCTGCGGATTGAAGCTGGCGTGAGAAACTAGCGCATGGATGCAGCCGATGTCCACGCCAATGGTGGCAGGACCGGCGCCTTGCTCGGTAATGTTTACCGATGGTAGAGCTAAGTTGTTGATTTAAAAGAGAAAATCGTCTCCGTTGCCCCGATGATGGACTGGACCGACCGCCACTGTCGGTACTTCCATCGCCTTATGTCGCGTCACGCGCTGCTCTATACCGAGATGGTGACCACGGGCGCGCTGGTGCATGGCGACGTTCCCCGCCATCTGCGCTTCAACGCCGAAGAACATGCGGTGGCCTTGCAGCTGGGCGGGAGCGAGCCGGCCGACCTGGCGCACTGCGCCAAGCTGGGCGAAGAGTGGGGCTACGACGAGATCAACCTCAACTGCGGCTGCCCCAGCGAGCGCGTGCAGCGCGGCGCTTTCGGCGCCTGCCTCATGGCCGAGCCAGCGCTGGTGGCCGACTGCGTGAAGGCGATGGTCGACGTAGTGAGCGTGCCGGTCACGGTCAAGCACCGCATCGGCATCGACAAGATCGAGAGCTACGAGTTCGTGCGCGACTTTGTCGGCACGGTGAGCGAGGCCGGCTGCGGCACGTTCATCGTTCATGCGCGCAATGCGTGGCTGAAGGGGCTGAGCCCGAAGCAGAACCGCGAGATTCCGCCGCTGCGCTATGAACTGGTGCACCGGCTCAAGCATGACTTTCCGGAGCTGAGCTTTTCGATCAACGGAGGCATTTCGGCCAATGCCCAGGTGCACGAGCACTTGCGGCTGCTCGACGGCGTGATGGTGGGGCGTGAGGCTTATCACAACCCCTGGTGGCTCGCCGAATGGGACGCCGAGTTCTTTGGCGCCGGGCCGCAGCCGCTGACGCGTGAAGAGGTGGAGTCGCTCATGTGCGACTACATGGTTCGCGAGGCGGCGGAGCACGGCACGCCCTGGTCGTCGATTGCCCGGCACATGCTGGGTTTGCGCAACGGCCTGCCCGGTGCGCGCCGCTGGCGCCAAGTCTGGAGCGACCACCGGCTCAAGACGCGTTCGCCGCGCGAAGTGATGGCGCTGGCGCATGAGCCCGTGGCGCAGGTTGCCTAGCTGAAGCGTGCCTTGAGTGAAGCGGGCACTGCGGCGCGGAGCCGCTTGCGGCAAGGGATTCGCCGCCCAGCAACGGTGAGTGTTCCAAAATGATAATGATTGCCTGAGGACTGAAACTTTTCAACTTTTCTGCTAAAGAATCAAGAAACGCTAATAAATAAGGGGTTTCGATTCATGAATGAAGCGGGGAGCAAAGAAGAAGTCAGCGCACTGGGCCGGGGTCTGGCCCTGCTCAAGGTCATCGGGATGTCGGCGGCGCCGATGAGCAATCGGGAACTGGCCGACACCACGGGCCTTCCCAAGGCCACGGTGTCGCGCCTTACGGCCACGTTGGTGAATGCGGGGTATCTGCGGCAGTCGCAGGACAGCGAGCGCTTCAGCCTGGGCCCGGCGCTGCTCGACATGAGCAGCCGCTATCTCCGTCATTTCGACCTGCGCACGGTGGCCAGGCCCCACCTGGCGGAGTTGTCCGAATTTGCGGGCGCGAGCGTTCATGTGGCTGTGCGCGACGATCTCGACATGCTCGTCATCGATTCGCTGCGCCCGCGGTCGGCGCTGATCAGCTCGCGGCTGGACGTCGGCACCCGCATGAGCATCGTCACTTCGGCCGCGGGCCGTGCTTCCCTTGCGGCGCTGCCCGAGGCCGAGCGGGCGGCGGTGCTCGAGAAGATCCAGCAGGAAAGCGGCGAAAGCTGGGCCTCCATCGAACCCCGCCTGATGGCCGGGCTCGACGAATACGCCCGCCTGGGCTACTGCAGCTCGTTCGGCGAATGGCATCCGCACATTCATGCCCTTGGCTTCGCCTTGCAAGGGCCGCACGGTGAGCGCTACGGCGTGAGCTGCGGCGGCCCCGCCTATCTGCTGTCGAAAGACATGATGCTCTCGCGCGTTGCGCCGCGTTTGCTCGAGGTTGCCAAGCGCATCTCGGCGGAAACCGGCGTCATCGGCGCGGACTGAAACACCCGGCGGCGCCTGGGGCGGGCTCTAGACCGCGGCTTCCAAGCCGTTCCTGAAGTGCTCGCGCATGCGCGCCATGGCGGCGGTGGCGTCGCGCGCCTCGATGGCCGCCATCATCGATCGGTGCTCCGCCAGCGATTCGGCGATGCGGCCTTCCTTGAGCAGCGAGTTGTGGCGGTTGAGCTTCATCACCTTGCGCAGGTCGGCCACCATCTGGTCGCGCCACTTGTTGTTGGCAATGGCCAAAAGGCGCATGTGAAAGCGCTCGTTCAGCGCAAAGAAGTGCTCGCGGTTTTCCTTGCCCGGCGCGCCGGCGGCCTCCAGCTCGGCGTGCAGCGCCTTCAGCTCCGCGCGCTGGGCATCGGTGGCACGCTCGGCCACCACGCCGGCGGCGTCGCTCTCCAGCAGCGAGAGCAGGTGGTACACATCCGCCAGGTCTTGCTCCGACACTTCGGTGACGTAGGCACCGCGCCGCACCTTCATGGTCACCAAGCCCTCGGCTGCCAGCACTTTCAAGGCTTCGCGCAGCGGGGTGCGGCTGATGCCGTATTCCTCGGCCAGCTTGAGTTCGTCGATCCAGCTGCCGGGCTCGAGCTCGCGGCGGAAGATCCGCTGGCGCAGCAGCTCGGCCACCTCTTCATAGAGGGCGCGCGGGGTAAGGGTGACGGCGGACATGGGCCGGACTGTACCGCAAAAACGTGTTTGAATTAATAATTATGGATCGGTTAGACTCGCTGCCGGCTTGCAAATCCCTTGCAGGCGAATTTGCGACTACCCTGCAAGACACTGCAAAACGGCCCCTCATGAGCAGCACACCCCAACCCACCTTCAAGCCTGCCAACCTCGACGACTGGGCCAAGGCCGCCGCCAAGTCGGCGCCGGGTGGCGACCTGAATGCGCTCAACTGGCTCACGCCCGACGGCATTACCGTAAAGCCGCTCTATACCGCCGCCGACCTGCACGGCCTGAAGTACACCGACACGCTCCCGGGCTTCGAGCCCTACCTGCGCGGCCCGCAGGCCACCATGTACGCGGTGCGCCCGTGGACCATCCGCCAGTACGCGGGCTTTTCGACGGCCGAGGAGTCGAACGCCTTCTACCGCAAGGCCTTGGCCGCGGGCGGGCAGGGTGTGAGCGTGGCTTTCGACCTGGCGACCCACCGCGGCTACGACAGCGACCATCCGCGCGTGACGGGCGACGTGGGCAAGGCCGGCGTGGCCATCGATTCGGTCGAGGACATGAAGATCCTGTTCGACCAGATCCCGCTCGACAAGGTGAGCGTGTCCATGACGATGAACGGCGCCGTGCTGCCGGTGCTGGCGGGCTACGTGGTTGCGGCCGAAGAGCAGGGCGTGGCGCAGGACCAGCTGAGCGGAACCATCCAGAACGACATCCTCAAGGAGTTCATGGTCCGCAACACCTACATTTTTCCGCCCGCGCCGAGCATGCGGATCATCGGCGACATCATCGAGTACACGGCGCAGAAGATGCCCAAGTTCAACTCGATCTCGATCAGCGGTTATCACATGCAGGAGGCCGGCGCCAACCAGGCGCTGGAGCTGGCCTTCACGCTGGCCGACGGCAAGGAATACGTGAAGACCGCGCTGGCCAAGGGCCTGGACGTCGACGGCTTTGCCGGGCGCCTGAGCTTCTTCTGGGCCATTGGCATGAACTTCTACCTCGAAGTGGCCAAGATGCGCGCGGCGCGCCTCTTGTGGTGCCGCATCATGAAGGAGTTCAACCCCAAGAACCCCAAGAGCCTGATGCTGCGCACCCACTGCCAGACCTCGGGCTGGAGCCTCACCGAGCAGGACCCATACAACAACGTGGTGCGCACCACCATCGAGGCGATGGCCGCGGTGTTCGGCGGCACGCAAAGCCTGCATACCAACGCGCTCGACGAAGCAATTGCGCTGCCCACCGAATTCAGCGCGCGCATCGCACGCAACACGCAGCTCATCATCCAGGAAGAAACGCACATCACCAATGTGATCGATCCCTGGGCCGGCAGCTACATGATGGAGAAGCTCACGCAGGACATGGCCGATGCGGCGTGGGCCATCATCGAAGAAGTCGAAGCCATGGGCGGCATGACCAAGGCGGTGGACAGCGGCTGGGCCAAGCTCAAGATCGAGGCGGCCGCCGCCGAGAAGCAGGCGCGCATCGACTCGGGCAAGGACGTGATCGTGGGCGTCAACAAGTACAAGCTCAAGACCGAAGACGCCATCGACAGCCTCTCCATCGACAACGTGAAGGTGCGCGAGCAGCAGGTGGCCCGCCTGCAGAAGATCCGCTCTTCGCGCGACACCGCCAAGGTGCAGACTGCGCTGGATGCGCTGACCGAGGCCGCCGACAACGGCACCGGCAACCTGCTCGCGCTCAGCATCGATGCGGTGCGCCTGCGCGCCACGGTGGGCGAGATTTCCGACGCGCTTGAAAAATCATTCGGCCGCCATCGGGCCGACACGCAAAAGGTGACCGGTGTGTACGCTGCTGCCTATGACTCCGCCGAGGGCTGGGAAGCCCTCAAGACCGAGATCAACGCCTTTGCCGAAGAGCAGGGGCGTCGTCCGCGCGTGATGATCTCCAAGCTGGGGCAGGACGGGCACGACCGCGGCGCCAAGGTGGTGGCCACTGCCTTTGCCGACCTGGGCTTCGACGTCGACATGGGGCCGCTCTTCCAGACGCCCGAAGAGTGCGCGCGCCAGGCCATCGAGAACGACGTGCATGCCGTGGGCGTGAGCACCCTTGCGGCCGGCCACAAGACGCTTGTGCCGGCCATCATCAACGAGCTGAAGAAGCAGGGTGCAGACGACATCATCGTGTTTGTCGGCGGCGTGATTCCGCGGCAGGACTACGACTTTCTCTACGAGGCCGGCGTGAAGGGCATCTACGGCCCTGGCACGCCGATTCCCGCCAGCGCGAAAGACGTGCTGGAGCAGATTCGCGCGGCGGTCTCGGCCTGATCGGGACGCGAGACGTGGGCGATCTTTTGTCGCGGCTGTCGCTGCAGCCCGTTGATTCCAGCGATTTCGAAGCCATGCTGGCCTTGCGCGTCGATGCGATGCGCCCCAGCCTGGAGCGCGTCGGGCGCTTCGACCCCGCGCGTTCACGCGAACGGCTCCAGGCCGGCTTCGTCGTGCCCTACATGCATCACATCGTGCTCGACCGCGACCTGCGCATCGGCTTTGTCACGCTCAAGCCCGAAGACTCCGATGCGCTGCGGCTCGACCATCTGTACCTGCGCACCGGCTTCCAGGGCCTGGGCATTGGCGAATGGGTACTGCAATGGGCCAAGTCGCAGGCGCGCGAGCAAGGGATGGACATCAAGCTCACCGCGCTGGTGCAAAGCGACGCCAACCGCTTCTATGTGCGGCATGGCTTTGTGCTCGAGGGCGAAGAGGGCGTCGACCTGCACTACCGCTGGCGCGTGGCCTCGGAGGATGCGTGCTGAAGCAGGCCGAGGCACTCGAACGCGCCATTGCCGAGCCGGAGGGCATGGCACAGCGCCGCGCCATCGCCAAGGCCATTACGCTGCTCGAATCCACCCGCGCCGACCACCGCGCGCAAGCCGATGAACTGCTCACCGCATTGCTGCCGCGCACCGGCAATTCATTTCGCCTTGGCATCTCCGGCGTGCCGGGTGTCGGCAAGTCGACCTTCATCGAGACGCTGGGCCTGCTGCTGATCGGCAAGGGCCACCGCGTGGCGGTGCTCACCATCGATCCTTCATCCACCGTTTCGGGCGGTTCCATCCTCGGCGACAAGACGCGCATGGAACGGCTCTCGGTGCATGAGCGCGCCTACATCCGCCCGAGCCCGTCGAGCGGCACGCTGGGCGGCGTGGCCGAGAAAACGCGCGAAGCCATGCTGGTGTGCGAAGCCGCGGGCTACGACATCGTCATTGTCGAAACCGTGGGCGTGGGCCAGAGCGAAACCGCCGTGGCCGGCATGACCGACATGTTCGTGCTGATGCAGCTGCCCAACGCGGGCGACGACCTGCAGGCCATCAAGAAGGGCGTGATGGAGCTGGCCGACCTGGTCGTCATCAACAAGGCCGACATCGACAAGGATGCCGCCACGCGTGCGCAGGCGCAGATCACCTCTGCCCTGCGCCTGTTCGGCCACCAGGGCAACCCGGACCATGCGCATGCGGTGCATGACGCGCACAGCGGCGCCGAGGTTCGCTTCTGGCTGCCCAAGGTGCTGCAATTGAGCGCGCTGGCGGGTACCGGCGTCGATGCCTTCTGGGACGCCGTCACGCAGTTCAGGCAACTGCAGACCGCGAATGGCAAGCTCGCCAAGCGCCGCGAGAAGCAGGCCACGGCGTGGATGTGGGAGCGCATCGACGCCGGCCTCAAGCAGGCATTCAGGCAGCACGCGCAAGTGCGCGAGCTGCTGCCGCAACTCACCCGGCAAGTGGCAGAGGGCTCGCTTCCCGCATCGACCGCGGCGCGCCAGCTGCTTGCGGCAGCGGCCATCACCGCCAGGCCATGACAACACACGAAATTCAGGACCACAGCTTCGGAAGCACACCATGCAAGAACTGATCGAACAACTCGAAAAGCGCCGCGCTCAGGCGCGCCTTGGCGGCGGACAGAAGCGCATCGACGCGCAGCACGCCAAGGGCAAGCTCACGGCACGCGAACGCATCGAGCTGCTGCTGGACGACAACACCTTTGAAGAGTGGGACATGTTCGTCGAGCACCGCTCGGTCGACTTCGGCATGGCCGAGCAGAAGATTCCGGGCGACGGCGTGGTCACCGGCTACGGAATGATCAACGGCCGCCTCGTCTTCGTGTACAGCCAGGACTTCACCGTCTTCGGCGGCGCGCTCAGCGAAGCGCACGCCGAAAAGATCTGCAAGGTGATGGACCAGGCCATGAAGGTCGGCGCACCGGTCATCGGCCTCAACGACTCCGGCGGCGCGCGCATCCAGGAGGGCGTGGCCTCGCTCGGCGGCTATGCGGACGTGTTCCAGCGCAACGTGATGGCCTCGGGCGTGGTGCCGCAGATCAGCATGATCATGGGCCCGTGCGCGGGCGGCGCGGTGTACTCGCCCGCCATGACCGACTTCATCTTCATGGTGAAGGACTCGAGCTACATGTTCGTCACCGGACCCGATGTGGTGAAGACCGTGACGCACGAGACCGTGACGGCCGAAGAGCTCGGCGGCGCCATCACCCACACCACGCGCAGCGGCGTGGCAGATATGGCGTTCGAGAACGATGTCGAGGCGCTCATGATGTTGCGCCGCCTGTACAACTACCTGCCGCTCAACAATCGCGAAAAGCCGCCCGTGCGCCTGGGCAACAACGGCCAGGGCGACCCGGCCGACCGGCCCGACTACTCGCTGGACACGCTGGTGCCCGACAACCCGAACAAGCCCTACGACATCAAGGAGCTGATCCTCAAGGTGGTCGATGACGGCGACTTCTTCGAGCTGCAGCCCGACTACGCGAAGAACATCGTGATCGGCTTTGCGCGCATGGAAGGGCAGACGGTCGGCATCGTGGCCAACCAGCCGCTGGTGCTCGCAGGCTGCCTCGACATCAAGAGCAGCATCAAGGCCGCGCGCTTCGTGCGCTTTTGCGATGCGTTCAACATTCCGGTGGTCAGCTTTGTCGATGTGCCCGGTTTCATGCCCGGCACGGGGCAGGAGTACGGCGGCATCATCAAGCACGGCGCCAAGCTGCTCTACGCCTATGCGGAATGCACGGTGCCGAAGATCACCGTCATCACGCGCAAGGCCTACGGCGGTGCGTACGACGTGATGGCTTCCAAGCACCTGCGCGGCGACGTCAACCTGGCCTGGCCGCGTGCCGAGATTGCGGTGATGGGCGCCAAGGGCGCGGTGGAAATCATCTTCCGCGAAGACAAGAACGACCCCGAGAAGCTTGCCGCGCGCGAGGCCGAATACAAGGCGCGTTTCGCCAACCCGTACGTGGCGAGTGCACGCGGCTACATCGACGACGTGATCCTGCCGCACGAAACGCGCAAGCGCATCTGCCGCTCGCTGGTGATGCTGCGCGAGAAGAAGCTCGAGAACCCGTGGCGCAAGCACGGGAACATTCCGTTGTGAGCGGTACGAAGAAGAATATGTTCAAGAAAATCCTGATCGCTAATCGCGGCGAAATCGCCTGCCGCGTGATCCAGACCGCAAAGAAGATGGGCATCCTTACCGTCGCCGTCTATTCCGACGCCGACAAGGAAGCCCGCCACGTTGAGCTGGCCGACGAGGCGGTGCACATCGGTGCCGCGCCCAGCCGCGAGAGCTACCTGCAGGCCGATCGCATCATCGCGGCCTGCAAGCAGACCGGCGCCGAGGCGGTGCACCCGGGCTACGGTTTCCTGTCCGAGAACGAAGCCTTTGCGCGCAAGGTCGAGGAAGAGGGCATTGCCTTCATCGGGCCCAAGCACTATTCGATTGCCGCCATGGGCGACAAGATCGCTTCGAAGAAGCTTGCGAACGAGGCCAAGGTCAACACCATTCCGGGCTGGAACGACGCCATCGAAACGGCCGAGCGTGCCGTCGAGATTGCCAAGGACATCGGCTACCCGGTGATGATCAAGGCCTCGGCCGGCGGCGGAGGCAAGGGGCTGCGCGTGGCTTTTGACGACAAGGAGGCCTTCGAGGGCTTTACCTCGTGCCGCAACGAAGCGATGAGCAGCTTCGGCGATGACCGCGTGTTCATCGAGAAGTTCGTCGAGGAGCCGCGCCACATCGAGATCCAGGTGCTGGGTGATTCGCATGGCAACGTCATCTACCTGAACGAGCGCGAATGCTCGATCCAGCGCCGGCACCAGAAGGTGATCGAAGAGGCGCCTTCGCCCTTCATCAGCGATGCCACGCGCAAGGCGATGGGCGAGCAGGCGGTTCAGTTGGCCAAGGCGGTGAAGTACCAGAGCGCGGGCACGGTGGAGTTTGTGGTCGGCAAGGACCAGAGCTTCTATTTCCTGGAGATGAACACGCGGCTGCAGGTGGAGCATCCGGTGACCGAGTGCATCACGGGGCTCGACCTGGTCGAACTGATGATCCGCGTGGCCGCCGGCGAGAAGCTGCCGCTGACGCAAGCCGAGGTGAAGCGCAACGGATGGGCCATCGAGTGCCGCATCAATGCCGAGGACCCGTTCCGCAACTTCCTGCCTTCGACCGGCCGCCTGGTGAAGTTCCAACCACCGGCGGAGACCATGTTTGCGAGCGACACCGAGCGGCTGAACGGCGTGCGAGTGGACACGGGCGTGTACGAAGGCGGCGAAATTCCGATGTATTACGACTCGATGATCGCCAAGCTCATCGTGCACGGCAAGGACCGGCAGCATGCGATTGCGCGCATGCGCGAGGCGCTTAACGGCTTCGTGATCCGGGGCATCAGCAGCAACATTCCATTCCAGGCGGCGCTGCTCGCGCACCCGAAGTTCGTGGCGGGCGATTTCAACACCGGCTTCATTGCCGAGCACTATGGCAAGGGCTTCCATGCGGAAGACGTGCCGCACGCAGACCCTTCGTTTCTTGTCGCGCTTGCGGCCTATGTGCATCGCCGCTACCGCGCGCGTGCCTCGGGCATCAGCGGCCAGCTCGAAGGCCATGGCGTGAAGGTGGGCGAGCAGTTCGTGGTGGTGGAGCTGGGGCCGGAAGGCAAGCATGTCCACCACCCGGTGTCGGTGACCGACTTCCATGGCAAGACGGGCGCCAGCGCCGTTGCCGTGGGCGACAAGAGCTACAAGATCGACAGCGGCTTTGCGCTGGGCGCAATTCGCGTGCAAGGCATGGTGAACGACCGGCCCTTTACCGCGCAGGTCGAGCGCGGGGCGGGCAAGAACCCGCTGGCGCTGCGCGTGTCGCACGACGGCACGCAGTTCGAAGCGATGGTGCTCTCGCCGCTGGGCGCGCGCCTGCTCGAGTTGATGCCCTACAAGGCGCCACCCGACCTGAGCAAGTTCTTGATGTCGCCAATGCCCGGCTTGCTGGTCGAGGTGTCGGTGCAGCCGGGCCAGCAGGTGCGTGCCGGCGAGAAGCTGGCCGTGATCGAGGCCATGAAAATGGAAAACGTATTGTTTGCCACGCAAGACGGTGTGGTCGGCAAAATTTCGGCGGGCAAGGGCGAGTCGCTCACCGTCGATCAAATCATTATGGAGTTCAACTGATGGGTGCCAACGACTTGCAACAGACGATCACGCTGCACCGCCCCACCAAGGCCACGGAGCCGCAGGGGCCTTGGTCGGTCGAGGCGATCCAGGCGCTGCTCGACAAGCCGCTGATGGACCTGCTGTTCGAAGCACAGACTGTGCATCGTCAGCACTTTCCCGAGGGCGACATCGAACTGGCGACGCTGCTCTCGGTGAAGACCGGCGGCTGTCCGGAGAACTGCGGCTATTGCCCGCAGTCGGCCGAGTTCGACACTGGCGTCAAGGCCCAGAAGCTCATGGAGGTCGACGAGGTGGTGCGTGCCGCACAGGCCGCCAAGGACGCCGGCGCCACGCGCTTTTGCATGGGCGCCGCGTGGCGCGCGCCGAAGGACCGCGACGTGGAGAAGGTGGCGGTGCTGGTCGAGGCCGTGAAGGGCCTGGGCATGCAGACCTGCGCCACGCTCGGCATGCTGGAGCCGCATCATGCGCACCAGCTCAAGGCCGCGGGCCTGGACTACTACAACCACAACCTCGACACCGCGCCCGAGTACTACACCGACGTGGTCGACACGCGCACTTACCAGGACCGGCTCGACACGCTGGCCCATGTGCGCAGCGCCGGCATCAGCGTGTGCTGCGGCGGCATCGTCGGCATGGGCGAGCAGCCGGTGCACCGGGCCGGGTTGATCGCGCAGTTGGCCAACCTGAATCCGTACCCTGAGTCGGTGCCGATCAACAGCCTGGTGCGTGTGCCGGGCACGCCGCTGGCCGATTCGGAGCCGGTCGACCCCTTCGACTTCGTGCGCATGATCGCGGTCGCGCGCATCACGATGCCGACGGCGCGCGTGCGCCTTTCAGCCGGGCGCCAGCAGATGGGCGATGCGGTGCAGGCCTTGTGCTTCATGGCCGGCGCCAACTCCATCTTCTATGGCGACAAGCTGCTGGTGACCGGCAACCCCGACGTGGAGGCCGACGTGCAGCTGCTGCGCAAGCTGGGCCTGCAGTCGCGCCGCACCACGACCACTGAAAAGGTAGAGGTCTGCGCATGACAACCACGGCTTCCGCGCGTCCCTTCAAGGTGCTCGGCATCCAGCAGATCGCCATCGGCGGGCCCGACAAGATGCGGCTGCAGAAGCTCTGGGTCGACATGCTGGGGCTCGAGGTTACCGGCACCTTCAAGAGCGAGCGCGAGAACGTCGACGAGGACATCTGTTCGATGGGCAGCGGGCCGTTCAAGGTCGAGGTCGACCTGATGCAGCCGCTCGACCCGGAAAAGAAACCGGCGGTTCACACCACGCCTCTCAACCATGTGGGCTTGTGGATCGACGACCTGCCCAAGGCCGTCGAGTGGCTCACCGCGCAAGGCGTGCGTTTTGCGCCCGGCGGCATTCGCCAGGGCGCGGCGGGTTTCGACATCTGCTTTCTGCATCCGAAGGCGAACGACGAATTTCCGATTGCGGGCGAGGGCGTGTTGATAGAGATGGTGCAGGCGCCGCCCGAGGTGGTGACGGCGTTCAACGCGTTGGCCGCTACGCGTTGAGCACCTTCTTGATCGGCGGCTTCACATCGGAGCGCTGAGGCGGCAGCATCGGCTGGTGCTCGCGCGCCGGGTTCAAAATGATCGAGGTGGCCGTTTCGGTGAGGATGCAGAACTTGGTGACCACCGCATCGAGGTGGCTCACGTCGATGACCGCAATCTCGAGAATCCAGCTGTCGTCGCCGGTCACGTTGTAGGCGTTGACGCACTCTGGCGTCTGCTGAACCAGTTCGACCACGCGCGCGTAGTCGGCCCGGCCCACGCGGATGATCGCGCGGATGCCGTAGCCCAGCTTGCCGAGATTCACGGTGGCGCGGTAGCCGCTGATCACGCCCGCAGCCTCGAGCTTTTTCACGCGCTCGGTCACTGCCGGCTGGCTCAAGTGCACGCGGCGGCCGAGCTCGGCCATGGTGAGACGCGCATCGCTCTGCAGTTCGGCCAGGATGCGGGTGTCATGGGCATCCAGCGCGGGGTTGAAGGTGAAGTCCATGCAACTCCTTTAAATCGACGGTACGAAACAAGTAGAACCATGAGTTGTGCATGGCTGCGAAAGGTTTGCTTTCATACCATGGACGGCGTTCCAATACCAACAAGACAGACCTCGTATGCCGACTCTCGCATCCCCCGCCCAAGCCGCATCTGGACCCGCACGCCGCGCCTTGCCGCCGCTTCTGTGGCTTTGCCTGGCCGCCACCTGGGTGGTCTGGGGCTCGACCTATCTCGCAATCAAATATGCGCTGATCAGCTTTCCGCCGTTCTTGCAGATGGGGTCGCGCTTCTTGTTTGCGGGCGTGGTGCTTGCGGTGTGGATGCGCTGGCGCGGCGCTGCCTGGCCCTCGGCGCTGCAATGGCGCAATGCGTTGGTCGTGGGGGCGCTGATGCTGGGCGGCGGCATGGGCGGCACGGCGCATGCCGAGGTATCGATCGGCTCGGGCCTGGTGGTGGCCTTCATCGCGGTGGTGCCGCTGCTGATTGCGCTGCTCAACCTCATCTGGGGCGTGAAGCCGACCCGGCTCGAGGCCACGGGCATTGCGCTCGGGCTGGTCGGTGTGCTGATGCTCACGCAGGGCAGCGGCTTCCAGTCGTCGCCCGCGGGGCTGCTGGCCATTTCCGTGGCCTGCATCTGCTGGTCGATGGGCAGCGTGCTGAGCCAGCGCAGCCTGCCGCTCGCGCCCGGCGCGATGGGGTTCGCGAGCGAAATGATCTGTGGCGGGGCGGTGCTGATGGTGCTTGCGGCGGTGTCTCGCGAGAGCCTGGTCTGGCCGCCGGAGCCAGAGGCCGTCTGGGCCTGGCTGTACCTCGTGGTCTTCGGTTCGCTGATTGCGTTCAACGCCTACATGGTGCTGCTCGCAAGGGCTCCGGCCGCACTGGCGGCGAGCTACACCTTCGTCAATCCGGTGATAGCGATGCTGCTGGGCGTCTGGATTGCCAACGAGACCGTGACGCGCTTCGAGTGGTATGCCGTGGCCGTCATCCTGGCCGGCGTGCTGCTGTTGCTCTTCAAGCGCCCGCAGAAGGGCTGAGCCTGCGCCTGCTTCAGGTGCCCGGACGGCGCCAGAAGGCCAGCGTGGCGGCAAGCAGCCACATGCCGGCCGCGCAACTGCGGTTCAGCACCTTCAGGCCACGCCGCGAGAGCCAGCGCACGGCTTGCGTGCCGGCGGCCGCGTAGGCCAGCATCACGCAGGTGTCGAGCGCCACGAAGATCGAGCCCAGCAGCAGGTACTGCATGCCTTGCGGCTTGGTGATGTCGATGAACTGCGGCAGAAAGGCCGCGAAGAACAACACCGTCTTGGGGTTCGACAGCGCCACGAGCAGGCTGCGCACAAGCGCGATACGGCCGTGCGGGCGAACCTCGATGGCGGACTTGGCCAGCGCCTCGCCCAGGTCGGTGGCGTCGCTGCGCCACAGCTTGATGCCGAGCCATACCAGGTAGGCGACGCCCGCCACGCGAATCGCGTTGAAGAGCAGTTCCGATGCGGCCAGCAGCGAGCCGAGCCCAAGGGCGACCACTGCGATGAGCGTGACGCTGCCGAGCGATGCACCCGCAATGCCCCAGCTCGCGCGGCGCATGCCGCCATCGATGCCGTTGGACAGCGCCAGCAGCATCGTGGGCCCCGGAATCACGGCCAGTGCGAGCGAGGCGACCACGTAGATGAGCAGGGTGTCGGGTGTCATGGCTTGGCGGCGGGTGGGCGTTGCTGGGCGGCGCGGGCTCGCGCCAGGGCGGCTTCGACGATGGAGCGCTTGCGTGTGTCGGCGGCCTGTGGTTCGGCGGCGGCGGGTGCGGGTTCTTCGATTCGCTTGGCGATGCGGCGATGCTCGCCATGCAGCTGGTAGCGCTTCAGTGCCGCCTCTGCCTGCGCTTGCGACCATGCGGCCCAGCCTGTACGGCCCGGCGTTTCGACTTCGAGCGAGATGCAATCGACGGGGCAGACCGGAATGCAGAGCTCGCAGCCCGTGCAGTGCGCCTCGATGACCGTGTGCATGCGCTTGTTGATGCCGACGATGGCATCGGTGGGGCAGGCATCGAGGCAGAGCGTGCAGCCGATGCACCAGGCCTCGTCGATCACCGCCATGGCGCGTGGGCCTTCGGTGCCGAACTGGGGATCGAGCGGCACCTGTTCGCGGCCCGTGAGCTGCGCGAGCCTGGCAATGCCTTCCGCGCCGCCGGGCGGGCACTGGTTGATGCCGGCCTCGCCCTCGGCCACGGCCAGCGCATAGCCCGCGCAATCGGGGTAGCCGCAACGCGTGCACTGCGTTTGCGGCAGTGCGTTGTGAATGCGTGCGGCCAGCCCGTTCACTTCCTGCGTGCCGCGGGCTTCTTCACGGCGGCAACGGCCACCGCTTTCTTGGCTGCGACATTCTTCTTGGCGGCCACGGCAACCGTCTTCCGTCCGGGCTTGATGCGGTCTTCGGCCGGCAGGGCCTCGCGTGCGCCGGCGCGCCGCTGGGGCTGGTCGTGGGCGGCGATGAACTTCTGCACCTTGGGGTAGACCAGTTCGCGCCAGCGGCGGCCGCTGAAGATGCCGTAGTGGCCCGCGCCCTTGACTTCATAGTGCTCGCGCTGCGCGTCGTCGATGCCGGTGCACAGGCTGTGCGCGGCCTCGGTCTGGCCCGAGCCCGAAATGTCGTCGAGCTCGCCCTCGACGGTAAGCAGGGCGGTCGAATGAATGTCTTGCGGACGCACGCGCTCGATCTGACCCTTGGGGTTCTTCACGTCCCAGGTGCCGTTCACGAGCTCGAACTGCTGGAACACGGTGCGGATGGTGTCCAGGTAGTAATCGGCGTCCATGTCGAGCACGGCGTTGTACTCGTCATAGAACTTGCGATGGGCTTCGGCGCTGGCGTCGTCGCCCTTGATCAGGTCCTTGAAGTAGTCGTAGTGGCTGCTGGCATGCCGGTCGGGGTTCATCGCCACAAAGCCCGTGTGCTGCAGGAAGCCCGGGTACACGCGGCGGCCCTCGCCCGGGAAGCCCTGCGGCACCCGGTAGATCACGTTGTTCTCGAACCACTCGTAGCTCTTGTTCATCGCAAGGTTGTTCACCGCGGTGGGCGACTTGCGGGCATCGATGGGGCCGCCCATCATGGTCATGGTGAGCGGCAGCGGCTCGCCGCGGCTTGCCATGAGCGACACGGCCGCCAGCACCGGCACGGTCGGCTGGCACACGCTCACCACGTGGCAGTTGCCGTATTCGGCTTGCAGTCGGCGGATGAACTCCTGCACGTAGTTGACGTAGTCGTCCAGGTGGAACTCGCCTTCCGACAGGGGCACGAGGCGTGCGTTCTTCCAGTCGGTGATGTAGACCTTGTGGTCCTGCAGCATGGTGCGCACGGTGTCGCGCAGCAGCGTGGCGTAGTGGCCCGAAAGCGGCGCCACGATCAGCACCACGGGCTGGCTCTTGAGCGTCTTGAGGGTGTGCGGCTCGTCGGTAAAGCGCTTGAAGCGGCGCAGCTCGCAGAAGGGCTTGTCGAGCTCGACGACTTCCTGGATCACGACGTCGTCGCCGTCGACCTTCACCGACTTGATGTTGAACTCAGGCTTTTCGTAGTCCTTGCCCAGGCGATAGAGCAGGTCGTAGCCGGCAGCCATGCGCTGCGCCATGGGCAACTGGCCCCACACCGCGCCCTGGCCGTAAAGCTTGGACGCCGCTTGCGCGAAGTCCGAGAACGGTTCCATCAAGGAACGCTGGGCTTCGTAGAGTTGATAAAGCATCGCTGGTCTTGGAGTGAAATGTTGCAGTGCAATATATCAGCGCATTTGCGGCGATGCAGGAGGCCAAACCCTACGTCTGCCACAGTGCGAGGGTCTTCCGTGAAGGAGTGTGAAGGAATCGCCCGAAACGGATTCCTTCACACTTTGCTGTCACCTAGATGACTTTGGCGATCGACGCGCAGACGTAGTCGATGTTCTTGCTGTTGAGCGCGGCCACGCACATGCGGCCGGTGTCGGTGCCGTACACGCCGAACTCGCTCCGCAGGCGCACCATCTGGTCCTTGCTGAGGCCCGAGTAGCTGAACATGCCGATCTGCGTGGTGATGAAGCTCATGTCTTCCTTCACGCCCGCCGCCTTGAGGCCGTCGACCAGCTTCTGGCGCATGGCCTTGATGCGCACGCGCATTTCGCCGAGTTCCTTTTCCCAGAGGGCGCGCAGTTCGGGGTTGCCGAGCACCGCGGCCACCACGGCGCCGCCGTGGATCGGCGGGTTGCTGTAGTTGGTGCGAATGGCGATCTTGAGCTGCGAGAGCACGCGGCCGGCTTCTTCCTTGTTTTCGCACAGCACCGACAGGGCGCCCACGCGCTCGCCATACAGGCTGAAGCTCTTGGAGAAAGAGGTCGAGACGCAGAAGGTCAGGCCGGCGTCGACAAACTTGGCGACAGCGGCGCCGTCTTCCTTCAGGCCGTAGCCGAAGCCCTGGTAGGCCATGTCGAGGAAGGGCACGAGGTTCCGGGCCTTGACGGCGGCAACCACCTGGTCCCACTGCGCCGGGGTGATGTCGTAGCCGGTCGGGTTGTGGCAGCAGGCGTGCAGCACCACGATGGTGCCGGCGGGCGCCGCATTCAGGGCGGCCAGCATGCCGTCGAAGTTGACGCCGCGCTTGGCGGAGTCGTAGTAGGGGTAGCTTTCGACCACGAAGCCGGCGTTGGTGAACAGCGCGCGGTGGTTTTCCCAGCTCGGGTCGCTGATCAGCACCTTGGCGTTGGGGTTGAGCTTCTTGAGAAAGTCGGCGCCGACCTTCAGGCCGCCGGTACCGCCGATGCCCTGCACCGTGGCCACGCGGCCCGACTGCACGGGTTCGCTGTCGGCGCCGAAGACCAGGCCCTTGACGGCGTTGTCGTATGCCACGATGCCGTCGATCGGCAGGTAGCCGCGCGCCGTGGGGGCCTTCATCATGTTCTGTTCGGCGGCCTGCACGCACTGGAGCAGGGGCAGCTTGCCGTTGTCGTCGTAATAGACGCCGACGCCGAGGTTGACCTTGTTGGGGTTGGTGTCGGCTGCAAATTGCTCGTTGAGGCCGAGGATCGGGTCGCGCGGTGCCATTTCGACCGCGGTGAACATAGACATGGAGAAGGTCCTTTGGGATGAAAGCTTCGCTGGCAACCGGACTTGCGCTACGCTTTCCGGTTGCCTTGAATTTTACCGGCGCCATCGCCACCTGTCGGGAACAGCCATGCCAGAGAACAACGAAGCCATAGCAGACCTGAAGAAACTGGACCCGATCGGTCCGGCCAAGCAGGGCGAATTCATCAAGTACCCCGATTCGCCTTTCGAGCTTTTCCAGCCGTATCCGCCGGCCGGAGACCAGCCGAAGGCGATCGACGGGCTGGTGGAGGGTGTGCTCGACGGCGAGGTGTTCCAGACGCTGCTGGGCGTGACGGGCTCGGGCAAGACCTTCACCATGGCCAACGTGATTGCGCGGCTGGGCCGCCCGGCCATCGTTTTTGCGCCCAACAAGACGCTGGCGGCGCAGCTCTACAGCGAGTTTCGCGAGTTCTTTCCCAAGAACGCGGTCGAGTACTTCGTGAGCTACTACGACTACTACCAGCCCGAGGCCTATGTGCCCCAGCGCGACCTGTTCATCGAGAAGGACTCGTCGATCAACGAGCACATCGAGCAGATGCGGCTTTCGGCCACCAAGAGCGTGCTGGAGCGGCGCGACACGGTCATTGTGGCTACGGTGAGCGCCATTTACGGCATCGGCACGCCCGAGGACTACACGCAGATGCGTTTCATCATGCGGGTGGGCGACAAGATCGGCCAGCGCGACGTGATCGGGCGGCTGATTCGCATGCAGTACACCCGCAACGAGCAGGACTTTTCGCGCGGCACCTTCCGCGTGCGCGGCGACACCATCGACGTGTTTCCGGCGGAGCACAGCGAACTGGCGATCCGCATCGAACTGTTCGACGACGAAATCGAGTCGCTGCAGCTCTTCGATCCGCTCACGGGCCGCATCCGCCAGAAGATTCCGCGCTTTACGGTATATCCGTCGAGCCACTACGTGACGCCGCGCGACAAAGTGCTGGGCGCGGTGGAAACCATCAAGATCGAGCTGGCCGAGCGGCTCAAGGAATTCGTCAGCCAGGGCAAGCTGGTCGAGGCGCAGCGGTTGGAGCAGCGCACCCGCTTCGACCTGGAAATGCTGGCCGAAATCGGCCACTGCAAGGGCATCGAGAACTACACGCGCCACCTCTCGGGGGCGGCGCCGGGCGAACCGCCGGCCACGCTGACCGACTACCTGCCCAAAGACGCCCTGATGTTCCTCGACGAGAGCCACCAGATGGTCGGCCAGCTCAGCGCCATGTACAACGGCGACCGGGCGCGCAAGACCACGCTGGTCGAATACGGCTTCCGGCTGCCGAGCGCCTTGGACAACCGGCCGCTCAAGCTGGAGGAGTTCGAAACGCGCATGCGCCAGTGCATCTTCGTTTCGGCCACCCCGGCGCAGTACGAAAAGGACCATGCCGGCAACGTGGTGGAGCAGCTGGTTCGGCCAACCGGCCTGATCGACCCCGAGGTGGAAGTGCGCCCCGCCACGCACCAGGTGGACGACGTACTGGGCGAGATCCGCATCCGGGTGGAAAAGAACGAGCGCGTGCTCATCACCACGCTGACCAAGCGCATGGCCGAGCAGCTGACCGACTACCTGGGCGACAACGGGGTGAAGGTGCGCTACCTCCACAGCGACGTCGACACGGTGGAGCGGGTGGAAATATTGCGCGACCTGCGGCTGGGCACTTTCGACGTGCTGGTGGGCATCAACCTGCTGCGGGAAGGCCTGGACATTCCGGAGGTGTCGCTCGTCGCCATCCTGGACGCCGACAAGGAAGGTTTTCTGCGCGCCGAGCGTTCGCTCATCCAGACCATCGGCCGCGCAGCCCGAAACCTGAACGGCAAGGCCATCCTCTATGCCGACCGGATGACCGACTCGATGAAAAAGGCGATTGACGAGACCGAGCGCCGCCGGGCCCGTCAAATTGCCTATAACGAGGCCAACGGAATCACCCCGCGGAGCATCGTCAAGCAGGTGCGCGACCTGATCGACGGCGTGTACAGCGAAAAGACGGGCAAGGAAATGGCCAAGCTCGACCTGGAACGCGCCAAGGTCGAGGACATGAGCGAAAAAGACATCGCCCGGGAAATCAAGCGGCTCGAAAAGCTCATGCTCGAGCACGCCCGCAACCTCGAATTCGAGAAGGCGGCCCGTGTGCGCGACCAGCTGGCGCTGCTGCGGGAGCAGGCTTTTGGTGCCTCCGGCGGCGACAACATCGCGGTTCTGCCGTCGTAGGCCGGCGCGCCGGTTTCTTCAAGCGGTTTGCGCTGGGGTTTACCCGAGCAGAGTCCAGGGGCTTCTGCTATACTTGACCGAAACACTCAACAACAAAAAAGAACTTCGCGATGAAGAACCGATCCCACTGGCTGGTTCACCAGCGTCAGGGGTCGGGCAGGGCGGAGACGAAGTCACCGCGGCCCCGGGCCACGGTGTCATTTCAACGGTAAGCACTTGAAGGAGCTTGCGATGCGTCTCACTACCAAAGGCCGTTTTGCGGTCACAGCAATGATCGATCTGGCGCTGCGTCAGAACACCGGTCCGGTCACGCTGGCTGCGATCAGCCAGCGGCAGCAGATTTCGTTGTCGTATCTCGAACAGCTGTTCGGCAAACTGCGCCGCCACGAGCTGGTCGAGTCGACCCGCGGCCCCGGCGGCGGCTACAGCCTTGGCCGCAAGGCTGCGGATATCACCGTCGCAGACATCATTGTTTCCGTCGATGAGCCCATCGATGCCACGCAGTGCGGCGGCAAGGAAAACTGCCTTGGCGAAGCCGGCCGCTGCATGACGCACGAGCTCTGGGCCTCGCTCAACCAGCGCATGGTCGAGTTTCTCGACTCCGTCACGCTGCAAAAGCTGGTCGACGACCAGATCGCCAAGGGCGTGCAGATCGAGAACAAGCCGGTCGTCAAGCGCGCCATTTCCGCGCAGCCGGTGGTCAAGCCGATTCGCGTGAATGCGCCAAACTCGGTCTTTGCCCTCGGCAACGTGTTCGCGAAGTCCTGATGTCCTGAGTTGTGGCGCGCCTGAGGGCGCCGCCACCAGAAGCGCAGATCAAAGAAAACAACCCCCACGCCAGCCCGAGCCAGCCATGGACGTAACTCCTCATTTCCCGATCTATCTCGACTACGGCGCCACCACGCCGTGCGACCCGCGCGTGGTCGACGCCATGATTCCCTGGTTGCGCGAGCATTTCGGCAACCCGGCATCGCGCAGCCATGCCTGGGGCTGGGAAGCCGAAGAGGCGGTCGAGAAGGCGCGCGGCCAGGTGGCCGAGCTGATCAATGCCGACCCGCGTGAAATCGTCTGGACGTCGGGCGCCACCGAGTCGATCAACCTGGCGCTCAAGGGTGCGGCCCACTTCTACAAGGGCAAGGGCAAGCACCTGATCACCCTGAAGACCGAGCACAAGGCCGTGCTCGACACCATGCGCGAACTCGAGCGCCAGGGCTTTGAAGTGACTTACCTCGACGTCGAGGAAAACGGCTTGGTCGACCTCGACAAGTTCAAGGCCGCGATCCGCCCCGACACCATCCTGGCAAGCGTGCTGTTCGTGAACAACGAAATCGGCGTGATCCAGGACGTGGTCGCGCTGGGCAACGCCTGCCGCGAAAAGGGCGTGATCTTCCACGTCGATTCGGCCCAGGCCACCGGCAAGGTCGAGATCGACATCACGAAGCTGCCCATCGACCTGATGAGCCTGGCTTCGCACAAGACCTATGGCCCGAAGGGCATCGGTGCCCTGTACGTGCGCCGCAAGCCGCGCATCCGGCTCGAAGCGCAAATGCACGGCGGGGGCCACGAGCGCGGCATGCGCTCGGGCACGCTGCCCACGCACCAGATCGTGGGCATGGGTGAGGCCTACCGCATTGCCAAGCTCGAAATGAAGGACGACATCGCCCATGCGCGCCGCCTGCAGAAGCGTCTGCTCGACGGCCTGAAAGACGTGGAGCAGGTGTTCATCAACGGCGACCTCGAGCAGCGTGTGCCGCACAACCTGAACATGAGCTTCAACTACGTCGAAGGCGAGTCGCTGATCATGGGCATCAAGGGCCTGGCGGTGTCGTCGGGTTCGGCCTGCACGTCGGCCAGCCTGGAGCCCAGCTATGTGCTGCGCGCCCTGGGCCGCAGCGACGAGCTGGCCCACAGCAGCCTGCGCATGACCATCGGCCGTTTCACGACCGAAGAAGAAATCGACTACGCCATCTCGACCATCAAGCACAACGTTGCAAAGCTGCGCGAGCTGAGCCCCCTGTGGGAGATGTTCCAGGACGGCGTCGACATCAGCACGATCCAGTGGTCGGCCCACTGACGCCGGACCGCACCAGGCTCCACGATTGAACAAAGTTTGAGAGGTACACCATGGCATATTCTTCCAAGGTCATCGACCACTATGAAAATCCCCGCAACGTCGGCTCCTTCGAAAAGGGCGACGACTCGGTAGGCACCGGCATGGTCGGCGCACCGGCCTGCGGCGACGTCATGAAGCTGCAGATCAAGGTCAACCCCGAAACCGGCGTGATCGAAGACGCGCGCTTCAAGACCTACGGCTGCGGTTCGGCCATTGCGTCGTCGTCGCTCGTGACCGAATGGGTCAAGGGCAAGACGCTCGACGAAGCAGCCGCGCTCAAGAATGCGCAAATCGCCGAAGAACTGGCCCTGCCGCCCGTCAAGATCCACTGCTCGATCCTGGCTGAAGACGCCATCAAGGCTGCCGTGAGCGACTACAAGGCCAAGCACGGCGTCAAGACGGCGCAAGCCGAGCCATCGGCAGTCCACTGACATGGCTGTCACGCTGACTGAAGCCGCTGCGCGCCACGTGACCCGCTACCTCGGCAAGCGGGGCAAGGGCGTGGGCGTGCGGCTGGGCGTGAAGACCACAGGATGCTCGGGCCTGGCCTACAAGCTCGAGTACGTGGACGAGTTCACGCCCGAAGACGTGGTGTTCGAAGACCACGGCGTGAAGGTGCTGGTCGACCCCAAGAGCCTGGCTTATATCGACGGCACGCAGCTCGACTTCGTGCGCGAGGGCTTGAACGAAGGCTTCAAGTTCATCAACCCGAACGAGCGCGACCGTTGCGGCTGCGGGGAAAGTTTCCGCATCTGATGCGCCGTCGCTGACCGCGACAACAGCCGCCACCATGTCATGTGCTGGCGGTTTTTTCTTGATCCTTATGGGCCCCCACGTTCGGCACTTTGTGTCCTCACTGCCCCCCGAGGGGGCGCAGACCGCCTTTGGGGCGGCCCGGCAGGCAGTCTGATGAACCTCAACGACACCGACTTCCAATTGTTCGCCGTCCCGGCCACGTTCGCGCAGGACCGCGCCGCGCTCGACGCGCGCTGGAAAGAGCTGCAGCGCGAAGCGCACCCGGACCGCTTTGCCGCGCAAGGCGCCGCGGCGCAGCGCGTGGCCATGCAGTGGTCGGTGCGCATCAACGAGGCCTATCAACGGCTGAAAGACCCGATCCGCCGCGCGAGCTACATCTGCGAACTGAACGGTGCGCCGCTCAACGCCGAGAACAACACGGCCATGCCGCCCGATTTCCTGATGCAGCAGATGGAATGGCGCGAGGCGCTCGACGACGCGGACGATGTCGAAGCGGTTGAAAAGCTGCAGGCGGAGGTCGAAGCCGGCCGCACGCGCGCGCTGTCGTCGCTCGACTGGCTGATCGACGAGAAGGGCGACTACCCCGCCGCCGCGCAGCAGGTGAGAGCCCTCATGTTCATTGAGCGTTTCGGCCAGGACGTCGAAGCCAAGTTCGATCAGTTGGGACAATAAGCCCTATATATGGCTCTTCTACAGATTTCAGAACCCGGCCAGGCGCCAGATCCGCATCAGCGCCGCATTGCCGTGGGCATCGACCTGGGCACCACGCATTCGCTGGTGGCCGCGGTGCGCAACGGCGTGGCCGAATGCCTGCCTGACGACCAGGGCCGCGTGTTGCTGCCTTCGGTCGTGCGCTACTTGGGCGGCGACCGCCGGCAGATCGGCTTCGATGCCGTGGCGGCGCGCGGGCAAGACCCCGCCAACACCATCACCTCGGTCAAGCGTCTCATGGGCCGGGGGCTGGCCGACATCGCCAACCGCGAATCGATGTCGTACCGCATCGGCAGCAGCGACGGCGGCATGGTGAAGGTGCAGACGCTCGCGGGCGAAAAATCGCCGGTCGAAATCAGCGCCGAAATTCTGGCGACGCTGCGCTACCGCGCCGAAGACACCTTCGACGATGAGCTCTATGGTGCGGTCATCACCGTGCCCGCGTATTTCGACGAAGGCCAGCGACAGGCCACCAAGGATGCCGCGCAATTGGCGGGCCTCAATGTGCTGCGCCTGATCAGCGAGCCGACGGCCGCTGCCATTGCCTACGGCCTCGATAACGCCAGCGAAGGCGTCTACGCGGTGTACGACCTGGGCGGCGGCACCTTCGACATCTCGATCCTGCGGCTCACGCAGGGTGTGTTCGAGGTGATTGCCACCGGCGGCGACTCGGCACTCGGCGGCGACGACTACGACCACGCGCTTGCCGGCTTCGTGCTCGCGCAGACCGGCGCCCACGCCGAGAGCGATGGCGACAAGGCCGCATTGCTGGTCGCGGCGCGTGCCGCCAAAGAAGCGCTGACCGATTCCGAATCGACCACTTTCCGCGCGGAGGTTGCGGGTCAGGCGATTCAATTCGAAGTGACCCGCGCGCAATTCGACGCCGCCACCAAGCCGCTCACCGACCGCACCATTGCTGCTGTTCGCAAGGCTCTGCGCGATGCAAAGCTCAAGCCGGACGAACTGAAAGGCATCGTGCTGGTCGGCGGTTCCACCCGCATGCCGCAGGTCCGCCGCGCCGTCGCCGAATTCTTCGGCCGCGAGCCGCTCGTCAACCTAAACCCCGACGAAGTCGTGGCGCTCGGCGCCGCCATCCAGGCCAATCAGCTGGCCGGCAACAACGGCGCGGGCGACCTGCTGCTGCTCGACGTGATTCCGCTGTCGCTCGGCATCGAGACCATGGGTGGCCTGGTCGAGCGCATCGTGCCGCGCAACCAGACCATCCCCACTGCGATGGCGCAGGACTTCACCACCTATCAAGACGGCCAGACAGCCCTTGCGTTGCACGTGGTGCAGGGCGAGCGCGACCTGGTCGCCGATTGCCGGAGCCTCGCACGCTTCACCTTGCGCGGCATTCCGCCGATGGCCGCGGGTGCGGCGCGCATCCGCGTGACTTTCACGGTCGATGCCGATGGACTCCTGAGCGTCAGTGCCAAGGAGCAGGGCAGCGGCGTCGAGGCCAGCGTCACGGTCAAGCCGTCGTACGGGCTTTCGGACGACCAGATCGCGACCATGCTGCAGGAGAGCTTTTCCACCGCGCAGCAGGACATGCAGGCGCGGGCGCTGGTCGAGGCCCGCGTGGATGCCGAGCGCATGCTGCTCGCCACGCAGAGCGCGCTCGATGCCGACGGCGACCTGCTGACCGAAGATGAGCGTGCCGCCATCGACACTTCGATGGCAAAGCTGCGCGAAGCCGCCACGGGCACCGACGCCGCCACGATAGAAGCCGCCACCAAGGCGCTGGCCAACGACACCGAAGCCTTCGCCGCCCGGCGCATGAACGCGGGCATTGCGCGCGCCTTGTCGGGCCGCAAGGTCGAATCCCTCTAAGAACAACATGCCCACCATCAAGATATTTCCGCATCCCGAGTACTGCCCGCAGGGTGCAGAAATCACCGCGCCGGCCGGCACCTCCATTTGCGAGGCGCTGCTCGACAATCACATCAACATCGAGCACGCATGCGAGATGAGCTGCGCCTGCACCACCTGCCACGTCATCGTGCGCCAGGGGTTCAGTTCGCTGAACGAAGCCGAAGAGGGCGAGGAAGACCTGCTCGACCGCGCCTGGGGCCTGGAGCCACAATCGCGCCTCAGCTGCCAGGCCATCCTGGCGCAGGAAGACGTGACGGTCGAGATTCCCAAATACTCGATCAACCACGCCAAAGAGAACCATTGAAGAAGGCACCGAATGTCGCGCCAGATCGTCCTCGACACTGAAACCACCGGCCTTTCCGCCGAGAACGGCGACCGCATCATCGAGCTCGGCTGCGTGGAGCTGTTCGCGCGCAAGCTCACGGGCAACGACCTGCACATCTACTTCAACCCCGAGCGCGAGAGCCATGAAGACGCGCTCAAGGTGCACGGTCTCACGACCGACTTCTTGCGCGACAAGCCGAAGTTCGCCACGCTGGCCAACGACATCGTCGAGTACCTGCGCGGCGCCGAGCTGATCATTCACAACGCAGCCTTCGACGTCGGCTTTCTCAACAAGGAACTCGAGCTGGCCGGCCTGCCGCCGCTGCGCACCTTCGTCGGCGAAGTGACCGACACGCTGGCCATGGCCAAGCAGGTGTACCCGGGCAAGCGCAATTCGCTCGATGCGCTGTGCGACCGTTTTGGCGTCGACCGCTCGAACCGCACCTTCCACGGCGCCAAGCTCGACGCGCAGCTGCTGGCCGACGTGTACATCAATCTCACGCGCGGCCAGGACGCGCTGCTGATCGACGTGTCGTCGAACGAACCGGCGCAGGGCACCACGGTGGTTGCCATCGACCTGAGCCAATTCGACCTGCCGGTGATCATGGCAGCCGAACAGGAGCTTGCGGCACACGAGGCCGTGTTGTCGCAACTCGACAAATCCAGCAACGGGCGCACGCTGTTTCGGCAAAACGCCTGAAATGCTGTGGCATAATCGAAGGCTTCGCGCAACGCGATTAATTCAAAGGCACTGAAACACGGCGCCAGAGAATTGACAGGGCGGTTAGCTCAGGGGTAGAGCACAGCATTCACACTGCTGGGGTCGGAGGTTCGAAGCCTCCACCGCCCACCAAATTCCCCACAACGAAATCAGCGACTTGGATTGTCCAAGTCGCTTTTTTTTTTGCGCGCCGCTTTCAGCCCGCCGCACGCAACTGTCGACTCGTGCTGACGCCAGCTCCCGCTTCGCGCCGGCTCAATTCCGTGGCGGAGCGCGTACACCCAGGGGGAAGGAGACCGATCATGGCCACTCACCCCGACATCCCGCCCGACCTGCCCGTGGAGCCCGACGAAGGGCCGAGCACGCCGCCGGACGATCCGACCGATCCCGAACCTCCTCCCACCACCTCGTGAATCTGGCGCGCGAGCCGCGATAAGCTCGCGCCATGGATGAACTTGATTGCGCCGTCATCGGCGGGGGTGTGGTGGGCCTGGCCGTGGCGCGCGCGTTGGCGCTCGCGGGCCGGGAAGTGGTGGTGCTCGAGGCGGAAGGCGCCATTGGCACTGGAACCAGTTCTCGTAACAGCGAGGTAATTCACGCGGGCATCTACTACCCGCAGGGCTCGCTCAAGGCGCGCCTGTGCGTCGAGGGCAAACAGGCACTTTATGAATACGCCGGGGAGCGCGGCTTGCCGCACAAGCGCTGCGGCAAGCTCATCGTGGCGACTTCGCCCGAGCAGGTGGCGCAACTCGAAGTCATTCGCGCCAAGGCTGCGGCCAATGGCGTCGACGACCTCGTGCTGCTGACTGCGGACGAGGCCCTTGCCATGGAGCCGCAGCTGCATTGCGTGGCCGCATTGCACTCGCCGAGCACCGGCATTGTCGACAGCCACGCGCTGATGCTGAGCCTGCTGGGCGACCTGGAGAACGCAGGTGGAATGCTGGCACTGAAATCGCCCATTGCACGCGCGGAATGTGGCGCGGACGCTATCGTGCTGGTAGCGGCAGACGGCACTGCGCTGCGCTGCAGCACCGTCATCAATGCGGCGGGGCTCAACGCGCCCGAGCTGGCCAGGCGGTTCGAAGGCCTGCCCGGGGCGGCCATACCGACGGCGTACTTTGCCAAGGGCAACTACTTCACCCTGTCTGGACGTGCGCCTTTCACTCGGTTGATCTACCCGGTGCCCGAGCCCGGCGGCTTGGGGGTGCACCTGACGCTCGACCTGGGCGGGCAGGCCAAGTTCGGGCCCGATGTGCAATGGGTGGAGTCCGCCGACGACCTGGTGGTGGACCCGGCGCGCGGCGACGGCTTTTACGCTGAGGTGCGCAAATACTGGCCCGCGCTGCCCGACGGGGGATTGATCCCGGGCTATGCGGGCATGCGCCCCAAGATCTCGGGGCCGGACGAGCCGGCGCGCGATTTCATGATCGAGGGACCGGAATCGCATGGGGTAAGGGGCTTGGTCAACCTCTTCGGCATCGAATCGCCGGGGCTCACAAGCAGCCTTGCCATCGGAGGCTACGTGGCTCGCTTGCTTGAAAGCGCCTGAGGGATGCCGCGCAGCCCCTTTGTGTGCAGAAGTCTGAAGAACTGCCGCGCATGAGGGGCTTTTGTGCCTGTAACATGACACCACGCCATTTGCTGGCGTGAAGCCGCCGGCGCGGTGCCGGTGTCATCACGGAGGAAAGATTCCAATGAGTGCATCCAACAACATCGAGGCAGCAGCCGAAGACATCGCGAGCGACGTGCGCGGCGTGCTGGCCAGCAAGGACCTGGATTCGGTTCCCCACATCAAGGCGCTGCGCCAGCGCATCGACACCAAGCTTGCCATTGCACGCGAGCTTGCGGCGGAGAAGAGCAAGATCGCAGCCCAGAAGGCTCGCGAGGCGGCCAACACCGCCAACGCCTACGCCCACGACGAACCGTGGCAGATTGCCGGCGCAGCGCTGGCAGTCGGTGTGCTGGTGGGTTTGCTGCTTGGCCGCCGCTGACCTGAGCACACACCGCCGCGTTGTCCGTCGCCGAGCAGGAGCCGGCGCATGAGCTTGCTGTCCCTGTTCGGGCTCAATGCCCGTTTGCGGCGGCTTCGCATTGCCGCGGCCGAAGGCGCGCTGGCGGCCGAAGACCGTGTGCAGCTCTTGCGCATGGCCTGGGAGGACGAGAAGCAGCGCCTCAAGCTGATGCTCGTGCTGGTGGTGGCCGTGCTCGGGCTGACCACGGTGGCGGTGGCGTTGCTGTCGATGGCGGTGGTGGTGCACTTCTGGGACACGCCGCATCGCGTTGCGGCTGCGTGGGCGGTGGCGGCTGTGTGGATCGTGCTCTGGCTGGCCGCCGCGCTGGGTCTGTTTCTGACGCTTCGCAATGCCTCGAACAGCTTCATGCCGGCGCGCCATGAATTCGAACGCGACTGGACCTGGGTTCAGGACCGTTTCGGTCTCGGCAAGGACCCCGACCAGGACGAAGAGGCGCCGCGTCCCCCGCGGCCCGCCACGCGCGAAGAGCTGCTGGCCCGCATGGACCGTCAGCGCGAACGCATTGCCACCATGCAGGGCGGCCCGCGCAAGTCGCAGCCCGCCGGTGCGGCAGCAGCGGCTCCAGAAGCACCGCCCGCGGACGAAACGGCCTCCGCCGCTGCGCTGCGCATTGCGCGGGAGCATCCGGTGGCGACGGGTGTCGTCGCTGCGGTGGCGCTGGTGGTGATTCGTCCCAAGCGGCTGTTGCGCTGGGCAGCGGTCGTTGCGCCGGTGCTCTGGCGCATGCGTTGAAAACCGGCGCTGAAAACCAGCGCTGAAAACGCGCGAGCGCTCAGGCAGCGCTGCGAGCTTGCAGCAACGCCTGAGCCGCTTCGCGCACGAGGGCCGGGCCGCGGTAGATGAGGCCGGTGTAGATCTGCACCACGTCGGCGCCCGCGGAAATCTTGGCCTTGGCATCGGCTCCACTCAGGATGCCGCCCACCCCGATGATCGGAAAACCTGTTCCCAGGGCCGCGCGCAACTGGGCGATCACGCGGTTGCTCGCCTCGCGCACGGGGGCACCCGAAAGTCCGCCGGCTTCGTCGGCATGCGGCAGGCCCGCAACAGCGTCGCGTGCCAGGGTGGTGTTGGTGGCAATCACGCCGTCCATGCCGTGGCGCTGCAGCGTGGCGGCGATGACCGCAACCTGGCTTTCGTCGAGATCGGGCGCGATCTTCACGAACAGCGGAACGCGCTTGCCGCCGCGGTCGGCAAGCACCTGCCGCCGCTCGGCGATGGCACCCAGCAACGCGTCGAGCGCTTCGTCGCTCTGCAGCGTACGCAAGTTGGCCGTGTTGGGGCTCGAGATATTGATGGTCACGTAGTCGGCATGCGCATACACGCCGTCCAGGCAGGCCACATAGTCGTCCACCGCCCGCTCGATGGGGGTGCTGGCGTTCTTGCCGATGTTGAGGCCGAGCAGCATCGGCTTCTTGCCCGAGTTGCCGCCGTTCTTGCGGAAGCGCGCCTTCTGCACGTTGGCCAGAAAGGCGTCGAGTCCCTCGTTGTTGAACCCGAGCCGGTTGATCAGCGCGTCGCGCTGCGGCAGGCGGAATATGCGCGGCTTCGGGTTGCCCGGCTGTGCCTTCGGCGTGACGGTGCCGACCTCGACAAAGCCGAAGCCCATGGCCGCGAAAGCGTCGATGCAGCGGGCGTTCTTGTCGAGCCCGGCCGCCAGGCCGACGCGATTCGGGAATTGCAGCCCCGCGAGGGTGACCGAGTCTTCGACGCGCGAAGCCGCGTACGCGCAGGCCAGCGGCGTGTTCTGGGTGCGGGCCAGGCCGTCGAGGGTGAGTTCGTGGGCATGTTCCGGGTCGAAGCCGAACAGAAAGGGCCGGGCCAGGCCGTAGAGCGAAGAGGGGAGCAGGGGCATCGGATAATTCTCGACTTCAATGAGCCAAGGATTCTCCGCGATGACTGCACCCGTTTCCCCTTCTTCCGCTCCCGGCGCCGGCGCCACCAGCGCAATCTCCCAGGACGAGCTCAAGGCCCAGGTTGGCCGGGCTGCGCTGGCCTATGTGGTGAAGGGCGAAATCGTCGGCGTGGGCACCGGCTCGACCGTGAACAAGTTCATCGACGCCCTGGCCACCATCAAGGACGAGATCAAGGGCGCGGTGTCGAGCTCGGTCGCCTCGACCGAACGCCTGCGCGCGCTGGGCATTCCGGTGTTCGACAGCAACGAGGTCGAGGAACTCGGCGTCTACATCGACGGTGCGGACGAAATCGATCATCGCGGCTTCATGGTGAAGGGCGGCGGTGCGGCGCTCACACGCGAAAAGATCGTGGCGGCGCAGTCGCGGCGCTTTGTGTGCATTGCCGACGAATCCAAGCTGGTCGACACGCTCGGCGCCTTTCCGCTGCCGGTGGAGGTGATTCCGATGGCGGCGCGCCGCGTCATGCGGCAGTTCGAAGCCATGGGCGGCATTGCGCAGGTGCGGGAAAAAGACGGCGTGGCGCTGGTGACCGACAACGGCCAGCACATCGTCGACGTCACCGGGCTGCGGATCAGCGACCCGCTTGCCTTCGAATCCGAGGTGAGCCAGTGGCCGGGCGTGGTCACCGTCGGCGTGTTCGCTCACCAGAAGGCCGACGTGTGCCTGCTGGGCACGCCCTCGGGCGTGCAAACGATGACGTTCGAGTGAAGAGAAAAGCGGCTGCCGGCGTCAACCGGCGGCCCGCTCAGGAACCGCTCAGAACTTGATGCCTGCCGGGTTGCTGGGAGTCGGCCCGCTGGGAGCAGGCGCAGGCTGCTGCGGAGCAGGAGCGGCCGGCGCGGGTTCGCGCGCCACGGGTGCCGCCTGCACCGCAACCAGCGGTCGGGCCGGCGGGTTGCGGTACGTCGCCGGCAGGCTGTTGCTCTTCGGATAGCCCGCGGCGTCGAGGTACTGCGACCATTCGGTGTCGGAAAAGCCCTTGAGCTGCTGCGAGCCGATCGTCAGCAACGGCAGCGAGGCCTGGCTGCTCATCCGCTGCAGCGCCTCGACGTCCTGGTTGCTCTTGACGGTGCGTTCTTCAAAAGGAATGCCGCGCGTGGTGAGCAGCGAGCGGGCGGCGCCGCACGGCGCGCATTCTTCACCGGTGTACAGCGTCACGGGATAGCGCTGTGCCACCTGGCGCAGTTCATACGGCAAGCCGGCATTGGCCGGCGGCGTGATGCCGGCTTGCGGGCCTGCGGCGGGCTCGGTGCTGGCGGTGGGGGCCCGGTCCGAGAAAGTGACCTTGCCGTTCTTGTCGACGTTGCGATAGATCGGCTGGGCCATGGCACCTGCTGCAACGAGCAGCAGGGCGAGGCCGGACAGGCAATGCAAGGAGGTTTTCTTTTGGATCGAATGCATTGCCTGAGTATCGCAAGCTTCAGGCCCGCTTCAAACGGGCTGGGCCTGGGCCATGCCCTGGTGTCGCAGCAGCGCATCAAGCTGCGGCTCGCGGCCGCGGAAAGCCTTGAACGAATCCATGGCGCTGCGGCTGCCGCCCGCTTCGAGGATGGCCTGGCGATACCTGCGGCCGGTCTCGATGTTCGGCTGGCCGTCGGCGCCCACGGTTTCCTCGAAGGCGGCGTAGGCGTCGGCGCTCAGCACCTCGGCCCACTTGTAGCTGTAGTAGCCGGCCGCGTAGCCGCCCGAGAAGATGTGGCTGAAGGTGTTGGGCGTGCGGCTGAAAGGCGGCGCAGGCATCACGGCCACTTCGGCGCGTACCTTGCCCAGCAGCGCGAGCACGCCGCCCGGCTGCGCACTGGCGGCCTGGTATTCGGTGTGCAGCAGCATGTCGAACAGCGAGAACTCGATCTGGCGCAAGGTCTGCAGGCCGCTCTGGAAGTTCTTGGCGGCGGTCATCTTGTCGAACAGCGCGCGCGGCAGCGGCTCGCCGGTATCGACGTGGGCGGTCATGTGCCTGAGCACGTCCCATTCCCAGCAGAAGTTTTCCATGAACTGGCTCGGCAGCTCGACGGCATCCCATTCGACGCCGCTGATGCCGGACACGTCGCGCTCGTTCACCTGCGTGAGCATGTGGTGCAGGCCGTGGCCGAATTCGTGGAAGAGGGTGGTCACGTCGTCGTGCGTGAGGAGCGGCGGCTTGCCGTCCACACCGCTCGCAAAGTTGCACACCAGCTGCGCCACCGGCGTTTGCAGTGTGCCGTCGTCGGGTCGCAGCCAGCGTGCGCGCACGTCGTCCATCCACGCACCGCCGCGCTTGGCGGCACGGGCCGAGGGGTCGAGATAGAACTGGCCGACCTTCTGCACGCCGCCAGCCGTCTGGCGTTCGATGCGATAGAACTCCACGCTCGGGTGCCAGGTGGGGGCGTTGTCGCGCCGGATGGAAACCTCGAACAGCGTTTCGACGATCTTGAACAGGCCGGCCATCACCTTGGGTGCCGGAAAGTACTGCTTCACCTCCTGCTCGCTGAAGGCGTACCGCGCCTCCTTCAGCTTTTCGCCGATGTAGCTCCAGTCCCAGGCTTGCGGATCGGCAATGCCCAGTTGCTCTGATGCGAACACGCGCAGGTCGGCCAGATCGCGCTCGCCATAGGGCTTGGCCTTGGCCGCGAGGTCACGCAGGAACTTGACCACCTGCTCGGGCGATTCAGCCATCTTGGGCACGACCGAGAGTTCGCCGAAATTCCTGTAGCCGAGCAGCCTGGCTTCTTCTTCGCGCAGCGCGAGGATCTCGTTGATGAGCGCGGTGTTGTCGAAGGCCGGGTCGCCGAGCTCGCTGGCGCGCGTGACATACGCGCGGTAGAGCGTTTCGCGCAGCGCGCTGCTCTTGGCAAACTGCATCACGGGCAGGTAGCAGGGCATCTTGAGCGTGAGCTTGTAGCCTTGCTTGCCCTCGGCTTCGGCGGCCGCGCGGGCGGCGCCAATCACGTCTTCAGGCACGCCCTCGAGCTCGCCAAGCGCTGCGTAGTACGAGAAAGCGTCGGTGGCGTCGAGCGCGTTCTCGCTGAATTTCTGGCTCAGCTCGGCCTGGCGCTCCTGGATGTCGGCAAAGCGCTTCTTTGCATCGCCTTGCAGTTCCGCGCCGCCAAGCACAAAGTTGCGCACGGCATTGCGGTGCGCCTGGCGCTGCTCGGGGTTGAGGGTGGCCACGTCGATGGCCTTGTACTTGGCGTACAGGCGCTCATCGGAACCCAGGCGGGTCCAGAAAGCGGTGACGCGGGGCATGGCCTCGTTGTAGGCGGCGCGCAGCTCCGGCGTATCGGCCACGGCGTTGAGATGGCCCACGGCGCCCCAGGCGCGGCTGAAGCGTTCGGACGCCACGTCGAGCACCTTCGAAATCGCATTCCAGTCGGCCGGAAAGTCGGCCGCCGTGATGGTTTGCAGCGCCGCCTCGGCATCGGCCAGCAAGATGTCGACCGCGGGCGCGACGTGCTCGGGCTTGATGCGGTCGAACAGCGGGAGATCGGCGAAGTCGAGGAGGGGGTTGGTCATGGAAATCACTTTGCGGCGCGTTCCGCAGCTTCAAGGGTGTTGGCGAGCAGCATTGCGCGCGTCATGGGGCCCACGCCGCCGGGCACGGGGGTGATCCAGCTGGCCACTTCCTTGACGCTGTCGAAATCCACGTCGCCGGCCAGCTTGCCGTCTTCCTTGCGGTTCATGCCCACGTCGATCACCACGGCGCCCGGCTTCACCATGTCGGCCGTCAGCAGGTTGCGCTTGCCCACGGCGGCGACGATCACGTCGGCCTGCCGGGTGATGGCGGCCAGGTCTTGCGTGGCGCTGTGGCAGATGGTGACGGTGGCGTTCTTGGCCAGCAGCATCATGGCCATCGGCTTGCCGACGATGTTGCTGCGGCCGATGACCACCGCGTGCTTGCCGCGCAGGTCGTAGCCGATGGATTCGAGCATCTTCATGCAACCGTGCGGCGTGCAGGGCCAGAAGCCCGGCTGGCCGACCATCAGCGCGCCGGCGCTGGCCACATGGAACCCGTCGACGTCCTTGGCCGGAGAGATGGCTTCGATGACGCGGTGGCTGTCCATGTGCTTGGGCAGCGGCAGTTGCACAAGAATGCCGTGCACCTGCGGGTCGTCGTTGAGCGCCTCGATGCGGGCCAGCAGCTCGGGCTCGGTCATGCTGGCGGAATGGCGCTCAAGATGGGCGGTGAGCCCGGTCTGGCTGCTGTCGTTGACCTTGTGCTTCACGTAGACCTGGCTCGCCGGATCTTCACCCACCAGGATGATGGTCAGCGTGGGTTCCACGCCGCGTGCCTTCAGTGCGGCAATGCGGCCGGCAACATCGGCGCGGATTTTCTGGGCCAGCGCGTTGCCATCGATCAATTGAGCGGTCATCGGTTTCGATTTTCCAAGTAAAAACGCCCGCTTGCGCAGGCGTGGGGAACATTCGTCGCTATCGGGGAGATAGCTGGTTTTCAGGCTTTGGCTGCGGGCGCCGCCTGTCCGAGCGCGATCTTGAGCAGATCGGCCACGGTGTTGGCGTTGAGCTTTTCCATGATGTTGGCGCGGTGTGCCTCGACGGTCTTGATGCTGATGCCCAGGTCGTCGGCAATCTGCTTGTTCAGGCGGCCGGCGACGATGCGCTCGAGCACCTGGGCTTCGCGGCCGGTGAGCTTGGACAGCAGCGCATCGCGGCTGGCCGACTGCTGGTGCTGGGTGAAGGCGCCGCGCGCGTGCTCGAGCATGCGCTCGACCAGCGTGACGAGTTCTTCGTCGTTGAAAGGCTTCTGGATGAAATCCATGGCGCCCTTCTTCATGCTGTCGACCGCCATCGGCACGTCGCCGTGGCCGGTGATGACCACGATAGGCAGCGGGGAGCGCCGCTCGATCAGCCGGTCCTGCAGTTCGAGGCCGGTCATGCCGGCCATGCGAATGTCGACGATCAGACAGGCGACTTCGCGCGGGTCGTATCGGGAAAGAAAAGACTCGGCTGAATCGAAGCAGCGAACCCTGTAGTCCTTGCCCTCGAGCAGCCATTGCAGCGAATCTCGTACGGCCTCGTCGTCATCGACGACATAGACAGTGCCCTTCTTCGGAATCAAACTCATGCAGGTACCTTTGCCTCGTCGCTTGCTACGGAACTGGGAGCGTCCAACACCGGAATCCAGAAGGAAAAGCGGCATCCGATCACATCCGGGCCATTGTAGATGTTCTCCGCCTGCATCCGTCCACGGTGCGACTCGACGATGGTGCGGCACAGATTCAGCCCGATACCCATGCCTTCGGGCTTGGTGGAGAAGAAGGCCTCGTAGAGCCGGTCCATCACTTCGGGCGCCAGGCCCTTGCCGGTGTCCTGCACCGAAAATTCGATGGCGTTGTGGCCCTCGATCACCTTGGGCAGCACGCGCAGTTCCACGCTACGGCGCGCGAGCGGGCGCTCTGCAATGTCGATGGCTTCGGCCGCGTTCTTCAGCAGGTTGACCATCACCTGCTCGATCAGGATGGGGTCCACCCGCACCACAGGCAGCCGCGCCGCCACATAGTGGTTGAGCCGCACATTGCGCCGCCGCAGCTCGATGCCCGCCAGTTCGACCGCCTCGCTCACCATGGTGGCCACGTCGGCGGGCGTGCGATTGGGTTCGCTGCGCTTCACGAAGGAGCGGATGCGCTGGATGATCTGGCCCGCGCGCTGCGCCTGCTTGGAGGTTTTTTCGAGCGCTGCGAGCAGCGCCTCGGTGTCGATCGACTGCCCCTTGATGCGGGACATCATCCCGTTGCAGTAGTTGGTGATGGCCGTCAGCGGCTGGTTGAGCTCATGCGCCACGCTGGAGGCCATTTCGCCCATCGTGATCAGGCGGCTTGCGGCCTGGGCGCGGTCGGCCTGCGCGGCCGCCTGTTCCTCGGCGTCGCGCCGCGGTGTGATGTCGGTGGCAATCACCAGTTGGGCAAGCCGGCCGTCGACCCAGGTGAGATAGCGCGAACGCACTTCGAGCCACTTGCCCAGGTGCGGCACGAAGATCTCGTTGTTGGCGGTCTGGGCGGCGGTCAGGGTATCGATCGGCAGGCCGGCGTAGGGGTCGACGTCGTCCAGGCCCTCGTCGTGCGCATTGGAGGCCGGCACACCGGCCTGCGCCACCATGCCCAGGTGGCCCACGGTGTCGGAACCGAACCAGAGCCGGTACAGCTTGTTGGCGAACAGCAGCTCCTCACTGCCGATGGGCGCCACCGACACCGCGGCGTCCAGCGCCTCCAGCACCGTGGTGAAGCGCTCGTACGAAGCCGACAGCTGCTCGCGGATGCGCGTGGGCTCCGTGATGTCGGTCATCGAGGTCATCCAGCCCGTCTGGTGGCCGCGCGCATCGATCAGCGGCGACACATAAAGGCGCGCGTTGAACACGCTGCCGTTCTTGCGCTTCACGCGCACCTGGAAGCCGCCGGGCAGGGCGCGCCCGTGCAGCTCTTCCTCGAGCCGCTCGTTCATGACTTCGCGGTCCGACTCCAGCCAGTAGGGGAAGGGCGGCGTCTGGCCCACCAGTTCGGCTTCGCTCCAGCCCGTCATCGCGCAGAAAGCGGCGTTCACGTAGGTGATGCGCCCCTGCAGGTCGAGCACGCGCATGCCGGTGAGCATGGAGTTTTCCATCGCACGCCGGAAGTTGGTTTCGGCAACCAGCCGCTGCTGCGCCTGCTGGCGCCGCCGGGTGTGCCGCCAGGTACCGATCAGCATCCAGCTGGTGAGCACGCTGAGCGCGCAGACCAGCCAGAACAAGCCGTTGCCGACCACCCCCTGCGAGGTGCGGTAGGCCTGGGCGCGCAGCACCAGCGCATTGCCGACGGGCGACACCGGCACTTCGTATTCGTTGGTTCTTTCGGACCAGGGCAGCAGGCGCGTGCCGCCTTCCCTGGGGCTCACGGTGTTGCCCGCAATCGGATTGCCCTTGGCGTCGAGCAGCGACACCGCATAGCGCGCCTGCACTTCCGATGGCATGCCGTAGCGCAGCAGGCCGTCGATTGAAAACTCGCCCAGCACCACGCCCGCGAACAGGCCCTGGTCGAAAAGCGGAATGTGCAGCTGCAGCATGGCCGTGGGATCGCCGCCGGCCATGGGTTGGGAGAAAACCGGTTGGCGCAGCTCTCGCGCCAGCGCGTAGTTGCTCTCGATATCGCCGGGCCGCAGCACGTCGCCGATGAGGTGCTGCTGCGCGGGGTGCACGCTCGGCGCGGAGTAGCCAGCCTTGAAGCGGCGGCGGTCGTCGATCCACGTGACCGTCTGCAGTTCGGGGAACTGGCTCACCAGCGATTCCGCGCGGCTCGCGAACTCGACGGGATCGATTTCGCGGTTCGAGGCGTCCCGTGCGATGCGCATGAGCTGTTCCTGCCGCTCCAGGAGGCGCAGGCGCATGCGCTGCTGGGCGTATTCGACGTCCCGCCGCACCGACTCCTGCTCGCGCTCGACTTCTTCGGTGCGCAAGTACCAGAAAGCCGAAACGATGGCGGCAAGAAACAGCAGCACCGCCGCAATCGGCGCGAGCATGGCGACGGCGTCCTGCAGCACCGGCGTTTGCCGGCGCCACCAGCGGCGCCACCAGGACAGAGGGGACGCATTCACGGCGCTGCGGGCCACCGCCAGCGGAGAGGAAAGAGGCATCTTCCGAGTTTAGGGGATGCTCCCCCGCGAAGCGCGCCAAACGCCCGGTGCCATTGGTTCCGGCGCGGCTGCAGCCAGAACAACCCCAATCATAAATATCACATTAAGAAATGGATATGCGCCATTTGAAATAGAAGCATTTCTATGCGAAACTCGCCCGCGTTTATCGAAGACCGCACTTAAATTACAGCCACAGCCCTAATAGGAGAGACAAGCATGTCGGCAAATCCCGAGAACCTGTTCGGCTCGGCCGCGAACGACGCGGACGCCCAGGAGACCCGTGAATGGATGGATGCACTGTCCTCCGTTATTCAGAGCGAGGGGCCTGAGCGGGCTCACTTCCTTCTAGAGCAGTTGCTCGAGCATGCGCGGCAGCACAGCATCGACAAGCCTTTCTCGGCCAACACTGCCTACGTCAACACCCTGGAACCCGACCAGGAAGAGCGTTGCCCCGGCAACCTCGAGATCGAAGAGCGCCTGCGCGCCTACATGCGATGGAACGCCATGGCCATGGTGGTCAAGGCCAACCGCCATCATCCGCCCGAAGGCGGCGACCTGGGCGGCCACATCGGCTCCTTCGCCTCGCTGGCCAACATGTTCGGTGCCGGCTTCAACCACTTCTGGCACGCCGAGAGCGAAAACCACGGTGGCGACTGCCTGTACATCCAGGGCCACGTGTCGCCCGGCATCTATGCCCGCGCCTACCTGGAAGGCCGCCTGACCGAAGAGCAGCTGCTCAACTTCCGCCAGGAAGTCGACGGCAAGGGCCTGTCGAGCTACCCGCATCCGAAGCTGATGCCCGAGTTCTGGCAGTTCCCGACCGTGTCGATGGGCCTCGGCCCGCTGATGGCTATCTACCAGGCCCGCTTTCTCAAGTACCTGCATGCCCGCGGCATTGCCAACACCGAGAACCGCAAGGTCTGGGTGTTCTGCGGCGACGGCGAAATGGACGAAGTCGAATCGCTGGGCGCCATCGGCCTGGCCGCGCGCGAGGGCCTCGACAACCTGATCTTCGTCATCAACTGCAACCTGCAGCGCCTGGACGGCCCGGTGCGCGGCAACGGCAAGATCATCCAGGAGCTCGAAGGCGAATTCCGCGGCTCGGGCTGGAACGTCATCAAGCTGATCTGGGGCAGCAACTGGGATCCGCTCTTGGCGCGCGACAAGGACGGGGCGCTGCGCAAGATCATGATGGAGACCAACGACGGCGACTACCAGGCCTTCAAGGCCAATGACGGCGCCTACGTTCGCAAGCACTTCTTCGGCCGCGATCCGCGCACGCTCGAAATGGTGTCCAAGATGAGCGACGACGACATCTGGCAGCTGCGCCGCGGCGGCCACGATTCGCAAAAGGTCTACGCGGCCTTCGACGCGGCCGTGAAGCACAAGGGCCAGCCCACGGTGCTCCTGATCAAGACGGTCAAGGGCTTCGGCATGGGCAAGATCGGCGAAGGCAAGAACAACGTCCACCAGACGAAGAAGCTCAGCGACGAGGACATCATGGCCTTCCGCGACCGCTTCAATATTCCGATTCCGGACAGCAAGATTGCGGACCTGCCGTTCTACAAGCCGGCCGACGACACGCCGGAAATGAAGTACCTGCATGAGCGCCGCAAGGCCCTCGGCGGCTACCTGCCGCACCGCCGCACCAAGGCCGATGAAAGCTTCACGGTGCCTTCGCTCGACACCTTCAAGTCGGTGATGGAACCCACGGCCGAAGGCCGCGAGATCTCGACCACGCAGGCCTACGTGCGCTTCTTGACGCAGCTCTTGCGCGACAAGGCGCTGGGCCCGCGCGTCGTTCCGATTCTTGTGGACGAAGCGCGCACCTTCGGCATGGAAGGGTTGTTCCGCCAGATCGGCATCTACAACCCTGCTGGCCAGCAGTACACCCCGGTCGACAAGGACCAGGTCATGTACTACAAGGAAGACAAGGCCGGCCAGATCCTGCAGGAAGGTATCAACGAAGCGGGCGGCATGTCCAGCTGGATTGCCGCGGCCACCTCGTACAGCACCAACAACCGCATCATGGTGCCGTTCTACGTGTACTACTCGATGTTCGGCTTCCAGCGCATCGGCGACCTGGCCTGGGCGGCCGGCGACATGCAGGCGCGCGGCTTCCTGCTGGGCGGCACGTCGGGGCGCACCACGCTCAACGGCGAAGGCCTGCAGCACGAAGATGGCCATAGCCACATCCTGGCCAACACCATTCCCAACTGCGTGAGCTACGACCCGACCTTCGCGCACGAAGTGGGCGTGATCCTGCACCATGGCCTCAAGCGCATGGTCGAGAAGCAGGACAACGTCTATTACTACCTGACGCTGCTCAACGAGAACTACGCGATGCCCGGCCTGCAGCCCGGCACCGAAGAGCAGATCATCAAGGGCATGTACCTGTCGAAGCAGGGCCCCGCGCTCAAGGCCAAGGCACCCACGGTGCAGCTGCTGGGCAGCGGCACCATCCTGCGCGAAAGCTTTGCCGCGCAAGAGCTGCTCGAGAAGGATTGGGGCGTGTCCGCCTCGGTGTGGAGCTGCCCGAGCTTCAACGAGCTGACGCGCGACGGCCAGGACGCCGACCGCTGGAACCTGCTGCACCCGGACCAGACGCCGCGCGTGCCCTTCGTGGCCGAGCAACTCGCGCCTACCGCAGGCCCGGTGATCGCGTCGACCGACTACATGAAGGCCTACGCGGAGCAGATCCGTCCCTTCATTCCGAAGGGCCGCAACTACAAGGTGCTGGGCACCGACGGCTTCGGCCGCAGCGACTTCCGCAACAAGCTGCGCGAGCACTTCGAGATCAACCGCCACTACATCGTGGTGGCCGCGCTCAAGGCGTTGAGCGAAGATGGCACCGTGCCCGTAGCCAAGGTGGTGGAAGCGATCAAGAAGTACGGCATCAATGTCGACAAGGTCAACCCGCTTTACGCCTGAACATCAACAACAACCAACGAACGAACGGCGCCTCACGGCGGGAGACGAACGATATGGCAGCAGTGGAAGTGAAGGTGCCGGACATCGGCGATTTCGATGAAGTCGCGGTGATCGAGGTGCTTGTGAAGGTGGGCGACACGGTCAAGGCCGAGCAGTCGCTGATCACCGTCGAATCGGACAAGGCGTCGATGGAAATTCCGTCGTCGACCGCCGGTGTGGTGAAGGAAATCAAGGTCGAGGTCGGCGGAAAGGTGAAAGAGGGCTCCGTGGTCCTCGTGCTCGAGGCCGAAGGTGCTGCCGCTGCACCGGCGCCTGCAGCGGCTCCGGCTCCTGCGGCTGCCGCCCCGGCGCCCGCAGCCGCGGCGCCTGCTCCGGCTGCCGCGCCTGCGGCTTCGGGTCCCATCGAGATCAAGGTGCCCGACATCGGCGATTTCAAGGATGTCGCGGTCATCGAGTTGCTGGTGAAACCCGGCGACACGATCGCGGCCGACCAGTCGCTCATCACCGTCGAATCGGACAAGGCCTCGATGGAAATTCCGTCGTCGGCTGCGGGCGTGCTCAAGGAACTCAAGGTCAAGGTGGGCGATACGGTCAATATCGGTGACCTGATTGCCGTGCTGGAAGGCTCGGCGGCCGCCAGCCCCTCACCCCAACCCTCTCCCCAGAGGGGCGAGGGAGCCAGTCCGGCCTCGGCAGCTGCTCCGGTTTCCTCCCCCCCTCCCGCCCCTGCGGGAGAGGGCCGGGGTGAGGGTGCACCCGCACCGGCACCGCACGAACCCACTGTGGCGCCCACCGGCAAGCTGCCGCATGCGTCCCCCTCGGTGCGCAAGTTCGCCCGCGAACTCGGCGTGCCGCTCGAAGAGGTCAAGGGCTCCGGTCCCAAGGGCCGCATCACCCAGGAAGACGTCCAGAGCTTCACCAAGGCCGTGATGAGCGGCCAGGCCAGCACGAAGGCATCCGCAGCCAAGGCACCCGCCGGTGGCGGCAGCGCGGACGGCGCGGCACTGGGCCTCATTCCGTGGCCCAAGGTCGACTTCGCGAAGTTCGGTGCGGTCGAGCGCAAGGACCTGTCGCGCATCAAGAAGCTCAGCGGTGCCAACCTGCACCGCAACTGGGTGATGATTCCGCACGTCACCAACAACGACGAAGCCGACATCACCGAGCTCGAAGCCTTCCGCGTCTCCACCAACAAGGAAAACGAAAAGTCGGGCATCAAGGTCACGATGCTCGCCTTCGTGATCAAGGCGGTGGTTGCGGCGCTCAAGAAGTTCCCTGACTTCAACGCCAGCCTCGACGGCGACCAGCTCGTCTACAAGCAGTACTACAACATCGGCTTTGCGGCCGACACGCCCAACGGGCTCGTAGTGCCGGTGCTGAAGGATGCGGACAAGAAGGGCATCCTGCAGATCAGCGCCGAAATGGGCGAGCTCGCCAAGAAGGCGCGCGACGGCAAGCTCGGCTCGGCCGACATGCAGGGCGGCTGCTTCTCGATCAGCTCGCTCGGCGGCATCGGCGGCACGCATTTCACGCCCATCATCAACGCCCCCGAAGTGGCCATCCTCGGCCTCTCCAAGGGCCAGATGAAGCCGGTGTGGGACGGCAAGCAGTTTGTGCCGCGCCTGACGCTGCCGCTGTCGCTGTCCTACGACCACCGCGTGATCGATGGTGCCCTGGCTGCGCGCTTCAACGCCTACCTGGGCCAGGTGCTCGCGGACTATCGCCGAATCCTGCTATGACCACGGTAGTGGCCGTCCGCAAAGGCGGCCAGGTTGCGATGGTGGCGGATTCCCTGGTGACCTTCGGCGACACGCGGCTCTCGCACCGCGCCGAGGCGAACCAGAAGATCTTCACCATCGACGATGCGGCGGGGCAGAGCCTCTTTGCCGTGGCCGGGGCTGCTGCGCACTTCCTGGTGCTGCAGCATGCGCTGGCCGCGCAGCCGCGCGAGGCGCTGCTGTTCGGCAGCAAGCACGAGATCTTCCGCACCTTCACGCTGCTGCACCCGGTGCTCAAGGACTCGTTCTTCATGCAGACCAAGGAAGACGAGCACGAGCCCTACGAGTCGAGCCAGTTCACGATGCTGATGGCGAATGCCAGCGGCATCTATGGCATCTACAGCTACCGCGAGGTCTTCGAGTTCAAGCAGTTCTGGGCCATTGGCTCGGGGCGCAGCTTTGCACTTGGCGCCATGCACGCGGCCTACGACATGAAGTCGCGCACCTCGCGCGACGTGGCGGAGGCGGGAATTGCCGCCGCCTGCGAATTCGATCGCAATTCGGCCCCACCGGTCGACGTTCTCACACTCAAACTGAAAGTGTCCAAATGAGCGAACAACAAATCAAGGTGCCGGACATCGGCGACTTCGACGAAGTCGCGGTCATCGAGGTGCTGGTCAACGTCGGCGACACGGTCAAGGCCGAGCAGTCGCTGATCACGGTCGAGTCGGACAAGGCCTCGATGGAAATCCCATCGTCGGCCGCCGGCGTGGTGAAGTCGCTCGCCGTCAAGGTGGGCGACAAGGTCAAGGAAGGCTCCGTGGTGCTGACGCTGGAGGTGGACGGTGCCGCAGCGCCCGCGCCCGCAGCAGCCGCTCCTGCGCCAGCCGCCGCGGCGCCCGCTCCCAAGGCGGCTCCGGCACCCGCGCCGGCCGCAGCGCCCGCCGCTTCCACCTACGGTGGCAAGGTCGATGTCGAGTGCGACGTTGTCGTGCTCGGCGCCGGCCCTGGCGGCTATTCGGCCGCATTCCGCGCTGCCGACCTCGGCCTGAAGGTGGTGCTGATCGAGCGCTATGCCACGCTGGGCGGCGTGTGCCTGAACGTGGGCTGCATTCCGTCGAAGGCATTGCTGCATGTTGCGTCGGTCATGGACGAGGTCAAGCACTTCGCCGACCTGGGCGTGAGCTTTGCCGCGCCCACGGTCGACCGCGCCAAGCTGCTCGGCCACAAGAACAAGGTGGTGGGCAAGCTCACCGGCGGCCTCACGGCCATGGCCAAGATGCGCAAGGTGACGGTGCTGCGCGGCGTCGGCAACTTCATCGACCCCTACCACCTGGAAGTGGACGAGACGTCCGGCACCAGCTGGGACACCACCGGCAAGAAGCAGACCGTCAAGTTCCGCAACGCCATCATCGCGGCCGGTTCGCAGGCCGTGAGCCTGCCGTTCATGCCGAAGAACGACCCGCGCGTGGTCGACTCCACCGGCGCGCTCGAAATGGGCACGGATCCCAAGCGCATGCTGATCCTGGGCGGCGGCATCATCGGCCTGGAGATGGGTACGGTGTATTCGACGCTGGGCGCGCGCCTCGACGTGGTCGAAATGCTCGACGGACTGATGCAGGGCGCCGACCGCGACCTGGTCAAGGTGTGGCAGAAGATGAATGCGCCGCGCTTCGACAACATCATGCTCAAGACCAAGACTGTCGGCGCCGAAGCCACGAAAGAGGGCATCAAGGTCACCTTCGAAGGCGAGAACGCACCGAAGGAACCGCAGGTGTACGACCTGGTGCTGCAGGCCGTGGGCCGCAGCCCCAACGGCAAGAAGATCGGCGCCGAGAAGGCGGGCGTGGCGGTGAGCGACCGCGGCTTCATTCCGGTCGATATCCAGATGCGCACCAACGTGCCCCACATCTTCGCCATCGGCGACATCGTGGGCCAACCCATGCTGGCGCACAAGGCGGTGCACGAGGCGCACGTGGCGGCCGAGGTGATTGCCGGTGAGCAGAAGGGCGACAAGGAGCTTTCGAGCGCCGCCTTCAATGCCCGGGTGATCCCGAGCGTGGCCTACACCGACCCGGAGGTGGCATGGGTCGGCCTCACGGAAGACCAGGCCAAGGCTGAAGGCATCAAGATCAAGAAGGGCCACTTCCCGTGGAGCGCTTCGGGCCGCGCCATTGCGAATGGCCGCGACGAGGGCTTCACCAAGCTGCTGTTCGATGCCGAGACGCACCGCATCCTCGGCGGCGGCATCGTGGGCACGCACGCCGGCGACATGCTCGGCGAAATTGCGCTGGCCATTGAAATGGGCGCCGACGAGATCGACATCGGCAAGACCATTCACCCGCACCCGACCCTGGGCGAAAGCATCGGCATGGCGGCCGAGGTGGCGCACGGTACCTGTACCGACCTGCCGCCGGCAAAGAAGGCCTGACGAGTCGATTGAGCCGGTTGAGCCGCTCCGGATAATCGGAGCGGACACAAAAATCCCGCCGCGGCGGGATTTTTTTATGGCCTTGAAGGGCGGGCGGATCAGTCGCCGGAGCGGGTCGCGGCGGTGGCCGCGGCCTTGACCTCTTCATTGGGCGCGCCGCCAAGCACGCGGCGGGCTCCGTCGAAGCGGCGGCTCCAGTAGCTGCCGTTCATGTCTTCCACCCGCACCTGGGCGCCCGTGCGCGGCGAATGGATGAACTTGCCTTCGCCGACATAGATGCCGACATGGCTGAAGGCGCGGCGCATGGTGTTGAAGAAAACGAGATCGCCGGGCTTGAGCTGGCTGCGGTCGATCTTTTCGGTGGCGGCGGCTTGTTCTTCGGCACGGCGGGGCAGCAGGTGGCCGACCGTCTGGTTGTACATGGCGCGAACGAAGCCGCTGCAATCGAAGCCTGATTCCGCCGAGTTGCCGCCACGGCGATATGGAACGCCAAGGAAGCCGATGGCGGTAACCACCAGATCGGAAGTCCGTTCGGTGACGGTTTGGCGAACCTGCTGAAGTTGTCCGATCAGGCCCTTGTCGGCAAGGAGGCGGGCCAGTTCGTCATCGGTTCGGTCCTGTTGAGGAGCGGCCTGGACGGCGACGGCAAACAGGAGGGAAGCGGGTAGGACGAAAAAACGCATGGCGCGTAGGATATTGATGACGCGCGGTTATGTCAACCTCATCTGAATTGGCGAATGTATCTCCAAATGATTGATTTGCTTGAAATTTTTCGATTCGGCTGAAGAAAAAATGTAACGGCGGACCTTTATGAACCATAAGCGATTGCCCGCAAATGAACCTTCGCCCCAAAGGTGAATCGGCCAATGGATCGTGTTTGATCGACAAAATCCCGCAACAACGCTCCAACTTCCCGCAAAATTCATGAATCTGCAAATTGGATCGAACTTTCGGCCTATGGGCCGCGCAGCTGTTTTGGCGGGGTTGGCGTTCGCGGGCACCGTTGTAGCGCAGATACGCCCTGAGACCATTTCGTCAGGTCTCGAGAATCCATGGGGCGTTGCCTTCTTGTCGGATGGCCGGTTCGCGGTGACCGAGCGAGCCGGTCGTTTGCGGGTGATTGCCGCGGACGGAAAAATCAGCCCCCGGTGACCGGGCTGCCCGCGATTGCGGCCGGCGGCCAGGGTGGCCTGCTCGACGTGCTGGCGGATTCAGGCTTCGAAAAGAACCGCACGCTGTACTTCTGTTTTTCCGAACCCCAGGCAGGGGGCTCGGCCAACGGTACTGCGCTGGCACGCGCACAGCTTTCTGAAGACGGCGCGAAGCTGGAGAACCTGCGCATCATCTTCAGCCAGCAACCCAAGGTGGCCAGCCGCAACCACTTCGGCTGCCGCATCGTCGAGGCGCGAGACGGCACGCTGTTTCTCACGCTCGGCGACCGATACAGCCGCAAGGAAGACGCGCAGAAGCTCGACAGCCATATCGGGAAGGTCGTGCGCATCGCAAAGGATGGAACCGTGCCCAAGGACAACCCGTTCGTCGGCAGGGCGGGTGCGCTGCCCGAGATCTGGAGCTACGGCCACCGCAATGGCCAAGGCGCGGCGCTTGCGCCCGATGGCCGTTTCTGGATGACGGAGCATGGTCCGCAAGGCGGCGACGAAATCAATGTGCCGCAGGCCGGCCGCAACTACGGCTGGCCGGTGATCACCTATGGCGAAAACTACGGCGGCGGCAAGATCGGCGACGGCCTCACCTCCAAGGACGGCCTGGAGCAGCCGCTGCACTACTGGGTGCCGTCGATTGCGCCATCGGGCATGACGTTTCTGACCAGCGACCGCTATGGCGCAGCGTGGAAGGGCAACCTGTTCGTCGGGTCGCTCAAGTTCGGCTACCTCGACCGCATCGAACTGAAGGACGGCAAAGTGGCTGCCGAGCACAAGCTCCTGGCCGACGGCAGGGCACGCATTCGCGACGTGAAGCAGGGGCCGGACGGTTTGCTCTATGTGCTGACCGACGAATCCGACGGCAAGCTGCTGCGCCTGCGGCCGAATTGAGTTTGCTCTTCAGCCGGGGCAGCCCGGCAGAGGCAGCGTGGGCAGCATGCGGCGCCAGAGCCGCATCCACTCGGGCCAGTCATGGCCGCCCTCGGTCGTGAACACGCGGCCCTCCGGCAGCGCCGCGGCCAGCAGCCGGTGGCTGAAGGCAAAGCGGTCGTCGATGCCATAGCCCAGGTAAAGCGGCGGGCGCGCGCCGAACGTGGCGCTGTGGCCGACGTAGCCGCGCAGCCATTGCCAAAGCTGCGTTTCGCTCGGCGTTCGCGGGTCGCTGCCTGGCGGAGCGTCCAGCGGCCCGGTCCAGCGGGCCACGCCGCCTGCATTGGCGATGTCCAGGCTGAGCGCGCGTTCCCCCAGATAAGGCGCGATGGCCACCAGGCCGGCCAGTTCGCCGGGGTGGGTTTGCGCATAGAGCAGCCCACCGAAACCGCCGACGGAAATGCCGACGATCCAGATCGACTTGTAGCCCTTGCTGCGTGCCGGTGCCATCACGTCCTTGCTCAGTCGGTCGAGAATGGTCTTGTTGTTGTAATAGCCGAGGTGCGCATCGACCAGCATGGCGTCCACCGCAAGCCTGTTGTCGCCCAGTGCCTTGACGAAACCTTCGCGCGTGAATTCGTTCGGGTGCGAATAGGCGCCGGGCAGCAGCACCAGCAGCGTGTCCGCGTTCGACGTGCAGCTGCTCTTTTCGAGCGTGCTCTCCAGCGGCGTGTTGGCCGTTCGCATGCCGCCGCAGCCGGAGACCAGGAGCACGGCGCAAAAACTCAGCAGCAAGAGAGGGCGCCGCGCCGAAAGGCGCCAGTAAAAGATCCGCATCCAGCGGAGTCTAGGTGCACGGCTTTTCGGTGGTACGGTCTAGCCCAATCAATTTTCATCTGAAAGAATCAGTTCATGCTGCTCGACGCCTCGCAATCCCAACTCGTGCTGATCGACTACCAGGCGCAACTGATGCCTGCGATCTTCGAGGCCGATGCCGTGTCGCAGAACGCCGTGCGCCTGGGCAAGATGGCGCGCCTGCTCGAGGTGCCGGTCTGGGGCACCGAGCACAACCCGTCGAAGCTTGGCGAAACCGTGCCCGACATTCGCGCGCTGTACCAGCGAACCTTGCCCAAGATGCATTTCAGCGGCATGGAGGAGGGGCTTGGCGAATGGCTGCGCGTGCCGCCAAAGGCACCGCAGGGCAATGCCCGCAGCCTGCCGAAGCACCTGCAGAAGCCTGCTGCCGCAGCCGAAGAGCGCAACACCATCGTGGTTGCCGGCTGCGAGGCGCATGTGTGCCTGCTGCAGACCGCACTCGATCTGCTGGAAGACGAATTCGAAGTTTGGGTGGTGACCGACGCCTGCAGCTCTCGCACCGAGCGCAATCGCGACGCGGCCTTCGACCGGTTGGCCGGCGCGGGCGCCGAACTGGTGACCACCGAGATGGTCGGGTTCGAGTGGCTGCGCACGGCCGAGCACCCGGCATTCCCCGAGCTGCTGAAGATCATTCGATAACGACTTTGCGTTCGGCCCCGAGCGCGCCGGGGCCGGGGCGACGCGGGCGACACCTGATTGTCCGGCGCGTCAGCTTGCTGCAAGATCGATCTCCATAATTATGAATTCAGTTTTAGGCGGCGCTGATCGCCGGAACTGATTTCCATAACCAGGAGACATCGCAGATGAGCCGCTACGAAGAGTTCTATCGCCAGTCGGTGGATGCGCCGGAGGCGTTCTGGGCCGAGCAGGCCAGGCTGATCGATTGGAAGACGCCGCCGGTCCAGGTTTTGGACGCCAGCCAGCCGCCATTTGCCCGCTGGTTCGTGGGTGGAACCACCAACCTGTGCCACAACGCGGTCGACCGGCACCTGGCCGCACGTGGAGACCAACCCGCGTTGATCTTCGTGTCGACCGAAACCGGCACTGAAAGAACCTACAGCTTCCGCGAACTGCACGCCGAGGTGCAGCGCACCGCGGCCAGCCTGGTCGAGTTGGGAGTGGGCAAGGGTGACCGGGTGCTCATCTATATGCCGATGATCCCGGAAGCCGCGTTCGCCATGCTGGCGTGTGCGCGGATCGGCGCGATCCATTGCGTGGTTTTCGGCGGCTTTGCCAGCGGCTCGCTGGCGGCGCGCATCGAGGACGCAGAACCCAAGGTGGTGGTGAGCGCCGATGCCGGCTCGCGCGGCGGCAAGGTCATTGCGTACAAGCCGCTGCTCGACGAGGCCATCCGGATTTCGAAGCACAAGCCGGCGGCCGTGCTGCTGACCGATCGCGGCCTGGCCCCCATGACGCTCACCGCCGGCCGCGACCATCTGGCTGCCGAGCTGAACCTGAAGCACGGCGGCACCGAGGTGCCGTGCACCTGGCTGGCCGCTACCGACATCAGCTACACCATTTATACGAGCGGCACCACCGGCAAGCCGAAGGGCGTGCAGCGCGATGTCGGCGGCTACGCGGTGGCGCTGGCCGCCAGCATGAAGCACATCTTTGACGGACGGCCGGGCGAAACCTATTTTTCGACCAGCGACATCGGCTGGGTGGTGGGGCATAGCTACATCGTCTACGGGCCGCTGATCGGCGGCATGGCCACCCTGATGTACGAGGGCCTGCCCACGCAGGGCATCGACAAGCAGCCCGACGGCGGCATCTGGTGGCGCCTGGTCGAAAAGTACAAGGTGACGGTGATGTTCAGCGCGCCCACCGCGGTGCGCGTGCTCAAGAAGCAAGACCCGGCGCTGCTGAAAAAGTACGACCTGTCGAGCCTGCGCGCGCTGTTCCTGGCGGGCGAACCGCTCGACGAGCCCACCGCGCGGTGGATTGCCGACGGACTGGGCGTGCCGATCATCGACAACTATTGGCAGACCGAATCTGGCTGGCCGATCATCACCATTGCCAACGGCGTCGAGAAAAAGCCGAGCAAGTTTGGCAGCCCCGGCGTGCCGATGTACGGCTTTCGCGTGAAGATCCTGCACGAGTCCACCGGCGAGGAGCTGACCGGCGCCAACGAGAAGGGCGTGGTCGTGATCGAAGGCCCTACGCCGCCGGGCTTCATGCAAACCGTGTGGAAAGACGACAAGCGCTTCGTCGACACCTATTGGAAATCCATACCCGACAAGATGGTCTATTCGACCTTCGACTGGGGCATTCGCGACGAAGACGGCTACTTCTACATCCTCGGCCGCACCGACGACGTGATCAACGTGGCCGGCCACCGCCTCGGCACGCGCGAGATCGAGGAAAGCATCTCGGGCCACGCAGGCGTGGCCGAGGTGGCGGTGGTCGGCGTGGCCGACGCGCTCAAGGGGCAGGTGGCCATGGCGTTTGTCGTTCCCCGGGACGGCGGGGCGGTTACCAATGCCGATGCGGCGCTGAAGCTCGAGGGCGAGATCATGAAAGTGGTGGCCGACCAGCTCGGCGCACTGGCACGGCCGGCGCGCGTGCGCTTTGTGAACGGGCTGCCCAAAACCCGCAGCGGCAAGCTGCTGCGGCGGGCCATCCAGGCCGTGTGCGAGCAGCGCGACCCGGGCGACCTGACCACCATCGACGACCCCGCCACGCTGCAGCAGATCAAACAACTACTTTCTTCTGACTGAATGAGCAAGGCCTATCTTGCGAAGTTGCGCCGAGCCGTCATATGTCTGACGTGGCACAATGCCAAGGTACTCAGGCCCTTCCCCAGCCACAGTCGCATCCGCCAACCGGTTCAGCCGTGTCGCGGAAGGTTTCTTAACCAGCTAGTGCTTCCTTCAGGGAAGCGAAGGTCAGCGGAATATGAGCGATTCATCTACGCCATCGGCGTACACCGCCTATCAAGGCAACACCTACCTCTTCGGCGGCAATGCGCCCTATGTCGAGGAGATGTACGAAAACTACCTTGCCAACCCTGGCAGCGTGCCTGACAACTGGCGCTCGTATTTCGACGCGCTGCAGAACGTACCCGCCGTCGACGGCACCAATGCGCGCGACGTGCCGCACCAGCCGGTCATCAACGCCTTTGCCGAGCGTGCCAAGCAGGGCACCACCCGCGTGGTCCAGGCCAGCGGCGCAGACTCCGAACTCGGCCGCAAGCGCACCGCCGTCCAGCAGCTGATTGCCGCCTACCGCAATGTCGGCGCCCGCTGGGCCGACCTCGACCCCCTCAAGCGCGCCGAGCGCCCGGCCATTCCGGAACTCGAGCCCTCGTTCTACGGCTTTACCGACGCCGACCTCGAGACGGTGTTCAACACCAGCAACACCTTCTTCGGCAAAGAGACCATGTCGCTGCGCGACCTGCTCAATGCCCTGCGTGAAACGTACTGCGGCACCATGGGCGCCGAGTACATGTACACCACCGACCAGAACCACAAGCGCTGGTGGCAGCAAAAGCTCGAAAGCGCCCGCACCAACCCCAAGCTGACGGCCGAGCAGAAGAAGCACGTGCTGAACCGCCTGACCGCGGCCGAAGGCCTCGAGCGCTTCCTGCACACCAAGTACGTGGGCCAGAAGCGCTTTTCGCTCGAAGGCGGCGAGAGCTTCATCGTCTCGATGGACGAGCTCATCAACCAGGCCGGCATCAAGGGCGTGCAGGAAATCGTGATCGGCATGGCCCACCGCGGTCGCCTGAATGTGCTGGTCAATTCGCTGGGCAAGCTGCCGGCCGACCTGTTCGCCGAGTTCGACCACACCGCCCCTGAAGACCTGCCGAGTGGCGACGTCAAGTACCACCAGGGCTTCAGCTCGGACGTGACCACCCCCGGCGGCCCGGTGCACCTGAGCCTTGCGTTCAACCCCTCGCACCTTGAAATTGTGAACCCCGTGGTCGAAGGCTCCGTGCGTTCGCGCATGGACCGCCGCGCCGACCCGCAGGGCAAGCAGGTGCTGCCAGTGCTGGTGCACGGCGACGCGGCCTTCGCGGGCCAGGGCGTGGTGATGGAAACGCTGGCGCTGGCGGAAACGCGCGGCTACTTCACCGGCGGCACGGTGCACATCGTCATCAACAACCAGATCGGCTTCACCACCAGCGACCCGCGCGACAGCCGCTCGACGCTGTATTGCTCGGACATCGTCAAGATGATCGAGGCGCCGGTGCTGCACGTGAACGGCGACGACCCGGAAGCCGTGGTGCTGGCAACCCAGCTCGCCCTTGAATTCCGCATGGAGTTCCAGAAGGACGTGGTCGTGGACATCGTCTGCTTCCGCAAGCTGGGCCACAACGAGCAGGACACCCCCTCGCTCACGCAGCCGCTCATGTACAAGAAGATCGCCCAGCACCCCGGCACGCGCAAGCTGTACGCCGACAAGCTGGCCGCTCAGGGCCTTGGCGACACGCTCGGCGACGACATGGTCAAGGCGCAGCGTGCCGCCTTCGACGAAGGCAAGAACACCATCGACCCGGTGCTCACCAACTTCAAGAGCAAGTACGCGGTCGACTGGAGCCCTTACCTCAACAAGAAGTGGACCGACGCCGGCGACACGGCCATTCCGTCCAGCGAGTGGAAGCGCCTGGCCGAGAAGATCACCACGGTGCCGGCCGGCTTCACGGTGCACCCGCTCGTGAAGAAGGTGCTGGACGACCGCGCCGCCATGGGCCGCGGCGACGTGAACGTCGACTGGGGCATGGGCGAGCACATGGCGTTTGCCTCGCTGGTGGCCAGCGGCTACCCGGTTCGCCTGTCGGGCGAAGACTGCGGCCGTGGCACGTTCACGCACCGCCACGCCGTGCTGCACGACCAAAACCGCGAGAAGTTCGACGAAGGCACCTACACGCCGCTGCAGAACGTGGCTGAAAACCAGGCACCGTTCGTCGTCATCGACTCCATCCTGTCGGAAGAAGCCGTGCTCGCGTTCGAATACGGCTACGCCTCGAACGACCCCAACACGCTCGTTATCTGGGAAGCCCAGTTCGGGGACTTCGTGAACGGCGCGCAAGTGGTGATCGACCAGTTCATCGCCTCGGGCGAAGTGAAGTGGGGCCGCGTGAACGGCCTGACCATGATGCTGCCGCACGGCTACGAAGGCCAGGGCCCCGAGCACAGCTCGGCACGCCTGGAGCGCTTCATGCAGCTGAGCGCGGACACCAACATGCAGGTGGTGCAGCCGACCACGGCCAGCCAGATCTTCCACGTGCTGCGCCGCCAGATGGTGCGCAACCTGCGCAAGCCGCTGGTCATCCTCACGCCCAAGTCGCTGCTGCGCAACAAGGATGCAACGTCGCCGCTGTCCGAGTTCACCAAGGGCAGCTTCCAGACGGTCATTCCCGACAGCAAGGGCCTGAAGGCGGAGAAGGTCAAGCGCCTGATCGCGTGCTCGGGCAAGGTCTACTACGACCTGTCCAAGAAGCGCGAAGAGCAGGGCAACGACGACGTGGCCATCATCCGCGTCGAGCAGCTCTATCCGTTCCCGCACAAGGCCTTTGCCGCCGAGATCAAGAAGTACCCGAATCTCGTCGACGTGGTCTGGTGCCAGGACGAGCCGCAGAACCAGGGTGCCTGGTTCTTCGTGCAGCACTACATCCACGAAAACATGCAGGAAGGCCAGAAGCTCGGCTACTCCGGCCGTGCCGCGTCGGCATCGCCAGCGGTCGGCTACTCGCACCTGCACCAGGAACAGCAGAAGGCGCTGGTCGATGGCGCATTTGGCAAGCTCAAGGGCTTCGTGCTGACCAAGTAATCAAAAGCCTCTTTTCACACGAACACCTCAAGAACAAAACGGAGCTCACTCCAAATGTCTATCGTAGAAGTCAAAGTCCCCCAGCTTTCCGAATCCGTGGCCGAAGCCACCATGCTCACCTGGAAGAAGAAGGCCGGCGAAGCCGTCGCCGTCGATGAAATCCTGATCGAGATCGAAACCGACAAGGTTGTGCTCGAAGTGCCCGCGCCCTCGGCCGGCGTGCTGGCTGAAATCGTGCAGCCCGATGGCGCCACCGTGGTGGCCGACCAGCTGATCGCGAAGATCGACACCGAAGGCAAGGGCGCGGCCGCCGCACCCGCGGCAGCGCCCGCTGCAGCTCCGGCGCCCGCCGCTGCACCGGCCCCTGCGGCCGCTGCCGCAGCCGCCGGCGGTTCGAAGTCGGACGTTGCCATGCCCGCCGCCGCCAAGCTGCTGGCCGACAACAACCTGAAGACCAGCGACGTGGCCGGCACCGGCAAGGACGGCCGCGTGACCAAGGGCGACGTGCTCGGCGCCGTGGCTTCGGGTGCCAAGCCCGCCGCCACCGTGGCCGCACCGGCCGCCAAGCCTGCGCTGCCGCAAGTTTCCGCACCCAGCGGCGCGGCCGACCTGGGCGAACGCCCAGAGCAGCGCGTGCCGATGAGCCGCCTGCGCGCCCGCATTGCCGAGCGCCTGCTGCAATCGCAATCGACCAATGCCATCCTGACGACGTTCAACGAAGTGAACATGGCGCCCGTGATGGAACTGCGCAAGCGCTTCCAGGACAGCTTCACCAAGGAACACGGCGTGAAGCTCGGCTTCATGAGCTTCTTCGTGAAGGCCGCGGTGCATGCGCTGAAGAAGTACCCGGTGATCAACGCATCGGTCGACGGCAACGACATCCTGTACCACGGCTACTTCGACATCGGTATTGCCGTCGGTTCGCCGCGCGGCCTGGTGGTGCCCATCCTGCGCAATGCCGACCAGATGAGCTTTGCCGACATCGAGAAGAAGATCGCCGAATATGGCAAGAAGGCGCAAGACGGCAAGCTCGGCATCGAAGAGATGACCGGCGGCACGTTCTCCATCTCGAACGGCGGCACCTTCGGCTCGATGCTTTCGACCCCGATCATCAACCCGCCCCAGTCCGCGATCCTCGGCGTGCACGCCACCAAGGACCGCGCTGTGGTCGAGAACGGCCAGATCGTCATCCGCCCGATGAACTACCTTGCCATGAGCTATGACCACCGCATCATCGACGGCCGCGAAGCCGTGCTGGGCCTGGTCGCCATGAAGGAAGCGCTGGAAGATCCGTCGCGTCTGTTGTTCGACATCTGAGGAGACTGAATCAGATGGCAAACAAACAATTCGACGTCATCGTCATCGGCGGCGGTCCCGGCGGCTACATTGCCGCCATTCGCGCCGCGCAACTCGGCTTCAACGTCGCGTGTATCGACGAGTGGAAGAACGGCAAGGGCGGCCCGGCACCGGGCGGAACCTGCACCAACGTCGGCTGCATTCCGTCGAAGGCGCTGCTGCAATCGTCGGAGCACTTCGAGCAGGCTGGCCACCACTTTGCCGACCACGGCATCAAGGTCGAGGGCCTGGGCCTCGACATCGACAAGATGCTGGCCCGCAAGGACCAGGTCGTGAAGCAGAACAACGACGGCATCCTGTACCTGTTCAAGAAGAACAAGATCAGCTTCTTCCATGGCCGCGGCTCGTTCGTGAAAACCGACGAAACCGGCTATGAGATCAAGGTGGCGGGCGCCGCCGAAGAATCGATCAGCGGCAAGCACATCATCGTGGCCACGGGCTCCAACGCCCGCGCATTGCCCGGCACGCCTTTCGACGAAGAGAACATTCTCTCGAACGACGGCGCGCTGCGCATCGGCGCGGTGCCGAAGAAGCTGGGCCTGATCGGCTCAGGCGTCATTGGCCTGGAGATGGGCTCGGTGTGGCGCCGTCTTGGCGCCGAAGTCACGGTGCTGGAAGCGCTGCCGACGTTCCTCGGCGCGGTCGACGAGCAGATCGCCAAGGAAGCCAAGAAGGCCTTCGACAAGCAGAAGCTCAAGATCGAACTCGGCGTCAAGGTCGGCGAGATCAAGTCGTCGAAGAAGGGCGTGAGCGTTGCCTGGACTAACGCCAAGGGCGAAGCCCAGACGCTGGAAGTCGACAAGCTGATCGTTTCGATCGGCCGCGTGCCCAACACCATCGGCCTGAACGCCGAAGCCGTAGGCCTGAAACTGGACGAGCGCGGCGCCATTGCCGTGGACGACGACTGCAAGACGAGCCTGCCCAACGTGTGGGCCATCGGCGACGTGGTTCGCGGCCCGATGCTCGCGCACAAGGCCGAGGAAGAGGGCGTTGCGGTTGCTGAGCGCATTGCGGGCCAGCACGGCCACGTCAACTTCAACACGGTTCCGTGGGTCATCTACACCAGCCCCGAGATCGCGTGGGTCGGCCAGACCGAGCAGCAGCTCAAGGCCGCGGGCCGCGCCTACAAGGCCGGCACCTTCCCGTTCCTGGCAAACGGCCGCGCACGCGCACTGGGCGACACGACCGGCATGGTCAAGTTCCTGGCCGATGCCGCAACGGACGAGATCCTCGGCGTGCACATCGTGGGCCCGCAAGCCAGCGAGCTGATCTCCGAAGCCGTGGTGGCCATGGAGTTCAAGGCCAGTGCCGAAGACATCGCACGCATCTGCCACGCGCACCCGTCGCTGTCGGAAGCCACGAAGGAAGCGGCACTTGCCGTGGACAAGCGTACGCTGAATTTCTGATCCATTGACCAGCGTCAAAGAGGCCTATGAGGCGGAACTCGCGGTGCGCGGGTTCCAGAGCGATCCCGCGCAACTGCGCGCCGTGGAGGCGCTGGATCGCTGCGCGCGGGAGTGGGCCGGCTACAAGGCCCAGCGCTCCAACGCGCTGAAGAAGTTCATCAACCGGCCGGAGCTCCCGCGCGGCGTCTACATGTATGGCGGCGTCGGGCGGGGCAAGAGCTTCCTGATGGACTTGTTCTTCAACGCCGTGCCGCTGCGTCGCAAGACGCGCCTGCACTTTCACGAGTTCATGCGCGAGGTGCACCGCGAGCTGCGCGAGCTGCAGGGCACGGTCAATCCGCTCGACGAGCTTGGACTGCGTATTTCCAAGCGCTACAAGCTGATCTGCTTCGACGAGTTCCACGTCGCGGACATCACCGATGCGATGATTCTTCATCGGCTGCTGGTGTCGCTGTTCGAGAACGGCGTGGGCTTTGTCACCACCTCCAATTTCAGGCCCGACGACCTCTACCCCGGCGGGTTGCATCGCGACCGCATCCTGCCCGCGATTGCACTGCTGAACGAAAAGCTCGAAGTATTGAGCGTGGACAACGGCACCGACTACCGGCGCCGTACGCTCGAGCAATTGCGCATGTACCTCACGCCCAACGATGCGGCGGCCGAGAAGGAAATGCGCAAGGCTTTCGACAAGCTGGCCGAAACAGCCGACGAAAACCCGATCCTTCACATCGAGCAGCGCGAGATCCGGGCAAGGCGCAAGGCAGGCGGCGTGGTCTGGTTCGACTTCAAGACGCTCTGCGGCGGACCGCGCTCGCAGAACGACTATCTCGAAATAGCCAGCCAGTTCCACACGGTGCTGCTCTCCGACGTGCCGCACATGCCGGTGCGCATGGCTTCCGAAGCACGCCGTTTCACCTGGCTGGTCGACGTCTTGTACGACCGGCGCGTCAAGCTCATCATGTCGGCTGAGGTGCCGCCGGAGGCGTTGTATACCGAGGGTCCGCTGGCGCATGAATTCCCGCGCACGGTTTCAAGGCTCACCGAAATGCAATCGAGCGAATTCCTCTCCTTGGAGCGCCGGATCGTCGACACTCGACTGACATGAAAAATATCGTTTTTGCCGTGCTGATGAGCTTGGGCAGCCTGCCGGTCTGGGCGCAGTCCAATGCGGCCGCGGGCACTGCCGACTTCGAAGCCGAACGCAGCAGGCTGGCCGCCGAGCGCGCAGCCATCGAGGCACGCTTCGAAAAGGAGCGCGCCGCCTGCTATCAAAAGTTCGCGGTCGAAGATTGCCTGCGCGACAGCCGCAGGCGCCGCCGCACCGAAACCGATCACATCAAGCGCCAGGAAACGGCCATCAACGACATCGAGCGCCAGCGCCGCGGTGCCGCCGAGCTCGAAAAGCTCGACCAGAAGGCCGCCACGCGGCGCCCGCAAGACACGCCCGAGAAGCAGGACGAGTCCCGCCAAGCGCAAAAAGACCGCGAGCAGCGCGCTGCCGACCACGCGGCAAGCCGTGCCGCCACCGCCGCCGAGGCGGACGAGCGCCGTCGCCAGCTCGAGGCCAAGCAGAGAGCGAACGCCGAAGACCAGGCCAAGGCCGCCCAGCGCCGCGCCGAAGCACCGGCGGAGGTCGAGCGCTTCGAGAGCAAGCAGCAGAAGGCCGCGGAGCGCCGGGCCAGCCGCGAACGGCAGAACGCCGATCGGAGCAAGCCGCGCGGTGCGCCTTTGCCCCCACCACCACCGGCATCGCCGGCGTCGTCTCCTTCTCGTTAGGCGCCGGGGCCGAGCGAGCACCGCTCGGCGTCGCAGGTCAGGCTTCGGCTGGCAGCGCTTCGAGTTTCAACACCGCAATGGAGATGTTGTCGCCCGTACCCCGGGCGCGGCGGCGCGCCTCGCCCACGAGTATTTCAACCGCGTCGCGCGGCGGCTCCGCATACAGCACGCTGGCCAGTTCCTCGGGGCTGAAGTAATGCCAGAGCCCGTCGCTGCACGCCATGAGCAGGTCGCCAGGCTGCATTGCCGGAATGTAGTGCGGCTCGATCGGCGGCGGAGTCGTTGTCATGCCCAGGCAGCCCAGGAGAATGTTGCCCTTGGGATGGACGTTGGCCTCGGCTTCGCTGATTTCGCCGCGGTCGATGAGCACCTGCACATACGAGTGGTCGCGCGTGCGCGTGACGAGCTCGCCGTCCTGGAAGTGATAGATGCGGGAGTCGCCGGCATGAATCCACGCGCAGTCGCCCCTGGGGTTCATGAGAAAGGCCGCCAGCGTGCTGTGCGGCTCCTGCTCGCTCGACAGCGCAGTGAGCTTGATGACCGTGTGCGCGTCTTCCAGCAGTTGCCGCAGCACGGCCGTGGAACTGTCGCGATCGGGGTGGTAGCGGGTGAAGAGCTGGCGCGCCGTCATCAGCACCTGGTCGGACGCCTTGCGCCCGCCGCTGCGCCCGCCCATGCCGTCGGCAATGACTCCCAGCATGCAGCCCGGCACGCGCGGGTGGCTCATCATCAGCACCTGGTCCTGCTGGTAGGGGCGGTCTCCCTTGTGGAGGCCTGTGGCGGCGGCAAGTCGAAAGCCTAGGGTCATGAGCGCAATGCGCCGATGGCGCGCTTTCTGTCTTCTCGTGGATTCGTGTCAGGACGTATTATCGAGCGAACACGAGTGCGCGCGGAATACGCTCGCATCGCCCACGTTGGACTCCAATCTCCACTCCCTTTCCCGCCAATTGATCGAGTTGCGCATCGAACATGCCGACCTTGATGCCACCATCGACCGCCTGGCCGAGGCCTTGCCGCAAGACGAACTCCTGCTGCGGCGCCTGAAGAAGCGCCGCCTCGGGTTGCGCGACCAGATCGTGCGGCTCGAAAACCTGCTCGATCCGAGAGAACCCGCGTGACCGACACACTCGAGGACAAGGTGCGCGACGCCTTCGCGCACGGCGGTGCGCTTTCCCGTGCCGCCGATCAGTTTCGCGAACGCTCGGGACAAACCGAAATGGCGCTGGCCGTGGCGCGCACCATCGAAGACGGCGGCGTGCTGGTGGTGGAGGCCGGCACCGGCGTCGGCAAGACCTTTTCGTATCTGGTGCCGGCGTTGCTGAGCGGCGAACGCGTGCTGCTGTCGACCGCGACCAAGACCCTGCAAGACCAGCTGTTCGGCCGCGACTTGCCGCGCCTGGTCGAAGCGCTCGAACTGCCGGTGCGAACGGCGCTGCTCAAGGGCCGCGCGAGCTACCTGTGCCTGCACCGGCTCGACCTTGCGCGCCACGACGCGTCGCTGCCCGAACGCGGCAGCCTGCGCACGCTCGCCAAGATCGAGCAGTGGTCCAAGGCCACGCGAACCGGCGACCTGGCCGAGTTGCCCGGTCTGGACGAGCGCTCGCCGCTCATTCCGCTGATTACTTCCACGCGCGAGAACTGCCTGGGCGCGCAGTGTCCGCAGTTCAAGCCCTGCCACGTGAACCTGGCACGGCGCGAGGCGCTGGCCGCCGATGTGGTGGTCATCAACCACCACTTGTTCTTTGCGGATCTCGCGGTGCGCGAGACCGGCATGGCGGAACTGTTGCCCACCGTGAGCGTGGTGGTGTTCGACGAGGCCCATCAGCTCAACGAAACCGGCGTGCAGTTTCTCGGGGCGCAACTCGGCAGCGGCCAGGCGCTCGATTTCGCGCGCGATCTGCTCGGCGCGGGCTTGCAGCATGCGCGCGGGCTGGTCGACTGGCAGCAACTCGCGGCGGCCGTGGAGCGTGCGGCGCGCGAACTGCGCCTTGCAGTCGGCAAGCAGTGGCCCGGGACCAAGCTGCGCTGGGTGGGGCCTGCGCCGGAGGGCATCGATCCCGGCATCTGGCAGGGCGCGCTCGACGACTTCCAGCATGCATTCGAAATGGCGGCCGAAGGGCTCGATACCGTCAGCGAGATATCACCCGACTTCGTGCGCCTGTACGAGCGGGCGCAGCAGCTCGCCAAGCGCGCGGCGCGTTTCGCGCTGCCTTGCGAGGTCGAGTCGGTGCGCTGGGTCGACGTAGGCACGCAATTGCGCCTGGTCGAATCGCCGCTCGACATTGCCGAGGCAATGCGCACGCGCGTGCTCAAGATCAGCCACGGTGAGCCTGAACTCGATGCCTATGGCGAAGAACAGGAAGACAGCCGCCCGGCGCCGGAAGACAGCGGGCGCGCCTGGATCTTCACTTCCGCCACGCTGGGCGACGAGCCCACGCTGCGCTGGTTCACCGAGCCGTGCGGGCTGGGCGATGCCGAAGTGTTGCGCGTGCAGAGCCCATTCGACTATGCCGCCCAAGCGGGGCTCTATGTGCCGCGTGCCTTTCCGAAGCCCAACGATGCTTCTCACAGCGCACGGGTTGCGCAACTGGCTGCGCGGGGCGCCAGCGAACTCGGCGGGCGCACGCTGGTGCTGACGACCACGCTGCGTGCCTTGCGCACCATCGGCGACGAGATGAAGCAGCAGTTCGAGCGACTCGAAGCCGACGTACGGCCCGAGGTGCTGGTGCAGGGCGAACTGCCCAAGCGCGTGCTCATGGACCGCTTCCGCGAAGGCGCGCAAGGCGGCCGTGCGGGTTGCGTGCTGGTGGCCTCGGCATCGTTCTGGGAGGGCTTCGACGCACCGGGCGACGCCCTGCAGCTGGTGGTGATCGACAAGCTGCCGTTTCCTCCGCCCAACGATCCGCTCGTCGAAGCGAGGTCGCAGCGGCTCGAAGCGCAGGGCCGCAGTTCGTTCAGCGACTACTCGCTGCCTGAGGCGGCCGTGGCGCTCAAGCAGGGCGCGGGGCGGTTGATTCGGCGCGAAACGGATTGCGGCGTGCTTGCGATCTGCGACACCCGCCTGGTGGCGATGGGCTACGGCCGGCGATTGTTGTCCGCGTTGCCGCCGATGCGCAGGCTGGAGAGCGAAGCGGATTTCGAGGCCGCCATCAGCGACCTGAAGAATTCGCTCTCGGCCTGAGAGGCGAGGAGGCCGGAGGGGCAGGGGCCTGCCCTCGTCCAGACGAAGAAAAAGCCCCGAAGGGCTTTGTTCTTTATCGACTTACCAGACCTTCCACCACGGATCGTCCTTGCCTTTGAAACCGCGGGCCAGGTACTCGCTTTGCGGGTAGTTGGTGGTCAGCACGCGCTGGGCATCGTCGCGCAGGTCCTTCATGCCGAGCGCGTCGTAGGAGCGAACGATGATGTACAGCGCTTCCTCGAGTGCGGGCACTTCGCGGTAGTCGGACAGCGCAAGCTGCGCCCGGTTGATGGCCGCGAGGTAAGCGCCGCGCGAGTAGTAGTAGCGCGCCACGTGCACTTCGTACTGCGCGAGCGAGTTCACGATGTAGTTCATGCGCTGGCGCGCGTCGGGCGCGTAGCGCGATGCGGGGAAGCGCGTCACGAGCTCCTTGAACGACTCGAACGATTCCTTGGCCGCCTTCTGGTCGCGTTCGGACAGGTCTTGCCGTGTCAGGAACGAGAACATGCCCAGGTCGTCGTTGAAGTTGATCACGCCCTTGAGGTACAGCGCGTAGTCGAGCGCAGGGCTCGCCGGGTGCAGCTTCATGAAGCGGTCGAGCGTGGAAACGGCGTTGGCCTTTTCACCCGCCTTGTATTGCGCGTAGGCCTTCTCGAGCTGGGCTTGCTGTGCGAGCGGCGTACCGGCGGCGCGGCCTTCGAGCTTCTCGTACAGGGGCACGGCCTTGTCGTAGGCACCGGAGCCGGCTTCGTCCTTGGCTTCGGCATAAATGCGGTTGGGGCTCCAGCTCGCCGTCTTGTCGGCGGTGGGGGTGGAGGAGCAGCCGGCTGCAAGCAGCGCTGCTGCGCTGAGCGCGATCCAAGAGGGGACCGATAATTTGGCGCGAAACATCACATACGGCTTTCGTGAAACAGTTGCCTTCAATTATATCGACCGACCCTCTCGACCTGGTGCCTGAAACAGCCGAGGCCGACGAGAGCGCCGACCCGGTCGAATCCAGCGAGCTGCGGCCCTTTGCCATGGGGGCCGCCGAGCACGGCCAGCGGCTGGACCGCGCGCTGGCCGTCCTGGTGCCGGAATTTTCTCGCAACTATCTGCAACAGCTGATCGAAGCCGGGGCCGTGGAGCTGGAAGGGCGCACGGTGCTGAAGCCGTCCGCCACGGTGCGCGCCGGGCAGGCCGGCCGCATCGAACTGCGGCCCACGCCGCAAAGCCAGGCGTTCCGGCCCGAGACCATGGACATCGTGACGGTGCACGAGGACGAGCACCTGCGAATCATCGACAAGCCGGCGGGCCTGGTGGTGCACCCGGCGCCGGGCCATTGGAGCGGCACCCTCCTGAACGGGCTGCTGGCGCTCGACCCCAAGGCCTCGCTGCTGCCGCGCGCCGGCATCGTGCACCGGCTCGACCGCGACACCAGCGGGCTGATGGTGGTGGCGCGGACTCGGGCTGCCATGGACGCCATGGTGGCGCTGATTGCCGCACGCGAGGTCAAGCGGCAATACCTGGCCGTCGGGCACAAGCCCTGGGCCGGTGCAGCCGCCCGGCAGGTCGACGCGCCCATTGGCCGCGATCCGCGCAACCGTTTGCGCATGGCGGTGGTCGATCTGGAGCGCCACGCGGGCAAGACAGCCCGTACCCTCATCGAGCGGCTGGACAGCAATGCGCAGGGCTGTGCCGTGCGGTGCACGCTCGAAACCGGCCGAACCCACCAGATTCGAGTGCACATGGCGTCCATCGGACATCCGCTGGTTGGCGACGCGCTCTATGGAGGCGCGCCCGCCGCCGGGCTGGAGCGGCAGGCGCTGCACGCCTTCAGGCTGGCGTTCATGCACCCGGTCACGCAGGCGCCGCTGGAGTTTCGCTCCCTTCCGCCGGCCGATCTTGTTCATGCGCTGCAGACCTGGGGGCTGGATTACAATCGCGCCTGACGGCCCGAGGGCCGCGCCGGCCACTCGATGCCGGCCTTGCGTTGCACTCGCCGCGTGCCGGCAACGCCTACTCCTTCCATCCCTGTGAGCCAGCGTCCAACAGACGCCTTTTCCCGGATAACGCGAACCATGAATACGGCGGATGCCAAGCGCATTCTAGAAACCGCCTTGATCTGTTCGAGCCAGCCGCTGCCAGTGCGCGACATGCGCGTGCTGTTCGACGATGAGCTGGGCGTGGACACCATCAAGGTGCTGTTGCTTGAACTGCAGGAAGACTGGGCGCAACGCGGCCTGGAGCTGGTGAACGTCGCCAGCGGCTGGCGCTTTCAGAGCCGGCCCGAGATGCGCGACCACCTCGATCGCCTGCACCCAGAGAAGCCGCCGCGCTACACGCGGGCCGCCCTCGAAACGCTGGCCATCATTGCCTACCGCCAGCCGGTCACGCGCGGCGACATGGAAGACATTCGCGGCGTCACCATCAATTCCCTCATCTTGAAGCAGCTCGAGGATCGTGGCTGGGTCGAGGTGATCGGACACCGCGAAACCGTCGGCCGGCCGGCGCTGTACGCCACCACGCGGCAGTTTCTCGACGATCTCGGGCTCGCCTCGCTGGACCAGTTGCCGCTGATCGAGACACCGGCCCAGCAGGCGGCATTGGTCGATGCGCTGGACCAGGCCTCGGGCAACCAGCCCGGCCTGCCGATGGAAATTGCGGGCGAATCCGATGCCGACGCGTCCGCTGCGACGGACGCGGCGCTCGAAGCAGAATTGACCCTGCCCGGTGCCGAGAGTCCCGAGGCAACGGAAAATCAGGCGCAAGAAGAGTCGCAGCCCGCCGAGGCGCACGCCGAAGTGCTCGATGCGACCGAAGCCATCGAAGCCATCGAAGCCATCGAAGCGGTCGATGCCGCTGCCGCGCAATTTGCCGAAGATGCGGCTTCGCCCGAAGAGCCTTCGGAAATCCCCAGCCCCGACGAAGCCGAGCCTTCCGTTGCGCTCGAATCCGAAGAAGTCCCGTCGCCCGACGAGACCGATCCCCACGCTGTTTCTCCCGGAAAAACCTCATGAGCCCCTCCGACTCCGACGACGCGGCAATCGTGCCGGTCCAGCCCGAATCAGAAAAAAAGAGTCGGTCACGGAAGTGTCCAGCCCTTCTTCGGATGCCGATGCTGATGCATCCGCTCCAGTTGCCGGCGAGAGTGAAGCTCCCAAGAAAAAGCGTGCCCCGCGTCGCAAGAAGACCGTAGAGCCGGCTGCGGAGGGCGAAGCCGCGGCAGCACCCGCGGAAAGCCCTGAGCCGGTGATCGAAGCCGTCGCTGAGTCGGCCCCCGTAGCGGCTCCCGTTTCGGCGCCAACCCCTGCCGCTCCCGTCAAGGCTCCCGCCCCGGTTGAAGCAGCTGAACAGCGCGAAGAGCGCCGTGAAGAGGAGGGCGCTCGAGGCCAGTACGACGACGAAGAAGAGGAAGACGAGCCCGACGAGGAAGAAGACGACCTCGACCGCGCACGCCGTGCCGCCGAGCGCGAGCAGCGCAATGCGCTGCCGCCCGAGCCGATCCGTTTCGCGGACGTCATTTCCGGTCAGTTCGACGCCGACGAGGAAAGCCCCGAAGTCCCGCCGCTCAAGCGCGTGCTGTTGCCGGAGGCCGACTCGCCCAAGCTGCACAAAGTGCTGGCCCAGGCCGGCCTGGGCTCGCGGCTCGAAATGGAAGCGCTGATTCTCCAGGGCCGCATCTCGGTCAATAACGAGCCGGCCCACATCGGCCAGCGCATCCAGTACGGCGACCAGGTCAAGATCAACGGCAAGCCCATTCGCTACCGCATCGCGCCGCCTCCGCCGCGCGTCATCGCCTATCACAAGCCCGTAGGGGAGGTCGTCACGCACGACGACCCGCAGAACCGCCCGACGGTGTTCCGCAAGCTGCCGCGGCTGCAACAGGGCAAGTGGCAATCGGTCGGGCGGCTCGACCTGAACACCGAAGGCCTGCTGCTGTTCAGCAGCTCCGGCGATCTGGCCAACCAGCTGATGCATCCCCGCTTTGGCCTGGAGCGCGAGTACGCCGTGCGCGTGCTCGGTGCGCTCAGCGCCGAAGAAAAGAAGAAACTGCTCGAAGGCGTGCGCCTGGACGACGGCATGGCCCAGTTCGGCACCATCGAAGAGGGCGGCGGCGAAGGTTCGAACTGCTGGTACCGGGTCACCATTTCCGAAGGCCGCAATCGCGAAGTGCGGCGCCTGTTCGAATCGGTCGGCCACGCGGTCAGCCGCCTGATCCGCATCCGCTACGGTGCCATGGTGCTTCCGCGCGGGCTGAAGCGCGGTGCCTGGATGGAGCTCGACGAGCGCGACATCAGCGCTTTGTTCCAGGCCTCCGGCGGCGGCGCGCCGCGCCCGCAGCAGCAACGCGGGCCGGGCGGGCAAGACGGTGCCGGAGGCGGCCGCAACGGGCGCAACAAGAAGCGCCGCGGCAACAACCGCAACGCCGGCGGCGCACAGCAGCAGCCCCGCGACATGCGCGACGACGGCCGCGAAGCGCCCATTCCGAACCCGCTCGGCGACGGCCGGCCGCCGCGCGGTGAGCGCGGGGGGCGTGGCAACCGGGGCGGTGGCGGCGGCGGTAACGCAGGCATGCCGCCGCAAGGGCGCCGCGGCAACAACAACAATCGTGGCAACCGCCAGGGTGAGGAGCGTCCGCCAAGCGGCGCGAACCAGCCCGATCCGATGAAGACCTCGCTCGGCTACATCGGCGCCGACAGCTTCTCGCGCCAGCGCAAGGAGCAGCGCCAGGGCCCTGGCCGCCGTGGCGGCGGTCCGGCAGGCGGCGGCTTCGGCGGGCAGGGCGGCCCGGGTGGCAATCGCCGCCGCGGACGCTGAAACCCAGCCGCCAGCGCAGCCTTTCGCGGGGTTTTCACCAAGGCCCCGGGCTGCGCCGGTTAAAATCAGAGGCTTTGTCGCCGTAGAGTGCAACATATTCGTTGCAGCCGTGACAAAACACTTCAAAATCAAAGCTCAGGAAGCACTTCAATGGCTATCGAACGTACCCTCTCCATCATCAAGCCCGACGCCGTTGCAAAGAACGTCATCGGCAAGATCGTTTCCCGCTTCGAAGCTGCCGGCCTCAAGATCGTCGCCGCCAAGCTGGTGCACCTCTCGCGCAATGAAGCCGAGCAGTTCTACTCGGTCCACAAGGAGCGTCCTTTCTTCAAGGACCTCGTCGAGTTCATGATCTCCGGCCCCGTGTTCGTGCAAGTGCTCGAAGGCGAGAACGCAATTGCCAAGAACCGCGACCTGATGGGCGCCACCGACCCCAAGAAGGCAGCCGCCGGCACCATTCGCGCCGACTTCGCCGACAGCATCGACGCCAACGCCGTGCACGGTTCGGACGCTCCCGAAACCGCAGCGAACGAAGTGGCCTTCTTCTTCGCCGGCCTCAACGTCTACGCACGCTGAAGCCGTATCCCGGCTGATTTCATGACCACGGCCAACCTGCTCGAATTCGATCTCGAGGGGCTGGCTGCGTTCTGCGAAAAGCTCGGCGAGAAGCGATTCCGCGCCACGCAGCTGTTCCGCTGGATCCACCAGCGTGGCGCCAGCGACTTTGCCCAGATGACCGATCTGGCCAAGTCGCTGCGCGAGAAGCTCGCCACAACCGCTCGCGTCGAGGCCCTCGCGGTTCTCACGCAGCACGAATCCAAGGACGGCACGATCAAGTGGCTGTTCGACGTCGGCGACGGCAATGCCGTCGAAGCCGTATTCATTCCCGAAGACGACCGCGGCACGCTGTGCGTGTCGTCTCAAGCCGGCTGCGCGGTGGGTTGCCGCTTTTGCTCCACGGGGCACCAGGGCTTCAGCCGCAACCTGAGCACGGGCGAAATCGTCGCCCAGCTGTGGTTTGCCGAGCACTTCCTGCGCAAGCACCTGAAGCGCGACGAGCGCGTCATTTCCAACGTGGTGATGATGGGCATGGGCGAGCCGCTGCAGAACTACTCGGCGCTGGTGCCGGCGCTGCGCACCATGCTCGACGACAACGCCTATGGGCTGTCGCGCCGCCGCGTGACCGTGTCGACTTCCGGCGTGGTGCCGATGATCGACCGCCTGGGCGCCGATTGCCCGGTGGCCATGGCCGTGTCGCTGCACGCGCCCAACGACGCGCTGCGCGACGATCTGGTGCCGCTCAATCGCAAGTACCCCATTGCAGAACTGATCGAGGCCTGCAAGCGCTACCTGGCGCATGCGCCGCGCGACTTCATCACCTTCGAGTACTGCATGCTCGACGGCGTGAACGACCAGCCCGAGCACGCGCGGCAACTGGTGGAACTCGTTCGCACGCATGGCATTTCGTGCAAGTTCAACCTGATTCCGTTCAATCCGTTTCCGGCCTCGGGCCTGCTGCGTTCGCCGCAGCCGCGGGTGCTGGCGTTTGCCAAGACACTGAGCGAGGCCGGCCTTGTGACCACCGTGCGCAAGACGCGCGGCGACGACATCGACGCGGCCTGCGGACAGCTGGCCGGCGACGTGAAGGACCGCACGCGCGCCGCCGAACGCATGGCCCAGCGCCGTGCCGTGTCGGAGCGGCCTGTTGTTTTGCATCCGGTTCGAAAGACCACCCCCCAGGAGCACTGATTCAATGAGCATGGCCTTTCCGATGACCACCGCAAGCGCGCAGCGGCTGCTGGCTGCAAGCTTTGCCGGTGTGGCCGTGGCGTTTCTGCTCGGGGGCTGCGTCAACACGCGGACCACCACCACCAGCCTGGCCGACACCAGCTCGGGCAAGGGCGCGGAGATTGTTACCGAGTCGGATGAGAGCAGCCGCCAGCGCCGCGCGCGGCTGCGGCTGGAGTTGGCCTCGGGCTACTTCGAGCATGGCCAGAACACGGTCGCACTCGACGAAATCAAGCAGGCGCTGGTCGCCGACCCCAACTACGCGGATGCCTACAGCCTGCGGGGCCTCGTCTACATGCGACTCGACGATGCCGGCATGGCCGAAGACAGCTTCCGCCGCGCCATTGCCATCAACCCGCGCGATCCCAATGTGCGGCACAACTACGGCTGGCTGCTATGCCAGCAGAACCGCTATGGCGACGCGGCCCAGCAGTTCAGCGCCGCGCTCGCGGTGCCGAGCTACACCGACCGCGCCAAGACGCTCATGACCCAAGGCGTCTGCGAGCTCAGGGCCGGACAGCGTCCGGAGGCGGAGCGCAGCCTGATGCAGGCCTACGAGATCGATGCCGGGAATCCGGTGGTCGGATTCAACCTGGCCTCACTGCTGGCGCAACGCGAGGAATGGTCGCGTGCGCAGTTCTACATTCGCCGGGTCAACAACAGTCCTTCGGCCAGCGCCGAAACGCTGTGGCTCGGCATCAAGATCGAACGACGGCTCAACAACCGCGAGGCAGTTGCGCAGTTGGGAGGGCAACTGCAACGGCGCTTTCCGCAGTCCCGGGAGGCAATAGCGTACGAGCGCGGGAATTTCAATGACTGAACGGGTTTCGGAGTTCGGCACTTCCGCGGCACTGCCGCTCGAGGAAGGCGACATCACGCACAAGACGGCCGGCGACATGCTTCGCGAGGCGCGCGAGGCCCATGGCCTGCATATCGAAATGGTGGCCGCGGCTCTGAAGGTGCCGCCGCAGAAGCTCATGGCGCTGGAGGCGGACGATATCGATTCGCTGCCCGACCCGGTATTTGCGCGCGCCCTGGCAAGCAGCGTCTGCCGCGCCTTGCGCATCGATGCCGCTCCCGTGCTGGCAAAGCTGCCGGGAGCGCAGCGCGCACCGCTGGCAACGGCCGACCGCACGCTCAAGAGCAACATCGTTTCCGGCACGCCGCGTTGGAACGGCAGCCGCTCCAACGGTCTTCCGTCTCGCGCATTGCTGATCGTCGTCGCTTTGCTGCTGGTGGGGGCAGCGGTGCTGTTCTGGCTGCCGCAGTCGGCTTTCGACCAGGTCGGTGCCGCCGTCTCGCGCTGGACGGCGCGTGGCGAAACCGAAACAGGTTCGGTCACCGAGGCGCCTGCGGTTGCAGCGGCGCCAGGCGGAGCCTCCGTGGTCGAGAACACGCCGGTGTCGCCCGTACCGCCTGCGGCAACTGGCCCCGCGACCGCGGCGGCGCCCGGAACGCCGGTCGCACCTGCCGCACCGGGTGCGCCATCCGCTACGGCCTTGCCCGCGGCCAACGCGGCCGCAACAGTTGCAGCACCTGCTGCCAGTGGTGTGCAACCCCTTGTCTTCGTCGCGCGCGAAGACTGCTGGATCACTGTGACAGAGGCCGGCGGCAAGCAGTTGCTGCGCCGCATCGTGCAAGCGGGCGAAACCGTCGGATTGTCTGGCGCGCTGCCGCTGTCGGTGGTGGTCGGGCGCGCATCGGCGGTCGATGTGCAAGTGCGCGGAAAGCCCTACGATCTGAAGCCGGTCACGCGCGGTGGCGGCGTGGCGCGTTTCGAGGTGACATCTTGAGCGACTGCACTCCTCAACCCATTGAATCGGCAGCGCCGAAGGCGCGCCGCTCGCGCCAGGCCCAGGTGGTCTGGGGCGCGCGCACCGTCACGGTGGGCGGCGACGCTCCCGTGCGGGTGCAGTCCATGACCAACACCGACACGGTCGACGCCATCGGCACGGCCATCCAGGTGAAGGAGCTCGCCACCGCGGGTTCGGAGATGGTGCGCATCACCGTCAACACGCCCGAGGCCGCGGCCCAGGTGCCCTACATCCGCGAGCAGCTCGACCGCATGGGCATCGACGTGCCGCTGATCGGCGACTTTCACTACAACGGGCACCGCCTGTTGACCGACTATCCGGCCTGCGCCGAGGCTCTGAGTAAATATCGCATCAACCCCGGCAACGTGGGCAAGGGCGACAAGCGCGACCGTCAGTTCGGCCAGATGATCGATGCGGCCATGCGGTGGAACAAGCCCGTGCGTATCGGCGTGAACTGGGGCAGCCTCGACCAGGAACTGCTTGCCAGCCTGATGGACATCAACAGCCAGCGCGCCGAACCGTGGGATGCGAAGCAGGTGATGTACGAGGCGCTGATCACCTCGGCCATCGAATCCGCCAAGCTGGCCGAGTCGATGGGCATGGCCGGCAACCAGGTCATCCTGTCGTGCAAGGTGAGCGGCGTGCAAGACCTGATCTCGGTCTACCGCGAACTTGCCCGTCGCTGCGAATACCCGCTGCACCTTGGCCTTACCGAAGCCGGCATGGGCACCAAGGGCACTGTGGCCTCGGCCACGGCGCTTTCGATCCTGCTGCAAGAGGGCATCGGCGACACGATTCGCGTGTCGCTCACGCCGCAGCCTGGCGAGTCGCGCACGCAAGAGGTGCTGATCGCCAACGAAATCCTGCAAGCCCTGGGCCTGCGTGTGTTCGTGCCGAGCGTGACGGCCTGCCCGGGCTGCGGCCGCACCACGAGCACCACCTTCCAGGAACTCGCCAAGCAGATCGACGACTACCTGCGCATGCAGATGCCGGTGTGGCGCAAGAAATATCCGGGCGTCGAAACCATGAAGGTCGCCGTTATGGGCTGCATCGTGAACGGCCCCGGCGAGAGCAAGCACGCCGACATCGGCATCAGCCTGCCCGGCACCGGCGAAGCACCCGCGGCACCGGTCTTCATCGACGGCGAAAAGGCCCTCACGCTGCGCGGCGACAATATCGCCAACGAGTTCCATCAGCTCGTCGAAAACTACATCGAAAAGCGCTTTGGCGGCGAGCACGCCGCCGTGGCCTGACACCTCCGCAGACTCATGGCTGAAAAATTGAATGCCGTCAAAGGCATGAACGACATATTGCCGCCCGAATCGGCGCGCTGGGAGTGGCTGGAGGCCACCGTGCGCGACCTGATGGGGCGCTTTGCATACCGCAACGTGCGCACGCCGATCCTGGAGCGCACGGCTCTGTTCGTGCGCGGGATCGGCGAGGTCACCGACATCGTCGAGAAGGAGATGTACTCCTTTGAAGATCGCGCCGACAAGCACGGCAAGTTCGAACATTTGACCATGCGCCCCGAGAACACGGCCGGACTGGTGCGCGCCGTAATCGAGCACAACATGCTGTACGAAGGCCCCAAGCGGCTCTGGTACACCGGGCCGATGTTCCGCCGCGAGAACGTGCAGCGCGGGCGGTTCCGGCAGTTCCACCAGATCGGCGCGGAAGCCCTGGGCTTTGCAGGCCCTGACGTCGACGCGGAGCTGATCCTGCTGGCCAACGCGCTGTGGAAGGCCATCGGCTTGACCGACGTGCGGCTCGAACTCAACAGCCTGGGCCAACCCGCCGAGCGCGCGCTGCACCGCGCCCAGCTCATAGCCCATTTCGAGAAGCATGCCGACAAGCTCGACGAGGACGGCAAGCGGCGCCTGCACAGCAATCCGCTGCGCATTCTCGACACCAAGAATCCGGCGATGAAGGACGTGGTCGAATCGGCACCGAAGCTGATCGACTTTCTCGGGGCTGAATCGCTTGCGCACTTCGAGGGACTGCAAGCCATCCTTAAGGCCAACGACATCGCATTCACGATCAACCCGCGTCTGGTGCGCGGGCTCGACTACTACAACCTCAGCGTGTTCGAGTTCGTGACCGACCGGCTGGGGTCGCAGGGCACAGTGTGTGCAGGCGGCCGCTACGACGACCTGATTGCGCAGATCGGCGGCAAGCCGGCGCCGGCCGTGGGATGGGCAATGGGCATCGAACGGGTGCTCGATCTGCTGAAGGAGCAGGGCGCCGAGGTTGCTGCGCCGGCGCCCGATGCCTATGCCGTGGTGCCCGACGCCGCGTCGATGCCCGTGGTGTTGCGTACCCTGCAGCAGTTGCGCGAGTCGGGTGTCAGCGTGCAGATGCATGCGGCCACTGCGGACGGGCTCAGCAGCTTCAAGGCGCAGATGAAGAAAGCCGACGCCAGCGGCGCTACCTACGCGCTGATTTTCGGCGCCGATGAACTTGCGCGCGGGGAAGTGACTCTCAAGTCGTTGCGCGACGGAAGCGGTGCGCAGAGCGCCCGCGCTCTTGCCGAAGTGGCCACCTGGGCCGCCACCCTACAATCGCCGGCTCCCAACACCTGATACGCATGGCAACCCATCTCGATCTCGACGAACAGGAACAGCTCGACCAGCTCAAGCATTTCTGGAACACCTACGGCACCCTGATCACTTGGGTGGTATTGCTTGTGGCCGGAGCCTTCGTGGCGTGGAACGGCTGGCAGTATTTCCAGCGCAGCAAGGCGGCGCAAGCCGCGGCGCTCTACGACGAGGTCGAGCGCAGCGCGCAGTCCGGCGACGTGGAACGCATCCAGCGCGTGCTGGCCGACATGAAGGAACGCTTCGCCAAGACGGCCTATGCGCAGCAGGCCGGCCTTCTTGCCGCCAAGGCGCTGTACGAGAAGGGCAATCTGGACGCTTCGCGCGCAGCCCTCGGCTGGGTCGCCGAAAGCGCTGTCGATCCGGGCTACAAGGCGGTTGCCAAGCTCCGGCTGGCGGCCGAACTGCTCGACAGCAAGTCGTACGACGAAGCGCTGAAGCAACTCTCTGGCGATGTGCCCAAGGAATTCGAGCCTCTCGTGGCAGATCGCAAGGGCGATATCTACATGGCCCAGGGCAAGCGCAACGAAGCGCAAGCCGAATACCGCAAGGCCTGGACCGGTCTTGGCGCGACGTCCGACTACCGGCGTCTCGTCGAATTCAAGCTCAATGCCTCCGGCGTCGATCCGAAAAGCCTGGCACCCGTGATCACGGTCACGCCGGCAGCCCCCCAAAAATCCTGATCGCATCGCATTATGAATTTCAAGCGTTTCATGCCTGAGTCGTCTGTCCTGCGTGCGGGTTCGGCTATTGTTTTGGTAGCAATGCTGGCGGCCTGCTCGGGCACCAGCAAGCCCAAGCCCGCCGAACTGCCGCCAAACCCGGGCCTGTTCGGGGTCCGGCAGGCCTGGAGCGTGCGCATCCCGGCCGTGAGCTTCCCGCTCGCGGTCGATGTCAGCGGCGACATCGTGACCGTGGCAGGTACCGACGGCACCGTGGTGGCCATCGATGCCCGTGCCGGGCGCGAAACCTGGCGCGGCAACGTCGGCGCCAAGCTGGCGGCAGGCGTCGGCAGCGACGGGTCGCTGGCCGCCGTCGTCACCGCCGACAATGAACTGGTCGCCATCGAAGCCGGCAAGGTCCTCTGGAAGCAGCGCCTCTCGGCCCAGGCCTTTACCGCACCGCTGGTGGCTGGCCGGCGTGTCTTCGTGCAAACAGCCGACCGCAGCATCAGCGCCTGGGACGGCCAGAGCGGCCGCCGCCTGTGGCTGCAGCAGCGCACCGCCGAAAACCTCGTGCTCAAGAAATCGGGCGTGCTGATTGCGGTGGGCGATACGTTGGTGTCGGGCATCGGCGGCCGCCTGGTCGGCATGAACCCGGGCAACGGCACCTCGCGCTGGGAAGCGCCGATTGCCGCGCCGCGCGGCACCAACGACGTCGAGCGCCTGGTCGACCTGACCGGTAGCGTGAGCCGTGTCGGCGACACCGTGTGCGCCCGGGCTTATTACGCCAACGTCGGATGCGTCGACACCGTTCGCGGCCAGCTGCTCTGGACCAAGCCGGCTTCCGGCGCCGAGGGCGTGAGCGGTGACGAAAGCTTTGTGTACGGCACCGAATCGGACGGCAGCGTCACGGCCTGGCGCCGCGCCGACGGCGAGCGCGCCTGGCAGTCGACCCGCTTCAGGAACCGCGTCCTGACCGGCCCGCTGGCCGTGGGACGTTCGCTCGTCATCGGCGAAAGCACCGGAACGCTGCACTTTGTCTCGCGCGAAGACGGCGCACTGCTCAATCGCGTCACGCCCGACGGCTCCGCCATTGGCGTAACCCCGGTGATGGCCGGCAATACGGTTGTCGTCGTGACGGCCAACGGCGGTGTGTTTGGCTATCGCCCTGAATAACTTTCTCGAAGGCCCGCCCATGAAAACCGCGCCAATGAAAGGCCGGCCATGAAGCCGGTCGTGGCCCTGGTCGGGCGTCCCAACGTCGGCAAGTCGACCCTTTTCAACCGCCTCACGCAGACGCGCGACGCCATCGTTGCCGACTTTGCGGGGCTCACGCGCGACCGCCACTACGGCAACGGCCGCCTGGGCAAGCACGAGTTCATCGTGATCGACACCGGCGGCTTCGAGCCCGATGCCGGCAGCGGCATCTACAAGGAAATGGCCAAGCAGACGCGGCAGGCCGTGGCTGAGGCCGACGTGGTGATCTTCGTGGTCGACGCGCGCGAAGGCCTTTCGGCGCAAGACCACGACATTGCCAACGAATTGCGCAGGCTGGGCAAGCCGTGCGTGCTGGCGGCCAACAAGGCCGAAGGCATGCATGACGGCACCAAGCTCGTCGATTTCTACGAGCTGGGCTTTGGCGACGTGCACGGCGTTTCCGCGGCGCACGGGCAGGGCATGCGCGACCTGGTCGAACTGGCGCTCGCGCCGCTCAACCTGCCCGATCCCGAAGACGACACCGACGAAGACGACGTCAACAAGCCGATCAAGCTTGCAGTGGCCGGGCGGCCGAACGTGGGCAAGTCCACGCTGATCAACACCTGGCTTGGCGAAGAGCGCCTGGTGGCCTTCGACATGCCGGGCACCACGCGCGACGCCATTTCGGTGCCGTTCGAGCGCAATGGCCAGCGCTTCGAGCTCATCGACACGGCTGGCCTGCGCCGCAAGGGCAAGGTGTTCGAGGCGATCGAGAAGTTCTCGGTGGTCAAGACGCTGCAGGCCATCGAATCGGCCAACGTCGTGCTGCTGCTGCTCGATGCCACGCAGGGCGTGACCGACCAGGACGCGCACATTGCCGGCTACATCCTCGAGAGCGGGCGGGCGGTGGTGATTGCCATCAACAAGTGGGACGCGGTCGACAGCTATCAGCGCGAGCAGATTCAGCGCCAGATCGAAACCCGCCTGCCGTTCCTCAAGTTCGCATCGCTGCATTTCATCTCGGCCATCAAGCGCCAGGGTCTCGGCCCGGTGTGGCAGGCGATTGCGCAGGCCCACAAGTCGGCCACCCGCAAGATGTCCACGCCTGTGCTGACCCGGCTGCTGCTGGAGGCGGTGCAGTTCCAGTCGCCCAAGCGCGCGGGCATGTTCCGCCCCAAGTTGCGTTATGCGCACCAAGGCGGCATGAATCCGCCGGTGATCATCATCCACGGCAATTCGCTGGAGCACGTGACCGAGGCGTACAAGCGCTTTCTCGAAGGGCGCTTCCGCAAGGAATTCGACCTCGTGGGCACGCCCTTGCGCATCCAGTTCAAAAGCTCGCAGAATCCCTTTGCGGACAAGGACGACTGAGCGCGCTTGCCGACCGATGGCAGCCAATGAGCTGCGGCTGCGCCGGAAGTTCCGCCTTTTGAGAGACGTTATTTTTCAAAGGCTTTTGACCCCGCCTGCTGCGGCGCAGAAACGCTGTGTTAAGGTCATCTCTCCAACAACTACTCTTGAACACGGAGAATATCGTGAGCAATAAAGGGCAACTTCTACAAGACCCGTTTCTGAACACCCTGCGTCGCGAGCATGTGCCGGTCTCCATTTATTTGGTGAACGGTATCAAGCTGCAGGGCCAGATCGAGTCTTTCGACCAGTACGTCGTGTTGCTTCGCAACACGGTGACACAAATGGTCTACAAGCACGCCATTTCCACTATCGTGCCGGGTCGTGCCGTCAACTTCTCGGCTGCCGAGAACGACGACGCTGCAGCCTGATCGCGCGGAGCGCGGCGGTATCCCCGCCGCGCTTTTTCCATATTGATCCCGCTTGTCTGAACTGAACTCCCGCCAGGAAGGCGCCGCCGTTCTCGTCGGCGTCGATTTCGGGCTGCCCCATTTCGACAGCGAACTCGAGGAACTCGGCCTGCTTGCGCAGACCGCGGGCCTGGAACCTGTCGCCCGACTCATCTGCAAGCGCAAGGCGCCCGACGCAGCGCTCTTCGTCGGAAGCGGCAAAGCCGATGAAATCAAGGAACTGGCTGCGATGCACCAGGCCAGCGAGGTCATCTTCGACCAGTCGCTGAGCCCCGCGCAGCAGCGCAATCTCGAGCGTCAGCTCGATGTGGCGGTGTACGACCGCACCTTCCTCATTCTCGAAATCTTCGCGCAGCGGGCCCGCTCCCATGAGGGCAAGCTGCAGGTCGAACTGGCGCGGCTGCAATATCTCAGCACGCGCCTGGTTCGCCGCTGGTCCCACCTGGAGCGCCAGACGGGCGGTGCGGGTGTGCGCGGCGGCCCCGGCGAAAAGCAGATCGAACTCGACCGCCGGATGATCAGCGAATCGATCAAGCGCACGCGCGATCGCCTCGCCAAGGTGCAGAAGCAGCGCGGAACGCAGCGCCGCCAGCGTGAGCGCCGCGAGACCTTCAACATCTCGCTCGTGGGCTACACCAATGCAGGCAAGTCTTCGCTGTTCAACGCGCTGGTGAAGGCCCGCGCGTATGCGGCCGACCAGCTTTTTGCAACGCTCGACACCACCACGCGCAACCTGTACCTGGGCGACGCCCGCCGGCAGGTTTCCATTTCGGACACCGTCGGCTTCATTCGCGACCTGCCTCACGGCCTGGTCGACGCGTTCAAGGCCACCTTGCAAGAGGCGGTCGATGCCGACTTGCTGCTACACGTGGTCGATGCCTCCAACCCGCATTTCCCCGAGCAGATGGCCGAGGTTCAATCGGTTCTCCGCGACATCGGGGCCGATGCCGTTCCGCAGCTTCTGGTGTTCAACAAGCTCGATGCTCTTGAAACCGCGCAACATCCGCTGCATCTGCAGGACGAGATAGAAATCGACGGCGTGCAGGTTCCGCGTATCTTCCTGAGCGCGCGAAGCGGCGAGGGCGTTCCCCTGCTGCGGGCCGAGCTGGCCCGCCGGTCGGGTTCCGTGGGCGATACGATGACCCCAGAGGCCGACACTGAATTGCACGATACCGCCAATTGATTGGGCACAATCCCGCCACTGACAAGAGAACGAAGCGAATGAATGCAAAGCCAGCGTGGAGAGGGTTTCTGGGCATGTTCAACCTGAACGATGGCCGGTGGGGGCGTGGCGATGAGCCCGCATCCAACGGCGACCGCCCGACCGGCAACCGACCTCCCGACGCAGACCCACCGGGCGCCCTGACGCCCCCGCCTTCGGGCAACAGCAACCAGAACAACGGCAACCGCCCTCGCGGGCAGGGCCCCAACCAGGGGCCGCCGGATCTGGACGAACTCTGGCGCGACCTCAATCGCAAGCTGGGCGGCTTCTTCGGCGGCAAGGGCGGCGGCAATCGCCCGAGCGGCAACGATGGCGGCGGCAACGGCTACAGGCCCGACATGAAGAATGCGGGCTTCGGCATCGGCCTCGTGGCCATCGTGGCCGTTCTCATCTGGCTGGGTACCGGCTTCTTCATCGTGAACGAAGGCCAGCAGGCCGTGGTTACCCAGTTCGGCCGCTACAAGGCGACCGTGGGTGCGGGCTTCAACTGGCGCCTGCCTTACCCGATCCAGCGCCACGAAGTGGTCGTGGTCACGCAGATCCGTTCCACCGACGTGGGCCGCGACGCCATCGTGCGCTCGACCGGCCTGCGCGAGTCGGCCATGCTGACCGAGGACGAGAACATCGTCGAAATCAAGTTTGCCGTGCAGTACCGCCTGAGCGACGCACGCGCCTACCTGTACGAAAGCAAGTCGCCCACCGAAACCGTAGTGCAGGTGGCCGAAACCGCCGTGCGCGAGGTGGTCGGCAAGATGAAGATGGATGCGGCCTTGGCCGAGGAGCGCGACCAGATCGCGCCCCGCGTGCGTACGCTGATGCAGACCATCCTCGACCGCTACAAGGTCGGTGTCGAGGTGGTCAACATCAACTTGCAGCAGGGCGGCGTGCGACCGCCGGAGCAGGTGCAAGCCGCGTTCGATGACGTGCTCAAGGCCGGACAGGAACGCGAGCGCGCCAAGAACGAAGCCCAGGCCTATGCCAACGACGTGGTGCCGCGTGCAACGGGTACCGCATCGCGCCTGAAGGAAGAGTCCGAGGCGTACAAGGCGCGCATCGTCGCGCAGGCGCAAGGTGATGCCGGCCGCTTCGCCGCCGTGCTGGCCGAATACCAGAAGGCACCGCAGGTCACGCGCGACCGCATGTACACCGACGCCATGCAGCAGATCTACGCCAGCACCACCAAGGTGCTGGTCGACACCAAGCAAGGCTCCAACCTGCTGTACCTGCCGCTCGACAAGCTCATGCAGGCGAGCGGCAACAACCAGGCAACGCCCGTCGATGCAGCCAGCCCCAGCGTGGCCGGTACCGCGCCCGCCCAGTCCTCGGTGATTCCCGTGGCCCCCGCCGCCGGCGACAACCGCGCCCGCGACGGCCGTTCGCGCGACCGCGACGTGCGTTGAAAAGGCTAAGAAGAACATGAACAGAATCGGATTCATCGCCTCGTCGATCCTCGTGCTGCTGGTGCTGCTGAGCTCGACCCTCTTCGTGGTCGACCAGCGCCAGTTCGGCGTGGTGTACGCCCTGGGGCAGATCAAGCAGGTCATTACCGAGCCGGGCCTGCATTTCAAGCTGCCGCCGCCGCTGCAGAACGTCTCGTACATCGATAAGCGGCTGCTCACGCTGTCCAGCCTCGACACCGAGCCCATGCTCACGGCCGAGAAGCAGCGCGTGGTGATCGACTGGTATGTGCGCTGGCGCATCACCGATCCGCAGGCCTACATCCGCAACGTCGGCCTCGACGAGAGCGCGGGCGCCACGCAGCTCAATCGCGTGGTTCGCAACGCCTTCCAGGAAAACATCAACAAGCGCACCGTGCGCGACCTGATCTCCGTGCGCCGCGAAGCCCTCATGGCCGACGTGCAGCGCGAAGTGTTGGCCGTGGTGAAGGGCGCCAAGCCCTGGGGCGTGGACGTGATCGACGTGCGCATCACGCGTGTCGACTATGTGGAAGCAATCACCGAATCGGTCTACCGCCGCATGGAGGCCGAGCGCAAGCGCGTTGCCAACGAACTGCGTTCTACCGGTTTTGCCGAAGGCGAAAAGATCCGCGCCGACGCCGACCGCCAGCGCGAAGTGATCGTGGCCAATGCATACCGCGACGCCCAGAAGATCAAGGGCGAGGGCGATGCCCAGGCTGCCGCCGCCTACAGCGAGGCCTTTGGCCGCGATGCGCAGTTCGCCCAGTTCTACCGCAGCCTAGAAGCCTACAAGCAGAGCTTCAACAAGAAGAGCGACGTGATGGTGCTCGACCCGTCGTCCGACTTCTTCCGCGCCATGCAGAGCGCCGGCACGCCAGCAGGCAACGCGCCGCGCCGCTGATCCGGCGACCGGCTTCGTCGTGAGCGCCGAGATCTTCTGGAGCGCGCTGGCGCTCGTGCTGGTGATCGAAGGCATCCTGCCTTTCGTGTCGCCGGGCGGGTGGCGGCGCGGCTTCGGCCAGCTGATGCAGCTGCGCGACGGACAGCTGCGTTTCTTCGGACTTTGCAGCATCTTGCTGGGTTTGCTCCTCCTTTGGGTTTTGGGGTAGCTCGGCCCGGTAGAATCCCGGTTTAACCACGCCCCCGATCCCCATGTCCGCCTGGGTCCTCCCGGATCACATTGCCGATGTGCTGCCTTCCGAGGCGCGCCACATCGAAGAACTTCGACGCCAGCTGCTCGATACCGCCCGTGGCTATGGCTACGAGCTGGTGATGCCGCCGCTGCTCGAGCACCTCGAGTCGTTGCTGTCGGGCACCGGCGAGGCGCTCGACCTCCAAACCTTCAAGCTCGTCGACCAGCTCTCCGGCCGCAGCATGGGCCTGCGTGCCGACACCACCGCCCCAGGTGGCGCGCATCGACGCCCACTTGCTGAACCGCGAGGGCGTGGCCCGCCTGTGCTACTGCGGCCCTGTGCTCCATACCCGCCCGGATCGGCCGCACGCCACGCGCGAGCCGCTGCAGTTCGGCGCTGAAATCTACGGCCATGCCGGGCTCGAAGCCGACACCGAAACCCTGCTGCTGGCACTCGACTGCCTTCAGGCGGCCGGCATCGGCAATGGCCTGATCGTCGACCTGGCGGACGCACGCATCGTGCGGGCGCTGTTTGCCGGCGTGCCGGTCGATGCCTCGGTGCTGGCGCGCGTGCATGCGGCCCTCGTCGCCAAGGATGCAAGCGAGCTGCATGCGCTCACGCGCAACTTCCCGGCGCCATCTCGCGACGGCTTGCGCGCCCTGGTCCAGCTGTATGGCGATGCGTCGGTGCTCGACGAGGCCGCCAAGGCCCTCAAGGGCACTCCCGCCGTGAGCGCGGCGCTCGCCGGACTGAAGCAGCTTGCTGACAGCCTGCAGGGCGATTCGGGGCGGCAGATCAGCTTCGACCTGGCCGACTTGCGCGGCTATGCCTACTACAGCGGCATGCGCTTCGGCATCTATGTGCCGGGCGCGGCCGATGCGCTGGTGCGCGGCGGCCGCTACGACGAAGTCGGTGCCGTGTTCGGCCGCAACCGCCCCGCGGTCGGCTTCAGCCTCGACGTGCGCGAGCTCGTCGGCGTGCTGCCGGCACAGCCGCTGCGCGCTGCCATCCGTGCACCGTGGAGCGATGCCGCCGGCCTGCGCCAGGCCATTGCGGGGCTGCGCAAGGCCGGCGAAACCGTGGTCTGCGTACTGCCCGGCCACGGCAGCGAAATCGATGAATTCCATTGCGACCGTGAGCTCGTCGAGCAAGCAGGGCAGTGGCAAGTCCGAGCCATCTGAATTTTTGAAGTAATGGAACGAGCATGAGCGTAACCACCGGAAGAAACGTGGTCGTCGTCGGTACCCAGTGGGGCGACGAAGGCAAGGGCAAGCTGGTCGACTGGCTGACGGAAAGCGCCCAGGGCGTGGTCCGCTTCCAGGGCGGCCACAACGCGGGCCACACGCTGGTCATCAACGGTGTGAAAACCGCGTTGCACCTGATCCCGAGCGGCATCATGCGCCCGGGCGTCAAGTGCTACATCGGCAACGGCGTGGTGCTGTCGGCGGCCAAGCTCTTCGAGGAAATCGAAGGCCTGGAGAAAGCCGGCGTCGAAGTGCGTTCGCGCCTGCGCATCAGCGAGGCCTGCCCGCTGATCCTGCCGTTCCATGCCGCGCTCGACATCGCGCGCGAGACCTACCGCGAAAAGGGTGGCGTCGAGAAGATCGGCACCACCGGCCGCGGCATCGGCCCGGCCTACGAAGACAAGATTGCCCGCCGTGCGCTGCGCGTGCAAGACCTGAAGCACCCCGAACGCTTTGCCACCAAGCTGCGCGTGCTGCTCGACTTGCACAACCATGTGCTGACCCAGGTGCTCGGCGCGCCCGCCATCGACTTCGACCTGGTGTTCGACGAGGCCATGCGCCATGCGGCACTGCTCAAGCCGATGATGGCCGACGTGTCGCGCGAACTGAACGACGCGCACAAGGCCGGCGCCAACCTGCTGTTCGAAGGCGCGCAAGGCACGCTGCTCGACGTCGACCACGGCACCTACCCGTACGTCACCTCGAGCAACTGCGTGGCCGGCAATGCCGCCGCCGGTTCGGGCGTGGGCCCGGGCATGCTGCACTACATCCTGGGCATCACCAAGGCCTACTGCACGCGCGTGGGCGGCGGTCCGTTCCCAACCGAGCTCGACTGGGCGACGCCGGGCACGCCCGGCTATCACATGAGCACCGTGGGCGCCGAAAAGGGTGTGACCACCGGCCGCAGCCGCCGCTGCGGCTGGTTCGATGCCGCGCTGCTCAAGCGCTCGGCGCAGGTCAACGGCCTGTCGGGCCTGTGCATCACCAAGCTCGACGTACTGGACGGCCTCGAAAAGCTCGAGCTGTGCACCGGCTACGAACTCGACGGCGAGATCACCGACATCCTGCCGATGGGCGCGGACGAAATCGAACGCTGCACGCCCATCTACGAAACCCTCGAAGGCTGGAGCGAAAGCACCGTCGGCGTCACGCAGTACGACAAGCTGCCCGTCAATGCGCGGCTCTACCTGCAGCGCATCGAGCAGATCACGGGCGTGCCGATCCATATGGTGTCGACCAGCCCCGACCGCGATCACACGATCATGATGCGCCACCCTTATCTCGCCGACTGAACAGGAACGAACCAGACCATGTTGACCGAAGACGGCAAACATCTCTACGTCAGCTACGACGAGTACCACAACCTGATCGAGAAGCTCGCGATCAAGGTGCATCAGTCGGGCTGGGAGTTCGACACCATTCTTTGCCTTGCGCGCGGCGGCATGCGTCCGGGCGACGTGCTTTCGCGCATCTTCGACAAGCCGCTCGCCATCATGTCGACCAGCTCGTACCGCGCCGACGCCGGCACGGTGCAGGGCCACCTCGACATCGCCCGCTACATCACCACGCCCAAGGGCGAGATCGCCGGCAAGGTGCTGCTTGTGGACGACCTCGCCGATTCGGGTCACACGCTGCACGCGGTGATGGACATGCTGCGCAACAACTACGCACCGATTACCGAGCTGCGCAGCGCCGTGCTCTGGACCAAGGCGCTGTCGACATTCACGCCCGACTACTCGGTCGAATACCTCGCGACCAACCCCTGGATTCACCAGCCCTTCGAAGGCTACGACTCGCTCGGGCCTGAAAAGCTGCTCGAGAAGTGGTCGGTCTGAACTGATAGCGGCCCCGGGGGCTGCAACTCATCAGTTCCCCAGGTTCCCCGGCATGTAGGCGCACGGCGCGTATGCGCCGCCACGGCTTGCAGTCCCCGCTGCAACGATGTAGAACGATAGCGTTAAAACTTGAAGTTCACAGGCAGTTTTGGAGCCGTCAGCGGCTCCAAAGGAGTCAGGCATGTTGGCAGCCGAATGCGCGTGGGCCATCTTGCGCGCCGAGCACGTTCGCACCCGGGAATTGCTGGATTGCCTCCGCGAGGCGATGAAGGCGGGGGGCGAGGCGAGCGTTCGGCAACGCGCAACGTCCGCCATCGAGATCATCGAGCGGCTTCGGGCCTTCGAAGAAAACACGCATCGCCCCAAAGGCGTTGTCATGCTGAACATACTTCGCGGCAGGTCGCGCGAAGCCGACGAGCTCCTTGAGCAGCTCGATGCCGAGAGCGAGTGCTGCAACGGCCTCATCTCGCAGGCGCGGCTGCTGCTCGAGCGCGCCCGGTCCGGCGACACCGATGCGGCCGGGCAGGCCGGCGCCCTGTTGCGGCAGCACCGGCAGTTCATGTCCACGCATCTGGACAAGGAAGACACGCTCCTGCATTCGCAAACCGCGCTGCTGCTCACGGCCGAAGAGTGGGCGACCGTGGTCTCGTCCATCTCGAAGGAAGTAGGCGCAGCGAGAAAGCGCGAGCATCGGCGCCCAACGGTGAACGGGTAAACCTCTCGGAAACCCAGTGCGACCGGTGCCTACGCTCCGCCGGAATCGAACATCGCGGTGTAGCGACGCTGCATCTCTTCAGGCGTCAGCTTCTCGATGCTGTGGCCCACGTTCCAGCGATGCCCGAACGGATCGCGGAACACGCCCGATCGCTCGCCATAGAACTGGTCCTGCGGCGCCATGTCGAGCGTGGCACCGGCCTCGACGGCCCGCGCCACCACGGCATCGGCATCGTCCACGTGCAGATGCAGCGTGACCGCGGTGCCGCCTAGCGTCCTGGCGCTGTGGATGTTGTATTCGGCGAACTCGTCTGAAAGCATCAGGATCGCACCGTTGTGGAAGTCGAGTTCCGCATGCCCGATGCGGCCGCTCGGTTCGGTCAGCCGGAAGATTTCCTTGACCTCGAAGACCTTGCAGTAGAAGTCGATGGCGGCGCCGGCGTTGTCGACGCAGAGATACGGAAAAAGCTCGTGGATGGCCATGGAAGCTGCCTTTCGGGTGAGGGAAAAACAGGCTGTTGCCCATCGGCGCATTGTGCGGCGAAACGCCGCGCTAGCATCGGGGCCATGAGCAAGCCCTCCACGACCCTGATTCACCATCCCTACAAGCCCCCGCCAACTTCGCCGCGCCGCAGCCGGGCATCTACAAGGCCTCGACCGTGTTCTTCGCCGACGTGGCCGCCATGCGCGCGCGTGACTGGAAGACCAAGGCCGGCTACACCTACGGCCTGCACGGCACGCCGACCACCTTCACGCTCGAGGAACGCCTGGCCACCCTCGAAGGCGGCACCGAATGCCTGCTGGTGCCGAGCGGGCTTGCCGCCATCTCGCTGGTTGCCTTCGCTTTCCTGAAGAGCGGCGACGAGGTGCTGATTCCCGACAACGCCTACGGCCCCAACAAGGCGCTGGCCACCGGCGAGCTGGCCAACTTCGGCATCACGCATCGCATGTACGACGCGATGAACCCGGCCGACCTGCAGGCCAAGCTCTCGGAGCGTACGCGGCTCGTCTGGGTCGAGGCGGCGGGTTCGGTGACGATGGAGTTTCCCGATCTGCCGGCGCTGGTGGACATCTGCCGCGCCCGCGGCGTGGTCACGGCGCTGGACAACACCTGGGGCGCGGGCCTGGCCTTCGCCCCCTTCGATTTCAACGGCAGCGGGCAGGGCGTGGACATCTCGGTGCATGCGCTCACCAAATACCCGAGCGGCGGCGGCGACGTACTGATGGGCAGCGTGACTACGCGCGACGAGCGGCTGCACCGTGCGCTCAAGCTCACCCACATGCGAATGGGCTTCGGCGTGGGCGTTGGCGACGTGGAGACGCTGTTGCGCTCGCTGCCCAGCATCGGGCTGCGCTATGCCGCCCATGACCGCACCGCGCGCGAACTGGCACGCTGGCTCAGCGGCCGCGAAGAGATCGCGCAGGTGCTCCACCCGGCGCTGGAGGAATCGCCGGGCCATGAAAACTGGCGCGCCCTCTGCGGCGAAACCGACCTGGCCGCGGGCCTGTTCTCGGTCGTGTTCGATGCGAGCTACAGCACCGAACAGGTCGACCGCTTCTGCGACAGCCTGAACCTGTTCCGTCTCGGCTACTCATGGGGCGGCCCGGTCAGCCTGGTGGTGCCCTACGACATCGGCCTGATGCGCGATGCCAACGTGGCGCCCTGGCCGCACAAGGGCACGCTCGTGCGCTTCTCGATCGGCCTGGAGGACGTGGAAGACCTGCGCGCCGACCTGCAGCAGGCGCTACTGCAGATGTAGGCCTTGCCCAGGCGCATGGCAAGAAAGAATCGCAAGAGCCAGTCCATTGCCGCGCCGGCCGCCCGCGGCATGGCGCCGGCACGCGCAGCGGATACCCATGTCGCCGTGCCGCGCGTGCTCGAGGTTCCCGCGCACGTGCTGGAAGCGCTCGCGCGTGATGGAGCGGTGGAGGGCGTGCCGGACCTCGTCGCCACGCGGCTCCTGCTGGGCGGGCTGGTGGCGCTTTTTGCGCTGATGGCGCTCTCCTTTGCCGCCGCGGTGGTGCTGCAGGACGACTGGTCGAACCTGCACGGCAACGAGGGGATCGTCGCGCTGGCCGTGCTCGCGCTTCTCGCCGGTCTGGGCGGCGGCCTCTGGTATCTGCTGCGGCAATTTGCGCATGTGGACCAGGGCTCGATCCGGATCGACGCCGACGGCATGCGCTGGGGCAATCCGGCGTCGCCGCAGGCGGTGGCCTGGCGCGAGGTCTGCCGCGTGCGCGCCGGCCTGCAGGATGTGAAAACCGAATTCACTTCGAGCGATGCGATCGTCAAGCGGCTGGTCTTCCAGCGGGCTGCGGGCGGTGGTGAAACCATGGATGTGAGGCTGCCCTTGGCGCTGACCATGGACGCTCCGCGCGTGCTGCGCTTTTGCAACCGCGCCGCACTGTTGCGTGCGCTGCTGCTGCGGCTTGCCACCCAGCCCCGGCCGCGACTGCGCTTTGCCGCAGAGGTGTTCATCGACGCCGGCGTCGATCCGCAAACCTGGGAGCCGATGCTGGCGCCAAGGCGCTGGATGTGGCTTTCGTCCCTTGCCGCGCTGCTGCCGGTACTGGCCGTGTTTCTGGTCTGGCCGCTGGGCGAACACGTCGGCTGGATGATTGCGGTCCTTGTCCTGGCAATGCTGGCCGGCGCCGGTGCCATGGGCTGGTTCATGGACCAGCGCTATCCAGGTTTGCAAGGTGTGTTCGAGTTCGAAACACCCGCCGGCCCCGCGCCTTGAGACTGCACCGTTATCGCTTACAGTAGGCTACGCACAGTCACCGTGACTGTCTCGCCTCAAGGAGAAGCAGTGGCAACACCAAATTACGGCTACGAAAAGCGCCAGAAGGAGCTGGCCAAGAAGAAGAAAAAGGAAGAGAAGCTCCGCGAGAAGGCCAATCGCAAGCTCTCTCCAAGCAGCGAAGGACTCGCCCCGGGCGACCCGGAAACCGACGTGGCCTCGCTCGAGCGCGACCCGCCGACGGTGCCCGAGCTGCCGACCAAGAACGGTTGATTCACCGATCGACGCTTTCGAAAAAAAGCCGCTGCAAGCCCTAAGGCCTGCAGCGGCTTTTTTGTTTGTGCCGGGCCTACTTGGCAGTGAGCAGCTTGCGCAGTTCCGGCCACACGTTCTCTAGCAACTGGGGCTGTGCCGCGGCCGTGGGGTGAATGCGGTCGGCCTGGAAGAGCGCCAGCGCATCGGGCGCATCGGCCACGCCCTTGAGAAGAAAGGGCACCAGTGCCGCCTTGGTGGCGCCGGCCACCTTGCCGAACACCGCTTCGAAGCGCCGCGTGTAGTCGCCGCCGTAGTTGGGCGGCACCTGGATGCCGACGATCAGCACCTTGGCTCCGGTCGCCTGCGCCGCCTTGGTGATCTGCAGCAGGTTTTCCTCGGTGTTCTGAAGCGGCAGGCCGCGCAGCGCGTCGTTGGCGCCAAGCTCCACCACCACGTGGCTGGGCTTGTGCTGCGCCAGCAGCGAGGCAAAGCGAGCGCGGCCGCCCGAGCTGGTGTCGCCGCTGATGCTGGCGTTGACCACCGTGGCCGGGATCTTTTGCTCGGCAAGCCGCTTCTCAAGCAGGGGCACCCAGCCTTCGCCGCGCTTCAGGCCGTATTCGGCGCTCAGCGAATCGCCGAGCACCAGAATCACCGGTTTGCGAGGTGCCGCAGCCTGTGCGGTCTGGGCCTGCGCCGTTGCCGATGCCCCTGCAATGCCGGATGCGGCGGCGGTCAAGATAAAGTCACGTCGATTCAAAACGAAAAGCCTTTCCATGTCCCAACTCCCGTCTGAAGCCATTGTCGCCGTCGAGCACGTGTTCAAGTCCGTTACAGACTCGACCGGTACGCTGGACATTCTGCAGGACATCGATTTCACCCTGGGCGCGCGGGAAACCGCCGCCATCGTGGGGGCTTCGGGCTCCGGCAAGAGTACCTTGCTGTCGATCATCGCGGGGCTGGACACGCCCACGCGCGGCACCGTCAAGCTCGCGGGCGACGACATCTTTGCCATCGACGAAGACGCGCGCGCCGCTCTCAGGGCCCAACGCGTGGGTTTCGTCTTTCAGAGCTTCCAGCTGCTCGGCAACCTGAGCGCACTCGAAAACGTGATGCTGCCGCTGGAGCTGGCCGGCCGCAAGGACGCGCGCAAGGCCGCCACGGAGATGCTCGGACGGGTCGGGCTCGGGCAGCGGCTCGGCCACTATCCCAAGGTGCTCTCGGGCGGCGAACAGCAGCGCGTGGCGCTGGCCAGGGCCTTTGTGGTCCAGCCGGCCCTGCTGCTGGCCGACGAGCCCACCGGCAGCCTCGACTTTGCGACGGGCGAGCAGGTGATGCGGCTGATGTTCGACCTGAACCGCGAACTCGGCACCACGCTCGTGCTCGTCACTCACGACCGCGGCATTGCGGCACAGTGCGAGCGCCGCATCACCATCGAAGCCGGGCGCATGGCGCTCAACGAGTCGAAGCCTGTGCTGGTGGCCTCGCTCGAGGCATGATCGTTCCGCAGTTCTGGGCCGAAGGCCGAATTCAGGAGCGGGTGGCGGGCAAGCAGATCACCGTGCGGCGCTACGGCTGGTCCGACGACAGCCCGATTGCCGCGCAGGCGCATGCCGACCAGCGCACGCAGGAAGCCTTCGAGCGCATCGCCCGTGGCGAGCAGCTCGACCGCCGCGAGCGCAAGCTGGCCTACAACGGCGCCCACGGCGTGCCCATCCGCGAGGAAATCGTCGAGCGGCAGGGCGACACCGTCATCACGCGCAACAGCTACGGCGCGCGCTGCCTCAACACGCCCGATGTGCTGTTCGTGGACATCGACTTCGACGAGCCGCTGCGAGGCAGCGTGTTCGGCTTTGCGCTGGCGCCTGCGCTGATTGCGGGCGTTGTCGGCGGATGGGCCGCCAAGACGTGGCTGGGCGGCCTGATTGCGGCCATCGTGGTCTTCATCGTTGCCTACCGCATCGGCCTGGCCAGGAAGCGCGGCGAGGCCAGCAGCAACCCCTCGCCCGAAAAGCGCGCGGCCGAGCGCATCGGGCGCTTCGTGCATCAAAACCCGGACTGGCACCTGCGCCTTTACCGCACCCCGGCCGGCTTTCGCGTGCTGGCGATGCACGACGTCTTCAGCCCGGCCGACCCGGCGGTGGCCGAGTGCTTTGAAGCGCTGGGCGTCGACAAAACCTATGCGCGCATGTGCCGCAACCAGAACTGCTTTCGCGCCCGGTTGAGCGCCAAGCCCTGGCGCATCGGCATCGGCGAACACATGCGGCCGCAGCCGGGTGTCTGGCCCGTGTCGCCCGAGAAGCTGCCGGTGCGCGACGCCTGGGTGGCGCGCTATGAAAAGGCCGCCGAAAGCCATGCCGCCTGCCAGTACCTGGAGAGCGCCGGCAACAGCGACCGGGTGCATCCGAACGCGCTGGCCGTGCAGGAACTGCACGACGAAAAGACCCGGGCGCACAGCGGATTGCCGATTGCCTGAAGAGCAGGTCGCGCCGCCCTCGATAATCGGGGGATGTCTTCCCCTAAAGTGATCTTCGGCTTCCATGCCGTGGGCGTGCGCATCAAGACCGCGCCGAAATCGGTGCTCGAAGTGATGTTCGACACCAGCCGGCGCGATGCGCGCATGAAACAGTTCATCGCGCGTGCGCAGGAAGCCGGCGTGAGGCTGGTCGAGGCGGATGGACTGCGCCTTGCCAAGCTCAGCGGCAGCCACGGCCACCAGGGCGTGGTGGCGCGGGTCGAACCCATTGCGCAGGTCCGCTCGCTCGACGAACTTCTCGAGGGCCTCGAAGAAGCCGGCACCGTGCCCCTTCTGCTCGTGCTCGACGGCGTGACCGATCCGCACAACCTGGGCGCCTGCCTGCGCGTGGCCGACGGCGCCGGGGCGCATGCGGTCATCGCCCCCAAGGACCATGCGGCCGGCATCAACGCCACCGTGGCCAAGGTGGCGAGCGGCGCCGCCGAAACCGTGCCGTACTTCATGGTCACCAACCTGGCGCGCACGCTGAACGAGCTCAAGGAACGCAACATCTGGTGCGTGGGTACCAGCGACGATGCGCCCGGCACCCTCTACCAGAGCGACTTCAAGCGGCCCCTGGCGCTGGTGCTCGGCGCCGAAGGCGAGGGCATGCGCCAGCTCACCCGCAAGACCTGCGACGAACTCGTGAGCATTCCGATGGCAGGAGCGGTCGAAAGCCTGAACGTCTCGGTGGCCAGCGGCGTGTGCCTCTACGAGGCGATGCGCCAGCGCGGCACCTGAGGCCGATTGCTCGGCTGGAGGTGATCCAACGAAACCTGTTCGGCCACCATCAGCGCAGCGGGACAGGCGTGCAACAAGGGGAGAAGAGGCGTCGCCGAAACGGGCGAAGGAATCGAGGCGGACATGGACGAGCTGACTTGCAGCGATACGCACCGCGATCTGCGGTGCGCTCGCGAACTCAGCTACGCCATCTGCGCGCGGCGTGAAGCCTGTGTCAAATGAGCGGCAGCCGAGCCAGCATCGAACTCAGGAAGGGTCTTTGCTGCGCGTGCGTCCCACCGCGCTGAAGATGCCGATGCCCAGGATGATCAGCGCGCCAATGCCGATGTAGAGCGTAGGCACGCCGGCGACCGAGGCGCCCCATGCGAGGCCACCCAGGAAAATCAGAAAACCGATCATGTAGAGCACAAAAGACATGCTTGTTTCCCCGAAACTGTGATGCCTTGCAGTATCTCGGCCGGTGCCGGGGCCGGCACAGGCCTTCGTCGCCAGTCGCTGTGGGAACTTGCCTACTACTTCTGGGCGGGCCGGCGCCGGCTTACGGGGGCGATGCAACCAGCAGGTAGCGGCAGCCAGTGCGGCCAAGCGCCTTGAAGACCAGGGGGCGGTCCACGCCAAAATCCAGGCAATCGCCCTCGGCCAGTTCGAAACGCTCGTCGCCATAGTCCACTCGCAGCGCGCCTTCGAGCATCCAGAGGCACTGGCGATACGGCTTGCCGCTCCATCGCGGATAGCCGACCTGCGCCGAGCGCGGCAGTTCGATCTCCACCATCTCCACGCCGCCGTTTGCACCGCGCTCGGCAATCTGGCGGCGCAAATAGCCGGCCTCGGGGTCGCGCCAGACCTCCTGCTGCCCCCGGGCGCGTAGCCGGCGCGGCGAGCCCTTGTCTTCGGTCAGCAGCTGCGCAAGCGGCACGCCCAGTCCCGCGGCAAGCCGGCCCAGCAACACGGCGGTCGGGCTACTTTCCGCACGCTCGACTTTCGAGATCATCGCCTTGCTGACGCCTGAAAGACGGGCCAGCCCCGCAAGGCTCAGCCCCTTGGCCTGGCGCAGCCCAAGAAGCCGGCCGGCGATGAGCGAGTCGATGTCGGCGGGTTCGTCGGGCGGAGAAGAATTGTTTCTCATATGAGACTATTATTCTCCTATATTAGACAAAACTACCCCCACACGTCGCCGCCAGTTCGAAAGGAACCCACATGCGCCTGATTACCTGCACCGAAGAAGCCCACGCGGGCGCGATCCTCGCCATCCTCAACGAAGCCATCGTCAATTCCACCGCGCTGTACGACTACAAGCCGCGCACGCCCGAGAGCATGGTGGCGTGGTTCGCCACCAAGCGTGCCAACGGTTTTCCGGTGATCGGCGTGGAAGACGAGAGCGGCAAGCTGCTGGGCTTTGCAAGCTACGGCGCGTTCAGGGCATTTCCGGCCTACAAGTACACGGTGGAGCACTCGGTGTATGTCGAGGCCGGGCACCGCGGCGTTGGGCTCGGCCGCACGCTCATGGAGGCGATCATTGCCGAGGCGGCGGCACGCGACGTGCATGTGATGGTCGGCGCCATCGATGCCGCAAACGCCGGCAGCATCGGCCTGCACGAACGGCTGGGCTTTGAACATGCCGGCACGGTTCGCCAGGCCGGGTTCAAGTTCGGCCGCTGGCTCGACGTGGCTTTTTATCAGCGGATTCTCTCGACGCCGCTGAATCCGGTCGACGGGTAGGCAGGCTCACCGGGGTCAGGCCGGGGTTTCTTCGCTCGCGCGGTCCAGCATCTGGATGGTGCCGGCGTCCAGCTTGAGCTGAGTGGCCACGACCAGTTCTTCCAGCTGGGCAATCGAAGTTGCGCTGGCAATGGGCGCCGTGACCGAAGGCCGTGCGATCTGCCAAGCGATGGCAACCTGCCCCGGCTTGGCGTTGTACTGCTGGGCCACCTTGTCCAGCGCCTCGAGAATGCGCAGCCCGCGCGGGTTCAGGTACTTCTTGGTGGTATTGGCACCGCGAGCGCTCTTCGAGGCGTCGGCCTCGGTACGGTACTTGCCGGTCAGAAAACCGGCCGCCAGCGCATAAAAGTTGATGACGCCCACTTCGCGCTTCACGCACAGCGGTTCCAGTTCGTCCTCGAACACGGCGCGGTCGTACAGGTTGTACAGCGGCTGCAGGCTTTCGTAGCGCGCAATGCCAAGCCGCTCGGATATGTCGAGCGCTTCGGCCAGCCGCGGCGCGCTGTAGTTCGAGGCACCGATGGCACGCACCTTGCCGGCCTTGATCAGCTCGTCGAAAGCGCCCAGTGAATCCTCCAGCGGCGTGGCGGTATCGTCGTCGTGCGCCTGGTACAGGTCGACGAAGTCCGTCTGCAGGCGCTTGAGCGAAGCCTCCACCGCTTCGCGGATGTACGCGGGCGACAGGCCCGACTTGCCTTCACCCATGGGCTTGCCGACCTTGGTGGCCAGCACCACGCGGTTGCGCTTGCCGCTCTGCTTGAGCCACTTGCCGATGATGGTTTCGGACTCACCGCCGGTATGGCCCGGCACCCAGCTCGAATAGACGTCGGCCGTGTCGATGAAGTTGAAGCCCGCATCCAGCCAGGCGTCCAGCAGGCGGAACGAGGTGGCTTCGTCCACCGTCCAGCCGAACACGTTGCCGCCGAAGGCGAGCGGTGAAACCAGGAGGCCCGAGCGGCCCAGCGAGCGAAGTTGCGACATGAATTTCTTCCCTAAAAAGAGCGAGGATCAGACAAAACCGATGGCGCCGAGCAGCGCGCCCGCGCCGAGCAGCCACAGCAAGTGAATGCGTGTGCGCCACACGACAAGGGTTGCCGCCGCGCTCAGCAGCCACAGATGCCATGCGGGCGCGTCACCTGAATGGTTGCCCGCCGCGAGCACCCAGCCGGTGGCAATCAACAGGCCCACCACCACCGGCGCCATGCCCTGCTTGAAGGCTCGCACGCCGCGCTTGTCGCGGTTGCGGTAGTCCCCAGCGGGTGGCAAGATAGGTGAGGGTGGTGCTCGGCAGCATGATGCCGACCATGGTGATCGAAAGCCCGAGAAAGCCGAGCAGCCAGGCGCTCGGCCCGGCGCCGATTCCGCCGCCGGCATTAAGGCCGACGTTCCAGCCCATGAGTGCGACGAAGAGCACGTTGGGCCCAGGCGCTGCCTGGGCTATGGCCACCGACGAGCTGAACTGCGCTTCAGTGAGCCAGCCGTGCTGCGCAACCAGGTAGCGGTGCATGTCGGGCACCGTGGTGATGGCGCCGCTGATCGACAGCAGCGACAGCAACAGGTATTGGCCGAAAAGCGCAAGCCAGTCGTGCCACTGCATCACGATCGCTATGGGGCTCATGTGGCCCCCACGCTCGGCACTGGCGTGTGCTCGCTGCCCCCGAGGGGGCGCTCGCACCTTGGGGTGGTCCGGCGGTGCTCATGGCGCAATCCTCCGCCAGGTCCACGCACAGGCCACGCCGCCCACCGCCAGCAGCACCCAGCCGAGCGGAATCTTCAGTACCGCGATGGCGCCGAACACCAGTGCCACGAACACCAGGCAGGCGGCAAAGCCCAGCGGGTGCTTGCGCAGCTGCGGAATCAGCTTGATGCCGGTGGCGGCAATCAGCCCGCCCGACACCGCGCCCATGCCGCGCAGTGCGCCCGCCACCTGCGGGTTGCCGGCGTAGTGCGCGTACAGCACGGCCAGCATCAGGATGACGACGAGCGGTATTGCGAGCATGCCGGCCACGGCGGCGATGGCGCCGCGCAGTCCGAAATACCGGTCGCCGATCATCAGCGCAAGGTTGACCACGTTGGGGCCCGGCATCACCTGGGCCACGGCCCAGTCTTCCAGAAACTGCTCGGGCGTGAGCCAGCGCTTTTTCTCGACCATTTCGCGCTGGACGATAGCCAGCACGCCGCCGAATCCCTGCAGCGCAAGCCAGGTGAATGAAACAAAAAGGTCGCGTGGCGACTTCGGTTGCGGAGGGTCGGATGGCGCCGCCGCGCCTGAGGGAGACGGATGCATGTGGAGCGATTATCGTAGTCCTACCTGCAACACGCCGGGCAGCGGGCTGACATGCCTTGTGTCATTCAAAGGGAGACTTCATGATCATGCAGATGCGAGCGCTTTTCGAACTGTGCAAAGAGGCCGTGGCCTCATGGTCGAACGACTATGCCCCGAGCATGGGGGCCGCGCTGGCCTACTACACGGTGTTTTCCATTGCGCCGCTGCTGCTGATCGTGATCGCCGTGGCGGGCCTGGTGTTCGGGCAGGAGGCCGCGCGAGGCGAAATCTTCCTGCAGCTTGCGGGCCTCATGGGCGAGCAGGGCGCGGCCGCGGTGCAGAGCATGCTGCAGGCGGTCAACAAGCCGGCCGAAGGCATCGTGGCCACGGTGGCCGGCATCGGCCTGCTGGTGATTGGCGCGACCACCGTCTTCGGCGAACTGCAGGACGCGCTCGACCGCATCTGGCGCGCACCGGCCCGCGCAAAGAACAAGGGGCTCTTCAACTTGCTGCGCGTGCGCCTGCTGTCGTTCAGCATGATCATGGGCATCGGCTTTCTGCTCATGGTGTCGCTGGTGGCGAGCGCGGCGCTGGCTGCGCTCAGCAAGTGGTGGTCGCCGGTGTTCGGCGCCTGGGCGACGCTGGCGCAAGCGGTGAATTTCGTCTTCAGCTTTGCGATGGTGACGGTGATCTTCGCGATGATCTACAAGATCATGCCGCGGGCCAAGGTGCAATGGCGCGACGTGTGGGTGGGCGCCGCGGTCACGGCGCTGCTCTTCACCGTGGGCAAACATCTCATCGGCCTGTACATCGGCAAGAGCAGCGTGGCCTCCGGCTATGGTGCCGCGGGCTCGCTGGTGGTGGTGCTGGTGTGGGTGTACTACTCGGCGCAGATTTTTCTTCTGGGCGCCGAGTTCACCTGGGTGTATGCCAAGACTTACGGCTCGCTCAAGAACGCCAGGGACAGCGCCAGCGCGAATCCTTCGCCCACCCGGTCGGAGCCGCTGCCCCAGCGCTAGCCGGCAAAGCCGCCTTCGTCCAGGAAACGCTGTTCCTCGGCGCTGCTGGTGCGCCCAAGCAGCTTGTTGCGGTGCGGAAAGCGGCCGAAACGCGCAATGATGTCGCGGTGCAATACCGCAAAGCGCTGCGTGTTGGCGTCGAGCGCCGCATTGAGCTCGACCGAACGCTCCTGGTCGGCCAGCGATTCGGAGTGCATGAAGGGCAGGTAGAAAAAGCGCCGCAGCGCTTCGTCCACCTTCAGGTCGAGGCCTGCCTCGATCGCCTTGCGGGCCACCGCCAGCGCCTTGGCGTCCGTAGCGAGCATGCGCGCGTTGCCGCGCCAGGTGTTGCGCGGGAACTGGTCCAGCAGCACCATCAGCGCAAGCGCGCCCTCGGCGTCGTTCACCCAGTGGTCGAGCTGGCCGAGAGCTGCGGCTTCGTGCGCAGCGAGAAAGCGACCGCTGAACTCGGCATCGAAGGCATCGTTCTTGGCAAACCATCGGTCGGGTCCGGCGCTGCGCCAGAAGTCGACCACCTCGTGGGCGGTGGGAAGGTTGGCAGGGTTCATCGCCGCATTCTCTTTCAGCCTGGGGCGCCGCGCCGCCGGCCCTGAAAGTCGCGGTGGTGGCCGACATCGGCTCGGGCCGGGGCTGCCTATGCTGAAGCGGTTTCATAACTCAGGAGATAAAGCTCATGAACCGATATGGCACTCTTTTGCGCGCAACCCTCATCGCCGGCGTAGCCAGCGTTGCGCTGGCCGGCTGCGGGATGATGTCGAAGTCGAACGTCGCGAGCTTCAGCGGCACCATGAACGCCGCCAGCGAAGTGCCGCCCAACATGACGCGCGGCAGCGGCCTGGCTGAAGCCTGGCTGAACAGGGACACCAATGTCCTGAAATACAAGATCACCTACAGCGGCCTCAGCGGCCCGGCCACCGCCGGCCACTTCCACGGACCCGCGGCAGCGGGTGCCAATGCAGGCGTGGTGCTGCCCTTTGCCAGGACGGAGAGCCCGATCGAAGGCCAGGCCACGCTCACGCCGGCACAGGCCGCCGACCTGCTCGCAGGCAAGTGGTACGCCAACATCCACACGGCGGCCAATCCGGCCGGTGAGATCCGGGGACAGATGCTGCCCAAGATGTAAGGAGGCCTGCGGTCAGCTTGCAGTCGCGGGGCTGGTGTCAAATGACACCATATGACGACGAAGAAGCCTCGCACGGCAAGCAAGAAGACCCTGAGCCCATTCGCAGCGCCCCGCGAAGACATGCGCTCCGCGCGCAAGGCGCTGGTGCTGCAGGGCGGAGGCGCCCTCGGCGCCTACCAGGCCGGCGTTTATGCCGCGCTCAGCGAGACCGACCTGCAGCCGCACTGGATTGCCGGCGTCTCGATCGGCGCCATCAACGCCGCGCTGATCGCGGGCAACGCGCCCGACAAGCGGGTCGACAGGCTGCGGGAGTTCTGGCACCTGGTGTCTTCCGGGCCGGCGCAGCGTCTGCCGGCATGGCTGGGCGACCGCGCTGCGCAGAACCAGTGGAGCGCCTCCATGGCGATGCTGGTCGGCATTCCGGGTTTCTTCGAGCCGCGCTATTCGCCCGCATTGTTGATGGGGCCGCGGCACCGCTCCTGAGCTACTACGACACCACGCCGCTCAAGCTCACGCTCGAGCGTCTGATCGATTTCGACCGCATCAATGCGTGCGAGGCGCGCTTCAGCGTGGGCGCGGTCGATGTGCGCACCGGCAACTCGGTGTACTTCGACAACACGCGCCAGCGCATCGGCCCGGAGCACATCATGGCCAGCGGCGCGCTGCCGCCGGGCTTTGCGCCGGTGACCATCGACGGCGACGACTACTGGGACGGCGGCATCGTCTCGAACACGCCGCTGCAATACGTGCTCGACATTCACCCGCGCTCCGAGCCGCTGGTGGTGCTGCAGGTCGACCTTTTCAATGCACGCGGCGAGATGCCGCGCACGCTGTCGGGCGTGCTGGAGCGGCAGAAGGACATCACCTATTCGAGCCGCACTCGCATGAACACCGATGCACTGGCCGCCAACCTCAACCTGCAGCAAGCCATTGCGGACCTGATCTCCAAGCTGCCCGCGAACCTGCGCAATGACCCCTCGGTGCTTGCGGTGCAGGCCGAGCTCACGCACCACCCCATCGACATCTTTCACCTGATCTACCGCGACAAGCCCTATGAGGCCGAATCGAAGGACTACGAGTTCTCGCGCGCCGCGGTCGAAGAGCATTGGGAAGCCGGCGCGCGCGACATGCGGCGGACGCTGGCGCACCCCGAAACGCTGCGCAGCGATGCCACGGTGAACGGCGTGACCACCTTCGACCTTGGCGAGCCCGGGGTGGGGCGCATCAAGCGGCCCGGGTTGTCGCGTTGACAAAAAATGCCGCGAGCCGCGTGCTCGCCTGAATCCTGCAGTTCCGTTTTCTTTCTTTTTCTTCTTTCAACCTCAAGGACGTTCACCATGCAACTCAAGGACAAGGTCGCCTACATCACCGGTTCGGCCAGCGGCATCGGCAAGGAGATTGCCGTTCTGTTTGCGCGCGAAGGAGCCAAGGTCGTCATTGCAGACCTCAACAAGCAAGCGGCCGAGGCTACGGCTGCCGAGCTCAAGGCCGCCGGCGCGCAGGCCATCGGTGTGGCGGTGGACGTGACGAGCGAAGAGCAGGTCAACGCTTCGGTCGAAGAAGCGGCCAAGGCCTTCGGCGGCATCGACATTCTCATCAGCAATGCCGGCGTGCAGATCGTGCACCCGGTCGATGAGTTCAGCTTTGCCGACTGGAAGAAGATGCTCGCCATTCACCTGGACGGCGCCTTCCTCACCACCAAGGCCTGCCTCAAGCACATGTACGCCCAGGGCCGCGGCGGCAGCGTGATCTACATGGGCTCGGTGCATTCGAAGGAAGCTTCGCTGCTGAAGGCACCGTACGTCACGGCCAAGCACGGCCTCATCGGCCTGGCCAAGACCGTTGCGAAGGAAGGTGCCAAGCACGGCGTGCGCGCCAACGTGATCTGCCCGGGTTTTGTGCGCACGGCGCTCGTTGAAAAGCAGATTCCGGAGCAGGCCAAGACGCTCGGCATCACCGAAGAGCAGGTCATCAAGAACGTGATGCTCAAGGAAACCGTCGACGGCGAGTTCACCACCACCGAAGACGTCGCCCGCGTGGCGCTGCTGTTCGCGGCCTTTCCGACCAATGCGCTGACCGGGCAGTCGCTGGTGGTGAGCCACGGCTGGTTCATGCAGTAACCAAATCACGCCGCCGGGTGCGGCACACGATGGTTCACCCTAATGTCTCCGGCGAGTGAACTGTGCGAAAAATCGCATGGCCATTCAAACGTCATACCAATGACCTTCGCCAGGAGACAACAACCATGCGTGTCAGTTCGTCCCGTGACAGTTCGTCCAATTTCTTTTCGCGCCGCTCCTTCGTTGCCCATGCCGCGGGCGTTGCGGCGGGGCTTGCCATGTTTGCAGCGGCGGCTCCCGCAGCCGCGCAGGCTTATCCGAGCCGCCCGGTTACGCTGATCGTTCCCTGGGGCGCCGGCGGCGGTACCGATGCCACGGCGCGCATCATTGCGAGCCTGCTCGAAAAAGAACTGGGCCAGCCTTTCACCGTGGTGAACCGCACCGGGGGCAACGGCGTGGTGGGCCATTCCGCCATTGCCGCCGCACCGCCCGATGGCTACACCATCGGCATGGCCTCCGTCGAGATCGGCATGATGCATTGGCAGGGGCTGACGCAACTGACCAGCACGTCGTACACCCCTATCGGCCTTGCCAACCTCGATCCGGCCGGCATCCAGGTTCGCGCCGATGCGCCCTACAAGACCGTGGCCGAATTGCTCGCAGCCATCAAGGCCAGCCCCGGCAAGCTGAAGGCATCGGGCACCGGGCAGGGCGGCATCTGGCACCTGGCCATTGCGGGCCTCTTGCGCGACCAGAAGATCGATCCCGCGGCCGTACCCTGGGTGCCGAGCAACGGCGCTGCGCCAGGGCTGCAGGACGTGGTGGCCGGCGGCGTCGACATCGCGCCGGTCTCGCTGCCCGAGGCGCGCTCGCTCATCGACGCCGGCAAGGTCAAGAGCCTTGCAATCATGAGCGACAAGCCTTCGGCGCTGTACCCGAATGTGCCCACGCTCAAGGCGTCCATCGGCAGCGACTGGTCGATGGCGGCCTGGCGCGGCATCGTCGCGCCCAAGGGCCTTCCGGCCGACGTGCGCGACAAGCTCGCGGGCGCGCTCAAGAAAGTGGTAGCGAGCAAGGAGTACACCGACTTCATGGCCTCGCGCGGCTTTGGCGTGATCTATGCGGGCCCCGACGACTTTGCCGCCTACATGGCCAAGTCCGACGCCGAACTCGGCGCAACCATGAAGGCCGTGGGTATCGTCAAGTGAGCGCCGCGCGGCGTGCATGCGCGCCCGGCAAGCGGGCAGCGCAATGAAGTTCAACGACGCGGTCTTCGGCTTGATTCTGCTGGTGCTCGGCGCGTTGGTGCTGGCCGTGGTGCGCAGCTATCCGGGCATACCGGGCCAGCAGGTCGGGCCGGCGCTTTTCCCTGGGCTGATTGCCATCGGCCTATGCGTCTGCGGCCTCATGCTGCTGGTCAAGGGCTGGCGCGAACGCCAGGCCGTGGCCTGGATGCGGCTCGGCGACTGGGCCGCTTCGCCGCGCCACGTGCTGTCGGCCGCGCTGGTCATCGGCTCGGTGCTGTTCTACATGTTCGCCTCGGAGCGGCTGGGCTTCCTGCTGACCGCCTCTGTCTCGCTGCTGGCACTGATGCTTGCCATGCGCGTGCCGGCGGGCCGCGCGGTGCTCATTGCGCTGGTTGCCTCGCTGCTCATCCATGCCGCCTTCTACAAGCTGTTGCGCGTTCCTCTTCCCTGGGGCGTGCTGACGCCCATTGCCTGGTAACCGGGGCCTCTACTCATGTCGGCAGCACTCTTGCAGGCTTTCTCGATGGTCTTCGAGCCGTACACCCTCCTCGTGATGGTGCTGGCCTCGCTCTATGGCCTGTTCGTTGGCGCGGTACCGGGGTTGTCGGCCACCATGGCGGTTGCGCTGCTGGTGCCGGTCACTTTTTTCATGCCGCCCGTTCCCGCCATCGCGGCCATGGTGACGGCCACCGCCATGGCCATCTTCTCGGGCGACATTCCCGGCTGCCTGCTGCGCATCCCGGGCACGCCCGCATCCGCCGCCTATACCGACGAAGCCTTCGCGATGACGCGCAAGGGCATGGCCGAAACCGCGCTGGGCGCGGGGCTGGTGTTCTCCGCCGTGGGTGGGCTCTTCGGCACCGTGGTGCTCATCGTGGCGGCGCCTGCGCTGGCCGACTTTGCGCTCAACTTCAGTTCGTTCGAGTACTTCTGGCTCGTGCTGCTGGGCCTGACCTGCGCGGTGTTCATCACTTCGGACCGGCCGCTCAAGGGCATGGTCACGCTGCTGCTCGGCCTGCTGGTGGCCTGCGTGGGGCTCGGCAACCCGGCGGGCTTTCCGCGCTTTACCTTCGGCAATGCCGAGATGACGGGCGGCATCGGCATGATCCCGATGATGATCGGCATGTTCGCCATCTCGGAGGTGATCCGCTTCGCGGTCGACACGCTGCCGCCCGGCGAGATCGTGGTCGAGAAAGTGGGCCGCGTGCTCTCGGGCCAATGGGCGCTGGCCAAGAAGTACCCCGTGCAGATATTGCGCGGAAGCGTACTGGGCACTGCGGTGGGCGCGCTGCCGGGCGCGGGCGCCGACATCGCGGCATGGATGTCGTACGCCATGAGCAAGAAATTTTCGAAGGAGCCCGAGAAGTTCGGCACGGGCCATGTCGAAGGTATTGTCGAATCGGGTTCGGCCAACAACAGCGCGCTGGCCGGCGCGTGGATTCCGGCGCTGGTGTTCGGCATTCCGGGCGACTCGATCACCGCCATCGTGATCGGCGTGCTCTACATGAAGAACCTCAACCCGGGCCCGACGCTCTTCACCACCAACCCGCAGAACATCTATGCGGTGTTCATGCTGTTCATCATTGCCAACATCATCATGATTCCGCTCGGCATCCTGTGCATCAAGGTGGCCAAGCGCATCTTGCGGGTGCCGCGCAACGTGCTGATGCCGCTGATCCTGCTGTTCTGCATCGTCGGCGCATTCGCCATCAACAACTCGCTGTTCGACGTGGGCGTGATGCTCGCGGCCGGCATCGTGGCCTACCTGCTCGAGGAGAACGGTTTTCCGATTGCGCCTGCCATCCTAGGTGTGGTGCTCGGCGGCATGCTCGAGGAGAACTTCATCACCTCGATGATCAAGTCCGGCGGCAACCTCGCGGGCTTCGTGTCGCGGCCCATCGCCGCTTCGCTGGCCGCGGTGGTGGTGCTGGTGTGGCTCGCGCCCTTGCTTCGACAGCTCTGGATCAGAAGCCGGCGAACGGCTTCGTCTACTGCAGCTTGAGGCGACCACGTCTCGCCGACCAGCTGCTGGCCGAAGCCTTCGTAGGGCTCGGACCTGTCGAGCTTGAAGCCGCGCTTGGCGTAGATGGCACGGGCGGCCTCCAGGCAGCTGTTGGTCCAAAGCACCATCTTCCGGTAGCCCTTGGCCTTCGCAAAGGCAATGCATTCGTCGGTAAGCCGGCCGCCAAGCCCCAGGCCGCGTGCAGACGGTGCGAGCAAAAGCAGCCTCAACTGGGCCGTGGTGGGCGATTTGCGGACCACGAAGATCGCGCCCACCCGCTCGCCGTCGAGCTCCGCAATCCAGCACTTCTCCCACGCCGGTTGAAACTTGCGGACGAACTGGGCCACGATTTCGGCCACCAGCGCCTCGAACTCGCTGTTCCAGCCGTACTCGCGCGCATACAGCTCGCCGTGCTGCTGCACCACCCAGCCCATGTCGCCGGGCAACGGGTCGCGCAGCACGACGGTGCGGGTGCGCGCCGCAGGGGCGGAGGCCGGATCGAGCAGGCGCTCGAGGCGCGCCATGGCATCGACCACCTGCTGGCGGTCGTGCGGCGGCAACGGGGAGAGCAGGGCGGCCGCCTCGTCGCGCGACTTTTGTTGCAGCGGCGCAAATGCGGCGTGGCCCGCTTCGGTAAGGCGCAGCACGCTCTGCCGCGCATCGCGGGCATGGGGCTTGCGCGTGAGCCAGCCCTCGGCCTCGAAGCGGCGCAGGATGCGGCTCATGTAGCCGGCATCGAGCCGCAAGTCGCGGCCGATCTCGCTGGCCACGGGCGTTTCCCGGTGGGCCAGCTCGTACAGCACGCGAACGTCGGTCAGCGACATTTCGCTGCCGAGATAGGGGTCGAGCACCCCGATCCGGCCCGTATAAAAGCGGTTGAATTGGCGGATCGCCTTGACGGCGGCGGTATCTGGAGCTGGCAAAACGTTCGACATAGTTGCTATTGTCATATTTATGATTGACTTTGGCAACTAATTAAAGGCCTTGCTGCGGTCGCGCCAACGAGGCCAAACGCGACAGGGGTGCTGGAAAACCCTAAAATCCTGGGTTGCCCACTGCTGCGCCGAGCCCGCCAAGCCGCGCTGCCATATCGCTGCCATATCCCCATTGATGAACGCCCCTGTCGACGTCTCCTTTTTTGCGCGTGCCGCCAAGCCGCTGACCAGCTACCGCAAGTACTGGGCGGCCCGTTTCGGCACGGCCAAGTTCTTGCCGACCACGCGCAAGGAAATGGACGCGCTCGGCTGGGACAGCTGCGACATCATCGTGGTCACGGGCGACGCCTACGTCGACCACCCGAGCTTCGGCATGGCCGTGATCGGCCGCATGCTCGAGGCGCAAGGCTTCCGCGTGGGCATCATCGCCCAGCCCGACTGGCAGAGCGCCGAGCCCTTCAAGGCGCTGGGCAAGCCGAACCTGTTCTTCGGCGTGACCGCCGGCAACATGGATTCGATGATCAACCGCTACACGGCGGACCGAAAGATCAGAAGCGACGACGCCTACACGCCCGGCGACGTCGGCGGCGCGCGGCCCGACCGCGCGGCCATCGTCTATTCGCAGCGCTGCAAAGAAGCCTGGAACGACGTGCCGATCATCCTCGGCGGCATCGAAGGCAGCCTGCGCCGCATCGCCCACTACGACTATTGGTCGGACAAGGTGCGCCGCTCCGTCGTTGTCGACTCCAAGTGCGACCTGCTGCTGTATGGCAACGCCGAGCGCGCCATCGTCGAGATCGCGCACCGCCTGGCCGCCAAGGAGCCGGTGCAGCAGATCACCGACGTGCGCGGCACCGCATTCGTGCGGCGCGACACGCCCGAAGAGTGGTTCGAGATCAACTCCACCAGCGTGGACGAACCCGGCCGCGTCGAGGCCCACGTCAACCCATACCTGATGGTGTCGGAGCAGGCCAAGGCCAACGGCGCGACCTGTGCGAAGGAAGATGAGGCCCAGGCCGTGGCACAGGCCGCCGAAGCCGGCGCGGCGGCGAACCCGGTTAATCCGGCGATCAAGCCGCTGACCTTCGTGCCGAACCCCGCGCTCGCGCAGCGCACCAGAATCAAGGTGCCTCCGCGCGACCGCAGCGTGATTCGCCTGCCTTCGTACGAGCAGGTGCGCGCCGATCCGGTGCTCTATGCCCACGCCAACCGCGTGCTGCATCTCGAGACCAACCCCGGCAACGCCCGCGCGCTGGTGCAGGCGCACGGCGAGGGCGCCACGGCGCGCGACGTGTGGATCAACCCGCCGCCCATTCCGCTCACCACGGCCGAGATGGACTACGTGTTCGACCTGCCGTACGCACGCAGTCCGCATCCGCGCTATGCCGACGAAAACGGCAGCCACGACGGCCCGACCAAGATCCCCGCGTGGGAAATGATCCGCTTCAGCGTGAACATCATGCGCGGCTGCTTTGGCGGCTGCACCTTCTGCTCCATTACCGAGCATGAGGGCCGCATCATCCAGAGCCGCTCGGAAGAATCGATCATCAAGGAGGTCGAGGCCATTCGCGACAGCGTGAGCGGCTTTACCGGCACCATCTCCGACCTGGGCGGCCCTACGGCCAACATGTACCGGCTCGGCTGCAAGAGCCCCGAGATCGAGGCCGCCTGCCGCAAGCCCAGCTGCGTGTACCCGGGCATCTGCCAGAACCTGGGCACCAACCACGACCCGCTCATCAAGATCTACCGCCGCGCGCGTGCGCTCAAGGGCATCAAGAAGATCCTGATCGGCTCGGGCCTGCGCTACGACCTGGCCGTGCAGTCGCCCGAGTACGTGAAGGAACTGGTGCAGCACCACGTCGGCGGCTATCTGAAGATCGCGCCAGAGCACACCGAGCAGGGCCCGCTCACCAAGATGATGAAGCCCGGCATCGGCAGCTACGACAAGTTCAAGCAGATGTTCGAGAAGTTCTCGGCCGAGGCGGGCAAGAAGCAGTACCTTATTCCGTACTTCATTGCCGCGCATCCGGGCACCAGCGACGAGGACATGATGAACCTCGCGATCTGGCTCAAGAAGAACGGTTTCCGCGCCGACCAGGTGCAAACGTTCTACCCGAGCCCGATGGCCACGGCCACGACGATGTACCACACCAACAAGAACCCGCTGCGCAAGATCACGCGCGACAGCGAGACGGTGGACATCGTGCGCGGCGACAAGCGCCGCCGCCTGCACAAGGCCTTTTTGCGCTACCACGACGCCAACAATTGGCCGCTGCTGCGCGAGGCGCTGAAGAGCATGGGCCGCGCCGACCTCATCGGCAACGGCAAGCACCACCTCATTCCAACGTGGCAGCCGCTTACCGACGGCGGCTACACGAGCGCGCGGCGCAAGAACTCGACCACTGCGCCAGTGGCGGCCAAGGCATCGGCACCGGTCAGGCTCGCGCCCGTGAAGCCCTCGAAGGGCCGCATGCTCACCCAGCACACCGGCCTGCCGCCGCGCGACAACGGTTCGGCACCACCGCGTAAGGCTGCGGCCGGCCCGGTGCGCGGCAGCATTCGCAAGCCACGCTGAGCCGAGCTCAGCCCCCGAGCAGTCCGGCCGGCACCAGCTTGCCGACCCAGGCGGCCACGGCAGCGATATTCAGCAGCACGGTGGCCCAGTAGCCCGCCATGAAGCTCGCCTTGCGCGACTTGTGGCGAAAGAGCCGCTGCGCGCACCATGCGCCCGGCCATCCTCCCGCCAACGACAGCAGATGCAGCGTGCTCTCCGCGGTGCGCCAACGTCCGGCTTGCGCAGCGCTCTTGTCGAAACCGTAGACCGCGAAGGTCAGAAGGCTGATCACTAGCAGCACGCCCAAGGCAAGCGGAGGCAGGCGTGCGGTCCATACGCCGTAGCCGAGCAGGGCCACATAACCCAGGAGCAGCAGGCTCATCGGCAGCATCGACGACGAGGAGGAGGGCGCAGCCCCGCTGCGTCGTCGCGAATCGGCTGCGGTGCGGCCTGCATTCGGCGATGCGGGAGCTTGGCGCTTCACGGTTTGCAGACTGAAAGAGAAGGATGCATGCCGGGATTCTCGCCGCCCGTTGTATCGTGTGGCCCCATGAGTACTTTGTTCTCTCCGCCGGTTTCATGGTTGCGAGCCCTGGCGGGGGCATTCTGTTCGCCACTTCAGTGCATGCGTTGGCGGCGCCTTCCGAATCTCCATCTGCATCGGCCAGCGCTTCGGCTGAAGCGCTGCGCGCTACGCACCAGCGCATGAAGGGCAAGCTCGAGCGCAGCGGCTTCGGAAGGCCCATTCAGCTCGATTCGCTGGAAACGCCGGGCGGGCTGCAGGGCGACATCTACGCGGTGGTGGACCACTCGCTGCCGGAGATCAGCGCTGCGCTCAAGGAGTCGTCCCACTGGTGCGAACTGCTCAAGCTGCATGTCAACAATCGCCGATGCCGCGCGGGCACCACGCCGCAGGGGCAGGACATGCTGACGCTGTTTGTCGTGCGGCGCTACGACAAGCCGGTCGATCAGGCGTTTCAGCTGCCCTTCATCTATCGCGTGGCCAACGCAACGCCGGAGTACCTGTCGGTCGAGATGAACGCCGCCAGCGGGCCGCTGGGCACGAGCAACTACCGCGTCACGCTCGAAGCGGTGGCGCTCGACGAGAAAAAGAGCTTCCTGCATTTTGGCTACAGCTACGACCACAACATGATGGTTCGCATGGCCACGCAGGCGTACCTGGCCACCTTCGGCCGCAACAAGGTGGGCTTTACCGTGGTGGGCAAGGAGGCCGATGGGCAGCCCGAGTACATCCGCGGCGCGCGCGGGCTGGTGGAGCGCAATGCGATGCGCTACTTTCTGACGCTCGACACGTACCTCTCTTCGGAAGCGGGCGCGCCGGCCGAGCGCCGCGAGCGCTCCTGGTTCGCTGCGGCCGAGCAGTATCCGCGGCAGCTGCACGAGATCGAACTCGAAACCTACCTTGCGATCAAGCGCGAGGACCGCGAACGCGACGGCACAAAGCGCTAAGAGGCACTGAAGGGGCGCTGGAAAAGCGAACCCGCCGCAACCTTTCGACTGCAATTTCACGGACTTGTCATCTGCCTCGGCGCTAATCGCCGGGGCCTGCGCCTTTGCGCGGGCGCTTCACAAGGACAAGCAATGCGGAAGACAAGAGGATCGAGGATGGGTTGGCTGGCGCTCGCAGGTGCCAGCGTGCTGTTGGGTGCCTGCGGCGGCAGCGGCGGCGGGGGAGCGGCGGATGGGCGTTTCCCCCGCGTCCGGCGGCGGGGGCGGCGGCGGTGGCGCCACGAATCCACCGGCCGCTCAGTCGAAGACCGGCACCTTCCTCGATTCGGCGGTCGAAGGCCTGGACTACGTTGCCGGCAGCGCCGCCAAGGCCGCCACCAATGCGGCGGGCGAATTCACCTGCAAGGACGGCGAGACCGTTGTCTTCAGCGTCGGTGCGCTCGCGCTCGGCAGTGCCGCCTGCGGCGACGCGATCACCCCGTTGACCCTGGCCGGTGGCACCGACGTAAAGGCCGATGCCGTCGTCAACCGCCTGCTCGCGCTGCAGAGCTTCGACGAGGATCGCGATCCTTCGAATGGCATTCGCCTGACTCCGGCGCTGAAGGCCGCGCTTATGGCCGGGTCCATCGATTTCAGCGCCGCGGCCGCAAGCTTCGACACCGCTCTCAACGCGGTGCTCGCGGGCCTGCCTGCTCCCTACAATGCCCGCATGGTCGATTCAAGCCGCCGCACGCTGGCGCGTGAGCACTTCGAAGACACGCTGGCTTCGCGCCTCGGCGCGCCGGTGACCGAAACCTCGACGCAAACCAACGTGCTCGGCACCATCGGCATCGACGTCACGCGCTACCAGCTGCAGGCCGATGCCAGCTTCAACGTGCCCTACGAGGGCGACAACGAGAAGACCAAGGCCGACTTTCCCGCGGGCTTCCTGCCGGCCTACGGGTCGGGCCTGGCGTTCAAGGGCAAGGCCGACGACGGCACGCTCGAGTTCTATGCCATTACCGACCGCGGCCCGAACGGCGACGGCCCGACCGCACCTGTGCCCAACGGCGGCGGCGCGACCAGCATCAGCAAGGTGTTTCCCGCGCCGTCGTTCGCGCCGAGCTTCGGCATCGTGCGCATCGGCAAGACGGGTGCGGTGCTCTCGTCGAGCCTGCCGCTCAAGCTCGATGCCGGCAAGAAGATCACCGGCCTGCCGCCGCAGTCGGGCGTGGGCTCGACGGGTGAAACGCCGCTGACCGACCGCTACGTGTTCGATGCCGCCAAGGCCAACTACGACGCCAACGGCCTCGACCCTGAGACGATGGTGCTCGACAAGGCGCGCAACGTGCTGTGGACCAGCGACGAGTACGGCCCGTTCATCGCACGCATCAACATCGCAACGGGCGTGATCGAGAAGAAATACGCCCCCGGCAACGGCGCCGCCGACCTGCCGCTGGTGCTCGCGCAGCGCCGCGCCAACCGCGGCATGGAAGGGCTGACGCTCGACGCGGCAGACGGCAAGCTGCACGGTTTCCTGCAGAGCCCGATCGATCCGAAGGACGGCGCGGGCAAGTCGATCCAGGCCACGCCGCCGGGCGGAAGCAAGACCGATGTGCGCCACATCGCGAAGTTCACGCGCTGGCTCGCATTCGATCCGGCCACCGAGACGTCGAAGCTCTACGCTTACCCGATCGACGGCAGCCAGTACGACAAGAACCGCACCGGCAACGCCAAGCTCGGCGACGTGGTGAGCCTGGGCAACGGCCGCTTCATCGTGATCGAGCAGGGTGCGCGCAAGAGCGACGGCAAGGTGTTCAACAAGCTCATGCTGGTCGAGCTGCCGGCCAATGCGACCGACATTGCGGGCTTCGACCACAACCTGGAAATCAGCAGCATCACGCAGGCGCCTTCGGGAGCCGCTGACTACTCTGCGGTGGTGACCATGCGCAAGACCGAGCTGCTCGACCTCAACGCGCTGGGCTGGCTGGCCGAAAAGGCCGAGGGCCTGACCGTGGTGGACGACCAGACCCTGGCATTGGTGAACGACAACGACTTCGGCCTGAGCACGATCCTGCTCGATGCCGACGGCAAGCCTGTTGCAGGCAGCGTCGAGGATTGCACGGTGGATGCCACCGGCGCGATCATTGCCAAGTGCCCGGCGGGCGTGACGGGCGCGCGCATTACGCGCGGCAGCGATCTGGAACGGCCGGTGCGCATCTGGCTCATCAAGCTCGATCGCAAGCTGAGCGAACTGCGCCTTTGATCAGTCGGCGAGCGTGAGCAGTGGCACGTCGCGCTCGCGCGCCATGGCTTCGAGCTGTGCGCGGGTGCGTGTGCCAATCCATGCGGCAATGCCCTCGTGCGTGGATGCGGCGAACATGTCGCGCGAAGCCACGCCGGCGGCTTCGCAGAGGCGCTCCGCAAAGTGCGGCTCCAGCGCGGCAACCGCCACGCGTCCGTCCGCGCAGGGATACACGCGGTAGCCCGCGTGCGCGCCGCCCACGGCGCCCTGGGGCCGGGTGAGGCCCCAGGTGCGCGGCAGCGCCAGCCAATCGGCCGATGCATTGAGTGCCACCTCGAGGTACACGCCGCTCGCCTTGGCCGCGGACCGGGCATGCAACGTGGCCTGCAGCACTGCTTCACTCGCGAGCAGGGCGCCGCCCATGTCGGCGTAGAGCGTGGGCGGCAGTTCAGTGCCGGTGACCAGGCCGCTTTCCGCAACGTAGGTGAGATCGTGGCCCGGCTCCTCGGCACGCTCGCCGGGGGCGCCGACGATGGCGACCTGGGACAGCGACGGATGGCGCGCCTGCAGCGATGCCCAGTCGAGCTTCAGCTTGACGAGCGCTGAAGGCCGGAAAGAGGTGAGCAGCACGTCCGTGCGCGAGAGTTCGGCGTGCAGCTGTTGCTGGCCGGCTTCGGTCTTCAGGTCGGCCGTGCGAACCTCGATGCCCTCGTGCAGCGCGGCGTACGCGGCCTTGTCGTAGAGCGCCATCGGGTCGCGGGCGGGCGGTTCGAACTTCAGGCAGGTGGCACCCATGCCGCGGCAGCGCAGCAGTGCCGCGGGGCCCGGCAGGTTGAGCGCAAGGCTCAGCACACGCACGCCGGCGAGCGATTGGAAAGACGAAGCAGCGGGGCTTTGCATGGTCATGTATCCGGTGATCAGGGCGAAGGACATTTTTACCCGCGCAGAGCCAGATTTCGCAAGCCATGGCATTTGCCGGCGGCGTAGCATGCGCCATGGCGGCGCCGCGCCTTGCCGCTCTGTTGCAACCACCAAGGAGATTCACCATGTTTGAAGCTTCCCTCATGAGCGGCCAGCGCATTCTCGTGACAGGTGGTGGCACCGGCCTCGGCCGTGCGATGGCCGAGCGCTTTCTGGGGCTGGGGGCCGACGTTGCAATCTGCGGCCGGCGCCACTCGGTCTGCGAAGAAACCGCTGCAGAGTGGCGCCAGCAGTTTCCCGGGCGCCGCATCGACACCTTCGGCGTGGACATCCGCATTGCGCAAAACGTGGACGAGATGGTCGAGAGCCTCTTCCAGAGCGGCGGCCTCACGGGGCTCGTCAACAACGCGGCGGGCAACTTCGTGGCCCCGACCGAAAGCCTCTCGCCACGCGCTTTCGACGCCATTGCCAACATCGTTTTTCACGGCAGCTTCTACGTCACGCAGGCCGTGGGCAAGCGCTGGGTGGCCGAAGCGAAGGCCGGCAAATGGAAGGAGGGCGACGCGCTGCGCAGCGTGATGAGCATCATCGTGACCTGGGTGGACAACGGCAGCCCCTACGTGGTGCCTTCGGCCATGAGCAAGGCCGGCATCGAAGTCATGACCAAGTCACTGGCGGTGGAGTGGGCGCGCCACGGCATTCGCCTGAACGCCGTGGGGCCGGGCGAAATTCCGACCGAGGGCATGAGCAAGCGCCTGAACCCCGGCGAGGAACCCGGCGCGCGCAGCAAGAAGACCAACCCGATGGCGCGCACCGGCCGCATGAGCGAACTGCAGAACCTGGCGGCCTTTCTCATGGCGCCGGGCCAGTGCGACTGGCTCACCGGCCAGAGCATCATGATGGACGGCGGCAACGCGCTGGCCACGGGCGGCAACTTCTACGAGCTGCGCCAATGGAGCGATGACGACTGGCAGGCCGCGCGCGAGCGCATCGAGGCGCAGAACCAGAAGGACAAGGCGCAGCGCTGACGGGCCCACCCTGCCGCCGGCAGCCGATCGCGCGGTATCGTTGCGCCATATCAACCAGGAATAAAAGCAGATGCAACTCATCGGCATGCTCGATTCGCCCTATGTCCGCCGCGTGGCTGTCTCGCTGCGGCTGCTCGGGCTTTCGTTCCAACACCGGTCGATTTCGGTCTTCAGCACCTTCGAGCAGTTTCGGGAGATCAATCCCGTGGTCAAGGCACCGACCTTGGTGTGCGACGACGGCACGCTGCTGATGGATTCCACGTTGATCATCGACTACGCCGAAACGCTCACCGGCCGCAGCCTCATGCCTTCCGGACTCGCGCAACGGCAGCATGCGCTGAAGGTGCTCGGCTTGCGCTGGCGGCGTGCGAGAAGTCGGTTCAGATCGTCTATGAGCGCAAGCTGCGCCCACCGGAAAAGCAGCACGCGCCATGGGTCGACAGGGTACGAGGCCAGCTTGGTGCGGCTTACGCAGGGCTCCAGGCCGAGCTGCGGAAGCTGCCTGCGCCCAGCGCCGAAGGCACCATCGGGCAGGCCGCGCTGACAAGCGCCGTGGCATGGAGCTTCACCCAGCTGGTGCTCCCGGACGTGATTGCGCCGGCCGATTACCCCTCGCTCGCAGCCTTTGCGGCCGATGTGGAAAAGCTGCCGGCGTTCGTGGCTCTTCCACAGGTCTGAATCAGTTCGCGAAGTCCGCCCCGCGCTCGGCCAGCAGGGCGCGCAGCAGCGAGCGATGGCAGCGCGACTCGTCTTCGCAATAGCAGCCCACCGAAAGCGCCGTGCTGTGCGAGAGCGCCGCCAGCAGGTCGAGGCTGCGGCTCGCGTCGGCCTCGGCCATCTCGGCCTTGTACTTGCGCATGAAGGCGTTCCATTGCGCGGGCGTTTCCGCCTCCTGGCCGAGCTTCATGGTCTCGGCCGAAGGTGCAAGGTTCGGGTACCACACGTCGTACCAATCTTGCGAGGCGAACTCGGTCTTGGGAACGCCGCGCGGCGGACGGCGCACGGTGCCGATGCGCAGGCCTTCGCCGTGGGCGCGCGGTGTGCCGAGGCGAACGATGCGAATGCTCATGCAGGGTCTCCTTCCTTTTTTTTGGACGGCTTCAGGTGCCGACGATACCGCCGTCGCACCGGCGAATGGCCAGCGTGGCCGAGCGTGGGCGTGCGCTGCCTGGCTCGGTGCCGTCGGGCCAGGCGCTGGTCGGCGTTCCGCTGCCGTCGTCGCGCGATTCGCCCGGGTGCTGGATGTTGACGAACAGCGTGCGCCGGTCGGGCGTTACCACGCAACCCGTCACCTCGCTGCCGTTCGGGGCGGTCAAGAAGCGCTTGATGTGGCCCGTCGCCGGATCGGCGCACAGCATCTGGTTGTTGCCGAGCGAGGCATAAGGCGGCTTGCCGATGAGCTGGCCGCTCATGTCGGTCTGGATCCAGAGCAGGCCGCCGCTGTCGAAGTGCAAGCCGTCGGGGCTGCCGAAGATGTCCGCCTGGCCGGAGGGATAGCGCGCGCCGCTCTCCGTTTGTGCCGGGTCGCCGGCGAGCGCGAAGTGGTCCCAGTCGAAGCTTTCGCTGCCCGCATCGCCGCCGTCCTCGCGCCACCGCAAGATGCCGCCGAAGAGGTTGCCGGCGCGCGGATTGGCTGCGTCCGGCGCGGGCTTGCCGGGCTCGCCGCGCTGGCTGTTGTTGGTGAGCGTGGCGTACACCTCGCCGGTTTGCGGGTGCACCGCAATCCATTCCGGGCGGTCCATGCGGGTGCCGCCCACCACGTCGCCTGCCAGCCGGGCGTGGATCAGCACCTCGGCCTGGTCGGCAAAGCCGCCCGCCGCATCGAGGCCGTTGCGCCCGTGGACGAGTTCGAGCCATCGGCCGCGGCCGTCGGCGTCGAACCGGGCGACGTAGAGCGTGCCTTCGTCGAGCAGACGGCTGTTGGCGGCACTGCCGCCGCTGGGCAAAACCTTTCCGTGGCTCACGAACTTGTAGATGTATTCGAACCTCGCATCGTCGCCCATGTAGACCACAAGGCGCCGGTCCTTGGCGAGTGTGCAGGTGGCGCTTTCCTGGCGCTTGCGGCCGAGCGCCGTGCGCTTGACGGGCTTGGCCGCGGGATCGAAGGGATCGATTTCGACCACCCAGCCGAAGCGGTGGGCCTCGTTCGGATGCCGGCTCATGTCGAAGCGTTCGTCGAAGCGCCAGTAGTCCACCCAGTGCGAGCCCGGCACCGTGCCGTAGCGGCGCTGCGCGGGTGTGAGGTCCTTGGCCGCTTCCTTGGGGCCGCCGAAGTAGCCATGAAAGTTTTCTTCGCAGGTCAGGTAGGTGCCCCATGGCGTCACACCCATCGCGCAGTTGGCGAAGGTGCCGAACACCTCGTCACCGGCGGGGTTGGCCTGTGTGCGCATCAGCGGCGTACCCGCTGCGGGGCCCGCAATGCGCATGGGCGTGTTGCCGTGCACGCGGCGGGCATAGGGCGACGGGCGCACCTGCCGCCAGCCATCGCGCGTGCGCCGGATTTCGATGACCGACACACCCATGGCATGCAGCGACTTGCGCACCTTCTCGGCGGTCCATTCCTTGATGCCGTCCGCGTGGAGCAATTGCTCGTCGGTGTATTCGTGGTTCATCACGAGCAGTGCACGGTCCGGCGCTGCAAGCGCAAAGAAGTGCATCCCGTCGTGGTGCATGCCCGCCTGCAGTGCCTGGTCGGCCGCGCTGTGGGAGCCATCGGGCGCAAAGGCCGGCATCGGCTGGCCCTTCACTCCGGTGGGCGTGCCCCACGGATAGAGCAGCTGCCATTCGTATTCCGGCGGCACCACGACCGCGTCGCGCAGCGAAGCGGGCACGGCGGTGAAGCCGAGCATGGCCGGCTCGTTGGGGCTGGGGATGCGTGGGCACCGCTTCGGTGGAGCAGCGCCACCACGGCGGCGGCGCCCGATTGCAGAAAGATCCGGCGATCCAGGGGCATGGGTCGAAGCAGGTGTTGGGGGCGACAGGCGCCATCATCGCCGAGCGCCCGCACCGGGCGATACTGGCGCGAAGAAAACCGAAGGAGACAAGACATGGCCGACCGAATCGAATGGACCCGCCACCCCGACGGCGTGGTGGAACTGCAGCTTGCGCGCACCGACAAGATGAACGCGCTCGACCCCGCGATGTTCGACGCGCTGATCGAGGCCGGCGAATCCTTGCGCCGTGATGCCGCGGTGCGCGCCGTGGTGATCTCGGGCCAGGGCAAGGCGTTTTGCGCCGGGCTCGACATGGCTTCGTTCGAGCGCATGGGGCAGGGCGCCGCGAGTGCCGTGCTGGGCGCCGCGGCCGGCGGCACCGACCTGGCCACCCGGACCCACGGCATTTCGAACGCGGCCCAATACGTGGCGATGGTCTGGCGCGAAGTGCCGGTGCCGGTCATCGCGGCCGTGCATGGCGTGGCTTTTGGCGGCGGCCTGCAGGTGGCACTGGGCGCCGACATCCGCATCGTGGCGCCGGATACCAAGCTTTCGGTGATGGAGATCAAGTGGGGCCTGGTGCCCGACATGGGCGGCATGGTGCTGATGCGTGAACTCGCCCGGAGCGACGTGGTGCGCGAGCTCACCTTCACCGGGCGCATCTTCTCGGGCGAGGAGGCGCTGCGGCTTGGCTTTGCCACCCGGCTGGCCGCCGAACCGTTGGCCGAAGCCCTTCAGATGGCGCGCGACATCGCGGGCAAGAGCCCCGACGCCATCCGGGCAGGCAAGCGCCTGCTCAACGCCGCGCTGTCTCAAAGCGCGGCCGATCTGCTGGTTGCCGAGTCGGTGGAGCAGCGCGCGCTGATCGGCAGCGCAAACCAGACCGAGGCGGTCAAAGCCAACATGGAGCGGCGGCCGCCCCGATTCAACGCAGCCGCCTGACTGCATCGCCGCGGCAGAAAACCCCTGTGTTTTTCGCCTTTGGCCGCTAAAAGCGGCCAATTTCGGTTGCGGCTGGGTCTTGACTGTAAGAATTAAGCGTTCTTCCCGAGGACTGGTCGCCGCGAGGACAAACATGACCTTTGTGTGACTAAGGTCACGTCTTGGTTGGGATTAAGGGTTCGGAAGGGTGGCTGATTCAGTCACATTCCTTAACAATTAATCCTTTTGACTGCGACGGCGATCCTGCATGTCGACCACGTTTTTCTGCAATCTCAGTGTGCCCATCCTGGTGGGCGAGGATCGCTACAAGTACATCCCTGTCGTCGGCGTCTTCCGAAGCATTCCGTTCGAGCAAATAGACGAGTGGGTAATGCACCCCGACGGCAAGCCCCGGAGCGACCGCGAGCTCGCGGCCGAAGTTCTTGTCGAGATCCGCGTACCGCCCGAAATGAGCGGAAGCGCTGCTGCGCGCGCGTTCGACGTTGCGGACATCCTGCAGCTGGACCGCGCGGCGGCGATCGTGGTGTCTACCTATCTGGCGGCGCTGCCGAGGGTTTGACCGCCCGCTCGGCGATGCTTCGCCATTGCCTCAGCCCGGAGCCGCAGCGCCAACCCTAGTGCCTGCCGCGCGCATCCACCGGCCAGATGGCCACCAGGGTGTCGCCATCGACCACGTGGTAGGCGTCGTGCAGGTTGACCGTCGGGTCGCAATGCGGGGTGACGAACTCGACACGCTCCCCCAACGCTGGCCGCGCCGCGGCGAACAGCAGTTTGCCGTGCTCGTCGCCAAAGAACGCGTAGCGGCTCGCCGGGTCGGCGCCGCGCGCCACCAGCGGCACGCCGGCGTCGGTGGCAAAGCACTTGGTGCCGCCATCGACCGTGACCCAATCCGCCGCATTGGCGCTCACCACCGCCGTCTGCACGAACAGGGACACCTCGAAAGGCGAGGGCTGCCCTGGGGCGCCAAGCACCTCGGTGTATTCCGCGTCCATGAAGACATAGGAGCCCGCCTGCAACTCGGTGAATGCGTCGCGCTGCGCGTCGAGGTCGTGCGTGCCCGTGCCGGCGCCCGTCACGATCTCGAAATGAATGCCCTCCTGCCTGGCCTGCGCGACGATCCTTGCAACGGTTTCTCGCAGGCCGGCAGCCGCGGCGCTGCGCTCTTCTCGGTCAACAATGTGCTGCAGGTTGCCGGCGTAGGCCTGCAAGCCGCGCAGCTTGAGGCGCGGCTCGTCCGCGATCCGGCGCGCCAGGTCGAGCACCTGCGCTTCGGTTGCGGCGCCGGTGCGGTTGTAGCCCGCGCCGTAGTCGACCAGCACCTCGAGCGGGTGCGGCAGCCCGAGCGTGGCGGCGGCAAGGTCCGCGGCATTGCGCGGGTCGTCCACCACCACCATCATTCCGCCGGGGCCCGCGAGCCTGGCAAGCTTGACCACCCGCGCAATCTTGCTCGGCGTCACGGCGGGCGAGGTGATCAGCACATCCGGAATGCCCGCCTTGACCATGACCTCCGCCTCGCCCAGCGTGACGCAACTCACGCCGATGGCGCCCGCGGCCACCTGGCGCCGCGCAATCTCCACCGACTTGTGCGTCTTCACGTGCGGGCGCAGGCCCACGCCGCGCGCCTTGGCAAAGGCGGCCATGCGCTCGATGTTGCGCATGAGAGCGCCCAGGTCGAGCAGGAGCGCGGGTGTATCGAGCGATTGCCGGCCGCCGGCCAGGCCGATCAGCGGCGTGTTGACTTGCGTATCAGGGAGCATGGGAAACCTTCGTATGCAGAGTTCAGGGTGCGCGCGCCAGGCACGAGGCAGGCGAAATGATCGCATCGAAAAGCCGCTTGCGGTACTGCGCGCAGCGGCTGAAAAAGAGTGTCGCTCAGTCGGCCCGTGACGGCGCCCGGTGCTCCGAGCGCCCCGGCCGCCCCGAGCGCCTGAGCGCCAGCCACCAGAGCAGCGCCGCATTGACGGCCCAGCCACCCGCGAGCAGGAGCAGCGCCGTCTGCGCAACGCCCGGTTCGAGATCGAGCGTCAGCAGGGCCAGCGACCATGGCAGCGCCCCCGCAATGGCCGCCAGCATGGCCAGTTCGTTTGCGGGAAAGGCGGCGGACGACACCACGCACACCACGCCCACCGTGGAGTAGGCGAGCGCGCCAATGCGCCACCAGGAGGGGAAGGGCGGCCGACGGTCTGTGGTGTCCATGTGGCAACGATTGCAGGCACCCGCAGTGTGCCGCGACAGCCGCCTGCGCGAAGCGATGTAAGTCTTCAGGCGATGCCTGCCGAGCCAGGGTCGCTTTTGTTCCCCAGGCGCGCGAAGGCGTCGGACAGGCAATCCACGAACACGCGTATGCGCGAAGAAAGCTGATGCCGTTGCGCGTACACGGCGTAGATGTCCGCGCCGGGCGTGCGGTACTGCGGCAGCACCTGCACGAGGCGGCCGCCCGCGAGATACCGCTCGATGTCCCATTCGGCCCGCATGACGATGCCATGGCCGTCCAGCGCCCAGCGCACCGCAATCTCCCCGTCGTTGGTGGTCAGCGCGCCGCGGACCTTGATGGTCTCGGTCTGTTCGCGGCGGCCTTTTCCGCTGGAAAGGCGCCACACCCCATAGGCGTCGTTGCCCTGGCGAATTCCGATGCAGTCATGGCGCGCCAGGTCGCTCGGAACCACCGGCATTCCGCGCTGGGCCAGGTACTTGGGCGAGGCGCACAGCAGCCGCCGGTTCGGCGCCAGGCGCTTGGCGATCACTCTCGCGTCCGGCGGCTCGCCGAAGCGCACGCAGACGTCGAAGGCATCATCCGTCAATGGCGGCGGGTCGGCGGACAGCTGCAATTGCACCTCCACGTCGGGACACAGCCGGCTGTAGCGCGAGATCACCGGTGCCACATGCATGCGGCCGAATCCCAGGGTCGCGTTCACCCGCAGCAGGCCCTTCGGCGACCCTCTGCCCTTGGCCAGGAGCTGGTCGAGGTCGTCGAGCTCGCCGAGGATGCGGCGCGCATGCTCCAGGAACACCTCGCCCTCGGGCGTCAGGCTCATGCGCCGCGTGGTGCGGTTCACGAGCGGCATGCGAAGCCGTTGCTCCATTTGCGAAAGCCGCTTGCTCACCGCCGGCGTGGACACCCCCAGGTTGCGCGCCGCGGCGCTCAAGCTGCCGCCGGTAGCAATCTGCACGAAAAAGCCCAATTCGGAGGGCTGGATGCCGTGGCTCATGGTCGATTGATTGTTGACTTGCGGTTAATGATGGATTCACTTTACCCGTGCGACGCCATCGGGTGCAAACCACAGAATCGGCCGAACCACTCAAAGGACGACGGCCCAGATGAAGACGTACAAGATTGCAACCATTCCCGGAGACGGCATCGGCAAGGAAGTGATTCCCGCAGGCCAGCAGGTGCTCCAGGCGCTGGCCTCGGCCGGCGGAAGCTTCAATTTCGAGTTCGAGAATTTCGGCTGGGGCGGCGACTACTACCGCGAGCACGGCGTGATGATGCCGAACGACGGGCTCGATGCGCTGCGCGGCAAGGACGCCATCTTGTTCGGCTCGGCGGGCGACCCGCACATTCCCGACCACATCACGCTTTGGGGCCTGCGCCTGAAGATCTGCCAGGGCTTCGACCAGTACGCCAACGTGCGCCCGACGCGCATCCTGCCCGGCATCGACGGCCCCCTGAAGCGCTGCGGGCCTGACGACCTAAACTGGGTGATCGTGCGCGAAAACTCCGAAGGCGAATACGCCGGCGTCGGTGGCCGCGTGCACCAGGGGCACCCCATCGAAGCCGCTACCGATGTCTCGATGATGACCCGCGCGGGCGTCGAACGCATCATGCGCTTCGCCTTCGGGCTGGCGCAGTCGCGGCCCCGCAAGCTCCTCACGGTCATCACCAAGAGCAACGCCCAGCGTCATGCCATGGTGATGTGGGACGAGATTGCGCTGCAGGTCTCCAGGGAGTTTCCGGACGTCGCCTGGGACAAGGAGCTGGTCGACGCATCGACCGCGCGAATGATCAACCGGCCGGCCTCGCTCGACACCATCGTTGCCACCAACCTGCATGCCGACATCCTCAGCGACCTGGCCGCCGCGCTCGCGGGCAGCCTGGGCATTGCGCCGACCGGCAACATCGACCCCGAGCGCCGCTACCCCTCGATGTTCGAGCCGATCCACGGCTCTGCCTTCGACATCATGGGCAAGGGCCTGGCCAATCCGGTCGGCACCTTCTGGTCGGTCGTGATGATGCTCGAGCACCTGGGCGAGGCCGAGGCCGCAAGGCGCGTCATGCAGGCGGTCGAAGCCGTGACGGCCGACTCGTCGCTTCATACCCGCGATCTGGGCGGCACCGCCACCACCGCGCAGGTCACGCAGGCCGTGTGCGCACGGCTCGCATAGAGACCGCCGCATTTCCGCCGCCAACCGCAAGAAGAACGGCGCACGCCGTCAGCCTGGAGACAAAGACATGAAGAAGCAACCATTCGCCATGGGGCGCCGCGCCGTCGCGGGAACTGTGCTGGCAGCCGTGGCACTCTCCGCCGCGCCCTGGGCCGCTGCGCAGGAGCCGTGGCCGGCCAAGCCGATCAGCCTGGTCGTGCCTTTTCCGTCCGGCGGCACCACCGACGTGCTGGCCCGCGCGCTCGCCGATGCGCTCTCCAAGAGCCTGGGGCAACCTGTGATCGTGGAAAGCAAGCCGGGCGCCGGTGCCACGCTAGGTGCAGACTACGTCGCCAAGGCCAGGCCCGACGGCTACACATTGCTGATGGGTGCGGTGCACCACACCATTGCCACCAGCGTGTACAAGAAGCTGCCCTACGACTTCCAGAAAGACCTGGCGCCCATCACCACGGTGGCGATGGTGCCCAATGTGCTGGTGGTCAATGCGTCGCTCACGACCGCAAAGTCGATGGCTGAGCTGGTTGCCGCCGGCAAGTCATCGTCCAAGGAACTGGCCTACGGCTCGAATGGCAACGGCACCGCGCAGCACCTCATCGGCACGCAGTTCCAGGCCAGCACCGGCGTCAAGCTGCTGCACGTGCCCTACAAGGGCAGCGGCCCGCTCACCACCGACCTGCTGGGCGGACAGGTGGACATGTCCTTCGACACCATCACGCCCGTGCTTCAGCACATCAAGGGCGGCAAGCTGCGCGCCCTGGCCGTGACCACCGCCAAGCGTTCCGCCGTGCTGCCCGATGTGCCGACGCTCGAAGAGGCGGGGCTGAAGGGCTTCGACATCGGCACTTGGTTCGGCGTGCTGGCACCAGTTGGAACGCCGAAGGACATCGTCGTGAAGCTGAATGCCGAGATGGTGAAGATCATCAAGTCGCCGGACTTCGCAGAAAGAATGCGTGCGATCGGCGCCGACCCGATAGGCGACAGCTCCGCCGACATGGCAGCGCGCATCCGCGACGAGACGGCGAAGTTCGCGAGGCTCGTGAAAGAAGGGAAGGTGGCGGTGGAGTAGGGCGAGGCGCTGCGCACCGGTCAAGGCGGCGCGCCCTCGACGATGTACACGCGCGACTTCGCCGACCTGGAGCGGATGGGACGGATCTCCCGATACTGCGGCGAGTCGTACCAGGCCTGTGCCCGCTCCAGGCTGGGAAAGGCGATCATGACGATGCGCTTCGCAGGCTCGCCTTCGAGCGCGCTCACCTTTCCGCCCCGCACGAAGTAGTAGCCGCCGAAGGGCCTGAAGGTTGCCTCCACTTGTGCGCTGTAGGGCTTGATGCCTTCGGGGTCGGTGAGTTCGAATTCGGAGACGTAGTACGCGGGTGCCTTGGCTGCCGGCGGCAGGCCGAGGAACACCGGCTCCGCTTCCAACAGCGTGCGCGAGGTGATCATCGACTTGGTGGCCTCCACATACTTCTTGAAATGCGGCGAGTCGATGTGCTGCCGGTAGGCCGCTTCATCGGCATAGATCTCGACAAAGCGCAGTTGTGCCGGCTGCTCTTTCAGCGCGAAGGAGTAGATGCCCAGCACGCCGGGTTCGACGCGGATCGATGTGTCGATTTCTTCCGACACCGCGTCCTTGTAGGCCTGGAGCTGGGCCGGATCGATCGTCAGCTCTGCAACCCGCACATGAGGAGGCCGGGAGGGCAAGCTCTTCTTGGCGCCCAGGCGCACGGGCACGGCTTCGTGCAGTTCGCGCCGCAGCATCATCGTGTCTGTCTGCGCCCGAAACTTCTGGAAGTGCGACGTCTGCACGTGGGCCTGGTAGGCCTGTGCGTCGACATACATCTCGAACACCCGCACCCGGCCCGGATTGCCTTTTTCAGCCACGGCATGGAAGGCGAGGACCCCCGGCTCCAGGCGCAAAGTGGCTTCGCCGTTTTCAAGGGCGGCCTTGCGAAACTCTTCGAGCCTGGCATTGTCGATGTCGAGTTCGGCAAATCGCACGAAGGGCGTGGGGCTGGGCGGTTGGGCGAGCGCAGGCCGGCACAGCGCCAGCGTCAGCAGCGATGTGCCGACAAGCGCCAGCTTCCAGAGGCGACGTGGCATGTGAATCGTGGAGAACAGCATGCTGCAATTCTTTGAGCAGACAGGACCACGGCCATAGACAAATCCGACCGAGTTCTTGCCTGATCCGACTGTTGCTGCAAGCAATGGGCAGCCACCATACAGTCACGCCCTACCATGGAGCTTTTCAGCCGCGGAGTGAAGAGGTGAAGCAGGAATTGCCCGGTGTATCGGCGGATACGTTCGAAGCCTTGCGCGCGGCGCTGGCTCAACGCATTGCGCGCTGGACAGACGGTGCCGAGCAATTCGACACGGCCATTCCCGGGCTTGCGTTCTACAGGCACGATGCGCCGACCCCGCCCATGAACTGCATGGTCGGGCCGAGCATTGCGCTGACGGTGCAGGGCGCCAAGCGCGCGCTGCTGGGAGGCCGGAGCTACAGCTATCACAGCGGCCGCCACCTCATTGCCGCGCTCAACCTGCCCGTGGTGCTGCAGGCTGTCGAGGCGCATCCCGATCGGCCATACCTGAGCCTGGTGCTGGAACTGGATGCACGCGGTATCGCGGAGTTGCTGCTCATGCAGGCCGAGCCGCCCGCGTTGCCCGGGCACTCGTCCACGGCCCCAGGCTTGGCACCGAGCCTCGTATTGGGCGATACGACCGAGGCGCTTCTCGAGCTCTTCCTGCGTTTGGTCAAGCTGCTGGACGAGCCGGCCGCGCTTGCGGTGATTGCGCCGCTGGTGCGAAAGGAAATTTTCTATCGCCTGCTCACGGGCGAGCAGGGCGCATGGTTGTGGCAGATGGCGTCCGCGGGCAGCCAGAACCAGCGCATCGCGCGCGCCATCGAATGGCTGAAGCTCAATTTCGCCCAACCGCTGCGTATCGAGGAGCTTGCCGCCCACGTGCAAATGAGCCCATCTCGGTTCCACCATCATTTCCGCGCCTTGACGGCCATGAGTCCGCTTCAGTTTCAGAAATGGCTGCGCCTCAACGAAGCACGCAGGCTGATGCTGGCGGATTGCATCGATGCCTCGAGTGCGGCGTTCCAGGTCGGGTATGAAAGCCCGTCGCAGTTCAGCCGTGAATACGGCCGCCTGTTCGGTGCCCCGCCGCGGCGGGACATCGAAGACCTGCGGCAGAAGGGCGGTGCCGGGGGCACGAAATGAAGCGTGACTCGATCAGTGACCTGCTGGCCTTCATGGCGGTGGCGCGCGAGCGCAGCTTCACGCGTGCGGCCTCCAAGCTTGGCGTGTCGCAATCTTCACTGAGCCACACCATCCGTGCGCTGGAAACCCGCCTTGGGGTGCGCCTGCTGACGCGCACGACGCGCAGCGTGGCGCCCACCGAGGCCGGCGAGCGGCTGCTGGAAACGGTGGCCCCACGGCTGCAGGAAATCGAAGCCGAAGTCGCCGCGGTCAGCGAGCTCGGCACCAAGATGGCCGGCAGCATCCGCATCACGGCCATCGACTACGTGGTGGACACGGTGCTGTGGCCCCGCCTGAGGCCGCTGGTTGCCGAATACCCTGATCTCAAGATCGAGATCAGCTCGGACTACCGCATGGTCGACATTGCGGCCGAGCGTTTCGACATCGGCGTGCGCTGGGGCGACCAGGTGGCCAAGGACATGATTGCGGTGCGCCTTGCGCCCGACCAGCAGATGGTGATCGCCGGCGCGCCGGGCTACCTGGCGGAACGCGGTGTGCCGGCCACACCGCAGGAATTGCTTGCGCACAACTGCATCGCGCTGCGCCTGGCGGGCGGCGGCCTGTATGCATGGGAGCTCAAGAGCGGCGACCGCGAGTTGCAGGCTCGCGTGGGTGGGCAGGCGACCTTCAACAGCGCCTACCAGATGCTGAACGCCGCGTTGAGCGGCTGCGGCCTGGCTTTCTTGCCGCAAGACCTGGCCTGGCCTCATCTGCAGGTGGGGCGCTTGCGGGCCGTGCTGGAGGACTGGTGCCCGGTATTCCCGGGCCTGCATGCCTATTACCCGAACCGGCGCCAGTCGACGCGTGCGTTGACGCTGGTGATCGACGCGCTGCGCTACCGCGGCTGAGGCCCATCGGGCAAACGCAGCGCGTCGATCACCATGGAAACCGCCTGCGTTTTCTGGCGGCGGCTGGGGTAGTACATGAAGAAGCCGGGCGAGGTTGGAAACCACTCCTCCATCACGCAGCGCAGGCGGCCGGCCTCCACGTGCGGCCGCGCCAGATACTCTGGCGTGAAAGCGAGTCCGCAGCCGTCCAGTGCCGCCTGCAGGATCTGGTAGCTGCCGTTGAAGGTGAGCTGCCCCTGCACCTGCACGCGTTCGGCCTGTCCGTTGCGTTCCAGCGGCCAGGCAAAGAGGCCGCCGCGCGTTGCCAGCCGCAGCGTGATGCAGTTGTGCGCAAGCAGGTCCTGCGGCGTTTGCGGCACCGGGTGGCGCTCGAAGTAGGACGGTGCACCGACGATCAGGCGCCGAAAGTCCGGCGTCATGCGCACCGACACCATGTCGCGTGCAATGGCTTCACCGGTGCGCACGCCGATGTCGTAGCGCTCCTCGACGATGTCGACCATGCGGTAGCTGGTGTCGATCTCGACCTTGATGTCCGGGTACTTGTGCAGCAGCGATGCGAGGCGCGGCCAGATGAACAGGTCCGCCACGGTGTCGATCGCAGTGATGCGCACCGTGCCGGCCGGCTTGTCGCGGAACTCGGCCAATGCCTCCAGCTCGGTTTCGATTGCATCGAACTGCGGCGCCACCGTCGCCATCAACCGCTCGCCCGCTTCGGTCGGCACCACGCTGCGGGTGGTGCGGGTCAGCAGGCGCACGCCCATGCGGCTTTCGAGTGCGCGCATCTTGTGGCTCAGTGACGATGGCGACATGGCGAGCGTGGCCGCCGCGCGCGTGAAGCTGCGCTCGCGCGCCACCGCGAGGAATGCGAGCAGGTCATTGAAGTCGTCGCGCGGCATGGCTGCCTCAAGCCGCCATCGACAGCTGCGGCAGTACGGCCGGGCCGCGTGGCCCGTGGAAGAGGGCGGTCGTCATGCCCTCGAGTCTAGGTCGCTTCGGGTAGGAAAACGGCTCGCGATTCATGCGCCCGGTCGATAAGTGCATGCGGACGAGGGCGGCTAGTCAGGGTGGGCGAGCCCGCCTACGCTTGGAGCCAGTGAAAGGTCTTCCGCATGAAAACATCCTTGTATTGCGCGCTCTGCGCCGTATCGCTTCAGGCCGGCGCCGCTGAAGCGCAGCCCGACGCCGCCCAGCAGGTCACGCGCGCGGGCAGCCAGACTTCGTCCGCGGGCCCGGCTGAATACTTCACCGGCCGCGTCCGGGTCGATCCCGTGTGGCTTGCCAATGCGCACATCAATGCCTCGGGCGGCGTGGTGACTTTCGAGCCGGGCGCGCGCTCGGCCTGGCATACCCATCCCGCTGGGCAGCGATTGCTGGTGATGTCGGGTGTGGGGCTGACCCAGGAGTGGGGCAAGCCCGTGCAGGAGATCCGCGCGGGCGACACGGTCTGGTGCCCGCCGGGCGTCAAGCACTGGCACGGCGCGGCGCCGGGCTCCGCGATGAGCCACCTGGCCGTGACCGGCACGGTGAACGGCAAGAACGTCGAATGGATGGAGAAAGTCAGCGAAGAGCAATATGGCGCGCGCTAGACATCGCACCGTCGCCGTGGCGGCCCTGGCCCTGGTTCTCGCGGCCCCGGCCATCCATGCATCCCAGAACCAGCAGGAGCCAGCCGGCATGACCAGCACCCCCAGTCCCAGGCCCTGTCGGCCACGCAGCAGGCCATCGTGCCGATCGCGGCCTTTGCCGCCGCGGGCGACATTGCCAGGCTGAACGCGGCCTTGAACCAGGGGCTGGATGCCGGCTTGACCGTGAGCGAAGCCAAGGAGGTGCTGGTGCAGCTCTACGCGTATGCCGGCTTCCCGCGCAGCCTGAATGCGCTGACGGAGCTGATGAAGGTCGTCGACGCGCGCAAGCAGCGCGGCGTGAAAGATGCCGAGGGCCGTGGGCCGAACCGCCCCATTCCGAAAGGCGACGCCTTGATGGCGGCGGGAACCGCCAATCAGACCAGGCTGTCGGGTGCGCCGGTCCAGGGGCCGTTGTTCGACTTTGCGCCGGTAGCCAACGAGTACCTGCGGTCCCATCTGTTCGGCGACATTTTCGAACGCGACAACCTCGACTGGCAAAGCCGCGAAGTGGCCACGGTCAGCATGCTGTCCGCGCTTGCGGGTGTCGAGTCGCAGCTGCAGTCGCACATCCGCATCAGCATGAACGTGGGCCTCTCGGCGCAGCAGCTGCGGCAACTGGGCAGCGTGCTGGCCGACCGCGTGGATGCCGACAGCGCCCGGCGCATGCGCGACGCGCTGGGGCGCCAACTGGCGAGCAAGCCGGCAGGTTGACAGAACCGCGGCCGGAGCCGGTCAGCCTTGCTCTTCGTCCTCCATGTCCTGCTCCAGCTTCTGCCGAATCGAGGCCATGACTCTCTGCATGGTCTTGATGTCGTTCACCGCAACCCCGTCCGAGAGGCTGTCGATCCACGGGGCTTGCAAGGTCATGGCGGCTGTGTAGACCTGCCGGCCCCTGTCGGTCAGCACCACGAGCTGCGCCCGCCGGTGGTGAGGGTTGGTTTCGAACGCGACGAGTTTTTCCTTCTCCAGGTCGTTGACGATCCGCTGCACGTTTTGCCGGTTGGCACCCAGCGTGCGGGCAAGCCACGCCACGGGCTGCGGGTGTTCGCCCTTGAAGATGGTGCCAAGAATCTGCCAGCGGGCGCTCGTCAGCCCGAGCGGCGCCACCAGCCGATCGCCTGCGGTCAGCAGGCGGCTGTTCAGCCTGAACAGTTCGAGCATCAAGCTGCTCATCGCTTCGCCGGCAGCAGTTCGCTTGGTCTTTGTCATTTGTCGCTATAAGGCTTTATTGACAATATGGTGTCATATTGGCATCATTTGATCGTACCAGACTGACCTCAGTCTCAAAGGCCCAGACGATGACATTGAGCAACAGCACCATCCTTGTGACCGGGGGCGCCAGCGGTATCGGATTTGCGCTCGCGCAGCAGCTTCTTCAGCGGGGAAACCGCGTCATCGTCTGTGGCCGCGGGGCCGAGTCGCTGGCGCGCGCGCAAGCGATCGAGCCGGCGCTTGTCACGCGAATCTGCGACGTGACCGACGCGGAAAGCCGAAGGGCGCTGATCGACTGGATTGCCGCCGAGCACCCGGACCTCAGCGTTGTCTTCAACAATGCCGGCGTTCAATATCGCCGCAGCTTTACCGGCGATCATGCGCTGGACGATCTGGAGCAAGAGGTTGCGGTCAACTTCACTGCACCGGTGCAACTTGTCGGCGAGATCCTGCCGCTGCTGCGCCGGCAGAAGCAGGCTGTGATCGTCAACGTCACGTCAGGTCTGGCCTTTGCACCGATGGCTGATGTGCCCGTGTACTGCGCTGCCAAGGCCGCGTTGCACTCATTCACTCTCACGCTCAGGCATCAACTCCGACACACCGCAATCAAGATGGTGGAAATGGTGCCCCCCATCGTCGACACCGGACTGGGCGGCAATACCCGAAGCGACGGCACGAAGAACGCCGGAATGATGAGCCCCGACGCCTTTGCAACCGAAGCGTTGGCACTCCTCGAAGAGGGGCACGACGAAGTGCTGGTCGGGCTTTCGGTGGGCACGCGCCAGCACGGCGAAAAACTCTTCCAGCGCATGAATGGCAATTGAGCCTGTCGAACCGCTTCCATATCGCATGCGATGAATCGCGTTCTCCTGGTCGAGGACCACGAGCGGCTGGCCCGGCTCACGTGCAGCGGGCTGGAAGCCGCCGGTATTGCGGCCGATGTTGTCCACCGCGGCGATGCTGCGTGGGCGGCCATCCAGGAGGTGCCGTACGGTGCGCTGGTGCTCGACCGGGGGCTGCCCGACGGAGACGGGCTCGCCTTGCTGCAGCGCCTGCGCGCGCGAGGGGTGGGCGTGCCGTGCCTTGTTTTGACGGCCCGCGATGCCTTGCACGACCGCGTGGAAGGGCTCGAGTCCGGGGCCGACGACTACCTTGCCAAGCCCTTTGCCATGGACGAAATGGTGGCGCGCGTGCGGGCGCTGCTGCGCCGCCCGGTGCAATGCCGGCCGCTCGAGCCCGCGCATGGCGACTTGCAGCTGAAACCGGCCGAGGGAAGCGTTTGCTGCGGTGAGGGGCGCGTGTCATTGGCACCGTCGGAAATGCAGATCCTGCTGTTGCTGGTGCAGGGAGGCGGCGACACGGTGCGCCGCGCTGCGCTCGAACTGGCTGCATGGGGATTGGGCGGCGCGGTGACGCCGAATGCACTTGACGTGGCCCTTCACCGGCTTCGCCGAAAGTTACTCGCCATTGGCTCGCGGCAGCGGGTTGTCAACGTAAGAGGCCTCGGCTATGCGCTTCGTCCAGTCGGCGTGGCTGAATAGCCTCAGCTTCAAGATACTGCTCGCATTCGTGGTCGGCGTGGTGCTGAGCATCGTGCTGATCGCCTCGATCCTCATCACGGTGTTGACAGTGCGCAGCGACCTCCTGTTCGTTGCCGACCTGGTGGGGCGCGCGGAAGAATTGGCGGGCGCGCTGCAGTTCGACAGCTCGGGAACACCCGTCGGGTTCGATGCGAAAGAAAGCAGTGCGGACTGGATGTACGACAGCCTGAGGCAAGAGGTGGCGTACCGCGTCCTGGACGCATCAGGCAATGCCGTGATGTCTTCGGTTGGGGGCGATGCATTCTGGGCAGGCGCTGCCCGGCAGGCCGGCCGTGGGTACTTCAAGTTCGAACACAACGGGGAGCCGATCCACGGTGCCGCCGTGCCTGTGGAGCACGCGGGCCAGAAGTGGCTCTTGCAGTTTGCTGCGAGTGCACGGCTCGCAGATCTCATGCACCGGCATTTCGCGCTGCCGTTCATGGTGGCGGGGATCGGCGTCTTCAGTCTGGTCCTGCTGGTGGTTTTTGGCGCATGCGCTTACCTGGCGCTGCGTTGCACGCTCAAGCCCCTGCGAAACGTGGCTGCTTCCGCTGCCGCCATTGCACCGAGGTCGATTCATGCCCGGCTCCAGGTGGCCGGAGTGCCGTCGGAGGTTGTGCCGCTGGTCGAAAGCTTCAATCGCGTGCTCGAACGGCTGGAGCACGGGTTTCGCATTCAGCAGGAGTTTCTTGCGACTGCGGCGCATGAGCTGAAGACGCCGCTCGCGTTGATTCGCGCGCAAATCGAACTGAGTGAAGCAGGCGCCGGCCGCGACTCACTGCTCATGGACGTCGAGCACATGGCGCGCCAGGTGCAGCAACTGCTTCATCTTGCCGAGGCCAGCGAGCTTCAGAACTACAGCTTCGCGCAAGTCGATGTGCGGGAGGTTGCAGGGCAGGGCGTTGCCTACCTGGAGCGCATGGCGCAGGCGGCAGGCGTGCATCTTTCAGCACATTTCAACAATCAGGACAGCCAGGCAGTTCACTGGACCGCCGACAGAGGGGCACTCTTCACGGTGCTGAAGAACCTCATGGAGAACGCCATCCAGCATGCACCGCGAGGCACCAAGGTGATGGTGGAGGTGGGCGCCGAGGCAGTGGCGGTTCGGGACTGGGGGCCGGGCGCAGATCCGGAACAGCTCTCGAAGATATTCACGCGCTTCTGGCGCGGGCCGCATCGCCGCGACCATGGCGCCGGCCTGGGCTTGGCCATATGCCAGGAGATCGCGCAGGCGCACGGATGGAAGCTCTCCGCTCAAAGGGCCGAACCGGGCATGAGATTTCTGCTGGCTCGTTCGGACGCGCAGGAGGAGATCGCGACGACCCAGGTGACAACGCAGGGCCGGTAAGTCGCCGGAAAGTCTTCCAGGCGGAGGATTCAGACATCCTGTTTGTCCTGGTGCGATGTCATGCTTCACTCTGTCGGTCCACGTCCCCTTCATCGCGCGCGCATTGCTGAGCGGTTCCGCGCCGACCGCACTGCAGGCGGATTGCTGCCGGACATGGCACCAAGCCAGCCCGCACGGCCAGCATCGGGCTCGGCGTCCAACGTGGCGCTCAGCGTGGTGGTGCCGGTTTTCAACGAAGAGGCGGTGCTCGTCGAGTTCCAGCGTCGCCTGAACGCCGTGCTGGCTGGCCTTGGCGTGAGATACGAAGTCGTCTATATCGACGACGGGAGTACCGACCAGACCGCTCATCTGCTGCAGCGCCTGCAGCGCAGCCATCCGGGAATCTCGTATGCGCGCCTGACCCGAAATTTTGGCAAGGAAGCAGCCATGAGCGCCGGGCTGCAACTTGCAAGCGGCGAGGCCGTGGTGGTCATCGATGCCGACTTGCAAGACCCTCCAGAGCTCATCCCCGCGATGCTTGCGGCATGGCGTGGCGGGGCCGACGTGGTGAACATGAGGCGGCGAGAGCGGCTCGGCGAGTCCTGGTGGAAGCGAACCACCGCCAGCGCGTTCTATCACTTCATCGAGCGAGTGAGCGACGTGCCGATCGCGCGGCACGTGGGTGACTTTCGCCTGTTCAGCCGCCGGGCAGTCGATGCACTGAACCAGCTGCCTGAGCGCGGGCGATTCATGAAGGGGCTGTTCGCCTGGATCGGCTATCCGCAGGCCACCATCGACTACGAGCGCGCTGCCCGCGCGGCCGGCGAGACCAAGTGGCCTTTTCTCAAGCTCGTCGGGTTGGCCTTCGACGGCATCACGGCGTTCTCGGCCGCTCCGCTGAAAGTGGCCACGCTGCTGGGAATGGCCAGCGCGGGCAGCGCCTTTGCCTATGCGATGTTCTTCTTTTTCAAGGCGCTGATTCTTGGCGATGCGGTGCAGGGCTTTCCGACGCTGATCGTGACGATGCTCTTTCTCGGCGGGCTGCAGCTGCTGTGCATGGGCATGCTCGGCGAATACGTGGCGCGCATCTTCACGGAGACAAAGGGCCGCCCGGTCTACCTGATCGACGTGTATGAACCGGCGACCGTGCCATCGAACGCAAGCGCGGGCCGCTGATGCCGCGCGTTCTTACCGATACCCGGCAGACGCTGGGCACTGCGACCACCTGCGTGCTGGTCTTTCTCATCGTGCTGCGCCTGGCTTCACTGGCGGGCTATCCACTGATGGACACCACCGAGGGGCGCTACGGCGAAATCGCGAGAAAGATGGCGGAGCGCGGCGACTGGATCACGCCGTGGTTCACCGATAGCGAGCCGTTCTGGGGCAAGCCGCCGCTGGCTTTCTGGCTGACCGCGGCAAGCATGCGGATCTTCGGAGTCAACGAATTCGCCGCTCGCCTGCCTCACTTCCTGATGGCTGCAGCGATCGTCGTGCTCACGTTCGACTGGGCGCGGCGGGCCGGCATGAGGCGGCCCGCCTACGTGCTGCCTGTGCTCGCGACCACCGTCCTTTTCTGGATGGTCTCCGGCGCCGTAACCACCGACATGGCGCTGTGCCTGGGCACGGCGTTGTCGATGCGCGGTTTCTGGCTGGCGCTGCAAGGGCCGGCCGAACATCGCCGGCGCGAGACATGGCTGTTCTTCGCCGGACTCTGGATCACGCTGCTGGCAAAGGGCCCGGTGGGATGCGTGCTGATCCTGCTGCCTGTCGGCGTGTGGTGCTTGTGGACGCGGCAGGCGCGCAGCGTGTGGCGGGCAATGCCGTGGCTGCGAAGTGGTGCGCTGCTCGTTGCCGTGGCTGCGCCCTGGTATGCATTTGCCGAGGCACGCACTCCTGGTTTCCTGGACTACTTCTTCATCGGAGAGCACTGGAACCGGTTCGTGGTCGCGGGCTGGCAGGGCGACCGCTACGGCTCGGCGCATGCGTTTCCGCGCGGCACCATCTGGCTCTTCCTGGCAGGAGCCATTTTTCCGTGGAGCATCGTGGTGCCGCTTGCGGCCTGGCGTGCGCGCCAGCGCAAGAGCACAAGTTTGCAGGTGGACGGTGCGAGCGATACGCAAGCGCAGCCATCGTTCATGCGCTACCTGCTGATCTGCGGTCTTGCTCCGTGCGTGGTCTTCACGGCGGCCGGCAACATTCTCTGGACCTATGTACTTCCAGGCCTGCCGCCGCTCGCGCTTGCGGCGGCGCTCTGGCTGGGCCACCGCGACGACGGCTTTGCGCGCCGGGCGCTGCTCGCCGGGACTCTTCTCGCAACGGCACTGTTCGTGGGAAGGCTGCTGGACCTTACCGCGGGCGGCCGGGCTGAAGCCAAATCGGCCGAGGCGGTGGTGCAGCTGTATCGTGCGCAGCTGCAGCCGGAGGCGCGGTTGGCATTTGTGCAGGAGCGCATGTTTTCTGCTGCGTTCTATTCGGCAGGGCAGGCGCTGCACATCGCCGACCCGCTGCGGCTCGCGCATGAACGGCCGCACGAGCCGCTGTTTGTCGCAATGCCGCGTGCTGCGCTGGCGCAGTTGCCCCAGGCCGTCTGGCCATACCTGCAAGTCGTAGGCGACGCCGGGAGCTACCGCCTTTTTCTGCGCAAGCCGTGCACCGAGCAGAGTGCTGCCATGGCGTCGCACGCCGGCGCCAATCAGGGGGCGGGGAGGGCGAATGGAAGAACTGAATCTTCTTCTGTTCCTGTGGATTGCTGCGGGACACGCACCCTGCGCCTGGCTGGTGTCCGCTGCGGGTGCCATCGCCGTTGGCGGGCCCTGGCTGTGCGCCGGCTTGCTGGGCTGGACGGCCTGGCTGCATCGCCGGGAGCGCGGCTACCTGCTGGCGGTGCTGGGCTGCGCGGCACTTGCTTCGATGCTGGCCCACGCCATTGCGGCAGAGCTGAACCTGCCGCGTCCATTCATGGTGGGCCTGAGCCCGGCGTACATCGAGCACGGCGCGCGCGGTTCGCTGCCGAGCGCGCACGCGACGGTCATGTTCACCGTTGCGCTGCTGTGCTTGCGCCGGCCTGCGTTGCGGCGCGCCGGTGCGGTGGTATTTGTGGCCGGCATACTCACCGGTTGGGCACGCATCCACGTCGGTGTTCATTTTCCCGCCGACATTCCGGCCGGGCTGCTGCTGGCCTTGGTGCTGGTGGCGGTCTTCGGCGGGCTGGAGCATGTGGGTCGGCGTGTGCGCGGTGTGCTGGAGCGCGGTTCGTCATCCGCGTGAAACCCCCTCGTGCGACAAGCAGGCAACAGGAGAGAACGCATGGCTGCAGCGAGCAAGCGACAAAAACCGCAGAAACAAGCCGCCCCTGCGCATCGAGCGGAGCGCGCCTATCAGCACGCGAAGGGCGACATGTCGAAGTCCGACAGCAAGAAGTTGGAGCGGCTGCTGCAGGAGTTGCGTCTGCGCCGCATTGCGGCCGAGCCCAAGTTTTCTGACGACGTCATCGTGTGGCCGTCGAAGAGCGCCGCGCCCGGTGGCACGGAGCTGGCGGCCCTTGGAGCCATCAACCTGGGCAATGCAGAAGAGGCGCTTGGGCAAGGAGTGCAAGGCCGCGGCGCGCCGCGGATGAATCTGGTCAAGCAACTGGACGGCGTGTCGGTGATGAAGGCCAATTCATCCGCGTTGCTGGCGATGCGCCGGAATACGCCGGGCCTGCGGATTGCGCCTGCTGCATGGGCCTATCTCCAATACATCCGCCCGCTGGGCGACGAGCTGGAAGCCTCCGCAATCCAGGTGACCGCGGGAGCCAAGGTCAAGAGGTTCGAGCTGCGCCTTGCCGATCCCAAGGGAAACGCCGTGGTGGGCGTTCGGGTCAAGGCGCTCGTCGATTGGGACGGCGCGCACGTGCCCGCGGTCACCGACGCGCAGGGAATCGCGAGCCTGGGAATTCCGGTGCTCTACCCTCGTGTCGAGTTGATTCTGGTCGAGCCGGAACACACGCACTGGTCGGTCTTCGTGAAGGGGTTCGACCGTGTTGCCGCACCGAAGCGCCTGGATGTCCAGACCACGCCGCTGGTGCCTGACGCTTACCAACTGCTCTCGAATTACGCGCCTTACGCCCCCAGGCGGGAGCGGGCGTCACCGTCGGCGTGATCGACAGCGGCGTCGGGCCGCACGCCGACATCGCCGTGGCGGGTGGCGGCTGCTTCGTTACCGGCGAAGACCCGGCGGATTTTCTCGACAACGGCATCGGACACGGCACGCACGTCGCGGGAATCATCGCGGGCAAGATGGCTGGGGGCAGCGGAATCTACGGCGTGGCGCCGGCTTGCCGCCTGCTCGCGTATCGCGTGTGTCCCAAGACCGGTGAACGCGGGCGTGCCAGATCCAGCGACATTGCCAGCGCGCTCGAACGTGCGATTGCCGACGGCTGCGACATCGTCAACATCAGCATGGGCAGTCTCGAGCCGATGCCGGAGATGCCCGACATTCTTGAAAAAGCGCGCAATGCCGGCATTGCCGTGTTCGCGGCCACCGGCAACGACGGTCAGTCGCTGCTGCGCTATCCCGCCCGGTACAGCCACACGCTGGCAGTCGGCGCGCTTGGCCGCGACGGAACATTTCCGGCGGACTGCCCGGAGAGCTTTCAGGAGAGCGAAATCCGCCGCAAGAAAGAGTTTGTTGCCGAGTTTTCGAACTACGGCCTTTCGACGGATTTCATCGGCCCCGGCGTTGCCGTTTTGTCGACGTTTCCGGGCGGGCGATACGCAATGATGTCCGGCACTTCGATGGCCACGCCGTTCACATCGGGCATGGCGGCCCGTCTGTTGTCAGGGAATCCGAACCTGCTTAACATGCCCAGAGGTCCTGAAAAGGCCGACGCCATCGTCAAGATGCTGTCGCAGGCAGCCCGAAAGGTGGGCTGGTCGGCCGAGTACGAAGGGTTTGGAGTTCTGAAGTGACAAGCGTGGTATTGACCTACACAGGCAGTCCCGACCAGAAGTTGTCGGCCGAGGCGCGGCTGCGGCGCTGCGTGCCGGGCGTCGTCTTGACGCCGAAGACTGGCACCCTGGTAGAGGCCCAGGTCGACGACACGCAACTCGCGGCGCTCGAGCAGAACCCCGAATGGGTGGTGACCCAATCGACGTTCGCGGAAATCCGCAAGCCTGTCTTCAATCTGAAAAACGCACGCGCCAAGCTCGGCAAATAGTCGCAAGGCGCCACGGCCGCTGTTGGCCGCTGGTTTTTGGAGAGGAAGTCCCATGTCCGATACAGACGTCCAGGTCGTGAGCAACTCCTGGGCCGGAATTCAGCGCGTTGCCGCAACGCCCAAGCCACCGGAATTCTTCAGGGGCCGGGAAGGCTACGCGCCGGACTTTTTCGGAGACGGCAACCGCGTGGAACTGCCTTCGATGAGCGACGCCATATCGATGGACGACATCGCCACGCTCGAAGACGGCTCCTTCGAGCTCAAGTACCAGCACTTCAGCACGGTGCAGTGCATTTCCCGCCGCGTGCCGCTCTATTCCGCCTGCAACGTCGATGGGTCGAAGTCCAAGAACGTTCCGCGCCACGACACCTGGAACTACGACGGCCGCATCAAGAAGGAATACCAGATGCTGCGGGAAGCCTATGGCCCCGAGCAGGACAAGAAGTTTTCCCGTGGCCACATGACGCGCCGGCAGGACCCGAACTGGGGCTCGCTGGCCACCGCGCAGCGCGCCAACATCGACACCTTCTTTGCAACCAATGCGTGCCCGCAGTGGCAACCTTTCAATGACGGACTGTGGGGCGACCTGGAGGACTACATCCTCGCCAACGCCAAGGGCGACGACAAGCGCATCAGCGTCTTCACGGGGCCCATTCTCCGGCCGGACGATGCCGAGAGATTCGGCATCCAGATCCCGCGCGACTTCTGGAAGGTCGTCGCATTCATCAGCGAGGCGACCGGTGAGCTGAGCGCCATTGCCTACCTGATGAGCCAGGGCATCTACCTCGATTCAGGGGTGGCGCGTGACCTGGAAGACTTCGGCACCTCGCAGCGCCCGCTGTCGTTCATCGAGGCCGAGACTGGCCTCAGGTTTGAAAGCCTCCAGGGACGCGATGTGCTCGACGGCGCGGACATCAGCTTCGTGCAGCCGATCCGCCGCTTCGCCGACACCCGGCTTCCGGGCTGATCTACGGGGTAGGGGAGGCTTGCTCCCCGGTGGTGGTGCCGATATGCCGAGCCTCGGACTCGATCACCAGGCGGTCGATGCGCTCGTCGGGCAGGTTGACCAGCAGTTCCACGTGTCTGCGAATCGCGTGCATCGTCTTCACGAAAGCCTCGGCGCCGCCGGCGTCGTCCGCTCGGGGGTCTGGATGCGACCAGTGCGCGGCGGCGGGTTGCCCGGGCCAGACCGGGCAGGTTTCGCCCGCGGCCTCGTCGCACAGCGTGACGACCAGGTCCATGTGCGGCGCCGAGGCCAGGCCGTACTCGTCCCAATTCTTGCTGCGCAACCCGTCGGTGGGCAGGCCGGCACCCTTCAGCGCTTCGATGGTGCGCGGATCGGGCTGGCCGTCTGGCGTGGGCTCGTGGCCGGCGGAATACGCGGCGAAGCGGCCCTTGCCGAGGTGGTTGAGCAGCGCCTCCGCAATCAGGCTGCGTGCCGCATTGCTGTTGCAGAGGAAGAGAACATGAACAGGGTGTGTGGAAGTGGTCATGGTGCGTCCAGGCGGCCGCGTACAGGCGGCCTTCAAGTGGTTGGCTGCGCCATTGATCCCGACATGGATGACGTGTGTATGACGAGTGGAAGACGCGACCGATGCTTGCTCGGGAGGGAGTTTCGTTCCGTTACTCACAAGGCGCGCAGACTTGCTGCCAAGTCATCCGCTTTTCATGCCGCGGAGCCATACTGCAGCGGATGCCTGTCGGCGCTGGTAGAGGTTGCCTTCGGCGCCCGCCACAGTGCGGGACCTCGAGCCGGCGGCATCCTCGGTTATTGCAGTCGCTTATGGAGGCGCCATGCCGACACTTCCCTATGCAATTCTCGAAGCCCCTTCCACGCTGGGCTTGGCGACGGACGGAGTGGAGCGCTTGCCCGAGCAGCTCCTGGGTCTCGGCCTTGCCGAGCGCATCCGTGCACGGCGCGCCGTGCAGTTGGCAGTGCCGCCGAAGGACCCTGTGCCCGACCCAGCGACCGGCGTCCTGAATGCCAGGGCCATTGCGGCGTGGTCACCCCGCCTTGCCGATGCGGTGGAAGCGGTGCTCGACGCGCGCGAATTCCCGGTCGTGCTGGGCGGCGATTGCACGATCATCCTGGGCTCGATGCTCGCGTTCCGGCGGCGCGGCCGCTACGGTTTGTTCTTCATCGACGGCAACGCCGATTTCTTTCAGCCCGAGGCGGAACCCAATGGCGAGGGCGCCTCGATGGACCTTGCCCTCGTCACCGGCCACGGCCCCTCGCTCCTGACCGGCATTGAAGGCTGCGCTCCCTGGTCCGCCCCGAAGACGCGGTCGCGTTCGCGTATCGCGATCACAAGGATCAGGAGGAGTACGGAAGCCAGCCGCTCCCCAAAGCGCTCATGGCGATCGACCTTCCCGCCGTGCGCGCGATGGGCATCGAGGCCGCGGCGCGCCAGGCGGTCGACCACCTGACACGCGAGGAGCTGGATGGCTTCTTCATCCACCTCGACGCCGATTGCCTCGACGACGCCATCATGCCGGCCGTCGATTTCCGCGTGCCGGGCGGGTTGTCGTGGGACGAACTGGGGACTGCGCTTCGCGTTGCCTTGGCAAGCGGCAAGGCGGTCGGCCTCGAGGTCACCATCTACAACCCTCGCCTTGATGAAGACGGCAGCGGCGGTCGCGGCCTGGCAGACGTACTGGCCGCGGCGCTTGGAACAGCGGCGTCCTGAATACAGCGGACAGAAGGCCGCACCAATGAGCTTCTCGAGGATGCGACAGGTCCATCGAACGAACCTTTGGCAAGATGCGCGCAGGGGCCGGCCGGCGAACTAGGGGCTGACCTGGCCAGCCATTGCCACTCTTCGTTCGAGGACGTCCAAAAGCTCCATCGGGTCGAAGGGCTTGATCAGGTGGGCGTCGAAACCTGCGGCGCGTGCCCGTGCCTTGTCGGACTCCTGGCCCCATCCAGTGGCAGCAAGCAGGAAGGCTTGCCGGCCCCACGGTGTAAGGCGCACCGCCTGGGCGACTTCATACCCGGTGAGCTTGGGCATGCCTATGTCAAGAATCAGCACCGAAGGGCGGACCGCCTCCGCAATGGCGAGGGCTTGCGCCCCGTCGGTGGCGACGTGCACCTGATGGCCTTCCATGCGCAGCAGTTCGGCCAGGAGCGTCACGGCACTGACGTTGTCATCGGCAATCACGATGCTTGCAGCGCGCCGCCCGCTGGTGGTGAGCACAGGAGGCGCGTTGTCCAACGCCGGTTTCAGCGGGATGCTGCCGATGGGAAGCCGCACGACGAAGCGGCTGCCTTTTCCCAGGCCCTCGCTCTCCGCCACGATGCTGCCTCCGTGTGCGGCGCAGATTGCACGCGACAGGGCGAGGCCGATGCCAAGGCCGCCCTCGGGCCGATGGAGCACGGCACCCTCCTGCGAGAACATCTCGAAGATGCGCTCGAGCGATTGCGGCGTCAGCCCCATCCCGTTGTCGCTGACCACGAACTCGCAGAACTCGCCGGCGCTCGACGCGCTCACCTGGATGCGCCCCCGCCCGGGTGTATTTGGCGGCATTCGTCAGAAGATTGGTGATGATCTGTGCGAGGCGCACCGGGTCGGCCTGGAGCGCGAGGTCGTCTTCGACCTGCAAGGTCACCGTGTGACTCCGTCTGCGCAGTTCGGGGCCTGTGTTTTGCAGCGCCAGATCGATCGCTGTACGCGCGTAGACAAGCTCCTTCTTGACTGTCATGCGGCCGGTCTTGATGCGGCTGGTGTCGAGCAGGTCGTCCAGCAGTCTCGATATCTGGACGACTTGCGTGCGGATCAGTTCGGCGGTGTTCTGCGTGGCAGGGTCAGGCGACTGCCTGAGCATCTGCGCGGCAAGGCCTATGGGCGCGAGCGGGTTGCGCAGCTCATGCGCGAGCACCGCAAGAAATTCGTCCTTTTTCTGATCGGCCTCCCGCAGATCCTGTTCCATCTGCTTTCTGGCCGTGGATTCCTGCACCACACCGAAGATGCCCGCGACAGCACCTGCATCATCGGTTTGCGGCGTTCCCCAGACCGCCAGCCACCGCGGCGGGCGGCTCCCGGCCAGGCGGTACTCCTCGCGATAGGTCATGCCGCTGCGCACGCTGGCCTGGACAGCGCCAAGCGTTCGTTCCCTGTCATCCTCATGAATGAGTTGCGCCAGTTCATGCCAGGTGATGGGGGCAACCGGAACACCGAAAAGTGCTGCCGCGCGCGGCGACAGCGAAACCACGTCCGTGGCCGCGCTCCAGCTCCAGTCGCCCATCTCCGCAGCGGCCAGCGCAATGTTCAAGCGCTCGTTGGTCAGCTGCATCGCATGGTGGGCGCGGGTGCGCTGCAGGCTCTCCCAGCATCGGCTGCAGACCAGCTGGACCAGTTCGATCTCTTGCTTGTTCCATCGTCTCGGCGTGCGCTGGTGCACGGCCATGGCCGCCACGAAGCGGCCGTCCTTGTGCAGTGGAACGCAGATCACGGCCTGGATCGCAGTGAGCCGATAGGCACTCAGATCCATGCCCGCCGCGCGGGGATCGGTGTCGATGTCGTGGACCACGTAGGGCAGGTTGGCGCGCATGAGCTGAAGGCAATCCAGCCCGAACTGGGAGAACGTGTAGCGGCCGACGATGGAATCGACACCCTGGCTGAAATCCCCGGTCAGCGTGAAGTGGTCCTCGTCGGCGTCGACTTCGGCGTACGCGCACCGGTTGACCCCCAAATGCGTTCCAAGCAAACGCGCGGTGATCTGCATGACTTCCGCGGGATCGCTCAGTGGCTGCGTTGTTCTGGCGAGGCTGTCCAGAAACGCGATCTGCGGTTCCAGGTCTGCGACGGAGTCCGCCGTCGCGTCTGATCGGGAAGGCGGGGCGGCTTCTGAACTCACGGCATTGTCTCTGGTGGAAGGAGGAATTCGATGGCGCCCCCTGATGGTCGACCAGCGAGTGGATCATCGTGGCTCTCTGGCCAGTGTCAGCCGAATTCGCTATTTACAAGACCTGCCAAGACCTCGACCGCCTTCCGTGACTCACGATTTCTGTATGGCCATGTGTCGGATGGCGATCCGGATACATGAGCGTCCAAATTCCCGGGTCCACGACACTTCGGAGATACAAGCCGTCGATTCAATCCACTCATCGCATAAGACCCGGGAGAGACCGGTTCAGTCGATGTACCGCTCTCTCTCCCAAGCTTCATGAAACTGTCCCTCTTTGCCGCCGCAGCGCTTGCCGCGCTCACCCTGACTTCCGTCCATGCAGGGGGCGAGACCGCGACGGACCTCGGGCGCCCCGCGCCGACCCTTCCGATCGCGTCGGAGTCGCTAGCAAAGCTGGTCGTGTACCCGCCGTTGCCCGAGGCACTGGCGCGGGGAGTCGTGATCATTCAGTACCGGACCGAGAACGTGCGCGTCATCCCGGTGTTCGGCGAGGGCGCACGCGGCGTGTCGCCGCGTGTCGGCCACCTTCATGTGACGGTCGATGACCGGCCGGGCACCTGGGCGCACACCAGTGCGGACCCGATCATCGTCGTCGGGCTCACACCCGGCGTGCACAAGATGCTGATCGAGGTCGCAGACCCGACGCACAAGATTCTGACCAGCGCGACCGTTTTGGTAACGGTTCCCGAACGGCCGGCTTCAGCAGCGCCCCAGGCCCACGCGCATTGAGGCTGTTGCCTCGGTTCCGAACAGCGCCCGCGAGTGCGGCCGAGCCGCTTTGGCTAAAGAGAGGAGGGAGATTGGCCTGCCCGGAGGGGATCGAACCCCCGACAACCTGCTTAGAAGGCAGGTGCTCTATCCAACTGAGCTACGGGCAGATTCCGGGCCGGACAGAAGCAAAAACGAAAGATACAGAAGAAACTTGGTCGGGGCGAAAGGATTCGAACCTTCGACCCTCTGGTCCCAAACCAGATGCGCTACCAGGCTGCGCTACACCCCGACAAGCCTTCCATTCTAGCTTGAATATCGGGGCTCTCAGCGCTTCTCGTACTGAGTCTTGCCGAAAAGAATCTCGCGTTCCTTGTCGCCGGTGATCGGCTGGCGCAAATCGGCCAGCACTTTCACGCCGCGCTGCACGGCGGGCCGTGCGGCAATCGCGTCGAACCAGGCCTTCAGGTGTGGGTAGTCGGTGAGGGTGATGCCCTGTTTGTCCCAGCTGCGCAGCCACGGGAAGATGGCGATGTCGGCAATCGAATAGGTCTTGCCGGCAATGAACTTGTTCTTCGACAGCTGCTTGTCGATCACGCCGTAGAGCCGCTTGGCTTCGTTGCTGTAGCGCTCGATGGCGTAGCTGATCTTTTCAGGCGCATACATGCGAAAGTGATGCGCCTGGCCGAGCATGGGCCCCACGCCGCCCATCTGGAACATGAGCCACTGCAGCACGTCGTAGCGTTCGCGGTCGGTCTTGGGCAGCAGCTTGCCGGTCTTGCCCGCCAGGTACACAAGGATGGCGCCCGATTCGAAAAGCGAGATCGGCTTGCCGTCCGGCCCGTCCGGGTCGGTAATGGCGGGAATCTTGTTGTTCGGGCTGATCTGCAGGAAGTCGGGCGCGAACTGGTCGCCTTTGCCGATGTTGATCGGGCGGGCGTTGTACGGCAGGCCGCACTCCTCCAGCATGATGTGAATCTTGTGGCCGTTGGGCGTGGGCCAGGAATAAACCTCGATGGGCGATGCGGGCATGTCTAGCGCTCCGATATGCGGGTTGTGATTTGCGGGTTGTGATTCGAGGCAGGCAGCATATACGCGGCCATTCAAATGCGTGCAGCGCCGGGAATTGCAGCGCGCCGCGCACCGCGTTGCGAAGCCGATCAGGCAACGGCCGAGTGGGACGACAGGTGCTGGTGAATCAATGCCACGACCGCGGCCCCTTCGCCGATGGCACCGCCCACGCGCTTGACCGAGCCCGAGCGCACGTCGCCCACAGCAAACACGCCTTGCACGCTGGATTCGAGCGCGGTGGAGGGCCGTGCCGGAAAGCCGCTGCTCGCCGCATCGCCTGTCAGCACAAAGCCGTGCTTGTCGACCGAAACCCCGCAGCCCTCGAGCCAGCTGGTTTCAGGCTCGGCGCCAACGAAGAGAAAGATGTTGCGGGCCGCGCAGTCGTGTTCTTCGCCGCTGGTTTGGCAGCGCCACCTGGCGCCGGTAAGGCCTTCGTCGGAGCCGCCGTTCAGCTTGACCAACTGCGTGTGCGGATGCAGTTCGATGTTGGGCGTGGCTTCGATGCGGTCGATGAGGTAGCGCGACATGCTGGCCGCCAGCGAAGGGCCGCGCACCAGCACATTGACCTTGGCTGCATGGCGCGACAAGAACACCGCCGCTTGTCCGGCCGAGTTGCCGCCGCCGACAAGCGCCACCTCTTGCTGCGAGCAGAGCTTTGCTTCGATGGCCGACGCCCAGTACCAGATGCCGCGGCCTTCGAACTCCGACAGCCGCGGCACATCGGGCCGCCGGTAGCGCGCGCCACTGGCAATGACCACGGTGCGCGCATTGATGGTGCGGCCGTCGGCCAGTGCAATGCGCAGGCTGCCCATCGGGTTGTTGCGGGTGCAGTCCAGCGAGGTGACCTTCACCGGAATGAGCATCTCGACGCCGAATTTCTGGGCTTGCACGAAAGCCCGGCCCGCGAGGGCTTGCCCCGAGATGCCGGTCGGAAAGCCAAGGTAGTTCTCGATGCGCGCGCTGGCGCCGGCCTGTCCGCCGAAGGCGCGGCAGTCGAGCACGATCACGTGCAGGCCTTCGGAGGCCGCGTACACCGCGGTTGCCAGGCCGGCGGGGCCGGCGCCGACCACGGCCACGTCGAACAGCTCATCGCGCTCGGCGGTGTCCACCATGCCAAGGCAACGCGCCAGTGCATCTTCGGCCGGGTTGACCAGGACCGAGCCGTCGGGGCATACGGCCAGCAGCTTGCAGGTGCCGTACTGTTCGAGCAGCGCCGCGGCGTCGGGATCTTCCGCCGCATCGACCAGGTGATAGGGGTGGCCGTTGCGGCGCAGAAAGTTTTCGAGCCGCGCCATGTCGGGCGACTTGGGCTTGCCGATGAGCACCGGCCCGCTCGCGCCCGATTCAATGAGCGCCACGCGCCGCAAGATCAGTGCGCGGGTGATGCGTTCGCCAAGATCCGCTTCGGCCACGAGCAACGCGCGCAATTGCGCAGGCGGCACCACCAGCGCTTCGACTTCTTCGTCTGCATGGCCGTCGACAAGGGCAGGGCGGCCGCTCAGCTGGCCCACCTCGGCGAGAAACTCGCCCGGCCCCTGGCGAACGATGGGCACTACATGCCCGAGGCCGTCACGCTGCGTGATGGCCACCACGCCCTTGAGCAGCACGAACATGCCCGGGCCTGTTTCTCCGGCGGTAAAGAGCCGTTCCCCGCGCGCGAATCGCTGCACCGTCCCGAACCGCGCAATGCGCGCGATCTCGGCATCGCTGAGAACGGGAAAGGTCTGGTGAAGGCGGTTGTCGAAATTGCTGCTTGCGTCTGTGGCCATTTAAAGAAACTCCAGTGTCGCGACCCACCGCATTAGACAGCCTTGCGGGCCGAATGGGGCAGCCCCGAAAAGGGCCCAAACAGGCTGTAACACCGTCATGCAAATGCCATGCCGCTGACATGCCGGTTTCACCGCGAGTGCAGAGACTCCATCGGCAGAAAGGGTTCCCAATGAAAGAACTGCCCAATCCGACGTTTCCGCTGTCGCAGATCGGACTGCGCGCCGCCTTGTGGCCCGTCCCTGCCGCTGCAAACGCCGCGCGCACGTCGGTGCCCGAGGCGCCCGCTGCGGTTCTGGTGCCACCGGTCGTCGATGCCAAGCAGGGCATCACGGTGAGCTGGGCACGCCACCTTGATGACGTGCGTGCCGCGCAGCGCTTGCGCTATGAAGTGTTCGTCGGCGAAATGGGCGCACGCGTGAGCACGCCGGTGGCGGGACACGACATCGACCTGTTCGACGACTTCTGCGAGCACCTGCTGGTGCGCGACGAGCTCACGCAGCAAGTGATTGGCACCTACCGCGTGCTCACGCCGGCCCAAGCCCGGCGTGTGGGCAGCACCTACAGCGACACCGAGTTCGACCTGACCCGGCTGCGCGACCTGCGCGAGCGCATGGTGGAGCTCGGCCGCAGCTGCGTGCATCCCGATCACCGCCAGGGCGGTGTCATTCTTGCGCTGTGGGGCGCGCTGGCGGGCTTCATGCATCGCAACAAGCTCGACACAATGATCGGCTGCGCGAGCATTCCCATGTCACACAACGGCGTGACCAACGGCGACGCGGCGGCCAGTATCTGGCGCCAGCTGTCGGCCAGCCACATGGCGCCGATTCAGTACCAGGTGCAGCCAAGGCTGCCGCTGCCGGTCGAACGCCTGGACAGCGCGCTCGACGTCGAGCCGCCGGCGCTCATCAAGGGTTACCTGCGCCTGGGCGCCAAGGTGCTGGGCGCTCCGGCGTGGGACCCGGATTTCAACACCGCGGACCTGCCGATGCTGATGCGCATCGACGACTTGCCGGCGCGCTACCGCAAGCACTTTCTGGGCGCATGAAACCAGCGGTCGCCCGGCCCGCTGCCCGGCCATCTGCTTCTTCGGCTGCTTCGGGAGAGCCGGGCACTGGCCAATCGACGTCACAGGAGCGTCACGGAAACGTCACAAACAAGGACGAAACTGTCATATTTCCGCCTACGTGTGCTCCCGTGCCCCTTGCCCCAGAATCAGTGCCCATGCAATCTGCTACCGCTGACCGGACACTTGAGGTCGCGGCATCGGCGCTCACGCTGCTCGACCGCGATCACAGCATCCTGTCATTCAACGAGCGTGTGCTCGATTGGGCCCACAGGCCCGAGGTGCCGCTCATCGAGCGCCTTCGCTACCTGTGCATCGTTTCATCCAACCTCGACGAATTCTTCGAGGTCCGCGCCGCACCGCACCTGATCGCCAGCAGCGCCAGCGACCAGAAGGGCACCTACACCACCGAGTCGTTCGAGCGCCTGGCCGAGGCTGCCCACACGCTGGTGGGCCGCCAATACGCGCTCTACAACGACGAGCTGATGCCCACGTTTGCCAAGCACGGCATCCACATCATTTCGCACGGTGAGCGCAATGCGGCGCAGCGCAAATGGGTCAGCGAATATTTCGAGCGCGAAGTGCGCCCGTTGCTGATTCCGGTGGGGCTCGATCCGGCACACCCGTTTCCGCAGGTGGCCAACAAGTCGCTCAACTTCATCGTGCGGCTTGGCGGCAAGGACGCATTCGGGCGCGAAAACCCGATCCAGATCGTCAAGGTGCCGCGCGTGCTGCCGCGCGTCATTCGCATGCCGGCCAAGGTGTCCGACGGCAAGACGCTGTTCGTGGCGCTTTCTAGCGTGGTGCGCGCACATTTGTCGAGCATGTTTCCGGGCCGCGAGGTGGGCGACTTCTCGCAGTTCCGTGTCACACGGCATTCCGATCTTGCGGTCGACGAGGAAGACGTCAAGAACCTGCGCACCGCGTTGCGCCAAGGGCTGCAGCACCGCCACTACGGCCAGGCCGTGCGGCTCGAGGTGTCGGCCAGTTGCGCCGAGTCGCTCGCGAGTTTTCTGCTGGCGCAGTTCAACCTGCCGCCGCAGGCGCTCTATCGTGTGCACGGCCCCGTGAACCTGGCGCGGCTCACGCAACTGATCGACCTGCTGGACGAGCCGCAGCTGCGCTTTCCGCCTTACTCGGCTTCGTACCCGGTCACGCTGTCTCCGGCGCAGTCGTTCTTCGAGCGGCTGCAGCGCGGCGATGTGCTGATCCATCAGCCCTTCGAAAGCTTCGACGGCGTGCTCGCCTTTTTGCGAGAGGCGGTGCAAGACCCGCAGGTGCTGGCCATCAAGCAGACCATCTACCGCACAGGTGCCGATTCGGAACTGATGGACCTGCTGCGCGAGGCCGTCCGCCGCGGCAAGGAAGTGACGGTGGTGGTGGAGCTCAAGGCGCGCTTCGACGAAGAGGCCAACATCAATTGGGCCGAAATGCTCGAGTCGATTGGCGCGCAGGTGGTGTACGGCGTGGTGGGCCTGAAGACGCACGCCAAGATGCTGTTGGTGACGCGCCGCGAGGGCAAGCAGATGCGCCGCTACGGCCATCTTTCCACGGGCAACTACAACCCGCGCACCGCCAAGCTCTACACCGACATCAGCCACCTGACGGCCGATCCGCTGCTGACGGCCGACATGGAAGCGGTGTTCGTCCATCTGGCAAGCCAGAGCCGCCTGCCCAAGCTCAACCGCATGTGGCTGGCCCCGTTCGACCTGCACAAGAACCTCATTGCGCAGATCGATGCCTTGAGCCTGGCAGCCGCAACCGGCGAGACCACGCGCATCGTCGCCAAGATGAACGCGCTGACCGACGACCAGCTGGTTGCCGCGCTCATGCGTGCGGGGCAGAAGGGCGTGAAGATCGACCTCATCGTGCGCGGCGCCTGCACCCTGCCGGCGCAGGTGCCTGGGTTGACCGACAACATCCGGGTGCGCTCGGTGATCGGTCGGTTCCTGGAGCACTCGCGCGTCTTCTATTTCCGCAGCGGCGAGGAAGAGTCGCTTTACCTCTCGAGCGCCGACTGGATGAACCGCAACATGATGCGGCGCGTGGAACTGGCCTGGCCGGTCACCGATCCGAGCCTTCGCCAGCGCCTGATCGACGAATGCCTGGTGGCCTACCTGCACGACGGCCGCGACGCATGGGATCTTGGCGGCGACGGGATCTACACGCGCGTCGACCACGACACCCATCGCGGCGAGGCGGGTGCTTCTCGCGCCGTCGAGGCGCACGGCGCGCAGACCGCGCTCATGAATCGATATGCATCGCGAGGGCATCACTCCGATGCATCCAGCAACTGACCATCGAAAGACGATGAGCATGGACTTGATCTTCTGGCGCCATGCCGAAGCCGAGGACTGGACCGAGGGCTGCGACGACCTGCAGCGCTCTCTTACCGCGCGCGGCGAGAAGCAGGCCAAGCGCATGGCAAGCTGGCTCGACCGGCAATTGCCCGACGGCACCCGCATCATCTGCAGCCCCGCGCGGCGCTGCGAGCAGACCGCGCTCGCGCTCGGCCGCAAATACAAGCTGCGCTCCGAACTCGCGCCCGACACCACGGCCGAGGCCATGCTGGGCGCGGCGGGCTGGCCCAACGGAAAGTCCGTGGTGCTGATGATCGGGCACCAGCCCTCGGTGGGGCAGGCGATCTCGCTTCTGCTGGGGCTCAAGCAGGACAGCTGCCCGGTGCGCAAGGGCGCGCTGTGGTGGATTCGAACGCGCGAGCGCGACGGCGACGTGCAGACCGTCGTGGTCACGGTTCAGTCGCCCGAGCTTCTCTGACAGTGACGAGGGCAGAAAATTTGCCCAAAACTGTAAACTAATTGGCCAAATTCGGGCCGCGCGGCAGCCATATGTAGGCACAATGGCTGCGCCAGATGCATTTAGTCACAAATTGCATCCATAACTTACAACCACAAGGCGATTGCGCAGCAAGTGCCTTGTGTGCCGCGGATTCCCGGGCGCCAGGTGGCGAGGGCTGTTGCAGCCGTCTTTCACCGCGGATGCCCTATGAAAGCGCTCGTTTCCCTGTTGGCTGCTGCAGCCCTCTTGGCCGGATGCGCCACGAGCACGCCCGAGCCTGCGCCGCAGGTTCGCCACGACGTCACCCGGTCGATCTCGAAGATCGAACTCGTCTACAACGAACAGGACCAGCTCACGGTCATGGACGGTGGCGGCTCCGCGATCATCGGATGGGCTGGGGTTTTCGGGCCGGTCGGAACGCTGGTGGCGCTTGGTGTCGAGGTCGGCACCCGGGTGACGAAGGCCAGTCGCATGGAGCGGCGCACCCTCGAGTTCACGGCCGCTGTAAAGAACAGCGGGGCGGCGTCGCTCAACCGGCAATTCGCCGAGCAGCTGGCGGCGCGGCTGCGTACCGGGGGCCGCGAAGTCAAGCTGACGCCCGCGCCACGCGTGCACGGCGAGCTCGCGCAGCTGCACGCAGCCGGCTTCCAGCCCACGCCCGGCTACAGCACGTTGGTGGTTCGGGTCACCACGATCTATTCGGCGCCCGACATGACGTCGAGCTTCAAGCCCTTCGTGGCGATCGAGCAGTCCCTCCAGAACGAGCAGCAGGCCGTTCTCTACCAGACGACCCACACTTCCGACATGGAGGAGCCGGCCTTCCTGGCCTACGACGGCCTGCTTCAGGAGAACGCCAAGGCCCAGGACGGCCTGCGGCAGGGGCTTTCCGAGATCCTCCACACCGCCTATGCCGGCATGTTCGGTGAAGACGAGTCGTCGCGCATGGCCAGCGCGGAAGCTACCCGCACCGCCGGACTCGAGGCAAAGTGAACGGGCTCAGGCGCCGTTGAGTTCCACGCGCCAGTTGCTGGTCTTCTGCCAGGCCAGCACTTCTTCGCGCAGCAGGTGCGCGGACTGGGGGTAGGCATCGGCCCAGTCGGGCGCGCAGACAATCGTGAAAGCCCTGGCGCCCAACGCCGCAAGATGCAGCGCCTGCGGATCGGGATCGCGGCGCGCGTGGCAGAGGATGACCGCCAGGCGCAGCGACAGCAGCTGCATCACGAAGGTCTCGTCGTCCAGCGCCGCCTCTAGCTTGCGCAGTTTTCCGCGCTGGCCCAGGACCAGTTGGCCGAGCGCGTGCAGTTCGTTCACGGCAAAGCCGGGCGCGTCGGTGTTGTCCAGGATGTAGGCGCCGTGCTTGTGATAGTCGCTGTGCGACACCAGCGTGCCAATTTCATGCAGCTGCGCCGCCCAGCCCAGTTTGCGCAGCGCCCGGCCGGCGCGGCTGGTGGAACTGCCGCCGCGTGCCGCCGGCGCCAGTTGCACGAACAGCGCGGCGGCCGTGTCGCCCACGCGCTTGGCCTGGGCGGCATCGACCGAGAAGCGGGTGGCCAGCCGCGCCACGGTGGCGGTGCGCAAATCGGCCACGCCTTCGTCTCGTTCCAGCAACTCGTAGAGCACGCCGTGGCGAAGCGCGCCCTGGGCCACTTTCATTTCTTCGATGCCGAGCAGGTCGAACACCGCCCGCAGCACGCTCACGCCGCCGCCGATGACGGGTTTGCGGTCTTCGCGCATGCCGTCGATGCGCAGCTTGTCGGCGCTGCCGGCCTTGAGCAGGCGGTCGACGAGCCAGTCGAGCCCGTCTCGGGTAATCAGCCCTGGCTCGCCGCCGGCCGCGGCCAGCACGTCGCCCACCGCGCCGATGGTGCCGGAGGCGCCGTAGGCCACGTCCCACTGGTCGCGGGTGTAGCTTGAAAGCGCATCGTCCAGCACGGCCTTGGCGGCCACCTCGGCGGCGCGGAATGCGGCGGGGGTGAAGAGGCCTTCCGCAAAGTGCTTCATCGACCAGGCGACGCTGCCAACGCGGTAAGACTCCATGAGCTCGGCCTCGAGCGCCTGGCCGATGATCATTTCGGTCGAGCGCCCGCCGATGTCCACCACCAGGCGGCGCTCCCGGTCGGAGGCATCGGTGTGCGGCAGCATGTGCGCCACGCCTTGGTAAATGAGGCGGGCTTCCTCGCGACCCGGAATCACGTCGATGCCGAACCCCAGGATGGTGCGTGCGCGCAAAAGAAATTCTTCGCGGTTGCGGGCTTCGCGCAGCGTTTGCGTGGCCACGGCCCGCACCTGCGAGCGCTTGAAGCCGGCCAGCCGCTCGCCAAACCGGGCGAGCGCGTCCCAGCCCCGCTGCATGGCCTCGGGCGTGAGGTTGCGGGCGCTGTCCAGGCCGTTGCCCTGGCGCACCGTCTCCTTGAGGTATTCGGTGCGGTGAATCTGACCGTGGTCGACCTGTCCGATTTCCAGCCTGAAGCTGTTCGAACCGAGATCGACCGCTGCGAGGCGGGTGCCGTTTTGCATTTTGTAGTGAAGAGGGCGGGGCTGTGATCGTAGCGCCATGGCTTGGCGCCGCCCCGGTCGCGTAGCGGCGAGGGTTGGAAGGCTAGAGACCGTGCATGACGGTTCCATGACAGCGTCACAAAAGCTCTCGCCGCAAAGATGGCTTTTCCCTCTATGGCAGGGTGTCACATTGATGTCACACAAGCTTTCTAGAGTCCGTCCCAAGCCCGAAAGGGACTACTTCTTACTTCTAAAGGAAGCCTCTATGAAAACGACTTTCAAGTTTGCAGCTGCCGGCCTCGTGGCCGCGGCCTTCGCCCATGTTCCCGCTTTCGCACAAGATGTGACCGGCGCCGGCGCCAGCTTCCCGGCACCGCTGTATGCCAAGTGGGCCTCCGATTTCAACAAGAGCACCGGCGTCAAGATCAACTACCAGTCGGTCGGCTCGGGTGCCGGCCTCAAGCAGATCGAAGCCAAGACGGTCGATTTCGGCGCTTCGGACGCGCCCCTGAAGGACGAAGAGCTCCAGGCCAAGGGCCTGATGCAGTTCCCCACCGTCATCGGCGGCGTGATTCCCGTGGTCAACATTCCCGGCATCAAGCCGGGCGAACTGAAGCTCAACGGCCAGGTGCTGGGCGACATCTACCTGGGCAAGATCACCAAGTGGAACGACCCAGCCATCAAGGCGCTGAACGGCTCGCTGGCCCTGCCGGACGCCGCCATTGCACCGGTTCGCCGCGCCGACGGCTCGGGCACCAGCTTCCTGTTCACCAACTACCTGAGCAAGGTCAACGCCGAGTGGAAGAGCAAGGTCGGCGAAGGCACGGCCGTGAACTGGCCCACCGGCGCGGGCGGCAAGGGCAATGAAGGCGTCGCCGCTTTCGTGAACCGCCTGCCCAACTCGATCGGGTATGTCGAATACGCCTACGTCAAGCAGAACAAGATGACGTACGCCCAGCTGCAGAACGCAGCCGGCAACTTCGTCTCGCCTGAAGACACGGCCTTCAAGGCCGCTGCCGCCGCGGCCGACTGGAACAAGAGCTTCTACCAGGTGCTGACCAACCAGGCCGACAAGGGCGCATGGCCGATCACCGGCGCGACCTTCATCCTGCTGCACAAGGCGCAGGACAAGCCCGCCAACGCCACCACCGTGCTCAAGTTCTTCGACTGGGCCTACAAGAACGGCGACAAGACCGCCGACGAGCTCGACTACGTGCCGATGCCCGATACGGTCAAGGCCACGATTGCCAAGGCATGGGGCGAGGTGAAGGACGCATCGGGCAAGCCGGTCGCGTTCAAGTAAGCAACCCACCCACCCAGCCCAGAACGGCGCATCCATGAGCAGCACACCGCTCCAGGATGCGCCGCATTCGTCTTTGCCGGAGCGACCCGTGTCATCCACTTTTCCTGCTTCCGCATCCGCGCTCGACCTCGCTGCCGAGCGCGGCCGCGCCACTGCTCCACCGCCCGCCAAGGCACCGCGCTCGGGCCCCATGGCCGACCGCCTGTTCGGCTGGGCCGCCAAGGGCGCCGCGTTGCTCACGCTCGCGATGCTGATCGGCATCCTGCTGTCGCTGATCGCCGGCGCATGGCCCGCCATTTCGAAATACGGCCTGGGCTTTCTCACCAGCAGCGTGTGGGACCCCGTGCAGAACGAATACGGCGGCCTAGTCATGATCTACGGCACGCTGGCCACCTCGATCATCGCGCTGGTGATTGCGGTGCCGGTGAGCTTCGGCATTGCGCTGTTTTTGACTGAGCTTTCGCCCAGCTGGCTCAAGCGCCCGCTGGGCACGGCCATCGAGCTGCTTGCCGCGGTGCCGTCCATCGTGTACGGCATGTGGGGCCTGCTCGTGTTCGGCCCGATTCTTTCCACCTGGGTGCAGCAGCCGCTGCAGAAGCTGCTTGCCGGCGTGCCGTACCTCGGCGCCCTGGTGTCCGGCCCGCCGGTGGGCATCGGCATTCTGTCGGCCGGCATCATCCTCGCGATCATGATCATTCCGTTCATTGCCTCGGTGATGCGCGACGTGTTCGAGGTGACGCCGCCGTTGCTCAAGGAGTCGGCCTACGGGCTCGGCTCCACGACCTGGGAAGTGGTCTCGAAGGTCGTGCTGCCCTACACCAAGGCCGGCGTCATCGGCGGCATCATGCTCGGCCTTGGCCGGGCGCTGGGTGAGACGATGGCGGTCACCTTCGTGATCGGCAACATGAACCAGCTCAATTCGCTGTCGGTGTTCGAGGCTGCCAACAGCATTACCTCGGCGCTTGCCAACGAGTTTGCCGAAGCCGGCGCCGGCCTTCACCAGGCCGCGCTGATGTACCTCGGCCTGGTGCTGTTCTTCATTACCTTCGTGGTGCTGACGCTCTCCAAGGTGCTGCTGGCCCAGATGAAGAAGAGCGAAGGGACCAAGTCATGAATACGAGCACTGCACAAAACCTGCTGAGCGCCAAGGCGCTTGCAGAAACCCGCCAGGCCAAGTTCGCCTCGCGCAAGCGGGTCAACCAGATCGCGCTCACGCTGTCGCTCGCCGCGATGATGTTCGGTGTGTTCTGGCTCATCTGGATTCTTTGGGAAACGCTGCGACTGGGCCTTGGCGGCCTGGCGCTTGCCACGTTCACCGAAATGACCCCGCCGCCGAACGAGGCGGGCGGCATCGCCAACGCGATCTTCGGCTCGTTCGTGATGGTGGCGCTGGCCACCTTCGTGGGCACGCCGATCGGCATCATGGCCGGCATCTACCTGGCCGAGTACAACCCCAAGGGCTGGCTCTCGTCGGTGACGCGCTTCGTCAACGACATCCTGCTGTCGGCCCCGTCGATCGTGATCGGCCTGTTCGTTTATGCCGTGGTGGTGGCGTACTTCAAGACCTTCTCGGGCCTTGCGGGTGCGCTTTCGCTGGCGCTGATCGTGATTCCGGTGGTCATTCGCACCACCGAGAACATGCTGCAGCTGGTGCCGCCGGGCCTGCGCGAAGCGGCCTATGCACTTGGCACGCCCAAGTGGAAGGTGATCTTGAGCATCACGCTGCGCGCCGCGCGTGCCGGTGTGGTCACGGGTGTGCTGCTGGCCGTGGCGCGCATTGCCGGCGAAACCGCGCCGCTGCTCTTCACCGCGCTGAACAACCAGTTCTGGACCGCCGACATCAGCCAGCCAATGGCCAGCCTGCCGGTGACGATCTTCAAGTTTGCGATGAGCCCGTACGAAAACTGGCAACAGCTGGCCTGGGCCGGCGTGTTCCTGATCACCGTGGCCGTGCTTGCCCTCAACATCCTGGCGCGCGTTCTTACGCGCAACAAACTCTGATTCAAGAAGAAGTAGCAACCATGCCAAACACTGTCGCACAACCGTCGCGCTCGAAGATCTCGGTCAAGGACCTGAACTTCTACTACGGCAAGTTCCACGCGCTCAAGGGCATCAACCTCGAGATTCCCGAGAACAAGGTTACGGCCTTCATCGGCCCGTCAGGCTGCGGCAAGTCGACCCTGCTGCGCACCTTCAACCGCATGTTCGAGCTCTACCCGGAGCAGCGCGCCGAAGGCACCATTGCGCTGGACGGCGAGAACCTGCTCACCTCCAAGCAGGACGTGGCCCTGATCCGAGCGAAGGTCGGCATGGTGTTCCAGAAGCCCACGCCGTTCCCGATGTCGATCTACGACAACATCGCCTTCGGCGTGAAGCTGTTCGAGAACCTGAGCGCCAGCGAAATGGACGACCGCGTCGAGTGGGCCCTGAAGAAGGCCGCCCTCTGGACCGAGGTGCGCGACAAGCTGCAGCAAAGCGGCTCGGGCCTTTCGGGCGGCCAGCAGCAGCGCCTGTGCATTGCACGCGGCATCGCCATCAAGCCCGAAGTGCTGCTGCTCGACGAGCCGTGCTCCGCACTCGACCCGATTTCGACCGCGAAGATCGAAGAGTTGATTGCCGAGCTGAAAAACGAGTACACCGTGGTCATCGTGACGCACAACATGCAGCAGGCCGCACGCTGTAGCGACTACACCGCGTACATGTACCTGGGCGACCTGATCGAGTTCGGCGCGACGGAACAGATGTTCTTCAAGCCGCAGCGCAAGGAGACCGAGGACTACATTACCGGCCGTTTCGGCTGATGCCAAGGAGGCACACATGACTGAAAAACATCTCTCCAGCCAGTTCGACAGCGAACTCAACGGCGTTTCGTCGCGCGTGATGGAACTCGGCGGCATGGTCGAGGCGCAGATCCACCAGGCGGTGTACGCGCTGCTGCAGTTCGACCCCGAAGCGGCCGACCGCGTGATGGAAACCGAGCACCGCGTGAACGCGATGGAGATCGAGATCGACCGCGAGCTGTCGTCGATCATCGCGCGGCGCCAGCCGACCGCGCGCGACCTGCGCCTTCTGATCGCCATTTCCAAGACCACGGCCAACCTCGAGCGCGTGGGCGACGAGGCCAACAAGATCGCACGCATGGTCAAGTCGATCATCGAGAGCGGTTCGGCCCGCGCGCTGCCTTCGAATGAACTGCGCATCGCCGCCGACCTGGCCTCGGGCCTGCTGCGCACCGCGCTGGACGCGTTCGCGCGCCTGGACACGGCCGCCGCGCTGTCGATCCTGAAGGACGACGACCTGATCGACAAGGAGTTCGACGGCTTCGTGCGCAAGCTGGTCACCTACATGATGGAAGACCCGCGCACCATCTCGGCCAGCCTCGACCTGTTGTTCCTGGCCAAGGCCATCGAACGCATCGGAGACCACGCCAAGAACATCGCCGAGTTCATCATCTACATCGTCAAGGGCGCCGATGTACGGCACACTTCGATGCAGGAAATCGAATCGGCGCTGCAGTAACAGAACGAGCGCCAGACTCCCCAGAAAGCATGAAGAAACCCCGAGTCCTGATCGTCGAAGACGAGTCGTCGATCGCCGAGCTGATCGCCGTCAACCTGCGCCACAACGGCTTCGAGCCGATCTGGTCGGAAGACGGTGCCGCAGCCCAGCGCGAGATCGACGCTTTCCTGCCGGACCTGATCCTGCTCGACTGGATGCTGCCGGGCCAAAGCGGCCTGCAGCTCGCCCGCCAGTGGCGCAAGGACGCACGCACCAAGGCCATCCCGATCCTGATGCTGACCGCGCGCGGCGACGAGCCCGACAAGGTGGCCGGCCTGGACGCGGGCGCCGACGACTACATCACCAAGCCGTTCTCCACCCAGGAAATGCTCGCGCGCATTCGCGCCGTGCTGCGCCGCCGCGCACCCGAGGTGGTGACCGAGCGCGTGGAGATCGGCGAGCTCGCGCTCGACACCGCCACGCACCGCGTCACCTGGCAAGGCAATGCGCTCAAGGTGGGGCCCACCGAGTTCAAGCTGCTGGCCTACCTGATGCAGCATGCCGAACGCGTGCACAGCCGTGCGCAGTTGCTCGACAAGGTCTGGGGCGACCATGTCTACATCGAGGAACGCACGGTTGACGTGCACGTCAAGCGCCTGCGCGAATCGCTGGGTGCCGCGGCACCCATGGTCGAAACCGTGCGCGGCGCCGGCTATCGCCTGACTGCCCAAGTCACGGTTTGAAGAGCGCGGTGTTCATCGGCCGCGGGCGCGGATAATCGCGCGCCATGCCTTTCCGTATTGCTACTTTTCTTATAGCGTCCATCGTCTTTGGCTTGGGCGCTGCAGGCATTTTCGGCTGGAAGTTCGGATGGCTGGGTGCCTGGCTGGGCGCGGTGCTCTGGCTCGCGCTGGACGCGTGGCGGGCCGAGCGCCTGCTGCGGGTGTTGCGCAATAACGCATCGGGGCTGCCCACGCGCGGAGCCGGCGTGTGGGGTGAACTCGCGGAGCGAATCCGCAAGCTGCTGCGCGAGCGCGAGCAGCAGACCCGGCAGGCCGAAGAGCGCCTTCAGGAGTTTCTGGCGGCCATCCAGGCGTCCCCCAACGGCGTGATCCTGCTCGATGAGCAGGGCCGTATCGAATGGTGCAACCAGACGGCGGCCGCCCAGTTCGGCATCAATGCCGAGCGCGATCTTTGCAGCACCTTGCAAACCTGGTGCGCGACCCGGCCTTCGTGGCCTACCTGGCCTCGTGGAACTACAGCCGCGATGTCGTCATCGATGCCTCCGGCCACGGCCAGGCGCAGCAGCGCAGCCATCCGGTGCGGCTTTCGGTGCAGGTGCATCCGTATGCCGGCAACCGGCGCATGCTGCTCACGCGCGACATTACCGCGGTAGAGCAGGCGGAAGCCATGCGGCGCGACTTCGTCGCGAATGTTTCGCATGAAATCCGCACGCCGCTCACGGTGCTGGCCGGCTTTGTCGAAACGCTGCAGAACCTTCCGCTCGATGCGGAGGAGCGCACGCGGTACCTGTCGCTGATGAGCCAGCAGTCGCACCGCATGGAAACGCTGGTGAACGACCTGCTGACGCTCTCGCGCCTCGAAGGAAGCGCGCCGCCTTCGGGCAACCAGTGGATCCGGATTCGCGCGCTGCTTGCGCAGTGCGAAGACGAAGGGCGCGGGTTGTCCGGCCGGCTGGTGCCGCAGGGGCATCGGCTTTCCTTCACGATCGACGCCGAGTCCGAAATTTCTGGTGCGCCGACAGAGCTGCAAAGCGCCATGTCGAACCTGCTGACCAACGCCATTCGCTACACGCCCGGCGGCGGCGAGGTGGCGGTGACCTGGCGGCGGTTGCCCGACGGGCGCGGTGAATACGCAGTGCGCGACACCGGCCCCGGCATTGCCGCCGAGCACATTCCCCGCCTGACGGAGCGCTTCTATCGCATCGACCGCAGCCGCTCGCGCGAGACTGGCGGCACCGGGCTGGGCCTCGCCATCGTCAAGCACATTGCGCAGCGGCACGGAGCTGAACTGCGCATCGAGAGCACGGTGGGCAAGGGCTCCCGCTTTGCGCTGGTTTTTCCGGCGAACAGGGTGCGGGAAGCGCGGCTGCTAGCGAAGTGAACGCCGCATCGTCCACCGCAGCAGGGCGCCGAACAGCACGGCAGTGACCGCGAGCGCGCCCGAGCCCATGAGCCAGAACGCCAGCGGCGACTGCATCGCGGGCCAGGGCCCCAGGCCGCGGTAGGCCAGCAGATAGCTGCCGCCAAGGCCCAGCCCCCACAGCAGCGTGCAATAGATGACGAGCGGCGCCAGCGTGACGCGGTAGCAGCGCAGCACGAACACGCACAGCGTCTGCAGCGCGTCGGCAAAGTGGTAGGCCGCCACCACCAGCAGCAACGCCGCGGCAATTGCCACCACGGCCGGGTTGTCCGAATACACGTGGGCCAGCTTGAAGCGCAGGGCCACCATGGCCCCCGCGAAGAACAGCGCGCAGAGGGCGGTGAGCTCAAACCCCATGCGGCAGGCGCGGCGCGCCTTGGCCGCATGGCCGGCACCGAGCCAGAAGCTCACGCGCGCGCTGGTGGCAATGGCCAATGAAAGAGGCACCATGTAGGCCACCGCCAGCACGTTGGAGGCAATCTGGTGTGCTGCTGCCGCGGCCGTGCCGAGCCGAGCGATGAACAGCGCCATCAAGGTGAACGAAGTCACCTCCACCAGCACCGCCAAACCCCCGGGAATGCCAAGGCTTGCAAACTGGCGGATCTGCCGCCAGTCGGGTGCCTCGATGCGTTCCCAGAGCCGGTAGTCCTTGTAGAACGAGCTGCTGCGCAGGAGCCATGCCGCACAGGCCAGCATCGCCCAGTTCACGCACAGCGTGGCCCAGGCGCAGCCCACCAGGCCCATGGCCGGCAGGCCCGCGCCGCCGAAGGTGAACCAGATCGACAGAGGAAGCTTCACGAACAGCGAGCCGAGCTGCAGCCAGGTGACGACCTGCGGCTTGCCGAGGCTCTGGTTCAGCGTGCTGAACAAGCGGAAGAGCAGGGCAGGCGGCAGCGCAAAGGCCAGCACTGCCAGGTACGCCTCCACGCCGGCACGCATGTCGGGAGGCACCTGGGTCCAGCGCAACACCGCGCCAGGGAAAAGCAGCACCACCATGCCGATCGCGATGGTGATGGCGCTCAGGTAAAGCGACTGCCGCACCGAGCGGCCGACTTCGCTCCTGCGGTCGGCGCCGTGCAGTTCGGCCCACACCGGCAGCAGCGCCTGCAGCACGCCCATCAGCGAGACGAACACGCTGATGAAGACGGCCGCGCCCACCGACAGCGCGGCGAGGGCGCTTTCGGCATAGCGCCCGGCCACGATGGTGTCGGTCACGCCGAATGCCATCACGGCCAGCTGGCCGACCAGCACCGTGCCGGCGTGCCGCGCGATCAGACCTCTTTCGCCGGTCACTTGCTACGGTGCGATCTTTTGATAGAGCAGCAGGTCGTCGGTCGCGCTGCTGGGCCGGCGCAGCGTGCCGCTGAAACGCCATTGCTCCAGGGGAATGATGGTGTGCAGCCGCTCGATGGTCTCGGGGCTGACCAGCAGCCACGGGCAATTGGTGCCAAGCAGCAGCGGCTGCAGGTTGAAGCGGCCATGGTGCTGCAGGGCCGCAATGTGCGCGCGGCTGAGCGCCAGTTCGGCAACGCAGCTCGGCTGTCCGACCCGTTCGGCGACCGCGCGCACTTGCGGAACGTAGCTGCGCGCGTAGTCGATGGAGGGCAACCAGAGCGTCATCAGCAGCATCCAGCACAGCGCGGTGCCGCCGGCAGGGAGCACCAGCGTTTTCCAGAGCGCGGCCTGGTGCCGCCCGGTGCGCCAGCGCACCACCCAGCACCAGGCGATGGTTGCGGCCAGCGCCAGGACAAACGGAACCATAGAGAACTCGGGCACGAAGCCTGGCACCAGGCGTGCCACGCTGGCGGCCGGCTTGGGCGGCACGCCGGTCTGCATGGCGATCCAGTAGACCCAGCCCAGCACGGCCAGGCCGCTGAAGAACAGCACGTTGAACCAGTCGATCAGCGCCGCCGCGCTGCGCCGGAAGGTCGGCAGCGCGAAGGCCGCCAGCGTGGCGAACGCGGGCAGCGCCAGCAGCAGCGACCGGTCGGAATAATCGGTGGTCCAGGTGGCGGCCAGCGGCACCAGCGCAAACCAGAAAGGCAGGGCCACGTGGCGCGCGGTGAGCTGCCGGCGCCAGCGCCAGAGCGTCCAGATGGCCAATGGCCACACCGGCCAGGTGAACCACACCAGCAGTTTGGCCTGGCTGCGCACGTCGCCCAGCACGGAGGTGCTGCTCGGGTGCCTGCCCGGCAGCTGGATTTTCCATTCGAGCAACCCGAGGCCCACGGCCAGCGCCGCGGCCACCAGAGCGACTGCGATCATCGTCGCGAGCGCCCCCGGGTGTAGATGGGCCCTTCGTCCGTCGTGGTGTCGGCCTTGCGGGCGGTGCGCCGCTCGTAGGCCATGAAAAGCGCACTACCGATCGCCAGTGCCAGCCCGACCGTGGGGCCGCCGCTCAGCGTCATTCCGACCGTGCCGACGATCAGCGCGATAACGGGGCCGACTCGGCGGTATGGCAGCGCGGCCACGCCGTAGAAGAGATGCGACGCGAAGTACAGCTGCGCCAGTGCCGGCGTGGTTTCGTGGCCGAGCTGGGCCAGGCCCAGGCAGGCGATCAGCGCCAGCAATCCGCCGTCGGCGATGGCGCGGGCGTAGTCGGTGGGGCGTGCCTCGCCGCCGAAGGCAAAGGCCACCGGCTGGGCCCGCGAGGTGCGGGCAAGGTAGTAAACCGCGTACCAGGTGGCGGTGAACGTGCCCCAGAGCATCAGCGCAAAGACGATGCGCACGGCCAGGTCGGGGTGCAGCCACGAGGGCGCGATCTTGATGGCCCAAGCGCCGATCCAGTACGGAATGAGCGCCGGCGTTTCAGGCCGCAGGCCCAGCAGCATGGGGTCGAACCAGCGTGCAATGCCTTCGGTGGTTCGCGCCAGCTCGGCCATGTAGCCGAACGACGTGATGTCTGCGCTCTTCCACGGGCCGCGTCCCACAAGGCCCGGCAGAAGGTAGGCGGCGCATAACAACAGCAACGCAATGCGCGGCAACCGGCGCACGGCGCTCTGGGCAACGATCGCAGGAGTGGGTTGATTCACAGGGGAAGATGAGCGAACGGCGGTTTTGGGAAAGAAAAAGGGCAGCGCGGTAAACCGGGCTGCCCTCAGTGCGAAAGCGCGTGCTTTACTTGGAAGCAGCGCCGGTCGTCTTGCCGAAGCGGTTGCGGAACTTCTCGACGCGACCGCCCATGTTGTCGACCGACTTTTGCGTGCCGGTGTAGAACGGGTGCGATTCGCTCGTGGTGTCGAGCTTGAACAGCGGCAGTTCGCGGCCGTCGTCGGTCTTGCCCATTTCCTTGGTGTTCGCGCACGAACGGGTCACGAACTTGAAGCCGTTCGACATGTCGACGAACAGAACTTCGCGATAATTCGGGTGAATGCCTTCTTTTGCCATGGTGTTTCCTTTGGGGTCGATGCGAGAGCCACAAGCGTGCCGGCAGAGGGCAAGCTGTTCCTTGGGGAAGCGCCGGGCAAAACGCCCAGCCGCACTTTTCGCGGAGCCGTCGATTATCGCATACTGGCCGTTTCGAGTGAAAGGCCTCCGTAGATGACCTCCAGAACCTTGCGTGCCGGCCTCGTCGGCTACGGCTTTGCCGGCCAGACCTTCCATGCGCCCGTGCTTTCGGCCGTTCCGGGGTTCGAACTGGCGGCCGTGGCCAGTTCGCAGCCGCAAAAAGTCAATGCCGACTGGCCGAATGCAGCCGTGGTGCCCGACGTGGCGGCGCTCGTGGCCCGGCCGGACATCGACCTGGTGGTGGTCGCCACCCCCAATGCGCTGCATTATCCGGTTGCCAAGGTGGCGCTGGAGGCCGGCAAGCACGTGGTGGTGGACAAGCCTTTCACCCTCGACGTGGCCGAGGCCCGGGATCTGGAAGCGTTGGCCCGGCGCAACAACCGGGTGCTGGCGGTTTACCAGAACCGGCGCTTCGACGCCGACTACCTCACGCTCAAGGACGTGCTGGCCAGCGGCGAGCTCGGCCGCCCGGTGTACCTGGAATCGCATTTCGACCGCTTTCGCCCCGAGGTGCGCGACCGCTGGCGCGAGCAGAAGGTGCCCGGTGCGGGCCTGTGGGTCGACCTGGGCGCGCACCTGGTCGACCAGGCTGTCCAGCTGTTCGGAAAGCCCGATTCACTGCAGCTCGACACCGCGGCGCTGCGCGACGGGGCGCAGGTCGAAGACTACTTTCATGCCGTGCTGCGCTACGAAAGCGGCCCGCATGCCCCGCTGCGCGTGGTGCTCCACGCCACGACGCTCGCGGCCCATGCGGCGCCGCGATACATCGTCCACGGCACCCGCGGCAGCTACATCAAGCACGGCGTCGATCCGCAGGAAGACGCGCTGCGCGCCGGGCAGCGGCCGCCCATGGCGGGGTGGGGCGCAGACCCGCAAGACGGCGAACTCGTGGTGCCCGGCAGCGATGGCGGGGAGCCGCAGCGCCGCGTTTGGCCCACGCGGGCCGGCAACTACGTCGACTACTACGCTGCGGTGCGCGATGCGATCCTTGGCAATGGCCCGAATCCGGTGCCTCCCGAGCAGGCCGTCGCGCTGATGGAACTGCTCGATATCGGCCAGCGGAGCGCGGCCGAGGGGCGGGCGATCCGTATCGTCGAACGCCCATGAAAAAAGCGCGTTGACCGGGAGGGTCAACGCGCTTTTGCGGTGAGCGTGGGAGCTCAGCCGCCGCGACGCATCATGTCGAAGAACTCGACATTCGTTTTCGTCGCCTTCATGTTCTTGAGCATCAGCTCCATCGACTCGATCTCGTCCATGTTGTACATGAGCTGGCGCAGGATGCGCGTCTTCTGCAGGATCTCGGGGGCGAGCAGCAGTTCTTCGCGGCGCGTGCCGCTGCGGTTGAGCTGGATCGACGGGAACACGCGCTTTTCGTACAGGCGGCGGTCCAGGTGGATTTCGGAGTTGCCGGTGCCCTTGAACTCTTCGAAGATCACTTCGTCCATGCGGCTGCCGGTATCGATCAGCGCGGTGCCGATGATGGTCAGCGAGCCGCCTTCTTCCACGTTGCGCGCCGCGCCCAGGAAGCGCTTGGGGCGCTGCAATGCGTTGGAGTCGACACCGCCGGTCAGCACCTTGCCCGACGAGGGCACGACGTTGTTGTAGGCGCGGGCAAGGCGGGTGATCGAGTCGAGCAGGATCACCACGTCCTTCTTGAGCTCGACCAGGCGCTTGGCGCGCTCGATCACCATTTCGGCCACGTGCACGTGGCGCGCTGCGGGCTCGTCGAAGGTCGAGGCAATGACCTCGCCCTTCACGGTGCGCTGCATTTCGGTCACTTCTTCAGGCCGCTCGTCCACCAGCAGCACCATCATGTGCACTTCGGGGTAGTTGGCGCTGATGGCGTGGGCGATGTGCTGCATCATCACCGTCTTGCCGCTCTTGGGCGGCGCCACCAGCAGGGCGCGCTGGCCTTTGCCGATGGGAGCGATGATGTCGATGATCCGGCCCGTGATGTTCTCGTCGCTCTTGATGCCGTCGCGCTCGAGCTTCATCTGCTCCTTGGGGAACAGCGGCGTCAGGTTCTCGAACATCACCTTGTGCTTGTTCTGCTCGGGCGGACCGTCGTTGACCTTGTCGAGCTTGGTCAGCGCGAAGTAGCGCTCGCCGTCCTTGGGCGTGCGCACTTCGCCTTCGATCATGTCGCCGGTGTGCAGGTTGAAGCGGCGCACCTGGCTCGGCGAGATGTAGATGTCGTCCGTGCTGGCGGTGAAGCTGGTGTCGGGGCTGCGCAGAAAACCGAAGCCGTCGGGCAGGATTTCGAGCACGCCGTCGGCGAAGACCTGCTCGCCGGCCTTGGCGCGCTTCTTGATGATCGCGAACATCAGCTCCTGCTTGCGCATGCGGCCGACGTTTTCGATCTCAAGCGCTTCAGCCTGCTTGAGGACTTCAGACACGTGGAGTGCCTTGAGTTCGTTTAAGTGCATGGAATGACCCCTCGCGGGGTAATCGATCGGAAAACGGGGGGAGGTTAAACGTGAAGCGAGAACTGCTTCACTAACCGGGGAACTCGAACCGGTTGCCTGGAAAGGGCCGGTGATCTGTGGGAGATTATGACAGGAAAAATCGTCCGGCCAACGCATTGCGCGCTGGCCGGTTGAAATGTCTCAGGCGAGCTGCTGGTCGATGAAGGCCGTGAGTTGCGCCTTGCTCATGGCGCCGACCTTGGTGGCGGCCAGCTGGCCGTCCTTGAACAGCATGAGCGTGGGGATGCCGCGGATGCCGAACTTGGCCGGGATGTCGCGGTTTTCGTCCACGTTGAGCTTGGCGATCTGCAGCTTGCCTTCGTAGGCGGTCGACACTTCATCCAGGATGGGTGCGATCATCTTGCAGGGGCCGCACCATTCGGCCCAGTAGTCGACCAGCACGGGCTGGCTGGACTTGAGCACGTCGGCTTCGAAGGAAGAATCGGAGATGTGTTTGATCAGGTCGCTGGCCATGTGATGTGTCCTTGTGCGCGGAGAGTTTCGGTGCAGCTAAAGTGCTGGTCATTGTGACAGAAACCAAGGGGTGGGGTGCCGTGCGGGAACGCTATGGCGCCGATAGCAAAAGCCCGTTGCGCGTCGCGCCCCCACGCCCTCCAACCCCTCGATAGAACATGAACGAAGGCCACCCCGTCCAGGCCCTGTGGTGCGACCCCGCCGACGGCGTGGTTGCCCGCATTGCCGCCGCTATTGCAAAGCGGCAGCTGCACGCGGCGCGCACCGTGGTGCTGGTGCCCTATGCGCAGCTCATGGGAGTTGCGCGCGGCATGTGGGGGCGCTGCGGCAGCGCGGGCTTCGTGCCGCGGTTCGAAACCACGCGCAACTGGGCGCGCAGCTCGGGCGGTTTTTTGCCCACGGGCTACGACATCGCGTTCGACATGGCGCGCGACCTGGTCACGGCCCAGGCGCTGCTGTCGCAGGCCGGCTTTGCCGCCGAACGCTTTGCGCTCGCGGGCCGGGTGGTCGAGCTGGCCTACCAGCTGGCTCCGCTGGCGGCCGCCGCGTTACCGCAAGAGCGCGGCGGCGAATGGGCGCAGAAGGCGGCCCACGTGGCCGAAGCGGGCAGCGAGTCGGAGTGGTTCCGCATCGAAAGCGCGCTGATCCGCGTTGCGGTGGCCTGGGCCGCCAACTCTGGCTATGCCACCGATGTGCTGCTGCGCGAGAGCGTGCGCACGCAGGTCGATGCGATCATCGTGCTCGAGGGCTTCCAGACCGATCCGCTCACGCAGACGCTGTGCAACCTGTGGGGCGATCGCGCGATTCATCTCTCGCTGGTGCCCACGGCGCCGCCCGCCGCGGCCGCCAGCGCGCACATTGCCGACGACCCGGAGGACGAGGCGGAACTGGCCGCCGCCTGCGTGTTGCGGCACCTGGCAGAGGGTCGCGCGCCGGTCGCGCTCATCACCACCGACCGCGCGCTCACGCGGCGCATCGGCGCGCAGCTCCAGGCGCACGGCATCACGGCGCACGACGAAACCGGCTGGAAGCTTTCCACCACGCGCGCCGCCGCCACCGTGATGAGCGCGCTGCGCGCCTGTGCGCACGACGCGGGCAGCGACCAGGTGCTCGAGTGGCTCAAGAGCAGCGTCGACGGCGATGCGCTCGCCGTGCAGGCGCTCGAGGCGCGGCTGCGGCGCGAGGGCGTGCGCGAGTGGGCTGCCTGGTGCGGGCAGGCCGCGCGCAGCGAAAAGCCGCAAGACATCGCATTGCTGCCCTTCACCGAAGCCGTCGAAGGCCGCCGCATGGCCATGGCCCGTTCCAGGCCGCTTGCACACTGGCTCCGGGCCCTGCGCGAGCTGCTCGAAGCCGGCGGGCAGTGGGAGCCGCTCGCCGCCGACATGGCCGGTGGCAAGGTGATCGGTGCCCTGTGGCTCGATGCCGGCGCGCACGGCGACGACGACGAATTTCCAGGCGGGCGCCACACGCTGGCCGAGTTCACCGCCTGGGCGCGCGACGTGCTCGAAGACGCCAGCTTCGTGCCGCCAGCCGGCGGCGACGTGCCTCAGGTGGTGGTGCTGCCGCTGCACCAGCTGCTGGGGCGCGCATTCGGCGCGGTGGTCATTCCAGGCTGCGACGACCGGCGCCTGCCTGCCTCGCCCGAGCCGCCCGGCAACTGGAGCGCTGTCCAGCGCGCCGAACTGGGCTTGCCCGCGCGCGAAACGCTCGAGGCCGCGCAGCGTTCGGCCTGGGCCGCGGCCTTGTGCAACCCTTGCTGCGAATTGCTGTGGCGCCAGTCCGATGCGAGCGGCGAGCCGGTGCGGCCGAGTCCGCTGGTGCAGGCGCTGCAGCTCGACCATGCGCTGCAAATGGCGCCGGATCCGCGCACGCCGCGCGAGGTTGCGGTGCAGCCGACCGCCTATCCGACACCTTCTGGAGCGCTGCTGCCGCTGCGGAACATTTCGACCAGCGTCTACGAAGACCTGCGCCGCTGCCCCTACCGCTTCTTCGCTTTGCGGCAGCTGGGCCTTCGCAGCGCCGACGAGCTCGACGCCGAGGTCGACAAGCGCGACTTCGGCAACTGGCTGCATGCCGTGCTGGGCCACTTTCATGAGGCGCTGAAGGAAACCCCCACCAATGCGATGGCGGAACGCGTGGCGTACATCACCGCCGCGGCCGAGCGCGCCACGCACGAGTTCGCTCTCTCCGATGCCGAGTTCCTGCCGTTCGCCGCGGCATGGCCGGCGGTGCGCGACGGCTACCTGCAGTGGCTCGCCGGGCATGAGGCAAGCGGTGCGGTGTTCGCCGAATCGGAACCGTGGATGGAGCAGCCGTTGAGCAACCTGCAACTGGTCGGCCGCTTGGACCGCATCGACCGCATGCCCGATGGGCAGGCCTTCGTGATCGACTACAAGACTGAATCGGCCGCGGTCACCAAGGAGCGCGTGAAGGATCCGACCGAGGACACGCAGCTGGCCTTCTATGCCGCGCTGGTGGCCGACGACACGCTGCGTGCCGCCTACGTGAATGTCGGCGAGAAGTCGTCCGGCACGCAAACCGTCGAGCAACCCGTGGTGGTGGAGGCGCGCGATGCGCTGGTCGCGGGCATCCTCGATGATTTCACGCGCATTGCCGAGGGTGCGGCGCTTCCGCCACTGGGGAGGGCGCCATCTGCGACTACTGCGCCGCACGGGGGCTTTGCAGAAAAGACTTCTGGGAGATCGAACAACCTCCGCCTTCGACTGAAGCTGCGGCTGGAGGCCCTGCCCAATGAACGGCGCCGCCTACGAACACAACGGCCGGCACGTCACGCGCGAGGCCTTCTACACCGTCGCCTGCGATCCGCGTCGCTCCGTTGCGGTCGAAGCCTGCGCCGGCGCAGGCAAGACCTGGATGCTGGTGTCCCGCATCTTGCGCGCGCTGCTCGAAGAGGGCGAATCCGCCTGCGAGCCGCACGAGATCCTGGCGATTACCTTCACCAAGAAGGCCGCTGGAGAAATGCGGGAACGGCTCGACCAATGGCTGGAGCAGTTCGCCGAGCGCAGCCCCGAAGAACTGGTGCACGAGCTCGTCATGCGCGGTGTCGATCCCGCGGCCGCACTTGCCGCCGTCCCGCGCCTGAAAGGCCTCTACAGGCGCTTGCTCGAAGGCGGCCGGCCGGTGCAGTTTCGTACCTTCCATGCCTGGTTTGCAGGGCTGTTGCGCAACGCGCCACTGGCGGTATTGCGTGAACTCGGCCTGCCTGCGAACTACGAACTGCTCGAAGACGATGCCGAGGCGCGCGCGCGCACCTGGCGGCCCTTCTTCGAGGCCGTGACGGCCGACAAGGAGGCGCTGGCCGACTACTACGCCGTCGTGGCCACCTACGGCCGCTCGCAGACCGCCAAGGCCCTGGGCGAAGCGCTCACGCGCCGCGTCGAGTTTGCGCTGTCCGACCCGGCGTCGGCGGTGCAGCACTTCAGCGCCATGCATCCTTCGCTCCGAGGCCTGGACGAGCCGACCGATGCCTTGAGTGGAGACCTTGTCAGGCGCCGCTGGCTCGATCGCGCCGCCGCGCTCGGCCGCGAGGCCAACAAGACGCCGCAGAAGGCCGCCGAGGCGATCATCGACGTGTTCGGCACCGGCGAGCCGCCGAGCGAATCGCGTGCCGCCGCCTTGGCGCACCTGCGCAAGAATTTCTTCGTCGCGACGGAAGACCGGCTCACCAAGAACCTGCAGAAATTCCCCGCCGCGCAAGAAGCCGAAGCCGAGCTCCAGACCCTGTGCATGGCGCAGGCCCAGCACGCGGCGTGGCTCTACCAGCAGCGCATGACGCGCCTCACGCGCATCCTCGTCTCCGCGTTTGCCGATGTGAAGCGCGCGCACGGCTGGGTCGACATGAACGACGTCGAGCAGGCCGCGCAACTGCTGCTGGGCCAGTCGGCGCTGTCGGGCTGGGTGCAAGAGCGGCTCGATGCCCGCATCGCCCATCTGTTGATCGACGAGTTCCAGGACACCAACCCGTTGCAGTGGCAGGCGCTCTACGGCTGGCTCAGTGCCTACACCGGCGCGGGCGGCAAGGCGCCGCGCGTCTTCATCGTGGGCGATCCGAAGCAGAGCATCTACCGCTTTCGCCGCGCCGAGCCGCAGGTGTTCATTGCCGCGAAGAAGTTCGTGCGCGAAGGCTTGGGCGGCGAACTGCTCAACTGCGATCACACCCACCGCAACGCGCGTGCGGTGGTCGGCCTTGTCAACCAGGCGATGCTCGCCGCGCAGGACGCGGGCGAGTTCGACGGCTACCGCGCGCACACCACCGAGCGCAACGACGAGGGCGAACTGCTCAAGCTCCCGCCTATCGACCGCGATGCGGTCAGCACGGCCGCAGCCGCACCTGCCGACGACGGCATGCTGCATTGGCGCGACAGCCTCGTGACGCCGCGCGTGCTGCCCGAAGAGCAATTGCTGCAAAAGGAATGCGAGCAGGCCGCACGCTGGGTGGCGCAGCGCATTGCCGACGGCACGCCGCCGCGGCAGATCATGGTGCTGGCGCGCCGCCGCAACCGTCTATCCGCCATGCAGGACGCGCTGCGTCAGCGGCACATTCCCGTGCAGCAGCCCGAAAAGAACGAGCTGCACGATGCGCCTGAAGTGCAGGACGTGGTCGCGCTGATTGATGCGCTGGTCTCGCCCGCGCACGACCTCTCCCTGGCACGTGCGCTCAAGTCACCGCTGTTCGGCATCGGCGACGACGCACTGGTGCAGTTGGCGCTGCGCCAGCGCGAGCACCCCTCTGTGAGCTGGTTCGCGCTGATCCAGAAGGGCGAAGGCTTGCCGCCGGAACTGGTCGAGGCGGGCGCCAAGCTCAAGCAATGGCGGCGCTGGCTTGCTGCGTTGCCACCGCACGATGCGCTCGATGCGATCTTTCACGACGGCGATGTGCTCGCCAGGTTCGGCGCCGCCATGCCTTCGGCCATGCGCCAGAGTGCCTTGGCCAATCTGCGGGGGCTGCTGGCGGCATCGCTGGAGATCGAAGGCGCGCGCTACGCCACGCCTTATGCGCTGGTGCGCGCATTGCGGGCCGGGGGCGTCAGGGCGCCGTCCGTCGCCGTGCCCGATGCGGTGCAACTGCTTACCGTGCACGGTGCCAAGGGCCTCGAGGCCGACACCGTGCTGATGCTCGACTGCGACGCGCCGCCGCCGCGCGCCCAGACCATGGGCGTGCTGGTCGAATGGAAGGGCAGCGACAGTGCGCCCACGCGTTTCGTGTTCCTGGCGAGCGAGAAAACACCGCCGGGCTGCGCCACCACGTTGCTCGAAGAAGAACAGCGCGCGCGCCACCGCGAAGAGCTCAATGGTCTTTACGTCGCAACCACCCGGGCGCGCGAGCGCCTTGTGCTGTCGTCGGTGCAGCCGGCCCGCGCCAACGAGGGCAGCTGGTGGTCGCGGCTCGAGTCGATGTGCGAACCGGCCGAAGCCGATGAGCCGCTGATCGTGTTGCCGGTGGCTTCCGGTGCGGGCAGCTTCCCGATGAAGCAGATGCCCACGCTCGCGCCGACCGTCAAGGAACCCGTGGTTATCAAGAAAGCCGCCGACGCCACGGTCGATGCGCGCGCTGCCGCGTTCGGCCAGGCGATGCACCGTCTGCTCGAATGGGCCGAGCCGGGCGAGCCGCTGCCGGCCGCGCATGTGCGCGCCGCGGCGCGCGAGTTCTTGCTCGACGCGCAGCAGGCACGCGGCGCCGCGGTGCTCGCCGAGCGCATTCGCGGCGGCGCCGGCGCATGGGCTTGGAATGAGCGCATGATCGACTGGCACGGCAATGAAGTCACCCTGGTGCACGAGGGCGAAACGCTGCGCATCGACCGGCTGGTGCGCGAGCGCGCCACCGGTGCCTGGTGGATCCTCGACTACAAATCTGCCGCCCGCCCTGAGCGCGACGCGGCACTCATCGCACAGATGCAGCGCTACCGCGCGGCTGTGCAACATGCCTATCCCGGTGCCACGGTGCGCGCCGCGTTCCTGACCGGGCAGGGCGAACTGGTAAATCTCGAATGACTCTTTCCCATACCGTCGCCGTCATCGGCGGCGGACCTGCCGGCCTCATGGCGGCCGAAGTCTTGAGCGCGTCCGGCGTGCAGGTGCACGTGTACGACGCCATGCCCTCGGTGGGCCGCAAGTTCCTGTTGGCCGGCCGTGGCGGGCTCAACCTTACGCACTCCGAGCCCTTCGACATCTTCATGAGCCGGTTTGGCGACCGGCGCGCGCAGCTCGAACCCATGCTCACCCAGTTCGGCCCGGAGCAGGTGCGCCAATGGGCAGCGGGCCTGGGCATCGAGACCTTCGTCGGCACCTCGGGCCGCGTCTTCCCGACCGACATGAAAGCCGCGCCGTTGCTGCGTGCATGGCTGCAGCGGCTGCGCGCAGCGGGCGTGCAGTTTCATATGCGCCATCGCTGGCTTGTGGGCGGAGATGAGCCGATCGCTGCGGCTTCGCTGCGGTTCGCCACCCCGGCAGGCGAGGCCGCCGTGAAGGCCGATGCGGTAGTGCTCGCGCTCGGTGGTGCCAGTTGGGCGCGGCTGGGCTCCGATGGCGCTTGGGCGCCGTGGCTCCAGGCACGCGGGGTCGACGTTGCGCCGCTGCTTCCCGCCAATTGCGGCTTCGATGGAGCAGGGTGGAGCGAACATTTCTCCAGCCGCTTCGCGGGCCAGCCCTTCAAGTCGGTCGCCATTTCGTTCACCGACAGCCACGGCCGCCGCTTTGCACGCAAGGGCGAGTTCGTTGCGACTGCAACCGGCATCGAGGGTAGCCTGATCTACGCAGCATCGGCATTGCTGCGTGACGAGATTACTGCGCACGGCAGCGCCACGCTGCTGCTCGATCTGCTGCCAGACCGCAGCGCCGAGCAAGTGCTGGCTGCCGTCACGCATCCGCGCGGCGCCCGTTCGCTCAGCAGCCATCTCAAGAGCCGGCTCGGCCTGGAAGGCATCAAGGCCGGTGTGCTGCACGAAGTGCTGAGCCGAGAGGCCATGCAAGACCCTGCGCAACTGGCAGCAACCATCAAGGCCGTACCGCTGCGGCTGGTTGCGGCACGCCCCATCGATGAAGCCATCAGCACCGCGGGTGGTGTTCGCTTCGATGCGCTGGACGAAGGGCTCATGGCGAGCGCATTGCCGGGCGTGTTCGTTGCGGGAGAAATGCTCGATTGGGAGGCGCCGACCGGCGGTTACCTGCTGACGGCCTCCATGGCCAGTGGTGCGGCCGCGGCCCGCGGAGCCATCAAGCAACTGGATCTTTAGTGGCATAGTTGAATACTTTTGTATTGTTTATTGCGCGCACAAGGAATAAGCTGCGGGCAGACAAAAACAAAAGGAGCAGCGATGACCAGCGTTCCATCGCCGCGCGCCGCGCGCGGGCTTGCTTATGCATCCCTGGTGTTCCTGGTTTGGTCCGGCGGTGACGCAGGAGGCGGCGCCCGCGCTCAGGGCGCAAATCCGACGCTGGCGGGCCCGTCCTCCGCATCGGCAAGCAGGCCGGCGCCATCAGACGGACAGCCGGCTTCCCTCACCAGTCCGTCCCCCGGCACCAAGTTCGCCAGCCGCAGCGCGACCTTCGTCTGGAACAACACGGGTGCCAACCAGTACGGCTTGACGATCCTGTCGGCCTCTTCGGCGACACCCGTGGTGGACACATCGACAAGTGCGACAACGCTGACGGTGACAAACCTTCCCATAGACGGCGCGCGGCTCGTGGTTCGGCTGCGCTCCCGATTCAAGGGGAAGTGGCTGCCGGCCAACGAGTACCTGTTCACGGCAGCCGGATACACCGCGGCGCAATCGACCGCCGCGGTGAAGCCCTGGTCCGATCCGATCACGCTGCCGCTCGTGCCCGCAGCGGCCGCCAACCTTCCCGACGGCAAGCTGCTTCTGTGGGCAGCCCGCTCGCCGACCAGCTTCAGCACGAGCAGCAACGAGGCGTACACCTACACCTCGGTGTTCGACCCCGCCACGCGAAGCGCCAGCCCGCTGGTGGTCACGGCCACCGGCCACCAGATGTTCTGCCCTGGCCTGAGCATGCTGGCCGATGGCAGCGTGCTGGTCAGCGGCGGCAGCGATGCGACGAAGACCTCGATCTACGACCCGGTGCTGGGCGGCTGGATGACGGGTGCGCAACTCGGCATTGCACGTGCCTACCAGTCGAGCACGACGATGTCCGACGGCTCCGTGTTCACAGTCGGCGGGTCGTGGAACGGTGGGCAGGGCGGCAAGTACGGCGAGGTGTGGTCGGCCGCCACCAAGACCTGGCGCACGCTGTCCGGCGTACCGGCCCACATGCCCGATGCGAGCAATGTCTCGAACCCGCCGCTGGCCGGACCGGACGCGGCCGGGGTCTACCGGGGCGACAACCACATGTGGCTGTTCGGCGCCGCCAACGGATGGGTATTCCACGCCGGGCCTGCTGCCGCAATGCACTGGATCGACACGCGCGGCAGCGGCGCCATCCTGCAGGCCGGGCTACGCAGCGACGACCCCTATGCCATGACTGCCAGCGCCGTGATGTACGACATCGGCAAGATCCTCAAGCTCGGTGGCGCGCCCAACCACGACAGCGGCAACGCCTTCAAGACCGCCTACATCATCGACATCAGCGCGGGCGCGCCGGCGGCGCCCACGGTGCGCAAGCTTTCGCCGATGGCCTATGGCCGAACCTTTGTCAACAGCGTGGTGCTGCCTAACGGCGAGGTGTTCGTGATAGGCGGACAGACGCAGCCCGTTCCGTTTTCCGACTCCTACAGTGTGCTGGCGGCCGAGCTGTGGAGCCCGGTGCTGGAGAGCTTCATCACGGTGCCGCCGATGCAGAAACCGCGCAACTATCACAGCGTGGCCCTGCTGCTGCCGGACGCACGCGTGCTGACAGGCGGCGGCGGGCTGTGCGACTGTGCGGGCGACCACCCGGACGCGGAGATCTACACGCCACCGTACCTGCTGGCGGCGGACGGTTCGCCGGCGTCCCGCCCGGCCATCACTGCCGCGCCGGCCAGCGCCACATGGGGGAGCCAGATCGCCGTGGCCACCGACCGCGCGGCGGCCCATTTTTCGCTGGTGCGCATGGCATCGGCCACTCACTCGGTCAACACCGATCAGCGCCGCATCCCGCTGTCATTCACGGGCACGGCAGGCAACTACCAGTTGGGCATTCCGACCGATCGCGGGACGGTGCTGCCGGGCAACTACATGCTGTTCGCACTCGACAGCAGCGGCGTGCCGAGCGTGGCGCGCACCATCAACATCCAGTAGCGGCCGGCGCGTGTCGCGAAGCCGGGGCTTTCGATGATGATGCTGGCGCTGGCGCTCGGAACCGCACTGGCCGTTGGCCCGTCGGAAAAGACTGAAGCCGCGGTGCCTTCGTCGGTGGCGCGTGGCGCGCGCCTGTTCGATGGCACCGAGCCACTCGCCGGCACGCTGTCCGGCCACAGCGTGCCGCTGCCGGGCGCAGCGACGCGCTGCATCCAGTGCCACGCGGGACCCGGCAAGTCCACTGCCGCTGTCTACGGTTTTGCGCCGCCGCTCGACCGGCGCCAATTGCGCGAAGTCCTCCCGCGCCGCGGCGGACCGCCCGTCGCGTACGAGCGCGCATCCTTCTGCCGCACGCTGCGCACCGGCATCGACCCAGCCCATGTCGCGCTGCCCCGAGCCATGCCGCGCTTCGATGCCGACGAAGGCCAGTGCGCGGCGTTGTGGGACTACCTGACGCAAGCCCTTGCTCAATGACTCAATGAACTCAATGAACCCAATGAACACGCGGAGCCCCTTCATACCCTCACGAGGTGCATCCCGCGGGCGCCGGCGCCTGCTTGCCGCCGGTGCACTGGCGTGGCTGGGTGTGCTTTCGGCCCGAGCAAACACCAGCATCGGCCCGGTGCTGCCGGCGGTGTCGGCTCCGGCCCTGCCGCTGCGGCGCCACGACGGCGCCACACCGATGCTCGCGGCGCAGTTGCGAGGCGCCCCAACCGCCGTTCAATTGATGTTTACCGGATGCAGCACGGTCTGCCCGATCCAGGGTGCCTTGTTCTCGACGCTGCAGGCGGCATTGCTGCCCGAGCGCTACACGGCGGTGCGCCTGCTGTCGCTGAGCATCGACCCGCTGTCCGACGACCCTGTTGCACTGAGCGCCTGGTTGCGACGCTTCGGCGCACGGCCAACGTGGAGCGCGGCGGCGCCAGCTCCCGAGGCACTTGAGTCGATGCTCTCGCTGTTCACGGGAGGCGCGGCAGCGGGCGACCGCCATACCGGCCAGGTTTTTCTGTTTGATCGTCACGCCCGGCTGGTCTGGCGAACCAGCGAGTTGCCGCCGGCCGAAGAGGTCATGGCCGGACTACGACAGATTGGTTAGTTGGATGCAGCGGCTGGGTCTCTGACGGTTTCGCGCGGCTGCGGCGGGGAACGCCTCAGGGCCGCGCTGCAGTCCGGGTGTCGGCAAAAACGCTGCGCCCCAGCCAGCGCCAGAGGTCGCGGGTATCGGATTCCGTGCCGATGACGCGCAGGCGCCGCTCGCGCAGCGCAGCCTCGGCGTCGAGGTCGCCGGTCCAGATCTCGGTCAGCGTCCGCACGGTCGATTCGACGATCAGCGTCGGTTCGTCGCCGGGGTTGTCGCGGCAGAGGTCGGCGCTGCCCTGATCGACGACCAGCCACCAGCGCCGCTCGCCCTCGGCTGCGTCGGTGAAGCGGAAGTGGATCACGATGCAGCGCGCGCGCGGGCACTCGTCGATCCGCACGAAGCGGCGGACGTCCCACATCAGGAAGCCGGCGTCCAGCTGGTCGCGCTTGAGCCGGCTGCCGATCCAGCGCGCGCCCCAATGGCCCAGCGCCATCACGATCGGGCGCAGTTCCTCGCCCGCTGCGGTCAGGTGATATTCGGCCGTGCTGCCGTCGCCCTGAACCCGCTTGATGACACCCACTTCCTCCAGCTTGCGCAGGCGCTGTGCCAACAGCGAGCCCGACATGCGCGGCACGCCGCGCCGGATGTCGTTGAAGCGCGTGCTCCCGCACAGCAGCTCGCGCACGACCAGGGGCGTCCAGCGCTCGCACAGCACCTCGGCGCCGCGCGCCACGGTGCAAAACTGGCCGTAGTCGATCATGGTGCCAATTTAGTCCTTGAGGCGAGCCGAGGCCAGTACAAATTCTGGACTGGCGAACCTCGGGCCGCACTGCCATTCTTGAGACTCCCTCACTCGATGGAGACTCATCATGACCACCGTCACAGCCCCGCCGGCATTCAACGCCGCCGCCTTCAAGACCACCACCCGGGCTCAATGGCAAGCTGCCGCCGAGGCCTGGCATCGCTGGGGACCGTTTCTTGGCCGCTGGCTGGGCGATGCAACGGAAACGATGTTCGACCTGGCCCGCATCGGGCCCGGCAGCCGGGTGCTCGACGTCGCGGCCGGTGCGGGCGAGCAGTCGATCGGTGCCGCGCGGCGCGCGGGCGCCAGCGGCCACGTGCTCGCTACCGACATCGCGCCGGCCTTGCTCGAGCGCGCGGCCGCGGATGCCAAGGCCGCGGGACTGTCGAACCTTGAGACCCTTGAACTCGACGGCGAGGCGCTCGACACGCTGCCCGCCGGCAGCTTCGACGCGGCAATCAGCCGCGTGGGCCTGATCTACTTCCCAGACCAACAGCGCGCGCTCGCCGGCATGCGGCGCGCCTTGCGTCCGGGCGGGTGGGTGTCGGCGGTCGTCTACTCGACCCCCGAGCGCAACGCCTTCTTCTCGATCCCCGTGAAGATCATCCGCGAACGCGCACGGCTTCCCGCGCCGCTGCCGGGGCAGCCCGGGCCTTTTTCGCTCGGTGCCGAGGGCGCTCTCGAGGCCGCGTTTGCCAAAGCCGGCTTGCGCGACATCGAGGTGCGCCGGGTGTCGTCGCCGGTGCGGCTGGCGAGCGCGGTCGAATGCGTGCGCTTCGAACGCGAGTCCTTCGGCGCGCTGCACCAGATGATGGTCGGGCTCGACGAAGCCGAGCGCGCGAGCACCTGGGATGCTATTGAAGAGGCGCTGCGCCAGTTCGAAGGCAGCGAAGGCTTCGTCGGGCCGTGCGAAATGCTGGTCGGCGCGGGAAGCACGTGAGGGTGGGAGTGGGGCTCAGAGCCCCTCTTTCGACGCGCAAGTTCTTGTCTTGAGAACTCGCGGTTTTTTGATGTTAGGTTGACGAGACCAATGCTTTCGCGTTGCGCCCCAGAGGGGAAGCCGTATTGTGCACCCTTCAGCGGAGCACACGAAGGGCACACGCGTTGCGGAGTCCAGAGGGATGGATAAGCCCCTGGAAATCCCAGAAAGCTATGGGCAAACAAGCGGTTGGACCGGGGCCGCGTCGCATGTGCGACCGGAGCCGGGAATGGGTACTGGCTCCGATACAAGCTACGGCATCCCAGCGCCTGCGGGACGGGCGTCGGTGAAGGACCCTCCCGTTTTTAACCCGTTTCTCCAGGAAACCTGGCACTACGTCAGCAGCGCTGAGCGCTCCGGATTGACGCGGGTTGAAGGGCGCCGACTATCGGACGGAAAAAGGCAGCGCTGACGCCCGTAGCAGACAGCAAGCGCGAGGAGCGATGTGTCCGTTGCGCAAACAATGGAGATGCAGACAAAGCTGTATCAGAATGCAGCACCTAAACTGGAGACACCGATGAGTGATGCGTCCGAACCCGTCAAGCCGATCAAAGACCCTCAGCCGTCGGTGGATCGAATCGATGATCTCGCGAATCGGATTCTTACGGGCGACATCTACCTTCCGAAGTTTCAACGCGAGTTCGTGTGGGAGAAGGCGCAAGTTCTGGAACTCCTCGACTCAGTCGCTCGGAACTATCCGATTGGCAGCGTGCTTCTATGGCAAAGCCGTCAGGAGCTCCGCAGCGAGAGCCGCATCGCAGACATGGAGATCGCTCAGCCTAAACCGGACTACCCAGTTAATTACCTGCTCGACGGGCAGCAACGCCTATCGTCTATTTGTGGCGCTCTCCACTGGAAAGGCACCGATCCAAAAAGCCCGTGGAATGTGGTCTACGACCTTCGCAAGAAGATCTTTATGCATTTAGAGACCACAGACTCCCCGCCGCTACACCAGATTCGACTGAACCGCTTACCTGATCCAGCAGCGTTCTTCCAACATGTGGCGCTTCTTGACGCCGAAGGCGACAAAGACCTCGCGCTCAACGCAAAAGAGCTCTTCAATAGATTCAAGGACTATAAGGTGGCCACCGTCACATTGGGCGATATGCCGCTCGGTGATGTGGCGCCGATCTTTGAGCGCATCAACAGCACAGGAACACGGTTGACTGTTGTAGACCTAATGAGGGCCGCGACTTGGAGTCCGGATTTTGATCTTGTCGACTCTATCGATGCGATCCGCCAATCCTTGGCCGCTAAGGGCTTCGACGGAATCGAGCGCAAGGCAATTTTGCGCAATGTGTCTGCGTCAGTTGGCGGAGCATTCACGGTGGAGAGCATTGACGACTTGCGAAAGCTGTCGTCAGATGCGCTGAAGGCTGGGGCTCAGGACACTGAACTTGGCTACAAGCGAGCGGTGGACTTCTTGTCGACTCATATCAAGGCACCTACCGATGCCATCGTGCCCTACACCAATCAAGTCGTGGTGTTGGCAGACGTTCTCCGTCGACTTCCAACTCCCTCGGCTGCACAGTGGCAAGCCATCGAGCGATGGTTTTGGAGGAGTTCTATCAGTGGCTACTTTAGCGGCTGGAACTCAGGAATGATGGGGAACGACCTCGCCGCAGTAAGCGACTTTGCGTCGGGCAAAGCCGCTGACTTGTTCGCGGAATTTGCACAACCTGACGCGAGCATATGGCGTTCCCGGGCCTTTCGAGGCAACAACGCTCATTCAAAGATACTGGCCCTTATTTTGGTGTACCAAGGCCCCAAAGACCTTGTTACCGGCGTTTCTGTTGACGTGGACAAGGCATTGGCATGGGAAAACAGCAAGGAGTTCCATCACTTCTTCCCCCAAGCGTTCCTCAAGAGCCAAGGCGTGAACCCGACAAAGATTTCTGCTTTAGCGAACATGGTCTATCTATCCTCGGCCAGCAACAAGAAAATCAGCGACCGCTCACCCGCCGAATACTTAGGAGAGCTTCTTGCAGCGGATGAAAAACGAACCAGGGAAGCTCTTGCGTCGAACCTCATCGACGATGCTGCGCTAGCAGCAGCGCTTAACAACGATTACGAGGGGTTCTTGACCGCCCGTTCCAACACGCTGAAGCAGCGAGCGGACGCGTTGGCCGTGTGGTGACGGAACGGCGGTAGCCGTTTCACGCAATATGGTGGTTATCTCAAAAAACAGTAGCTCAGAAGTGCCGCGCTATGTCGACGTGCATCTCGGCGCACTGTCAGTGAGGGTTGTGGCCCGCAACCGTTGCGGAGGTGCGATGATTCTCCGGTCCAAAAAAGAGGGCGCCTTCAATGAGCACACGTCTCCACTTTGATCCAACAAGGACCACTGCCATTGGCATGGCGCGATACGCGCACGAATTCCTTGAGGCAGCATTTGCGGTGGACACGCACATGGGCGCGAAACCGGGCTTCGAGATCATGGCGCCGGTGCCAGCGCTCTACCTCGTTGGGCACGGCTGCGAACTGACGCTTAAAGCGTTCCTCCTTCACAAAGGGGCGACACTGCAAGACATAAAAAAATTGGGACATGATCTCAGCGCCGCGCTGGCAGAAGCCCGAAGCGTGGACCTCGATGCTCTCGTAACCTTCCAGGACGGTGAGGATGGAGCATTTGAGCTCCTCAACGATCTCTATTCGACGAAACAGCTTGAGTACATCGTGACAGGTGCCAAGACTGTACCGATGTGGGGCCTTCTTGAGAGGGCAGCAGTCCGCATGTTCAACCCTGTTTCTGCTGAAGTGGGGTACAGAAAGCAGTTTGAGGGCTACAGCTTCTTGGAGTAGCAGTGAAGTCGATCGGCGTTCAAGCTGGCAGGGTTTCGGGGACGTCGTAAAGTCCCGGTCATCAGACCGTAGAGCCAACTCTTGGGTCAGTTCTGGCGCGATGACTGCAAGTGGTTCAGCTTTGAGCTTTCAACGCTTTGCGACGAATTCGGTCAGCCATTCGGCATGCTTCAAAGGTGCTTCGGCCACGGCTTTGCGATGGTCGCTTGTACCAAGTGCGAAGTTCACCGCATGAGCAAGGGTAGAGCCGCATTCCCCTTGAAAAATTCTCAGCGAAAGCAGCCGAAGCAGCGGCGGAGCTTTGACAGCGGCCCCTGCTCTAGCAGTGAGCCAAAAGGCCCTCACTCCGTCACAATATGCCAATGACAAAGAGGGGACAGAGGATGACTGACAACAAGGTGGCGGTGAGCATCGACATGATTGAAACTCGTGCGTACGAGCGCATTGCGGAATTGGAGAAAAACCTCGAACAAGCACAACTGAAAGTTGCGATGGTCGTGTCTCTGGTGGAGCAGATGACCGTCCAAGCAGAAGAGGTTGCGAATTCCCAACGCGCTGCCGCGTCTGGACTGACCGAGATTCAAGCGGCGGCTGCGCAATCGAAAAGCCTTGCTACCGAAGCGCTTGCCGCCAAAACTCAGATCGATGATCACCAGACCGTCGTTGCGCAGAAATCTGGGCATATTGAGTTGGCACAAGCGCATGCAGATAAGGTCCGTAGCAACCTTGATCGGCAGCTCACCGCGGCGATGCAGCAGGTGACGGAGGCCGAAGCGCTCAACACACGTACAGAGGCCGCTGCAGATTCTGCGGCCGAGCAATTGCTGGCGGTAAAAACCGCTAAAGCAACCGCTGAGAGTGAGCGCGATGAAGCAATGAACGCTTCAGCGGAGGCGCAAGAGGCAATGAATTCGATGCGCACGCTGGTCGTCAAGGCAGAGAGTGTCGAAAAGCGCGTTCTTGACTACGAGGCTCAGCTTGAGCGCTTCAGAGTTGAGACTGTTGAGCGCATCGCTACGATTGACGGATTGCTACCGGGCGCAACAAGTGCTGGACTGTCGAGCGCGTTCGATCTTCGTAGACAGGCATTTCTCAAGCCGGGCGAGAGGTGGCAATGGGTTTTTGTTGCCGCCATCACGTTTCTGGTGATCCTCGCATTGACTGGCCTGTGGAATGTTTATCGCTCGTCCGCTGCACTGTCTTACGACGAGCTGTTCCGCGTATGGCTTGCTCGTCTGCCGGTTGCAGGGGCTTTGATCTGGCTTGCACTTTATGCAAGCAGAGAATCTGCGTTGGCGAAGCGATTGGAGGAAGACTATGGCTACAAGTCAGCAATTGCCGCCTCGTTTCAAGGCTTCCATAAGCAGATGTCAGACATTGCTGAGCAAGCGGGTTCGAATACGCCGCTCGCCAAGCTGTGCATCGACACATTAACGACCATCGCGAGCCCGCCTGGCCGAATCTATGACAAGCACAACCTAACCGTGACCCCAAGCGCAGAGGCGACGGAGCTACTCAAATCGGTTCTAGACAGAGCCACTGGGACCCAAGACCAGAAAAAGTAGGAGGGAGCCTCAGGGGGAGTCTTGTGTTGCTGGTGGTTTCCGCGCCGCTTGGTGCTTGTGCGTGGCCGCTAGCAAGTCTCCGGTGCCCAAGGATTCATGGACCCTCGTGCGGCCACTGTAAGCGGCCCGGAGATCTAAATCACCCAAGTTGTTGATAACTAAGGCACTTTGAATTAGGTTGACGAGCCTTACCCCTGGCACTGACTACGCAGTTAGGGCTGCTTGGTTCCCCACCTGACCCGGTTGGCCACTTCACCATGCAGGGAGGCCCGTCAACTTCGATTGTAACCCGGTCGCCTGGCGGGGCTGGTTCCTCGGTGCCCCACGAAAAGACGGGTCTTTTTGATTACGGGATGGGACCGGAGGCGGGCTCCGCGCCTTTTAGAATGCCCGCAATGTCTTATCTCGTGCTCGCTCGCAAGTTCCGTCCGAAAACCTTCGGTGAGATGGTCGGTCAGGGGCACGTGGTTCAGGCGCTCGAGAACGCGTTGACCACGCAGCGCCTGCATCACGCCTACCTTTTTACCGGCACGCGGGGCGTGGGCAAGACCACGGTTTCGCGCATTCTGGCCAAGTCGCTCAACTGCCAGGGCCCGGACGGGCAGGGCGGCATCACGGCTACGCCTTGCGGGGTGTGCCAGGCCTGCAAGGACATCGATTCGGGCCGCTTCGTCGACTACACCGAGCTGGACGCGGCCTCGAACCGCGGCGTGGACGAGGTGCAGTCGCTGCTCGAACAGGCGGTCTACAAGCCGGTGCAGGGGCGCTTCAAGGTCTTCATGATCGACGAAGTGCACATGCTCACCAACACCGCGTTCAACGCGATGCTGAAGACGCTGGAGGAGCCGCCGGAATACCTCAAGTTCGTGCTGGCAACGACCGATCCGCAGAAAGTGCCGGTCACGGTGCTGTCGCGCTGCCTGCAGTTCAACCTGCGGCCGATGGCGCCCGAAACGGTGCTCGAACACCTGACCAGCGTGCTTCAGACCGAACAGGTGCCGGCCGAACCGCAGGCGCTGCGACTCCTGGCTCGCGCGGCGCGCGGCTCGATGCGCGACGCGCTGTCGCTCACCGACCAGGCGATTGCGTTCGGCAACGGCGAACTGCTCGAAACCGGCGTGCGCCAGATGCTCGGCAGCGTGGACCGCGGCCATGTCTTCAAGCTCATCGAAGCGCTGGCGCAGGGCGACGGCAAGACGGTGGTCGACACCTCCGAGGCGCTGCGCCGCGACGGCATGTCCGCCGCTTCCACGCTGGAAGAAATGACCGCCGTGCTGCAGGCCATGGCCGTGCTGCAGGCGGTGCCTTCGCGCGCGGAATCGGCCGATTCGGCCACCGACCCGGACGCGGCCGACACGGCGCGCCTCGCGGCGCTGATGCCCGCCGACGAAACGCAATTGCTCTACAGCCTGTGCCTGCATGGGCGCGGCGAACTGGGCCTGGCGCCCGACGAGTACGCGGCGCTCACGATGGTGTTGTTGCGGCTGCTGGCCTTCAAGCCTTCCGGCGCGACGACATCCTCAGTGGCTTCTTCGGCCGCCACGGAAAAAAAACTCTGAATGAAGCCCCGCGGGCGGTTTTGGCCCCCGCGGCCACATCGCCGGCTCGGGTTGCACCGGTTGCCGAAACGCCGGTTCCGGCCGCCGCACCGATGCCGCCGCAGGTCAACTCGGCGCCGGCGGGCCAGCGCCTTGCGGTAGTCAGTGAACCGGTGCGGCAGGGCGGGCCTCCGAGGCCTTCTACCTCGGCAGAGGCTCCAGCGGGCGATAGCCCCAGGGTGCTCGCGGTTCCAATTCGCGTGCAGCCGCCGCCGGGCCAGCGGGACGTGCCGCGCTTCGACGAGCAGCGCGCCCCCGCGCCGCCCATTCCGCCCAGCGAAGACGGCGATTTCTGGCACGCCACGGTCACGCAGATGATTGCGGCCGAGAGCATCAACGCGCTGGCGCGCGAGCTTGCACTGCAGTCGCAGCTGGTGGCGCGCGATGTCGACCAGTGGATACTGCGCGTGGAGCGGGAGCTGCTCAACCAGCCTTCCGCCCGCGAGAAGCTCACCGACGCCTTGGCCGCGCTGGGCCACGGCGTGAAGCTCGCCATTGAAATCGGCGGCGTGGTCGACAGCCCCGCACGGCGCAACAAGCAAGCCGCAGACGAACGCCAGCGCGTGGCCGAAGAGGCCATTCGCAGCGACCCCGAGGTGCAGATGCTGATGCGTGATTTCGATGCGAAGATCGTGCCTGGAACGCTCAAGCCGGCCTGACAGAACGCTACTGAAAACTCGTGCCGGCTCTTGCGGCATTCCGGTTCGACCGCCATCTCTTTTATCCTCCCCCATTACCAACCAATCAGGACCAACGATGTTCAACAAAGGACAACTGGCCGGCCTCATGAAGCAGGCGCAGGCAATGCAGGACAACCTCAAGAAGGCCCAGGAAGAGCTGGCCACCATCGAGGTCGAAGGCGAATCGGGCGCCGGGCTGGTTAAGGTCGTGATGACTTGCAAGCACGACGTCAAGCGCATCACCATCGACCCGAGCCTGCTGGCCGACGACAAGGACATGCTCGAAGACCTCGTGGCTGCCGCCTTCAACGCCGCGGTGCGCAAGGCCGAGGAAACCAGCGAGCAGAAGATGGGCAAGCTCACGGCTGGCATGCCGGGCCTGCCGCCCGGCATGAAGCTGCCGTTCTGAGCCGTTGATGGCGGACGCCAGTTCGCTCGACGCATTGGTCGATGCGTTGCGCCGCCTGCCCGGTGTCGGCGTGAAGTCGGCCTCGCGCATGGCTTTTCACTTGCTGCAGCACGACCGCGAGGGTGCGCAGCTGCTCGCGCGCGCCTTGCAGCAGGCGGCCGGCAACGTGCGGCATTGCGAGCGCTGCAACACCTTCACCGAGGCGCCGGTCTGCAACGTATGCCTGGACCCGCGCCGCGACGCGAGCAAGCTCTGCGTGGTCGAAACGCCCGCCGACCAGGCGGCGCTCGAGCGCACGGGTGCGTTCCGCGGCTACTACTTCGTGCTGATGGGCAAGCTCAGTCCGCTCGACGGCATCGGGCCCAAGGACATCGGCCTGCAGAAGCTTTTTGATCGCGCGCTCGACGGCACAGTCAGCGAGGTCATCCTTGCCACCAACTTCACGGCAGAAGGCGAAGCCACCGCGCACGTGATCGGCGAAGCGCTCAAGCAGCGTGGGCTCAACGTGACACGGCTTGCGCGCGGCGTGCCGGCGGGCAGCGAACTCGAATACGTCGACCTCGGCACCATCGCGCATGCGCTGGTAGACCGCAGGTAGGCACAGACAACCGACATGACTCTTTCACTGCTGACGATTGCCTACTGGTGCGTGTTCATTGCCTGCGGCCTGCCGTACCTGGCGGCCTGGATCGCCAAGGTCGGCAGCTTCGGGCCGCGCGACAACGTTCAGCCGCGCGATTGGGCCGCAAGGCAGAGCGGCTGGCGCGCTCGCGCCAACAGTGCGCAGGCCAACAGCTTCGAAGGACTGCCGTTCTTCATCGGCGCGGTGATCATTGCGCATCAGCTCGGCGCGGCGCAGGCAAGGCTCGACATGCTCGCGGCCGCGTATGTCGTCTTGCGCGTGATCTACATCGCGGTGTACATCAAGGGCATCGGCAGCGTGCGCAGCGCGGTGTGGGCACTCGGATTCCTGGTCAACATCGCGATTCTTTTCATCGCGCGATAGGCGCACCACGCCATCGCAAGAGGCCTCGTAGAGGTCTTCATGTTTACGTGAAAACCCGCACGGGATGACCCCGATGCAGGCAACGCGGGCGCACCCCTAAGCTCGATTCAGTTCACCAGAATCAAAGAGCCCGCAGGACCGCTCCATGCTCCATCGCAGAACCCTCATCACCGCCTCCGCAGTTGCTGCCGCAGCAGTTGCGCTGCCGCGGGTCTTTGCGCAAGCCAAGCTCGAGAAGACGAAGATTTCCATCGCAGTCGGCGGCAAGGCGGCCTTCTACTATCTGCCTCTCACCATCTCCGAGCAGCTCGGCTACTTCAAGGCCGAAGGCCTCGAGGTCGAGATTTCAGACTTTGCCGGCGGCGCACGCGCTCTGCAGGCCGTGGTGGGTGGTTCGGCCGACGTGTGCTCCGGCGCTTACGAACACACCATCAACCTGCAGGCCAAGAACCAGTTCTTCCAGGCCTTTGTGCTGCAGGGCCGCGCGCCGCAAATCGCGGTTGGGGTGTCGACCAAGAACATGGCGGGCTATGCCGGCATTGCCGACCTGAAGGGCAAGAAGATCGGCGTCTCCGCGCCGGGCTCGTCGACCAACATGGTGGCCAACCTCGTGCTCTCGCGCGGCGGCCTGAAGGCCAGCGACGTGAGCTACATCGGCGTGGGTGTCGCGGCCGGCGCACTCACGGCGCTGCGCTCGGGCCAGATCGACGCCATCAGCAACACCGACCCGGTGATGACCATGCTCGAGCAGAAGGGCGACGTGAAGATCATCAGCGACACGCGCACGCTCAAGGGCACGCAGCAGGTGTTCGGCGGGCCGATGCCCGCGGCCTGCCTTTACGCGCCGATGGACTTCATCCAGAAGAACCCCAACACCTGCCAGGCGCTGGCCAACGCCATCGTGCACGGCCTCAAGTGGCTGCAGACGGCGGGGCCAGGCGACATCATCAAGACGGTGCCCGAAACCTATCTGCTCGGCGACCGCGCGCTGTACCTTGCGTCTTTCGACAAGGTGCGCGAATCGATTGCCACCGATGGCCTCGTGCCGGCCGAGGGGCCGAAGACGGCGCTCACGGCCATTTCGAGCTTCGACGCGGCAGTGAAGGCCGACAAGATCGATCTTGCCAAGACCTACACCAACGATTTTGCCCGGCGCGCGAAGGACAGGTTCAAAGCCTGACCTCCGGACGTCCTCGCGACCCGGCTTCGGCCGGGTTTTTTCTTGCAGCCAGACATGTCCGACTACGCACTCGAACTTCTCTCCATCAGTTGCACCTTTCACTCGAAGGACGATCCGGGCCAGCGCTACACCGCGGTGGCAGACACCACGCTGCGCGTCAGGGCAGGGGAGTTCGTGTCGGTGGTGGGGCCGACGGGCTGCGGCAAGTCGACGTTGCTGAATGTGGGCGCGGGCCTGCTCGAGCCGTCGTCGGGCACGGTGAAGGTGTTTGGCCAGACGCTTGCCGGCGTGAACGCGCGGGCCGGCTACATGTTCCAGACCGAGGCGCTGATGCCGTGGCGCAGCGCCGTCGCCAACGTGATGGTGGGGCTGCAGTACCGGGGCGTTTCGGATGCCGATGCGCGCGAGCAGGCCGAGGCCTGGCTTTCGCGCGTGGGGCTTTCGGGTTTCGGCGACCGCTATCCGCACCAGCTGTCGGGCGGCATGCGCAAGCGCGTGGCATTGGCGCAAACGCTGGTGCTCGACCCCGACATCATCCTCATGGACGAGCCCTTCAGCGCGCTCGACATACAGACCCGGCAGCTGATGGAAAACGAAGTGCTTGAACTGTGGAGTGCCAAGAAAAAGGCGGTGCTCTTCATCACGCACGATCTCGACGAGGCCATTGCGATGAGCGACCGCGTGGTGGTGCTGTCGGCCGGCCCGGCCACGCACCCCATCGGCGAATTCGCCATCGACCTCGCCCGCCCGCGCGACGTCGCCGAGGTGCGCACGCAGCCGCGCTTTGTCGAACTGCACACGCAGATCTGGGAGGTGCTGCGCGACGAAGTTCTCAAGGGCTACGCGCAGCAACTGAGGAAGGCCGCATGATGCCGCGCCTGAACGAACGCAACGCGCGCTTCTGGCAACTGGTGCTGCTCGTGGTGTTGCTCGTGGCCTGGCACGTGGCCTCGCGCAACCAGCAGATCGCGTTCTTCCTGGGCGAGCCCATTCAGGTGGCCGGCCGCATCTGGAGCTGGTTTCTGCCGTTCGAAGTGCCGCCGAACCTGCTGTTCCCAGAGGGGCTGAAAGGCAATGCGGACATCTACCGCCACCTGGGCACCACGCTGCTCGAGACGGTGCTGGCCTTCGGCATCGGCACGGTGCTCGGCCTGGCGTGCGGACTCTGGCTGGCGCTGGCGCCCACGGCGAGCCTGATTCTCGATCCCTACATCAAGGCCGCCAATTCGATGCCGCGCGTGATCCTGGCGCCGATCTTCGCGCTGTGGTTCGGCCTGGGCATCTGGAGCAAGGTGGCGCTGGCCGTCACGCTGGTGTTCTTCATCGTGTTCTTCAACGTGTACCAGGGCGTGCGCGAGGTCAGCCCCGTGGTGCTGGCCAACGCGAAGATGCTGGGCGCGAATCAGCGGCAGCTGCTGCGCACCGTCTATCTGCCCAGCGCCACCAGCTGGGTGTTCTCGAGCCTGCACACCTCGGTGGGCCTGGCCTTCGTGGGCGCGGTGGTGGGCGAGTACCTGGGCTCGGCGCGCGGCGTGGGCTACCTGATACTGCAGGCCGAAGGCACCTTCGACGTCAACACCGTGTTTGCCGGCATTGTGGTGCTCACCGCTTTTGCGCTGCTGCTCGACGGGCTGGTGGGGCTCATCGAGAAGCGCCTGATGAAGTGGCAGCCGCGCAGCGGCGAGACTGAAAAGCTCTAGCCGGGTTCAGCGCTTCTTCTTTGCCGGCGTGCCGCCGCGCTTTTCGCGCACGACCTGCTGCTTGCCGCTCGACTTCGCCACGTTGCTGCCGCGCGCGGCAGTCGCCTTTACCGCGCTGCCGCCGCGCTTGGCGCTTGCGGTGGCGCGGCCGCGAGCCGGGCCTGCCCCAGATCCGACGCGAGCCGCGGGTGCGGCGCGAACCGGCAGGTACACGACCACGCTGTAGCCGCGCTTGAATGCGTGGTTGGGCTTGACGTCGTTCCACTCGGCCACGTTGGAGGGCGCGAGCTTGTAGCGGCGCGCAATGCTGGCCACGCTGTCGTTGCGCCCGGCCTTGATGGTGGTGCGGCGGTTGACAATTTCGGGCTGGAAGCTCAGGTGTCCGCTGTCTGCGACCACGGCCGTCACGTCTTCTTTCACGCGCGGCGCCGCGCGGCACGATGAGCGTGGAGCCCGCCTTGATGAGCATGCGCGGCGGAATGCTGTTGAGCGCGCGCAGATCGGCCTCGCTCATGCCCGAGCGCTGGGCGGCATCGGCCACCGTCATGGTGTTGGGAACCACCCATGCCGTCCAGCTGGCGTACTGGCCTTGCGAATAGGCGTCGAAATTGCGCTGGAACACGGCTGCGTTGTCCCAGGGCAGCAGGATCTGCTGCGTTCCGGCCGCAAGCAGCACCGGCTTGTGCGCGGCGGGGTTCAGTGCGCGAAAGTCTTCGAGCCGAACGTCGGCCAGCTTGGCCGCCAGCTCGACGTCGAGGTCGCGCGTGAGCGTCACGGTCTGGAAGTACGGGTGGTTGGCGATCAGCGGCAGCTCGGTGTTGAACGCCTGCGGGTTCGCAACGATGTTCTTCACGGCCTGCAGCTTGGGCACGTAGAGCCGCGTTTCGGCCGGCATGGAAAGATCGCTGTAGGTGGTGGGCAGGCCCAGGCGCTGGTTCTTGGCAATGGCGCGGCTCACGCTGCCTTCACCCCAGTTGTACGCGGCCAGCGCAAGCTGCCAGTCGCCGAACATGCGGTAGAGCTTTTGCAGGTAGTCCAGCGCGGCGCGAGTCGATGCCACCACGTCGCGGCGGTCGTCGCGGAAGATGTTCTGCTTCAGGTCGAAGTCGGTGCCGGTGGCCGGCATGAACTGCCACATGCCCGCGGCGCGTGCGCTGGAAATGGCCTGCGGGTTGAATGCGCTCTCGATGTAAGGCAGCAGCGCGAGTTCGGTGGGCATGTTGCGCCGCTCGAGTTCCTCGACGATGTGGAACATGTACTTGTTCGAGCGCTCGGTCATGCGCTGGATGTAGTCGGGCCGGCTGGCATACCACTGCTCGCGGTCGCGCACGAGGTCGCTCTCGAGGTTGGGCATCTTGAAGCCACGGCGGATGCGGTCCCACATGTCTGCGGGCGGTGCGAGCGTGACGACGCTTTGCGAATGCGCTTCGCTGCTGGTGATGGGAGTGAGAGGGCCGCCCGGGTAGACGGGCGCCGCGCTGCCGGCCACCTTGGAGGCGGTACCGCCGGCGGTGGCGGATGGGGCGGAAGTGCCGGACGAAGAGGGGGCCGTGGTGGTGCCCGCGCAGCCCGCGAGCAACAGTGAGCCTGCAAGGCAGGCAGCAGCGATAAATTTCATCGGAAGTCGTTTTTCCATTGGCGCAGTGCGGCAAATACATCGGCTTCGCCCGCATTCGCGGAAAGCTCGGCGTGCTCGCGCACCGCTCTAAGGACAGTGGCTTCGCGGCTGCGAAGAAAGGGGTTGATTCGGCGTTCGGTGGCCAATTGCGAAGGCAGCGTGGGCTGCCCCTGCGCGCGCAGGCTTTCGCAATGCGCGGTGTACTGAGTCAGATCGGCATTGCCGGGTTCCACCGCTTGGGCAAAACGCAGGTTAGCAAGTGTGTATTCGTGCGCACAACACACGCGGGAGTCGCCGGGCAGCGCTGCAAGCGCATCGAGCGAAGCCAGCATTTGCGCCGGCGTGCCTTCGAACAGGCGGCCGCAGCCGCCGGAGAACAGCGTGTCGCCGCAAAACAGCAGCGGCGCCTGGCCCTGGTGTGCGGGCAAGAAGTAGGCAATGTGGCCGGCCGTGTGGCCCGGCACGTCGATGACCTGGAAGCGCAGCCCGAGCACTTCGGCGCTGTCGCCATGCGAAAGCGGCGTGAAGGGTTCGGGGATGCGCTCGCGCGCGGGGCCGAAGACCGGCGCGCCGGTTGCCGCATGGAGCGCGGCCACGCCGCCCGTGTGATCGGGGTGGTGGTGCGTGACTAGAATCGCGGCGAGCTGCAGCTTGTCGCGCGTCAATGCGTTGAATACCGGTTGAGCGTCGCCCGGGTCCACCACGATCGCGTTGGAGCCGTCCTGCAGCATCCAGATGTAGTTGTCAGCGAAGGCGGGCAGCGGAACAAGGGTCATGAGCGGTCAAATTATAGGTTTGCAGGATTGGTTCGCGACCCCCCCCGGCCGCTACCTCCTGGCGTGGGAGCAGGCCCAGTTCGACGAAGCCGTGGCGGATGTCTTCGGCTATCACGCGCTGCAGCTGGGCGCAGCCGAGATCGAGGGGCTGCGCGCCAACCGCATGCCGCACCGCTGGCTCGCCTTGAGCGACCCCTTGCAGCAACCCGGCAGGGCCGCGCTGTTCACCGACTTTGCGGCGCTGCCGTTCGCGGCCAACAGCCTGGACCTGGTGGTGCTGCCGCACGCACTGGAGCTGAGCCCCGACCCCCACGCCACCTTGCGCGAAGTGGAGCGGGTGCTGGTGCCCGAAGGCCGCGTGGTGATCTGCGGGCTCAACCCGGCCAGCCTGTGGGGCATGCGGCAGCGCCGCGCGCACCTCTACCGCAAGCTCGGCTTCGGCGAACTCTTCTTGCCCGAGGGCGGCGAGTTCATCGGCTACTGGCGCATTCGCGACTGGCTGCGGCTCTTGAGCTTCGAGGTGGAGTCGGGGCGTTTTGGCGTTTACCGGCCCGCGGTGCGCAGCGAGGCATGGCTGGAGCGCTGCCGCTGGATGGACACAGCCGGCGAGCGCTGGTGGCCCATTTTTGGCGCCGTGTATTTCCTGGTGGCCGTCAAGCGCGTGCGCGGCATGCGACTGCTTGGGGCCGAATGGCGCCGCGCCGCCGCGCGCGCCACAGCGCCGGTGCCCCTGGCCGGCAAGGTGCACAAGGCCGACCACGCCGAATGATTGAATCAATGATCGATTGAAAGAAGAAGGAAAAGAAAGTTTTGAACGAAGTCGTGATCTACACCGATGGTGCGTGCAAGGGCAACCCCGGCCCCGGTGGCTGGGGCGCGTGGCTCAAGTCGGGCGCCACCGAAAAGGAATTGTTCGGCGGCGAACTGAACACCACCAACAACCGCATGGAACTCACGGCCGTGATCGAGGGCCTCGCCGCCCTCAAGCGGCCCTGCAAGGTCATTCTTTATCTCGACAGCCAATACGTGCGCATGGGCATCACCGAATGGATCCGCGGCTGGAAAGCCAAGGGCTGGCGCACCTCTACCAAGCAGCCGGTAAAGAACGTGGAGCTCTGGCAAAAGCTCGACAAGCTGGTGGCCGAAGGCGGCCACGTCATCGAATGGCGGTGGGTCAAGGGCCACTCGGGCGATCCGGGCAACGAGCGCGCCGACATGCTCGCCAACAAGGGCGTGGACAAGGCCCTCGGCCGGATCTAGGCCCCGGGGATTAGTCCTCGAGCATCATCACGTCGACTTCATCGCCCGCGGCCACGCTGCCCTGATCGTGGTGCAGCACCACGAGCCCGTTGGCCTCGACCATCGAACTCAGCACACCAGAACCCTGGTTGCCCGCAATGCGAACCTCGGGCAGCGCGCCGGCCACCGCCGTGACGAAGCCGCGCTGGTATTCGGTACGGCCCGGCTTCTTGCGGATGGCACCCACGCTTCGTGCACGCAGCAGCGGCCGCGGCGCGGCGGCAATGTCGTGGCAGCCCATCATGCGCAGCAGTGCAGGCCGCACGAACGCAAGAAAAGTGACCATCACGGCCACCGGATTGCCGGGCAGCCCGAACAGCACGGCTGCGCCCGGCTGCGATGAAGAGGTTTGGTTGCGCGGGATCAGCCCGACGGCCATCGGCCGACCAGGCCGCATGGCAACCCGCCAGAACGCCATGTCGCCAAGCTGCTGCATCACCGCGCGCGTGTGGTCGGCGGCACCGACGCTCACGCCACCGCTGGTGATGATGGCGTCCGCCTCGCTGGCGGCGCGCTGCAGCGTGGCGGCGAGCGTGGCGGGGTCGTCGCGCACCAGGCCCAGGTCGATGACTTCGCAACCCAGCCGCGTGAGCAGGCCGAACACCGTGTAGCGGTTGCTGTCGTACACGGCGCCTTCGCGCGGCGGTTCGCCAAGGCTCAGGATTTCGTCGCCGGTCGAAAAGTAGGCCACGCGCAGGCGCCGCAGCACGGAGACCGAAGGCAGGCCGAGGCTCGCAATCATGCCCAGGGCTGCGGGCGACAGGCGCTCGCCACGTTTCAGGGCCGGTTGGCCCTGCATGAGGTCTTCGCCCGCGAAGCGGCGGTTGTCGCCGCGGCGGAGCACCTTGGCCGGAAAGCTCACGCGGTCGCCGTCGACCTTGCAGAACTCCTGCGGAATCACGGTGTCGAGCCCTTCGGGCATGACCGCGCCGGTCATGATCCGGACCGCATCGCCCGCACCCAATGAGCCGCGCCACGCGGCGCCGGCCAGCGCGGTTCCCACCACGCGCAGCTCGATCGATGCGTCGATGGGCGCATCGTCGCGCAGGACGGCGCCATCGAAGGCAAAGCCGTCCATCGCGGAGTTGTCGTGAGGCGGCACGCTCACAGGCGAGATGATGTCTTCAGCCAGCACGCGGCCGAGCGCTTCGCGCACGCCGACTTCTTCGCGTTCGGAGACCACGGCTTGGGCGACCAGCTGGGCCAGGAAGGCCTGGACCCCGTCGACGCTCAGCGCCTGGGGGTCATAGCCCGCAAGGGCGGCGGCAATGTCGGCGATGCGGCTCATCGGCTTTCCAGGGCGTGCAGTTCGGCCAGCGTATTGGCGTTGAAGAAAGCATCGGGCGCATCGCCGGGCCGGTCGAAGGGCACGAGCACGGTGCGGTGCTGCGCGGTCCACGCGTCGATCTTGCGGCCGCCGGACTGGGTGAAGTTCACCAGGCTTTCGAGCAGCGCCGTGTGCAGCAGGCAGAACACCGGCTGCGGCCGCAGCACCGGCGCCGCGCCGGGTTCGGCGGCGGCTTCGGGGGCGCTGACCATGGCGATTTCCGCGTTGTCGGCAACCAGCGCCTCGGCCATTCGGCTTGCCAGGTCGAGCGGGAACAGCGGCGTGTCGCAAGGCACGGTCAACAGGTAAGGCGTTTCGCAACGCTCGAGGCCGGTCAGAAAGCCCGCGAGCGGACCCGCGTAGTCGGCCAGGCTATCGGGCCACACCGGCACGCCGAAGGATTCGTAGGCGGCCAGGTTTCGGTTGGCGTTGATCATGACCTCGCCGACCTGCATGCCCAGCCGCAGCACGGCGTGCATTGCGAGCGGCGAGCCGTTGAAGTTCTGCAAGCCCTTGTCGATGCCGCCCATGCGTGTGCCGCGTCCGCCGGCCAGCAGCAGGCCGGTGATCTCGCTGGGGGAAATGGGTTCTTGTGTCTCTGGGGTCATCCGCCGATGTAGCTCATTTCGACGCGTCGCGGCGCCTTGTCGTTGGTGTCGTGCTCGGCGCTTTCGGGGCCGCGAAGCGCGCGCAGTTCGGAATAGCGGTCGGCGCGGCCCTGCCAGATGTGGCCGATGGCGGAGGCGATCTCCTCGTCGGTGGCGGTGCCGCGCAGCAGCGGGCGCAAGTCGTGGCCCGCGCTGGCAAAAAGGCAGAGGTAGAGCTTGCCCTCGGTGGACAGGCGCGCGCGGCTGCAGTCGTGGCAGAAGGCCTGGGTCACGCTGCTGATCACGCCGACCTCGCCGCCGCCGTCGGCATAGGCCCAGCGCTGCGCGGTCTCTCCGGGCGCGCTGGCCTCGAGGGGCACCAGCGGAAACTCGGCGCCGATGCGCGCGATGACTTCCGCCGAAGGCAGCACCTCGTCCATGCGCCAGCCGTTGGTGGCGCCCACGTCCATGTATTCGATGAAGCGCAGCACGACCTTGCCGCCGTGGTTGTCGCGAAAGTAGCGCGCCATCGGCAGGATTTCCTGCTCGTTGGTGCCGCGCTTGACCACCATGTTGACCTTGATCGGGCCGAGCCCGGCGGCCAGCGCCGCCTCGATGCCGGCCAGCACATCGGCCACCGGAAAATCGACGTCGTTCATGTGGCGGAACACCGCGTCGTCGAGGCTGTCGAGGCTCACGGTCACGCGCTGGAGGCCGGCGGCGGCCAATGCTGCCGCCTTGCGCTGCAGTAGCGAGCCGTTGGTGGTGAGCGTGAGCGCCAGCGGCTCGCCGGCCGGTGTGCGAAGCTCGGAAAGCTGCTCGATCAGCCCCTCGATGTTCTTGCGCAGCAGCGGCTCGCCGCCGGTGAGGCGGATCTTGCGCACGCCGTGGGCTGCAAAAAGCCGCGCGAGCCGCGTCATTTCCTCGAAGCTCAGCAGCGCGCTGTGCGGCAGGTATTGGTAGTCCTTGTCGAACACGTCTTTCGGCATGCAGTAGCTGCAGCGGAAGTTGCAGCGGTCTGTCACGCTGATGCGCAGGTCGGTCAGCGGCCGGCCGAGGCGGTCGAGCAGGTGGCCTGTGGCGGGCACGGCAATCTCCGGCACCGAAACCGCCGGGCGTGCGCGGCCGATTTCGGAGAGCGGAATGACGGTGGTGCTTTTGCTGTTCATGGGGCAGCGGCCAATTTACTCCATCGGCGATGGGCCGAGCCGGAAAGGGCTACTCGGCAGGGCGCTAGACGCAGCGCGCGCCGTCCACTTCGATGCACACGCCGCTGATGAATGCGGCCTCGTCGCTCGCGAGGTACAGCGCAGCGTTGGCCACATCGAGCGCCGTCGAGAAGCGGCCGAGCGGAATGGTGGCGCGGAACTTGGCCTTGCGCTCTTCGGTGAGCGGACCGCCGGCGAATTCGGCGGCCAGGCCCGTGTCGGGGTTGAAGACCGGGTTGATGCAGTTCACGCGGATGTTGTCGGGGCCGAGCTCGGCGGCCAGCGACTTGCTCGTCGTGATGACGGCGCCCTTGGAGCCGTTGTACCAGGTGAGCCCCGGACGCGGACGCACGCCGGCCGTGGAGGCGATGTTGATGAACGAGCCGCCGCCGTTGGCGCGGAACGCCGGCACCGCGTGCACGGTGGCCAGATAGATGCTCTTCACGTTGACCGCGTAGCACTTGTCGAACTCGTCTTCGCCAACCTCGAGGGCAGGGCGGTTGCGGTGCGTCCAGCCGGCGTTGTTGACCATGGCGTCGAGCTTGCCGTGGCGCTCGACCGCGGCTTCGACCAGGGCCTTGACCTGTGCCGACTGCGTGACGTCCGCCGCAAAGAACGAGGCCCTGCCGCCTTCGCGCAGGATGGCTTCGACCACCTGCTGGCCGGCTGCCGGGTTGATGTCGTTCACGAGCACCTGGGCGCCCTCGGCCGCGAGCCGCTTGGCGATGCCTTCGCCGATGCCGCCGCCGGCACCGGTCACGATGATGGATTTGTCCTTGACGCGCACGCTGTGTCTCCTCGAAAAAAGTGCAGCGGGGCAGTGTATCGGGCCATGCTGCCAAGTGCTTGTGCATGGCGCCTTTTGCGCAGTGCGCCCAGCGCGTGCTGGACGCCGTTGTTGAGAATTACTATCATCCAAGTGCCTGAGTACGCAGCACTCGAATGGACGCAAAGGGCTCTTTCAACACAAGGAGCTTGCAATCGTGCTTTACATGCAGCGCACCGATCTCTCGGCACGCCAATGGATCGGTCTGGCAATCGTCTCTGCCGGCGCGCTTGCGCTGGCCTTCCGGTTCTGCGAATTCGTTCGCGCCGACCCGGTGGTCTGGAGCGCTCTACTGGGCGGTTCGGTAGCGGCGCTGGCCACTGCGCTGGGCACGCTGCCCGTGCTGTTCTCCCAGAAGCTTCCTGAGCGGCTGCAGGACACGCTGTTCGGTTTCGGCGCCGGTGTGATGCTGGCCGCCTGCGCCTTCTCCCTGATCATTCCCGGCCTGGAGGCGGCGCGAAAGGCGGAAATGTTCGGCGGCGGCAGCTGGGCCGCCGGCGGCGTGTTGGGCTCGGCCATCCTGCTCGGCGGCATCGCGCTGATGCTGCTGGACCGCGTGCTGCCGCACGAGCACTTCATCAAGGGCCTGGAGGGCCAGACCGCGCACAGGCTGCGGCGCACCTGGCTTTTCGTGTTTGCCATCGCACTGCACAACCTGCCGGAGGGTCTCGCGATCGGCGTCGGCTATGCGGCCGGCAACGGGTTGCGCGCCGACGCGCTGGCCACTGGCATCGCAATCCAGGACGTGCCCGAAGGCCTGGTGGTGGCCGTGGCGCTGCTGGCGGCGGGCTACAGGCGCGGGTTCGCCGTCTTCATCGGAATGGTTTCAGGCGTGGTCGAGCCCCTTGGTGCGGTGCTCGGTGCCGCCGTGGTCGGCCACTCCGTCTTGCTGCTGCCGTGGGGGCTGGGCTTCGCGGCCGGCGCCATGCTGTTCGTCATCAGCCACGAGATCATTCCGGAGTCGCACCGCAAGGGGCACGAAAGCTTTGCGACCAGCGGGCTGATGCTCGGCTTCGTGCTGATGATGCTGCTGGACACGGCGCTGGGGTAGACCTGCGCCACGACCCGGCCGGCCCGGCCTCTTAACCGTGCTTGATGGCGACGGTCTTGAGGGTGGTGAAGCCGTAGAGCGCCTCAAAGCCCTTTTCGCGTCCGTAGCCCGACGACTTGACTCCACCGAACGGCAGTTCCACACCGCCGCCCGCGCCGTAGTTGTTGATAAACACCTGGCCGCTGCGCACCCGCTTGGCCATGCGGAACTGGCGTGCGCCGTCTGCTGTCCAGATGCCGGCAACAAGGCCGAACTGCGTCGCGTTGGCCAGCGCCACCGCTTCGTCCTCATCGGCGAACTGCATTGCGGCAAGCACCGGGCCGAACACTTCTTCCTGTGCGAGGCGGTGGTTCACCGGCACGTCGCGCAGCAGGGTGGGGGCCTGGTAGAAGCCGGTTTCGGGCGCTTCGTCGACCACGACGCCGTGGGCCACCATTGGAATGCCGGCCACCTGGGCGTCGCTCAAAAAGTCCCACACACGTTGCTGCTGGGTCTGGCGGATCAGCGGGCCCACGTCGAGGTCCATGGCCGCGGGGCCGACGCGCAGGGCCTCGAAGGCATGGCCGAGGCGTTCGAGCAGCGGCTCGTAGATGCCGCGCTGGATCAGCACACGCGAGCCGGCCGAACAGGTCTGACCGGCGTTCTGCACGATGGCGTTGATGATCACCGGAATGGCCGCGTCGAGGTCGGCGTCGGCAAAGATGATCTGCGGGCTCTTGCCGCCGAGCTCGAGCGTGACCGGGCAATGCCGCTCGGCCGCCACCTGCTGGATGAGCGTGCCGATTTTTGGGCTGCCGGTAAAGCTGATGTGGTCGATGCCTTCATGCCGCGCGAGCGCGTCGCCCACCTCGTGGCCATAGCCCGTCACGATGTTGAGCGCACCGGCCGGAAAGCCGACTTCGGCCGCGAGCTGTGCCACGCGGATCAAGGAAAGGCAGGCGTCTTCGGCCGGCTTCACCACGCACACGTTGCCGGCCGCCAGGGCCCCGCCCACGCTGCGCCCGAAGATCTGCATCGGGTAGTTCCAGGGAATGATGTGGCCCGTGACGCCGTGCGGCTCGCGCCAGGTGAAAACGCTGTACCCGTCCTGGTAGGGAATCGTCTCGCCGTGCAGCTTGTCGCAGGCGCCGGCATAGAACTCGAAATAGCGCACCAGCGCCACCGCGTCGGCACGCGCCTGCTTCACGGGCTTGCCGCAGTCGCGCTGCTCGAGCAGGGCCAACTCGTCGACGTGCTCGGCAATCTTCTGCGAAAGCTTGTAGAGAAGGCGGCCGCGGTCGGCTGCGCTCACCTTGTGCCACACGCCCTCGAAGCAATCGCGTGCCGCGCGCACCGCGGAGTCGATATCGGCGGCGTTGCTGCGCTGGATTTCGTCGAAAGGCTGGCCGTCGGACGGGTCGAGCACCTGCAGGGTGCGGCCTGAGGAAGACGGGACGTCGGCGTTGGCGATGAAGTTGAGTTGCATGGAACGGGATTTTGCGCGAAGCCGGGCAAACCCGCCGGCGGCCCCGGGCTACCTTGGTGCGCCGGGGCGCGGCAGCGCCCGCACCGCATTGAGCATGCGCTCCACATGCTTGTCCGGGTTCAGGTTCTGGTAGTAGTAAGCCACCGTGCCGTTCGGCGCAATCACGTAGGACAGGCGGTTGGCAAAGTCTGGCCGCGTCTGCATCAGGGCGTCGAACCCGTTGATTACCGTTTTCGATTCGTCCGAGGCCACGGGAAAGCGGCTTTGGCACGACTTGACCGAGAACTTCGAGAGCGTGTCGATGTCGTCGGCCGAAACGCCGATGACAGTGGCGCCGAGCGCCGTGAACTGGTCGATGGCTTCGGCGAACGCATGGGCCTCGATCGAACAGTCGCTGGAGTCGGCCGCGGGAAAGAAGTACAACACCACCGGCCCTTTGGCCAAGGCTTCGGCCAGCGAGTAGCGGAAGGTTTTGCCGCCGAGTGCGGCGTTGGCGGTGAACTTGGGTACCGGGTCGCCGATGTCGAGGGCGGCGCTGGCGGGGAGCGCCATTGCGGCGGCGACCGACATCAGTGCGATGCGTGAGAGGATCGGTCTTGCCATGGTGTAACTCCGAACAGGTGTGAAGCGAATTCTAGGATGGGCGAGCAATTAAAGATGGCGCGAATGAAACCGGCAGGCGCCGGCCAGCGTATACCCGGCAGCAGTCAAGAAAAACCAAAGAAAACCAAAGAGAACACCGATCCACGATCATGAACGCCTGGTCTCGACTCCTTCGAATTTGCCTTGCGGGCGTGATGATCGCGTCGCTGGGTGCCTGCGGGTCGCTGCCGCCGGCGCGCGAGCGGGCGGCCGTAACTGCAGACGCGGCCGACCCCTCCACCACGCTCTCGAAGATCGTGGCGGCCTCGACGCCGCCCAGTGAGCATTCGGGCTTCCGGCTGATGCCGCTCGGTGTGTATTCGCTGGACGCGCGCATCCAGCTTGCGCAGCGTGCCCAGCGTTCGCTGGTGGTCCAGTATTACCAGCTCGAGAACGACGCCACCGGCCGGCTGCTGATGCGCTCGCTGCGCGAAGCGGCGGCGCGCGGGGTGAAGGTGCGCTTGCTGGTGGACGATCTCTACACGGCCAGGAGCCAGCAGCTGCTGCTTGCGCTTTCGCAGACGCCCAACGTGGACGTGCGGCTGTTCAACCCGTTCTGTTGCGGGCGCAACGGATTTCTGTCGCGCTTCGCGGCGTCGCCGCACGAGATCGGGCGGCTCAACCACCGCATGCACAACAAGCTCTTCATCGCCGACGGCGTCATGGCGGTGGTGGGCGGGCGCAACATTGCCGACGAGTATTTCGTGCTGAGCGAGGCGCAGAACTTCATCGACATGGACGCGCTGGTGGTGGGCAAGGTGCTGCCGCAGCTCGAATCGATCTTCGATGCCTACTGGAACAGCAAGCAGGTCTGGCCCGTGGCGGACATCGTGCGGGGCGAGGGCGGGCGCACGCCCACCACCGCGGACTTCGATGCGTGGATCGGCATGGCGGCGGCGCCGCCGAAGATCGTGCTGCCGCCCTCCGACATCCTGGGTTACGGGCCGATTGCCGAAGAGCTCGACGGCGGCCGCATGGGGCTTTTGTGGGGCGAGGCCCGAGCCATTGCCGACCCGCCCACCAAGCCGACCACCATGACGGCGGACGAAGCCATTGCCACCAGCGTGACGATGCAGGTCTGGGCACTGTTGATGGACGCCAAGATCCAGGTCGACCTGACCTCGCCGTACCTGGTGCCCGGCGAGCGCGGCATGGCGGCCTTCGAAGACCTGGCAAAGCGCAACGTCAAGCTCACGCTGCTCACCAATTCGCTGGCCGCCAACGACGAGCCGCTGGTGCACACCGGCTACGCGCGCTACCGCGAGCGGTTGCTCAAGGGCGGGGCCGACCTGTACGAACTGAGCCCGCAGCGCACCACCGCGGGAGAACGCTTCGGCGTGTTCGGCAAATCGCTCGGGCGGCTGCACTCCAAGACGGCGGCCATCGACAAGACGCGCATCTTCATCGGCTCGATGAACCTCGATCCGCGCTCGGCGAGCCAGAACACCGAGATGGGCCTGGTGGTCGACAGCCCCCAGTTGGCGCGCGAGATGCTGCGTGTCATCAACATCAGCAAGCTGCAGAACTCGTACCGCCTGCGCCTTGCCAAGGACACCGGCACGCTGCAGTGGCTCACGAGCGACGGGGAAAAGGAAGTCATCCTGACCTCGGAACCGGAGTCGACGTTCTTTCAACGGCTCCACAACCTGATCATTGCGCCTCTGGTTCCCGAAATGCTGCTGTAGCCTCGGGGGATGGCGCAAACCTTTACAAATTTGTCCGTCCTCCAGGTGATGTGCTGGGGGCTGGCGTTTTTCGGCTCGATCTACCTGGGGTTCGGCGCGCTCAATTGGCTGTTGACCCGTCGGGCGCTGCCGGCACTCGGAATCGGGCGGGTGCTCGATCCGCGCCCGCTGCAGCCGGGGCAACTGCGCCGCGAACTGACGCAGTCGGGCGTTTCGGTGCTGGTTTTCGGGCTGGGCATGGTGTTTCCGTGGGGCTTGCTTCAGCTGGGCTGGGCGCGGCTCGACGCGGACGCGGGCTGGCGGCAGATCGCGCTTGAAATCGTGGTGCTCGCGGTCTGGAACGACGTGCATTTCTGGTTCAACCATCGCGTGCTGCACATGCGGTGGCTGCGGCGCTTTCACGGGCCGCACCACCGCTCGGTCGTGACAACGCCGTGGGCCACGTACAGCTTTCACCCGATCGAGGCGGCGATGCTCGGCAACGTGATTTTGCTGCCGATGCTGCTGCACGACTTCAGCTTCTGGTCGCTTGCCTCGGTGCCGCTGTTCAGCCTGTTCTTCAACAGCGTCGGCCACTCGAACTACGACTTTTTTCCCGGGGTGTCTTACAGCCACTGGTTCGCCGCGAGCCGTCGGCACCATTTGCACCACGCCTGCCACGGCGGCAACTACGGGTTCCAGTTCACTTTCATGGACCGGTTGTTCGGCACGCGCATCGCCGCCGATGCGGCCGAGCCGCAGTTCCAGGCTTTTCAAGACAAGCAGCAACGCCAACAGCAGCATGGCACGCCGGCCTGACGCGCTGCGCCGGCCGGCACGCCTGCGCCATTGGCGCGACTGGCAGAGCCTTGCCTACCTGGTGGTGCTTCCGGCGCTGGTGGCATGGCAGTGGGTGCATGGCTTTGCCGTGCTGCTCTATGGATTGATGCTGTTTCTGACGTTGGGCGTGGGCGTGATCCACCACAACCACGTGCACTTGCGCATGTGGCGCGGGCGGCGCATGAACCGGCTCACCGACTTCTGGATCACGCTGCTGCAGGGGCACCCGACTTTCGTTTTCTGGCCCGCGCACGTGGCCAACCACCATCGCCACCGACATGGGCCGCAGGACGTGGCGCGCACCTACCGCTTCGGCGGCGATACCAACCACTTGCGCGGGTACTTGCTGCATCCGTTCCAGGCGGTGTGGGTGCTGGTGCCCGTGTTCCTGGGCTGGCTCGGGCGGCTTCGAAGGCACCAGCCGGGGCCTTGGCGTTATTGCATGGCGCAATACGCGCTTTGGCTCGGGAGCTGGAGCGCGCTGCTGCTGCTCGACTGGCGCAAGGCGCTGCTGTTCGTCATCGTGCCGCAACTGCACGGGCTGCATTGGCTGCTGGCCACCAACTATCTGCAGCACGCGCATGCGGACGGATGCAGGCCCACACCGAAGGCAGAGGCGAGTGCGGAGGCGCGGCGCGATACCGCGGGTACCCGCTTGAACTACGCACGCAATTTCGAAGGGCTGGTGAACCCGTTGCTGTTCAACATCGGCCTGCACACCGCACATCACGAGAACCCGCATGTCCATTGGTCCGAACTCACGCAATTGCACCGCACGCACTACCGCGCGCGGGTCGATCCCGCACTCAACGAGCAAGGACTGGTGCCCTACATGGTTCGCGTGTTCGTGCTGGGAGCGCTGTGGCCGCGCTTTCGCAGCCGCTCGCTGATGTCATCCGTGCCTTTGGTGCCGCCCGAGTCTTCAACCCACTGAACCATGCCTGTTCCATTTCAACGCGTCTACATCGAGAGCGCCGGCTACTACATGCCCGGCGAGCCCATTCCCAACGAGCGCATGGATGCCTACATCGCGCCGCTCAACCGCATGTCGGAGCGCATCAAGCGGCGCATCCTGGCCGAGAACGGCATTCTCACGCGGCACTACGCAATCGACGAGGAGGGCATGACGCGTCAAACCAATGCGCAACTGGCGGCGGGCGCGATCCGCGATTGCCTGCAGCGCGGCGGGGCCGAGCTGTCGCGCGTTTCGCTGCTGGCCAGCGGTTCGTCGGGCGGCGACACGCTCATGCCCGGCTTTGCCAACATGATTCAGGGCGAACTGGCGGCGGCGCCAATGGAGACCTTGTCGGTACACGGCATCTGCGCCGCGGGCGTGTCGGCCATCCAGTCGGCCGCGCAAGGCATCGAACTGGGCGCGCACCGCAGCGCGCTTGCGGTGGCAAGCGAAATGCCGTCGCGGCTTTTCAAGCGCTCGCGCTTCGCGGCGCGTGGCTACGAAACGGACTTCGATTCGCACTTCCTGCGGTGGATGCTTTCCGACGGTGCCGGCGCGTTGCTGCTCTCCGACGGCACGCCCGGGCTGGCCGGCAACCCGGGGCTGCGTTTGCGGCTGAAATGGGTGCACCAGCGCGCGTTCTCGGGCGACTACCCGGTGTGCATGCAGCTGGGCCTGACCGAAGACCGTACGCGCGGGCATCTGGACTACGGCTCCTGGGCGGAGGCGGAAGCGGCGGGTGCCTTGTCGCTGCGGCAGGACATTCGCCTGTTGCCGCACCTGTTCGACGTTGGCATTCACGAATACGCGACGCTGGTGCGCGATGGCTGGGTCGATCCGAAGCGGGTCGATCATTTCCTGTGCCACTACTCGTCGGAAAAATTCATTCCGGTGGTCGAAGACCTGATGACCAAGGCCGACCTTGCGATTCCCCGCGAGAAGTGGTGGAGCAACCTGGCCTGGCGCGGAAACACCGGCGCGGCGTCGATCCTGATCATGCTGTCGGAGTTCTTGCACACCAAGACGCTGAAGCCCGGTGAGCAGATCTTCTGCTACGTGCCGGAGTCGGGGCGCTTCATGGCTGCCTACATGCTGCTGGAGGCCGAGGCGGCGGATGCGCCGCTGCAGGCGGTGCCCAGCCCACGCGCGGCCGCCGAAGCTGCGCCCGCCGACGACGAGACGGCGATTGCGCCGCCGCACGATCCGGCCGCCGCGCCTGAAGGCTTGGCCGCGCTGCTGACCGAGCTGGCCGGCATCTGGCACGACTACCGCTCCAACGTCTGGCGCACGCCTTTGATCCGCCAGATTCGCGAGCGCCGCTTCGCGCTGCCCGATTACCTGAACTGGATGGAGCAGTGGGTTCCGCAGGTGCGCGAAGGCAGCCGCTGGATGCGCGAAGGCGCCGCTTCGCTGACGGGGCCCTACAAGACGCTTGCCGCGTTGATCGACGTGCACGCGGGCGAAGAGCAGGACGACTTCAACATTCTCTTCAGCGACTACCGGAAGGCCGGCGGCACCGTGGCCGAGATCGGCGAGTTGCGCCGCAACCCCGGTGGGGAGGCGCTCAACGCCTACCTGCACGGCCTGGCCGCCACGCGCGACCCCATCGGGCTGCTGGGCGCGATCTACATCATCGAAGGCACGGGCCAGCGCATCGTGCCGGCGCTGCTCCCGCTGATCAAGGCCGGCCTCAAGCTGCCGCCAGATGCGTTCCGCTTTCTCGAGTACCACGGCCACAACGACGAGAACCACCTGAACCGATGGCTTGCCGCGGTCGAGATGGTGATGGCCGTGGAAGCGGACAACGACGGCCAAGGCGGCAAAGGGCAGGGCCGCGCAGCCCGGCAGATCATCGACACGGCGCGCCACACGGCCGCGCTGTACTTGATGCAGTTTCAGCACATCACGGAGCGAATGTCACATGAGCCGAACGCCTGATTTTCTCGAGCAGGGCCACGACGAGCGCGACCCCAGCCCCTGGCTGGCCCTCTACCTCGACCAGAGCACGCCGCTGCCCGACGAGGTCAAGGCCGCGTGGCTCGCCGATTCGAGCTCGGGCTCGCGCCAGTATCTGCTGCCGTTCCTGCGGCCGGTGGCGCGGCTCACGATCATCCTGATCCAGGTGGTGAAGGTGTTCGTGCCGCGCAACTGGTCGCACTCGAAGATGCTGCACAACCTGCTGGCCTGGGGGCTGAAGCGCTTCGTGTCGCCGGAGGCGAACTGGCTGATCCTGCGGCACTTCCATCTGGGTTCGCAGGTGCTGAGCTTCATTGGCCGCAATTCCCCCGCGCCGGTGGGCACCTCGCCGCTGGAGCCTGCCGATATCGACGCACTCAGGGACGAGACATTCCTGAAGCACGATCTGAACCTGTTCAATTTCGTGATCCGCCTGAACCAAGCGCTGCGCGACAAGGGTATGGTTCTCGGCAAGGCGCCGAATGTCGACTTTTCGATGATCAAGGACCCTGGGTTGCGGCTTTCGGACATGCCGCAAGGCAAACTGAATTTTCTCGACCTGCAGAGTGCCATCGAGCTTTTTACGCCGCTGTATCAGTTGATGTTGACCGATAACGACTTTTGGCGCGCCGCCAACTCCCTGCAGCTGGACGAAACCATCGGCATCTACGCCGCGACGGTGCTGGGTGCTCCGGAGCACCTGATTCTGGTCAACAACAAGCACCCGCTGGTGCCGCTTTCCACCTTGCGGGCGGGACATCGGCTGGTCATCCATGGGCTTTCGACTGAAATGCTGCACAGCCTGCTGCGGCGCATGCAGGTCGCGCATAAGGCGCCGCCCGAGCCAACACCCGCACGGGAGGAGGCACTTGCATAAAGCGTATGCTGCCCCCAGATGGACTCCATGAACACGACCCAAAATCCGTCTCCCAAGACCGATCTGGCAGTGACCCACGTGCTGGCTCAACTGCTGGAACGGCTCGAGCACAGCACCGTTCCCGTCGGGGCGGAGCAGTACCGCTCGGTGGTCGAGCACCTCGTGCACGAATTCAGCGACGTTGAACCGGGCGCCGATCTGGGCCGCCTGCTCGACGCTTATCCCGCTGCCGCCGAGGTGTACGAAAATATCAACTATCAACACGCCGGCCTGTGCCGCTCGGCGCTGGACGCGGCACTTGCAGCCGAAGTCCGCGCCAGAGAAGTCATCGCACGGGCCATGCGTAATACCGAACCCAAAAAGGACAAAGCCGATGGCCAAAGCTGAGGTGAAGACTGCCGTCGTGGCCGATGGCTTGCGTTACAAATCAAAGGCACCAGGGTCGCCGTTCCGTGCGTCCGCGTCTTTCAGCGGGGCAACCATGTCCTGCTTCATGTGCGGCAAGCACCGCGTGCGGTCGCAATTGCGCACCCGCCAGGTGCTCGGCAAGTCGCAAACCGTTTGCGCGCCTTCGTGCAAGGCGCTGGACGAGTCGCTCGAATAATCTGGCGGCGCTCGGCTAGCAGGGCTGAGCGTCTTTTGGCGACATGCCCGAGCACCGCCGGTGCAGATTTCCTTCCCTATTTGCGGTATTGGATATACAGTTAGACACAATTGATGCAAGTAATTGCAGTCAATAAAAAGTTCTAATTTGTAGTCGACGGCAAATGATTTTGTATAGGCGCGCCCGGCGTCGGGCAATGTGCGGAAGGACCTGCAATGAATAAATCACGTCATGTCGTCATGCAGGTGGTCAGGCGCTCGTCCGGCAGCGCGACGCACCATGTCGAGTTCTTCATGGACAACATCTTTGCCGAACGCCTTCGGCAGTTGCGCTCGCTGGTGCCGCCGCTCGGCAGCCTCAACAAGCAGCGCGACCTGGTGATCGACAAGGTGCGGGTGCGGCTTCCCAATGCCATCTGGCGCACCGGCAGCCATGTCGACAGCGGCGTCGAGGGCTCCTGCATCGTGATTGCAGCCGAAGGATCGTTCAACTGCGGCGGCAAGGACCGCAACACCCGCGAGAAGCTGGTGACCTACAACTTCTCGATTGCGCGCCTGATCGAGTTGCACGCCGAACGCCCCGACAACGAAACCCTGTACATCCGCGACGGCACTTTTGCCAACGACGAGCCCGCCGAGTCGGCCGCGGGCCAGTGGGTTGCCTCATTGAATGAGCTGGAAGCCGTGATGCGTGTTCCCGATGCTCCCTCGGACTTCGACACCTTGCACGACTTGACGATGCGGCCCGAGCAGCGGCCGGCTGTCACCCCTCCCACGCACCGGGCCAGCTTCTACTGAAGAGCCGCGCCGGCCGCTTCGGGTGCCGCGCCCACGGCGGCGTATTGCGCGCGGTTGTTTTCGAGCCAGCGCGCCGAAAGGCTGCTGTCTTGCTGCGCCGGATGAAAGTCTTCGCGGAAGTAGCTGCGCCAGGCGCCCCAATTTCCTCGCAGCAAGCCGCCTCTGCTCAGCAGAATGCGCGCGGCGCTTTTCCAGGTCGCCCACTTCCACAGCTGCCCTTCATGGCGCAGGTTGTCGACCGTCTGGTGCAGCAGGTCGCCCAGGAACATCACGGTCACGCGGCGAAACCAGCGCGTGCGCCACGCGTCCGAACCCTGCGCGGCCTTGTAGATGTCGAAGGCGACGGACTTGTGCTCCAGCTCTTCGGCGCAATGCCAGAGCCACATCGTCCGCAGCCGAGGTTCGGCGCCGTCGAGCACTTCAGGGTGGGCCAGCAGCCATTCGGCAAACATGGCAGTGAAGTGCTCGGTCGCCGCGGTCACGGCCAGCGCGTGGCGAGGATCGGCGCCTTCCATCAGCTCCATTCGCTTGGCAGCACGGGCCGTCCAGCCGTCCTTCAGGCCCTGCGCTTCGAGGTGGCCGTTGAAGAGGGTGTGGATGCGACGGTGCGTGGCTTCCTGCCCGATGAAGCCGCGCACCTCGGCACGGTATTTTTCTTGCGCTTCCGCCGGCAGCGTGGCCACGGTGTCGCGCACGGCATCGATGAAGAACTGCTCGCCGAACGGAAAGCTCATCGACAAGGCGTTGAAGAAGGCGGTGGAGAATGCATCGCCCCCGCACCAGTTGCGGCCGAACGGCGTTTGCAGATCGATGAGAAGGCGGCGCACCACAAGCTCGGTCATGAAAGCAATCCTCTGGAGGGTGGGTTGGTACACGTCAGTACCGGTTGCCTGAATAGTGCGCACATCTGCTGGTACCGTCAAGTACCAGGGCGTAGGAAAATGTACCCTCATGAGCATCGCGATTGAAAAACCAGCCCTTGCCGGCCCTTCGGGAGAGCCGGTGCACGAGCATTACTCGCGCCTGCTGGAGGGCATGGCCCGCGCCGTGGCGGCCAAAGGCTACGCGGAGACAACCATTGCCGACATCGTGCGCGAAGCGGCGGTTTCGCGCCGAACCTTCTACGAGCACTTCGCGACCAAATCGGAGTGCCTGATTGCCCTGTACGAGGCTGCCAGCAAGCTGGCGCTGCGGGCGGTGAGCGAGGCCTTCGATCCGGCGCATCCGTGGCACGCGCAGGTGGAGCGGGCCATGACCGCCTACTTCGACTATCTTGCGCAGGACCCGGTGCTGCTGCGTACGCTGTTCATCGAGATACTCGGGCTCGGAATGCCAGGCTTGGCGGCGCGGCGCCGGGTGAACGATGAGATTGCCAGCTTCATCCAGCTGGCCATCAATGGCAGCGGCGGCAACGCGCAGGGCGGCCCCGCGGCACACCTCACCAGCGAAATGGCCATGACGGTGGTGGGCGGCATCAACGAGCTGGTGCTCCAGGCCATCGAGCAAAACCGGGCCGGCGATCTGAGCCAACTGGTTGCATCGGCCACGCGCCTGGTGCGCGCCGTGGCCGCCGAGAGCTCCAGGTAGCGGCCAGGCAGGGGCTAGGTAGCGGCAGATCGGCCGATCAAGCCGGCTTGGCCTGCGCCGGGTCGTAGAAGAATTCTTCCTCGGCAATGCGGTCGCCCTCCCAGCGCTGCCAGGCGAGCTCTTCCATGCGCATGGTCTTGCCGCCCTTGAAGCGGAAATCGAACACCCACCGGATCACCACGTGGTCGCCGTTCACGAGCACGGGGCGCACGCAGGTCGAAACGACGGATTCGGTTCGCTCCAGCATCGCCTGCTCGTGCGCAACCAGCGTGGCGCGGCCGCGCCGGGGCTCGGCCTGGTTCTCACGCATGGTCGCGTCTTCGGTGTAGTAGTTTTCGATGGCCTTGGCATGCGCGCCACTTTCGACGGCGGCGATAAAGGCTTCGAGTCTTTCCGCGGAAGGCATCAGGTCTTGACTTTCATTTCACTGCGCCCGAGGCAACCGCTGCTGGCGGCGTTGCGGGAGCAGCCGGGGCAACCGAGGCGGCGGGGACTGCAGGAGCAGCCGGCGCCATTATGGCCGCCGGCGCCTCGACCTTGTGCGGCACGGCCGCCGCCGCATCGCCGCCGTGGAACTTGACCACCAGCGGCACGATCAGCAGCGCCACGATGTTGATGATCTTGATCAGCGGGTTCACCGCCGGGCCCGCCGTGTCCTTGTAGGGGTCGCCCACGGTGTCGCCGGTGACGGCCGCCTTGTGCGCCTCGGAGCCCTTGCCGCCGTGATGGCCGTCTTCGATGTACTTCTTGGCGTTGTCCCAGGCGCCGCCGCCCGTGCACATCGAGATGGCCACGAACAGGCCTGTGACGATGGTGCCCATCAGCAGGCCGCCCAGCGCCTTCGGTCCGAGCAGCAGGCCGACCAGGATCGGCACCACCACCGGCAGCAGCGAGGGAATCATCATTTCCTTGATGGCCGCGCCGGTCAGCATACCCACGGCCTTGCCGTACTCGGGCTTGCCGGTGCCTTCCATGATGCCGGGGATTTCGCGGAACTGCCTGCGCACTTCTTCCACCACCGCGCCGGCAGCCCGGCCCACGGCTTCCATGGCCATGGCGCCGAACAGATAGGGAATCAGCCCGCCGATGAAGAGGCCGACGATCACCATCGGATCGCTCAGGTTGAAGCTGATGTTCAGCCCGAAGCTCTCCAGCTTGTGGGTGTAGTCCGCAAACAGCACCAGCGAGGCCAAGCCAGCCGAGCCGATGGCGTAGCCCTTGGTCACCGCCTTCGTGGTATTGCCGACCGCATCGAGCGGATCGGTCACGGCGCGCACGCTGTCGGGCAGTTCGCTCATCTCGGCAATGCCGCCGGCGTTGTCGGTGATGGGGCCGTAGGCGTCGAGCGCCACCACGATGCCCGCCATGCTCAGCATCGACGTGGCAGCCACGGCAATGCCGTAGAGCCCTGCGAGCGCGTACGAGGCCAGGATGGCAATGCAGACGAAGATCACCGGCCAGGCCGTGGAACGCATCGAGACGCCCAGGCCCGCGATGATGTTGGTGCCATGGCCCGTGGTGGAGGCCTGCGCGATGTGCCGCACCGGCTTGTACTGCGTGCCGGTGTAGTACTCGGTTACCCACACCAGCGCCGCGGTGAGCGCAAGGCCCACGAAGCAGGCGCCGAACAGCTTGAGCTGGCTGCCGCTCGGGGCGATGGCGTTGTCCGGAATGATCCAGCTCGTGACAAACCAGAACGCGATCAGCGACAGGATGCCCGCCACCGCCAGGCCCTTGTAGAGCGCAGGCATCACGTTGACCATGCCCGGCGAGGCCTTCACGAAGAAGCAGCCGACGATCGACGCGATGATCGACACGCCGCCCAGCGCGAGCGGGTACAGCACCGCGTTGACCGGTGCCGCCGCCACCATGAGCGCGCCCAGCACCATGGTGGCGATGAGCGTGACCGCGTAGGTCTCGAACAGGTCGGCCGCCATGCCGGCGCAGTCGCCGACGTTGTCGCCCACGTTGTCCGCAATCACGGCCGGATTGCGTGGGTCGTCTTCCGGAATGCCGGCTTCGACCTTGCCGACCAGGTCGGCACCCACGTCGGCGCCCTTGGTGAAGATGCCGCCGCCCAGCCGGGCGAAGATCGAGATCAGCGACGAGCCGAAGGCAAAGCCGATGAGCGGGTTGAGGATGGCCGAAAGGCTGCGGTCCGGCGTGAGATTGCCGTTGCCTGCCAGGAACCAGTAGAAGACCGAGACGCCCAGGAGGCCGAGACCGACCACCAGCATGCCGGTGATGGCGCCGCCGCGAAACGCGACGTCAAGCGCCGGGCCGATGCCTTGCGTGGCCGCCTGCGCGGTGCGCACATTGGCGCGCACCGACACATTCATGCCAATGAAGCCGCATGCGCCCGAAAGCACCGCGCCCACCACGAAGCCCACGGCCGTGGTCGCATCCAGGAAGATGCCGATGAGAATGGCCAGCACGACGCCGACCACCGCAATGGTGGTGTACTGCTTGGCGAGGTAGGCCGATGCGCCGGCCTGGATGGCGGCTGCGATTTCCTGCATCCGGGCGTTGCCCGGGTCCTTGGCGAGAATCCAACTTCGGGCCCAGAAACCGTATCCGACGGCCACGAGGCCGCAGACGATGGCGAGTATCAGGGGGGTGTTGCCGATCATGCTTTGCTTCTCCATTCGTTCGTTGTGACTTGTGGAGACGGACAGCATGGGTCCTGCGCGCAACGCGTACGGGACCCATGTTTTCCGTCGCGTTGCTTCCTCGAAGCTCACTGCACCGGAGTGCGGAGCCGATTGGCCAACGGGTGCAATTTACAGGCAAAAACAAGAACGTGTGCGACCGGCTCGTGACACGGAAAGTAAACTCCGGGTTTGTCCCCATCTCCTCTCATACTTTTCAACTACTCGAAAACGTCATGTCCTTCGACAAAGTCTCCCCCGGCAAGAATATTCCCGACGCCTTCAATGTGGTGATCGAAATCCCGATGAATGCCGACCCGATCAAGTACGAAGTCGACAAGGAATCGGGCGCGATCTTCGTCGATCGCTTCATGACGACCGCGATGTACTACCCGGCCAACTACGGCTACGTGCCCCAGACGCTGTCGGGCGACGGCGACCCGGTCGACGTGCTGGTGATTGCACCGTACCCGCTCTTGCCCGGCGTGGTGGTGCCGTGCCGTCCGCTCGGCATCCTGATGATGGAAGACGAAGCCGGCGTGGATGGCAAGGTGCTGGCGGTACCCACCGACAAGGTGCTGCCGATCTACAGCCACTGGAAGTCGGTCGACGACGTGAACCCGATGCGCCTGAAGGCCATCAGCCACTTCTTCGAGCACTACAAGGACCTGGAAGCCGGCAAGTGGGTCAAGGTGCTGGGCTGGGAAGGCATCGACGCTGCCAAGAAGGAAGTCGTCGACGGCATTGCTGCTTACAAGAAGTAAGCGGGGTAATTGGCCTGATCGGTCCTGCCGAAGAGCAGGGCGCCAGGCGGGCGGGGCCTCAGCCCTGCGCCGCGTCGCCGGCCAGACGCATCCATTCGCGATTGACGGAGCGTGCGTGCGAATTCCAGTGGCGCGCAGCCTGCTGGAGTTCGTTCCATTGGCGCTGCGCGGCAGCGGTATCGCCTTGCTCCGCCAGCCAGGCGATGTAGCGGGCACGGGCTTCGACCGTGTTGTACTGGCTCAGCGCCGATTCGAAGGCCTCGCGGGCCTCCGCATGGCGCCCGTCGGCAGCGAGCGCGCGGGCGGTGAGCACGGCGACTTCGTCTCTTCGGTAGTCGTCGCGTGAGGCGCGCAGAGCCTGGAGCGCTTGCAGCGCTTCGCGGCCCGAAGCCGCGCCGCCTGCGGCGAGCAGCGCGCTGGCCAGGCCAAATTGCAATTCAGGATCGGATGCGAGCGGACCTTTCAGGGCGTCGCGGTAGTGCCCGACCGCGTCGGCAGCCTGGCCCTTGTCGAGCGCGGCCTTGGCAAGGCGCAGCTTGTTCTGGGCGGTGGGGGCGAGGTCGTAGGCCTCGGTGGCTGCGCGATACTCGCGCTCGGGGTCGATAAAGCCGATGGCCGCGCTCGCCACCTTGCCCGCGGTGCGCTGCATGCGGGAGGCCGGCAGGTACTCGACCACAAAGTACACAACGCTGCCCAGCAAGGGAAAGCTGAACAGAATGATGAGCCAGTACATCTGCTTGCCGTGGCGCATGGCATGCACGGCGAAGAACAGCGCAATGAGGATGTGCAGCCCCAGTCCGACGAACGGCATCGGTTTCTTTCTGTTGTTGGATTGGGCGCGTTTATAGCAGCCCCGCATGGCGGCAGGCCGACCGCGCCGCCGCGTTTCAGCCGGCCTTGAACGGGCTGCGTTCGCCCAACTGGTCCATGTAGTTGCCGATGCCTTCGCCTTCACGCTCGAGAAAGCGCTCGACCGCATCGGCAAACGCAGGGTGTGCCAGCCAATGGGCGCTCGTCGTCTTGACCGGCATGAGCGCGCGCGCCATCTTGTGCTCGCCCTGTGCGCCGCCCTCGAATCGCCTCACGCCGTGCGCAATGCACCAGGCCAGCGGCTGGTAGTAGCAAGCTTCGAAGTGAAGACAATCGACGCGCTCCATGGCGCCCCAGTAGCGGCCATAGGCAACCAGCGCGCCGTCGTCACGCGTGGACAGCGCGATCAGGCTTGTGGCAATCGGTTTGCCGCCGCGTTCGGCGACGAACAGCAGCCAGGCTTCGGGCATCGTGTCGGCCATGCGCTGGAAGAAATCGCGCGAAAGATAGGGCGGATTGCCGTGCTCGCGATAGGTGCGCGCATAGCAGCGGTAGAAAAAATCCCAGTCCGATGCCGCAATACCGGGGCCGCGCGACCAGCGAAAGGTCACGCCTGCATCGGCCACCTTGCGGCGCTCCTGGTGGATCTTCTTGCGCTTGTCGTGCGAAAGGCTGGCAAGGAAGGATTCGAAGTCCGAGTAAGGCCCGGCGCCATCAGCCCCGGCCGGCGCCACATTCGTCCAGTGAAACTGCACCGTGTTGCGCAGCATCAGGCCCGCTTCGGTGCAGGCGGCAATGTCGGCGTCGGCGCCAAACAGCAAATGCAACGACGAAAGTTCTTGCGTCTTGCACCACGCCACCAATGCCTGCACCAGCAGCGTGCGGGTTTGCGCATCGCGGGCCAGCAGACGTGCGCCGGGCACCGGCGTGAACGGCACCGCCACCACCGCCTTGGGGTAGTAGGCAAGGCCGTGCTGCTCATAGGCGTTGGCCCACGCCCAGTCGAAGACGTATTCGCCATAGGAGTGCGTCTTGATGTAGACGGGGCAGGCCGCCTGCAAATCATCCTTGCACCAGAGCGTGACGAACTGCGGCGTCCATCCGCTTTCGGGCGAGGCGCTGCCGCTTTCGTGCAGCGCGGCAAGGTACTCGTAGCGCATGAAAGGCGACGGTTCCGCCTGGGCGTCGAGCAGCGCGTTCCATGCTTTCGGGTTCAGGTCCGACAGCGATGCCATCACCCGAATGACATAATCGTTCAAGCCTTTTTCTTCCTTCCGTATGACGCTCAAGCTCGCCATCGCGCAACTCAATTTTGTGGTGGGCGACCTCGCCGGCAATGCGAAAAAAATCGTCGATGCCGCGCATGAAGCCTACGCAAAGGGCGCGCGTCTTCTGCTCACGCCCGAACTCTCGATTGCCGGCTATGCGGCGGAGGATCTTTTCCTGCGTCCCGCGTTTACCGAAGCTTGCGATGATGCCGTGAAAGGCATTGCCGCCGCGCTGGCCGGTCTCAAAGACATGGTCGTGGTGGTGGGGCATCCGACAGGCGGGAGCCTTCGCAGCCGCTCGGTGGCGGTGCAGATGCGCTACAACGCCGCCAGCGTGATCAGGGAAGGGCGCATCCTCGAAACCTACGCCAAGCGCGAACTGCCCAACTACCAGGTGTTCGACGAACGCCGCTATTTCACGCCGGGGCAGGGCACTTGCGTGTTCGAGGCCGGAGGTGTTTCGGTGGGCCTGCTCATCTGCGAGGACGCCTGGTTCGACGAGCCAGCCGAGCTGGCCCGCGGGGCCGGCGCCGAAGTGCTGGCGGTCATCAACGCCTCGCCGTACCACGTCGGCAAGGAAGGCGAGCGCGTGGCGCGAATGGCCGACCGTGCCCGCGCCGTGGGCCTGCCGCTGGTCTACGCGCACCTGGTTGGCGGGCAGGATGAAGTGGTCTTCGACGGGGCATCCTTCGCCCTGCAGGCCGATGGTGCGCTGGCCGCGCAGGCCGAGAGCTTCAAGGAGCGCCTGGTTTTCATGCAGCTGGAGCGGCCCGCGCAAGGCGGCGACGGCCTTGGCTTCGTGGCCGAGCCTGAAACAATCGCGCCGCCGCGCGATGCCGAGGCCCAGCTGTGGGATGCACTGGTACTGGGCGTGCGGGACTACATCGGCAAGAACGGCTTTCCAGGAGCGATCCTGGGGCTCTCGGGCGGTATCGATTCGGCGTTGGTGCTTGCGATTGCGGTCGATGCGCTCGGCAAGGACAAGGTGCGCGCGGTCATGATGCCTTCGCCCTACACGGCAGACATCAGCTGGATCGATGCGCGCGAGATGGCCAAGCGTCTTGGCGTGCGCTATGACGAAATCTCGATCAAGCACACCTTCGAGTCGTTCAAGGGCGCGCTGGCCGAGGAGTTCAAGGGCCTGCCCGAAGACACGGCCGAAGAAAACATACAGGCACGCATCCGCGGCACGCTCCTGATGGCGCTGTCGAACAAGTTCGGCTCGATCGTTCTCACCACCGGCAACAAGAGCGAAATGGCCACGGGCTATTGCACCCTGTACGGCGACATGGCGGGCGGCTTCGCGGTCATCAAGGACCTGCTGAAGACCACGGTGTTTGCGCTGGCCCGCTGGCGCAATTCCCATGACCCGTACGGCACCGGCGCCTCGCCGATTCCCGAACGGATCATCACGCGGCCGCCCAGCGCCGAACTGCGGCCCGACCAGACCGACCAGGACAGCCTGCCGCCGTACGACATCCTCGATGGCATCCTGGCACGCTACATGCAGGACGACGAGGGCATCGACGAGATCATTGCAGCGGGCTACGAACGCGCGGTGGTCGAGCGGGTTGCGCGGCTCATCAAGATCAATGAATACAAACGGCGCCAGGCGCCAGTGGGCATCCGGGTCACCCATCGCAGCTTCGGCAAAGATTGGCGTTACCCTATCACCAGCAAATTCAACGAAACCGCCGGAGCGCAAAAACCATGAAGCAGATCACCGCCATCGTCAAACCCTTCAAGCTCGAGGACGTGCGCGAAGCGCTGGCCGAAGTGGGGGTTACCGGCCTCACGGTGACCGAAGTCAAGGGCTTCGGCCGCCAGAAGGGGCACACGGAGCTCTATCGTGGTGCGGAATACGTGGTCGACTTCCTGCCGAAGATGAAGGTCGAAGTGGTCGTCAACGAGGGCGACGTGGAACGCTGCATCGAGGCCATCGTCAACTCGGCCCGCACGGGCAAGATCGGCGACGGGAAGATTTTCGTCACGGAAGTCGAGCGCATCGTGCGCATCCGCACCGGCGAAGAGAACGAAAACGCCGTGTAAATAGGCTCGCCCCCAGTCTTCGCGCACTTCGTGTCGCTTCGCCAACCCCTACCGGGGGCAACACCAGCGGCCCGGCAAAGCCGGTTCCGCGGTGTTTCTGGAAAAAGGCAGGTGGCCTGACTGCGGCTACAGGTTTTCGGCCAGTTTGTCGTTGCGGGGATGGAGCGGCACTTCGGCGCGCAAGGCGCTGAGGAGCTCGGTGACGTCGGTGCCGGTGCGGATCAGCTCCATCTGCCATTCGCCCATGAAGCCTTCGCGCACGCTGTGCGCTAGAAAGCCCAGCAGACCGTCGTAGTAGCCGGCGGTATTCAAAATGCCGGTTGGCTTGTCGTGATAGCCGAGCTGGCGCCAGGTCCAGATCTCGAACAGTTCCTCGAAGGTGCCGATGCCGCCCGGAAGGGCGATGAAGGCGTCGGCGCGCTCGCCCATCATGGCCTTGCGCTCATGCATGGTGTCGACCACGTGGAGCTCGTCGCAAAGTGTGTTGGCCAGCTCCCGGTCGACCAGCGCCTTGGGAATGATGCCGACCACGCGGCCGCCGGCTTCGCGCGTGGCCTCGGCCACCGTGCCCATCAGCCCGGTGCGCCCGCCGCCGTAGACCAGCTGGCCGCCATGCTGGCCGATCCACTGGCCGACCGCTTCGGCGGCCTTGGAGAACTCGGCTCGCTCGCCGGGGCGGGAGCCGCAATACACACAGATCGAAAATTCAGGATTCATCCCGCCATCATGCCTTTTGCCGGGGGCGCTTTCATGACGCGAAGCGCTGCCACAACGCCGCCAGCCAGATGCCCCCGCACAGGGTGAGAGACAGCAGAACGGCAGCACTGCCCATGTCCTTGGCGCGCTTGGAAAGGTCGTGCCATTCGGGGCCGATGCGATCGATGGCGGCTTCGACTGCCGTGTTGAGCAGCTCGACGATCATCACCAGAATGGCGCTCCCGGCGAGCAGGGCCACTTCGACCCAGCTGCGGCCGAGCCAGAAGGCAGCCGGAATCATCACGATGGCCATGATGGCTTCCTGGCGGAAGGCCGGCTCGCTCCAGCCCGCGCGAAGGCCGTGCAGGGAAATCAGGGTGGCGTGCCATACGCGCTCGAAACCCTTGCGGGCCTTTTGCGGATTGACGGCGGGGTCGGGAAGCTTGGGCAGGGCACTCATCGGCGGCTCATCGGCTTGGAGGTTATGAGCCGCGTGCCGGCCCAGGCGTCATGCCAGAACTGGCGCTCGGGGTGGAAGCGGGCCAGCACGGCCCACACGGCAATCCAGCCGAACAGCAGGACCAGCGTCTCGACCACCGGAACGCCCAGCAGCGGGTGCAATGCCAGCGGCGGCAGCAGCCAAACCCAACTCAGCACGTAGCGCAAGAAGGCCCGCGGCTGGGTGACCGGGCGGCCTTGCTTGTCCACGATTCGAATGTTCCAGGTTTTCATGCCCAGTGTCTGGCCCTTGGACCAGAACCAGACGAAATAGACGCCGAACACCACGAAGAGATAAGCCAGGAGCAGCGGACGGCGCGTGTCGTCCATGGCGTTGCGCATCTGGCTGAGTGCGCTGAAGAGCCAGGCCGACATCATGGCCACGGCAAACAGCAGCATGCCTTCATAGAGCCAGCATGCCATTCGCCTCCACAGGCCTGGCACTATCGAAAGAGGAGCGCTGGTCGAAGAGTCTGCGGGGAGGAAGAGGAATTCGATTCCGAAACTTCAGGGGAAGGTGAAACCATCGAAATCTTGTTCAGGGGGGCGAGGGCTGCTCGGCTGGCCGTCCCGCGGCAGCGGAGGGCGCGGCGGAAGAGGGGGCCGGCACCTGCGCTTCGGCAGGAATGGGAGCAGACGGCGAACCGGAAGCAGAAGCAGAAGCAGAAGCAGAAGAGGGAACCACGGATACGACGCCCGGTACCCGCTCCGGCGGCGATGCCACCATGACGGCGGCGGGCGCGGTGGTCGGCGCTGCCGCTGCAGTCGCCGACGCGGGTGGCGCCAGCAAGATTCGCGGCGTGTGCTGTCCGGCGGGCGTTACTGCGGGAACCGCAACCAGCTTCTGGGCGGGAACGGGGCGCACCGGAACGGCGGCGCCGCGGGGCTTGACGGGCGCACGTTCGGCAAGCCGGCGCTTCTCTTCTTCGCTCAGCGCCTGGTACTGCTCCCATTTGGCCTTGCGCTCGTCGGCCGGCACGCTCTTGACCTCGGCAAAGTTGAGGCGCGCCTGGGCGCGCTGCTGATTGCTCAGGGCGGCCCATTCGATCATTCGGCTGTGCAGGGTTGTTCGGTCATCGGCCGACATGTTCGCGTAGTTGCGTGACAGTGCCAGCCATTTGCGCTTGTGCCCCGTGCTCAAGGTGTGCCAATGCGACGCGAGCGGCTGCAGCGCCTGCTGCTGCTCGGCAGTCAGTTCGCTCCAGTGCGGCTTGGTTGCCGATGCCACTTTCGAGGTGGACGGGTGGGAAGCCGACGACGACGTCGAAGCCTGCGCTGTGTCGGTGGCCGCCTTCAGCGATTCGGAGTGAGTTTGAGCGTTCGCGAGGTTCAGGCTGCTCACGCCGCCCAGACCGAAGACCGCCATGGCGAGCGCACCCGCCCAAATGACTGCGCCCGACGTTTGCGGGCGCATCAGGCGGGGCGTGGAAGCGCGGGAAACGGGAAGAGGTCGCATTCGTTCGTTCGGCAGGACTCAGTCGGAAGCGCCGTCCGACTTGAGAAACTGGGCGAACCCGGGGTCGGTGTAGGCGGCCGGGGGCAGGTCGTCCGTGAGCAGGGCGGAGTCGACGTCCGCCAGTTCGCTGGCGCGGTCTTCGTCCTGCATGACGCTGATGGTGATCAGCCCGGCCACGAGTGCGATCAACGGGATCACCGAGCCGATGCGCGTCCACCAGCCGCCGCCCATTGTGGCCACATTGCCGGACTGGATGACCGTGGACGCCGCACGCAACTGGGGCGCCTGCTTGCGCATTGCAACGGCTTGCGCCCGTGCCACGCGCAGCCGCTCGCCGATGTCGTGCGGCAGCTCCTGGCTGCCGGCCGACAGCCGCGCAGCCACGCGCTGGCCGAATTTATCTTCGGCGGCAAAAGAAGAGGTAGGAACCTTAGTGTTCATAGCGAAATTCCCTTGGCTTTGAGCGCCTTGCTCAAGGCGTGCACGGCCCGTGAACAATGGGTTTTGACGCTGCCTTCGGAGCAGCCCATTGCAGCGGCCGTCTCCGCCACATCCATTTCTTCCCAGTAACGCATCAGGAAAGCCTCTCGTTGACGACCTGGCAAAGCTGCGATCTGTTCTTCGATCTCGTGAAAGACCTGGGCGCGGCGGGTCGTGTCCTCGGCGCTCTCCGTTTCCCTAGAGTCGGTCGGAGAGACGAAGTTCTCCAGAAGATCGAAATCTCCGTCGTCGCCGGCCGCTTCGAAGTCGCCCAGGTTCGAGAACAGGGCGCGCCGGGTTTTCTGCCGGCGGAACCAGTCGAGCGTGCAGTTCGAAAGAATGCGCTGGAACAGCATCGGGAGCTCTTCCGGCGGCTTGTCTCCGTAGTGCTGCGCCAGCTTCATCATGCTGTCCTGCACGATGTCGAGAGCCGCTTCCTCGTCCCGCACGTGGTAGACCGAGCGCTTGAAAGCGCGCCGTTCGACGCTCTTCAGAAAGTCGGAAAGTTCTTGTTCAGTGGCCAAGCGAGAGGGGGCACCGTGGGGCGCCGCGTGGGAATGGGGTGTCTGGAAGCGCTTATGTTTTCCGCCGCGGATTATGCCTTCCTGCCTTTCGTCGCGGTTTTCGCGCGAAGGCCGGCGCATCGATGTCATAATCCGCGTTGCAAGTCAAAAGGCAAACGGGTCACGGTCCGGCGGAACATCAGTCCGCTCATGGCTTTGGCCTCAAGTCCTGGCGCGACCCCACAAGGGTTGGCAAGGGGCACCCAAGGTTTTTCGTTCCCGAAAAAACTACAAAGGTTGATCATGGAAATCTCGAAGGCGGAGATCATCTCCGCAGCAGCCGCGTCCTCTGGCGCCGGCAATCAAACGCAAGAGCTCATGGGCGCTGAAGTGCTGGTCAAGGCACTGCAGGCCGAAGGCGTCCAGTACATCTGGGGCTATCCGGGCGGCGCGGTTCTGTACATCTACGACGCGTTCTACAAGCAGGACACCATCCAGCACGTGCTGGTGCGCCACGAGCAGGCAGCCGTGCACGCGGCCGACGGCTATGCGCGCGCCACCGGCGAAGTCGGCGTGGCGCTGGTTACCTCCGGCCCCGGGCTGACCAATGCGGTCACCGGCATTGCCACCGCGTACATGGACTCCATTCCGATGGTGATCATCTCGGGCCAGGTACCCACCGCCGCCATCGGCCTCGATGCCTTTCAGGAGTGCGACACCGTCGGCATCACGCGCCCCATCGTGAAGCACAACTTCCTCGTCAAGGACCCGAAAGACCTGGCCCTGACGATGAAAAAGGCCTTCCACATCGCACGCAGCGGCCGTCCGGGCCCGGTGGTGGTGGACGTGCCCAAGGACGTCTCGTTCAAGAAGACCCCGTATTCAGGCTATCCCGACAAGGTCGAGATGCGCTCGTACAACCCGGTGCGCAAGGGCCACGGCGGCCAGATCCGCAAGGCGCTGAACCTGCTGCTGAACGCCAAGCGCCCCTACATCTACACGGGCGGCGGCGTGCTGCTGGGCAACGCCACCAACGAACTGCGCACGCTGGTCGACATGCTCGGCTATCCGGTCACCAACACGCTGATGGGCCTGGGCGCCTACCCGGCGAGCGACCGCAAGTTCCTCGGCATGCTGGGCATGCACGGCACCATCGAAGCCAACAACGCGATGCAGAACTGCGACGTGCTGCTGGCCGTGGGAGCGCGCTTCGACGACCGCGTGATCGGCAACCCGAAGCACTTTGCGATGAACGATCGCAAGATCATCCACGTCGACATCGACCCGTCGAGCATCTCCAAGCGCGTGAAGGTCGACATTCCGATCGTCGGCGACGTGAAGGACGTGCTCACCGAGCTGATCTCGATGATCCGCGAGAGCACCACCAAGCCAGACGCCGGCGCGCTGTCCGACTGGTGGAAGACCATCGAGGCCTGGCGCTCGCGCGACTGCCTCAAGTACGACCGCGACAACAAGGATGTCATCAAGCCGCAGTACGTGGTCGAAACCCTCTGGAACATGACCAAGGATGCCGACACGTACATCACGTCGGACGTCGGCCAGCACCAGATGTGGGCCGCGCAGTACTACCGCTTCGACGAGCCGCGCCGCTGGATCAATTCGGGCGGCCTGGGCACCATGGGCGTCGGTATTCCGTATGCCATGGGCATCAAGCTCGCCAAGCCCGACTCGGAAGTGTTCACCATTACTGGCGAAGGCTCGGTGCAGATGTGCATCCAGGAACTCTCCACCTGCCTGCAATACAACACGCCGATCAAGATCTGCTCGCTCAACAACCGCTACCTGGGCATGGTGCGCCAGTGGCAGGAGATCGAATACTCCGGCCGCTACAGCCACAGCTACATGGATGCGCTCCCCAACTTCGTGAAGCTTGCCGAGGCCTACGGCCACGTCGGCATGCTGATCGAGCGTCCACAAGACGTGGAGCCCGCGCTGCGTGAAGCGCGCAAGCTCAAGGACCGCACCGTGTTCATGGATTTCCGTACCGACCCCACCGAGAACGTGTTCCCGATGGTCAAGGCCGGCATGGGCATCACCGAAATGCTGTTGGGCTCCGAAGATCTCTGATCGACGGCGCATTCGCTCTTAACTTTACTGACGACGAATCTATTGCCCGCCAAGCCCGCGCATTACCGTGCACGGGGGAGGGCGGCGAAAAGAGGAGTCGCGCAAACATGAAACACATCATTGCAGTGCTGCTGGAAAACGAGCCCGGTGCTCTTTCCCGCGTGGTGGGCCTTTTCTCGGCCCGCGGCTACAACATCGAATCGCTGACCGTCGCACCCACCGAAGACGCGAGCCTTTCGCGGATGACCATCGTCACCGCCGGCTCCGACGACGTGATCGAGCAGATCACCAAGCACCTGAACCGCCTGATCGAAGTGGTCAAGGTCGTCGACCTGACCGAAGGCGCCTACACCGAGCGCGAACTCATGATGGTCAAGGTGCGCGCCGTCGGCAAGGAACGCGAAGAAATGATGCGCATGGCCGAGATCTTTCGCGGCCGCATCATCGACGTCACGGACAAGAGCTACACCATCGAACTCACCGGCGACCACGGCAAGAACGATGCTTTCTTGGAAGCAATCGACCGTAGCGCTATCCTCGAGACTGTCCGCACCGGTGCCAGCGGCATCGGGCGCGGCGAGCGCATCCTGCGCGTGTAGGGGGTGAAGATCCCCTCAGTTTCAATGTTCTAAACCAACACATGAGGAGAAGGTAATGCAAGATTTGCTGGGTTTCGAGAAGATGGTGACACCGATCATCATTCGGATTCTGTACTTCCTCGGGTTGCTGGGCGTGCTCGCCGCAACGGTCGTTTCGTTGTTCCAGGGGCGCTTCCTCGCTGCCATCGGCATCCTCGTTTTCGGCGCGATCATGGTTCGCGTCTACAGCGAACTGCTGATCCTGCTGTTCCGCATTCACGACAACCTCGTGTCCATCAACCATCAAATGAAGGACCGGAATCCCTCCGGCCAACTGTGAGTGAAAGCACCCCCGCCCTGGGGGTGCCAGAGATTAAATAGGAAAGACGCATCATGAAGGTTTACTACGACAAGGACGCCGACCTCAGCCTCATCAAGGGCAAGACGGTCGCAATCATCGGTTACGGGTCGCAAGGTCACGCGCACGCGCAAAACCTGAACGACAGCGGCGTCAAGGTCGTGGTCGGCCTGCGCAAGGGCGGCGCTTCGTGGGACAAGGTCGGCAAGGCCGGCCTGCAGGTCGCCGAAGTGGCCGACGCGGTGAAAGCCGCCGACGTCGTCATGATCCTGCTGCCCGACGAGCAGATTGCCAACGTCTACAAGAACGACGTGGCCCCGCACATCAAGGAAGGCGCTTCGCTCGTCTTCGCGCACGGCTTCAACGTGCACTACGGCTTCGTGCAGCCGCGCGCCGACCTCGACGTGTGGATGGTGGCTCCCAAGGCCCCCGGCCACACCGTTCGCAGCACCTACACGCAGGGCGGCGGCGTGCCCCACCTCGTGGCCGTGCACCAGGACAAGACCGGCAAGGCGCGTGACCTCGCGCTGAGCTACGCCACCGCCAACGGCGGCGGCAAGGCCGGCATCATCGAGACCAACTTCCGCGAAGAAACCGAAACCGACCTGTTCGGCGAGCAAGCGGTTCTGTGCGGTGGCACGGTCGAGCTGATCAAGGCCGGTTTCGAAACGCTGGTGGAAGCCGGTTACGCGCCCGAAATGGCGTACTTCGAATGCCTGCACGAGCTCAAGCTCATCGTCGACCTGATCTATGAAGGCGGCATCGCCAACATGAACTACTCGATCTCGAACAACGCCGAATACGGCGAGTACGTCACGGGCCCGCGCATCGTGACCGACGAGACGAAGAAGGTCATGAAGCAAGTGCTGCGCGACATCCAGACCGGCGAATACGCCAAGAGCTTCGTGCTCGAAGCCGCTGCCGGCCAGCCCGCGCTGATCAGCCGCCGTCGCCTGAACGCAGAGCACCAGATCGAAGTCGTCGGCGAGAAGCTGCGCGCGATGATGCCCTGGATCAAGAAGAACAAGCTGGTCGACCAGACCCGCAACTGATCCGCAAAATGAAGCGGGCGCTGCGGCGCCTGTTTCCCGAGGGCCACCCGCTGGGGTGGCCTTTTTCATGTGGGGCGCACCATGCCCCTGAACTACACTGCGAACCCATGCGATTCACAGATCAAGATGCTATCGAATGGGTAGCTGCTCACGCAGTGCCCATGAGGGACGGAGGCAAACTCAATGCATGACGACACGGTTCCCGACGAAGTGCCGCCGCGCAAGCGTCGCAAGGGCATCTACATCCTGCCGAACCTGTTCACGCTGGCCGCGTTGTTCGGCGGCTTCTATTCGGTCGTGATGGCAATGAACGGGCGCTTCGATCTTGCGGCGCTCGGCGTGTTCGCCGCCATGATTCTCGACAGCCTGGACGGCCGCGTGGCCCGCATGACCAACACGCAAAGCGCGTTCGGCGAGCAGATGGATTCGCTGTCCGACATGGTGTCTTTCGGTGCCGCGCCGGCGCTCATCGCGTACGAATGGTCGCTCAAGGGCCTGGGCCGCTGGGGCTGGATCGCGGCTTTTGTGTATTGCGCCTGCGCGGCGCTGCGGCTCGCGCGCTTCAACGTCAACACCGGCGTGGTCGACAAGCGCTGGTTCCAGGGGCTTCCGTCGCCGGCCGCGGCCGCGCTGGTGGCCGGATTCATCTGGCTCATGACCGAATGGGGCAAGCGGGGCGGGGAGGTGCTGTACCTCTCGTGGACGCAGATCACGTGGATCACCTTCGCGTTCACGCTCTACGCGGGTCTTTCGATGGTCACCAACGCGCCGTTCTACAGCTTCAAGGACGTGCAGATGAAAAAGAGCGTGCCGTTCGTGGTGATCGTGCTGATTGCCCTGGGCATCGCGGTCATCAACATCCACCCGCCAACGGTGCTGTTCGGATTGTTCGTGGCCTATGGCCTGAGCGGCTATGTGGTGTACGCCTGGCGCAAGGCCAAGGGGCAGCAGGCCAGCGTGATCAGCACCTCGACCGAAGAGCCGGACGAGCGGGGCTTGCATAACTGACCGCGGCTTGTGCTACATTCGCAATCCTCATGACCAAGATTTCGCTGCTGGCTCTACTAGCCCTCCCTCACGGGCGGAGACGGTAGCGCACGCGCAAATCCCTCACCACGGCCCGTTCGCACCAGCAACGGGCCGTTTGTTTTTGGGGTTGCTGGTTGAATTCCAACCATCCAGAGAAATCGACATGCTCAAGCAACCTCAAGCCAAATACCGCGCATTCGCCCCGATCGGCCTCAAGGACCGTACCTGGCCCGATGCCGTGCTGACCAAGGCGCCCATCTGGCTGTCGACGGACCTGCGCGATGGCAACCAGGCGTTGGTCGAGCCGATGGACATTGCGCGCAAGATGCGGATGTTCGAGACGCTCGTGGCCATTGGTTTCAAGGAAATCGAAGTCGGCTTCCCCTCCGCTTCGCAAGTCGAGTTCGACTTCGTGCGCAAGCTCATCGAGGAAGACCGCATTCCCGACGACGTGACGATCCAGGTGCTGACGCAGGCGCGCGACCACCTCATTGCGCGCACCTTCGAGTCGCTGCAAGGCGCGCCGCGTGCCATCGTTCACCTCTACAACGCGGTAGCCCCCGTGATGCGCCGCGTGGTGCTCGGCATGGACGAAGACCAGATCGTCGAGCTGGCCAGCAGCCACGCGCGCATGTTCAACGAATTCGCCGCGAAGCAGCCTGCGACGAAGTGGACCTTTCAGTATTCGCCCGAAATGTTCTCGGGCACCGATGTCGTGTTTTCCAAGCGCGTGGTCGATGCGGTCACCGAAGTCTGGGCGCCGACGCCCGAGCACAAGTGCATCGTCAACCTGCCCACCACGGTCGAGCATTCCACGCCGAACATCTTTGCCGACATGATCGAGTGGATGCACCGCAATCTTGCGAGGCGCGATTCCATCGTGCTGTGCGTGCACCCGCACAACGACCGCGGCACCGGCACCGCGGCCGGGGAGCTGGCGCTGATGGCCGGTGCCGAGCGCATCGAAGGCTGCCTCTTCGGCAACGGCGAGCGCACCGGCAACCTCGACCTCGTGAACGTTGCGCTCAACCTCTACACGCAAGGCGTTTCGCCGGAGCTCGACTTCTCCAACATCGACGAGATCCGCGCGACGGTGGAGCACTGCAACCAGATCCCGGTGCATCCGCGCCATCCGTATGTCGGCGACCTCGTGTACACCTCGTTCTCCGGCTCGCACCAGGATGCGATCAAGAAGGCCTTTGCAGCGCGCAAGGAGGGCGACATCTGGGACATGCCCTACCTGCCCATCGATCCGAAGGATGTGGGCCGCAGCTACGAGGCCGTGATTCGCGTCAACAGCCAGTCGGGCAAGGGCGGCATGGCCTACCTGCTCGAAAGCGAGTACGGCATCGAGATGCCGCGCCGCCTGCAGATGGAGTTCATGCAGACCGTGCAGCGCGTGATGGACGTGGCGGGTAAAGAACTCACCGCGGCCGACCTCTGGCAGCTGTTCGTTCGCGAATACGGCATCGAGGCCGCTCACTCGCTGCAGCACCGCGTGCTCGAGGAAGAAGGCGAGGGCGCCAATGCTTCGGTGGTGCTGCGCGGCAACCTGCCGTGGGACGGTGAAATCCGCGCCATCGAAGGCCGCGGCAACGGGCCGATCGACGCCTTCACACAAGCCCTCTGCAAGGCCACTGGCCACACCGTGCGCGTGATGGACTACCACCAGCATGCGATTGGCGCGGGTGCCGATGCCAGGTCGGTGGCGTACCTCGAACTGCGCGTGGATGAAGCCCAGACGCTGTTCGGCGTGGGCATCGATGCGGACGTGATCTCGGCTTCGCTCAAGGCCATTGTCTCGGGCGTGCAGCGCGCACGCACCCGGGGCGCGCACAGCGCACAATCGGTGGTTGAAGTCGCCTGAAGCTGTCCGCCGCCGTACGCGCAAGGTGCAAACGAACATAAGGAAACCCACGATGACCGACCAACTCATTATTTTCGACACCACCTTGCGCGACGGCGAGCAATCGCCCGGCGCCTCGATGACGCGCGACGAAAAGCTGCGCATTGCCAAGCAGCTCGAGCGGCTCAAGGTCGACGTCATCGAAGCCGGCTTTCCGGCCAGCTCGAACGGCGACTTCGAAGCGGTCAAGGCCATTGCCAACGCCATCAAGGATTCGACGATCTGCGGCCTCTCGCGCGCCAACGACCGCGACATTTCGCGGGCGGCCGAAGCGCTCAAGGGCGCGGCGCGCGGGCGCATCCACACCTTCATCGCGACGTCGCCCCTTCACATGGAAAAGAAGCTGCGCATGTCGCCGGACGAAGTGCATGAGCAAGCCAGGCTTGCGGTGCGCTTTGCGCGCAACCTCGTGGGAGACGTGGAGTTCAGCCCCGAAGACGGCTATCGCAGCGACCCGGACTTTCTCTGCCGCGTGCTCGAAACCGTGATCAACGAGGGCGCCACCACCATCAACGTGCCCGACACGGTGGGCTATGCCATTCCCGAGCTCTACGGCAACTTCATCAAGATGCTGCGCGAGCGCGTGCCCAACAGCGACAAGGCCGTCTGGTCGGTGCATTGCCATAACGACCTCGGCATGGCCGTGGCCAACTCGCTGGCAGGCGTGAAGATCGGCGGCGCACGCCAGGTCGAGTGCACCATCAACGGCCTGGGCGAGCGCGCGGGCAACTGCTCGCTCGAAGAAATCGTCATGGCCGTGAAGACCCGCAAGGACTACTTCGGGCTGGAGCTGAACGTCGACACCCGGCACATCGTGGCGGCGAGCCGCATGGTGAGCCAGACCACGGGCTTTGTGGTGCAACCCAACAAAGCCGTGGTGGGCGCCAATGCCTTTGCGCATGCCTCGGGCATTCACCAGGACGGCGTGCTCAAGGCGCGCGACACCTACGAGATCATGCGCGCCGAAGACGTGGGTTGGACGGCCAACAAAATCGTGCTGGGCAAGCTCAGCGGGCGCAACGCGTTCAAGCAGCGCCTGCAAGACCTGGGCGTGACGATGGGCAGCGAAGCCGACATCAATGCCGCCTTCCTGCGCTTCAAGGAACTGGCCGACCGCAAGTCGGAGATTTTTGACGAGGACATCCTCGCGCTCGTCAGCGCCGAGGAATTGGCGCACGTTGATGAACAGTTTGCTTTTGTGTCGCTTTCCCAGCACAGCGAAACCGGCGAACGCCCCCAGGCCAAGGTCGTCTTTACCGTTCAGGGCAAGGAAGTCACGGGCGAATCCGACGGCAATGGCCCGGTTGATGCTTCTCTGAAGGCTATCGAATCGCTTGTCAAGAGCGGCGCCGAGATGGTGCTTTACTCGGTTAATGCGATTAGTGGCTCGACAGAAAGCCAAGGAGAAGTTACAGTTCGGTTACAAAATGCAGGGCGGGTAGTGAATGGAGTAGGTGCGGACCCCGACATCGTGGTCGCATCGGCCAAGGCTTATTTGAGTGCTCTCAATAAGTTACAGAGCCAAGCTGAGAGAGTGGCGGCACAAGGTTAGTTTTACGAGTGATCCTTGGATTCGAGTGAAGAAAAGGACGCAAGTAACTGATATTGCGTGCCTTTTTTGATTTCGATACACTGCGGTTCTCATTTTGCCGCTGGAGATTTATTAATGCCCGAAACCCGCCCCCGCCGAGTTTCCAGCCAGCGGTTCTTGCCCGCAGTCAAATTCGTCGCCGTCGCGCTCTGCGCCACGGCGTTTTTGCTGTCCGGTGCACAGGCCGCCAAGAAGGAAAAAACAACTGTCGCCAAGACGTCCACGGCCAAGAAGGCCGCGGGACCCGTGCCAGTGGAAGTCAAGCGTTCGGCCAAGGCGCCGCGCGCTGCCGTTGTCGCCAAGCGCGGCGGCAAGGCCGATAGAAGCGAAAAAGTCGTTCGTGGCGGCCGCAACGTAGTGGCTTCCATTCGCCAAAAGAACGGCAAGACCGTGGTTGCCGTGCAACGCCGCTCGGTCGTTCGTGTCGAGACGCCGGCACGCCAGTCGTTCGGCCAACTGGCCGGCTTGCATGGCACCGAAGACGTGCTCGATCTGAAGTCGAGCGTTGCACTGGTGATCGACCAGGACACGCATGAAGTGCTGTTCAGCAAGAACGACCATGCGGTGCTCCCGATTGCATCGCTCACCAAGCTGATGACCGGCCTGCTGATCAGCGAGGCCCATCTTCCTACCGACGAGCTGATCACCATCACCCAGGACGACGTCGACACCGAAAAGGGCAGCCGTTCGCGCCTGACCGTGGGTACCACGCTGTCGCGCGGCGAGCTTCTGCACCTGGCCCTGATGTCGAGCGAAAACCGCGCTGCGCACGCGCTGGGCCGTACCTATCCGGGTGGCCTTGCAACCTTCGTGAGCATCATGAACGCCAAGGCAAAGATGCTCGGCATGAAGGACACGCGCTACGTGGAGCCCACCGGCCTGTCGAGCCGCAACCAGTCGAGTGCGCAAGACCTGGCGCTGCTCGTCAATGCCGCCTATTCCGACGCCACGGTGCGCTCGCTGTCGACTTCGCCTGAATACCAGGTCGAGGTGGGCAACCGCGTGCTGCAGTTCAACACCACCAACCGTCTCGTGAAGAGCCCGGACTGGGAAATTGGTGTGCAGAAAACCGGCTACATCTCCGAAGCCGGCCAGTGCCTCGTGATGCAGGCCAAGGTGGCCGGGCGCAAGCTCATCATGGTGTTCCTGGACTCGGCCGGCAAGTACAGCCGCATTGCCGATGCGGAGCGGGTTCGCCGCTGGGTCGAGGCAGCGCATGCGTCTACCGGCTCGCCGGCAGCCTCGCGCAGCAACGCGACCTACCAGGTCGCCGGCTGAACGACTCAGGCAGCGGCTGAAGAGCCGTTGCCGCTTGCGCCTGGGGCAGCAGCGGATGCCGAGGCCGCGTCCTTGTAGCCCAGCGCTCCTGAAATTTCATTGGCCGTGGCCTGCAGCTTGGGCAACCAGCCCTCGTCCAGCCGGTCAGCCGGCGCGGAAATAGACAGGCCCGCCACCAGCTTGCCCTGGTCGTCGTAAATGCCGGCGGCCATGCATCGCACCCCCAGCTCCAGTTCTTCGTTGTCGCGTGCAATGCCGTATTGACGGGCCTTCGACAGCTCGCGCTCCAGGGCGGGCAACTGGGTAATGCTGTTGCGCGTGTGGCCCGCCAGGCCGGTTCGCGTGGCATAGCTGCGCACCCGCTGCGGATCGTCCGCCGCCAGGAACAGCTTGCCGGTCGAGGTCAGGTGCAGGGCGGCCCGGCCGCCGATGGCACGCACCACCTGCATGCCCGAACGCTCGCTGTACGAGCGCTCGATATAGACGATTTCATCGCCTTGCCGCATGCTCAGGTTCACCGGTTGCTGGGTGAGCTTGTGCAGCTCGCGCATCGGCCCCAGGGCGGCGTCACGCACGTTGAGCCGGCCCTTGACCAGGTTGCCGAGCTCCAGCAGCCGCATGCCGAGCCTGTAGCTGCCGGCTTCGGGCCGATCGACGAAGCGGCCGACCGCCAGGTCGTTGAGGATTCGGTGGGTGGTGGAGGGGTGCAGCCCGGTCTTTTCGCTGATTTCCTTCAGCGAAATCGCCTCCTCGCGGGAGGCGAGCACGTCGATGAGCGCGAACATGCGCTCGATCACCTGGATGACTGGAACAGCAGGAACGTCGGATTGGTTTTTTCTCATGGCGCGATGCGGTGTGGACCGGGCGCCATTTTACCTTGTGAAATCGTTTGGCGCCTGCCAGTGTCCGTCGATCAGCAGTTCATGGGGGCTGAAGCGCGCCTTGTAGTTCATCTTGGCGCTGCCCTCGATCCAGTAGCCAAGGTAGACATGCGGCAGTCCGAGTTTCCGGGCCTGTTCGATCTGCCACAGCACGCTGTAGGTGCCGTAGCCCGCACTGTCGTCCGGCTCGTAGAAGGTATAGACGGCCGAAATGCCGTCGTTCAGCACGTCGAGTATCGACACCATCTTCAGCGCGCCAGCGCTGCCGTCGGGCAGCGTCTCGCGGAACTCCACCAACCGCGAATTGACCCGGCTCTGCAGCAGGAACTGCGTGTACTGGTCGATGCTGTCGTGGTCCATGCCGCCGCCGGCGTGGCGGCCATTCTGGTAGCGAAGATAGAGCTGGTAATGCTCGGGCACGAAGCACAGCTTGAGCACGCGGGCGTGCAGGTTCTTGTGCTGCTTCACGGCGCGGCGCTGGCTGCGGGTGGCGTGAAAGCTATTGACCAGCACCCGCAGCGGGATGCAAGCGCGGCACCCGTCGCAATAGGGCCTGTAGGTGAACATTCCGCTGCGCCGGAAGCCGCTGAGCACCAGGTCGGAGTAGGCGTCGTTGTGAATCAGGTGGCTGGGCGTGGCCACCTGCGACCGGGCCTGGCGGTCGGGCAAATAGCTGCAGGGGTAGGGCGCCGTCGCGTAGAACTGCAGCGTGTGAAGCGGAAGATCCTTGAGGTGCGTCACGTCGATTGAGAAGGTCGCGTGGAAAGGAGTTCTGTCCAGTATACGGGCTCGAAATGCCACTGTGGCCCCTCTTGCAGGCGGGCATTGGCCACATGCGCCACGAACCTGTCGCGGGACATTTCGCGCGCTCCCAGGCTCGCCAGGTGAGCGGTGTTCTGCTGGCAATCGATCATCTTCACCTGGAACCGGCGGCACAGGCACACCAGCGCCGCCAGCGCGATCTTCGAGGCGTCCGGTCGGCGGGTGAACATCGATTCGCCGAACACCGCACGCCCGAGCGCAACGCAGTAGAGCCCGCCCGCCAGCTCGCCGTCGATCCACGTTTCCACGCTGTGCGCGTGGCCGGCCCGGTGCAGCGCCAGGTAGGCCTTCACCATGTCCGGCACGATCCATGTGCCCGACTGCCCCACGCGCGGCGATTGCGAGCAGGCCCTGATGACCGCCGCGAAATCGCGGTCGATGCGCACTTCGCAGCCCGGCGCCTCTGCAAACCGCGCCAGGGTCTTGCGCAGCGACCGGTGGAGCTTGAAGTCGGCCACCTGCAGCACCATGCGCGGGTCCGGGCTCCACCAGAGAATCGGCTGGTCTTCGCTGAACCATGGAAATACGCAGCGGCCATAGGCCTGCGTCAGTGTGCCGACATCGAGCGCTCCGCCGGCCGCAAGCAGGCCGGGCACGGGGTCGGTTTCGCCCCATGCGGATGCGGGGTCGGGCAGTGCGTCGCCGGGTTCGAGCCAGGGCAGTTGTTGCATGCCGTAGGTATACACGGCTTCGTGGCGAGCTTCATCCGGATGGGTGAAAATGGCCACTCTTCAGCGGCTCGCAAACGATTGCGGCCTGCGAGACACAGGCTCCCGGTGCAACGGCGCACAGGAATATCACAACAGACCCATAGCGGACCGCCAGGCCGGCATTGCCTTGCGGAGGCCAGCCCAAGAGGACCACGTTGACCACTGACTCCAACCCCACGCGTTTCGGTAGCGGCCATGCGGTTCGCCGCCTCGAAGACGAGAGCCTGCTGGCCGGCGCAGGCCGCTACACCGACGACGTCACGCTGCCTGGACAGGCGCATCTCGTCTTTCTCCGCTCTCCCTATCCGCATGCGCGCATCGTGTCCATCGACACGGCCGCCGCCGCCGCCATGCCCGGGGTGCTGCGCGTGATCACGGGCGCCGAAATGGCTGAGGCGGGTGTGCAGCCCATGCCGGGCGCCGCCGGCTTCAAGCGCGCCGATGGCGGCGACTGCGCCAGCCCGCCGCGCCTTGCCATGGCACACGAGCGCGTGCGCTTCGTCGGCGAGGCGGTGGCGGCGGTGGTGGCCGAAACCGTGCAGCAGGCGCGCGATGCCGCCGAGGCGGTGATGGTCGACTACGACGAGCTCCCCATGGTGGTCGATCTTGCGAGCGCCACCGCCGACGGCGCGCCGCAGTTGTGCGCCGAAGCTACCGGCAACATTGCCGCCGAAATGAAGCACGGCAGCAGCGAAGCCGCGACAGCCGCCTTTGCCAAGGCCAGCCATGTGGTCGCGCTCGATGTGGTCAACCAGCGCGTGGTCGCGCTGACCATCGAGCCGCGCTCGGTGCTTGCGGCCTACGACGGCGAATCCGACCGCCTCACCATTCGCATGAGCACGCAAATGCCCTCGGGCGTGCGCGACTCCGTGTGCGCCGCCATCGGCCTCGCGAAGGAGAAGGTGCGCGTGGTGGTGGGCGACGTGGGTGGCGGCTTCGGCATGAAGACCGGCGCTTATCCCGAAGACATCGCAGTCGCGTTTGCCGCGCTGCAGGTCAAGCGCCCCTTGAAGTGGGTGGCCGAGCGCAGCGAAGAATTTCTTTCAAGCGCGCATGGCCGCGACATCGAGGCCCGGGCCGAACTCGCGCTAGATGCCGACGGAAAAATCCTCGCGCTGCGCATCAAGACGCTGGCCAACGTGGGCGCCTATGCCACCGGCACCGGTGTCGCCATCCAGCTGTTGATCGGCCCCTGGGTGCAAACCAGCGTCTACGACATCCAGACCATCGACTTTCACTTCAAGGCGGTGCTCACCAACACCGCGCCCACCGGCGCCTACCGCGGAGCGGGTCGCCCAGAGGCCATCTTCACGATCGAGCGCCTGATGGACGAGGCTTCGCGCCAGATCGGAATCGATCGCGTCGAGCTGCGCCGCCGCAACTTCATCCGCCCCGAGCAGATGCCCTACAAGAACCCGATGGCGCAGACCTACGACACCGGCAAGTTCGAGTCGGTGATGGACCAGGCGCTGGCGCTCGCCGACTGGCAAGGCTTCGAAACCCGCGCGGCCGAATCGGCGCGGCAGGGCAAGCACCGCGGGCTGGGCATTGCCACTTTTCTTGAATGGACCGGCGGCAACGTGTTCGAGGAGCGCGTCACGGTTTCGGTTCAGGCCGACGGCGTGATCGAGGTGTTCTCGGCCGTCAACGCCATGGGGCAGGGCATTGCCACGTCGCTCGCGCAGCTGGCGGTCGATGCCTTCGGCGTGCCGATCGAAAAGGTGCGCGTGGTGCTTGGCGACACCGATCGCGGCGACGGCTTCGGCAGTGCCGGCTCGCGTTCGCTGTTCACCGGCGGCTCGGCCGTTCGCATCGGTGCCGAGCGCACCATCGACAAGGCACGCGAGCTCGCGGCGCAGGAATTCGAAGCCTCCGTCGACGACATCATCTACAGCCGCGGCGTGTTCAACGTGGCCGGCACCGATCTCGAGCTCGACCTGTTCGCCCTGGCGGGCAAGCAGCCCGAGGGCGAAATTTTCTTCGACTCCACCAGCACCGTGGCCGGCCCGACCTGGCCCAACGGCTGCCACATCTGCGAGATCGAAATCGATCCGCCCACGGGCGAGATCAGCGTGGTGGCCTACAGCTCGGTTAACGACGTCGGCCGCGTGATCAACCCGATGATCGTGCGCGGCCAGCTCGAGGGCGGCGCGGTGCAGGGCATTGGCCAGGCGCTCTACGAGCAGGTGGTGTACGACCACGAAACAGGCCAGCCCGTCACTGGCAGCCTCATGGACTACGCCGCGCCGCGCGCCGACATCGTGCAGACCATGTTCCACATGGAAATGGACGAGTCGACGCCTTGCACCAACAACCCGCTGGGCGTGAAAGGCGTGGGCGAGCTGGGCACCATCGGCGCGACGCCGGCCATCGTCAACGCCGTGGCCGACGCCTTTGCGCGCAACGGTTTTGCCGCCAGCGCACCGCGCCTGCACATGCCGCTGAGCCCGGCGCGCGTGTGGCAGGCCATGCACACGGTGGATTGAAGAACCATGGCAACGATCTACAAGGAATTCATCGTCGAGGCCGACGCGGCGAAAGTATGGGATGCGCTGCGCGACTTCGGTGCCGTGCACACGCGCCTCGCGCCCGGCTTTCTGACGGACGCCAAGCTGGACGGGCAGGGCGCCCGCATCGTGAGCTTTGCCAACGGTATGGTGGCGCGCGAGCTGCTCGTGGGCATCGACGAGCCGAACCGCCGCCTGGCCTACACCATCACCGGCGGCAAGGCGAGCCATCACCATGCATCGGCGCAGGTGTTCGCGCATGGCGAAGGGCGCTCACGCTTCGTGTGGATCACCGACGTGCTGCCCGACGAATTTGCCGCCTACATCGCTCCGATGATGGACCAGGGCGGCGCTGCGATGAAGAAGACGCTCGAAAAGTAAACCCTGCTGCCGGCCTAGAAGTCTTCGAGCGGCAGGCCGACGTAGTTCTCGGCCAGCGCGGTGGAGGCGGCGTGCGAGTGCACCAGGTAGTCGAGCTCGGCTTCCTGGATCTTCTGGCCGAAGGCGCCGGTTTCCGGAAAACGGTGCATCAGCGAGGTGAACCACCACGAGAAGCGCTCCGCCTTCCACACGCGGCGCAGGCAAAGGTCCGAATAGCGGTCGAGCGCGGACGGCGTTTTCTCGCCATAGAAGATCTCGAGCGCACGCGAGAGATACCCCACGTCGGCCGTCGCAAGGTTGAGCCCTTTGGCGCCGGTGGGCGGCACGATGTGCGCGGCATCTCCGGCCAGGAACAGCGAGCCGAAGCGCATCGGCTCGGCCACGAAGCTGCGCAGCGGCGCAATGCTCTTCTCCAGCGAAGGCCCGGTCACCAGCCGCTCGCGCGCCTCGGGGTCGAGCCGTGCGCGCAGCTCGTTCCAGAAGGCCTCGTCGCTCCAGTTTTCAACGCGCTCTTCGGTCGGCACCTGCACGTAGTAGCGGCTGCGCGTGGCGCTGCGCATGCTGCACAAGGCAAAGCCGCGCTCGGTGTTGGCATAGATGAGTTCATGCGACACCGGCGGCACGTCGGCCAGCACGCCGAGCCAGCCGAAGGGGTAGATCTTCTCGTAGGTTTGGATCGCGTCCGCGGGCACACTGGCCCGGCTCACGCCGTGGTAGCCGTCGCAACCGGCGATGAAGTCGCACTCGATTTCGTGAGTTTGGCCGTCTTTCTCATAGCGCACGCGCGGGCGCTGCGAGTCGAAGTCATGAAGGCTCACGTTGGCCGCGCTGTAGACGGTGGTCAGGCCTTCGGCAGAGCGTGCCTCCATCAGGTCGCGCGTCACCTCCGTCTGGCCGTATACCGTCACCTGCTTTCCGCCCGTGAGGCCGTGCATGTCGATGCGGTGGCGCGCCCCTTGAACAGCAGCTCGATGCCTTCGTGCGGCAGCCCCTCGGCCTTGGCCCGCGCATCGACACCGGCGCGCGCCAGAAGGTCCATGGTGACTTGCTCGAGCACGCCCGCGCGGATGCGCCCCAGCACGTAGTCGCCGCTTTGGCGCTCGACGATGATGTTGTCGATGCCGGCCTTGAAAAGCAGCTGCCCGAGAAGCAGGCCGGCTGGGCCCGCGCCGATGATCGCGACCTGTGTGCGCATGTTGGTGTCTCCGATGGGGTTTTCCGGAGCGTAGGGCGTGCGCGGCATGCTGGCGCGGCGCTTGGCGAGGCTCTGTGCGATCATGCGAGCGGCTGCGCGATGATCGCGCAACACTTCTCACTTCGACCAGATGACCATCGCCAAAGCCGACTTCATCGAGGGCATTGCCAAGGGCATGGCCGTGCTCGAAAGCTTCGATACCGAGCGCCAGCGCCTCAACGCCACCCTGGCCGCAGAGCGCGCCGGCCTCACGCGGGCCGCCGCGCGCCGGCACCTGCTCACGCTGGCCCACCTGGGCTACCTGGAAACGGACGGCAGCTATTTCTGGATGGCGCCCAAGGTGCTGCGCTTTTCGGGCAGCTACCTTGCTTCGTCGCGCCTGCCGCGTGCGCTGCAGCCCACGCTCAACCGCCTTGCGGCACAAACCGGGGAATCGTTCTCGGCCGTGGTGCTCGACGGCGAGGAGGTGGTCATCATCGCGCGCAGCGGCAGCTACGGCACGCCAACCCGGGTGCTGGCGTACGGCTTGCACCTTGGCGCCCGCCTGCCGGCGCACGCCACCTCCACCGGGCGGGTGCTGCTTGCAGCCATGGCGCCCGCCCAGCTCACGCAGTGGCTCAAGGGTCGCCACCTCGCACGGCTCACGCCGCACACCACCACTCAGGCCCGCAGTCTGCGCCAGCTGATTTCGCGAACGCGCAAGAACGACTACTGCTTTGCCAGCGAAGAACATGAGTTGGGCGTGCAGGCGCTCGCGGTGCCGCTGCGCGACATGCAGGGCCACACCGTGGCAGCGCTCAATGTGGTGCTCTCCGGCACGCGCTACCAGGAAGAAACGCTCCAGCGCGAGATGCTCCCGTTGCTCTTCGAGGCCGCGCGCGAGGTCAGGTCGCTGCTGTAGCCTGAACTTTCCGCGCCGCCGCTGCCTCGAACCCCGAAACGGAACACAACAACCATGCGACTGCTGCTTCTGGAAGACGACGTGATGATCGGCGAAGCTGTGCTCGATCTGCTGCGCGCCGAGCAATACGCCGTGGACTGGGTGAAAGACGGCGAGGCGGCCGAGTCCGCATTGCGCACCCAGCAATACGACCTGGTGTTGCTCGACCTGGGCGTGCCCCGCCGCGACGGGCTCGAGGTGCTGCGCAGCCTGCGCGCCCGCAAGCAGCGCATGCCCGTGCTGATTGCCACCGCGCGCGACTCCGTGCAGCAACGCATCGAAGGGCTCGACGCGGGCGCCGACGACTACGTGCTCAAGCCCTACGACCTGGACGAACTGCTGGCACGCATCCGGGCACTGCTGCGCCGCGCAGCCGGGCGTGCCGAGCCGGTGTACGAGCACATGGGGGTGAGCATCAATCCCGCCACTCGCGAGGTCTCGGTGGCGGGCCAGCCGGTGATACTTTCGGCCCGTGAATGGGCGGTGCTCGAACCGCTGATCGCGCGGCCCGGCATGGTGCTGTCGCGCGCCCAGCTCGAAGAAAAGCTCTACAGCTGGAAGGATGAAATCAGCAGCAACGCCGTCGAGGTCTACGTGCACGGCCTGCGCAAAAAACTCGGCGCCGAGTTGATCCGCAACGTGCGCGGCGTGGGCTACATGGTGCCCAAGGCATGATCCGCGCGCTGACGGGGTCGCTGCGCGCGCGCCTGCTGTGGTTTCTGCTTGCGGCCATTGTGCTGGCCGCCGGGGCGCAGGCGGTGGTGGCCTACCGCACGGTGCTGAAGGAGGCCGACGACATCTTCGACTATCACATGCAGCAGATGGCGCTTTCGCTGCGCGCCGGCCTGCCGCCCAGCGCGGCGGTGGGCGGCATAGGCAGCGGCGAGCAGAACTTCGAGTTTGTGGTGCAGGTGTGGACGGCCGACGGCGTGCGCATTTTCGAATCGGCCGAGCAGGCTGCGCTGCCGCAACTGGCGGTGCTGGGCTTTGCCGACGTGCGTGCGCGCGGCACCACCTACCGCGTGTTCTCCATGCAGACCAGCGGGCTGGTCATCCAGGTGGCGCAAGACATGGCGGCGCGGCGCAACATGGCCGGCGCGCTGGCCCTGCGCACCATCGCGCCGGTGGCGCTCATGGCGCCGCTGCTCATGCTCATCGTGTGGTGGGTGGTGAGCCTTTCGCTTGCGCCCGTGGCACGCGTGCGCACACAGGTTGCATCGCGGCAGGCCGACGATCTTTCCGCCGTGAGCGAAGAGGGCCTGCCCGACGAGGTCCGCCCGCTGGTGCAGGAACTCAACCTGTTGTTCGACCGGGTGCGCCACGCCTTCGATGCGCAAAAGCACTTTGTGGCCGATGCCGCGCATGAGCTTCGTTCGCCGCTTGCCGCACTGAAGCTGCAGGTGCAGGGCCTGCAACGCGCGCCCGATGCCTCGGCGCGCGACGTGGCCGTGAGCCGCCTCGTGGCGGGCATCGACCGCGCCACGCGGCTGGTCGAGCAGATGCTCGCACTGGCGCGGCACGAGGCCAGCATGGCCGCGGGCGCAAAGCCCGAACCGGTCGACCTTGCCGAAACCGCGCGGCTGGCCATTTCGGACACGGTCGCGGCGGCGCAGTCACGGCGTATCGACATCGGCATCTCGCATGCGGACGACGCCGCCGTGGTGAACGGCCAGCCCGAAGCGCTCCGCATGCTGCTGCGCAACCTGGTCGACAACGCCGTGAAGTACACGCCCGAAGGCGGGCGCGTCGACGTGGGCATTGCGGCCCAAGGCGGCGGCGTGGAGCTCAGCGTGGACGACAGCGGACCCGGCCTGCCCGAGCAAGAGCGCGAACGGGTGCTCGACCGCTTCTACCGCTCGGGCGAGCCGCAGGCGCCGGGCAGCGGGCTCGGCCTGGCCATCGTCAAGTCGGTTGCCGACCTGCACGGCGCCACGGTGGCGCTCTCCACCTCTCCGGGCCTTGGCGGCTTGCGGGTGCTGGTGCGCTTTCCGGCCAAGACCTGAGTTCTTTTCAAGCTCGAGCCGCGGTTTAAGCCGCGCTTAAGCCAGTGCACCGACATTCCTTTCATCGTGTTTGCGTGCAGACGCATTGAAAGGAAAGCTAGAAATGAACACCCGCCTGACTTCTCCCCACGCCCTGGTTCTTGCCCTGGCGACCGCCGGGGTGATCGGTGCCGTCGGTGCCGGCGCCTACACCAGTGCCGTGAGCGCCCCGACCAACGCCACGCCCATTGCCGCAGCCCCCGCAATGGTCACGTTGCCCGACTTCTCCACCATCACCACGCGGGACGGCCCCGCGGTGGTCAACATCAGCGTGACCGGCTCCGTGAAGGAGCCGGACGCCGAAGCCGCGGCCGAAATGCAGGGCATCGACCCGGACGACCCGATGTTCCAGTTCTTCCGCCGCTTCCAGGGCCAGATGGGCCCGCGCGGCCAGCAGCGCGACGTGCCGGTGCGGTCGCAGGGCTCGGGCTTCATCGTGAGCCCCGACGGCCTCATCATGACCAACGCACACGTTGTGAAGGGCGCGAAGGAAGTCACCGTCAAGCTGACCGACCGCCGCGAATACCGCGCCAAGGTGCTCGGCGCCGACGCCAAGACCGACATCGCCGTGCTCAAGATCGACGCGAAGAACCTGCCCACGCTCGCCCTGGGCAACACCAAGGACCTGAAGGTCGGCGAATGGGTGCTGGCCATCGGCTCGCCCTTCGGCTTCGAGAGCACGGTCACCGCGGGCGTCGTAAGCGCCAAGGGCCGTTCGCTGCCCGACGACAGCTACGTGCCCTTCATCCAGACCGACGTGGCCGTGAACCCCGGCAACTCGGGCGGGCCGCTGCTCAACACGCGCGGCGAGGTGGTCGGCATCAACTCGCAGATCTACAGCCGCAGCGGCGGCTACCAGGGCGTGTCGTTCGCCATTCCCATCGACGTGGCCGTGCAGGTGAAGGACCAGATCGTTGCCACCGGCAAGGCCACGCATGCGCGGCTGGGCGTGGCGGTGCAGGAGGTGAACCAGGCCTTCGCCGATTCGTTCAAGCTCGACAAGCCCGAAGGCGCGCTGGTCTCCAACATCGAGAAGGGCGGCCCCGGCGACAAGGCCGGCCTGAAAGCGGGCGACGTGATCCGCAAGGTCGACGGCCAGCCCATCGTCTCGTCGGGCGACCTGCCCGCCGTCATCGGTCAGCAGACGCCGGGCAAGAAGGTCACGCTCGAAGTGTGGCGCCAGGGCGAGCGCCAGGAGCTTTCCGCCAGGCTCGGCGACGCGAGCGACAAACCCACGCAGGTCGCAAAGGCCGACAGCGCCGCGGGGCAGGGCAAGCTCGGCCTTGCGCTGCGGCCCCTGCAGCCGCAGGAAAAGCGCGAGGCCGCCATCGAGAACGGGCTGCTGGTCGAAGACGTTGCCGGTCCGTCGGCCATGGCCGGCGTGCAGGCGGGCGACGTGCTGCTGGCCATCAACGGCACGCCCGCCAAGAGCCTGGAGCAGGTGCGCGAAGTGGTGGCCAAGGCCGACAAGTCGGTCGCGCTTTTGATCCAGCGCGGCGAAGACAAGATCTTCGTGCCGGTTCGCATCGGCTGAGGTGCGCCGTCACGCTTTTGCGCACAACATGAGCTCATCCATCGGCGGCCTTTCGGCCCACATCCTGCCCACGTCGGCCACCATGATCGGCGTGTGCATGACGGTGATGTCGATCGGCCACCTGGGCCCCCGCGACGACCTGCGGCTGGTCATCGACCGCATGCTGGCCATCGACGCGCTGGTCTTCTTGGCCAGCGCGCTGCTGTCGTTCATCTCGATGCGGTCGCGCAAATCGGGGGCCCGCCTCGAAGCCTGGGGCGAGGTGGTATTCATTGCCGGGCTTGCGCTGCTGGCGCTGGGCGCCGTGACGCTGGCGTTTGCCTTGCGCTGACGCACAAGCCGCGAGCGCTGCTGGCGCCGCGCAGCGCGCGCGCTTCAGGACTCTTTGTTGCCCGCGTCTTTTTGGGGCACTTGCGCGTCGAGCTCGTCCTTGATGCCCTTGTCCCCGCGCATGGCCAGGTAGAGCACGGCCCCCACGCCGATCACCGCGACGGAGATCAGAGCGAAGAGACCTCCGCCAAAGGCCCACCACCAGAACAAACCGCTTGCAACAAGAAGCAGCGCAACCAAGAGTAAAGAATTCAAGTGCATGGACCAAGCCGATAGTACATTGGCGGTAATGTACGCGGCGTTACTGTTTAGCGGCTGACTCGCGCTCTGGGAAATACCCTCTTTTTGCGATATTTCGCGTGCGCGAAGGCTTTGGCCGGCTTCACGGATTGCGTGGCGGTGCGATGTCATAGGCCTCGCGCAAGTTTTCAAGCTGCTCCTGCGCCACCCGAAAGCACTCCTGAAGCTGCTCCGCCGTCGGCTCCGGATAGCCCGGCGGTGGCTGCAGCGCATTGCCAAGACGTTCCCACGCCGCCTCCCAGGCGAGCTTGGAGAGGGCGCGCGCATCCGAAGACCTCGACATCATCTTCCTCCGGTTTTTTTGATGGGATCAATGATGCGGGCGCGCTGTCAGGATTCAAGAGGGGTGGGGTAGCCCTCCAGGCTTCGGCAACGGCCTCGGGCAGCAGCTGAAAATCGACCTGGCCGACGGCCATGGCCGCGCGCTCGCGCTGCACGGCAAGATGCAGCAGCGCAAGCGTACAGATCACTGCCGCCATTGCGGCAATCACCCACCAAAGAGCCCTTGTCGCTTGCGAATCCGGGCCGTTTCTCTTGTCGCGATCTTCCATCTCAACCTCCTAATCGAGAACGGAAGATCGAGTTGTTTCAAAATCGCAGATGTCAGACAAAGCCGCGACTGTTTGTAACGCGGCTACCGCGCCAAGGGCTTGCCTCGCAGCGGGCCCGGCGTGGTCAGGCCGGGCCCGCAAGGTCGTTCAGCTTCCGCCAAAGACTTCGATCTCCACGCGGCGGTTTGGCGCCAGGCAGTCGATGAGCTCCGCGCGCCTGGTTTGCGCACATTGCACCTTCGGCTCGGATTCGCCCTTGCCTTGCACCTGCACGTTCTGCGCCGGCACGCCTGACTGCGCCAGGTAGTTGCGAACGGTGTTGGCACGCGCCAGTGAAAGGGCGTTGTTGTAGGTGCTGCTGCCCAAGCGGTCGGTATGGCCCGTCACCCTGACAGCATCCACCGACTTGATGCTGCTCTTGATCTCGCCGGCCAACGCGTCGAGCTTGCGCCGGCCCTCGGGGAGCAAGTCGGCCAGCGAGCTGCCGTCGAAGCGGAAGAGGCCGTCGGCGCCCAGCGTGACCCTGCGCGGCGCAGCCGGGGCCGCCCCAGCCGGCCGTTCGGCCACAGGCACCGCGCGCGCCCCCAGCACGTCGCCGCAACCAGCGGGCAGCCAGTGGAAAGTCTGCGCCTTGAAGTCCTTGTCAAAGATCACCTTGTATTGGCAGGTGGTCACGCCGCCGCCCGCCTTGCGGAAGTGAAAGATGTAGTCCCACTCGCGCGGGCTTGCCACGCCTTCGCGAAAGTGCGGACGGCCGAGCAGGTCGTACAGCTGGTCCTTGGTGACCCCCGGCGCCACCGCGCGCAGGTTGTCCAGGTTGGGGAACGTGCCTTCCTTCAGCCAGGCGTCGTTCTCCACGCTGGGGAAGACCACCTCGGTGGCCTTGCCGTCATCGGTGATGCCCTTGCTCACGTAGGAGCTGCAGCCCTGCAGAACCAGAATGGCGGCGGCTCCCAATGCGGCGGCCGGGAAGCGATGGAATTGCGTTTTTTTCATGATGATGTTGTTCCTTTTGTTTTGATGCCGCCGGCTTACCAATGGAAGCCCGCACCGGCCGCCACGCCGATCTTTCCGCGCGAGTTGGCCGAGCCGCTGAACTTGACGACCCAGCGGCCGTTGTCCGAAAGCTTCGACACGCCCAGGGCAAGGGCGGCCTGGCCGTCGAAGCCCGCGACGCCCGCGGACACCATGCTCTTGCCCGGGATGTAGGCCTGCGGCATGTTGGCCATTGCCATCGCACCAGCGGCACCGGCGCTCGCGTCCTTGGCAATGCTGCGGATCTCGCCGCCCAGCGAGTTGACGCGCGCATCGGTGTACGCGTTGGCTCCGGCGATGCCGGCATTCAGCTGGTTCACGTTGACCGCGTCGGTGCCGGCCACACCGGGCGCCACGTTGTGCACAGTCACCGGGCCCGTCGCGCCGCTGCCGCCCATGCTCACGCTGTTGTAGTTGATCGAGCCGTCCGGGTTGGTGTCGTACTTGACCGTCGACTGGTCGATCACCGCCACCACGCCTTGCACCCCGCGCAGCTGCGACACGTTCACCGCGTCGCTGTCGGCCGTGCCGGCCGCCACCCCGGTGATCTGCCGGAACTGCCCGTTGGCCGCATCACCCACCGACACCGCCGCCAGCGTGCTGGTGGTTGCGCCGATGGCGATGCGCTGCGCATCGGTGGCCGTGGGCGGCACGAAGCCCGCCACGCCCGCCGCGGTGGAAGCCACCGAGCCCGCGCCCAATGCCACGCCGCCCGCTTGCGTCACGCTGCTGCCCGCGCCCAGTGCCACGCCTTGAACCCCGGCGGCGGATGCATTGGTGCCCAATGCGATCGAGTCCGCCAGATGCGAAGTGGCACCCTGGCCAATGGCAATGCCGCCCGGCGCGCTTTGCTGCACGATGGCGCCGTTGCCGATGCCCACGCCGTTGTTGCCGTTGACCACCGTCTGCGGCCCGACCGCTACCGACTCGGCGCCAATAGCCAGCGAGTCCGCAGCTGTGGAGTTGGCGTGGAAATACAGCGTGGGCGTGACCGCGAACGACTGCAGTGCGCCAGAGAGCTGCCGCACCGTGACCGCGTCCTGCGCCTCGGTGCCGTCGGCCACGTTGGTGATCTGGCGGTACGTGGTCGCGCTGCCGACCGAGAGCGCGCCAAGCAGCGTGCGGTCGGTGGTGTTGTATTCGATCAGGCTGCTGCCGGCTGGAATGCTGCCGGTCGACGGCGCCACGAAGCGGTCGGAAACCGAGCCCGAGCCGAGTGCGACGCCGCCGTCGACCATGGCTGTCGCATCCTTGCCCGACGCGATGGCGTCGGCGCCGGTTGCGCCAAGGTTGTCCTCGTTACCGCCGCCGGTGGAGTTGACGCTGTAGTACCGGGTCTTGTTGGCCGTGACCGTGCTGCTCAGGTTCTCGATCGACTGGTTGGTGGCGAACAACTGTGAGCCGTTGATTGCGTCGGTCGAGGTGGCGGAAATGCTGCCGGCCGCCACATTGGTGACCGTACGCTCCGCACCCACAGCACCGACACTCACCGTGCTCGTCGGCGTGGTGCCGGCGAAGTTGTAGGTAACCCCGTCGATCACCGTGCTGGCCGTGCCGACTGCCGCGGTCGTCGTCGAGCCAGAGCCGAGCGCCACGTCGCCCGTATTGTTTGCCACCGCGTTCGGCCCGATGGCGACAGAGTTGGTCCCCAGGGCCTTCGAGTCGGGCAGGACGGAGTTCGCGTGGAAATATTTGATGCCCGCGCCGTTGTTGATGTCGCCGATCTGGCTGTTGATGTTGTTGATCGACGTTGTGTTCGCCGTCACCTGCTGGTTGGTGGCGAACAACTGCGAGCCGTTGATGGCATCGGTGGAGGAGCCCGAGATTCGGCCCGCTGCCACGTTGGTGATGGTGCGCTCGGCACCCACCGCGCCAACGCTCACGGTGCTCAGCGGCGTGGCTCCGGCAAAGTTGTAGGTCGTGCCGCCAATCACGGTGCTCGCGGTCTGGACTGTTGCGGTCGTCGTCGAGCCTGAGCCCAATGCCACGTCGCTGGCGTTGTTGGCTACCGCATTCGGGCCAATGGCAACGGAATTCACACCGACGGCCTGGGAGTCGGGGAGGGTGGAGTTGGCGTGGAAATACTTGATGCCTGCGCCGTTGTTGATGTCGCCGATCTGGTTGTTGAGGTTGGTGATCGAAGTCGTGTTCGCCGTGACCTGTTGGTTGGTGCCGAACAGTTGCGAGCCGTTGATGGCATCGGTCGAGGTGCCGGAGATCCTGCCGGCAGCCACATTGGTGATGGTGCGTTCCGTACCCAGCGCGCCAACGCTGACCGTGCTCAGGGGATTGGTACCGGCGAAGTTGTAGGTCGTGCCACCGACCACTGCACTGAGCGTGGGGACCGCCTTGCTCGTCGTGGAGCTCGAACCCAATGCCACGTCGCCAGCGTTGTTCGCTAGCGCCGTATCGCCGAATGCCACCGCGCCCGCGGCCAGTGCCTTGCTGGTGCTGCCGATCGCAACGCTGCCCTTGCCGACCACCGTGTTCTGGTAGCCGATGCCGACCGCGCCCTGCGCCGCCGTTCCGGCAGTGCCGACCGCTTGGCCGCCACCGCCCACCATGTTGGTGTTGCCCATTGCCACGGAACCGTTGCCGGTGGCCGTGTTGTCCAAACCGCTCGCGATTGCGCCATCGCCGGTGGCGGTGTTCGGGTCGCCGATTGCCACCGCGCCGTTGCCGCTGGCAACGTTGCCGGAACCGATGGACACCGCTTTGCCGCCGGTAGCTTTCGAACCGTTGCCGATCGCCACGGCGTCCGCCGAGTCCGCGATCGCGCCATTGCCCATCGCCACAGCGTTGTCGGCACTGGCGCTGGCCAGGGGACCCACGGCCAACGCGTTGACGGCTGTCGCCTTGCTTTGGAAGCCCATGGCGACGGCGCGAGACTGAGATGCCGTCACGTCCGTGCCGACCGCGACGGTACTTTCCGCAAGGGCACCGGTACCCGCCCCGGTGCGCGAGCCGAGATAGACCGAGTTGGTGTTGGAAGCAATCGACTGGAAGCCTATGGCAACGGCATTTTGGCCACCGGCTTGGGCGCTGGTACCTTGGGCGATGCCATCCAGTAGCGTCGCAGTTGCCCCGCTGCCAATGGCGAGATGCGCAGCGCGGCTGCGTTTGAAGCGGTGCCGATGGCAACGGCGCTGTTGTCCGTGGCTGTCGCACCGACGCCGAGCGCCGTCGAGTTGGTCCCGCTCGAGGTAGAGAGGGAACCGAGCGCAACTGATCCAGTCGCGCCTGTGGCAGCGGCCTGCATACCGAGAGCCACACTGTTTGGAGCCTGCGCCTCCGCCCCCGGCCTATTGCCAGAGCCGCCTGTTGCGTCGCAACTGCTTCAAAGCCGATCGCTGTAGCATAAAGACCAGAGGCTGTGGCCGTGTCGCCAAGTGCGATGGCTGAAGGAGCGTTCGCAACCGTTGCCGCCCAACCGATGGCGATGGCATTTTTCGACGCTGCATCAACAGCTTTGGAGTTATTAGTGCTGATTGCGATGCTGCCATCGGATGCTGCGGTGACCTGATTGCCGACCGCTGTGGAATTGACGCCTAAGGCGCGCGTTGCATAACCGAGCGCAGTGCTCTCCAGTCCACTGGCGATTGCCCCGACTCCGAGAGCAACGTTGCCCGAGTCGCTTGCAGCTGCGCTGGTGCCGACCGCCGTGGCATTCAGCCCTGTGGCTTGGCTGTTGTAGCCCAGCGCCACCGCGCCCGCGATTGTTGCTTGAGAGACCGCGCCAATGGCAACGGAATTGACACCCGTAGAAGCGACGTCGGTGCCGATGCCGATCGCGCCGACAGCCAGCGCGCCTGTACCGGCGGCGGTGCGGGCACCCAAATAAATGGAGTTGCCGCCAGTGGCATAGGCTCCGAAGCCGACGCCAATGGCATTCAGCGCCGTCGTGTGGGCCGTGTACCCCACGGCAAGTCCACCAAGGACGTCGGCGGCCGCGAGAGAGCCGAGCGCCGTCGCACCGACTCCAGCGGCGGTCGCTCCATAGCCCATGCAGGAGGCGGTGCCGCTGTAGTCGTTGTAAGGCGCGGGCAAGCAGGTGACAGACTGCGCCTGCGCCAACGAGGCCAACCCCAGTCCACTCATCGCCATGAGCATGGTCGTGATCCGCGCACGCAGGCGCCGCGGTGCCTGCGTGCCAGCTTCAGCGCTACCTGCCACGCAACTTCCGCTGCGCTTACCTCGAGCACTGGTGGTCTCCGGCGCCGCAACCCAGGCTCCCAAAGATTCGTTCCAAAGTGATCGATAAGTACTGTTCATATGCCCCATCCATGCGTATAAAAGTGTTAATGAACGGCCTTGGCTGTTCACATTTTGCAAAATTGTGAAATACCGTTTTGCAAACAAATCTTAAAAGAGGGTTGAGGCGTTGCAACTGTTAATGTCTCATTTTGGAGTCATATTGTTGAGTTGATAATGAACTCCAATCGCAAATAAATTGGCAATAGTAATATAAAGTTACTATAAGAATTAAGTTTATACATGACTAAATTTCGACTTGTAGAAGTTTGGTTGTCATCCAAAAGCCATCGTTTCCTAGGCGTCCGTCATGCGGGTAGATGAGAGATACCGAGCGGCTAATTGCCATTCATGAGCTTGTCTCCGAGGAAGCGAGACGCTGCCTGGCCCTCGAGGGGAGGGCAAGCATCGGCGGCAACCCGGGGCTGATAATTAAAATGAGATGGACGCATTGCAAATGCGTGATCGATACTGCTGCCCTGATCTTTGTTTGGGGTTTATTACTATAGCGAGCGGTATCTTTTAAAACATGCTACGGATGAGTTGCGTATGCACGTCGAAGACAAGCTTGCTCTTCGCATCGCTTCGAATTCGCATCGAGGTTGCGAACTTATGATTTCAAATGAATGTCGTCGGCTCAATAAGGCCATAAAGGATCGCAATTGGAATCGATCCGATGGGCCGCGCATATCCGGCCGGGTTGATAGCCGCGTGCAATGTCGGAGTGGCGCGGGCACCCGGCGATCGCTGGGTCGCGTCCAAGAAGCAGCTTCTTCGAATGAGTCAGAAACTGTACAAACATACAGTATGATTGCCGGGCTGGTCTCCGGCCCCCAAGTCGGCCATGTCCGACAGCCGGGCCGGCGCTCCAAACCTACTTTGCCGTTGCCCCGATCCTTGGTTCTTCCTCTCGGGGCCCTTGACGTGGCGACATCGTCAGGGCTTCCGCCCAGCCTTCGGGCTGGGCTTTTTTTGCCCGGGGACTTCCAGCGGGGTCGCGCCTTGGTCACGAGCGTTGCGCCGAACTCTTGTGCATTCGAATCGAAGGTTGGCAGCCTGCTCGCGCAGACAAACGGACTCCGCGATCAGCTGGTTTGCAACTGCGTTGAGCGCCGCAATCCTTAGCGCCAGATCCAAGCTGCTTTCAGTGCACATGCCTCTGATACGAGTCCGATGCGCTTTTGGATTGGGCTCGGGCGCTGGGCTGCCTTTTGCAGCTTGATGAAGAGGGCGCACGGCGAGTTGCTCGCGCAAGTGCCTGGCTGCCTACGGCCGGATCACGATCTGAGGCTGTATGACGACGGTGGGCGGCTCCACCGGCTGGGGCGCCGCATAGTAGGGGCCGTCATATTGCCGAGGGCGCGCGGCGCGCTCCTTGCACTTTCGCTCCTCTTTGTATTCGCCGCCTTTTTCCCACTTGCGCTCGACCTTGCAGCGGCCGTCCCAATACTCTTCCTTGTGTTCGCGCTTTCCGTGGCGGCCCTTGCCGTAGCCGTGGCCGCTTTCGTCCTTGTGCGGGTCTGCCAAGGCGGGAGCCACCAGGCCACCGGCCAGGAGGGTGGCAAGGGCCAAAGGGCGTAGCAGGTATTTCATGGCGGGCTCCAAAAATGTGAATTCTTCCCATCCTACCCGCTCCAGGACTGCCGTCCGACAGGCCGGGCAGGGCATCGCGATACCTTCGAGTTCTCTCTCAAGGAGCGATGCGGCAAGTGTCAGCGTCGAAGAAAAAAACGCATCCAACGAGGTTCAGCCATGCCGTTGTTCTACTTGCTAAGCCTGCAGACCGCCTTGCTGCCCAAGGTGGTGACGAGACCCGAAGATGTTCAGTACGTGAGCGTGTTGAAAGCAACCGGGCTTGTCGAAGCGGACATCGCGCCGGCGTCCGACGCGTGGGGCAAATACCACATTGCCCGGACAGCGACCGTGACGCGCATCACCGAAGACGGGCTCGCGGAAATCAACAAGATGCTGCATGAACCCCGTCGAATGGCGAGGACGCTGCAGATTGCCAGGAACAAGATGCGGCGTTCATCGTTGGCTTGAACGCACCGCCTAAAAGTAAATGCCCCGCTACCTTTAAAGTAGCGGGGCATTCAGAGGCCTTTACGGCTTTTTAGTGGCTCCTCGACCTGGGCTCGAACCAGGGACCTACGGATTAACAGTCCGGCGCTCTACCAACTGAGCTATCGAGGAACAAGCCTCAGATTATAGCGTGATTTTTTGGGCCTTTCGAACCCGCGAATACGTCGGCGATAAATTTTTGAAAATTTTTTGAGCGGCGCTCACAGCGACACGCTCAGGCCAAGTCGCAGCGTGCGCGGCGCTCCCGGAAACAGGTACACATGGCCGAACTGGTAGGGCGATTCTTTCCAGTAGCGGCGGTCGAAAAGGTTGTCGACGGCAAGGCTCCAGCTGGTCTGAACGCCGCGCAGTTTGGTGTCGTAGCGCAGTACCGCATCGACGCGGGTCCATGAGGGCAGGGTGATCGAACCATCGGGCAACACGTTGCGCCGGCCTTCATGCGAAAGCTGTCCCAGCAGCTCGAGGCCGGGCACCGATGCAACGCGGTACGCAGCCTGCGCGCGCAGCACCTGCTTGGGCACGTTGGTGGGCCACTGGCCGTTGACGGCGGGCTCTGCGGTGCTGTTGCGGCGCTTGGCATCCATGAGCGTGACGCTGCCGTCAAGGCGCCAGGGGCCCGTGTTCCATTGCGCGCCCGCTTCGAGCCCGCGGTGCACCGCGCTGCCGTCGTAGCGGCCATCGCACGGCGTGGTGCCAAGCCGGTTGCAGGCGTCGAGGTTCGTCATCGGGCGCTTGATGTCGAACCACGCAAGCTGCCAGTTGAAAACGTCACTGCCGCCCTTGAGGCCAACCTCCCACTGGCGGGAGGTGAGTGCGGGAAGCGCTTCGCCGGCGTTGGTGTACTGCGAGCTCTTGTTCGGCACCACCTGCGACTCCACGCCCTTGCCCCAGCTTGCGTATGCCAGCAGCCCGGGCTGGATGGCGTAGCTGGCGGCAACCCATGGCGTGGTGATGCCGTCCTTGTAGCCGGTGGGGCGCGAGCCGTCGGTGCGAATGCTGTCGCGGTCGAGCCGCGTGTGGCGCAACCCGACCCAGGTGGTGAAGCGGCTGTTCCAGCGAATGGCGTCCTGCACCGAAAGCTCGGTCGAGCGCTCGTCGCGGTTGGTGTTGGCGTCGGTCAGCGTCGGGTCCGCCGGCACGATGGCGGTGGCCCAGATGTTGCCGGTGCCGACGTAGTTGTAGGCCTGGTCCTGAAAGCGGTTGCGCACGCGGCTTGCGAGCAGGCCAAAGCCGAGCTCATGCCGCACGCCGCCGGTCATCACGTTGCCCTTGAGGTTCAGGCTGCCGGCGGTTTGCGTGCGCCGCTCGTTCTCGCTGCGAAAGTCGTAGAAGTCGAAGGTGCCGTCGGAGCAGTAGCGGTCGTAGTTGCCTTCGGCGCCGCAGCCGAAGGCGTAGGCCAGGCGGTCATCGGTCTTGAGCCGCTGCTGGCCGATTTGCGCACTCCAGCGCCAGTCGGCGTTGAGTGCCTGGCTGAAGCGCACGCTGCCGGTGAGCGCATTGAACTCCGAGGGCTGCGACCACGGCTGGTTGTTCAGGTTGATTTTCGGATCGACCGGCGCGGGCAGCGTGTTGCCCAGCAGGCTGAAGCCGTTCTGGCTGGGCTGCGTCTTGTGGCTGCGCTCGATCTCGAATTCGAGCACCGAGTCGCGCGTGATGCGCCAGTCGCCGGCCAGCGAAAACATGTTGCGGTTGCCGTCGAGGTTGTGCGTGAGCGGCTTCAGCTTTTCATTCACCACGTTGAGGCGGTAGCCGAACTCGCGGTTCGCACCGAAGCGCCCGCCAAGATCGAGCGCGCCCAGCACGCTGCCGCGGCTGGTGGTTTCGAGGCGCAGCGTGCGCAGGTCTTGTTCGGTCGGGCGCTTGACCACGTAGTTGACCAGCCCGCCCGGCGCACTGGTGCCGGCCTGGATGCCGCTGGTGCCGCGCAAGATTTCAACGCGCTCCTTGTTGTCGAGCGGAATCGATGTCTCGGCGCTGATCGGCAAGCCCTCGCGCCGGTAGTTGAAGCGGTTGTCCAGCACAAAGCCGCGCACGGACAGGTAGTCCCAGTAGCCGGCCGAGTTGTAGGCATCGGTCACCGACGAATCGAACTGCGTGAGGTCCGCCAGCCGGCGCGCGCCGCTCGCGCGGAGCTGCGTGCTGTCGATGACCGTGGCCGAGAGCGGCAGCTCGCGCACCGGCACGTCGCCGAAGCCGCTCACGTCGGCTTGCGGCGAGGCATTGCTTTCGTTGACCGTGATGGCGGGCAGCTCTGTTGGCTGCTGGGCCTGCGCGCTGCCGGCCGCCAGAAGGAAGGCGGCGGCCGTTGCGCGCGAAACCGGCGACAGCGGCCATGCGCGAAGAAGAGATTGCTTTTTGGTCATTGTTGTTCTGTTCATGCGGCGGCTGCGCTCATGGCAGCCATCCATTGCGCGGCCGTGGCCTCAGGGTTGTCTGCGGTGACAAGCGCGCGCACCACGGCGACGGAGCCGACACCGGTGGCCAGCACCTCAGGCAGGCGCACCGCATCGATGCCGCCGATGCCCACTTGCGGATAGCCGCGCAACAGGCGCGCATACGCTGCGAGCCGCGCCACGCCCTGTGGGGCCGTCGCCATTTTCTTGAGGGTGGTCGGGTACACCGCACCCATGGCGATGTAGCTCGGGCTCACCGCGTCGGCGCGCACCATCTCGGCGTAGCCGTGGGTGCTCACGCCAAGGCGCAAACCGGCATCGCGTATTTGCCGCACCTGCGCTGGTGAAAGCGCATCGAGGTCTTCCTGGCCAAGGTGCACGCCGTAGGCACCCGCTGCAATGGCCGTCTGCCAATGGTCGTTGATGAAAAGCAGCGCGCCGGTGCCGCGCACGGCGTCGACCGCAGCCTGCACTTCGCGTTCGATGGTTGCCGCATCGCCTGACTTGAAGCGCAGCTGCACGGTGGGCACGCCGGCGCGCGCCATGCGGCCGACCCATTGCGCATCAGGCAGCACGGCGTACAGGCCGAGCCGTGCGGGGCAGGGCGCAAAGGCATCGTCGCGCGCACTGGGCGGAAACGCGCGCATGCCGAAATCGGCCGGAGTCTCTGGCCATTGGCTTGCATCGAATGCGCCGGTGCGCACTGTCTGTGCCTGCCATGCGAGCGCGAGGCATTCGGCGTCGATCTCGATGAAGCCGAGCGCCGCGCAAGCCTGCTTGGCGCCGCGGTACACGGGGTCGTCCGACGAAAAGCTGCCGGCTGAAATGGCCGCGGCCGTGATGGCGCCAAAGCGCAAGCCATGCGCAGCGACGATGGCGTGGGCAACCGCCCGGTGGTCGTTCAATGCGGTCATGCTGTGTGATGCCAGAAGGGCGTGCCAAGCACCGGCGTGCTCGGCTGCGCGGAATCTTGCGCGGCCATGGCGCCAGAGCGGTAGGCGGCGCGGCCGGCATGCACCGCGTCTGCAAAGGCACCGGCCATCGACACGGGGTCTTGCGCCAGCGCAACCGCCGTGTTGAGCAGCACGCCGTCGTAGCCCCACTCCATCACCTGGCAGGCGTGCGAGGGCAGGCCCAGGCCCGCATCGACCAGCATCGGCACGCTGAGCCGTTCGCGCAGCAACTGCAGCGCGTAGGGGTTGACCGGTCCGCGGCCGGTGCCGATGGGTGCGGCCCACGGCATGACGGCCTGGCAGCCGACATCGACCAGCCGCTGGCATAGCACCAAGTCTTCGGTGCAGTAGGGCAGCACCTGGAAGCCGTCGCGAATCAGTTGCGATGCGGCATCGACGAGGTTCAGCGTGTCGGGCTGCAGCGTGTAGTCGTCGCCGATGAGCTCGAGCTTGATCCACGGTGTATCGAAAAGCTCGCGCGCCATCTGTGCGGTGGCAATCACTTCCTGCACGCTGTGGCAGCCGGCGGTGTTGGGCAATACGGGCACCGCGAGCCGGCGTAGCAGTTCCCAAAAACCATTGCCGCTGTCGCTGGCTCCGGGGCTCGCGGACTGGCGGCGCAGCGAAGCAGTCAACATCGCAGGCTTGGCGCGCTTCACCGCGGCTTCGAGCAGGTCCGGCGAGGGGTATCGCGCGGTGCCCAGCAGCAGGCGGCTGTGAAAGGTCTGGCCGTAGAGAACCAGCGGATCGTTGTCCGGAACGGAAGAGATGGAAGAGGTGGTCATGGTGATGTGTTGTCTCCTTCGCTATGTCGCTTGCTCAGCCGCCGGTCACCGGGCGGATCACTTCGATGCGGTCTTCGGGTTGCAGTGCGCGCGCCGCATAGGCCGAGCGCGGCACGAACTCGCGGTTCACGGCCACCGCGAAAGGCGGCACGGCATCCACCGCGGCCAGCGCGTCGACCAGCGTGGCGCGCTCGGGCAGCGCGAACGGTTTGTCGTTGATCAGGACGTTCATCGTCATGCTTCGGATGTCTCCAGGCCAAGGCTCTGCGCGAGTTCGGAGCGGCCGCGCATGAGCAATTCCATCGCGGCGTCGAGTACGGCGGGCGCGATCATGAAACCGTGCCGGTACAGGCCGTTGATCTGCAGCACGCGCGGTTGAGGTTGCCGGATTGCGGGCAGGTTGTCGGGCAGCGTGGGGCGGCACTGCGTTGCAATCTCCAGGATGCGTGCCTCGGCGAAACCGCTGTGCACCGCGTACGCCGCGCTCAGCAGCTCGAGCGTGGAGCGCACGCTCGCGGGCGACATGTCGTCCGATTCGATCTCGGTCGCACCGATCACGAACACGCTGCCGGGCTTGGGTGCGATGTAGAGCGGGTAGCGCGGATGCACCAGCCGCGTGGGGCGCTGCAATGCCACCTCGGGCGCATGCACGCGAATGACCTCGCCACGCACGCCGCGCAGTGCATTCCATTGAGGCTTGGCGCCGAGGCCACGGCAGTCGATCACCCAGTCGGGCTGGCCCGGCGCGCCCGGAGAAAAATCTTCCGGTGCGCGTGGCGACTGCCAATGCAGTTTCACGTCGGGGCTGGTTTGCAGCGTAGCGAGCAGTGCGGAAAGCAGCGCGCGGTTGTCGAGCTGGCCCTCGCCCGGAAGGAAGAGCCCTTGTGCGAAGCGCTGGCCCAGCGAAGGTTCCAGCGTGGCAATGCCGGAGCCGTCGAGCGCCTGCATCGCGGCGAGTTCGGGCACCTGGGCGCCGGTGCGGGCCAGCACGCGCGCGAGCCGCGTTGCCTCGGCAGCATCTTGCCGGTGCCACAACACCAGCGTGCCTTCGCGCTGGAAGAACACCGGCTGCGCCAGCGGCGCCAGCAGTTCGGGCCAGCGGCTCAACGCGTACTGGCCCATCCGCACGACAGACACCGGCGCCACGGCCGATTCGGCCAGCGGGGCGAGCATGGCGGCCGCGACGCGCGCGGCCGCGCCTTCCGCCTCGGGACGGCCTGCTTCGAACAGCTCGACCTTGCAACCCGCCCGCGCCAGCGTGACCGCGAGCAAGCGCCCCATCAGCCCCGCGCCGAGGATGGCGGCCGATTGAAACGGAAGGCTCATGGCTTTGCTCCTTCCCCCTTTGGGGAAGGTCGGGATGGGGGCGGTCAGAGCGCCCGATGCATACGCCGCTTGCCCCCACCCCAACCCTCCCCGGGAGGAGGGAGCAAGGCAAGGCGAGTCGCCGATAATTTTCAGCATGACCCAAGCTGCACACCCAAACGCGCCCCGAGCGCCCCAGCGCTACGTGCGCGTGCTCTCGATTGCCGGTTCCGACAGCGGCGGCGGTGCGGGCATCCAGGCCGACCTGAAGACCTTCGCGGCGCTCGGCTGCTACGGCATGACGGCCATCACCGCGCTCACCGCGCAGAACACGCTGGGCGTTTCGGGCATTCAGAGCGTGCCACCCGCATTTCTCAAGGCACAGATCCAGGCGGTGGTCGAAGACATCGGCGTCGATGCGGTCAAGCTCGGCATGCTGCATGCGCCCGAGGTGGTCGAGGTGGTGGCCTGGGCCATCGATCACTACCGGCTGCCCAACGTGGTGCTCGACCCGGTCATGGTCGCGACCAGCGGCGACCGCCTGATTGCCGCCGAGACCGTGCAGGTACTGGTGCGCGAGTTGTTTCCGCGCGCCGTGGTCGTCACGCCCAACCTCGACGAGGCCGCCTTGCTCATCGGCCATGCCATCGACGGCATCGATACGCTCGACCAGGCGGCCGAAGAACTGCTGGCGCTTGGCGCACAGGCCGTGCTGCTCAAGGGCGGCCACTTGCCTGGCGACGAAGTGGTCGACGTGCTGCTGGGGCGCGGCGGTATGCGCAAGCGCCTGGCCTCGGCCCGCATTGCGAGCCGCAACCTGCATGGCACCGGCTGCACGCTGTCGTCCGCCATTGCCGCGCACCTGGCGCTGGGCTTGGCGTTGCCCGAGGCCGTGGAGCGCGCGCGCGCCTACGTGCTCGGCGCCATGGCCGCCGGTGCGCGCGTGCGCATCGGCGAGGGACACGGTCCGCTCAACCACGGTTTTGCGCCAGTGCCGACGCACCGCCTGCCGTTGTTGTAGATGCCGGCTTGGGCCGGCTGAGCCACGCCAGCAGGAAGGTGGCCCCCAGCGTCGGAAGCGCGGCGCCGAACTGGGGCGCCCACTTGGCGGCAGCGTGATAGGCCGCGATGCCGGCAATCCAGATCAGCGCGGCGCCAAGGTCGACGCGGCGGTTATTGCCGACTGATGCAATGGCCCGGCCCGTGCCCAGTCGCCCCAGGATCACGCCGTAGAGCGGCACGAACACCGAGCTCAGCATCAGCAAAAATGGCTCGAGCGTGTGCATGGGCAGCACCAGCGCCAGCCCGGTGCACAGCGCCGCGATCAGCAGGCCCCAGCGGCGCACGCTCCAGCGCGGCAGCAGGCTGTGGGTGGACACCGCACCCGAGTACACGTCGCCGTACGCGTTGTCGAGCTCGTCAATGAGGATGAGGCCGAGCGCCACCAGGCCGCCTTGCGCTAGCAGCAGGGCGGTGACCAGCCCGGTGCCCGGCTCCGCCACGCTCACCACCATCACGCCGAGCGCGTAGCACCAGATGTTGGCCAGCGCGTAGCCGAGCCAGGTGCCGGTGAATGCGCTGCCGAGGCCACCCCGTCCGTTGGCATTGCGCTTGCCGTGCCGCGCATAGTCGGCCACCAGCGGCAGCCACGACACCGGCATCGCAATCACCAGGTCGAGCGCGCTGAACATGCCCATGCCGCCGGCGCCCGGCCGGGCCCAGAAGGCTTCAAGACCCTTTGCCTCCAGCCGCGTTGCGAACTGCCAGGTGAGCCATACCAGCGAAAGCACCACCAGCGGCAGGCCGAAGCGGCTCACGAAGCGACGCACCAGCTTGACCATGGAGCCTGCGAGCAGCGCAAGCAGCACAGCGCCCCAGAGCAGGGTGGTGAGCGCGCTGCCTAGCGGCCCGGTGAGTGTGAGCCCGAACGCCTGCTGGCCGATGGCCTGCGTGCCCTCGCGCATGATCACCAGCTCGAAGGTGGTCCAGCCGACCAGCTGCACGATGTTGAGCAGCACCGGCAGCCGCGCGAAGGCGCTGCCGTAGGTCGCGTGCATCAGCCCGGCGCTTGCCAGCCCGGTTTCGCAGCCCAGCCGCGCCGTCCAGGCCAACAAGCCCGCACCGAGCAGCGAGCCCAGCACGATGGCAATGGCCGCATCGCGCGTGCCCACCGCCGGCACCAGGTAGGCGCCGATCTGCATCACCAGCAGCCCCACGCCCAGGCTGAACCAGAGCGATGCGTGGTCGTGCCAGCCGAACACGCGCTGCGACGCCGGCAAGGGCGTCAGCGCCTCGTTGGCGGAAGAAAAACTATCGTCGTGTGCCATCCAGTTGCTCCAGTGCAAAAGGTTTGGCAGGTGGGCGAGGCTCCGGCGGCGGAGCCATCGCGCGAGACAACGCGACAGGCCGCCGGACCAGCTTCCCTGCGCGAGGATTACCTCGGGCCTCTTAAATGAATGAGAGGCGCAATCAGGTTCAAAGGGACTTTCTCAGCAGGGACGGCGAGCCGCCCTAGCACCCCTAGCGAACGAGTATTTTAGGCTCCCGGGCAGCGAATGGCTGAAAAATTGCGGCGTTCAGTTATAACGTCGACTTTCGTGGTGCCGTCCAGGCGAGGAGTTCTTGATGAGTTTGGATTTCCCTTTTGGTCGCACGGCAATCGTCCTCTGCGCCAGTTCGCTCTTCACGGTGACTTCCGCCGTTGCAGGTGAGGCCGTCGGCCGAGCGGCAAATGAAAGTCTCGCCGTCGAGAAATTGGCTGCTCGCACCGGACCGGAGAGCGTTGTCGTAGAGAGTGTGGGCGCCTATGGCGTCAATACGGAAAGCATCAGGCGCCATCTTGCCAACACATTGGCAGCCAACTCGGTGCTGACACCTCTACCGCGCTACAACGAGCGGTACAGCTTCGATGGGAAGCTTCGCACCTATGTCGTGCCGGTGCGCCCCGCCATCGACAACCCCGTCAACAGCTATTCACCCTACGACAGCAGTTCTTTCCGTCGAGATGCCGTGTCTGCGGATGCGTCCAATCTCGGCCTGCTTCAGGCGGTGTTCAAGCGCTTGGCTGCTGATTGAACTGGCTGGTCGGTTGGGTTTCTGGGCGATAGAGGGCCACTCGGCCCCGCCGCCTGCTTCAGCGGTTTTTAGCGGGAAGTGCCAGCCACGCCCAGCAGCTCATGCAGCCGCGTGCTGGTCGTCGTGTACTGCAGCGGAATCGCCTTGCCCGGAAACACCAGGGCGGCGGCACCCCAGGCGGCCAGCGTGGCCTCGTGGAAGCCGCAGACGATGAGCTTCTTCTTGCCCGGGTAGGTGTTGATGTCTCCCACCGCGAACACGCCGCGTTCGCGGGTTTCGTATTTTTCGGTGTCGACCGGCACCTGCTTGCGCTCGAGCTCCAGGCCCCAATCGGCAATGGGGCCGAGGCGGGGCGAAATGCCAAGGCAGGCGACCAGCGCGTCGAGCGGCAGGTCGACAGTCGTTGCGTCTGGGGTGGTGATCTGCAGTTGCTTGCCGTCGAAGGCGGTGGGCTGGCCCACCTTGAACGCCAGCTTGCCTTCGGCGACCAGCGCACGCATCGAAGCGACGAGGCCTTCGTCGGCCTGAAAGCCGTCGCGCCGGTGCACCAGCGTGACCTGTTTGGCGATGGCCGTGAGAGCGATGGCAGTTTGCAGCGCAATGTCGTCGCCGCCATTCACCACCACGGTCTGTCCCGCAAAGCGGTCCAGAGAGTCGGGGTGGTAGAAAAGCGCGCTGCCTTCGAATTGCGCAATGCCTTCGATGGCAATGCGCTTGGGCAGGAAGGCGCCGACGCCGGCCGCGATGAACACGGTCCTGGCCAGGAAAGCCTTGCCTGCCGAGGTCGTCAGCAGCAAGCGCTCATCGGCCTGGCGGGCGAGGGTGGCGACCTGCTCGCCGAAGTGGAACTGCGGCTTGAACGGCGCCACCTGCTGCAGCAGCGATTGCGCAAGATCGCGCCCGCTGGTGACCGGGGTGCCCGGAATGTCGTAGATCGGCTTGTCGCCGTAGAGCGCCAAGCACTGGCCGCCCGCGGCGGGCAGCGCATCGACGATGTGGCAGGAAATCTCGAGCAGGCCGAGCTGGAAGGCCTGGAACAGCCCGACCGGACCGGCGCCGATGATGAGCGCGTCGGTTTCGATGGGGGCTGCGCCTGCCGGGTTCAACGGACCAGTTCGCCGATCTTGTCGGTCTTGTCTTTCCACTCTTCGGCGTCGGGCAGTGCCGGCTTGCGCTTGGTGATGCTCTTCCAGCCGTCGGCCAGCGCGAGCTCGGCGTTGAGCTTGATGAAGGCAATCTGGTTGGCCGGGAGGTCTTCCTCGGCGTAGATCGCATTGACCGGGCATTCAGGAATGCAAACCGCGCAATCGATGCATTCGTCCGGGTCGATCACCAGCATGTTGGGACCTTCGCGGAAGCAATCCACGGGGCATACGTCCACGCAGTCGGTGTATTTGCAGCGGATGCAGGCTTCAGAGACGACGTGGGTCATTTGTCTTTTAGCGTCAGTGTGTAGGTCGGGAAAACCCGAGATTTTAGGCCTTTGCGGCGGCAGGCTGCACGAGCACGGCCGCAGCGGTCTTGTGGGTGGCCGTATCGACCAGCACCAGCGAGCCCAATGCCCGCGATTGGGTGAAGGGCAGAACGGCCAGCGGCTGCTGCAGCGCAAGCACCACGTCGCCGATGGAATTGGCCTCCAGCTGCGCCGTGGCTCGGATTCGAGCGTCGTGATGTTCACCCGGTCGACGATGCGCGCCACCTTGGCTTTTACCCAGCGATGGCCCTGCAGCGCCCAGTAGACGCGGCCCGCAACCAGCGGCTCGTCGTCGAGCCAGGCCACGGTGGCGGTGATTTCGCGCACCGGCTCGAAGGCCTCGGGCGCCAGCAGCCAGTCGCCGCGCGACACGTCCACTTCACGGTCGAGCACGATGCCGGCGCTGTGGCCCGCATGCACCGCTTTCGGCTGGCGCGTGTGGCTCAGCACCTGGGCGACGGTGGCGGTCTGGTTGCTCGGCAGCACGGTCACGCGCTGGCCGGGTTCCACATGGCCCGAGGCTACGCGGCCCCAGAACACGCGGCGGCCCTGCGAGGTGTCGGCCGAGGAAGAGAATTTTTCGACCCACTGCACCGGAAAGGCGAAGGGCACGGCCTCGTCCTGCACGGTCACCGGCAGTTCCTCGAGCAGTTCGAGCAGGCTCGGGCCTTCGTAGCCTACCCAGTTGGCATGGCGCGTGGCCACGTTCCAGCCCTTGAGGGCCGAGATCGGCACGATGGCGGCCACCTGCACGCCGGCCGCTTCGGCAAAGGCGTTCAGCGCGGTCGAAATGCGCTCGAAGGCCAGGGCGGCATCGTCGATGGCGTCGAGCTTGTTGACCGCGAACACGATCGACTGCACGCGCAGCAGATGGGTCAGCAGCGTGTGGCGGCGGGTTTGCGGCAGCAGCTCGCGCTTGACCACGGTGCCGTCTTCCACCTCGGCGGCCCAGGCCAGCTTGGTGGCGTCGACCAGCACCACGGCGGCGTCGGCGGCCGAAGCGGCGGTGACCATGTTGCGGGTGTACTGCTCGTGGCCCGGCGCGTCGCCGATGATGAACTTGCGCTTGGCGGTCGAGAAGTAGCGGTAGGCCACGTCGATGGTGATGCCCTGTTCGCGCTCGGCCGAGAGGCCATCGGTAAGCAGGGCCAGGTCGGTTTCGCCGCCGCGCTGCACGCCGGCCAGCTGGTCTTGCAGCACGGTCTTGCTGTCGACCAGCAGTCGGCCGATGAGCGTGCTCTTGCCGTCGTCCACCGAGCCGCAGGTGATGAAGCGCAGGGCGGTGCCGGTGTCGCCGTGGATTTCGGCGGTAGCGGGGTTTGCAGTGGTCGTTGCGCTCATCAGAAGTAACCGTCTTTCTTTCGTTTTTCCATCGAGGCTTCGGAGGTCATGTCGTCCATGCGCGTCGCGCCGCGCTCGCTGACTTCGACCGACAGCGTTTCGAGCACCACGTCGCCCGCATCGGCGGCGAGGCTCTCGACCGGGCAGGTGGTCGTGATGTCGCCCACGGTACGAAAGCGCACGTCGCGCACCTGCACCGTTTCGCCGTCGCGCGGCGGGGTGAGTTCGGTCACCGGCACCAGCAGGCCGCGGCGCTCGACCACTTCGCGCTTGTGCGTGTAGTAGATCGACGGCAGGCCGACGTGCTCGCGCTCGATGTATTGCCACACGTCGAGCTCGGTCCAGTTCGAAATGGGGAACACACGGAAGTGCTCGCCCGGGGCCAGTCGGGTGTTGAACAGCGTCCACAGTTCGGGGCGCTGGTCCTTGGGTTGCCATTGGCCGAATGAATCGCGATGCGAAAAGATGCGCTCCTTGGCGCGCGCCTTTTCCTCGTCGCGGCGGGCGCCGCCGATCAGCGCGTCGAAGCGGAATTCTTCAATGGCTTCGAGCAGCGTGACCGACTGGTGCGCGTTGCGCGACTCGCCCGGGTGGGCCAGGCGCACGGTGCCGCGCGCCATCGAGTCTTCGACGCTGCGCACGATGAGCTCGGCGCCCAGTTCTTGTGCGCGCTGGTCGCGATAGGCCGTGACTTCGGGGAAGTTGTGGCCCGTGTCGATCATCAGCAGCGGATAAGGAATGCGGCCGACGCCGAAGGCTTTTTCGGCGCACTTCAGCAGCACCAGCGAATCCTTGCCGCCCGAGAACAGCAGGGTGGGGCGCTCGAAGGCGGCCGCGACTTCACGCAGGATGAAGATGGTTTCTTCCTCGAGCGCATCGAGGTGCGTGTTGGACAGGTGCGCAGGGGAATGCATCGAGGGCTGCAAGAGTTCGGCTTCGGTACGGGCGTTCATCGGAGGGGGTCCTGGATGCGGAGATCGATCGTTCAGTGCGAAAGATGCAAGCCGCATTCGCGGTTGTCTTCGCCCTTGGTCGGGTCCACATAGTCGAAGTTGTTAGGCAGGCCGTTCGCTTCGCAGTATTCGTACAAATCCTTGGACGACCAGTGCAAGAGCGGCGCAACCTTGATCAGGCCGTCGGGGTTGACGCTGACCGGGTCCATCTGCGCGCGCACTGCCGTGTCGGTGGCGCGCAGCGCCGTAAACCACACCTTGGGCGCAGTTTCGCGCAGTGCACGGGCAAAGGGCTCCAGCTTCACTTCTTCGGTGAAGGCGGCGTGGCGCGGATCGTCGAGCGCCGGCGTCGGGCCTTCCACCGCTTCACGGTGCGCGCGCGAGCGGCGCGGCAGGTAGATATGCAAGTCCAGGCCCAGCTGCTTGGTCACTTCGTCGGCAAAGCGGTAGGTGGCCTCGGTGTTGTAGCCGTTGTCCATCCAGATCACCGGAACATCGCGCTTGGCGCGCGTGACCATGTGCAGGATCACGGCTTCGAACGGGCGAAAGTTGGTGGTGATGATCGCGGGTTGGCCGAGGCCGATTGCCCAGTCCACCAACCCCTCGGCGTTGCGGCCGAGTTCGGTGTTGATGCGTGCGAAGTCGATGTCCGTGGCAATGCTCATGTCGAAGGTTCCTGTGCCGGCTCAGTTGCTGGCCGCGAAGTGCGGCGCCGGCTGCACCGCGTCGCCCTGGTAGAAGGCGGCAAAGCGGTCGAACTGGCGCTGCGCGTCGGAGGCGTCCACGCCTTCCTTGAGCACGGCGCTCGAAAAACCGGTGCGTTCCATTTGCACCAGCTGGTCGATCAGCACGTCGCCCGTGGCGCGAATGTCGCCCTTGAAGCCCAGCCGCCGGCGCAGCAGAAAGGCCTGGCTGTAGGCGCGGCCGTCGGTGAATTTCGGAAAATTCAGGTCGATGCGCTCGATGTCTTCCAGGCACACCTCGATGGCGAGCGGGTCGGCATCGTTCGGCAGTTGCAGCACCTTCGGGTCGCCGTCGTCGATGTGTTCTTCGGCGGCCAGGATGTTCAGCTTGCGGTTCATGCTGCTTCCTCCACCTTGAAGCGCGCACTGTTGGCCGCGGCCTTGAACGGGTCATGGCCCACGCGGCGCAGCGTGTCGATGAAGGTCTCGCCATTTTCGCGGGTGTCGCGGTAGGTGGTGAGCACGGCCTCGATCACGCCCGGCACTTCGGCCGCCGAGAACGAGGGACCGACCACCTTGCCGGCCTGCGGGGTGCCGCTGAGCGCGGAACCGTCGGAGCCGCCCAGGGTGACCTGGTACCACTCCTTGCCGTCCTTGTCGACGCCCAGAATGCCGATGTGGCCGCTGTGGTGATGGCCGCACGAGTTGATGCAGCCGCTGATGTGCAGGTCGATCTCGCCCAGGTCGTCGAGCTCGTCCAGGTCTTGGTAGCGCTCGGTAATGGCTTCGGCGATGGGAATGGAGCGCGCATTGGCCAGCGCGCAGAAGTCGCCGCCGGGGCAGGCGATCATGTCGGTGAGCAGGTGCACGTTGGCGCTGGCAAAGCCGGCCGCGCGGGCGGCAAGCCACAGTGCGTGCAGGTCTTCGGCATGCACCCAGGGCAGCACGATGTTCTGGTCGTGCGTCACGCGGGCTTCGCCGGCCGAAAAGCGGTCGGCCAGCACGGCGAGCGTGTCGAGCTGGTCGGCCGATGCATCGCCGGGCGCCTGCTTCAGGCGCTTGAACGACAAGGTGACGGCGCGCAGCGCGGGGTTCTTGTGCGGGGCCACGTTGCGGGCCAGCCAGCGGGCGAACTGCACGTCGTCCGCGGCGTGGGCGCGCAGCTCGGCGTCGGTCTTCTCGGCGCTTTGCAGCACGCGGGTGGCCAGCGTCGGTGGCACGAAGGAGGCGGCCACGCGGTCGTACTCTTCCTGCGTGATGGTGTGCGGTGCGCCGTCGTGCTCGATGATCTGCTTGTACTCGGCTTCCACATCGTCGATATAGCGCTGGCCTTCGGCCTTCACCAAAATCTTGATGCGCGCCTTGTAGATGTTGTCGCGGCGGCCATAGCGGTTGTAGACACGAATCACCGCTTCGAGGTAATTCATGATCTGCTGCCAGGGCAGGAACTCGCGCAGCACGGTGCCGATGATGGGTGTGCGGCCCATGCCGCCGCCCACCTGCACGCGAAAGCCGATTTCTCCGGCCTCGTTCTTCACCACGTGCAGGCCCACGTCATGCCAGCCGGTGGCGGCGCGGTCTTCGGTGGCGCCCGTGATGGCAATCTTGAACTTGCGCGGCAGGAAGGCGAACTCCGGGTGCAGCGTGCTCCACTGCCGCATGATTTCCGCGAACGGACGCGGATCGGCAATTTCGTCGACCGCGATGCCGGCACGCTCGTCGCTGGTGATGTTGCGAATGCAATTGCCGCTGGTCTGAATGCCGTGCATGTCGACCGAGGCCAGCAGGTCCATCACGTCGGCGGACTTGGAAAGCGGAATCCAGTTGTACTGAACGTTCTGGCGCGTCGAGAAGTGGGCGTAGTGCGTGGGCAGCTTGTGGCTGCCGAGCAGGCCCTGCGTCTCGATGGCCTTCTTGTAGACCTCGGCTTCGGGCTCGTCGTATTCGCGGGCAATGCGGGCCAGCACGCGCAGTTGGCGGCTCGAGAGCTCGCCGTACGGCACGGCCACGCGCAGCATGGGCGCATAGCGTTGCACGTACCAGCCGTTTTGCAGCCGCAGCGGGCGGAACTCGTCTTCGGCGAGCTTGCCCTTTTGCCAGCGCTCGAGCTGGTCTCTGTATTGGGCTGCCCGTTGGTGGACGAACTGGCGATCGAAATCTGTGTATTGGTACATCGTGAGTCTTGAAGAAGTGCGGTGCCGCACGTCCAACGGGGCGCCCCAGCAAGAAGCCGAGATTCTGAAAGCACGCCTTATGGAAGCAAACTATTTTTTGGTTCGCGCCTTATGCGGATAAGCTTATTCTCCAATGCCCATGCGGGTTGCCGGGCGGTTGAATGCTTATTCTGGATAAGGGCGCGAGTGCTCCGCAGGCCTAGGATAAGGCCCATTGGCATTGCGCGTTTTGTCCACTCCCGTCTTGGGGAGAGTGCGGGTGCTGCTTCAGCGCAGCATGGCTGACATGGCCGAGCAGCAGTTCAGCATGCGAACCGCGGCTTCCACAGAGTCGGCGGTGAAACGCAAGCTCACACCATCGACGCGTTCGAACGACGGCCATTGGCAGAAAAGATCGGCCATGGCGGGTGACTGGGTGCGCAGAGTGACCACCTGCGGGCCCTTGAAGACCAAAGGGGCTGCGCTGGCCCTGGCCGCCAGGCCCTGCTTGACCCCTGAATGGATGGCCGCACGCGACTGTTCGGGCGAAAGCGAGACGCCGCTGCTGAACCCCGTGGCCCGCTTGGTCTGCACGAAGACCGCATGCGGGAAGACCGGCTGGTTCTCGGCGATGAACACATCGTCGCCGCTGGCCATGACCACCGGCACGCCGTATTCACCGGCCAGCGCGCCATAGAGCCCGGCCTCGCCCAGCTCCTGGTCGCCGAGCCAGATGCCCGCGAACGCAAAGCTGTTGATGGTGTGGGCGAGGATGCCGCGCCCCTGCGCTCGAGAGTGATAGCCCACCATGCAGACGGCTTGCACGCCTTCTTCTTCCACGCCCGCCACCATGCTCAAGTACCGCGGCTTGCCCTGGACCACGCGGGCGCGCGGGTCGAGTACGTCGGGCGGCATGTTGCGAAAGCCGCCGTGCGAATCGTTGACCAGCACCTCGGTGGCGCCGGCCTCGAAGGCGCCGGCAATGGCCGCATTGGCCTCTTGCGCCATCAGCAGGCGGGCACGCTCGAACTCCGGATTGCCGGGGCGCACCTGCTCCTGGTGGTAGACGCCGGCAACGCCTTCGATGTCGGTGGAGATCAGAACTTTCATGCGGAGCAAGGCCTGCGGATCAAGAGATGAAGGAAGAGGGCGGCAGCAGCTCCGAGAGCGCACGCCGGTGGTGGCCGTCGCGGCCGGTCACCGCCGTGGCACGCCACAGCGCGTGGACGATGGCTTGTTCGGTGCTGTCGGCCGCAGCCTGGAAGATATCGTCAAGCAGGCTGTCGTGCAGCATGGCGACGGCAGGCATCGGCCGTTCGGCCCGGTCGGGCACGGTGTAGGCGGTCGAGAAAGCCAGTGCGATGTCGCCGCTCCCGTGGCCGAAAACCGAGCCCGTGCGCGCCAGCCCGGCACCGGCGCGCAACGCCAGCCGGCGCAGCTGCCGTGCGTCCAGCGGGGCGTCGGTGGCAATGAGCATGATGATCGAGCCCTTTTCCGGCTCGGCCGCCGCGGTCGCCTGCGCGGCTGCTTCTTGCGAAGCCAGCTGCGCCGCGAGTTGCGCGCCCACCGCCCGGCCCGCCAGCACCAGTTGCGGCAGCCGGCCATAGTTGGCCAGCACCAGCGCGCCCACGGTGTGCACGCCGCCGTGGCGCGAAGGCACGCAGCGCGAAGCACTGCCGATGCCACCCTTGAACTGGAAGCTCGACATGCCGCGGCCCGCGCCCACCGAGCCCTGCTCGAAGTCGGCGCCCGCGCTTTCCAGTGCGTGCAGGTAGTCGGCCTCGGTCACGGCCAGCCGCTGGATGTCGTTGAGAAAACCGTCGTTGCACTCGAAGACGAGCGGATTGACCGTGGGCAGCGAGCGCCCCGACTCCGGATTGGCCGCCACGCAGTCGCGGATCTGCGCCGTCGCAACCGTGCCGACGGAGAAGGTGTTGGTAAGAGCGATCGGCGTTTCGAGCACGCCAAGCTCTTCGACCTGCACCAGCCCCACGCTCTTGCCAAAGCCGTTGAGCACCACGGCCGCGGCCGGCACCTTGTCGCGGAAAGCGTCACCGCCATGCGGGCGCACGACGGTCACGCCGGTCTGCACGCCGTTGTCGTCCAGCGTGCGATGCCCGACCGAAACGCCCTGCACGTCGGTGATGGCGTTGCGCGTGCCCGAGGGCAGGCTGCCGATGTGCGGAATCGATGGCATGCGAGGCCCCGGTTTACTGGCGGTCGATCTTGGGGTCGAGCGCGTCGCGCAGCGCATCGCCCAGCAGGTTGAAGGCCAGCACGGTAAAGAAGATGGCCAGGCTCGGGAACAGCGCCACGTGGGGCGAGGTCACCATGTCGGCGCGTGCTTCGCTGAGCATGGCGCCCCATTCGGGCGTGGGCGGTTGCGCGCCCATGCCCAGGAACGAGAGGCTGGCCGCCGTGATGATCGACGTGCCCACGCGCATCGAGAAATACACGACGATCGAGGAGATGGTGCCCGGCAGGATGTGCCGCACGATGATGGTCCAGTCCGATGCGCCGATGCTGCGCTCGGCCTCGATGTAGGTCTGCTGCTTGAGCACCAGCGTGTTGCCGCGCACCAAGCGCGCGAACGCCGGCACGCTGAACACCGACACCGCCACCACCACGTTGGTCATGCTGCTGCCCAGGATGGCGACCACGCCCAACGCCAGCAGAATGCCCGGAAAGGCAAACAGCACGTCGGAGATGCGCATCACGATGCGGTCCCACCAGCCTTCGTAGTAGCCCGCGAGCAGGCCGAAGGCCGTGCCGACGAAGCCGCCCACCAGCACCGAGAGAAAACCCGCCATCAGCGAAATGCGCGCACCCATCAGGATGCGGCTGAAGATGTCGCGGCCCAGCGGATCGACACCGAACCAGTGCGTGGCCGAGGGGCCCGTGTTCAGCATGTCGTAGTCGAAGAAGTTCTCCGCGTCGAAGGGCACGATCCACGGCGCGAACACCGCAACGAACACCAGCAGCAGCACGAACACCGCCGCCACGATGCCCACCGGCTGCTTCTTGAAGCGGCGCCAGCATTCGCCCCAGGGCGTGCGGACCTTGCCCGCGGTTTGAACCGCCACCACGGGCGGAGCGATGATTTCGGCAGACACGCCGGAAGCTTGCGTCATGTCGGCTGCCTCACTTGTAGCGGATGGTGGGGTTGATGTAGCCGTACAGCACATCGACCACCAGGTTGATCAGGATGAATTCGAGCGAGAACAGCAGCACCAGCGTCTGGATGACGGGGTAGTCGCGCATCTGCACCGCGTCGACCAGCAGGCGGCCGAGGCCGGGCCAGTTGAACACCGCCTCGACAAGAATCGAGCCGCCCAGCAGAAAACCGAACTGCAGGCCCATCATGGTCACCACCGGAATGAGCGCATTGCGCAGGCAGTGCTTGATGATGACCGTGCGCTCGCGCACGCCCTTGCCGCGCGCCGTGCGAACAAAGTCTTCCTGGATCACTTCGACGAAGGATGCGCGGGTGAAGCGCGCCATCACGGCGGCCACCGCTGCGCCCAGCGTGATCGAAGGCAGGATGTAGTGCTTCCAGCTGCTGGCCCCCACGGTGGGCAGCCAGCCGAGCTGAACCGAGAAGATCTGCATCAGCAGCATGCCCAATGCAAATGCGGGAAATGAAATGCCCGACACCGCCAGCGTCATGCCGAGCCGGTCGGGCCATTGGTTGCGGAACACCGCGGAAACAATGCCGATGCCCATGCCGAAAATCACCGCCCACACCATGCTGGTGATGGTGAGCATCACCGTCGGGAAAAAGCGCTCGCCGATCTCCGTCGCCACCGGCCGCCGCGTGCGGATCGAGGTGCCGAAGTCGCCCTGCAGCATGTGGGTGAAGAAGCTCACGAACTGCTGCGGCAGCGGCTTGTCCAGGCCCAGCTCCGCGCGCACCATGGCCACGGTCTGCTCGTCGGCTTCCTGGCCGGCGGCAAGGCGCGCCGGATCGCCCGGCAGCATGTGGACGAACAGGAACACCAGCACTGCCACGATGAGCAGCGTCGGGATCAGCCCCAACAGTCGTTTGAGAAAGTAATTCAGCATGGCATACAGACAATCAACCCTCGTCAAGGCCTCGGGGCCCATCGGGAGACACCGCGGAACCGGCTTTGCCGGGCCGCAGGTGTCGCCCCCTTGAGGGGGGCGGCTACACGAAGTGAGCCGCTTCGGGGGTGGGTCAATTAATCGAGATGGCGTCGATGTTGATGTTGCCGTCAGGCATCACGTACACACCCGACAGGCGCTTGGAGTGCGCCGACAGGTTCTGCTCGGTCACCAGCGGCACGCGCGGCAGGTCCTTGCGGATTTCTTCCTGCGCGGTCTTGTAGAGCGCGGCCTTTTCCTTGTCGTCCACGGTAATCAGCGCCTTGGCCAGTGCGTTGTCCACCACCTCGCTCTTGTAGAACGACATGTTGTTGAGCTTGGGCGCCCAGGCTTCAGAGGCGAACAGCGGGCGCAGGCCCCAGTCGGCTTCGCCGGTCGACGACGACCAGCCCGTGTAGTACATGCGCACCTTGGCCGTCTTGGCGTCGGGCCATGCATCGACCATTTCGGTGCGCTGGCCCACTTCGAGTGCCTGCACCTGCAGCTTGATGCCCACTTGCGCGAGCTGCTGCTGCACGAACTGGATCGTCTTCTGGCTGGTCGTGTTGTTGTAGGCGCTCCACAGCACCGACTCGAAGCCGTTCGGGTAGCCGGCTTCGGCCAGCAGTTCCTTGGCCTTCTTCACGTCGTAGGGAATGGGCGCCATCTTCTCGGCAAACTTCACGCCCTGCGGCAGCATGCCCTGCGCCGGGAAGGCATAGCCGCCGAACGCGACCTTGGCCAGGGCTTCCTTGTTGATGGCGTAGCCGATGGCTTCGCGCACCTTCGGGTTGTCGTACGGCTTCTGCAGCATGTTGAAAGCCAGGAAGCGCGTGATGATCGACGGAATGGCCACCACTTCGAGCTTGTCGCTCTTCTTCAGCAGCTCGGCTTGCTCGTAGGGAATCGGGAACGCGAAATCGGCTTCGCCGGTCTGCAGCATGGCTGCGCGCGTGTTGTTCTCGAGCACGGGCTTCCACTGCACCGTGTCGACCTTGGGGTAGCCCTTCTTCCAGTAGCCGTCGAACTTCTTGGCCTTGACCGCTTCGGTCTGCTTCCACTCGACGAATTCGAACGGGCCGGTGCCCACGGGGTGGAAGGCGATGTCCTTGTTGCCCCACTTCTTCAGCGCGGTGGGCGAAATCATTGCGGCCGAGGCGTGGGCCAGCGAGTTGATGAAGGGGCCGAAGGGCTCCTTCAGCGTGATGCGCACGGTGCTGGCATTCACCGCTTCGACCTTGCTCACGCGGTTGAACTGGTTGTAGCGCAGCAGCTTGTTGTCCTGGTTCAGCACGCGGTCGAGCGTGAACTTCACCGCCTCGGCGTTGAAGTCGGTGCCGTCGTGGAACTTGACGCCCTGGCGCAGCTTGATGGTGTAGACCAGGCCGTCCTTCGACACTTCGTAGCCTTCGGCCAGCACGTTCTGGACCTTCAGGTCCTTGTCGAACTGGAACAGGCCTTCATAGAAGGTCTTGGTCACGGCCGTGGTGATGGTCGTGTTGGTGTTGTACGGGTCGAGCGTTTCGGGCTGGTAGCCGATCGACAGCACCGCGTCTTTCGCGGCCATTGCCGTGCCGGTCATCGCCAGAGCGGCCAGGCCCAGCAGTGCCGATGCCCATCGCAGGGAGGAAGAAGATTGCTTCATGGAAAGAACTCCAGTCGGTTCGAGGAAAAAAGCAGGAGAGGGCCTGCGGGTTGAAAAAAATCTGCCTGTCGCTCAGAAGGCTCCGCCCACGGCGTGCCGTGCGACGAAGTGGCCGGGCGCCACCTGCACCAGCGGCGGCACGTCGGGCTCGTCGCCCACCGCGCGAATGGGGCTGGGAATTTCGCCTTCGAGCAGCGCGCGAGGCTTGTGGCGGCGCGACGGGTCGGCCACCGGCACCGCGGCCATCAGCTTGCGGGTGTAGGGGTGCTGGGGCGCCTCGAACACGGCGCGGCGCGGGCCAATCTCCACGATCTGCCCGAGGTACATCACGGCCACGCGGTGGCTGATGCGCTCGACCACGGCCATGTCGTGCGAGATGAAGAGAAATGCCACGCCCAGTTCACGCTGCAGGTCGAGCATGAGGTTGACGATCTGCGCCTGAATCGAAACGTCCAGCGCCGACACCGATTCGTCCGCCACCACCACTTTGGGGTTGAGCGCGAGTGCGCGTGCAATCGCAATGCGCTGGCGCTGACCGCCTGAAAACTCGTGCGGATAGCGCTGCGCCACTTCGGGCGGCAGGCCCACCTTCTGCAGCAGCCAGTCGACGCGTTGCTGCGCTTCGGCGCCCTTGGCAATGCCGTGGATCAGCAGCGGCTCCATGATCGAGAAGCCGACCGTCACGCGCGGATCGAGCGACGCGAACGGGTCTTGAAAGATGAACTGGATATTGCGGCGCAGCGCCTGCAGCTCGCGCGTCGGCAGTTCGCGGATGTTCTGGCCGCCGAACTCGATGGCGCCGCTCTGGCTTTCGACCAGGCGCAGCAGCGAACGGCCGGTGGTCGACTTGCCGCAGCCCGATTCGCCCACCAGCGCCAGCGTTTCGCCGGGGTACAGGTCGAAGCTGATTTTTTCAACGGCATGCACGCGGCGCTTCACGCGGCCGAAGAAACCGCTGCGCACGTCGAAGCGTGTTACCAGGTCGCGCACGCGCAGGATGGGGCCGGCTTCTTCGCGCACCGTGGTTTGCGGCGTGGTGTCGGTGATTGGCACGGTGTCGGGGCTGCCTTCGGTGCGCAGCAATTCGAACTTGGCGGGCAGGTCGGTGCCTTGCATGGCGCCGAGCTTGGGCACCGCCGACAGCAGCGCCTTGGTGTACGGGTGCTGGGGGGCGGTGAAGACCGTGTCGGAACTGCCGGCTTCCACTTTGTCGCCGCGGTACATCACCAGCACGCGGTCGGCAATTTCGGCCACCACGCCCATGTCGTGCGTGATGAAGAGCACGCCCATGCGCATCTCCTTCTGCAGCTCTCGAATGAGCTGGAGAATTTGCGCCTGAATCGTCACGTCGAGCGCCGTGGTGGGCTCGTCGGCAATCAGCAGCTGCGGTTTGCACGAAAGCGCCATTGCAATCATCACGCGCTGGCGCATGCCTCCCGAGAGCTGGTGCGGAAAGCGGTCGAGCACGTTGCGCGCTTCGGGTATGCGCACCAGCTCGAGCATGCGCAATGCTTCGGCGCACGCGGCCGCATTGTTCTTGCCCTGGTGGATGCGAATCGCCTCGGCAATCTGCTCGCCCGCGGTGAACACCGGGTTGAGAGACGTCATCGGCTCCTGGAAGATCATCGCGATGTCCGCGCCGCGGATGTTGCGCATTTCGGCGTCGCGCGCCTGTGCCAGGTCGAGCACCTCGCCGCTGCGGCGGCGAAACGCCATGCGCCCGCCGAGGATGCGGCCGCCGCCGTGCTCCACCAGCCGCATCAGCGCGAGCGAGGTGACCGATTTGCCGGAGCCCGATTCGCCCACCACCGCAAGCGTTTCGCCGTGGTCGACGTGGAAGGACAGCTTCTTGACGGCATCGACCGTGCGCTCCGAAGTCGAGAAGCGAACGGTGAGGTCGTCGACGGCGAGAACGCGGCCGTCTGGCAGGGCGAGGGCAGGGGAGGACATGGGATGCGAAGAAAAGAGAGTGCGTGCGCGTCAGGCGAAGATGGCCGTCACAGGGGCGTCGTCGCCGCGGGCATGACCGCGGTACATGCCTTCGCTGTTGAAGGCGAGGCTCAGGTTGCCGTGGCGGTCGATGGCGATCAGCCCGCCCGTGCCGCCGATGGCGGGCAGCGACTGGTGCACCACGGCACGGGTGGCGGCTTCGAGCGTGGCGCCGCCGTAGGCCATGCGCGCGCAAACGTCGTAGGCGGCCGAAACGCGGATGAACATTTCACCGCTGCCGGTGCAAGAGACGGCGGCGGTGCGGTCGTCCGCATAGGTGCCGGCGCCGATCAGCGGGGTGTCCCCGATGCGGCCGACGCGCTTGTTGGTCATGCCGCCGGTCGAGGTGGCCGCGGCCAGGTGGCCGTGCATGTCGAGCGCCACGGCGCCCACGGTGCCGAACTTCTTGTCTTCGTCCAGCGGCGGCGTCATGGCCGCGCCTTCGTGGTCGGTCACCACGCGGCCGGTGTCGCGCACGCGGTAGAGCTGCTGGCGGCGCGCTTCGGTCGAAAAGAAAAAGGGCTCGACCATTTCGAGTCCGTGCTCGCGCGCAAAGGCTTCGGCGCCCGCGCCGGCCAGCAGCACATGGGCGCCGTCTTCGAGCACGGCGCGCGCGGCGCGCACCGGGCGGCGAATGTGGCAGACCCCGGCAATCGCGCCGGCGGCCAGCGTTGCGCCGTCCATCACGGCGGCATCGAGTTCATGGGTTTCGTCGTGCGTGAAAACCGCTCCGTGGCCCGCGTTGAAGAGCGGGCACTCTTCGAGCAGTTCGACGGCGAGGCAGGTGGCGTCGAGCGCGGATGCGCCCTTGAGCAGCGCTGCCTGTGCGGCGCGCACGATGTTCTGCAGCGCGTCGTGGTAAGCCTGCGCCTGCGCCGCGCTGGTCGTGGCGGCGCTGATGGTTCCGGCCCCGCCGTGAATGGCGATGACCGGGGTGTTGCTGCTGTTCTTCATCAGGAGGATTTCTTCTTTTTCTTTCGGGTGCCGGCCGGGGCGGCACTGGCTGGTTGTGCGGCAAATTCCGCCCGCGCCAGGCCCTGTGCGCCATGCAGCCAGGGGCGCACCGCTTGCAGGATGCGGCTCGCGGACTGCACCGCGCGCGGCGCACGCAGCGCCACCGCGCTGGTCAGCGCCTCGATCAATGCGAGCACGCTGGTTTCGCAATTCGGCCGGTAGCTGGTTTCGGTCTGGCAATAGAGCGCCACGTCGGCCAGCGGCGCCAGCGGCGAGCTCGGCCTGTCGGTCAGCGCCAGCACGGCGCAGCCCTGGCCGCGCGCAATCTGCGCCAGCGCCACCGTGTCGGTGAGGTAGCGCGGAAAGGTGAGGCCGATGAACAGGTCCTGCGGCCCCGCATGCATGAGCGTGCGCGCCGCATGCGTCACGCCGCTCACGCTGGAGAGCATTCGAACGTCGTTGCAGCTGCCGTCCAGGCCGTGCTGCAGCAGCCCCGCCAGCCATGCGCTGGCACCAAAGCCGCCGATGTACACCGACCGCGCCTTCAGGATGCGCTGCACCGCCGCCTCGCATGCCGCGTAGTCCAGCGACTGGCGCGTGGCTTCGATGTTGCGGCGGCTCTCGTCCAGCGCGGTGGCAAACACCTCGGCGACCGTGGTCGGATGCTCGAGGTTGCCGCGCAGGCGCTCCACCGGCGCCACCAGCGATTCGAAGCCGCGCACGAGCTCGGCCCTGAAGGTGGCATAGCCGTCGAAATCCAGCGCCCGGGCAAAGCGGTTGGCCGTGGCAACCGACACGCCCACCACTGCCGCAAGCTCATCGATGGGCAGCGTGGCGACCTGCAGCGGGTGCTCCAGCACGTAGTCGGCCACCTGGCGATGCGACCGCGTCAGCCGCGGCAACGCCTGCGCAATGCGCTGGGCCACGGTGGTGCCGGTGGTGTCTACGTTGGTGCTCATTCGTGGGCCGTGCACTCCGGAGGGGAGTGTTTGATGAAAATCAGTTTACAAATATAAGACAAAAAAGAAAATTTTCTGTCATTTTTGATCGAATGAGCAAATTTCGGGCCCGCGAAGGGCCGATGCGAGAGGGGCGCGAAGATCGCCGGCCCGGGGCTAGGCGGCGCTTTTTTCCATGAACACGCTGAACGGGTCGTCCGGGTAGCTCCCGAACGGCCCTCGCTTCACGTAGCCCGCGCTGGCGTAGAAAGCCAGCGCTTCCGGCTGGCTGATGCCGGTCTCGAGCGCGAATCGCGTGCATCCCTTGCCGATTGCCTCGGCTTCGAGAAAGGTCAGCACTTTTGCGGCAATGCCTTGCCCGCGGTTTTCCGGCCGTACGAACATCCGCTTGAGCTCGCCGTATGCGGGCTCCAGCACCATGGCGCCGCAGCCCACGGCCGTTCCGCACTCGTCGCGCGCAACTGCAAACAGCACGTGCGCCGCCGACAGCGCGGCAATGTCGATGCCGTAGTGGCACTCGGGCGGATAGAGCGGCTTCTGGTAGGCGTCGAGCGCTTCGATGAGCTGGACGACATCGGGCTGGTCGGGGTGTTCGAGGGCAATGTTCATGCGAAGGATTCTCTGGATCCGGCGAATCTTATTGGACCCCGGCCGAGCGTCGGCCTCGCGCCGCCATTCGCCGGTGCTATCGCGGATGCGTGACAGGGGCGGCGCTGTCGACCGCAGGCCTGCCGTCGAGCGCCAAAGTGGCATTGAGCGCCGCAAGTGCATCGGACGTGAGCGAGCCGCTCGCCTGGCGCAGGCGCAGGTCGCCCAACAGCACGTTGTAGCGGGCCTGTGCCAGGTCGCGCTTGGTCTGGTAAAGCTGGCTCTGCGCATTGAGCACGTCGATGTTGATGCGCACGCCCACCCGGTAGCCCATGCGGTTGGCGTCCAGGGCCACCTGGCTCGATGCTTCGGCTGCCTCGAGCGCCTTCACCTGGCTGGCGCCGGACACCAGCCCAAGGTAGGCGGCACGGGTGGAAACAGAAACGCTGCGGCGCGCGTTCTCGAGCGAGGCGCGCGATTGGTCTTCGAGCGCCAGCGTCTCGCGCACCCGGTTCTCGGTTGCGAAGCCGGCGTATAGCGGCATGTTGAAGACCACGCCTATGCTGGCCCCGGCTACACGCACCTTGTCTGTCGAGGCGCTGGGTGAATTGCCTGGCGGGTTGGTGCTGACGTTGTAGCCCAGCTGGGCGTCGATCGTGGGCTTGTGCCCGGCCTCTGCCTTGCGGACTTCGAGCGTTGCAACCTCCACCGCAAGGGCCGCCTGAACGATGGCCGGATGCGCGGCCTCGGCCTGCGCAAGCCAGCTGCCCACGTCGCCCGGCGCCAGCCCGGGGAGCACCACCGGCGCGGCGAGTGGCACCGGCACGCTGCCGGCCTGCCCGACGAGCTGGTCGAGGATGAGCTTCTTGACCTGCAGGTCGTTCTCGGCCGCAATTTCCTGCGCAATGACGAGGTCGTAGCGGGCCTGGGCTTCGCGCGCGTCGGTGATGGTGGATGTGCCGACTTCGAAGTTGCGTTTGGCAAAGGCGAGCTGTTCGGCCACCGCAGCCTTTTGCGCCCGCACCAGCGCCAGCGTGTCGTGGCTGGCGAGCACATCGAAATAAGCCTGGCTCACGCGCACGATGAGGTCCTGCTCGGCCAGCGTCAGCTGTGTTCGTGCGATCTCTTCGTGCCGCTTGCCTTGCTCGTACGCGGCCCAGGCGGCGGGGCGATACAGAGGCTGGATCAGGTTGACGCCTATGTTCCGGGCGCTGACGCCGCGCGTGAACGCGGCGTTGCCGGCAGACACGTCCTGCTCGGTGAAGGAGGCCCCCGCCGTGAGGTTGATTACCGGCAGCACCCCAGCGCGCGCCTGTGCCGCCCTGGCCACGCTCGCGTCGTACTGTGCGCGCGCACCTTGGTAGACGGCGTCGTAGCTGCGCGCCGACTGGTACAGCTCCACCAAGCTTTGTGCCGATGCAGGCGCCGCGGCGGCCAGCAGCAGCATCAGCGCGAACGGCCTGCTTGCCGATGCAGCGCGGCGTGAGGTTTGCATTTTTTTCTCCTCCGGACATTGGTCTTCTTCGCACCGGCATCACTCGCCTGAAGCCGTGCCCGCATGCGCGGGAAGCTTCAGTACGCCAGTGGAAATTACTACCAATTGCTTAAGGAAATCTTAAGAGTCGGGGCAAAGACTCAACCGTGGCGGAAACAACGCTTTCAACCAATCCCACCACACAGAGGAGCCGCGCCATGTCAGTCACTGTCAATCAAGCAGACCTCGAGTTCATCCTTGCGCAGATCAAGATCTCGGAGGCGCATGCCGCAGGGCAGCCGTTGTTCGGGCCAGGAGGCCTGGTGCCCGCGTACAACGTCAGTTGGGGTTTGCGTACGGTCGATGGCACGTACAACAACCTGCTTCATGAAACGTGGGGGGCCGCGGACCAGCAGTTCCCGTCGCTGATGGACCCGGTCTACCGGCCCGCGGACGGCACGCTGTTCGATCCCGACGGGCCCGGCCCCGCGCCGGCAATGCCGACGTCGGCGACCTACGCCCCGAGCAACGATCCGAACTCGCTGGTCTTCGACTCGAGCCTGCGCACCATCTCCAACCTGCTGGTCGACCAAACGCTGGGCAACCCGGCCGCGATCCTGACGGCACTGGACCGTGCCGGCTCGGCGAATTCCATGGCCGACCTTGCGGCCGTCACTGTCATCTACGAAGCCTTCAAGCCCGCTTCCGATGCCGAGTACCAGGCGCGCGTCATTGCGCAGAACGCCCGGGCCGATGCGGAGGAACTCGGCGATGGCGACCCCAACACGCCCCCCACGCCGCAGGAGCAGGCAGCCCTCGATGCGGCGGCCGCCGCCGACGCGGACCATGCATTGACAGTTACCGCGCTGGAAGACGCCCGCGCGGTGCGCGACGCCGCCGTCGCGCCCTACGGCATCGTGATGGAAGGCGACAACGTCAGCCTGCCCAACATCTCGCCGGACGTCGGCCTCTCGGCCTCGTTCAATTCATGGTTCACGCTGTTCGGCCAGTTCTTCGACCACGGGCTCGACCTCGTCAACAAGGGCGGCAGCGGCACAGTCTTCATTCCCCTGCAGCCGGACGATCCGCTCTACGTAGAGGGCAGCAACACCAATTTCATGGTGCTGACGCGCGCCACCGTGTCCGCCGGGCAGGACGGCATCATGGGAACGGCCGACGACGTCGGGCCGGTGAACACCACCACATCCTTCGTCGACCAGAACCAGACCTACACCTCGCATTCATCGCACCAGGTTTTCCTGCGGCAGTACGAGTTGAACGACCAGGGCACGCCGGTCGCGACCGGCAAGCTCATCGAAGGCGCGAACGGCGGCATGGCGACATGGGGCGAAGTCAAGGCGCAAGCGCTGCTGCTCGGCATCCAGCTGACCGACTTCGACGTGGGCAGCGTACCGCTGCTCAGAACGGACCAGTACGGCAACTTCATTCCCGACCCGGTGACCGGGTTCGCGCAGGTCATCACCGGCATCGGTGTCGACGGCATTCCGAACACGGCCGACGACGTCGTGGTCTCCGGCACGCCGGGCAGTCCCGTCAATCCGACGACCGCGCTTGCACTTCGCACTGGCCATGCCTTCCTGGCCGACATCGCTCATGAAGCCGTTCCCATCGGCAAGATTGCCGACGGCGACATCACCATCGGCCTGGGCAATCCGGGCAATGGCGACGCCGAGTACGACAACGAACTGCTCGACGCCCATTTCATCGCCGGCGACGGCCGCGTGAACGAGAACATCGGCCTCACCGCCGTTCACCATGTGTTCCATGCCGAGCACAACCGCATGGTCGACCACAACAAGGAAGTCATCCTTTCCACCGCGGCGGGCGGGGACCTGGCTTTCCTCAATGAATGGCTGCTCGAAGACGTTGCGTCCTTGCCTGTGGACCTCAGCACGCTGGTGTGGGACGGCGAGCGCCTGTTCCAGTCCGCCAAGTTCACCACCGAGATGCAATACCAGCACCTGGTGTTCGAGGAGTTCGCGCGCAAGGTGCAGCCGCAGATCAACGCCTTCGTCGTTCCGGACGGCTTCGACGTGACCATCGATCCATCGATCGTCGCCGAGTTTGCGCATGTGGTGTACCGCTTCGGGCATTCGATGCTCACCGAGACCATCGACCGCTTCGACCCGAACTTCAACCCGAACGACATCGGCCTGATCGAGGGCTTCCTCAATCCGGTGGCGTTCGACTCCGGCCATACCATCACCGACGACATTGCCGCCGGCGCAATCATCCGCGGCATGACGCGGCAGGTAGGCAACGAGATCGACGAGTTCGTGACCAGCGCGTTGCGCAACAACCTGCTGGGCCTTCCGCTCGACCTTGCGACCATCAACCTGGCGCGCGGCCGCGACACGGGCGTGCCGTCGCTCAACGCCGCCCGGCGCGAGTTCTACAACGCAACCAACAACGCCGCCGAACTTCGCCCATACGACAGCTGGGTGGACTTTGCCGGCAACCTCAAGCACGAAGCGTCGATCATCAATTTCATTGCCGCCTACGGCACGCACCAGCTCATTACCGGGCAGACCACGATCGAGGGAAAGCGCGACGCGGCGCTGACGATCATCACCGGCGCTTCGGTCGGCGGACTGCTGGTACCTGAGGATTCGGTCGACTTCCTCAACGGAACGGGCGCCTGGACCAGCAACGCCAACGGAGTCACCATCACCGGCCTGGACAACGTCGACCTGTGGATCGGCGGCCTGGCAGAGAAGATTCTTCCGTTCGGCGGCATGCTCGGCTCGACCTTCAACTTCGTTTTCGAGAACCAGATGGAGAGCCTGCAGAACGGCGACCGCTTCTACTATCTGCAGCGGCTCGACGGCCTGCACCTGTTCGGCGAAATGGAGAACAACTCGTTCGCTGAAATGATCATGACCAACACGAACGCGACGCACCTGCCGTCGGACGTGTTCTCGACCCCGGGCCTGGCGCTCGAAGTGGACATCACAAGGCAGTTCAACGACCTGGACGGCGACGGCGACCTGGAGAGCACCGACCCGGTGGGCGGCGGCATCCTGACGCCGCTGGTGGTTCGCAACAACCCCGGCACAGTCGGGCCGGACACCAACTACCTCAGGTACACGGGCGACCAGCACGTGGTGCTCGGCGGCACCGAGGGCAACGACATCATCATTGCCAGCGAGGGCGACGACACCATCCACGGCGACGGCGGCAACGACAACCTCGAAGGGGGTGCCGGCAACGACATCATCAATGCCGGGGCGGGCGACGACATCGTCAGGGACCTGGGCGGCGACGACAACATCAAGGCCGGCGACGGCAACGACGTGGTCCATGGCGGCCCGGGCCTCGACCTGATCATGGGCGGAAAGGGGCAGGACTTCATCGTCCTGGGCACCGATGCGGGCTCGGAAGTCTTCGCGGGCGAAGGCAACGACTTCATCCTCGGCAGCAAGAACGCCGAGCGCATTCTGGGCAACGAGGGCGACGACTGGATCGAAACCGGCACCTTCGACGGTGCGCCCGGCGACAGCTTCGACGAGATCTTTGCGAAAGACGGCATCGTCGGCCACGACGTGTTCCTGGGCGACGGCGGCTTCGACGAGTTCATTGCCGAGGGCGGCGACGACATCATGGTGGGCAGCCCGGGCCGCGGCAAGCTGGCCGGCATGTCGGGCTGGGACTGGGTGACCTACAAGGACAACACAGCCTTCGTCGATGCCGACCTGACGCGCGGCATTGTGTTCGACGAGAACCCGACGCCGCCCCAGAACGGAACGCTGGATGCCTACGAATCGGTCGAAGGTCTTTCGGGCACGCGCTTCAACGACGTGCTTACCGGCGCCGACACCATTGCCGACGAGCGGCTTCCGTTCGCACAAGGCGGCACCGAGGGCTACACCGGCAGCAGGCTCGACGCGGCAGGCATTGCACGCATTGCGGGCCTGCAGGCGGTGCTGGGCGCCGGAGTCACCAGCTACATGGCGGGCGACATCATCCTTGGCGGGGACGGCAGCGACCTCATCATGGGCCGCGGCGGCGACGACATCATCGACGGCGACAAGTGGCTGGACGTGCAGATCGGCGTCTACGCCACCAACGACCCCAATCACACCGGCACCCCCATCGCGCTGCACAGTAGCATGAAGACGCTGGTCAACTCGATGTTCGCGGGCACCATCAACCCCGGCCAGTTGGCGATCGTCCGCTCGATCAAGTCGGACGCGGACGCGGTCGCCGACATCGACACGGTCGCCTACCTGGGGCCGCTGGCCAACTACGCCTTCGGTTCCACTGCCGACGGCAGGCTCACGGTCACCGACATCGGCATCGACCCGATTGAAGGCACCGACACGCTGAGCGGCATCGAACGCCTGCAGTTCACGGATTCCACCCTCACGATCGTCGCGGGTACCAACGGCGATGACGTGCTCAACGGCGGCGAAGGCAACGACCTGCTGCTGGGCTTTGGTGGCAACGACACGCTGAACGGCAACGGCGGCAACGACGTGTTGATCGGCGGCGCGGGCACCGACACGCTCAACGGCGGCGCGGGCAACGATCAGCTGAGCGGTGGCATCGGCAACGACGTGCTCAACGGCGGCCTGGGCGACGACACCTACACCTTCGGCCTTGCGGACGGCAGCGACACGATCAACGAAGGCGTCAGCGCGACGAGCGGCGGCACCGCCGATCGCATCGTCATCGTGCCGGGCGTGCTGGATCCTGTTGCCGGAACGGTCAACCCGATCACCGGGCTCAATGCCGCGGACAACAACACGGGCACCGCCACCGGTAGCCTGGTCCTCAACTTCAACGGCCAGACGGTCACCGTCGCCAACCATTTCACGGGCAACGTGGCCGGCACCGGCGTGGAGCGCATCAACTTCGGTGATGCCACCTTCGAGGGTTACCTGCTCGGCACAGAGGACTACCTGGTGAGCCGGCTCGATCCCACCGGCTTTGGGCGCACCATCAACCTGGCAGCCTCTATCGCCAATAACTTCGTCGCCGGCGAGAACGTTACCAATGACGTCATCATTGGCGGCAGCGGCAATGACCTGATCTTCGGCGGCACTGGCAGCAACAACTTGAGCGGCGGGATCGGCGACGACCTGCTGGTGGGTGGCTCGGGCGCTGGCGACAACGACGTGCTTGACGGCGGCCTCGATGCAGACACGATGGTCGGTCTGGGCGGCAACGACACGTACATCGTCGATGACCTGGCTGACGTGGTTGTCGAGGCGGCGGGTGCCGGCACGGACGAAGTCGAGACCGAGATGGCCGCGTATTCGCTGGAGCTCGTCGCCAACGTGGAGAACCTGACGTACACCGGCATCGACGCCGATCCGTTCGTCGGAACCGGCAATGCCCTGAACAACGTCATCAGCGGCGGCGACCTGGCCGATACGCTGAGCGGGCTCGGCGGCAACGACACGCTCAACGGCGGCTTGGGCATCGACACGCTCCTGGGCGGTGACGGCAACGACACACTGAACGGCGGGGATGACGACGACCTGCTGGCCGGCGGCATCGGCAACGACACGCTGAATGGCAACGACGGCAACGACACATTGGACGGCGGCGTTGGCAACGACGCGATGAACGGCGGCGCGGGCGACGACACCTTCCTGGTGGACAGTGCAACCGACACCGTCATAGAGGGCGGGGGCGGCGGCACCGATACCGTGCAGTCGACCGTCACCTACACCATCACCGATGCGGACGTGGAGAACCTCACCCTGCTTGGCACCGGCAACATCAACGGTACCGGCAACGGGTCGGCCAACGTGATCACCGGCAACGCCGGCAACAACGTGCTGACGGGCGGCGGCGGCAGCGATACCGCGAGCTATGCCACGGCGACCGCGGGCGTCACGGTGTCACTGGCCATTGCGGCGGCGCAAGCCACCGGCGGGGCGGGCAGCGACACGCTCTCGAGCATCGAGAACCTGGTGGGCAGCGCCTTCGCCGACTCGCTGACGGCGAGTGGAACCGCGGGGCTCGGCGTTGCCAACCTCCTGAGCGGCGGAGCGGGCAACGACACGCTGAGCGCCACGGTGGACAACGTGCGCGACACGCTCGACGGCGGGGCCAACACCGACACCGCCAACTACTCGGCGTACACCGCGGCACTCACGGTGAACCTGGGCGGCGCGGCGCCGATCGTCGTCGGGGGCTCCGGCAACAATGCGGCCAACTCCGACGTGCTGGTGTCTATCGAGAACTTCACCGGCGGCAGTGGCGCCGACATCATCTCCGGCAGCACGGCCGCGAATGTCCTGAACGGCGGCCTAGGAAACGACACCTTCACCTACGCGATCGGCGGCGGCGCCGACACCATTGACGGCGGCGGTGGCAACGACACGCTGAACATCACGGGCGTGGCGAACAACGATGTGCTGGATGTCGTCTACAACGGGGCCATCACCGGCTTCGAAGGCGCCACTGTCACCGGCGTCGAATCGATCAGCGCCAACCTCGGCGGCAACGCCGACACGCTGTCGTACGGCGCCTCCGCGACGCCCGTCACGGTCAACCTGGCGACAGGTGCGGCGTCGGGCTTCACGTCGATTGCCAGCATCCTGAACGTGACCGGCGGATCGGGCAGCGACAACCTGACGGGCAATGCCGGAGCCAACACGCTCAACGGCGGAGCGGGCAACGACACCATCAACGGCGGTGCCGGAGGCGACATCATCATCGGCGGGATTGGCGCCGACATCCTCAACTCGGGGGCGGCGAACGACAACGCGCAGGACATCTTCAGGTTCAGCGCGGCCGACGAGTTCGGCGACGTGGTCAGCAACTTCGACGCCAACGGACCGACCGCGGCAGGGGACGACCGCATCGAGTTCACCGGGGCGCTCAACACCGCATGGGACGACGGCAACAACAACGACGCTTTCCTGTTCGCTTCGGGCAACGGCTCCGGCGGCACGGTGAACGTCACGGTCGGGCAGGGCAACGCCGACATCGAAGCCTTGCTGCTGACAGGGGCCGGCGGTGAAGGCGTGACGACTACGAACCTGGGCAACGCGGCGGCGGTTTCGGCGGCATTCAATGCCGAGTTCTCCATTACCGCGGGCGCCGGCGAAGACGCGCTGCTGGTCATCAACGACACCAACGGCAACAGCTTCTCGCTGTGGCAATGGGTGCAGGCCGGCGGAGGGGAGACGTCGGCCGGGGAACTGACGCTGATCGGCACCTTCAGTGCCAATGCCGCGGTCGTGGCGGGCAACTTCGACTTCGTCTGAACGGCGTGGCAAGGCACGGAGCAGGGCGCGCAAGCGCCTTGCTCCGCATACTGGAGGAGACAAGAACATGAAGCCGATCTGGGCCGAGATGAAGCCACTGTTGTTCAACATGGCGCTCTTCTCGTTCGTCATCAATCTGTTGTACCTGGTGCCTGCGCTGTTCATGCTGCAGGTGTTCGACCGGGTGATTCCCACCAACAGCCGCGAGACGCTGTGGGTGTTGCTGGCCGGCGTAGGCGCTGCGCTGGCCATCCTGTTCGTGCTGGACTACGTGCGCCTGCGGCTGCAGCACCTGAGCGGCAACATCGTCGACGAGAGGCTCTCGCCGCCGGTGGTGCATGCGGTCGTCACCGCCACCGCCCGTTCGCCGCTGAATGCAAGGCCGGACGCGATGCGCGACATCGCGACGCTGCGGGGTCTGTTCTCGGCCAACGGATTGACGGCGCTCATGGATGCGCCGTGGATCGTGGTCTACGTGGCCGTCATCGCCTTCTTCCACCCGGCCCTGGGGCTGGGTGCCGCAGGCGCCGCCATCGTCATGATCGGCCTGGCCTGGCTCAACGACCGGATGAGCCGCAAGGCGTTGGACGCGGTGCAGAAGGAAACGCGCAGCGCGTCGCGCTACGTGGAAGGGTCGCTGCGTAACGCAGAGGTGCTGCAGGCCATGGGCATGACCGAGCGCCTGCTGGGCCGCTGGCGCAAGCAGCAGGACGAGGCGCTGGCGCTGCAGGGCGCTACCAGCCATTCGAGCGTGATGTTCAGCGCCGCGTCGAGGTTTCTGCGCCAGGGCGTGCAGGTCATGATGATGTCGATCGGCGCCTACCTGGTCCTCACGCAGTCGGCTTCGGCGGGCGTGATGATCGCCACCACTGTTTTGCTCGGCCGCGCCTTGCAGCCGGTGGAGCAGATCGTCGGCAGCTGGCGCGTGCTGAACGAAGCGCGTTCCGCCTATCGCCGCTTGCGCGACCTGTGCGGCCACTTCGACAAGGGCGAGCCGCAGATGTCGCTACCCCGGCCGGTGGGCGAGCTGCGTGCGGAAGGCGTCTCGCTGCGTCTGCCGGGCACTGAAAAGCTGGCGCTGACCGGCGTTTCCCTGAATCTCGCCGCGGGCGAGGCACTGGCCATCATCGGGGCGAGCGCAGCGGGAAAATCCACGCTGGCGCGCCTTCTCACCGGCATCTGGCAGCCGACCATCGGAACCGTCAGGCTGGACGGAGCCGATCTCTCGGCATGGCCGCGCAGCGAACTGGGCCCGTGGATCGGCTATGTGCCGCAGGACGTGGAACTGTTCGACGGAACGGTCGCCGACAACATCGGCCGGCTCTCAAAGTCCGACCCAAAGGCGGTGATCGCGGCCGCCAAGCGGGCCAACGCGCACGACATGATCCTGCAGCTGCCGAAAGGCTACGACACACCCGTCGGCGAGGCCGGGGCGCGCCTGTCGCCGGGGCAGCGCCAGCGCATTGCGCTTGCACGCGCGATGTATGGCGATGTGCGCCTGGTGGTGCTCGACGAACCGAATGCGAGCCTGGACGCGGAGGGCGAAATTGCGCTGGCGCACGCCCTCAGCAGCCTGCGCGCAGAGGGTGTGACCTCCATTGTGGTGACGCACCGCCCGTCGCTGGTCGCGCACGTGGACAAGATCCTCATCCTCGAGGCCGGGCAGGTGAAGCAGTTCGGGCCGGCTGGCGAGGTGATGAAGGCAATGCAGAAGCAATCGCAGGCCGCAGTCGCCGAACGCGAGCGCGAGCGCGAGCGTGAACGCGAACGCACGGCATAAGACCCGGAAAGGCAGGAACATATGACGCACGCACAAGCGCTCCCGCATGCCGGCAGGGCACCGAAGCGAAAGACCAGCGAACAGCAGATCAGGCGTCTCATGAACATGGGGCTGTGGACGGTGCTGGGCATCGTCATCCCCCTAGGGGCGTGGGTCGGGCTCGCGCCGCTGGCAATGGCGGTGGTGGCACCGGCGCACGTCAAGGTGGACTTGAACCGGCGGCCCGTCCAGCATCTGGAAGGCGGCATCGTGCGGCAGGTGCTCGTTCGCGACGGACAGGTGGTGAAGGAAGGCGAACCGCTGGTAGTCATCGGCGACGTGGGGGTGGACGCCGACCGCAACCGGCTCACCTATCGCCTTGCGGTAGAACGCACGGCCTTGGAGCGGCTGGATGCGGAGCAGCGCCGCGCCGACAAGCTGGTGTTTTCCGAGAGCCTGCAGGCGGAAGCCCGCAAGGACACGCGCCTGCAGGATGCGATGGCCAAGGAATCGGCACTGTTCCATGCGCGCCGGCATTCGCTGCAGAGCGAGCTGGCGCTGATGCGGCAATTGCGCCAGAGGGTGCAGCAGGAAATCGGGGCGCTGGAGGCGCAGGGCAGCAAGGCGCAGGAATCTCTGGCCCTGCAGCACCGCGACCTCGATGCCAATCGCGGCCTGGTGCAGGAGGGCTTCGTATCGTCGGCGCGCATTAACCAGATGGAAGCCTCGGTGGCCGACTACACCTCCAAGCTGGAGGAGCGCCGCTCCGAGCTCGCACGCGGCCATGGGCGGCTGATCGACGCCGACATCAAGAGCAATTCGATCGTCAACGAATACCTCCGCTCGGCGAGCGACCAGCTCAAGACGACGGTGGCGCGGGTGAGCGAGATCGAGCAGGAACTGCGCAAGTCCGACGATGCCACCACGCGGCAGGTGGTGCTGGCGCCGGCGGCCGGCGAGATCATCGATTTGAAGTTCACCTCGCCGGGTTCGGTCGTGCGGCCCGGTGAAACCATTGCCGAGATCGTGCCGAGCAACACGGCCCTGATGATCGAGGCGCAGATACGGCCCGAAGAAGTGAACAACGTCCTGATAGGGCAGCACGCACGCATCAAGTTCACCGCGTTCAAGTACCGCAATGCCACGATGGTTTCGGGCAAGGTCACCTATGTATCGGGCGACCGGTTTACCGACAAGTCCACGCAGATGCCGTACTACAGTGTTTCGATCCTGGCCGACGCGGAGTCGGTGAAGGCGGTGGGTGACCTGAAGATGCAGGCCGGCATGCCTGCCGAGGTCTATATCGACGGCGGGTTCCAGACCGCGCTTCAGTACCTTCTGGACCCCATCACGTCGACGTTGCGCAGGGCGGCGAGGCAGATGTGAACCACTTCGCTCCGGTCGGGCGCGGATGTTCCCGGGGCTGCCGTGGGAAAACGGACCGAGGCCCGCAGGCCGCCCAGCGGCGACTGGAGCAGGCGCACCGGTGCGTGATGCGCCTGCGCCACCGCGTGCACGATCGACAGGCCGAGGCCGACGCCATGCCCGTCGACGCGTCCGAGGCGATTGAAGCGCTGAAACGCCTCCGCGTGCCGGCTGGCGGGAATGCCGGGGCCCGAATCGTCGACGGTGAGTACAACTGCGTGGCGACCCCGCGCGCTGCCCACTTCGAGGCGCCCGCCGACGGGGGTGAAACGAATCGCGTTGACGATCAGGTTGCGCATCAGCAGATGCAGGCCGAGCTCTTCGGCCAGCAGCTCCCGCACCTCGAACCGCGTCTTCAGCGCAAGATCGCGCTGGGCCGCCGCCGGACCGAGGTCGGCCATCACGTCTCGGTAGACCTCTTCCAGGTTCACAAGGTTCACGGCATGCCCGCCGGTCGCCGCAAGGCTGTCGATTCGCGCGAGATCGAGCAGCTGATCGAGAAGGTAGCTGGCCTGGTCGATACCCGACATCAGATGCCGCAAGGAAGCCGACAACTCTTGCGGTGAATCCGCGAGCGTGGAGGCCAGCTGGGCTTGCGCGCGCAGGCCGGCGAGCGGGGTGCGCATCTCGTGCGCCGCAATCACGGTGAAGTCGCGCTCGACCGACAACGCCTTTCTGAACCGATCGAACAATGCGTTGATCGAATCGACCATGGGTCTGAGTTCGGTAGGCGGGTCCTCGGCATTCAGTTCCGCGAGGTCGAGCGCGTGGCGTTCCCGAAGCTGTGAGGCATAGCCCTCGACGGACCGAAGCGCACGGTGGAGGAACCACCAGGCACTCAAGAAGATCAGGATGAGCGGGATCGCGAGGTAGGAAAGAAAGTACCTGGTGGTGGTGCCGATCGCGCCCTTGCGGTAGCCCGCGCGCTCCGCGATCTGGACGATCATGCCGCCCTTCTTGGCTGCCTCCGAATAGGTCCGCACGCTCTCGCCATCCACCATTGCCTTGCCGAACCCGCGCTCTGCAAGCGGCCGCATCGGGACGCCCGAGGGGGCCTTGTGGCTCTGAAGAAGCAGCCGCCCGTTGGGCGACCATATCTGGTAGTGATAGTGCGTGCCGAGCGTGTCGCCGGTTTCGTGGACGCCGTCGTCGTGTCCCTCCGCGGAGATCTCGGCGATTTCGTGGTCCGCGAACGCCAGTGCGGTATGCGCCAGCGCAACAAGACGGGCATCCAGCACTTTCTGGTCGGAGAGGTGGTCGGCCCTGTACATGGCGGCAGCTGCGGCCAGCAGCGTGGCGCCGCATACGAAGAGCACAATTGCCGCCAGGCGGCGGCGCAGCGACCACGGGGCGCCCGACCGCTTATTCATTCCAGGTCTCTGGCCCGAGCTGGTAGCCGACGCCTCGCACCGTGAGAATGAGTTTGGGCGAGAACTTGCGCCGCAGGAAATGAACGTGGACCTCGACCGCATTGCTCTCGACCTCGACGTCGAAGGTGTAGAGCGCTTCTTCGAGCTGAGAGCGCGAAAGCACCTGGTTCTTGCGGCGCACCAGGATCTCCAGCAGCCAGAACTCCTTGTTGGTCAGCGGAACGACGTTGCCATGCAGCGTTGCCATGCGATGGGAGGGGTGCAGCTTCAGCGGGCCGTGCTCCGGCTCGGCAGCACTGGGCGTCTTTCCGTTCACCCGGCGCAGCACAGCCCTGACCCTGGAGGCAACTTCGTCCAGGTCCAGCGGCTTGATCATGTAGTCGTCGGCACCCATGTCGAGCAGGCGCACCCGTTCCCGAATGCCGCAACGCGCCGTGATCACGATCACCGAAATGGGAATGCCGCGCGTTCGGATGCTCTTGAGCAATATGTCTCCGGTGACGTCGGGCAAGCCGAGGTCAAGGAGCACACAGTCGTAGGTGCAGGACGCGAGCGACGAGAGAACGTCTTTTCCCAGGCGATTCCAGTCGACCGCGTAGCCCGTTCGAACCAGGCCTTTGTGAACCGCGCTTCCGAGCAGTTCGTTGTCTTCGACCAGGAGAAGGCGCATGCGGCACCGACGTGAATGAAACGCGGGTCAGCGCAAACGCCGCACGAACTCGGCGAGCGAGGTTCGCACCGGGGGCACCAGCGGGCTCCTCTTCGAAAGAGGGCTTTCGAAATCCATTCTTGTCTCCTCCGCCCATTGATCTTGCTCAATCGATGTTGGCTCTCGGGGTCGTCTGCTCACGCAGCGGCCGGCGGGGTCAGGTCCATCTTGCGCCATGAAAACGGAGGTATCAATGTATAGAGTGACGAGGCAAAGTGCAACGTTTTTCTTACCTCCTCACGTTTTCTTTTGATCTATTACTCAATCGGGTGAGAGCCCAAGCACCCAGTCCTTGAACTGTTCCAGCGCCCCCGAAGCGGGCGGGCCTTCCGGGTAGGCGAAGTAGTAGCCCTGGCTCACGTCCAGGTGCCGGTCGATCGGTACCACGAGTTCGCCGGTTCGCAATTCGCGCTCGATCAGAAGGCGCGGCGCCAGGCCCACGCCCATTCCGGCCGCCGCGGCGGCGGTCACCATGGTGAAGAGCTCGTAGCGCGGGCCGCGCGAGGCGTGCAGCGTGTAGTCCCAGCCCTGTTGCGCATACCAGTCGCGCCAGGCGTGCGCGCGCGTGCTCAGGTGCACATGGCGGCAACGCTCGAAGGCCGCTTCGTTCCACGGCCCGTTGGCATCGCGGAACGCCGGGCTGCAGACGGGAACCATCTCGCCTTCGGAAAAGATCAACCCGCCCTGCGTGCTCGGCCAGAACTGGTCGCCGAAATAGATGGCGGCGTCATAGGCGTTTTCCTGGAAAGAGAAGGGCTGCGTGCGCACCGAGAGATTGACCGTGATGTTCGGGTGCTGCCGGCTGAAATCGGGCAGCCGGGGAATCAGCCATTGGGTGGCAAAGGTGGGAACCACCGCCACTTCGAGCACAAAACCCATGTCGTGGCCGGCGCTGATCTCGAGCGTGTCGCGGCGGATCTGGTCCAGGTGGCGGCGGATGCGCGCGGCGTATTCACGGCCGGTGTCGGTGAGCGTGAGCCGCCGGCGCACGCGCGAAAACAGCGGCACGCCCAGCCGCTGCTCCAGCGTGGCCACCTGGCGCCCGACGGCGCTTTGCGTCAGCGCCAGTTCGGCCGCGGCGCGGGTAAAGCTCCCCAGGCGCGCCGAGGCCTCGAAGGCCTGCAGCGCGCCCAGGTTGGGAATGTCTTTTCTCATCGTTGCTATTCTGCGTGCGGGTCTCGCGGTTTTTCCCGGCGCTTGTAAGAATGGACCTGTGGGCGAGCAGCAAGAAAGGGATTTCATGCGTCGTGTGGTGATCATCGGCGGCGGGGCCATCGGCTCTGCGATTGCCTATTTTCTGAACCAGGACCCGTCGCAGGAGCCGTTCGACGTGACCGTGGTCGAGCGCGACTTCTCGTACACGCAGGCATCGTCGGCCTTGTCGGCGAGCTCGATCCGGCAGCAGTTCTCCACCGCCATCAACATCGAGATGTCGCTCTACGGCATCGAGTTTTTTCGCCGGCTTGGCGAAACCCTGCGCGTGGGCGACAACGTGCCCGACATCGGCCTGGTCGAGCCCGGGTACCTGTACCTGGCCCCACCGGAGGGCGTGGACGTGCTGCGCGAGAACCATGCAACGCAGAAGGCGCATCGGGTCGACGTGGTGCTGATGACGCCGGAACAGCTGAAGGCTCGCTTTCCGTGGATCTCGACCGAAGGCATCGCGCTGGCATCGCTGGGCCTTTCGGGTGAGGGCTGGTACGACGGCTACAGCCTGCTGCAGGCGTTCCGGAAGAAGGCCATTTCACAGGGCGCGCGCTATGTGCAGGCAAAGGCAACCGGGCTGCAGCGCAGCGGCCGCGCACTGACGGGCGTGGAGCTGGACATCGGCGATCCGCTCGAGGCCGACGTGGTGGTCAACGCGGCGGGCGCCTGGGCCGCCAAGGTGGCGGGCTGGGCCGGCATCGACTTGCCGGTGCGCGGGCGCCGGCGCATGGTGTTCAGCTTTTCGTGCCCCGACACCCTGCCGGGCTGCCCGCTGATCATCGACACCTCGGGCATCTGGCTGCGCCCCGAAGGCCGCTGTTTCATCTGCGGCTTTGCACCGCCGCAGGACCGGGACCGCGACGATGCGCCGCTCGAGGTCGACTACCGCGTGTTCGACGATTTCATCTGGCCGGCGCTGGCTGCGCGCGTGCCGGCGTTCGAGGCCATTCGCATGACAAGCGCGTGGGCCGGCTACTACGAGATGAACGTTTTCGACCACAACGCAATCCTCGGGCTGCATCCGGGCTGCGACAACCTCTACTTTGCCAATGGGTTCTCGGGGCATGGGCTGCAGCAATGCCCTGCGGCGGGGCGGGGCGTGGCGGAGCTCATCCGCTACGGCGAATACCGCAGCCTCGACCTGTCGCCGGTTTCGTTTACGCGCATTCTCGAAAACAGGCCGCTCGTCGAGAAGAACGTGATCTAGCCGGAGGCCGGGCAGAGGCGTACGATCATTCGCAAGCGAGGGCCACAGCATCATGACTGCACAGGCATTGATCGATACCGCACAGGCGCTGGTTGCCGGCGACAAGGGCTTGCTGGCCATGGACGAGAGCAACGCCACCTGCCACAAGCGCTTTGCGAAGCTGAACATTCCCCAGACCGAAGACGCGCGCCGCAGCTGGCGCGAGCTGATCGTGACCGCGCCCGGCCTTGGCGCAAGCATCAGCGGGGCGATTCTTTTCGACGAAACCATCCGGCAGCGCACGAGCGGGGGCGCGACCTTTGTCTCGGCACTCGAAGCGGCGGGCATCATTCCGGGCATCAAGGTCGACACGGGCGCGAAGCCTCTGGCGGGCCACCCCGGCGAGACGGTGACCGAGGGCCTCGACGGCCTTCGCGAGCGGCTCGCCGAGTACGCCGGCATGGGGGCACGCTTTGCCAAATGGCGCGGCGTCATCACCCCCGGTGCCGGCTTGCCCAGCCGTGCGTGCATCGAGGTCAATGCCCATGCGCTGGCCCGCTATGCGGCCCTGTGCCAGGAGGCCGGGCTGGTTCCCATCGTCGAACCCGAAGTGCTGATGGAGGGGGACCATTTCCTCGCACGCTGCGCGGAAATCACCGAAGAAACGCTGCATGCGGTCTTCGTTCAATTGCGTTTGCAGGGCGTGCTGCTGGAGGGCATGCTCTTGAAGCCCAACATGGTCTTGCCCGGCCAGGCCTGCCCGATCCAGGAGAGCGTGGACGAAGTGGCCGACGCCACGGTGACCTGCCTGCTGCGCACAGTGCCCGCTGCCGTGCCGGGCATCGCGTTCCTCTCGGGAGGGCAGTCGGCGCAACTTGCTTCGGCCCGGTTGAACGCCATGAACGCGCGGTTCGCATCGCGGCTGCCGTGGGCGCTTGCGTTCTCATACTCGCGCGCCGTTCAGCAGCCGGCGCTGGATGCATGGAAGGGTGAGCCCGCCAATGTCGCTGCGGCGCAGAAGGCGCTTGTGCACCGCGCCCGCTGCAACCAGGCCGCGCGCCGCGGCAACTACGACGCGCTGGCGGACGCACCCGGGCCCGGCTGAGTTCAGGCGCCCTTTGCCGGGTTCACCAGCACAGGGGTCGACCGGTAGCTTTCCGGGAACAGCTTCTTCAGGTTTTCGATCTTCGGCATGTCGTGGATCACGATATAGCCGTGCCGCGGGTGGCGCGTAAGAAAGTCCTGGTGGTAGGCCTCGGCCGCATAAAAAGGCTTCGACATTTCGATGGTGGTCGCCAGCGGCTTGCCGAAGGTCTTGGCCTGGTTCAACTGCACGATGTAGTCCCTTGCAACGCGGGCCTGCTCGATGTTCTCGGCGAACACGGTGGAGCGGTATTGAGGGCCAGTGTCGGGCCCTTGCCGGTTCAGCTCGGTCGGATCGTGCGCTACCGAGAAATAGATCTGCAGCAGCTTGCCGTAGCTGATCTGCTGCGGGTCGTACGTGATGCGCACCGATTCCGCGTGGCCGGTGTTGCCGGAACCCACGCGCTCATAGCGTGCCGTCTTCGATTCGCCGCCGGCATAGCCCGACACGGCGTTGTTCACGCCCTTGACGCGCTGGAATATGCCCTGCACGCCCCAGAAGCAGCCGCCGGCGAACACGGCGGTTTCGTATTTGGTGGTGGGCGAGGCCATGACGTCGACCTTGGGCGCCGGCACGCGCCGCGCCGGCTCGGCGGACGAAGACGCGACAGGCCAGGCCAGCGCCGCGGCTGTGAGCGCGGCTGCGGTGAATGCGAGGGTTCTCATGTGCTGTCCCGTGCGAGTGAGCCATCGATGCCAGGCCGATGGGAGCGACATTGCCGCCGAAAGTGGCGTGCGTCAATGCCGCGTACCCGTGCCTTATCGACGTTTATCGACCTGCCGGTTCAGGCGCTCGACCGGCGCCTGCACGCCGGCCAGAACCCTTTGCGCCTTTTTTTACGGCGGGCAGGGACGCGCCGCCGCCGCACCCGGCCGCGTCGCCTGGCTGGTGGGGCTTTCGTCCACGGTGCCGAGTGGGCGAGTGAAGGTACAGCCGTAGGTCGGGGCTGCCACCGTGGCAGCTGTGACCACGTCGTCGCCCGCGGGCTTCACGCCATCGCGCTCCCACTTGATCATGGCGTCGAAGGCTTCGACCTGCTCCGCGATCGTGAAGTCGCAATGGGAGATGCCGCGCACGGCGCGCTGCACCAGCCAGTCGCTGTTGCCCTTGGCCGCAACGCGCTGGTTGTAGATCTGCTGCATGCTGAAGGGCACGTACAGGTCGCCCAGCGTGTGCAGCGAAACCACCGGGATCTTGAATTCGCCGTTCGCCTTGGGAATCCAGCGCAGGCCGTCGGTGCGCAACCGGTTGGCGTCGGGTGCCGCGGTGAGCTTGAGCACCGATGCGTTCAGCGCGGTCGTTCCCGCCACGTCGCCGTCGATGGCGTAGGTGAAGCGGTTGGTGTCGAGCGTGCTCTTGTTCAGGATGCCGTTGACGGTGCCGTCGCTGCCGAACACGCCCCAGACCGCCGCGAACGAACCGCCCTGCGTGAACCCGAGATCGAACATCGGCCGCTCGCCGCCCGTGAGGTTCTTCACCACCGATCCGAACTTCAGGCCGGTGGCCGTGGGTGTGCCCGGAAAGGCCGTGTAGAGCGTGCCCGTGACCTGCGTCCTGATGTCCAGCCAGTTGACGGTCGGGTACTTGGGCAGACCTGCCAGTGCCTGCGCGGCAATCTGTGCGCCTGCAAAGTAGTCGAACAGCTCGGTGTCGCCCAGCACGCCGCACATCGGCACCGCGCCGGTGTACCTGACCTTGTGGTTGGCCGTGGCGAAAGCCTCGTCCTCGATGGCCGCCGCGGTGATGTGGCCGCCCATCGAATGGCCCGTGATGTAGATTTTTGAAGGCGCCGCAAGCTCTCGGCCGTTGGCCTTGGCAATGGCGTTGAACTGCAGGGCCAGCGCGTTGGTGTCTTCGACGCCGGCGCGCACGTCATAGAAATTCTTGCTGTAGCTCGACGCGGCCCAGGCGTAGCCGTTCTGGATGAGATAGCGGCGGATCGATGGGGCGTTCACCTTCAGCAGGTTGCTTTCACCCGCATAGCCGTGCGCATACATCACCAGCTTGCCGTTCCAGTTGGCAGGCACCTCGACTTGGTATTGCGCGGCGCCGAGCATGCCTGCCCAGCGGCTGGTGGTGGCGTTGTCGACCGTGTCGCTGGCGTCCGGTGCGAGCGCCGCGAAGGTGGTGGCTGAAGCATCTGCGGGCGCGAACGAGTTGCGGCTGTCTTGCAGGCGCGTCTCTTCGGGCGGCGGCGGGGGCGGTGGAGGAGGAGGGGGCGGCGCGGGAGCCGGAGCCGGCGGCAGCGGGGTGAACGCAAAGCCGCCCCCACCGCCACCACCGCCGCAGGATGCGACGGCAAGGCTGGCTGCAAGGGCAAGAAGTGTCAGGCGCGCGGAATGCATGGGATGTCTCTCTCCGTTCTTGTGGTGTTGGGAAGAAGAAGCCCGGCGCAGCGATGCATTGCCAGGCCGTAGAGGACGACCGTGCTATTTCGCTGGACCGGCGGCGCAGCGTAGGGGCGTTGCCGGGCGCATCGGCCCGGGCTTTCCCGTAGCTGCTATCTCGTACGCGACACCCGCGCCATGCCGGCGCGCGGAGGCCTCATTCCTTGCGGCGCGTGACCACCACCGTGGCCTCAAGACCGTCGTAGGCCTCGGCGTCGCCATACCAACTGCCCGAGATCGGCGCGGCCTGTGCCGGGTCTCGCGTGACGCCGACGCGGATCAACTGGCCGCTGCCCATGAGGTTGTTGGTCGGGTCGAATGCCAGCCAGCCGACGCCCGGCAGGTAGGCCTGCAGCCAGGCGTGCGTGGTGCCGGCGCCGGTCATCGATTCGCCGGGCGACTGGGCCGCGCGGTCGAGCGCGGCGTCGTAGATGTAGCCCGAGACAAAGCGGGTGGCAATGCCCAGGCGGCGCGTGGCTTCCATCATCAGCAGCGCGTAGTCGCGGCAACTGCCGCTGCCGAGCGCCAGCGTCTGCAGCGGGGTCTGCGTGCCTTCCTCGTCGCGCGCCTTGTATTCGAGGCTCTGGCCGATGTGCGCGTTCATGCGCGTGAGCACTTCGCGCGTGCTGTTGGGCTTGTCGGTGTGAAGGAACTGGTGGGCCCAGCGGATCAGCGTGCCGTTCGCATCGTCGTCATGGTGCGGGCGCAGGTAGTGCTCGAGGTCGAGGCGCTCCTGCACCGAATAGGCAAACGGTAGGAACTCGGCGGCCGGGTCGAGCGCGAGTTGGTCCTGCTGCGCCGGCACATGCTCGATGGTGAAGGAACACACGATGCGCAGCTCGGTGGCCTCGCCCATGGGCTGCACCAGCGCAACCGAGTTGGAGTGCGGGTCCTGGATGAGCCGAGTGAAAGATTGCGGGCTCACCTGCAGGTCGGTGGCCAGCACCCGCAGGTCGTGGCTGTCGCGGGGCCGGAACATGACGCGGTGCAGCCCGAAGGTCACCGGTTTCTTGTAGCGGTAGACGGTGGTGTGCGTGATGTCGTACTGAATGGCCATGCGGTGCATTCTCACGTGTTGGCGTGACCAGCGGGGGCTTTCCGTTGGCTGGCAGCGGCCCTGTGCCGCAGAATCGGCGCCCGCCCGGCCTTCAGCACCCGCATCCACGACACATGTACTCCGCCACCTTCATCTTTGCCAAGAAGCAGTTCGACGACGAATTCCATCGCCTCGACCAGACCATTGCGGCGGCAGCGAAGTCGCTGCCCGGCTACTTGGGCGAAGAAGCCTGGGAGAACGCGGGCAACGGGCTGGTGTCGAACGTCTACTACTGGGAGTCGCTCAAAGCGCTGCAGGCACTCATCCAGCACCCTGTGCACCAGCAAGCGAAGGCGGCGCAGGCGAACTGGCTCGATGGCTACAAGGTCGTTATTTCCGAGGTGGTGCGCGTCTACGGCGACAGCAAGATCGACCACATGCTGGCGCCGGCCGGCAACGTTGGCGCCTAGGGCGCGGTTCTTTCGGTGCCGAGGGCCTTCGCCAGGTTGGCGGGCAGCGGCAGCGGTTCGCCGTGCCACTGCGCGGCCAGCAGTTCGGCGCACAGTGCCGCAAAGCTGAGGCCGCGCGAACCCAGGGCGGTGCAGGCCCAGAGGCCGGCTTCGCCCAGCGGGCCGACCAGCGGGCGGCGGTCGCCCGAGGCGCAACGGATTCCAACCCAGGTCTTGGCCTCGCCATGCTCGAAAGCCGGTGCCAGCGCTGCCGCGGCGACGGGGTGCAGGCGTTCCAAGCGCTCCCGGTTTGCATCGGCATCGGCCGCCTGAGGGACCAGGTCGGTGCTGTCGCGGTCGAAGGTGGCGCCGGCGAGCCAGAGCAGGGCGCCTTCATCTTCGGGCACATGGGCAATCAGATGGCCGTCGCCGTTGAGCGGCGTGGCGGGTAGGGCGAGGTCGCCCGCCATGCGGCCCCACGCGACCTGACCGCGCACCGGCTGCAGCGGAAGCTCGGGCGCGAAGCGGCCCGATTCATAGCCCGCCGCAACGACCACGCGGTCGGCTTCAGCCAACAACCGGTCGGCGGCATCCCGGAGCTGCCAGCCGGCCGCGCTGCGTGACAGGCGTGCGACCGGCGCGTTGCCGCGAAACTCGATGCCCGGCTCGCGCAGCCAGCCTTCGATCAGCCTTGAAGGACGGACCCAGCCCGCCCGCGCATGCCAGAGCGCGGGTGCGTCGGCGGGCAAGCCGGCATTCGCCAGTTGCGCGGCGCTGGCGGGCCACGATTCGTTCGGGCCGCTCTCGCTCCACCCGTCGGGCACGCGCGTGTCGCCTTCGGGCCGCCGCTCCAGCACACCGGCGGCGCGCCAGTCGCGGCCTTCTTGCAGCAGGCGCTCCAACTCCAGCCAGGTGGCGCGGATGCCGGCACGCGTAAGCCGCGAGAGCAGGGCATCGTCAGGCGACACATGCGGCGCCAGCACGCCGACCGGCAGGCCAGAAGCACCGGCGGCGGGACGGTCGGCCGCATCGAGCACGGTGACTTGCCACCCGCGCCGCGCGAGGCTGGCGGCAACGGCCGCGCCGGCCAGCCCGGCACCGATGACAGCGCAGCGGCCGGGCGCCTCCACGTGCTCGGGCGCAGGACCGCGGCGGCGCACTGTCCAAGCTGGCGCGAACACGCCGGCGAGGCAGTCGCGCTTGGGCGGCAGGCCTGGCCGGGTTTCAAGCTGGAAACCGTTCTGCGAAAGCGCATCGCGCACGGCCCGGGCACAGGTCCAAGTGGCGAGGCCGGTGCCCTGGCGGGCAAAGCGCGACACCGCCTTGAGCGTGTCGGGCGACCACATGGCGGGGTTCTGCTCGGGGCTGAAGCCATCGAGAAAGATGCTGTCGGCCTCGAAACGCTGCGCACGCAGCATCGGCTGCACGTCGCCGATGCACAGCGTGAGCAGCACGCGGCCTTGGTCGAAGGCCAGCCGGTGAAAGCCCGGCAGCAGCCCGTGCCACTGCGCAGCCAGCTCCTCGGCCAGCGGCATCAGTTCGGGGTAAGCCCCGGCGGCGCGCAACAGGTCTTCAGGCCCGACCGGGTGCGCCTCGACCGAGACGAAGTGCAGCATGCGCGGCCGGTTCGCGTCCGCGCGCCACGCTTGCCAGGTTGTCAGGAAATTGAGGCCCAGCCCGAATCCGGTTTCGAGAATCAGCCATTTCGACCGTCCGGACCATGCCTCGGGCAGGCCGCAGCCGCCCAGAAACACATGGCGAGCCTGCGCCAGTGCCCCGGTTTCGGTGTGATAGTTGTCGCCGAAGCGCTCGCTGCGCGGCACGCCATCGGCACGCCAGGCGACGGGCTCGGCGGCCAAGGCGGGCTTAGTTCGACGGGGGAACGTAGCCCTGGGCGACGTCGGCGCCTTCGCCGAAGAAGTGCTTTTCCATCTGGCGGGCAAGGTATTGGCGGGCCCGCAGATCGGCCAGGTTCAGCCGGTTTTCATTGACCAGCATCGTCTGCTGCTTGAGCCAGGCGGCCCAAGCCTCCTTGCTGACGTTCTCCCACAGGCGCTTGCCCAGTTCCCCGGGATAGGGCGGGAAGTCGAGCCCTTCGGCCTCTTTGCCGAGCTTGATGCACTGAACCATGCGTGCCATTTTTGATTGCCTCTGGTGGGGAAAGCGGTTGCTTAGTTGATTTTGCTATTTAGAACTGAGAACTCGGTCGTTCCAGTTTCCATATGTCGTATTCAGAATACGTAGCTTCATTGATATGCCTTTTTGAGTAAGACACCATGAGCCTTCGCCGCGACTTTATCAAGCTTTCCCTGGGGGCCGGCGTGGCCGGTGCCATGGCCCTGACAGCATTGCCGTCGTTTGCACAGGGCGCGGGCCCGGTGACGCTGCTGAACGTGTCGTACGACCCGACGCGCGAGCTGTATGTCGACTACAACCGCGCCTTCGCCAAATACTGGAAGGCCAAGACCGGCCAGGACGTGACCATCAAGCAGTCGCACGGCGGCTCGGGCAAGCAGGCGCGCTCGATCATCGACGGCATCGACGCCGACGTGGCCACGCTGGCGCTGGGCGGCGACATCGACGCGCTGGTCACGCACGGCGGGGTCGTCAAGGAGGGCTGGCAGAAGCGCCTGCCGCAAAACTCGGCGCCGTACACCTCGACCATCGTGTTCCTGGTGAAAAAGGGCAACCCCAAGGGCCTGAAGGACTGGAGCGACCTGGTGAAGCCCGGCGTTCAGGTGATCACGCCCAACCCCAAGACCTCCGGCGGCGCCCGCTGGAATTACCTGGCCGCGTGGGAATTCGCCAAGCGCAAGTACGGCAGTGATGCCAAGGCCAAGGAATTCATCGGCAGCCTGTTCAAGAACGTGCCCGTGCTCGACACCGGCGCGCGCGGCTCGACCATCACCTTCGTGCAACGCGGCGTGGGCGACGTGCTGCTGGCCTGGGAGAACGAGGCCTTCCTGGCGCTGAAGGAATTCGGCACCGACAAGTTCGAGATCGTGGTTCCTTCGATTTCCATCCTGGCCGAGCCCACGGTGGCGGTGGTCGACAAGGTGGTCGACAAGAAGGGCACGCGCGCCGTGGCCGAGGAATACCTCAAGTACCTGTACTCCGATGAGGGCCAGGACATTGCGGGCCGCAACTTCTACCGCCCGACCTCGGAAAAGGCCAAGGCCAAGTACGACAAGCAGTTCCCCAAGCTCACGCTGGTTTCCATCGACGAAGCATTCGGCGGCTGGGCCAAGGCGGACAAGGCGCACTTTGCCGACGGCGGCTCGTTCGACCAGATCTACAAGTAAAACAGCAAAGAAAGCCTCTTGTGTCCGTTCTCCTGATTGCTGGCAGCCCTTCGGCACCGTCGCGTTCCACCGCCTTGCTCGAGGCGGTGGGCGAGCGGCTCGCCGGCCGCAATGCGCGCATCGAGCGGCTCGCAATCCGCGACCTGCCGGCAGAGGCGCTGCTGCTGGCCGACTGGGACCACCCGGCCATCGAGCGCGCCATTGCGCAGGTGGCGCAGGCGCGGGTGGTCGTGGTGGCCACGCCGGTCTACAAGGCGGCTTACAGCGGCGTGCTGAAGGTTTTTCTCGACCTGCTGGCGCAGAACGCGCTCAAGGGCAAGACGGTGCTGCCGCTGGCCACCGGCGGCAGCCCGCACCACATGCTCGCGCTCGACTACGCATTGCGGCCCGTGCTGCATGCGCTCTCGGCGCGGCACATTCTTCCGGGTGTCTACGCCACCGATTCGCAGATCACGCTGACACCCGAGAACGCCTACCAGGTGCATGCCGACCTGGCCGAGCGGCTTAACGAAGCCGTCGAACTATTGGCGACCGAAGGGCTGAAGCTGCCCGCCACGCACGGCTTCGAGCCGGTGCCGTTCTCACGCGTGCGATGTAGCGTCTGACGGGCTCCCCGTCTGACCGGCTTCCAGCCGGCCCCATCTCCGTTCCCTTTTTTTTCGCCCGCAAGCGGCGAGGGGACAGCTTTGCCCAAAGGAACCACACGTGAACCCTGTTGCCACCGAAGACTCCGCGCTCGACACGCCGCCTCGTTCCATCTGGCATGCGTTGCGAGACCTCGCCATCAGCACGATCGTGGTGACGGCCGTTGCGCTCATCGTCGGCTTCATCTCGGCCTGAGCCGGGTTTGCTCCTCCGCACACGAAAGAACAACCTCATGACTTCGATCTCCATTCCACGCCGCCGCCTGCTGCAGGGCGCCGCCGCCGCCATTGCGCTGCCTTCGTTCAGCGCGCTGGCGCAAGCACCTGCGCGCCAGCTTCGCATCGGCAAACAGAAGGGCCTGCTCAGCATCCTCAAGGGCCGCGGCACGCTCGAGAAGCGGCTCGCGCCGCTCGGCGTGTCGCTCAAGTGGACCGAGTTCACCGCCGGCCCGGTGCAACTCGAAGCGCTGAATGTCGGCTCCATCGATTTTGGCGACGTGGGCGAGGCGCCGCCCATCTTCGCGCAGGCCGCGGGCGCGCCGCTGGCTTATGTGGCCGCCACGCTGCAGCGCCCGCAGTCGGAAGCGGTGCTGGTTCCCAAGGGTTCCGCTATCAAGAACGTGGCCGACCTGAAGGGAAAGAAGATCGCGCTCAACAAGGGCTCGAATGTTCACTATTTCATCGTCAAGCTGGCCGAGAAGCATGGCCTGGCGTACGGCGACCTGAATCTTGTCTACCTGCCGCCGGCCGACGCGCGTGCCGCATTCGAGAAGGGCTCGGTCGACGCATGGGTGATCTGGGACCCGTTTCTTGCCGCCGCCGAAAAGTCGCTCGAGGCCCGCGTGCTGGCCGACGCGACCGGCGTGGTGGGCAACCGCTCGTACTACTTCTCGTCGCTCGACTATGCGGCGAAGAATGCCGACGTGCTGGCCGTCGTGACCGAGGAGATCGGCAAGATCGACGCCTGGGGCACCGCCAACAAGAGCGATCTTGCCGCCGAGCTGGCCACCCTCTGGGGCCTGCCGAAGCCGGTGGCCGACCTGACGGTGGCGCGCGCGGTCTACGGCACCGGCCCCATCACCAAGGCGATTCTTGCCGAGCAGCAAAAGATCGCCGACACCTTCTTCGACCTGAAGCTGATTCCGAAGCGGATCAACGTGCTCGAGGCCGCTCCGGCGGGAATTGCGTGACGCGCGAAACCTTGCGCACCCGCGCTAATTGCGTGCTCGCGACCACCAAGCGCGCGTGGGGCATTCCTGAGCCGAAGGCCAGCTGCGCCCGTTCCGCGTTGCCCCGCCTGCGCCTCACGCTGCCACACGTGCGCGGCTTTTTCTTTGCCATCTGACCCCCGGCCCAACCGACGGAAAGAAGACATGCAGATATTCTGGTTTTTACCCACGCACGGCGACAGCCGCTATCTCGGCACGACCGAAGGCGCGCGCCAGGTCGACCTGGCCTACCTGCAGCAGATTGCCGGCGCCGCCGACAACCTCGGCTATGAAGGCGTGCTGATTCCCACCGGTCGCTCGTGCGAAGACCCCTGGGTGATCGCATCGAGCCTGATCGGCGCGACGAAGAAGCTCAAGTTCCTGGTCGCGGTGCGGCCGGGCCTGCACCAGCCCAGCCTGGCCGCGCGCATGGCCGCGACCTTCGACCGGCTCTCGGGCGGCCGCTTGCTGGTGAACCTGGTCACCGGCGGCGACCAGGCCGAGCTCGAGGGCGACGGCGTCTACCTCGACCATGCGGCCCGCTACGAGCAGTCGGCCGAGTTCATTCGCATCTGGCGCGAGATTCTCGCGCGCAGCCACGACGGCAAGTCTTTCGATTACGAAGGGCAGCACCTGAGCGTGAAGGGCGCGAAGCTGCTGTTTCCGCCGGTGCAGAACCCGCATCCGCCGGTGTGGTTCGGCGGCTCGTCGGCTGCCGCGCACGAGCTTGCGGCCGAGCAGGTCGATGCCTATCTCACATGGGGCGAGCCGCCCGCCGAGGTGGGCAAGAAGATTGCCGACGTGCGCAACCGCGCCGCGCGCAAGGGCCGCAAGGTCGAGTTCGGCATTCGGCTGCACGTGATCGTGCGCGAGACCGAAGAGGCCGCCTGGAAAGCCGCCGACGAGCTGATCAGCCGTGTGGACGATGACACCGTGATCCGCGCCCAGGCCGCCTTTGCGCGCATGGATTCCGAGGGCCAGCGCCGCATGGCCGCGCTGCATGCGGGCGGGGCCAAGCGCTCGCGTGCCGACCTGGAAATTTCGCCCAACCTGTGGGCTGGCGTGGGCCTGGTGCGCGGTGGCGCGGGCACCGCGCTCGTGGGCGACCCCAAGACCGTGGCGGCGCGCATAGAGGAATACGCGGCGCTCGGCCTCGACAAATTCATTCTCTCGGGCTACCCGCATCTCGAAGAAGCCTACCGATTCGCAGAGCTGGTGTTTCCGCTGCTTTCGCGCAAGGCGCAAACGCGGCTCGCGGGCGGCTCGCTGAGCGGGCCCTTCGGCGAAGTCGTCGCCAATCTCGATGCGCCTTCGCGCCTCGCCTCCCAAAGCTAAGGACCGTCATGACCGAACAAGTGCAGGAACTGCCGGCGCTCGCGCCTTCGCGAGAGAGCACCCCGGAGCGCTGAAGGCCTTCGGCGCCAACGTGGCGGGCCGGCTGGTGCCGTGGCTCGTGCCGGTGGGGCTCATCGTCCTCTGGCAGATCGCTTCATCGCTGGGCTGGCTCTCCACCCGGGTGCTTCCGGCGCCGGTAGACGTAGTCAAGGCGGCCTGGAGCCTGGCGGTTTCGGGCGAGCTCTGGACGCACGTGAAGGTAAGCGCGGGGCGTGCGCTCGCGGGCCTTGCGATCGGCGGCGGAACCGGGCTGGTGCTGGGCCTCTTGACAGGCTCGGTGAAGTTCTTCGAGACGCTGCTCGACTCGACCATTCAGATGGTGCGCAACATTCCCGCGCTGGCGCTCATTCCGCTCGTGATCCTGTGGTTTGGCATCGACGAGTCGGCCAAGCTGTTTCTCATCTCGGTGTCGGTGTTCTTTCCGATCTACCTCAACACCTTTCACGGCATTCGCAACGTCGATCCGCAGCTGATCGAGATGGGCCGCACCTACGGCCTCTCTCGCTGGCAGCTGTACGGCGAGGTGATATTGCCGGGCGCGCTGTCGTCGATTCTGGTGGGCCTGCGCTTTTCGCTCGGGCTGATGTGGGTGATCCTCATCGTGGCCGAAACCATCTCGGCGCAGGCCGGCATCGGCTACCTCACCATGAATGCCCGCGAGTTCCTGCAGACCGACATCGTGCTGGTGGGCATCCTCTTGTATGCGCTGCTCGGCAAGCTGGCCGACCTGTTCGCGCGCGGGCTGGAGCAGTGGTGGCTGCGCTGGCACCCTGGCTACCAGAAGAAGCCGAAGTGAGGGCAGGGCGAATGACCAAACCATCCACGATCTCTCGCCGCACCGTCGTTGCGGGGCTGGCTGGCCTGGGCGCACTCGGCACCGGCGCAGTGCTGGCCCAGGGCACGGCCGCTCGGCCTGTGACGGTGCGGCTCGGCTACCAAAAGTCTTCAACGCTGATCGCGCTGCTCAAGGTGCAGGGCACGCTCGAAAAGCAGCTGGCTCCTCTCAACGCCACGCTGAGCTGGCATGAGTTCACCAGCGGCCTGCCGCTGCTCGAGGCGCTGAACCTCGACAACCTGGACATCAGCGCCGATGTGGCCGACACGGTGCCGGTGTTTGCGCAGGCCGCCGGTGCCGACCTGACCTTCGTTGCGCAAGAAGCGCCTTCGCCCGCGGCGCAGGCCATTCTGGTGCGCGAGGATTCACCGCTCAAATCGGTGGCCGACCTGAAGGGAAAGAAGATCGGCTTCGCCAAGGCGGCCGGCGCGCATTACCTGCTGATTGCGGCGCTGGAGAAGGCCGGTTTGTCCTTCAAGGACATCGATCCCGCCTACCTGACGCCGGCCGACGGCCGGGCCGCTTTCGAGCGCGGCGCCATCGACGCCTGGGTGGTGTGGGACCCGTTCCTTGCGGCGGCGCAGCGCCAGGCCAAGGTGCGCGTGCTGGCTGACGGCACGGGCATCGCTTCTTACCAGCGCTACTACCTTGCAAGCACCAAGTTCGCGAAGGTACGCCCTGATGTGCTGCGCGTGGTGTATGCCGAGCTCGAGAAAACCGGCAAGTGGGTCAAGCAGAACCCGAAGGAAGCGGCGGCCCTGCTGTCGCCCGTGTGGGGTCTGGACGCCGCGACGATCGAACAGGCCAACGCGCGCCGCAGCTATGCGGTGCGTCCGGTGCTGGCCGAGGCACTCACCGAACAGCAGCGCATAGCCGATGCCTTCTTCGCGGAAAAGCTGTTGCCAAGAAAGATCAACGCGCTCGACGTGGCGCTGTTCCAACCGAGCCTTAAATCATGAGCGCCGTTCTCAAAGACATCCAACCCACTGCTATCGCCGGCGGCGTGCGCCTCGAGGCGCGCGGGCTGCACAAGCGCTACGGCGAACGCGAGGTGCTGCGCAATACGCAGCTCACCATCGAGCCGGGGCAGTTCATCGCCATCGTGGGGCGCAGCGGCTGCGGCAAGAGCACGCTGCTGCGGCTCATTGCCGGGCTCGAGGAGGCTACGTCCGGCGGGCTCTATACGGACGGCAAGGCGATCGACGGCTTGCACGACGACACGCGGATCATGTTCCAGGAGGCGCGCCTCTTGCCCTGGCGCCGCGTGCTCGACAACGTGACGCTGGGCTTGCCCGGCGAGGCGAAGGCGCGCGGCAAGGATGTGCTCGCGCATGTGGGGCTGGCCGACCGCGAGAACGAATGGCCGGCGCGCCTCTCAGGCGGCCAGCGGCAGCGCGTGTCGCTGGCACGCGCGCTGGTGCACCACCCTCGGCTGCTGCTGCTCGACGAGCCGCTGGGCGCGCTCGACGCGCTCACGCGCATCGAGATGCACCGGCTCATCGAGAACCTGTGGCAGCGCCACCGCTTCACGGCGCTGCTGGTGACGCACGACGTGCAGGAGGCCGTGGCCCTTGCCGACCGCGTGATCCTGATCGAGGACGGCCGCATTGCGCTCGACGAGAACATTGCGCTCGCACGCCCGCGCTCGCAGGGCGACCCGGCCTTTGCCGCCATCGAGAAACGCATTCTCGACCGCGTGCTGCAGAAGGCCGGAGACACGGAGCCCGCGGAAACGGACGCCAGCTGGCTGCAGCCCTCGGCGCACACGCTGCGCTGGGCGATCTGAACCCGCTCATTCACACAAACAGAAAGGCAGCTGCATGTCGCAGAACTGGAAATTCGAAACCTTGTCGGTGCACGCAGGCTACTCGCCCGAGCCGACCACGCGCGCCGTGGCGCCGCCCATCTATCAAACGGTGGCCTATGCCTTCGACAGCGCGCAGCACGGCGCCGACCTGTTCGACCTGAAGGTGCCGGGCAACATCTACACCCGCATCAACAACCCGACGCAGGACGTGCTCGAACAGCGTGTGGCGGCGCTCGAAGGCGGCATTGCGGCGCTCGCGCTGGCCTCTGGCCAGGCGGCGGTGACCTATGCAATACAGACCATCGCGGAAGCCGGCGACAACATCGTCAGCAGCACCGCGCTGTATGGCGGCACCTACAACCTGTTTGCGCACACGCTGCCTCAGTTCGGCATTACCACGCGCTTTGCGGACCACCGCGACCCCAAGAGCTTCGAGAAGCTGTTCGACGAAAAGACCAAGGCCGTGTTTGTCGAGTCGCTCGGCAATCCGGCCGGCAACGTGACGGACATTGCGGCCATCGCAGACATTGCGCACCGCCACGGCGTGCCGCTGATCGTGGACAACACCGTGCCTTCGCCGTACCTGAGCCGGCCTATTGAACATGGCGCGGACATCGTGGTGCACTCGCTCACCAAGTACCTGGGCGGGCACGGCACCAGCATCGGCGGCGCCATTGTCGATTCGGGCAAGTTCCCATGGGCCGAGCACAAGGAGCGCTTCAGGCGCCTGAACGAGCCCGACGTGAGTTACCACGGCGTGGTCTACACCGAAGCGCTGGGCCCGGCCGCCTACATCGGCCGCGCACGCGTGGTGCCGCTTCGCAACACAGGAGCGGCCATTTCGCCGTTCAATGCCTTCCTGATCCTGCAGGGCATCGAGACGCTGGCGCTGCGCATGGACCGAATCAGCAGCAATGCGCTTGCGGTGGCGCAGCACCTCAAGACGCACAAGGCCGTCAACTGGGTCAACTACGCGGCGCTCGAAGACCACCCCGATCACGCACTGGCGAAGAAGTACTTCGGCGGCAAGTCGAGCGGCGTGCTCACGTTCGGCATTGGAAGCGGCCGCGAGGGTGGGGCGAAGTTTCTCGATGCGCTGAAGCTCTTCACGCGGCTCGTGAACATCGGCGACGTGCGTTCGCTGGCCACGCATCCGGCCTCGACCACGCACCGGCAGCTCTCGCCCGAAGAGTTGGCGCGGGCCGGCGTCACGGAAGACACGGTACGCCTTTCGGTCGGCATCGAGCACATCGACGACCTGCTGGCCGACCTCGACCAGGCGCTGGCCGCCGCGGCCGCCTGAGCGCGCGCTTCCATTCACCCACCCGAATCATCCGTTCAACCTGAAAGAGAAAGCAACACCATGTCCATTCAAGCCATCAACGTACGCAACCAGTTCAAGGGCAAGGTCCGCGAGATCATCCGCGGCGACGTCGTCTCCGAGGTCGACGTCGAAACTGCCTGGGGCATCGTCACCTCGGTCATCACCACCCGCTCGGTCGACGAGCTTCAGCTGAAGGTGGGCTCCGACGTGGTGGCGCTCGTGAAGTCCACGGAGGTTTCGATCGCAAAGCTCTGACGGACCCTCGGGCTTGCGACACCCGGCGCCGCTTTGGCGCCGGGCTTTTCTTGAGTTGCCGCGTCACCGGGTTTTCAGTTCTTGGCACAAGCGCCGGGGGCTTCTACAGTGTGGCTACACATGTCCCGGAGAAAGCAACATGGTCAATTTTGAAGTGAGCGACGTCGTTCGCGCACTGCACGACGCGCGCGACGAGTGGCGCGACTCGCAGCGCCGTTCGCGCGAGCCCGGTGCGCGCGAATTTCCGTCGCGCGAGGCGCTTGCGCAGATCGTGGAGTCGCTCAAGGGTGCGCTGTTTCCCATGCGGCTCGGGCCGCCGGAGCTGCGCCATGAGAGCGAGGACTTCTACGTTGGCCACACGCTGAACACCGCCTTGCACGCGCTGCTGGTGCAGGCGCGCCTGGAGTTGAACTTCAATGCCCGCCACGATCCGCGCCCCGCGAGCGAGATCGATCGGATTGCCACCGATGCCGTTCGCCAGTTTGCGAACGCGTTGCCGGGTTTGCGCCGCCTGCTCGACAGCGACGTGCTCGCGGCCTACCAGGGCGACCCTGCGGCGCGCAGCGTGGACGAAGTGCTGCTGTGCTACCCGGGCGTGCTGGCAATGATCCACCACCGGCTCGCGCACCGGCTGTACGAGCTCGACCTGCCGCTCCTGGCGCGCATCGTGGCCGAACTGGCACATGCGCAAACGGGCATCGACATTCACCCCGGCGCGCAGATCGACGCGGGCTTCTTCATGGACCACGGCACGGGCGTCGTGATCGGCGAAACGGCGGTCATCGGCAAGCGCGTGCGGCTTTACCAGGCCGTGACGCTGGGCGCCAAGCGATTTCCGACCGATGCCGAGGGCAACCTGCAGAAGGGCCTGCCGCGGCATCCGGTGGTGGAGGACGACGTGGTGATCTATGCCGGCGCCACCATCCTCGGGCGCGTGACGCTGGGGAAGGGCGCCGTCATCGGCGGCAACGTGTGGATCACCGACAACGTGCCCGCTGGTGCGAGCGTGACGCAGGCCAGCCTGCAGAACGCGCCGAAGACCGGCACGCCATAGGAATGCCGCGCGGATCCGGCCGCGGCCGGCCGCGCTATGCTTCGCGGTTGTCAACAATGGTGCTTGCCCCCGCATGTCCTCGCCCCAAGCTACTTCTTCCGCTTCTTCCATGCCGCGGACGGCCGACGAATCCTGCGATGTGCTCGTGATCGGCGGCGGACCCGCGGGTTCGACGATTTCGGCGCTGCTCGCGCAACAGGGCCGCAAGGTGGTGCTGCTCGAAAAGGCGCATCACCCGCGCTTTCACATCGGCGAATCGCTGCTGCCGGCCAACGTGGAGCTTTTCGAGAAGCTCGGCGTGCGCGACCAGGTCGAGAAGATCGGCATGCCCAAGTTCGGCATCGAGTTTGTCTCGCCGGACCATGAGCATCGCAGCTACGTGGACTTTGCCGAAGGCTGGGACAAGTCGCTCGACTCCGCCTGGCAGGTGCGCCGCTCGGAGCTCGACGAACTGCTGTTCCGCAATGCCGCCACGCGCGGCGCGCAGACGATCGAGGGCTGCAAGGTGCGCGACGTGGCGTTCGACGCCGACGGGGCCACGGTCCAGGCCGAGATGGACGATGGTGCCAAGCGCAGCTGGCGCGCGCGCTTTGTGGTCGATGCCACGGGCCGCGACACGCTGCTGGCCAATAAATTCCGCTGCAAGGAAAAGAACCCCGACCACAACAGCACCGCGCTGTTCGGCCACTTCACCAATGCCGAAAGGCTCGAGGGCAAGAAGGAAGGCAACATCAGCATCTGCTGGTTTCCGCACGGCTGGTTCTGGTTCATTCCGCTGGCCGATGGCACCACCAGCGTGGGCGCGGTTTGCTGGCCTTACTACCTGAAGACGCGCGACAAGCCGCTGAAGGACTTTTTCTACGACACCATCGCGCTGTGCCCGGTGCTGGTGGACCGGCTGAAGAACGCCACGCTCGTGGACGACGCGGTGCACGCCACGGGCAACTTCTCGTACTCGAGCACCCATGCCACCGGCGACCGCTACCTGATGCTGGGCGATGCCTTCACCTTCATCGACCCGATGTTCTCGTCCGGCGTGTACCTGGCCATGCACAGCGCATTCGATGGCGCCGAGCTGGTGGCTAAGGCCTTGGACAAACCGGCCGAGCTGGCGCCCGCGCGCAAGGATTTCGAGGCCATGATGCGCAAGGGGCCGCGCGAGTATTCGTGGTTCATCTACCGCGTGACCAATCCGACCATCCGCGACATGTTCATGCACCCGGGCAATCCGTTCCGCGTGAAGGAAGGGCTGATGTCGCTGCTGGCCGGCGACATCTACCGCGGCACGCCGATCTGGCGGGCGCTCGGCATGTTCAAGTTTCTCTACTACTTCATCTCTATCACCCACATGCGCCGCACGTGGGAGGGATGGAAGCGGCACCGGTTCAACATCCGCGACATGGGCGCGCTGAAGGGCGAGACGATTCTCAAATCGGAGTAGCGCGGGCCGCAGGGCTCGCAAAGGCAGAGGCCTGCGCCGCCCATGCCGTGCGCGATGCGCGCAGCGTTGCCACCGCATGCGCAACGCCCGTGGCGGGACTCGCGAGCACCTCGATGCCAAGGTCTGCGAGCTCATGCGCAACGGGCGCCATGGAGGCTTGCGCCAGAACCACGGCGTCGGCTGCGACAGCGGCAGTGCGAATGGCCTTGGCCAACGTCTCGATGTAGCGGGCGGTGTCGCCGGCCTCGAAGTACGGCCAGGCTTCTTCGACCCAGAGCACGCTCGGTTTGACACCGGCGCCGGCCTGCGCCGCAGTTGAAAGAATCAGCGCAGTGGTGGGCTCCAGGGTGCTTTCGAGCGCTGCGGCAATCAGCACGCGCGGACCGGCGCGCACCGCACGCTCGGCCATTGCGCGGTCGATGCGCTGGGCGGTGAAGGCGCCGCCCGTCGCGGTTTTTTCCGCAATGCCCCCGATGGTGGAGCAGGTGCATGCAACCACGGCGGCGCCGTCGGATGCAGCCTCGCGCATGGCGTCGTGCACGCGGGCGGCCAACTTCGGGTTGTCGATGCCGGAGGCGCGGGCTTCGTGCAGCAGTTCTTCCCTTACCAGGTGGCGCACTTCCAGCTCGGGCGCAATCTCGCGGGTGAGGCGCTCGAAGGTTGGCACATGAACCTGCGCGGTGTGGAGAAAAGCGATGGCGTCGGTCATCGGGAAACCCTCGTCAGGTGGCTTGTCGGGCGCGCTGCGCCTCATAGGCTTTCAGGTGAACGTAGGCGATGCGCAGCACCGAAGGCGTCGGCGAACGGCCTGCCGGTGCGCGGCCGAGCAGGTCTCCCACGATGTGGTCCGCCTCGACCGGTGCACTGCGCACGATGTCCTTGTACATCGACGCCGTCATCGGCGAGCCCGGCGCCGTCATGATGGCGCGACCGCGCTCGATGGCCGCCGGGCGCGGTGCGAAGCCGTTGTGCGAGGCAATGGCGCAGCATTCGTCGAACATCGCAAGTGCCACGTCCTGGCCGCCCGCGCTGGCGATGTCGCCGATGGAAGCTCGCATCAGGCTCGTGAGGCCGGCTGCCGAGGCGATGAAGACCCATTTCTCCCACATGTCCTGCGAGATGGTTTCGCTTGCGGAGGCATCGAACTTTGCGCCGGCGAACTGGGCTGCGATGGCGTCGACGCGGGCCGAACGGCCGCCCGCGCGCTCGCCGTAGCTCAGGCCGTGCATGTCGTTGAGATGCAGCACGCGGCCTTCGTCGTCCAGCGTGGCCGAGATCATGCAAAGGCCGCCCAGCACGCGCTCGTCGCCGAAGCGTGCGACCAGGCGCTCGATGTGGCTCATGCCGTTGAGCAGGGGAAGGATGACCGTGTCCGGCCCCACAGCCGGTGCGAACGACTCCATGGTCGAGTCGAGGTCGTAGGCCTTGCTGCCGACCACGATCACGTCGAATGGCGCCTTGATGTCTTCAGCCAGCACGTGGGGCGGCGAGGGCAATTGCAGGTTGCCGAACGGGCTCTGGACCACCAGGCCTGTCTTCTCGATTTGCGCCGCGCGCCGGGGGCGCAGCAGAAAGGTCACATCGCGTCCCGCCTCCAGCAAACGGCCGCCAAAATAACCGCCGAGTGCGCCGGCACCCACCATCAAGAATCTCATCGTGCATTGCTCCTGGGTCGAAAGGACCGGGACGATGATGCCTTCGATTCAAAGCGCCTGCTTGGGGCGCCGAAAAGGCGGGCGCAATGGAAGAGCTTTTCTGGAAAAGGTCTTGGGTGCTTCGCATAATGGTTTTCACCATTTGGATTCCCTTCACTCATCAAGGAGCTTCATTCATGAGCCAGACCCGAATTGCCGTGATCGTCGGCAGCCTTCGCAAGGATTCGTACAACCAAAAGTTGGCCCTTGCGCTGGCGCACCTTGCACCGTCGGACTTCACCTTCGAGCATCTGCGCATCGACGATCTGCCCCTGTACAACCAGGACGACGACGGCAACCCGGCGGCTTCGGTGAAGCGGCTGAAAACCGAGATTGCGGCAGCGCAAGGCTTGTTGTTCGTAACGCCCGAATACAACCGCTCGTTCCCCGGCGTACTGAAGAACGCGATCGACCATGCGTCGCGGCCGTATGGGCAGAGTGCCTGGGGCGGCAAGCCTGCCGCCGTGGTGGGCATCTCCGTGGGCGCGACCGGCACCGCGCTGGCGCAGCAGCATTTGCGCAATGTGCTGGCTTACCTCGACGTTCCGACGATGGGCTCGCCGGAGATATTCCTGCAGTTCAAGGACGGCCTGTTCGACGACAAGGGCCACATCGGCAACGAGGGAACGAAGAAGTTCCTGCAGGGGTGGATGGACAAGTACGTCGCCTGGATCAAGACCCACTCGGCCGTCTGATGCACCGATCAGTCATCGGGCACGCATGAAAAAAGCCGCTCCTGGGAGCGGCTTTTGTTTTTACGCGAGCGAGGCTCAGGCGGCTTGTGCCACGTCCTTCTGGTTCGCGGCTTCGGCCGTTGCCGTGAGGATGTCGGCGCGCGCAGAAGCCAGCGCGGCGGCCTTGGGTGCGTCACCCATGGCCAGGCCTTCGGCTCGCACGAAGCGCACGTCGGTGACGCCGAAGAAGCCGAAGATCGCCGTCAGGTAGCTCTCTTGATGCTCCAGTGCCCGGCCGCCTTCGGTGGTCGAGTAGACGCCGCCGCGGCTGGACGCCACGATCACGGTCTTGCCGCCGGCCAGGCCCACGGGGCCCTTGTCGGTGTACTTGAAGGTGCGGCCGATCTGGGCGAGGCGGTCGATCCAGGCCTTGAGCTGGGTCGGGATCGAGAAGTTGTAAAGCGGCGCGCCGACCACGATGACGTCGGAGGCGAGGAACTGGCTCACGAGCTTTTCGGAGAGCTCGTTCTCGCGCTGCTGGGCTTCGGTTGGCTGGGCCTGCACGCCCGTCTTGATGCCCAGCGCATCGGCGCTGAAATGCGACGGGGTGTTCACGGCGAGGTCGAGATATTCGACCGTGGTGTCCGGATGCGCGGCTTTCCACGCGGCCACGATCTCGGCCGTGAGGAGGCGGGAGGTCGAGTTGGTACTCAGGATGCTGGAATCGACGTGGAGCAGTTTCATGGTGAATCGCTTTCGTGTGATGGTCGACGCTCAAAAGTGGCCGACGATGTGAGAATTCTATTTTTGATGCGAGTCTTCGATAAGTAGGTGAAATTTGCCTACATCGTTCTATTTACAGGACAATCGAGCGCATGCAAGACCTGAACGACATGGTTTTTTTCGCTGAAGTGGCGGAGCGGGGCGGCTTTGCCGCGGCAAGCCGCGCGCTAGGCATTCCCAAGTCACGGCTGTCGCGCCGCGTGGCCGATCTCGAGGAGCGGCTGGGCGTGCAGCTCATGCAGCGCAGCACGCGGCGGCTTTCGCTCACGCCGGCGGGCGAGATCTACTTGAGGCATTCGGCGGCCATGCGCGACGCAGCGCAGGCGGCGGCCGAGGCCGTGGCGCAGGTGCAAACGGAGCCGAGCGGCACGGTGCGGCTGAGCTGCCCCATTTCCATTGCGCACAGCGGGCTGGGCCGGTTGCTGCCGCAGTTCATGGAGCGTTACCCCGGCGTGCGGATCGACCTGCGGGTGATGAACAGGCCGGTCGACCTGATCGAGGAGGGCATCGACATCGCCTTGCGCGTGCGGCCGGCCATCGAGGACAGCACCACCCTGGTGGCCAAGGTGCTGGGAACGAGCCGCGCGGTGCTGGTGATGAGGCCGGACTTGCTGAAGCGCCAGGGGCCGGTGAAAACGCCCGCCGACCTTGTCCGGCTCCAGACCGCGGCCATGTCGGCCAACGGCGAGGGGCGCAGCGAATGGCGGCTGGAAGGCCCGAATGGCGAGATCTACACGCACGTTCATACACCGCGCTATGTGGCGGACGACCTCGCGACGCTGCAACTGGCCGTGCTCGAGGGTGCGGGCGCAACCCTGCTGCCCGGCTACATGTGCCGTGACGACGTGGAAGCGGGCCGGCTGGCGAGAGTGCTGCCCGAGTGGGGGCCTCCGGCCGTCATTGCACACATGGTTTTTCCGGCGCGGCGGGCGCTGGTGCCGGCGGTGCGGCGGTTGATCGACTTCCTGGCCGAGCATCTGCACGGGAGCGAAACCGGCATGTACTAGCGTCCGCCAAATGACCGCGCCAGGCGGTCGTTATGCGAAAAACGCCATAACCAAACAAGTAGATATTCGTTTGGCATTGAAGCAGGCGTTCGCACAATCCCAGGTCCCATCCCATCCAAGGAGCGACCATGGCGACCCTGCGACTCGGCGACACAGCCCCCAATTTCACCCAGGACTCCAGCGAAGGCCCCCTCGACTTCTATCAGTGGGCCGGCGATTCGTGGGTCGTGTTCTTCTCGCACCCGGCCGATTTCACGCCCGTTTGCACCACCGAACTCGGCAAGACCGCGGCGCTGTCGGGCGAATTTGCCAAGCGCGGCGTCAAGCCGATCGCGCTGAGCGTCGACCCGGCCACCAAGCACAAGGAATGGATCGGCGACATCAACGAGACGCAGAACACCACGGTGAACTTCCCGATCGTGGCCGACCACGACCGCAAGGTGGCCGATCTGTACGACCTGATTCACCCGAACGCCTCGGCCACTGCCACGGTGCGCAGCGTGTTCATCATCGATCCGAAGAAGGTGATTCGCGCGACCATCACTTACCCGGCATCGACCGGCCGCAATTTCGACGAAATCTTGCGCGTGATCGACTCGCTGCAGCTCACCGACAGCCACAAGGTGGCGACGCCTGTGAACTGGAAGGACGGCGACGACGTGGTCATCATCCCGAGCATCCAGGACCCGGCTGAACTGGCAGAGCGCTTTCCCAAGGGCTTCAAGGCCGTGAAGCCTTACCTGCGCATCACGCCGCAGCCCAACAAGTAAGCGGGCAGGGCAGCGGCGCCATGCAGACTTCCGTGATCATCGTGCCCGGCTGGCGCGACTCCGGGCCCGGCCATTGGCAGAGCCTGTGGCAGGAGCGCATTCCGGGCGCGGCACGGGTGGTGCAGGACGACTGGGCTTCGCCCAAGCGCGAGGCCTGGGTGTCTACGCTGGCCAGGCTGGTGCTCGAAAGCCCCGGCCCGGTGGTGATTGCCGCTCACAGCCTGGGCTGCATTGCGACGGCGCACCTGCCGGCCGAAGCGGCCGCGCGGGTCCAGGGGGCGCTCCTGGTGGCGCCGGCAGACCCCGAGCGCCGGGCCGTGCTGTCGGACTTTGCGCCGGTGCCCTATGCGGCCCTGCCGTACCGCAGCATCGTGGTGGCAAGCAGCAACGACCCGTATTGCCCGATCCGCCTGGCCGGCGCATATTCCCGCGCCTGGGGCAGTGAGTTTGTCCGCATGCAGAATGCGGGACATATCAACATCGATTCGGGGCATGGAGACTGGCCGCTCGGCCTGGCCTTGCTCCAGTCGTTGACCGACGAGCCCGCCGTCTGGCCGGCGGGCCGTGAATTTTCAGAAACCTTGGCAACCACATGACTTCCAGACTCAAGACCTTCGCCGCCGTGCTCGCGTTGGCGTCCTCCGCATTCGCAGGCAGCAGCGCCTTTGCCCAGGGCACGACGCTGCTGAACGCCTCGTACGACGTGGCGCGCGAGTTCTACAAGGACTACAACGCGGCGTTCGTGGCCCACTACAAGAAGGCCACGGGCAAGGACGTGAAGATCGACCAGTCGCATGGCGGCTCCAGCGCGCAGGCGCGCGCTGTGGCCGACGGCCTCGATGCCGATGTGGTGACAATGAACACATCCACCGACATCGACTTTCTGGCCAATACCGGCGTGGTCGCGAAGGACTGGAACAAGCAGTTCCCCGAAAACGCATCGCCGACCACGTCGACCATGCTGTTCCTGGTGCGCAACGGCAACCCCAAGGGCATCAAGGACTGGGAAGACCTGGTCAAGCCGGGCGTGCAGGTGGTCATCGTCAACCCCAAGACCGGCGGCAACGGGCGCTATGCCTACCTTGCGGCCTGGGGCTACGTGAAGAAAAAGGGCGGCACCGACGCCCAGGCGGCCGAGTTCGTCGGCAAGCTGTTCAAGAACGTGCCGGTGCTGGCACGCGGCGGCCGCGACGCGACCACCGCCTTCCTGCAGCGCAACATCGGCGACGCGCTGATCACCTTTGAATCCGAAGTGGTGTCGATCGATCGCGAGTTCGGTACGGGCAAGGTCGATTCGGTCTACCCGTCGATCAGCATCGTGGCCGAGAACCCGGTGGCACTGGTCGAGCGCACGACCAAGAAAAAGAGCACCGGCGAACTCGCCAAGGCCTACCTCGATTGGCTCTATTCCGAAGAAGCGCAGGAAATTGCAGCCAAGCATGCGCTGCGCCCGCGTTCGCCGGCTGTGCTCAAGAAGCACGCCGCCACGTTCAAGCCGCTGCAGCTCTTCACCGTGCAGGAACTGTTCGGCAGCCTCGGCGATGCACAGAAGGTGCACTTCAACGACGGCGGCCAGTTCGACAAGCTCTACACGCCCGGCGCAAAGTAAATGAGCGGCGCTGTTTCTTCGGCGCTCCCGTCCGCGGGAGCGCCGCTTTCGCATGTGAACCGGGCAGGGGGCTCCAGGCGGGTGCTGCCGGGCTTTCACATCACGCTCGGCTTTTCGATCTTTTATCTCTGCCTGATTGTTCTGATCCCGCTGTCGGCGCTGGTCTTCAAGACCTTCACGCTGAGCTGGGAGCAGTTCTGGGTGGCCGTGACTGCGCCGCGCGTCATGGCGTCTTACCGGCTCACGTTCGGCGCATCGCTGCTTGCAGCCATGGTGAATGCGGTGTTCGGCTTGCTGGTGGCCTGGGTGCTGGTGCGCTACAAGTTTCCGGGCAAGCGCATCGTCGATGCGCTGGTCGACCTGCCGTTTGCCTTGCCTACGGCGGTGGCCGGCATCTCGCTCACGGCGCTGCTTGCGGGCAACGGATGGATCGGGCAATTGCTCGAGCCGCACGGCATCAAGCTGGCGTTCACGCCGGCGGGCATTGTCATTGCGCTGATCTTCATCGGGCTGCCATTTGTGGTGCGCACCGTGCAGCCGGTGCTCGAAGATGCCGAGAAAGAGCTTGAAGAAGCCGCTACGTCGCTCGGCGCGACGCGCCTGCAGACCTTCACCAAGGTGATCTTCCCGTCGATTGCGCCCGCATTGCTTACCGGCTTTGCGATGGCTTTTGCGCGTGCCATCGGCGAATACGGCTCGGTGATCTTCATCGCCGGCAACATGCCGATGATTTCGGAAATCACGCCGCTCATCATCATCGGCAAGCTGGAGCAATACGACTTTGCCGGCGCAACCGCGGTCGCGCTCGTGATGCTGGTGATTTCGTTCATCCTGCTGCTGGTCATCAACGGCCTGCAAGCCTGGCAGCGCCGCCGCGCAGGAGCTTGAGATGAGCGCCCCTTCCAAAATCATTCGCCGCGCGCAGGCCGGCACCACCGAGTCGCCCTGGGTGCGCTGGCTGCTGATCGGCCTTGCGCTCGCGTTCATGTTCCTGTTCCTGGTGCTGCCCCTGGCGGCCGTGGCGACCGAGGCCCTGCGCAAGGGCCTGGGCGCCTATGTCGAAGCGCTGAAGGAGCCCGACGCCTGGAGCGCGATTCGCCTCACGCTGATCACCGCCGCCATTTCGGTGCCGCTGAACCTGGTGTTCGGCGTTGCCGCGGCGTGGGCCATTGCCAAGTTCGAATTCCGCGGCAAGGCCTTTCTGACCACGCTGGTCGACCTGCCATTTGCGGTGTCACCAGTGGTGGCGGGCCTGATCTACGTGTTGGTGTTCGGCGCGCAGGGCTGGCTGGGCCCATGGCTCGCGGAGCACGACATCAAGATCATCTTCGCTGTGCCGGGCATCGTGCTTGCAACGGTGTTCGTGACCTTTCCGTTCATTGCGCGCGAGCTCGTGCCGCTGATGCAGGCACAGGGCACCGACGAAGAACAAGCCGCCATCGTGCTGGGTGCGACCGGCTGGCAGACCTTCTGGCGCGTGACCTTGCCCAACATCAAGTGGGGCCTGTTGTACGGCGTGATTCTTTGCAACGCGCGCGCCATGGGCGAGTTCGGCGCGGTGTCGGTGGTGTCCGGCCACATTCGCGGGCAGACCAACACCATGCCGCTGCATGTGGAAGTGCTCTACAACGAGTACCAGTCGGTGGCGGCGTTTGCCGTGGCCTCGCTGCTGGCCATCCTGGCGCTCGTCACGCTGGTGATCAAGTCGGTTATCGAGTGGCGCCACGAGCGTGAAATGAAAGCCATTGCCGAGCTGCCGCCGGAACGTCCGCCCGAGCCCACGGTGGCCTGAGAGAGAAAGAACAAGATCATGAGCATCGAAATCCGCAACATCAGCAAGCAGTTCGGCGACTTCCGCGCCCTGAACAACGTCAACCTCGACGTCGAATCGGGTGAACTCGTCGCACTGCTCGGCCCGTCGGGCTGCGGCAAGACCACGCTGCTGCGCATCATCGCGGGGCTGGAAACGGCCGACACCGGCAGCATTCTGTTTTCGGGCGAAGACACCACCGACGTGCATGTGCGCGAGCGGCAGGTGGGCTTCGTGTTTCAGCACTACGCGCTGTTCCGCCACATGACGGTGTTCGAGAACGTGGCCTTCGGACTGCGCGTGAAGCCGCGCAAGGAGCGCCCGAGCGACGCGCAGATCAAGCAGAAGGTGACCGACCTGCTCAAGCTGGTGCAGCTCGACTGGCTGGCCGACCGCTACCCCTCGCAACTCTCGGGCGGCCAGCGGCAGCGCATTGCATTGGCGCGTGCGTTGGCAGTGGAGCCCAAGGTGCTGCTGCTCGACGAACCCTTCGGCGCGCTCGATGCCAAGGTGCGCAAGGAGCTGCGCCGCTGGCTGCGCCGGCTGCATGATGAGCTGCACGTCACCTCGATCTTCGTCACGCACGACCAGGAAGAAGCGCTCGAAGTGGCTGACCGCGTGGTAGTCATCAACAAGGGCCGCATCGAGCAGGTCGGTTCGCCGCAAGAGGTGTGGGACCAGCCCGCAAGCCCCTTCGTCTACGGCTTTTTGGGCGACGTGAACCTGTTCCATGGCCGGGCCGACAACGGCGCGGTGCAGCTGGACGGCATGCGCCTCGACTCTCCGGAGCACAGCGGCGCGCGCGACGCCAAGGCCATGGCCTACGTGCGCCCGCATGACCTCACCGTGGAGCGCTACACCGCCGGCGCCACCGGCATCGTGGCCACCTTGTCGCGCGCCATCGTGGTCGGCCCGATCGCGCGGCTGGAACTTGAGCCCACAGAAACGAATCCAGATAATCCGGGCTCCGGAACCATCATCGAAGCGCAAATCCCTGCGCAACAGTTCCGTGAACTGGGCTTGAACGAGGGCGACACAGTGGTCGCCACGCCGCGCAAGGCCCGGGTGTTCGTAGAAGAAGATTGGGTTTCCCCTTGATCGATTGGTACTTCGGCGCGCCGCGCCGCGCGTATGGGCTGATCTGCCTGGCCTGCGTTCTCATGCTGGCCTTCGGGCTCTATCTGCAGCACGTGGTCGGGCTCGAGCCTTGTCCCATGTGCATCGTGCAGCGGTATGCCTTGGTGTTGGTGGCGCTCTTCACCGGGCTGGCCGCCGTGTTCCGCAGCCGCGGCCTTCAGGTGACGGGCGGGGTGCTGGCACTGGTGTCGGCCATCGGCGGCGCCTACACGGCCGCCGCGCAGAGCTGGCTGCAGTGGTATCCGCCCGAGGTCGTCTCGTGCGGACGCGACCTGTACGGAATGATCGAGACTTTCCCGCTCAAGCGGGCGCTGCCGATGATCTTCCGTGGCGGTGGCGACTGCTCGAAGATCGACTGGTCGCTGTTCGGCCTGACGCTGGCGAACTGGTCGTTCGTCGCCTTCTTCGTTCTTGCGGTTCTGCTGCTTGTGCTGATTTTCCGCAAGCGCCCCGTAGCGCGTTGAACCAGACGCTTAAAGCGGCAAGGTGTCGAAGGCCGCGTAGGCGGTGGCAAGCCACGACTTCACGCGTTGGCGCTCCAGCAAGCCGAGCGCGTGCGGCCCTTCGCGGTCATTCACCGCCTTCCAGAAGCTGGTGTTCTGCGCATCGATCTTGCGCATGCTGGCCTCGTGCAGGCGCGGCAGCGTGATGACGCGGGCGCCGTTCGCGGTGGCCTTGGAGAGCGACTGCGACGCGAGCAGCATGCCGAAGTCGCTGCCGCGGCCATAGTTCTGCACCACGATGTAGTTGGGCCGGTTGCCGAAGGTGTCGATCAGCGTGCCGAGCAGATCGGTGGAATCTTTGCCGTCGTCCAGCACATGCCAGAAGTTGACGGCCACGCCCAGTTCGACGAACACGTCGAACAAGTCGGATTCCTTGATCCAGCGCGACAGCGGCGCCAGCGTTTGGGCCGCGAGGTCGACGATGACGCTTTGCTGCGGATTGGTTTCGAAACCGTTCACCACGGTGTCGAGCCCCTCGAAGCTGTCGACCACGATGGGCGACGCAAAGCCTTCGTAGAAGCGGGTGAACGAGCTGTGCGAGCGGTCGGTGTCGAAGCCCGTGAACGGCCGGCTGTGGTCGATGAAGTACTGCGCCAGCACGCGCGCGGTAACCGACTTGCCGACACCGCCTTTTTCGCCGCCGATGAAATTGATGGAGCTCATGAGTTGCTGCTGCCTCGAATGGGTTGAGGAGTGAAGGGCGGAATCATTCTAGGGGCGCGTTTTCTTTTCCTTTTCTCATTTGCCGCGCTTCGCCATCCCTTGCAGCAAGGGATGTGCCTGCAAGCGCTGCTGCAGCCGCTTTTTCCACGGCGCAGGCAGCGTCGATGCGTCGATCATTGCGGGCCACTGGCTGCGCGCGAGCCGTGCGGTGTCTGCGATGACGCGTCGGACCATCGGCTCGTGCAGCCCGGTCGAGAAGCAGAAGGCGCGTATGTTGGCGGGCGTGAACAATGCCGTGCGTTTGGGTGCGGCACCTCCGCCCGCCGCTAGCAGAAGAGGCAAGGCATGGCCGTCGACGCCCTGGAGCGCGGCATATGCCACGATGTCGTAGGCCGGCGCCAGCCGTGGCGCGATGCCGTCGGGGTAGATCACGCCGAAATTCTTCAGGTGTGCATCGGGGTTGCCGAGCAGGTCGTTCACCGCCAAGCGCCGAACGAGTTCGAGCACGGCTTCTTCGCCCAGCGAAGGAAAGGCGCGCATGGCAAGCGCCATGTCGAGGTAGCTGGCGCTGTACTTGTGCATCGGGTCAACCGCAAGCACCTGCGCAAAGTCTTCGAAATGAATGCGGCGCGCGCCCTCGCGGTCGAAGCGGGTGACGGCAAGAAAATCAGGCTCGTCGGGCAGCGCATAACTGTGCTCGGCCGCAATGGCGGAGAGCGGTGCCAGTTCGGCATGGCAGACCTCGACGCCGGCCGCGCCAGCCATTTGGAGCGAAAGCATTTCGAGCTGCGGCATGTGCGGCCGGCCGGCCATGGGCAACTTGGCGATCACGCGTGTGCTGGCACCGGCACGCGTGCGGGCCACGTAGCGGCCGCCCTGGCGGCGCAGGCCGAGCTTGGGCTGCACACCCGACACCGAAATGCCTTGGGGCATGGGCAGTTCGACCACGGACATCTCGAGCGCGTCCTGGTCCTGGGTGATGAGCCGTTGCAGCGTGCCGCGGTCCACCGAAACCGGCCGGGCGCTCACCGCGCCGGGAAGGTCGCCGCCGCAAGCCGCGAGGAGCTCGAAATGGTCGTTCTCGCGGCAGCCACGCAACTGCGCGATATGGCTGCGCAGAACGCCCTCGGGCAAGAGGTTCTGAAAAAAGCGCGGAAGCTGACCACCCTGTGCGTTGAAGAGCGGGTTCTTCACGTCGCTCCACAGTGCCGCCTGGGTGGCCGGATCGCTTGCCACCATCGAAAGCGACAGCACTTCAGCCGGCGGAGCGGCCACCAGTTCGGGCTCTGCCACGAAGCGGCACAGGTCGGCGTATTGAAAGAGCTTGCCGAAGCGCCGCGAACCCAGCGAGATTTCGAGGATCTTGACGTTCATGGCGAACGGCGCCGCTTGTTGGCGTACGGCGGCGGGGAGGGCGCCTGCGCGATGGCGTGGCCCACGCGGGTGGCAACCGGGCGGTAGCCGTCATCGGGGGCCGTGCTCTCGCCGAAGCCCTTGGGTGCAAGCTGCAGTTCGAGGCCGATGGCGTCGACCAGCGCCAGCAGCGACGACAGCTGCGGATTGCCCTTGAGGCTCAGCGCGTTTCGAACCGAGCGCTCGGTCAGGCCGGAGCGTTCCGCGATTTCGGCGTTGGAGAGACCCGCGGCATCGCGGCGGGCGGTGAGAGCAGCAATGAGTTCTTGTTTGATCACGGAAACATATTACCGTAAACCGCTATTTGGGAAATACATTTCCCGGGTATGTCTATTGCCTTATCTGGGAATCAGGGTGAAGAAGGGCATGACGACACCCATGATCCAGTTCTGCCCGAAGTCGAGCGCGGCGCGGCGGTATTTTTCGTCGGCCTGCGCGGCCAGCAGGTCGAGCCGGGCCACCACCTTCGACAACTCCCGGTCTGCCACGAGGTTACGGCCGCGCTCGCTGATTTCGGTCGCCAGCAGCAAGGGCTGGCCGTCCGGTCCGGTCTTCGAGGAGATCAGCCACAGCGATATTTCGAAATTGCGCGCGGCCCGGTAGCTGTTCTCGGCATTGACGCCGTCCAGCATCGTCTGGTCCCACGTGTCGCCGTTGGCTTGCTTGAGCATCGAAGCCCAGCCGACGACCAATGCCGCAACCCGGTCGCCCTGGTAACCCTGTGGGCTGGTGTCGAAGGCCAGGCGGATCGCGTCGATGCCGGTGGCGCCGCGCAATTCGGGCAGGGCCGGGCCAGTCAACACCGCGTCCCAGGCGCGCTGGGAGGCCGCTTCGATGCTTGCCGCCGATTTGCGCCATTCGCGTGGGTTGCGCCGGTACAGCGTGGTTTGCACGCGCCGGATCGATTGCAGGTTGTCTCGCAAGGAAAGGTTGGCAATGCGGTTGGCGCTCGATTGCAACCATTCCTGGTTGGCATAGGGTTCGGCGCGTTCGGTGGAACGGGTGGCCGCGCAACCGCCAAGGCCCAGCAGTGCAGCTGCGCCAGCCAGCAGGTAGCCGCGGCGCGCGGTGAAGGGTGAAACCAGGGAATCGCTCATGCCCTGACGTTATCATCCACAGCTGGGGCGGCGGCCTGCTTCAAGCGGCGGGCCCGTGCAATTTTCCTTACAAATCAATACCTTGGCGCTATGCCAAGGCAGGCCGACAAGTCGTGCGTCTCAATTCCATCAAGCTTTCAGGCTTCAAGTCGTTCGCCGAACCGACCAACTTCCTGCTGCCAGGCCAACTGGTCGGCGTGGTCGGGCCGAACGGTTGCGGCAAGTCGAACATCATGGATGCGGTGCGCTGGGTGCTGGGCGAGTCGCGCGCGTCGGAGCTGCGCGGCGAGTCGATGCAGGACGTGATCTTCAACGGCACGACCACGCGCAAGCAGGCCAGCCGCTCGAGCGTGGAACTGGTGTTCGACAACGCCGACCATCGCGCCGGCGGCCAGTGGAACCAGTTCGGCGAAATTGCCGTGCGGCGCGTGCTCACGCGCGACGGCACCAGCAGCTACTACATCAACAACCAGCCGGTGCGCCGGCGCGACGTGCAGGACGTGTTCCTGGGCACGGGCCTCGGCCCGCGTGCCTACGCCATCATCGGACAGGGCACGATCAGCCGGATCATCGAGTCCAAGCCCGAAGAACTGCGCCTGTTCCTGGAAGAAGCGGCGGGTGTTTCCAAGTACAAGGAACGCCGGCGCGAAACCGAGAATCGCCTGGGCGACACGCGCGAGAACCTCACGCGGGTCGAAGACATTCTTCGCGAACTGAACGCAAACCTCGAAAAACTCGAGAAGCAGGCCGAGGTGGCCGCGCGCTACAACACGCTGCAGGGCGAAGCCACCAAGAAGCAGCACCAGCTGTGGTTCCTGAAGCGCAGCGAAAGCGACGCAGACCAGGCCAAGATCAAGGCCGACTCCGAAAAGGCAATCAACGACCTGGAGTCGCGCACGGCCGACCTGCGCCGCATCGAATCCGAACTCGAAACCGTGCGCCAAGCCCACTATGCGGCCGGAGACCAGGTAAACCAGGCCCAGGGCAAGCTCTACGAAGCCAGCGCCGAAGTCGGTCGCCTCGAAGGCGAGATCCGCTTCGTGGTCGAAGGCCGCCAGCGCGTGGAGCAGCGGCTGGTTCAATTGCGCGAGCAAATGGGCCAATGGGGCCGCCGCCGTGAAGAGGCCGAGGCCGAAATCGAAACCCTGGCCGGCCAGGGCGTCGATGCCGAAGAGCAAGCCGTCATGCTGGCCGCACAGCTCGAAGAGCACGACGCCCGTAGGCCCGAACTGGAAGAGGCCCAGCAACGCGCCCAGGACGAGGCCAATGCGCAGCGAGCCGCGGTCGTGCAGATTCAGCAGCAGATTCAGGTGCTGGCCGCCGACCAGCGCAACATCGAAGACCAGAGCCGGGTGCTCACCCAGCGCGGCGAACGCCTGCGCGCCGATCAGAACGCACTGGCCGCACCCGACGAAGCCCGCCTGCAGTCCATGCAGGAAGAGCACGCCGCGGCCCAAGAAGCCGCGAGCGAAGCCGACGCCCGCCTGCACGAGTTGCAGGAGTCGGTGCCGCAGCTCGACGACGACCGCAGGACGAAGCAGCAGGCCGTCAATAGCGAGAGCGCCCGGCACGCCGAGCTCTCGGCGCGGCTCGAAGCGCTGCGTGCCCTTCAGGAAAAGGTCAAGACCGACGGCAAGCTCGCGCCCTGGCTCGCCAAGCATGGCCTTGAAGGTATGCAAGGCCTGTGGAGCCGCATTCATATCGAGCAGGGTTGGGAAAACGCCCTTGAAGCGGCGCTGCGCGAGCGCCTGGGCGCGCTCGAAGTCAGCCGGCTCGACATGGTGCGCGCCTTCGGCAACGACGCGCCGCCCGCCAAGCTGGCGTTCTACAGCCCGCCTGATGCCGGCTTGCCGCAAGGCGCTGCCGCGCTACCGCGCCTGTCCAGCCTGCTGCGCCTGAATGATGCAGGTCTGCAAGCTTTGCTGACCGACTGGCTCCACGGCTGCTACACGGCGCAGAGTTTCGAAGAAGCCCTTGCGCAGCGCAGCACGCTGCAGCCCGGCGAAGTCATCTACGTGCAGAGCGGCCACGCTGTGTTCTCGCACAGCGTGAACTTCTACGCCCCCGATTCCGAGCAGGCCGGCCTGTTGGCGCGCCAGCAGGAAATGGAAAACCTCGAGCGCCAGCTGCGCGCCCAGACGCTCATCAGCGAAGAGGCGCGCACGGCCTTGGTCCGCGCCGAAGCCGCCTACGCCGATGCCGCGCAGCGCCTTGTCACGGCGCGCCGTGAAGCGGCCGAGACGCAATCGCGCGCACACGAACTGCAGGTCGAAACCCTGCGCATGACGCAGCTTGCCGAGCAGACGCGAGCGCGAAGCGAGCAACTCGCAGCCGACCTCGCCGAAGTCGATGCGCAGCTCGAGGAGCTGCAGGAAAAGCGCATGGCCGCCGAGGGCCGCTTCGAAGAGCTCGACATGCAGTTGGCCGATAGCCAGGAGCGCCATGCGCAGCTCGACGAGCGCGTGATCGAGGCTGGCCGTGCACTCGCCGCGAGCCGCGAGCAGCATCGCAGCCTGGAGCGCCAAGCGCAGGAAGCCACTTTCTCGCAGCGCACGCTCGAAGCCCGCCGCGGCGAACTGAGCCGGGCCATCGAAACCGCATCGCAGCAGGTGGTGGCCCTTACCGATGAAGACGAGCGCGCCAGGGCCGAGCTCGGTCGGCTGTCGGACGCTGCAGCCCAGGCCGGCCTGCAGGACGCACTGGCGCTCAAGCTCGAGCGCGAAGCCGCCTTGGGTGCCGCGCGCAGCCAGTATGACGACCTCACGCTGAAGCTGCGCGCCAGCGATGAACGCCGGCTCCAGCTCGAACGCGAACTGGATCCGCTGCGCCAGCGCATCACCGAATTCCAGCTCAAGGAACAGGCCGCACGCCTGGGTGTCGAGCAGTACCAGCAGTTGCTGGACGACGCCGGTGCCGATCTCGAAGCGGTCGCCCAGTCAATCGAAACCGACAAGGTGCGCCTCACGGGCCTGCAAAGCGAAATCGACCGCCTGAACCGCGAAGTGGTCGCATTGGGCGCGGTCAATCTGGCAGCGCTGGACGAACTTGCGATTGCCAGCGAGCGCAAGACCTTCCTCGATGCGCAGTCGGCCGACCTGAACGAAGCCATCGGCACCCTCGAAGACGCCATCCGCAAGATCGACGGCGAAACGCGCGAGCTTCTTGGCGGCACCTTCAAGATCGTCAACGAACACTTCAGCCGCATGTTCCCCGAGCTCTTCGGCGGCGGAAATGCCCGGCTGATGATGACGGGCGACGAAATCCTGGATTCGGGCGTGCAGGTGATGGCGCAGCCTCCCGGCAAGAAGAACCAGACCATCCACTTGCTCTCGGGCGGCGAAAAGGCGCTCACGGCCATTGCGCTGGTTTTTGCCATCTTCCAGCTCAATCCGGCACCTTTCTGTCTGCTCGACGAGGTGGACGCGCCGCTGGACGACGCGAACACCGAACGCTATGCCAAACTCGTGACCGCCATGAGCCGCGAAACCCAGTTCCTCTTCATCAGCCACAACAAGATCGCCATGGAAATGGCCGAGCAGCTGATCGGTGTCACCATGCAGGAACAGGGCGTGTCCCGCATCGTTGCGGTCGACATGGAATCGGCCGTCTCGATGGTCGAAGCTGCTTAAGCCGAGCAGCGCGCATGAGCAATCTCACTCTCGCCCTGGCCATCCTCGGCGGCCTCGTTCTCGCGGCTGTCGTGGCCTACAACACCGTCACTTCGCGCCGCAATGCGCCGCGGCAGCCCGACGCCGCCAGCGACGATTTTTCCGATGCCGACCGTTCGCCGGCGTCCGCGGCCGACGGCGTGGAGCCGATGCTGCACATTGACCCGCACCAGATGCCGCCGGGCCAGGAGCGGCACGAGCCCTTGTTCGACCCTGACCTGCCAGCGCCCGGCGCCAGCCCCTTGCCCACGGCCGAGCGTCGCGGCGGCCTCGATCCGCTCATCGACGTGATCGCACCGGTGTCGCTGGACGGCCTTGCGTCGGGCGACGCAGCCATTGCGGCCATGCCGCCCACCCGCCGCGCGGGCAGCAAGCCTGTTGCCATCGAAGGCCTGAACGAGCATACCGGCCAGTGGGAGCCGCCCGTGCCGGGCCAGCGCTACAGCGCGTTCCAGGTGGGCGTGCAGCTGGCCAACCGCACCGGCGCGCTCAACGAAATCGAGTATTCCGAATTCGTGGTGAAGGCGCAGGCCTTTGCGGATGCCGTCAACGGCGCGCTCGAATTTCCTGAAATGCTCGATGAAGTGGCGCGTGCGCGCGAGCTCGACCAGTTCGCCAGTGCTCACGATGCGCAGCTGGGCTTTGTGCTGCGCGCGCTGCACGCGGCATGGAGCCCCGGCTATGTGCAGCAGAACGCGGCGCGGCTGGGCTTTGTGGCGGGCATCATTCCCGGCCGCATGGTGCTGCCGACCAGCGAAGTCGGGCTGCCGCCGATCCTCGGGCTGTCGTTCGACACGCAGGCCGCCCTGGCCGACGATCCGGCGCAGTCGGCCATCCGCGAGCTCAGCCTGAGCCTGGACGTGCCGCAGGTCGACCGCGCCGAGCAGCCGTTCCGCCGCATGCGCGAGGCCGCCGCCACGCTGGCGCGCGAGATGGATGGCGTGGTGACCGACAGCGATGGGCAACTGCTGCGCGAGGAAACCATGGACGTGATCGGCGCTGACCTCGAGCAGCTCTACGACACGCTCGAGTCGCGCGATCTGGCCGCCGGTTCGCCTTTGGCGCGACGCCTCTTCAGCTGATCCGATTTCTTCGGGAGACACCCATGACAACGCGCGACGAAGCGGCACGCGAAGCCGCCGCACTGAGCGAACTGCTCCACAAGCACGCCCACCTTTATTACGTGCTCGATGCGCCCGAACTGCCCGACGCCGAGTACGACAAGCTGTTCCAGCGGCTGCAAGCCATCGAGGCCGAGTTTCCCGATCTCCGCACACCCGATTCGCCCACGCAGCGCGTCGGCGGTAAGGTGCTCGACGGCTTCGTGAAGGTGCGCCACAAGGTGCCGATGCTGTCGATTCGCACCGAGACCGACATCACGCCCGGCGGCGCCAGCGCTTTCGACGCCCGCGTGCGCAAGGAACTGGGCCTGCCTGAGGACGGGCCGCAGGTCGAGTACGTCTGCGAGCTCAAGTTCGACGGCCTGGCCATGAACCTGCGCTACGAGAACGGCGTGCTGGTGCAGGCCGCAACGCGCGGCGACGGCGAGGTCGGAGAAGAGGTTACGCAGAACATCCGCACGGTGCGCGATATTCCGCTGCGGCTGAACGGCAAGGCACCGCCCGTGGTCGAGGTGCGTGGCGAGGTCTACATGAAGCGCGCCGACTTCGACGCGCTCAATGAGCGCCAGCGAGAGAAGATTGCGGCCGGCCAGAAGAACGAGAAGGTGTTCGTCAATCCGCGCAACGCAGCAGCCGGCGCGGTGCGCCAACTCGACCCGGCCATTGCCGCGGCGCGCCCGCTGAGCTTTTTTGCCTATGGTCTCGGCGAGGTCACGCCGGCCAGCGAGGGCGGTCCGGATTTTCCGACCCAGTTCGACTGGCTGCAGCAGTTCGACGCATGGGGTTTTCCGGTGGCCAAGCAGACGGCGCGTGCGAGGGGGGCGATCGAGTTGATCGCGTTCCACGAGAACATCGGCCGTCAGCGCGATGCCTTGCCCTACGACATCGACGGCGTCGTCTACAAGGTCGACAGCCTGGAGCTGCAGCGGCAGCTCGGCTTCGTCTCGCGCGAGCCGCGCTGGGCCGTGGCGCACAAGTACCCTGCGCAGGAACAACTCACCGAGGTGCTCGGCATCGAAGTGCAGGTGGGCCGCACCGGCAAGCTCACGCCGGTGGCCAAGCTCGCACCCGTGTTTGTCGGCGGCGTGACCGTGACCAACGCCACGCTGCACAACGAGGACGAGGCGCGCCGCAAGGACGTGCGCGTGGGCGACCAGGTCATCGTGCGTCGCGCGGGCGACGTGATTCCCGAAGTGGTCGGCGTGGTGCCCGAGAGCCTGGCCAAGCCCGAGGGCGAGCGCGGCCCGTTGTTCACCATGCCGCGCCAGTGCCCGGTGTGCGGATCGGAAGCGCTGCGCGAAGAGGGCGAAGTCGACTACCGCTGCACAGGCGGCCTGTTCTGCGCCGCCCAGCGCAAGGAAGCCATCCTGCACTTTGCGGCGCGCCGCGCGGTCGATATCGACGGGCTCGGCGACAAGTTGGTCGAGCAACTGGTGGATGCCAACCTGATCCGCACCTTGCCCGACCTGTACAGGCTGGGCTTCACCACCTTGGCGGGCCTGGACCGCATGGCGGAGAAGTCGGCCAAGAACCTCGTCGACGCGCTGCAAGCGTCGAAGAAAACCACACTGCCGCGCTTTCTGTTCGGGCTGGGTATCCGGCATGTGGGTGAAAGCACCGCGAAGGACCTGGCCAAACATTTCGGCAAGCTCGACGCGATCATGGTTGCGACCGAAGAACAGTTGCTCGAGGTCAACGACGTCGGCCCGGTGGTGGCGCAAAGCCTGCGCACCTTCTTCGACCAGCCGCACAACCGCGAGGTGGTCGAGCAGTTGCGGGCCTGCGGTCTGACGTGGGAAGAGGGCGAACCTGCCGCCCGCGCGCCCAAGCCGCTGGCGGGGCTGACCTTCGTCATCACCGGCACCCTTCCTACGCTCAGCAGGGACGAAGCAAAGGACAAACTGGAATCAGCCGGTGCCAAGGTGGCCGGCTCCGTCAGCAAGAAGACCAACTACCTGGTTGCGGGCGAGGAGGCCGGCAGCAAGCTGGACAAGGCCCGCGAGCTTGGCGTGAGCGTGATCGACGAGGCGGGTATGCTGGAGATACTCGCCAACGGCGTGCCGGGTTGAGAGCTTGGAGGTTCGGCGTTCTTACGGGTGGTTACGTGACTTCACACCCGCGCAGTCAACAGGGACTACAAGCTGGCGTTGAAGACAAAAGGCTGACAAGGAGTCCCTTATGCAGAAAATTCGTGTTCTCGGTACCTGCGTCGCCATCGGCGGCATCGCGCTGCTCGGCGGCTGCGTTGCGGTGCCCGGCGATCCTTACTACAACGGGGGCTACTCGCAGCCGTATTACGACAGCCCGGTGGTCGTTCAGCCGGCGCCCGTCTACATTGAAGGCGGCGCCTACTACGAAGGCCGTCGTCCTTACTACGGTGGACGGCCCTATTACGGTGACCGGCCCTACTACGGGCGGCCAGGTTATCCGGCTGTGCGGCCGGGCTACCCGGTGGGACGTCCGGGCTGGGGCGGCGGCGGTGGACGGCCGCCCGGTGGTGGCGCGATCGTGCCGCCGACTGGCAATACAGGCGTTTCGCCATTGCCGCAGTACCGCTCGCCACCGCCGAACGCTCGTCAACGGTTGTACACGTCGCCCGACTCCAAGAATCAAACGCCTCCCTGATCGGAGCGTGGCGGGCCACTGAGCCTTGGCGCACGGCTGTCGCGATAATCCCGCCATGGCCATTCGCGAAATCCTGAAAATGGGCGATCCCCGGCTGCTGCGCGTTGCGCAGCCGGTCAGCGCTTTCGACACCGACGAACTGCACCTTCTGGTGCGCGACATGTTCGAGACGATGATTGCGGTCAACGGTGCCGGGCTGGCCGCACCGCAGATCGGCGTCGACCAGCAGCTGGTCATTTTCGGCACAGACGTCGTCAACCCACGCTACCCCGATGCACCGCCGGTGCCCCGCACCGTGCTGCTGAATCCCGTCATCACGCCGATTGGCAACGAGGAAGAAGAGGGCTGGGAAGGGTGTCTTTCGGTGCCGGGCCTTCGCGGCGTGGTGCCGCGCTTTTCGAGCATCCGCTATACCGGCTTCGATCCGTATGGCGATCCGATCGACCGGACCGTGAGCGGTTTTCATGCGCGCGTGGTGCAGCACGAGGTCGATCATCTGCTTGGCAAGCTCTACCCGATGCGGGTGCGCGACTTTTCGCGCTTCGGCTACACCGACGTGCTGTTTCCCGGGCTCGACGCCAACGACGACGACTGAGAAAAAGCGGCCGGTTCATCACCGGCCGCATGCGTTCAGTTGTACTTGCCGCCCAGGCCGAAGCGGCCACCGCCGAACAGCGCGACGGCAATTGCCGAGAACAGGAACATACCCTGCAGTTCCAGCGCCCAGCCGCCTTGCCCATTGAGCGCGCCCAGGTCCTTCTGGTGAACCAGCCAGATCGCCACCACCATGTTGATGGCAACGATCAGCGCTGCCGGGCGGGTGAACAGGCCCACGATCAGCAGCACGGGGGCGAGGATTTCACCCACGTAGACCAGGTATGCCATGGCCGCCGGCAGCCCGTGGGATGCCAGCATGCCGCCGATGCCGTCGACGCCCTTGCCGACCTTCGCAATGCCGTGCAGCAGGATAAGAATGCCGAGTGCAACGCGCAGAACGAGCTTGCCGGTGTCATCGGATTTGGTCATGAGCAGATTCCTGGTGAGAGTGATTGAAGGGCCATATGTTAGTGAATGTGCCACGGGCAGGAAAAGCCCGGAGCGGCTCACGATGCGGCATATGCATTCAACCGTCCATTCTTTGGCAGAGTAGCGGGCTGCCCCGTACACTGCCTTTTGCTTGTTTGTTGAGGAGAACACACCAATGAAGAGTCGATTCCGTCCCGCGCTGGCCGTTGCCGCATCCATCGTTGCTTTTGCGGCCGCCGCGCCGGCCTTCGCCGGTAAAACGCTCGATGCCGTCAAGCAGCGCGGCACCGTGAAATGCGGCGTGACGAACGGCGTGGCCGGCTTTTCCGCGCCGGATACGCAGGGCAACTGGTCGGGCCTGGACGTGGACACCTGCCGCGCCATTGCCGCAGCCGTGCTGGGAGACGCGAAGAAAGTCGACTTCGTGCCGCTCAATTCGCAGCAGCGCTTCTCGGCCCTGCAGGCCGGCGAAATCGACATTCTTGCGCGCAACACCACGTGGACGCTTACGCGCGATGCTTCGCTGGGCTTCAACTTCACCACCATCACCTATTACGACGGCCAGGGCTTCTTGGTGCCGAAGAAGCTCAAGGTGACCAGCGCCAAGCAGCTCAAGAACGCGACCATCTGCACGCAGTCGGGCACCACCAACGAGAAGAACGTGTCGGACTACTTCCGCGCCCAGAACATTCCGGTCAAGACGGTGGTGTTCGAGAGCTTCGAGGCTTCGTTCAAGGCTTTCTTCTCGGGCCGCTGCCAGGCTTTCACCACCGACGCCTCGGCGCTTGCGGGCCTGCGCAACAAGGAAGCGCCCAATCCCGACGACTACATCATCCTGCCCGAGCTCATTTCCAAGGAACCGCTCGCGCCGCTGGTGCGCCGCGGCGACGACGAATGGTTTGCCATTGCCAAGTGGGTGCCCAACGCGCTCATCGAGGCAGAGGAGTTCGGCGTCACGCAGGCCAATGCCGACGATCTCAAGGCCAACAGCAAGGATCCGGCGCAGCAGCGCCTCGTCGGCACCGGCGAAGACCTGGGCAAGCTGCTGGGCCTCGACAAGGACTGGTCGTTCCGCGCGATCAAGGCTGTGGGCAACTACGGTGAAATGTTCGAGCGCAACGTCGGACCGAAATCTGTGCTCAAGCTGCCGCGCGGATCGAACAACCTCTGGAACAAGGGCGGCCTGATCTACGCACCACCGGTTCGATGAGCCGGCAAGCCTCGCGCCGCGGCGCCTGGCTGGCCTGGATCGTCCAGGCGCTGCTGGTGCTGGCCGTGCTGGCCGGCGCCGTCTGGGTGATGAACCACGCGCTCGATGTGCTGCGCTCGCGCGGGGTGCGGTCGGGGTTCGACTTTCTCACCGAGCCGGCGGGCTTTTCCATCAGCGAAGGCTGGCTCGACTTCGATGCCAGCCAGCCGTTCTGGCGCGCCTTCCTTGCCGGGTTGATCAACACCGTGCGGGCGGCGGTGCCCGCGGCCGTCTTCGCGGTCGTGCTCGGCACCTTGATCGGCATCGGCCGGCTCGCGCCGCACGTGCTGTTGCGCGGCATTTGCACGGCGTATGTCGAAGTGCTGCGCAATGTGCCGCTGCTGGTGCAACTGCTGATGCTGGCCTTTGCCATGGCCAACCTGTTGCCCGACCCGACCGAGCCGGTGCGTTTGTTGCCGGGGGTGTGGCTCAGCAAGGGCGGTTTGAGCGTGCCCTGGCCTGTATCGGGCGAGGGCGGCTGGTGGCCGACGCACTTTGAATGGCCCGAGAAGGGCGACTTTGGCGTGAGCGGCGGTGCGGCGCTGAGCCCTGAGTACGTGACCATCGTCGCGGGCCTGTCGTTTTACTCGGCGGCTTTCGTGGCGGAAATCGTGCGTGCCGGCATTCTCTCGGTGTCGCAGGGGCAAGTGCTGGCCGGGCAGGCGCTCGGCCTTACGACGGTGCAGCAGCTGCGCATCGTGATCCTGCCGCAGGCGCTGCGCGTGATCGTGCCTTCGCTCACCAACCAGTTGCTCAGCCTCACCAAGAATTCGTCGCTCGCGGTCGCCGTGGGCTACCCCGAACTGGTGTCGGTAGCCAACACCACCATCGGCTCGAACGGGCGTGCTTTCGAGTGCATCGCGATCATCATGGCGGTGTACCTGCTGCTGTCGCTGCTGATCTCTTTCGGCATGAACCGCTACAACGCAAGGGTTGCGCTCAGGGGCTGGCAATGAGAAACGTCGCCCAAGGCCCCATTGCCTGGCGAAGCGAGCTCTGGGGTTCGCCGCTGCGCGCGTTGGCCACGGTGCTGCTGCTCGCGCTGCTTGCGTGGGGCGGCTTCCATGCCGTCGAATGGGGCGTGCTGAACGCGGTGTTCCGGCCCGACGCCGAAGCCTGCCGGGCGGTACAGCACGGCGCCTGCTGGGGTGTGGTGGCCGAGAAGTGGCGGCCGATGCTGTTCGGCCGCTTTCCCTATGAAAAGCAGTGGCGTCCTGCCATTGCCGTGGTCGTGTTGTCGGCCGTCACGGTGCTCAGCGCCTGGCCGCGCAGCTGGCGATGGTGGCTGGCGCCGCTCTGGATCGTGGCGCTGCTGCTCTTCGTGCTGCTGATGCGCGGTGGCGTGGCCGGCCTGGTCCATGTGCCGACCAGCCGCTGGGGCGGCTTGCCGCTCACGATCGGCCTTGCGGTGGTGGGCCTGGCGCTGGCCTTTCCGCTGGCACTGTTGCTTGCCCTGGGGCGACGCTCGGGCTGGCCCGTGGTTCGCACGCTGAGCGCGAGCTACATCGAGCTGGTGCGTGGCGTGCCGCTGATCTCGGTGCTGTTCATGGCCTCTTTCCTTCTGCCGCTGCTGTGGCCCGCCGGGTGGCAGCCCGATGTGCTGGTGCGCGTGCTGGCCGGCCTGACGCTTTTCGTCGCGGCCTATCTGGCCGAAATCATTCGCGGCGGCCTGCAGGCCGTGCCGCGCGGGCAGACCGAAGTCGCCATGGCGCTCGGCTTCGGGCGCTGGCCGGTGCAGCGCGACATTGTGCTGCCGCAAGCGCTGCGGCTCGTGGTGCCCGCACTGACCAACAGCGTGGTCGGCACGCTCAAAGACACGTCTCTGGTCACCGTGGTCGGCCTGTTCGAACTGACCGGCGCATTGGGCCTCGCCCTCGGCGGCGACCCGACCTGGCGGCCGTTCTACCTCGAGGGCTACCTCTTCATTGCGGCGGTGTACTGGGTGCTTTGCTTCGGCCTCTCGCGCTACAGCGTGTGGCTGGAGCGGCGGCTGGGAGAGGGCTCGCGCTGAAGCAGCCGTACCCGCCGGAACTCATCAGCCTGCTGAAAGCGCCTTGTCCACCAGCTGCTGCGCTTCCTCCAGGATGCGCCCAAGGTGCTCGGCACCGAGAAAGCTCTCGCCGTAGATCTTGTAGATGTTCTCGGTGCCCGACGGCCGCGCGGCGAACCAGCCGTTTTCCGTGACCACCTTCACGCCGCCGATGGCCGCACCATTGCCGGGCGCATGGCTCAACACGTTCTGGATCTTCTCGCCTGCGAGTTCCGTCGACAGCACCTGCTGCGGCGACAGGCTTGAGAGTTTCTTCTTCTGCTCGACGGTGGCAGCGGCATCCACGCGATTGGACACCGGCTTGCCGAGCGCCTTTGCCAGCTCGGCAAAGCGCTCGCCGGGGTCGCGGCCTGTGCGAGCGGCAATTTCCGCCGACAGCAGGGCGGGAGCGATTCCGTCCTTGTCGGTGGTCCACACCGACCCGTCGCGGCGCAGGAAGGTGGCGCCCGCGCTTTCTTCGCCGCCGAACCCCAGCGACGAATCCACCAGTCCGTCGACGAACCACTTGAAGCCCACCGGCACCTCGTACAGCTTGCGCCCCAGGTTCGCGGCCACGCGGTCGATCATCTGGCTGCTGACCACCGTCTTGCCGACGGCCGCATGTGCGGCCCATTGCGGGCGGTGCGTGAAGAGATAGTCGACCATCACGGCCAGGTAGTTGTTCGGCGGCAGCAGCCCTGCACTGCGCGTGACGACGCCGTGCCGGTCGTGGTCGGTATCGCACGCAAAGGCAATGCCGAAGCGGTCCTTGAGGCCGATGAGCTGGTGCATCGCATCGGGCGACGACGGGTCCATGCGAATGCGGCCGTCCCAGTCGAGCGACATGAAGCGGAAGGTCGGGTCGACCTCCTGGCTGAGCACGTTGAGCCGGTCGAGCTTGTAGCGCGCAGCAATCGCGGGCCAGTAGCGCACGCCAGCGCCGCCCAGCGGATCGACGCCCAGGTCGATCGGCACGCCGCGAATCGCGTCCATGTCGAGCACCTGTGCCAAGTCTTCCACATAGGTGTTCAGGTAGTCGTGACGGTGCGTGGTCGAGGCGCGCAGGGCCTGCGCGAGCGGAAGGCGCTTCACGCCCTGGAGGCCGGCTGCAAGATAGCCATTGGCCGCGGCCTCCACGGCCGAGGTGATGTCGGTGCCGGCCGGACCGCCGTTGGGCGGGTTGTACTTGAAGCCGCCGCTTTCGGGCGGGTTGTGCGAAGGCGTGATCACGATGCCGTCGGCCAGCCCGGTCGTGCGGCCGCGGTTGTAGACGAGGATGGCGTGCGAGACGGCGGGTGTCGGCGTGTATTCGTCGTCCTTCGACAGCATCAGCTCCACGCCGTTGGCGGCCAGCACTTCGACCGCGCTGTTGAAAGCGGGCGTGGAGAGCGCATGCGTGTCGATGCCCAAAAACAGCGGGCCGTCGATGCCATTCTGCTTGCGGTAATCGGCAATCGCCTGGCTGATGGCCAGCACATGCCACTCATTGAAAGCGTCGTCGAAGGAGGAGCCGCGGTGGCCCGATGTTCCAAAGGCCACGCGCTGTGCGGGCACCGAAGGATCCGGCCGGCCCGTGTAGTAGGCCGAGATGAGGCGCGGGACGTTGACGAGCAGGTCCAGCGGCGCGGGCTGGCCCGCAAGAGGGTTGGTCTTTTGGCTCATGTCGAGTGTTGCCGTTCGAGTTGAATCAAGTCGGCAACATCATGCCGCAGGATGCGCCTGCGAACGAAACAAGCGGAAAGCAAGCGCCTCAGGAGGCCAGCGCCTCCATCAGCTCCGTCTCGATGGCCAGTTGCGTCTTCTGTCCCTGCAGCTCGGGGCCGCTGATAAGGAACGTGTCTTCCACTCGTTCGCCAAGCGTTGTGACCTTGGCGAGCTGCAGGTTCAGGTGGTGTCGCGCGAGCACGCGCGCCACCGAATACAGCAGCCCCGCGCGGTCGCTGGCCGAGATGTTGAGCAGCCAGCGCTGCGCCTTGTCGTCGGGCAGCAGGCTGATGCGCGGCTTGATGGGAAAGCTGCGCACCCGGCGCGACACCCGGCCCACGCTGGGCGGGGGCAGGGGGCCGGCCTCTGTGAGCGTTTGAGCAAGGCCCAGTTCGACCATGCTGATGAGATCGCGGTAGTGGTCGGGCACGAAAGTAGTTACAACCTGGAAGGTGTCGAGGCCGTAGCCGTTGCTGGTGGTGTGTACTTTCGCGTCAAGAATGCTGAACGACGACTGGTCGAAATAGCCGCAGATGCGCGCGAAGAGATCGGGCTGGTCGGGCGTGTACACCACCACCTGCAGTCCTTCGCCGACGGGCGAAAGGCGCGCCCGCACGATGGGCGGTGCCTTGGGGTCCACCGGCACATTGGGCGGCGGCACAAAGCGCGAAAGCTGCTTGGCGTGCCAGGCGATCTCACTGGCCTCGTGGCGCATGAAGTAGCCGACGTCGAGCGTGTCCCACAGCGCCTTGTGTGCTTCGAAGCGCTGCGCATGCAGTGCAAGCTGCACCAGCGCCTCGCGCTTGCGTGATTCCACCTCGGCATCCGGGTCGGGCATGCGGCCACCGAGGGCGCGCAGGGTGTAGCGGTAAAGGTCTTCGAGCAGCTTGCCCTTCCAGGCATTCCACACGCGTGGCGATGTGCCGCGGATATCGGCAATGGTGAGCAGGTAGAGCGCCGTGAGATAGCGCTCGTTGCCCACGCGCTTGGCAAACGCGCCAATCACTTCCGGGTCGCTCAGGTCCTGCTTTTGCGCCACCTGGCTCATCACCAGGTGTTCGGCCACGAGGAATTCGATGAGCTTGGCGTCTTCGCGCGCAATGCCATGCTGCTTGCAGAAGCGTTGCACGTCGCGCGCGCCGAGCGTCGAGTGGTCGCCGCCGCGGCCCTTGGCAATGTCGTGGAACAGTGCGGCCACGTAAAGAATCCACGGCTTGTCCCAGCCGGCCGCAAGCTGCGAGCAGAACGGATATTCGTGCGCGTGCTCGGCAATGAAGAAGCGCCGCACGTTGCGCAGCACCATCAGGATGTGCTGGTCCACCGTGTACACGTGGAAAAGGTCGTGCTGCATCTGCCCCACGATGCTGCGGAACACCCGCAGGTACCGCCCCAGCACCGAGGTCTGGTTCATGAGCCTGAACGCATGCGTGATGCCGTACGGCTGCAGCAGGATGCGCATGAAGGTCTCGTGATTCGCCGGGTCGTTCCGGAACTTGCTGTCCATGACATGGCGCGCGTTGTAGAGCGCGCGCAGCGTGCGTGCCGACAGGCCCTTCACGCCGATGGTCTTCTGGTAGAGCAGGAAGGTTTCGAGAATGGCGCGCGGCTCGCGCTCGTAAAGGTCGTCGCTCGCAATTTCGATAAGGCCGGCGCGTTCGTAGAAGCGCTCGTTGATCGGCGTGTGCTGTTCGTCGCTGGGCTGCAGCCGCTCCGAAATGTTGAGCAGCAAGATCTGGTTGAGCTGCGTGACCGCCTTGGCCGCCCAGTAGTAGCGCCGCATCAGCGCTTCGCTCGACTTGCGCTGCGATTCGCTCTCGTAGCCGAAGCTCGCGGCCACGGCCGTCTGCAGGTCGAACACCAGCCGGTCTTCGCGTCGATTGGCAATCACGTGCAGCCGCGCGCGAATCAGCGAAAGCAACGCTTCGTTGCGCTTGATCTGCTGCGCCTCGAACGGCGTGGCCAGGCCGTTCTTTGCCAGGTCGTCCCAGCGGCTGCCGTAGCCGGCGGCCTTGGTCATCCAGAGAATGGTTTGCAGGTCGCGCAGGCCGCCCGGCGATTCCTTGCAGTTGGGTTCGAGCGCGTAAGGCGTGTTGTCGAACTTCTGGTGGCGGTGCCGCATTTCCTGCGACTTGGCGACGAAGAAGGCCTGCGGATCGATGGCGCGGGTAAAGCGGCGGCGAAAGGCGACAAAGAGCTTCTTGTTGCCCGCAATCAGCCGTGCCTCGAGCAGCGAGGTCTGCACGGTGACGTCTTTCTCGGCCTCGGCCAGGCACTCTTCGACCGTGCGCACGCTCGAGCCGATTTCAAGCCCCGCGTCCCAGCAATGCCCGATGAAGGCTTCGATGCGTGCCGGATCGATTTCGCTGGCGTGGCCCTCGGGCGGCAGCAGCAGGAGCACGTCGACGTCGGAATACGGAAACAGCTCGCCGCGGCCGAAGCCGCCCACGGCCGCCAGGGTGAGCGAATCGCCGAAATCGGCCTCCCGCCAAAGCGCGCACAAGGTCTGGTCGGCCAGCGCGGACAACTGCCGCAGCACCGTGTGCACGCTGCGCGTGGGCGCGCGTGCAAAACGCAAGGTTTCGAAGAGTGCGAGCTTCTTTGCGCGATAGGCTTCGCGCAGCGTTGCCACGTCGATCTTGGCTGGTTCGATCACGGCTTTGTCCGGGGCCGTGCGCCGCTCGCGCGGCTCACGTTTTCGTTGAGGTGACGAAGGAGGGCAGGGGCGGGCTGCCTTCGGACAGCGTGAGCACCTCGTAGCCCGTTTCGGTGACCAGCACCGTGTGTTCCCATTGCGCCGAGAGCGAATGGTCGCGCGTGACGATGGTCCAGCCGTCGTATTGGCCGCCCTTGAAGTCTTCCTTCACCTCGCGCTTGCCGGCATTGATCATCGGTTCGATGGTGAAGATCATGCCGGGCTTGAGTTCTTCGAGCGTGCCCGGGCGGCCGTAGTGCAGCACCTGCGGTTCTTCGTGGAAGCGCTGGCCCACACCGTGGCCGCAGAACTCGCGCACGACCGAAAAACCGTGGCCTTCGGCAAATTTCTGGATGGCGTAGCCGATGTCGCCCAGGTGGGCGCCCGGGCGCACTTGCAGAATGCCGTGCCACATGGCTTCGAAGGTGATGCTGCACAGCCGCTTGGCCGCAATGGAGGCGTCGCCGATGATGTACATGCGGCTGTTGTCGCCAAACCAGCCGTCCTTCACCACCGTGACGTCGACGTTCATGATGTCGCCCTTCTTCAAGGGCTTGTCATTCGGGATGCCGTGGCAAACCACGTGGTTGACCGAGGTGCAGAGAGACTTCGGAAAGGGCACGCTGCTGGCGCCCATGTAGCCCACCGTGGCCGAGGTGGTGCCCTGCTTGACCATGTATTCGGCGGCGAGCCGGTCGATTTCGTTCGTGGTGATGCCCGGCTTGATGAACGGCGTGAGGTAGTCCAGCACCTCGGAGGCCAGGCGGCAGGCGACGCGCATGGCTGCGATGCCCGCTGCGTCTTTGTAGGTAATGCTCATCCCGGAATTATCCCATTCAGCAAGCTAAAATTCCGGGTTAACGCGGATGACCCCAGTCAGCGGTCTTCCGCCTCGATTCTTTGATTCCCAACGCGGCCCCAAGGCCCCATCGACCGTGACGCAGCCCGCATCCCAAGCCCTTCCTGTCGTAACCATGTTCGAGGGCGGCAGCGCACTCAGCGATTTCCGCGCGCGGCAGCTGCTGCCCAAGCTGCAGGCCATCGAGCCGCGCATCGAGGGCATTTCGGCCCGCTTCGTGCACCTGGTGGTCACCGACGCCGCGCTGAGCGCTGCCGAGCATGAGCGCTTTGCCGCGCTGCTGACCTACGGTGAGCCCTTCGAGGCATCGGCCAAGGCAGCCACATCGATGGTCGTCACGCCGCGCCTTGGCACCGTGTCGCCTTGGGCTTCCAAAGCGACCGACATCGCCCACAACTGCGGCCTTGCGCTGCGCCGGGTCGAGCGCGTGACCCAGTACCACCTGAAGCTCAAGGCGCCGCTGATCGGCAAGGCGCCCGTGCTCGAGGGCGACACGCTCGCCGCCGTGGCAGGCCCGCTGCATGACCGCATGACCGAATCGGTGCTTGCCACCGTCGATCAGGCCGCGAGCCTCTTCAGCGAACTGCCGGCCCAGCCGATGGCGCTGGTCGACGTGCAGGGCGGCGGCCGTGCCGCGCTGGTGGCGGCCAACACGGGCTTCGGCCTGGCGCTGGCCGAGGACGAAATCGACTACCTGGTCGACGCCTTCACGCGCCTGGGCCGCAACCCGAGCGACGTCGAACTGATGATGTTCGCGCAGGCCAACAGCGAGCACTGCCGCCACAAGATCTTCAACGCCCAGTTCACCATCGACGGCAAGGCGCAGCCCCAAAGCCTGTTCTCGATGATTCGCCACACCGAGAAAGAGAACCCGCAGCACACGGTCATCGCCTATGCGGACAACGCCTCGGTCATGGAGGGCACGACCGTCGAGCGCTTCATCCCGGCTTCGGGTTCGCAGAGCTATCAAAAAGATAGCGCACTGAGCCATGTGCTGATGAAGGTCGAGACGCACAACCATCCGACCGCCATTTCGCCGTTCCCCGGCGCCTCCACCGGTGCCGGCGGCGAAATCCGCGACGAAGGTGCTACCGGCCGCGGCTCCAAGCCCAAGGCTGGCCTGACCGGCTTCACCGTGTCGAAGCTCTGGCCGGAAGAGGGCCACTACGGCAAGCCCGAGCACATCGCCAGCCCGCTGCAGATCATGACCGAAGGCCCGCTGGGCGGCGCCGCGTTCAACAACGAATTCGGCCGGCCCAACCTGCTGGGCTACTTCCGCGAATACGAGCAAACGGCGGCGAGCGACATCGACACGGTGCAGCGCGGCTATCACAAGCCCATCATGATCGCGGGCGGTCTGGGCAGCATCGATGCCACGCAGACCAAGAAGATCCAGTTTCCGGCCGGTTCGCTGCTCATTCAGCTCGGCGGCCCCGGCATGCGCATCGGCATGGGCGGCAGCGCCGCGAGCTCGATGGCCACGGGCGCCAATGCGGCCGAACTCGACTTCGACTCGGTGCAGCGCGGCAACCCCGAAATCGAGCGCCGTGCGCAAGAGGTCATCAACCATTGCTGGCAGCAGGGCGCGGCCAACCCGATCCTTGCGATCCATGACGTGGGCGCGGGCGGCCTGAGCAATGCCTTTCCTGAGCTGACCAACGATGCCGGCCGCGGCGCGCTTCGACCTGCGCGCCGTGCCGCTCGAAGAATCGGGCATGGCGCCCAAGGAAATCTGGTGCAACGAGAGCCAGGAGCGTTATGTGCTGGCCATCGCGCCGGAATCGCTCGAGCAGTTCAAGGCCTTCTGCGAGCGCGAGCGCTGCCCGTTCTCGGTGGTGGGCGTGGCGACCGAAGAGCGCCAGCTGCTGGTGGCCGACGAAGGCGCCGCGGTGCAGCCGGTCGACATGCCGATGGACGTGCTGCTCGGCAAGCCGCCCAAGATGCACCGCGACGTGAAGACCGTCGCGCGCAGCTTCAAGCCGCTCGACCTGACCGGCGTCGATCTGCAGAAGGCCGCCATCAACGTGCTCTCGCACCCGACCGTTGCCTCCAAGCGCTTCCTGATCACCATCGGCGACCGCACCGTGGGCGGCCTGAGCCACCGCGACCAGATGGTCGGCCCGTGGCAGGTGCCGGTGGCCGATTGCGCCGTGACGCTGGCGGATTACAAGGGCTTTGCAGGCGAAGCCATGAGCATGGGCGAGCGCACGCCGCTGGCCGCGCTCGACGCACCGGCCTCGGGCCGCATGGCCGTGGCCGAGGCCATTACCAACTTGCTGGCCGCGCCCATCGAACTCTCGCGCGTGAAGCTCTCGGCCAACTGGATGGCGGCCTGCGGCGAGCCAGGCGAAGACGCCGCGCTGTATGAAACCGTCAAGGCCGTGGGCCTGGAATTGTGCCCGGCGCTGGGCGTGTCGATTCCGGTCGGCAAGGATTCGCTCTCGATGCGCACGCAATGGAAAGACGAGGGCGAAGCCAAGAAGGTCACGTCGCCCGTCAGCCTGATCGTGACGGCGTTCGCAACGCTGGCCGACGTGCGCGGCACGCTCACGCCGCAGCTCGATGCGCAAGAGGCCGACACCACGCTCGTGCTCGTCGACCTGGGCCGTGGCAAGCACCGCATGGCCGGCAGCATCCTCGCGCAGACGCTCGGCCAGAGCGGCGACACAGTGCCCGACCTCGACGACCCGGCCCAACTCGTGGCGCTCGTCAATGCAGTGAACGCGCTGCGCGCCGACGGCAAGATCCTGGCCATGCACGACCGCAGCGACGGCGGCCTGTTCGCCACCGCCTGCGAAATGGCCTTTGCCGGCCATGTGGGCGTGGCGCTCAATGTCGACATGTTGGTGACTGAAGGCGACGGCATTTCCGACAGCCGCATGGAAACCGGCGACGCCAAGAACTGGGCGCAGCAGGTCAGTGCGCGCCGCGAAGAGCTCACGCTCAAGGCGCTGTTCAATGAAGAACTCGGCATGCTGCTGCAGGTACGCACGGCCGAGCGCAACGATGTGATGCAGGTGCTGCGCGCCCATGGCCTCAGCGCCCACAGCCACTTCGTCGGCAAGACCCGGCCCGCGAGCTCCACGATGGATGCCGGCAAGGGCGAGCTCGAAATCTGGCGCGATGCCAAGTCGGTGTTCAGCGCTACGCTGCACGACCTGCATCAGGTGTGGGATTCGGTCAGCTGGAAGATCGCCCGCGAGCGCGACAACCCCGCCTGCGCCGATGCTGAACATGCCGCAGCCGGCGATCCTTCAGACCCCGGCATGCACGTATTTCTCCCTCTCCCTCTGGGAGAGGGCAGGGGTGAGGGCAGCAGCATCAACGCCCCCGCCATCCTTCAGCACCGCCCCAAGGTCGCCATCCTGCGCGAGCAGGGCGTCAACTCGCACGTCGAAATGGCCTATGCCTTCACCGAAGCGGGTTTCGAGGCCTACGACGTCCACATGACCGACCTGCAGACGGGCAGGGCGGACCTCGCCAACTTCAAGGGCGTGGTCGCCTGCGGCGGCTTCAGCTATGGCGACACCCTGGGCGCCGGCATCGGCTGGGCCCGCAGCATCACCTTCAACCCGAAGCTCGCCGAACAGTTCAAGGCCTTTTTCGGCCGGCAAGACACCTTCGGCCTGGGCGTGTGCAACGGCTGCCAGATGTTTGCCGAACTCGCCGACATCATCCCGGGCGCCGAAGCCTGGCCGCGCTTCACCACCAACCAGAGCGAGCGTTTCGAAGCGCGCCTGTCGATGGTCGAAGTGCTCGAGTCCCCCAGCATCTTCTTCTCGGGCATGGCCGGCAGCCGCTTGCCGATTGCGGTGGCGCACGGCGAGGGCTATGCCAACTTCAAGCACCGCGGCGATGCGGCAAAGGCCATTGCGGCGATGCGTTTCGTGGACAACCACGGCAAGCCTACCGAGCAGTACCCGTTCAACCCGAACGGCAGCGCCGGTGGCCTGACGTCAGTGACCACGCCAGACGGCCGTTTCACCGCCGTGATGCCGCACCCGGAACGCGTGTTCCGCAACATCCAGATGAGCTGGACGCCGGGCGACCGGAGCGAGCTCAGCCCCTGGATGCAGATCTGGCGCAACGCGCGCAAGTGGGTGGGGTGATCGGTCGGCACGGCCGCAGTCAGGCCGTGCTGACGGCCTGAATCGAGTCAAAGAAATGCCCTCCAGACCTGGGTCTGGAGGGCATTTTTCATGGGGAATGGCGCCTGAAGCGCTGCCGGTCAGCGCTGGCTGTTCAGCATCGACGCCTTGAACGACAGCACATGCGTCCTTGCCGCTTCGGCCGCCGCTTCAGCATCGCGCCGCTGCAGCGCAGCGACGATGGTGCGGTGCTCTTCGATCACCTCCGCCAAGTGCCCCTCAGCAGCCAGTGAAATCGCCCAGAAGCGCTGCGAGCGCGCATGCAGCACGCTCAGGATGTCCTGCAGCATCGCGTTGCGCGCCGCCGCCGCAATTTTTTCGTGGAAGAGCCGGTCGAGGTTCATGACCGACATCGCATCGCGCCGCTGTGCTGCGGCCTCGAACTGCTCGGCGATGGCCTGCAGTTCGGCCAACTCGGCCTCCGTGATGGCCGCCGCGGCCAGGCGCATGCACAGCACCTCGTTCACCAGCCGGACCTCGATGAGTTCCAGCGCGTCGTTGATCGACAGCGGCGAGGCCATCGCGCCCTTGCGCGGAATGATGTGGACCAGGCCCTCGGCCGAAAGGCGGTGCAGCGCCTGGTTGACCGGCGTGCGGCCCACGCCCAGCCGCTCCATCACCTGGGCGGTGTTGAGGTACTCCCCCGGCTTGTAGGCGAGGGTCACCAAGGCTTCCTTCAAGCGCAGGTAGGCGGTCTCGTTCAGGGAGATGGCTGCTTCGGGCCGCCGGGCGGGGCTTTTGCGGGCGGGCGTGGCTGCTTTCATCGGCGCGCGGTGCTCATGGTTGGGGTTGCTGATGGTACCTGTGGCAAATCTCTTTGAAGTTTTTGTGAACTCACTGTAATATCGTTGTGAAATTTCACTAAAACTTCAACAAGGCACGCATGAAACTGTCTTTCGAACTTCCCGAAGGAAGCGCCCCGCAAACGCTCGACTTCGAAGCGCGGCACCTTGTCGTCGCCGGCTGGACCGGGCGCGACACCGCCGCCATCGAGCATCACATCGAGGAACTTGCGGAACTCGGCGTGCCGGCACCCAGCGCCGTGCCGCTGTTCTACCGGGTGGCCACCCAGCAGCTGAGCCAGGCCGACGCGGTGCAAGTGGTGGGAGCCGACACCTCGGGCGAGGTCGAGCCGCTGCTGTTCCTGCACCGGGGCGAGTTCTTCGTTTCCATCGGCTCGGACCACACCGACCGCGCGCTGGAAGCGCACAGTGTGGCGCTCTCCAAGCAGATCTGCGCCAAGCCGGTGGCTCGCAGTGCTTGGCGGCTGGCGGACGTGCAGGACCGCTGGGACACGCTGGTGCTGCGTTCGTGGATCGAGGAGGGCGGTGAATGGCGCCTGTACCAAGAAGGCACGCTGGCCGCGCTGCGCCCGCCAGCCGATCTGCTGGCGCGCTGCGCAGCGGCCGATGGCGAGCCGTCGGACGGTTTCGCAATGACCTGCGGCACCGTCGGTGCCATCGGCGGCATTCGACCGGCCGCGCGCTTTCGCATGGAGCTGGCCGACGAGCACACAGGCCGCCGCATTGCGCACGAGTACCGGGCGGTTTCGCTGCCGGTTGTCGCCTGACACGTAAAGGGGCCGCACATGCCTGCCGCGATCTCCCTCGAAGCTGCCCGCGCCGAACTGGCAGCCGGCCGCACCACCTCCGTCGAGCTGACTGCATCGGCGCTGCAACGCATCGCCGACCCTTTCGGCGAAGGCTCGCGCACCTTCACCCGTGTGCTCGCAGACCGCGCCGGGCACCTGGCGTGCGCCTCCGACAGCTTGCGCAAGGCCGGCGTCGTGCGCTCGCCGCTCGAAGGCCTGCCGGTGTCGGTCAAGGACTTGTTCGACGTGGCCGGCGAAACGACGACCGCCGGCTCCGTCGTGCTGCGCGATGCGCCTCCCGCCGCGCATGACGCCGAGGCCGTGCAGCGCCTGCTGTCGGCGGGTGCGGTGCTGGTCGGCAAGACCAACATGACGGAGTTCGCTTACTCCGGCCTCGGCCTCAATCCGCACTACGGAACGCCGGCCAATCCGTGGCAGCGCGGCGAACGGCGTATTCCCGGCGGTTCGTCTTCAGGCGCTGCCGTGGCTGTGGCCGACGGCATGTGCGTTGCGAGCGTCGGCAGCGACACCGGTGGCTCGGCACGCATTCCGGCGGCGCTGTGCGGCATTACCGGCTTCAAGCCGACGGCGCGACGCATGCCGGGCACCGGGCTCGTGCCGCTGTCGCACAGCCTCGACGCGGTGGGCGTGATGGCGCTCGACGTGGCCGGCTGCGCGGCAATGGATGCGGTGCTGTCCGGTGTGTCTGAGTTGCCCCGACCGCAGCGCCTGCGGCAAGCGCGCTTCGCGGTGCCGACCACCTTGGTGCAAGACGGCATGGACGCGCACGTTGCTGCAACGTTCCGGCGCGCGCTGCAATGCCTCTCGGCCGCCGGCGCACAGCTGGTCGAGCTGGCGGTGCCCGAGTTCGACGAACTCGCAGCCATCAACGCCGCGGGCGGTTTCAGCGCCGCCGAGTCATGGGCATGGCATGCCGAGCTGATCGAACGCAGCGGCAGCGCCTACGACCCGCGCGTGATCAGCCGCATCCTGCGCGGCAAGGACTTCACGGCGCGGACCTACCTCGCTCTGCAGGCGCAGCGGGCCGACTGGCAGCGCCGCGTAGCGGGGCGCCTGGGGGAATTCGAGGGCTGGCTCATGCCGACCGTGCCGCTGGTGGCGCCGCGCATCGAGGCCCTCGAAGCCGACGAGGCGCAGTACTTCGCCGCCAACGCAGCGATGCTGCGCAATCCCTCCATCGTCAACTTCATGGATGGCTGCGCCATCTCCTTGCCCTGCCATGCGGCGGGCGAAGCGCCCGTGGGCCTGAGCCTTGCAGGCTTGCCGATGCGCGATGCCGCATTGCTCGCCTGGGCCGCCGACATCGAACGCGCCCTGCGCGCCACCGCCGATTGACCCGTCTGCCAACCCTCAAGAAACCCCGGAGAACTCCATGAACAAGCGTTTTCGTTTCCCGTTCGGCTCATTCGTCTCGTTCGCGTGCCTTGCCGCCGGCTTGGCGGGCATCGTGCCTGCGGCCCATGCGCAGGACGCTTATCCGTCCAAGCCGATCCGCATGGTGGTGCCGTTCCCGCCGGGCGGCAGCATCGACATGACGGCGCGCCTGGTTGGCCAGAAGCTCTCGACGGCCCTGGGCCAGCCCGTGCTGGTGGACAACCGTCCCGGTGCCAGCGGCAACATCGGCATGGACTACGTCGCCAAGGCGCCCAAGGACGGCTACACCTTGTTGATGGTGCACACCGGCCTGGCTTCCAACGCGCACATGTTCGCCAAGCTGGCCTACGACCCGATCAAGGACCTGGCGCCCGTGATCCGCGTGGCCGACCAGCCCAACGTGCTCATCATGAATCCCAAGTGGTCGTTCAAGAATGTCAGCGAGCTGGTGGCCTACGCCAAGGCCAACCCCGGCAAGCTCAGCGTCGGCACCTCGGGCGTGGGCGGCCCGCAGGACGTGGCCGCGCGCCGCTTCATGCGCATGACCGGCACCGATCTGCTCAACGTCGCCTACAAGGGCGGGGCGCCCGCGCTGTCCGACCTGATCGGCGGCCAGATCGACCTGATGTTCGAAACCTCGCCCACCGCGGTGCCCTATGCCAAGAGCGGCAAGCTGAAGGCGCTGGCGGTCACGGGCGACAAGCGCGTTCCAACCTTGCCCGAGGTGCCGACGGTGGCCGAGTCCGGCGTGCCGGGCTACAGGTTCATGGGCTGGGTCGGCCTGGTGGCACCGGCCGGAACCCCGGCACCGATCATCGCCAAGCTAAACGAGCAAGTGCAGGCGCTGCTCAAGAATGCCGACACGCAGAAGCAGCTCGCCGATCTCAGCCTCGAAGTCATCGGTGGCTCAGCGCCAGACTTCACGGGCTTCGTGCGCAAGGAGTCGGACGACTACGCCCGGTTCGTGAAAGACTTCGACATCACGCCGCAATAAAAAAAGCCCCGCGACTGCGGGGCTTTTTTTCTGATGCGATGGCCGAAGGCTTACTCGATCTTGGCCTTCGCGCGCAGCTCTTCCTGGTACTTCTGCAGGCGTTGCTGCTGCAACTGCTGCGTGATCTGCGGCTGCACTTCTTCCATCTTCGGCAGTTGTGCCTGGCGGATGTCGTCCACGCGGATGATGTGATAGCCGAACTGCGTCTTGACGGGCGTGGCCGTGGTCTCGCCCTTCTTGAGCTTGATCATCGCTTCCGAGAATTCGGGCACGAAGCTGGACGGGTTGGCCCAGTCGAGGTCGCCGCCGTTGGCGCCCGAACCCGGGTCCTTGCTCTGCTTCTTGGCGATGTCTTCGAACTTGGCGCCCTTCTTCAGGTCGGCCATGATCTTCTTGGCCTGGTCTTCGGTCTCGACCAGGATGTGGCGGGCCTTGAATTCCTTGCCGCCATTAGCCGCCACGAACTTGTCGTACTCGGCCTTGACGTCGGCTTCCGACACGGCGTTGGTCTTGCGGTAGTTCTCGAACAGCGCACGGATCAGGATGGCCTGGCGGGCGAGCTCGAGCTGGTTCTTGTAGTCGTCGGTGGCGTCGAGACCCTGCTTTTGCGCTTCCTGCATGAACACTTCGCGCGCAACGACTTCCTCGCGCAGCTGGCCCTGCATTTCCGGCGTGACCGGCCGGCCGGCTGCCGCCAGTTGCTGCGCCAGCACGTCCATGCGCGCCTTGGGCACGGGCTTGCCGTTGACGATGGCTGCGTTCTGCGCCACTGCCGCCAGGGGAATCGCACCGAGCAGCGCTGCGGCCGCAACGGCCGTCAAGAGTTGTTTTTTCATGGAATGAATATCAGGCTGGATGGGAAATGCGCGTGTAGAAAAAAGCGCGTGGAAAAAGCGGGAAAGGCGAAAGAACGAAAAGGGAAATGAGGAGGGCGGAGCCGCCGCGGCGAAAGCCGCGTGGCACTTGATCGACCCGTTGGTCGACCGAACGACTCAGAGCACCTCGATGGCGATGGCGTGCAGACCCTGCGCGATAAAAACTTGGAGGGCATCATACACAAGGCGATGGCGCGCCACGCGGGGCTTCCCTTCGAACAGTGGGGAGGCAATGCGAACCCGGAAATGGGTGCCGTAGCCCTCGGCGTTGGCGCCCGCATGGCCGGCGTGGGCGCTGCTCTCGTCGATCACCTCCAGCACGGTGGGCTGCAGCTTCTGGCGCAGCACCGCCTCCAGCGCATTTGCCGTCGGCAGCGGGTAGGTAGCGGCGGTGCTCATGCCGTGGGCTCGTCGCTCTTGAGGTGCGGCGAGATGTACAGGCCCTGCGCCACCAGGAAGACGATGGGGAACACATAGCCCCAGAGCTTGAAGTTGACCCAGGCCTCGGTGGTGAAGTACGCCGCCACGTAGGCATTGATGAGTGCCATGAAAAGGCAGTAGCCGATCCACGCCACATTCAGGCGGCTCCAGATGCGGTCGGGCAACTGCAACTGCGAGCCCAGCAGCATTTTCAGGAAGTTCTTCTTCAGCGCCCAGAGCGCCACCGCCAGCGCCACGGCCATAGCGCCGTAGAGCACCGTGGGCTTCCACTTGATGAAGCGGTCGTCATGCAGCACCAGCGTGAGCGTGCCGAACAGCAGGATCAGCACCAGCGTGGCCTTCTGCATGGCCTGCAGCTTGCGCTCGGTGGCATAGATGATGCCCATCTGCACCACGGTGGCGCCCATGAGCACGGCGGTGGCGGTGTAGATGTCGCCCAGCTTGTAGGCGCCGAAGAACAGCAGGATCGGAAAGAAGTCGAGGAGCAGTTTCATGCGCTGGGCGGGAGCCTGTGGTGGTTTGGTTATTTCTTCTGGAAATCGAGCGAAGCCGAGTTCATGCAGTAGCGCAAGCCGGTCTCGGTCGGGCCATCGGGGAACACGTGGCCCAGGTGGGCGCCGCAGTTCGCGCAAACGTTTTCAGTGCGCACCATGCCGTGCGAACGGTCGACAATGTTCTTGATGGCGCCCGGCACGGCTTCTTCCGAGAAACTGGGCCAGCCGCAACCCGCGTCGAACTTGGTCGATGCCTCGAACAGCTTGGCGCCGCAGCAGATGCAGTGGTAGGTGCCGTCTTCCCAGTGCGCCTCGTACTTGCCGGTAAAGGGGCGCTCGGTGGCCGCGTGGCGCGTCACTTCGAAGGCCGCGGGCTCCGCGCCTTTTTCAGCGAGCAGTGCTTTCCATTCGGCATCGGTTTTCTGGATGGGTGCGGTCATGATGAGCAGCTGATTTCGATCGTGGAAGCCCAGTCGGGCGGGAAGCCGGCGTAAGCGTCGGCACCGGGATGTTCTTCAAATGGGGTTTCGAGCAGGTTCAGCAAGGTTGCCACACCCAGGAAGTCCTTCTGCGCAGCCGCTTCGATGGCTTGCTGGCCCAGGTGGTTCCGCAGCACGAATCTGGGGTTGGATTTGAGCATCAAATCGGCAGCTTCCGAGCGTTGGCCCGGCGCCGACGCCTTTGCATGCCGCTCCGAAAAAGATAGCAACCAGGCATCGAAACCGGCGCGGTCCAGGAAGAGGTCGCGGACGGGTTCGGCGTTGCCGTCCGCCATGTGCTGCGAAAGGCGGCGCCAGAAGATCGTGTAGTCGACCTTTTCGGCGGCCAGCAGCTTCAGCACACCCTCGATGAGCGCACGGTCGCCCTCGGCCGAATCGCCGAGCCCGAGCTTGGCGCGCATGCGGCCCTCGAATTCGCGCGGAAACACTGTCTTGTAGGACTCCAGCGCGGCCACGGCGACTTCCTGGTCGACGATCAATGGCAGCAGCGCCTGCGCCAGGCAGAACAGGTTCCAGTAGGCCACGTTGGGCTGCTGGTTGAAGGCGTAGCGCCCGCTGGTGTCGCTGTGGTTGCAGATGTGGCGCGGATCGAAGCCGTCCAGGAACTGGAACGGGCCATAGTCGATGGTGAGCCCCAAGATGCTCATGTTGTCGGTGTTCATCACGCCATGGCAAAAGCCGACGGCCTGCCACTGCGCCAGCAGCGCGGCGGTGCGCTCGCTCACGGCTTCCAGGAAAGCCGCGTAGGCGTTGCCGCCGAAGCGGTCGGTCGTGCGGCACGCCGGGTAGTAGCGGTCGATGACGTAATCGGCCAGCGCACGCAGTTCAGCATCGCGCTGGTTGGCCGCAAAGTGCTCGAAATGGCCAAAGCGGATGAAGCTGGGCGCCACGCGGGTCACGACGGCCGCGCTCTCGGGCTCTTCGCGGTACACGCGCGCGTCAGAACCGGTGACGCATAAGGCACGCGTCGTGGGAATGCCAAGGCCGTGCATTGCTTCGCTGCAAAGGAATTCGCGGATGCTGGAGCGCAGCACGGCGCGGCCATCGCCGCCGCGCGAGTAGGGCGTGCGGCCCGCGCCCTTGAGCTGCACCTCGAGGCCGCCCTCGGTTTCGCCGAGCATGATCGCGCGGCCATCGCCAAGCTGCCCGGCCCACACGCCGAACTGGTGGCCGCTGTACACGGTGGCGAAAGGCTGGGTGCCGGCGACGGGCAGGCTGCCGGTCAGGGCCGCCAGCGTGCTGTCCGATTGCCGCCAATCAGCCGGCAAACCCAGCAAGCCGGCCACCGCGTCGCTGTGGCCGACCCAGTAGGGATCGGGCAGCGGCGTCGGCCGCAGTTCGGTAAGAAAGGCGGGGCCCAGTGCCCGGAACCCAGGTTTCCAGCGCACCCCCAGGTCGGTGGCGGCCGTGTCTTCAGCAAGCAAGCTCATGCCCGGATTGTCCGGCAGAGCATGAGACCCCTTGCGGCGCGGGCCATCGGCAAACGCGAGATCCGCTCAAGCCTCCTCAGTGGGCAAGCGCCGGCGTGTCCCAGATGCGCGCCCGGTACTGGGCGGGCGGCAGCCTGAACCAGCGTTTGCACGCGCGAAAGAAGTTGCTGCTGTCCACAAAGCCGAGCATGTCGGCCACGTCGGTGAGGGTGTGGCGGTCTTCGGCCAGGTACTGCTGCGCCAGCTCGCGGCGGGTGCGGTCGAGCAGCGACTGGAACGACACCGACTCTTCCTGCAGCCGCCGCTGCAGCGTGCGCTCCGCCAGCCCAAGGCCCGCGGCCACGTCCTGCCGGCGTGGCTCGCCATGGGGCAGCCGGCGCGCGATTTCGGCGCACACCAGGGTGCTGGTGGTGGTCTGGCCCAGCAGGTTCAGCTGCTCGTCCAGCAGGTGCTCCTGCATCTCGCCCAGGGTGGGGTGGTAGGTGGGCAGCGGCATGGACAAGTCAGCCGTCGACAGCAGCAGGCGGTTGGCCGGCGCGTTGTAGCGAATCGGGCAGCCGAAGGCTTCGCGGTGCAGGCGGTCGTCGGCAGGCGGTGGGTAGACGAACTCGAGGGCCAACGGCTGCAGCTCGCGCCGGGTGAGCCACTGGCACTGCATGAAAACGGTGAGCAGTGCGTACTCGACGCGCTGGCGCGGAATCGGCAGGCTGCCGCCGGTGTGCTCCATCACCATCCAGGCGCCGCGCGCGTCGGGCTGCATCGAGAAGGCGGTTGCATCCGAAATCACGGCCATGTAGCGCGTGAGCCGGTTGAGCGCCTCGCTCAGATCGGCGCTGCACGACATGGCGTGTCCCACCGTGCCGAGCTTGCTGTGCGTCGCGGCAAGGTCGCGGTGCAGGCCCAGCGTGGGCTTGCCGGCACGCGCCACGGCCAACTGCCACAGCACGGAGACTTCGTCGACCGGGATGCGCGCGTTCTGCCGGTGCAGCGAATCGGGGTCGAAGCCGGCTTCGCGCAGCAGCGAGACCACGTCCAGGCCCTCGGCCGCAAACATCGAGAGCACGCCTTCGAGCCACGCGGCCGAACTGGTTCGAAGTTCCGGCTGCGCTGCGCAGCCCGGCCGGCGTTGCGGGCGGCGCTGGGCATGCGGCATGGAGGCTCCTGAAGTCATTGAATTGGCTCGCTTGCGATAGCGGGGAAAACGCAGCCGGTTCCTAGAATTTTCTGGCGGATCCAGCCCGGCGGAGTATGGCGGGCGGACACCGATGGAGTCATTCCGATTAACCCGGTGTGGAGACAAACAATGAACACGGCAGAGACAACGGAAGTCCGGGGCGCAAGGCTGCAGAACGCGGCAAGAACCGCGGCGCAAGCGGTAGCGGTCACAGCCTGCATCGCGCTTTCCGCTTGCGGCGGCGGATCCGGCGGCGGTTTCTCGTTCACCCCGACCGCTCCCGCGGCGCCGCCGCCTCCACCCGCCGATGGGCCGATGGTGCGCACGACCACCGCCGGCAAGATCGAGGGCGTGGACGACAGCGCCAAGACGGGCACCTGGTTCTGGAAGGGCGTTCCGTTCGCCCAGCCGCCGGTCGGCGCGCTGCGCTGGCGCGCGCCGGTCGAGCCTGAAGCCTGGAGCGGCATCCGGCAGGCCACGCAATTCGGCAGTTCGTGCCTGCAGATCGGCCGGCTCTTCAGCCCCGGCACCAACAACACCTTCGACGCGACCGTCGGCACCAACCTGGGCAAGCCGGTCGGCAGCGAAGACTGCCTGTTCGTCAACATCTGGCGCCCGGCCACCGAAGAGAAAAACCTGCCCGTGCTGCTGTTCGTGCACGGCGGCAGCAATATCTCGGGCTACACGGCCGATCCGCTGTACGACGGCGCGGCGCTGGCGAAGGCTGTCAACGCGGTGGTCATCACCACCAGCTACCGCCTGGGCATTCTCGGCTTCATCAACATGCCGCAATTGCGCCCGGGCGGCACGGCGGGCGACGATTCGGGCAACTTTGCGCTGCTGGACATCATGGCGGCGCTGCGCTTCATCCGGGGCAATGCCGCGAGCTTTGGCGGCGACGCGGCCAACGTCACGCTCTCGGGCGAGTCGGCCGGCGCCACCAACCTGCTGGCGGTCATGACCTCGCCCATGGCCAAGGGGCTGTTCCACAAGGCCTTCGAGATGAGCGGCGGCATTTCGCTTGCGAGCAACCTGCCTGCGCAGACGCTCCCGACGCTGGCGCCTGCGTCGGCCTCGCTCGCGCAGGGCCAGGCGATCCTGGAGAGACTGCTCGTTGCCGACGGCACCGTGGCTGATGCCGCCGCGGCCAAGACCTACATCGCCACCCGCACGCCGGCGCAAATTGCCGACTACATGAGGGCGCAGGAGGGCGGGGCACTGCTCACCAAGGTGGTTGCCGCCGGGCTGGGCTCGGTCGCCCCCATTCCGGACGGCACGGTGCTGCCGGTCGATCCGATCGGCGCCATTGCGGCCGACCAGTACAACAAGGTGCCCATGCTCGCGGGCAATACGCGCGACGAGGGCAAGCTCTTCGCCTCGCTGCTGGGCACCATCGGCTTTCCGAAGCCGGGCTGGATCGTGACCGATGCGCAGCGCTTCTCGATGATGTTCAGTTTCGACCCCGACGCGCCGTCCGCGCTCACCGTGGCCGACATCATCGATGCGTCCTACCTTCCGGTAGACACGCCGGGCACGGGCTACAACGCGGCCACCGACGTCATCACCCAAGGGCTTTTCGGCGCGAGCCGAGACAACCTGCTCAATACGATGAAGACGCGCCAGTCGAACATCTGGCACTACCGCCTTGACTGGGCGCAGGAGGCACCGCCGTGGAACGACGTGTACGGCGCGGCGCACGCATTCGACCTGCCATTCGTCTTCGGCAACTTCAGCGGCTCGCTGCTCAGCAACGTGATGGGCGGCAGGACCAACCAGCCCGGCCGGCTCGCGCTTTCCAGCGTCGTGATGGCGAGCGTGGGTGCCTTCCTACGCAAGGGCGATCCGAACACGCCCGAGCTCGGCGTCACCTGGGGGACATGGCCTTCGCAGCTGCTGCTCGACGCAACGCCCACGGCCGCCAGAATCACGCCGGTGAACGCACCTTGATGAGGCGCTTCGTTCCATTCAGCAGTGCGGGTTTGTGTCATTGTGGAAGCGGCCGAAGCTTGCGTGAATCTGTGCTTTGCAAGCTTTCATGAAGTCATTTCCTTTAGGAGTCCGTAGATGCTGGGTTTGATGCAAGACCAACCGCTTTTGATCTCGTCGCTGATCGAGTTCGTCGAGCGCCACAACGGCGATGGCGAGATCGTCTCGCGCCGGGTAGAGGGCGACATCCACCGCACGACGTGGGGCGGCATCGCATCGCGTGCGCGGCAGGTGGCCAACGCGCTGGACGGCGAGCAGCTGCTGTTCAGCGACCGCATCGCCACGCTGGCCTGGAACGGCTACCGCCACCTGGAGCTGTACTACGGGGTGAGCGGCAGCGGCCGCGTGCTGCACACCATCAACCCGCGCCTGCACCCCGACCAGATCGCATGGATCGCCAACCACGCCGAAGACCAGATCCTGTGCTTCGACCTGAGCTTTCTGCCGCTGGTGCAGGCTGTGCATGCCAAGTGCACCACCATCCGGAAATGGATTGCACTGTGTGATGCCGACAAGCTCCCCGCAGACAGCGGCATTCCCAACCTCGTGAGCTACGAAGGCTGGATGGGCGAGCAGCCCACCGCGTACGACTGGCCCACCTTCGACGAGAACTCGGCCTCGAGCATGTGCTACACGAGCGGCACCACGGGCAACCCCAAGGCCGCGCTCTACAGCCACCGTTCGACCATGCTGCACGCCTACGCCGCGGCGCTGCCCGACGTGATGCGCCTTTCGGCGCAAGACTCCGTGCTGCCGGTGGTGCCCATGTTCCACGTCAATGCGTGGGGCATTCCGTACTCGGCCGCGCTGGTGGGCTGCAAGGTGGTGTTCCCTGGCCCGGCGCTGGACGGCAAGTCGGTGTTCGAGTTGATCGAATCCGAAGGCGTGACCTTCGCGGCCGGCGTGCCTACCGTGTGGCAGATGATGCTGGGCCACATGCAGGCCAACAGCCTGAAGTTCAGCAAGCTCAACCGCACCGTCATCGGCGGCTCGGCCTGCCCGCCGGCCATGATCACGGCGTTCCAGGAGAAGTACAACGTCGAGGTGCTGCATGCCTGGGGCATGACCGAGATGAGCCCGCTCGGCACGCTGTGCACGCTCAAGAACAAGCACCTGTCGCTGCCGCCCGATGCACAGCTGCAAATCCGCATGAAGCAAGGCCGCGCCATCTTCGGCGTCGACATGAAGATCGTCGACGGCAATGGCAAGGAGCTGCCCTGGGACGGCAAGGCCTTCGGCGATCTGCTGGTCAAGGGGCCGTGGATCGTGAAGGAGTACTTCAAGGGCGAAGGCGGCGACCCGCTCGTTCGCGACGAGCAGGGCCGCGGCTGGTTCCCCACCGGCGACGTTGCCACCATCGACGCCGAGGGCTACCTGCAGATCACCGACCGCAGCAAGGACGTGATCAAGTCCGGCGGCGAATGGATCAGCTCCATCGAGATCGAGAACATCGCCGTTGCGCATCCGGCCGTGGCCATGGCGGCCTGCATCGGCGTGTATCACCCCAAGTGGGACGAGCGGCCGATCATCGCGGTGGTCAAGAAGCCCAACGCGGAGGTCGCGCGCGAAGAGCTGCTGAAGTTCTACGAAGGCAAGACTGCCAAGTGGCAGGTGCCGGACGACGTGGTGTTCGTCGACGCCATTCCGCTCGGTGCCACCGGAAAGATCCTCAAGACCCGTCTGCGGGAAATGCTGAAGGACTACAAGCTGCCGACCGCCTGACGCACCGCCCTGACCCACCGCACTGTCGCGCACGCGATAGCAAGGCCGCTTCGGCGGCCTTCCTTCCGGGCAATCCCTGTGCGGCGAAGAAAAGGGCGCTTGTACGCTGGCATCCCGCCTCATACCCGCCATTCATCCAGGAGACTCTTCATGCAATTTGCCATCAAGTCCGTAGCTGCTTGCGCCATGCTGGTGAGCGCCGCGGCCGCATTCGCCCAGAAGGGCGAGACGGTCAAGATCGCCTGGCTGGACCCGCTCTCGGGGCTGATGGCCGCGGTTGGCACCAACCAGCTCAAGACCACGCAGTTCCTGGCTGAAGAGTTCAACAAGAAGAATGCCTCGGGCGTGAAGTTCGAGATCATTGCCATCGACAACAAACTGAGCCCGCAGGAGACCACCGCCGCGTTGCGCTCCGCGCAGGACCAGGGCGCGCGCTACATCACCCAGGGCAACGGCTCAGGGCCGGCGCTGGCAATCATCGACGCCATCGAGAAGAACAACGCACGCAACCCGGGCAAGGAACTGCTCTACCTGAACTATGCGGCGGTCGACCCCGACCTCACCAACAGCAAGTGCAGCTACTGGCACTTTCGCCTGGACGCCGACACCTCCATGAAGATGGAGGCGCTGACCACCTGGATGAAGGACCAGACCGACATCAAGAAGGTCTACATCCTCGGCCAGAACTACGCGCACGGCGTGCAGGTGTCCAAGTTCGCCAAGGAGAACCTCAAGACCAAGCGCCCCGACATTCAGATCGTGGGCGACGACCTGCATCCGCTCGCGCAGGTGCGCGACTTCTCGCCGTACATCGCCAAGATCAAGGCCTCGGGCGCGGACACCGTCATTACCGGCAACTGGGGCTCCGACCTGTCGCTGCTCATCAAGGCGGCGAACGACTCCGGCCTGGACGTCAAGTTCCTCACCTACTACGCATTCGGCACCGGCACCCCGACGGCCATGGGCGCCACCTCGGCCGGCAAGATCTACACGGTGGCCTATGGCCACTACAACATGGGCGGCGAGATCCAGAAGCTGCTCGCCGGCTACAAGAAGAAGATGAACGACGACCTGACGCAATCGTCGATCTATCACACGTTCGCGCTGCTCGATGCCGCCTTCGTGCAGACCAAGTCGACCGATCCGGTCAAGGTGGCGGCCGCGCTCGAGGGCATGAAGATCAAGAGCTTCAACGGCGAGGTCGAGATGCGCAAGGCCGACCACCAGCTGCAGCAGGGCCTCTACATCTCGCGCTGGGAGAAAGCCAGCGCCAAGTTCCTTATGACGCCGAGAACACCGGCTACACCAATGTTCCCGTGAAGTACTACGAGTCGTATGTGGCCAGCACGCCGACGACCTGCCAGATGAAGCGCCCTTGAGCGTCTTTGTGAACGCATTTCCTACTCGTGGGTAGAAGACATCTACCCGTGGGTAGCAATTGGAGAAATGCGCTGTCGCCTGTGCGATAGAAACGGGCCTTTGCGGCCGCCCCCTCCGGGCATTCCCTGAGGGGAGGGTCAGTGAACGCTTGTACGCTCGTGCAAGGCTTTTTGATTCGGTTTGACCAGGAGATATAGATCGTGAAGTTCGCTCTGAAAATCGCTACCGCAGCCATCCTTGCCGCAAGCGCCACCGGCGCCCTGGCCCAGAAGGGTGAAACCGTCAAAATCGCGTGGCTCGACCCGCTCTCGGGCCTGATGGCCGCGGTCGGCACCAACCAGCTCAAGACCTTCCAGTTCCTCGCCGAAGAATTCAACAAGAAGAACGCGGCCGGCGTGAAGTTCGAGATCATCGGCATCGACAACAAGCTCAGCCCGCAAGAAACCACCGCCGCGCTGCGCTCCGCCATGGACCAGGGCGCGCGCTACGTGGTGCAGGGCAACGGCTCGGGCCCCGCGCTCGCCATCATCGACGCGCTCGAAAAGCACAACGCCCGCAACCCGGGCAAGGAAGTGCTGTACATCAACTACGCGGCCGTCGACCCTGACCTCACCAACAGCAAGTGCAGCTACTGGCACTTCCGCCTCGATGCCGACACCTCCATGAAGATGGAAGCGCTGACCACCTTCATGAAGGACCAGCCGGACATCAAGAAGGTCTACCTCATCAACCAGAACTACTCGCACGGCCAGCAGGTGTCCAAGTTCGCAAAGGACAACCTCAAGGCTAAGCGCCCCGACGTCGAAGTGGTCGGCGACGACCTGCACCCGCTGGCCCAGGTGCGCGACTTCTCGCCCTACATCGCCAAGATCAAGGCTTCGGGTGCCGACACCGTCATTACCGGCAACTGGGGCTCCGACCTGGCGCTGCTCATCAAGTCGGCCAATGACTCGGGCCTGAACGTCAAGTTCTACACCTACTACGCGGTGACCAACGGCACGCCAACCGCCATGGGCGCGGCCTCCGACGGCAAGGTCTACCAGGTGGGCTACAGCCACTACAACGCGCCGGGCCCGGTTCAGCCGCTCATGAACGAGTTCAAGAAGCGCTTCAACGACGACATGTACACCACCGACATCTACACGGTGTACGCCATGCTGAGCGAAGCCTTCGTGCGCACCAAGTCGACCGAGCCCGTCAAGGTGGCGGCCGCAATGGAAGGCATGAAGTTCAAGAGCTTCAACGGCGACGTCGAAATGCGCAAGGCAGACCACCAGCTGCAGCAGGGCCTGTGGATCACGCGCTGGCAGAAGGCCGACGCCAAGAACCCGTACAGCCCGGAAAACACTGGCTACACGCTGGCACCGGTGAAGTACTACGAGGCCTATGTCTCGAGCACGCCCACGTCGTGCCAGATGAAGCGGCCCGGCGGCGCCTCGTGACCGCTTCGGTCGCCTGACCGGTCGAGGCCCGACTTCAACACTCGGGCCTCTTTCTTTTTTCACGCATCCGAAAGACCGATGAACGTCGAATTCTTCGTCATCTCGCTGCTCAACGGCGTCAGCTACGGCCTGCTGTTGTTCATGCTGAGCTCTGGCCTTACGCTGATCTTCAGCATGATGGGCGTGCTCAATTTTGCGCACGCCAGCTTCTACATGCTTGGCGCCTACATCGCCTACACGCTGTCGGGCATCATCGGCTTCTGGCCGGCGCTGTTCATTGCGCCGCTGCTGGTGGGCCTTCTGGGCGCCGCATTCGAGCGCTACAGCCTGCGCCGGGTCCACAAGTTCGGCCACGTGCCCGAGCTTTTGGTGACCTTCGGCCTGTCTTACCTCATCCTCGAAGTGGTGCAGCTGGCCTGGGGCCGCTCGACCGTGCCCTACGGCCTGCCGCCGCAACTGCAGGGGCCGCTCTTTTCGCTGTACGGCACGCAATTTCCGAAGTCCCGCTCGTTCATCATGCTGGTGGCGGTGCTCATGCTCATCTCGGTGTGGCTGCTGCTCACGCGCACCCGCATCGGCCTTGTCATCCAGGCGGCGCTCAAGCACCCCGACATGGTCGAGGCGCTGGGCCACAACGTGCCGCGCGTGTTCATGCTGGTGTTCGGCGGCGGCGCCGCGCTCGCGGGCCTGGCGGGCGTGGTCGGCGGCAACACCTACGTGACCGAGCCTGCAATGGCGGCCTCGGTCGGCTCGATCATCTTCGTGGTGGTGGTGGTCGGCGGCATGGGGTCGCTGGCGGGGGCTTTCCTCGCGTCGCTCCTCATCGGCATCATCCAGACCTTTGCGGTGGCCATGGACCAGTCGCTGGCCACGGGCCTGCGCGCCATCGGCGTTGCCGTGACAGACCAGACCTTCGGCTACGAGCTGCTCAAGCTCACGATCTCGCAGGTTGCGCCGATCCTGCCGTACCTGTTCCTGGTGCTGATCCTCATCTTCAGGCCCAAGGGTCTTCTTGGAACCCGGGAGGACTGACGCCATGACCGCAGCAACCACATCCACCACCCAGAACGAGCAGGGCGTGCAGAACGAGCAGGACCACAGGGTACGCAAAAAATGCAGTACTACCGCTTCAAGCCCTGGAACATCGGCCGCTACCTGGTCTGGACGCTTTTTGCCATCGTGCTGATCGTCTCGCCGCTCCTGTTCAAGAGCAGCCTGGCACTCACGATGCTCTCGCAGATGGGCTACCTCATCATCATCTGCCTGAGCTACAACATCCTGCTGGGGCAGGGCGGCATGCTGAGCTTCGGCCACGCGGTCTATGTCGGCCTGGGCTCGTTCCTTGCCATCCACGCAATGAACATGGGTGCCAAGGGCGGCCTGCAGATTCCGCTGGTGCTCATCCCGCTGGTGGGCGGCCTGGCCGGCATGTTCTTCGCCGTGATCTTCGGCTTTGTGACCACCAAGAAGTCGGGCACCACCTTCGCGATGATCACCATGGGCATCGGCGAGCTCGTGGCCTCCATGGCGCTGATGTTCCCGAGCTTCTTCGGCGGCGAGGGCGGCATCACCACCGACCGCGTCTACGGCCCGACCTTCTTCGGCTTCAACTTCGGTCCGCAGATCCAGGTGTACTACCTGATCGCCGCGTACTGCTTCGTTTGCACAGGGCTGATGTATGCCTTTACCGGCACGCCGCTCGGCCGCATGCTGAACGCGGTGCGCGACAACCCGGAACGCGTGGAGTTCATCGGCTACAACACGCAGCGCGTGCGCTACTTCGCCTTCATCATCGCGGGCTTCTTCGCCGGCATCGGCGGAGGACTGGCTTCGATCAACTTCGAGATCGTGAACGCGGCCGACAGCCTCAACGCCATTCGCTCGGGCGGCTACCTGCTGTTCACCTTCCTCGGCGGCGCGGTGTTCTTCTTCGGGCCGATCATCGGTGCGGTGCTGCTGGTGTTCGCGTCGATCCTTTTGTCCGAACTGTCGAAGGCCTGGCAGCTGTACTTCGGCCTGGTGTTCGTGTTCATGGTCATGTTCGCGCCCGGCGGCATTGCAAGCCTGGTGATGATGAACCTGCGCGTTGCCAAGTTCGGCAAGTTCGACCGCTTCTGGCTGCTGTACCTCGCGCTCGCCGTGGCGCTGGTGCCTGTGGTCATCGGCGCGGCTGCGCTCATCGAAATGATCTATCACATCCAGCTGAACGCAGCGATGGGACCCACGCTCAACTTCTTCGGCGTGGCGCTCGACACCGCGGGCGTGGGCAGCTGGCTCGGCGCCCTGGCCATCCTGGCCGTCGGCCTGGGTGGGCTGGAGGTGGCGCGGCGCCGCTTTGTGCGCGTCTGGGGGCGTGCGCAGGAAGAAATCGAAGCAGAAATCAAGCGTCGGGAGGCGGCGTAATGAGCGCGCAACATGCACTGGAACTGAAGTCGCTACGCAAGAATTTCGGCAAGACCGAGATCATCCGCGGCGTCGACCTCGCGGTGAACGCCGGCGAGCGCGTGGCCATCATCGGCCCCAACGGAGCGGGCAAGTCGACGCTGTTCAACCTGATCAGCGGCCGCCTTGCGCCCACCAGCGGCGAGGTGCTGCTGAACGGCCAGCGCATCGATGGAAAGAAGCCTTACGAGATCAACCGGCGGGGCCTTTCGCGCAGCTTCCAGATCACCAACATCTTCCCGAAGCTGAGCGTGTTCGAGAACCTGCGCTGCGGCGTGCTGTGGAGCCTGGGCTACAAGTACACCTTTCTGCGCTTTCTCTCCAACCTGGACGATGCCAATGCGCGCACTGAAGAGCTCATCAAGCAGATCGGCCTGGAGCGCAAGCGCGACGTGCAGGCGGTGAACCTCACCTACGCCGAACAGCGCGCACTTGAAATCGGCGTGACCATTGCGGGCGGCGCCAACGTCATTCTGCTGGACGAGCCCACGGCGGGCATGAGCAAGACCGAGACCTCGCATTTCATCTCGCTCATCAAGCACGTCACCGTCGGCAAGACGCTGCTGACGGTCGAGCACGACATGGGCGTGGTCTTCGGCCTTGCCGACAAGATTGCGGTGGTGGTGTACGGCGAAGTCATCGCCTTCGACACGCCCGCTGCCGTTCGCGCCAATGCGCGCGTGCAAGAGGCTTACCTTGGCTCGGCCGTTGCCGATGCGCAAAGCCAGGGCCAGGGACACTGACACATGCTGAAGCTTCACGACATTCACGCCTACTACGGCAAGAGCCATGTGCTGCATGGCGTTTCCTTCGAGGTTGGCGCCGGCGAAATCGTCGCGCTGCTGGGGCGCAACGGCTCGGGCCGCTCGACCACCGCCAAGGCCATCATGGGCCTGGTGCATGCCGAAGGCACGCTGCGCTGGAAGGACCAGGACGTCCTTCGCAAGAAGGCCTACGAAATTGCCCACCTGGGTATTGGCTACGTGCCCGAGAACCGCGACATCTTTCCCAAGCTCACGGTGCACCAGAACCTGCTGCTCGGGCAAAAGGGTTCGGGCAAGGGCAGCCGCTGGTCCTTCGACGACATGTACAGCATGTTCCCCCGGCTGAAGGAACGCCAGCACACCGAGGCCGGCGTGCTTTCGGGCGGCGAGCAGCAGATGCTCACGCTGTGCCGCACGCTCATGGGCGACCCCGACCTCATCATCATCGACGAGCCGACCGAAGGCCTTGCGCCGAAGATCGTCGAGCTGGTGGGGCAGTACCTGAAGACGCTCAAGGACAAGGGCATTTCGGTGCTGCTGATCGAGCAGAAGCTCACCATTGCCATGCAGATCTCCGACCGTGCGCTGGTCATGGGCCACGGCAGCATCGTGTTCGACGGCACACCCGATAGCCTGCGCGCCGACGCCACCACTCGCAAAGAGTGGCTCGAGGTCTGAAGAAGCCCTCCGAGGATCCGGGCCGCGCCCCGGATCCTCTTGTCCCAACAGCGACTGCGTGCCATTGTTGAGCCACGCGAAACGCCTAGAATCCCTCGAAAAAGAACACTCGTGCTTTTTCTTCTTTTTCTTCACACACCAAGGAACGCAGCATGACGGCTGAATACAAAGTGCTCGGCGATGTCGCCGTGATCACACTGACCAACCCGCCGGTCAACGGTCTCGGTTTTTCGACCCGCATCGGCATCACCGATGGCCTGTCGAAAGCCAATGCCGACGACGCCGTCAAGGCCATCGTCATCACCGGCGCCGGCAAGGCGTTCTCGGGCGGCGCGGACATCAAGGAGTTCGGCACGCCCAAGGCGCTGCAAGAGCCCAACCTGCTGAGCGTGATCCTCTCGCTCGAGGCTTCGCCCAAGCCCATCGTCGCTGCCATTCATTCGGTGTGCATGGGCGGCGGCCTCGAGCTGGCGCTGGGCTGCCACTACCGCGTGGCGGCTCCCGGCACCAGCATTGCGCTGCCCGAAGTCAAGCTGGGCCTCATTCCGGGCGCTGGCGGCACGCAGCGCCTGCCGCGCGTGCTGGGTGTGGAAACCGCGCTCAACATGATCGTGAGCGGCGAGCCGGTCAAGAGCGAACTGCTCGCCAGCCTGCCGGGCCAGAAACTGTTCGACAAGCTCGCAGCTTCGCCCGAATCGGTGTTCGAAGAAGCCGTGGCCTTTGCCAAGAGCGTGGCCGGCAAGACCGGCGACGCATTGCCGCTGGTGCGCAACCTGCCGTGCAAGCATCCGCAAGGCGATGCGTACTTTCAGTTCGCCAAGAACATGGTCGGCGGCATGTCGAAGAACTACCCCGCGCCGCTGCAGTGCGTGGAGGCCGTGCAGGCCGCCACCAAGATGAAGTTCGACGCGGGCATGGCTGAAGAGCGCCGCATCTTCACGTCGCTGATGTTCACGCCCGAGTCGCTCGCGCTGCGCCACCTGTTCATGGCTGAGCGTGCAGCCTCCAAGATTCCCGACGTGGCCGACGACACGCCCAAGCGCGAAGTCAAATCGGTCGGCGTGATCGGCGCCGGCACCATGGGCGGCGGCATTTCGATGAACTTTTTGAACGCGGGCATCCCCGTCAAGATTCTCGAGATGAAGCAGGAAGCGCTCGACCGCGGCATTGCCACCATCAAGAAGAACTACGAATCGCAGATCAAGAAGGGCAAGCTCAAGCAGGACAAGTACGAGCAGCGCATGGCGCTCCTGAGCACCACGCTGAGCTACGACGACCTGAAGGACGCCGACCTGATCATCGAAGCCGTGTTCGAAGAACTCGGCGTGAAGGAGAAGGTGTTCAAGGAGCTCGACCGCGTCGCCAAGAAGGGCGCGATCCTGGCTTCGAACACCTCCACGCTCGACGTCGACAAGATCGCATCGTTCACCGAGCGTCCGCAGGAGGTGGTCGGCATGCACTTCTTCAGCCCCGCCAACGTGATGAAGCTGCTCGAAGTGGTGCGCGGCAAGCAAACGGGCAAGGATGTTCTGGCCACCGTCATGGACATCGGCAAGAAGATCAAGAAGACGGCGGTGGTCTCGGGCGTGTGCGACGGCTTCATCGGCAACCGCATGATCGAGCAGTACTCGCGCCAGGCGGGCTTTCTGCTCGACGAAGGCGCCACGCCGCAGCAGGTCGACAAGGCCATCGAGAAGTTCGGCTTTGCCATGGGCCCGTTCCGCATGGGCGACCTGGCCGGCAACGACATCGGCTGGGCAATTCGCAAGCGCCGCGCGGTGGAGCATCCGAACATGAAGTACAGCCGCACGGCAGACAAGCTGTGCGAACTGGGCCGCTTCGGCCAGAAGACCGGGGCAGGGTGGTACGACTACCAGGCCGGCAAGCGCGATGCGATTCCTTCGGACCTGGTCAACAAGATGATCGAAGACCACCGCAAGGAACTGGGCATCACGCCGCGCAAGATTTCGGATGAAGAAATCGTGCAGCGCCTGGTGTATGCGCTGGTCAATGAAGGCGCACACATCCTCGAGGACGGCATTGCCTCGAAGGCGGGCGACATCGACATGGTGTACCTCACCGGCTATGGCTTCCCGATCTGGCGCGGCGGCCCGATGCACTACGCGTCGCAGGTCGGCCTCTACAACGTGGCCGAAACCATGAAGCGCTTTGCCAAGAACCCGCGCGACGACGCCGAGTTCTGGCAGCCCGCGCCGCTGATCCAGAAGCTGGTGGCCGAAGGCAAGTCCTTCAGCTGATACGGGAAGCCTGGCCGCCCATGTTGAAACGCATCTTTGCCGGATTGCTGCTGGTGCTTGTGGTGCTGGTGGCAGCCGTGGCGGTCAAGACCTGGCGCACGCCTTCGCAGCAACTGGCGGTGGCGCCCGCTCCCAAGCTCGAGATGGACGTGCAGGCCGCCGCCAGGCGGCTGGCCGGCGCGATTCCGATCCGGACCATTTCCAGCCTTGACGATCCGGCCGCCAACCTGGCCGAGTTCGACAAGCTGCACGCCTACCTGGAGCAGCAGTTTCCCAAGGTCCACGCCACCCTGAAGAAGGAAGTGGTGGGCCAGAAGGCGCTGCTCTACACATGGGTCGGCACCGACGCGGCGGCCAAACCCATCGCGCTGATGGCGCACCAGGACATGGTGCCGATCGCACCGGGCACCGAGAAGGCATGGTCCGTGGACCCCTTCGCCGGCGAGATCAAGGACGGCTTCGTCTGGGGCCGTGGCACGCTCGACAACAAGAGCAACCTGTTCGCTCAGATGGAAGCCATCGAGCTGCTGATTGCTAGCGGCTTCAAGCCCAGGCAAACCGTCTACCTCGTGATGGGCGACGACGAAGAGGTGAGCGGCCTGCGCGGTGCGCGGCCGATTGCCGAACTGCTCAAGTCGCGCAATGTGCGCCTCGATTGGGTGCTCGACGAAGGCTTGCTCATCCTTGACGGCGTGCTGCCCGGCCTTTCGAAGCCGGCTGCGCTCATCGGCCTGGCCGAGAAGGGCTACGGCACCTTCTTTCTTTCGCTCGACACGGCCCCCGGCCATTCGTCGATGCCGCCGCAGCACAGCGCGATCGGCAGCATGAGCGCAGCGCTTGCCCGGCTGGAAGCCAACCCGATGCCCGGCGCGATCAAGGGCGTGGCGGCGCAGATGTTCGGCGCGCTCGCGCCCGAGATGGGCGGCGTCAACCGCGTGATGCTTTCCAACCTGTGGCTCACAGAGCCGCTGGTGCGCAGCCAGCTCCAGAAGAGCCCGAGCAGCAACGCGATGCTGCGCACGACCACGGCGCTCACCATCGTGCGCGCAGGCAACAAGGACAACGTGCTGCCCGGCCGGGCCGAGGCGGCGGTCAACTTCCGCATCCTGCCGGGCGACACGATCGACAGCGTGGAAGCGCACTTGCGCAAGGCGCTCGGCAACGACGAGATCAAGATCAAGCGCTATCCGGGCAACTCCGAGCCTTCGCCCGTGTCGCCGACCGACAGCACCGGCTACCGTGCCATCCAGCAGGCGGTGCGCCAGTCGTTCCCCGACGTGGTGGTGGCGCCCGGCCTCATGACGGCCGCCACCGATTCGCGCCACTTCAGCCTTGTGAGCGACGCCGTCTACCGCTTTTCGCCATTTCGCATGAAGAGCGAAGACCTCGGGCGCTTCCACGGCAACAACGAGCGCCTAGCCATCTCCAACTACGGCGAGATGATCGGCTTCTATCACCAGCTCCTGCGCAACACCAACGCTGCGCCGGCGCAATGACGACCACGACTTCTTTTCCCTTCCATCTTCAAAGGACCTCACCATGACCAGCGCCGTCATCGTTTCCACTGCCCGCACGCCGCTCGCCAAGAGCTGGAAGGGTGCCTTCAACATGACGCACGGCGCCACGCTCGGCGGCCATGCGGTGCAGCACGCCATCTCGCGCGCCGGTATCGAAGCCGCCGAAGTCGACGACGTGATCATGGGCTGCGCAACGCCCGAAGGCGCCACCGGCTCCAACATCGCACGCCAGATCGCGCTGCGCGCCGGCTGCCCCGTGACCACCTCGGGCATGACCATCAACCGCTTCTGCTCGTCGGGCCTGCAGACCATTGCCACCGCCGCCCAGCGCATCATTGCGGGCGAGGGCGACGTGTACGTGGCCGGCGGCGTCGAGAGCATCTCGTGCGTGCAGAACGAAGCCAACAAGCACATGCTGGCCGACCCCTGGCTGGTAAAGCACAAGCCCGAGATCTACTGGAACATGCTGCAGACTGCCGAGCAGGTTGCCAAGCGCTACAACATCGGCCGCGACGCCATGGACGAATACGGCGCGGCCAGCCAGCAGAAGGCCACCGCCGCGCTCGAAGCCGGTCGCTTCAAGGACGAGATCGCGCCCATCACCGTGCTGGCCGGCGTGGCCGATCCCGTGCTGGGCCTGCGCACCAAGGAAGTCACGGTCGAGAACGACGAAGGCATTCGCCCCGGCACCACCAAGGAAGGCATCAGCGGCATCCGCCCGGCACTGCCCGGTGGTCTCATCTCGGCCGGCAATGCCAGCCAGTTTTCCGACGGCGGCGGCGCCTGCGTGGTGGTCGACGAGAAGTACGCCCAGCAAAAGGGCCTGAAGCCGCTGGGCCGCTTCCTCGGCTTTGCTGTGGCCGGCTGCGAACCCGACGAAATGGGCATCGGCCCGGTTTTCGCGATTCCGAAGGTGCTCAAGCGCCTCGGCCTCACGGTCAACGACATCGACCTGTGGGAACTGAACGAAGCCTTTGCCGTGCAGGTGATCTACTGCCGCGACAAGCTCGGCATTCCGGGCGACCGCCTGAACGTGGACGGCGGCGCCATCGCCGTGGGCCACCCCTACGGCGTGAGCGGACAGCGCCTCACGGGCCACGCGCTCATCGAAGGCAAGCGCCGCGGCGCGAAGAAGGTGCTGGTGACCATGTGCATCGGCGGCGGCATGGGCGCCGCAGGCGTATTTGAAGTTCTCTGACTCTCCTCCGGCTGGCGGCGCGTAGCGCGTCGCCGCCTTCGCCAACCCCGTTCAGGGGCGACACCGGCGGCCCGGCTGAGCCGGTTCCGCGGTGTTCCTGGCACAGAACCCGCGCATCCATTCACACCGAGATCCGATCATGAGCCTGCGTCCCACCCTCGACTTCCTGCTCTACGACTGGCTCGACGCGGAAGCGCTGAGCCAGCGCGAGCGCTTTTCAGACCATTCGCGCGAAACCTTCGACGCGGTGCTCGACACCTGCGAACGCATCGCGCGCGAAAAGTACGCGCCGGCCAATCGCATCGTCGACACGCAGGAGCCGCACTTCGACGGCGAGAAGGTCGTCTTGCCGCAGGCCACGCACGATGCGCACAAGGCTTTTGTCGAATCCGGAATGATGAGCGCGGCGCAGGACTACGATATCGGCGGCATGCAGCTGCCCTACACGCTGCAGGCCGCGGCCAACAGTTTTTTCGCAATGGCATCGGTGAGCATCGGCTCCAACATGCTCACGAGCGGCAACGCCAACCTGCTGATGGTGCACGGCACCGAGATGCAGAAAGAGGTGTTCGCCAAGAACGAATTTTCGGGCCGCTGGGCGGGCACCATGTGCCTGTCGGAGCCGCAGGCCGGCTCGTCGCTGAGCGACGTGGCTACGCGCGCCGCGCCCGATGGTGACGACTATCAGAATGATCCGCTCGGGCCGCGCTACCGGCTCACGGGCAACAAGATGTGGATCTCGGCAGGCGACCACGAGCTGACCGAGAACATCGTGCATATCGTGCTTGCCAAGATTCCGGACGAGAACGGCAAGCTGGTGCCGGGCACGCGCGGCATCTCGCTGTTCATCGTGCCCAAGCGCATGGTGAACACAAAGGGCGAACTGACCGGCGAGCGCAACGACGTGGCGCTCGCAGGGCTCAACCACAAGCTCGGCTGGCGCGGCACCACCAACACGCTGCTGAATTTCGGGGAGGGCAAGTACCCGGTCGGCGGCAAGGCGGGCGCGGTGGGCTACCTCGTCGGCGAGCCGGGCAAGGGCCTGCACTGCATGTTCCACATGATGAACGAGGCGCGCATCGGGGTCGGCACGGCCGCCACCATGCTCGGCATGGCCGGCTACTACGCCTCGCTCGAATATGCGAAGACCCGGCCGCAGGGCCGGCTCGTGAAAAAAGCCGAACAGCCCGGCACCGCAGTCGCAAAAGATTCGGCCAGCCCGCAGGTGCGCATCATCGAGCACGCCGACGTGCGCCGCATGCTGCTCGCGCAGAAGGCGTATTGCGAAGGCGCCCTGGCGCTGGAGCTGTACTGCGCCCGTCTGGTCGACGAGCAGAAAACAGGCAACGCGCAGGCCGCGGACGACGCGCGCCTGTTGCTCGAGGTGCTCACGCCCATTGCCAAGAGCTGGCCCAGCGAATGGTGCCTCGAAGCCAACTCGCTGGCCATTCAGGTGCACGGCGGCTACGGATACACGCGCGACTTTCCGGTGGAGCAATACTGGCGCGACAACCGTCTGAACATGATCCACGAGGGCACGCACGGCATCCAGGCGGCCGACCTGCTGGGCCGCAAGGTGCTGACGGAAAAAGGCCGTGGCCTGCAGCTGCTGGCCGGCCGCATCACCGACACCATCGGCCGCGCGGCCGATGTGCCGGCGCTCGCGGCGCATGCCAAGACCCTGAAGGTGGCCTTGCAGCGCATCGGCAGCGCGACCGAGGCTGCCTGGTCCACCGGCGACCCGGCCGATGCGCTGGCCAATGCGGTGCCATACATGCAGGCGTTCGGCCACACCGTGCTGGCCTGGATCTGGCTGGACGTGGCTCGGCGGGCACTCGAGATCGACGCACAAAAGGCGAGGGCGGTAACAGCTGGCAAGATTGGAGCCACGGACTATTTCTTCCACTACGAGCTGCCGAAAATCGGCGCCTGGCTCAACGTGGTCGAAAGCCGGGATCCCACCTGTACAGCATTGCCAGAGGAAGCTTTTTGATAATGGCCAACGCCGCCCCAAACAACAACACCCCCAACCCCGCCAAGCCACCCAAGCCGCACGCGCGGCTGGAAAAGTGGATATGGATCCTGATCTACGGCGGCCTGTTTCTCGTGATCCTGGGCATTGCCACCGGCCGCACCGAGCCGGCACTCGGCTGGTCGATGGCCGTGCCCGGCGCGGTGGTCGCGCTTGTGGGCGTCGTGCTCATCTACGTGCGCTCGCGCCTGGGCGACAAGTAGCACGCATCTCTTCTGAACATCCTGAATATCGGAGACACCCAATGACCCCTCGCACCACCAAGCAGCTGTTCGACCTCACCGGCAAGACCGCCCTCATCACCGGCGGCTCGCGCGGCCTTGGCCTGCAGATGGCGCATGCGCTGGGCGAGGCGGGCGCGAGGATCATGCTCAGCTCCCGCAAGGCCGACGACCTGGAGCAGGCCGCGGCCGAGCTGCAATCCGCCGGCGTCGACGCGCGCTGGATCGCCGCCGACTGCTCGAAGGAAGAAGACACGCGCCGCCTGGCCGACGAAACGCTGCAGCGCATGGGCGCCATCGACATCCTCGTGAACAACGCGGGTGCCAGCTGGGGCGCCCCGGCCGAGAGCCACCCCGTCGAGGCGTGGGACAAGGTGATGAACCTCAACGTGCGCGGCTATTTCATCCTGTCGCAGCATGTCGCCAACGGCTACATGATTCCCAAGAAAACGGGCCGCATCATCAACATTGCGTCCATCGCAGGCCTGAACGGAAACCCGCCCGAGATGCAGACGCTGGCCTACAACACCTCGAAGACGGCGGTGATCGGCTTCACGCGCACGCTGGCCGCCGAATGGGGTAAGTACAACATCAACGTGAACGCGATCTGCCCCGGCTTCTTCATGACGAAGATGGCCGCCGGCCTGATCAAGTCGCTGGGCGAGGAAAAGATGGCCTCGCATGCGCCGCTTGGCCGGCTGGGCGACGAAGAAGACCTGAAGGGCCTGACGCTGCTGTACGCGAGCGATGCCGGCAAGCACATCACCGGGCAGTGGCTCGCGGTGGACGGCGGTGTGAGCGTGGTGCTGGGTGCGTAAGCTTGGTACGCAATGACTGAAGACTCCACCGACATCAACATCCGCTCGTACACGAGCCAGATTCCCTTCGCGCGCCACCTGGGCTTCGAGCTCACCAAGTTCGAAGGCGGCGAATCCGAGATCGTCTACACCGCCAAGCCCGAGCACCTGAACACCTTCGACGTGACCCATGGCGGCGCCTGCATGACGCTGCTCGACATCACCATGGCGGCCGCGGCGCGCAGCGTGGCACCCGAGACTGGCGTGGTCACCATCGAGATGAAGACCAGCTTCATGCAGCCTTCGGTCGGCCCCTTGCACGCGCGCGGCACGCTCATTCATCGCACCGCGACGCTGGCTTTTACCGAGGCCAAGATCTACGACGAGCAGGAGCGCGTGTGCGCCCATGCCACCGGCACCTTCAAGTACGTGAAGCGACGCCTGCCCACAGGGCCCGCCAGCGCGAACGCGATGCGGCCGCCTTCGACCGACTGACCGACCACCGAACGAATCTCCAGGAGCCCATACATGCCCACCAACAAGCAGATCCACCTCGACAACCGCCCCGATGGCGAAGCCGTTGCCAGCAACTTCAAGCTCGTGACCGCCGAAACGCCCGCGCTGGCCGAGAACCAGGTGCTGGTGCGCCACCACTACATGAGCCTGGACCCGTACATGCGCGGCCGCATGAACGACTCCAAGAGCTATGCGCAGCCGCAGCCGCTCGGCGAGGTGATGCAAGGCGGCACCGCCGGTGAAGTGGTGGAAAGCAAGCACCCCAAGTTTGCCGCCGGCGACAAGGTGGTGGGCTTCGGCGGCTGGCAGGAATACAGCGTGGTCGATGCATCGCAGCCCGGCGCGCTGAAGAAGGTCGACACCACGCACGTGCCGCTGTCGCATTACCTCGGCGCGGTCGGCATGCCGGGCGTCACGGCCTGGTATGGGCTGGTGAAAATCATTGCGCCCAAGGCCGGCGAGACGATGGTCGTTACCGCCGCCAGCGGCGCAGTCGGCAGCGCATTCGGCGCACTGGCCAAGGCGCGCGGCTGCCGGGTGGTCGGCATTGCGGGCGGCCCCGACAAGTGCAAGTACGTGACCGATGAGCTGGGCTTCGACGCCTGCATCGACTACCGCCAGCACCCCGATGTGAAGAGCATGAGCGCCGCGCTCAAGGAAGCCTGCCCGAACGGCATCGACGGCTACTTCGAGAACGTGGGCGGCTATATCTTCGACGCCGTGCTGCTGCGCGCGAATGCCTTCTCTCGCGTTGCGCTGTGCGGAATGATCGCGGGCTACGACGGCCAGCCGCTGCCGCTGGCCAACCCGGCGCTCATTCTCATCAACCGCATGAAGATCGAAGGCTTCATCGTGAGCGAGCACATGGAAGTGTGGCCCGAGGCGCTGACCGAGCTCGGCACGCTGGTGGCCACCGGCAAGCTCAAGCCACGCGAGTCGGTGGCGCAGGGCATCGAATCCGCCCCTGAGGCCTTCCTGGGTTTGCTCAAGGGCAAGAATTTCGGCAAGCAACTGGTCAAGTTGATCTAGGCTGCCGGGGGCCACGCCAGCGGACCGGCAAACCCGGTGCCGCGGTTTTTCTGGAACTGACTTCTCGGAGGTTCTGTATGAAGAATGCTGGAACGCACGAGGTGTTCAACCAGCCCGCGCCGCTGGTGGACTACAACCTCTTCGAAACCAACAGGCCCCTGCGCGATGCGTTGCAGTTCAACGTGCCTGCGCTCCAGCTGGCGCAGCTGCATGAACTGGGCGCCGCCGTCGGCTCGGCCGACATGCAGACGCATGCCCGTCTTGCCAACACCCATACGCCCGAGCTGCACACGCACGACCGCTTCGGCCGGCGCATCGACGAGGTGGAGTTTCACCCCAGCTACCACACGCTGATGAAGGCTGCCGTCGGCGCGGGCCTGCACGGCACGCCGTGGACCGGCACTTCCGCCTCGCCGCACGTGCAGCGGGCGGCGGGCTTCATGCTCTTCACCGAGCTGGAATCGTCGGTTCTTTGCCCCATTTCGATGACCTACGCCGCAACGCCCGCACTGCGCAGCAATGCGGCGGTGTATGCCGACTGGGGGCCCAAGCTCGGCAGCCTTTGGTACGACCCCGCGCTCAAGTCCTTCAAGGACAAGCCCGGCGTGACCATGGGCATGGGCATGACCGAAAAGCAGGGCGGCTCGGACGTGCGGGCCAACACCACAAGTGCCGCGCGCGAGGGCAGTGATGCCTGGGGCGAGCGCTATGCGATCACCGGCCACAAATGGTTTTTCTCGGCGCCGATGTGCGATGCCTTCCTGGTGCTGGCGCAGGCGCCTGCCGGGCTGAGCTGCTTCTTCTTGCCTCGCGTGTTGCCGGATGGATGGGGGATGGCGCCCGCAACGCCATCCACATTCAGCGCCTGAAGGACAAGCTCGGCAACAAGGCCAATGCGAGCTCGGAGGTCGAGTTTCATGGCGCCAGTGCGTGGCTGGTAGGCGAAGAAGGCCGCGGCATTCCGCAGATCCTCGAGATGGGCACGATGACGCGGCTCGACTGCGCACTGGGCACCAGCGGCCTCATGCGCCAGGCGCTGAGCCTGGCCATCAACCACACCGTGCAGCGCAACGCCTTCGGCAAGCCGCTTGTCGAGCAGCCGCTCATGAAGAACGTGCTGGCGGATCTGGCGCTCGAAAGCGAAGCCTCTACGGCGCTTGCCATCCGCCTTGCCCGCGCGTTCGACCGGCAGGACGACGAACACGAACGCCTGATGGCGCGGCTGCTCACACCGGTCGCCAAGTTCTGGATCTGCAAGCGCGGCAGCCACTTTGCGCAAGAGACCATGGAATGCCTGGGCGGCAACGGCTATGTGGAGGAGGGCGGCGAAGGCACCATGGCCCGCATCTACCGCGAGATGCCGCTCAACTCGATCTGGGAAGGCGCGGGCAACATCATGGCGCTCGACATGCTGCGCGGCCTGCGCAAGGGCGATGCGGTAGCGGCCCTCGCCCAAGAGCTGGCGCCCGCACGCGGCCAGCACGCCGCGCTCGACCGGCTGGCCGAAGCGCTGCCTGCACGCATCGAGGCGATGGCCTCCGAAACCGAGGCGCGCCGTCTGGCACAGGACGTGGCCCTGGCGGTGCAAGCTGCGTTGCTTGCGCAGACCGCGCCGCCCGCGGTTGTAGGCGCGTTTTGCGCATCGCGCCTGCGCGGCGATTGGGGCAACGCATTCGGCACGCTGGGCGCGGGCACCGATTTCGATTCGATCATCGAGCGCGCCAGCCCTCGTTGATCGCAGATCCCCGAACAATTCAAAGAAAGAACACAAGGACGCCGATGGCCGAACTCATCCTGCACCACTACAACACTTCGCCGTTTTCCGAGAAGGTGCGGCTCATCCTCGGCGCCAAGAAGCTGCCGTGGAAGTCCGTCCTCATTCCGGCCATCATGCCCAAGCCCGAGGTGGGAATACTCACCGGCGGTTATCGCAAGACGCCGTTCCTGCAGATCGGCGCCGACATCTACTGCGACAGCGCACTCATCGCCGATGTGCTGGAACATCTCCAGCCCGAGGCGACGCTCTACCCGGAGCCCGAAAAGGGCATGTCGCGCATCCTCTCGCAGTGGGCCGACACCACGCTGTTCTGGGCCGCAATGGCTTGGAACCTGCAGCCACGCGGCGTGGCCGAGGTGTTTGCCAAGGCGCCGCCCGAAGCCGCCAAGGCCTTCGGCGAAGACCGCGCGAAGATGAGCACGGGCAACATGACGCGGCTGCGCCCGGCCGACGCGACGAGTGCGTACAAGTCTTACCTGCGCCGCCTGTCCGACATGCTCGACGACAAGCCCTACCTGCTGGGCGAAGCGCCGTGCATTGCCGACTTTTCGGCGTACCACCCGCTCTGGTACACGCGCCGCATCGACTCGGTGCGGGGCATTCTCGACCTCACGCCCGCGGTGGTCGACTGGATGGACCGCATGGCCGCCATCGGACACGGCGTGCCCGAAAAATCGAACCCCGACGAAGCCATTGCCATTGCCAAGGCCGCAACGCCGCACACGCTGCTGACGGACAGCACCTTCCAGGACGACCACGGCATTCCGCTGGGAAGCGCAGTCACGGTCCGCGCCGAGAGCTTCGGCCTCGAGGAAACACCCGGCACGCTGGTGGCCGCCACGCGCACGCACTACACGCTGGAGCGCAGCCACGAGCGCGTAGGCACGGTGCACGTGCATTTCCCACGCATCGGCTACGTGCTGAAGCAAGCCGAAGCCTGAAAGCTTCTCGCGCGGGGCACCTTCGTGACTGCGCCGCGGCGCTTTTCGTATTTCAATTGCCGCACCAACGTCAGTCAGAGACAAAACTTTCAACGCAAGAAGGACAGCGGCAAATGATTCAGGACTTCAAGGGCAAGACGGCCGTACTCACCGGCGCGGGTTCGGGCTTCGGGCTGGAGTGCGCACGCATCGGGGCCGCGCGCGGCATGAACCTGGTGCTGGTCGACGTGCAACAAGATGCGCTCGACAAGGCCCAGGCCGAGATGGAAGCCGCCGGCGCGCAGGTGCTCGCCCGCAAGGTCGACGTGTCTGATGCTGCGCAGATGGAGGCGCTCGCCCTTGCGGTGAAAGAGCGCTTCGGTGCGCCGCACTTCGTGTTCAACAATGCCGGCGTGGGCGCGGGCGGCCTGGTGTGGGAAAACACCGTGGCCGACTGGGAATGGGTGCTGGGCGTCGACCTGTGGGGCGTGATTCACGGTGTGCGCCTGTTCACGCCGATGATGCTCGAAGCTGCCGCCAAGGACCCGGGCTACCGCGGCCACATCACCAATACGGCCAGCATGGCGGGGTTGCTCACGCCGCCCAACATGGGCATTTACAACGCCGCCAAGGCGGCTGTGGTGAGCCTGACCGAAACGCTTTACCAGGATCTGAACCTGGTGACCGACCAGATCGGCGCGAGCCTGCTTTGCCCATACTTCGTGCCCACCGGCATCACGAGCAGCGAGCGCAATCGGCCGAATGCGCCGAAGGAGACGGAGCTCACCAAGAGCCAGCTGATCGGCCAAGCCATGAGCAACAAGGCGGTGAGCAGCGGCAAGATCACGGCGGCCGAGGTGGCGGCGAAGGTGTTCGAGGCCATCAGCGACAACCAGTTCTACGTGTTCAGCCATCCGAAGGCGCTGGGCAATGTGCGCAGCCGCATGGAGAACATCGTCGCCGTCAAGAATCCGGCGGATCCGTTTCTCGAGCGGCCCGAGATCGGGCAGAAGCTGCGGGAGCAGTTGCGGGCGGCTTGATCGTTTGCGGCTACAACCGGGGCATGAATCCTTCGACTTCTCTCTCGATCCTTCAACTTCAGGACCTGGGCTTCGCATATCCGGACCAGCCCGCGCTGGCGTCCGGTTGGTCCGTGGCCATTGGGGAGGGCGTCACGCTGCTGTATGGCGACACCGGCACCGGAAAGTCCACCTTGCTCCGCGTGATGGCCGGCGCGCTGGCTGCGACCGGGCGGCTGACGGCAGTGGGCGCGCGGCTCGACCTCGCACCCGATGCCTATCGCCAGAACGTCTTCTTCTGCGACCCAACGACGGAAGCCTTCGACCAGGTCACGGCCCACGCATGCACGGCAACGCTCAGCGAAGGTGATGCGGGTTTCGATGAGGCTTCATGGCAAGCCCTCGTCGAAGGCTTCGCACTGACCCCGCATCTCGAGAAACCGATGTACATGCTCTCGACCGGCTCGAAGCGCAAGGTGTGGCTGGCGGCCGCACTGGCATCGGGACGTCCGCTGGTGCTGCTGGACGAGCCTACGGGTGCACTCGATGCCCGATCGATTCATCACCTGTGGAATGCGCTGGCCCGGCGCGCCGCGCAGCCCGGCCGAGCCGTGGTCGTTGCGAGCAGCGAGCGCGTCACCGCGGTGCCGCTTGCAGGTTGCATCGAGCTGCCGCTGCGCTGAAGCTTTCAGGCCGCCGGCGCTGAAGGAAGCTGCTTCTCCAGCAGCCGCAAGCCGAATGCCATGGCCAGGAAGATCACGGCAACCACCGCCGAGTTGAGCACCGCGCGCCCGAACCCCAGCGCACCGACATCCATGAACGGATACGGATACCAGCTGACGAACGCACCGCGCGCGAAGGTGTAGACGATCCATGCCAGCGGCAGCAGTACCGAAAGACCGATGGTGCCGCCGTCGATGCGCGGCCGCGGGCCGACGAGCAACCAGCCGAGCACCGCGACGACCGGTGTCACGGTGTGCAGCAGAAAGTTGGCCAGTTGCCCGGACGGCGTCAACTCGCGCAGCCCGGTGAGCACGGTGTGGAAGACGATGCCCGTCACGGCAATGCTCAAGACGGCGGTCAACCGCAGCGGACGGAACAGTCGGCCATCGTGCGCGGGACGAAAAGCGAGCAGGGCGCTCGTGCCGCCGATGAGGATGTTCGCGTCGATGGTGAAGTAGCTGAAGAGCCGCACAAAGCGCTCGAGATGCGTCGGAGCGGCTCCCGCGCCACCGGTGATTGCTGCGGCAAGTTCGAGGCCGATGCCCGCCAGCGCGGCGAGTGCGACAACGCCGTGAAGAAGGCGTGCCAGTGCGACGTTCATGTTCTTCAACTTGGGTGCCTTTCAGGTATGTGAGGCTGCATCAAGCAACTGCCGCGCGCTGCGACGCGATCCAGTCCCAGACGCCGCGAATCGCCGGTTCATTTTCGCGTCCCTGCGCCGTCGCGAGAAAGTAGCTTCCGGTGTCCAGCGCCGGCCCGAAGGGCTGCACCAACGCGCCGCTGCGCAACTCTTCGGCCGCGAGTGTGAGGCTGAGCAGCGCCACGCCATGGCCCGCGAGTGCGGCGAGGATGGCGTGGGTTTCGTCGGAGAACGAGAGGCCCGCGGCCTTCATTGATCGGCCACGGGGCGGTGCAATGCCGGCCTCGCGAAACCATCTGGGCCAGGTTGCGGGCGCTGCGGCGCCGGGCTGCCAATCGGCGTGAATCAGCTGGTGCTTCGGCAAATCGCTCGCGCGTTTCAGGCCGAGCATCGGGCTGCACAGCGGTGCGTATTGCTCGGCCATCAACTCGCTCACAGTGAGACCGGGCCAGTTGCCGCTGCCGGAGCGCACGGCAATTTCGGCATCGCCACGCGCCAGGTCGACGAGCGTATCGCTGGCGTGCAGCCGCAGCTCGATGCCAGGGCATGCCTTGCCAAAGCCGGCCATGCGCGGCAGCACCCAGCGGGCGGCGAAAGCGGTGTTGGTGGTGAGCGTGACGGCCTGCAGTGCGGCTGGCTGGCGCAGCCTTTCGACTCCGGCTTCAAGCGCGTCGAAGCCTGCGTGCAAGTCGTCGAAAAGCCGCTGGCCCGCGGGTGTCAAAGCCAGCTGCCGCGTGAGCCGGCGAAACAGCGGCCGGCCGAGCGTGTCTTCGAGCGCGCGCACCTGGTGGCTGATGGCCGATGGCGTCACGGAAAGTTCGTGCGCCGCGCGCTGAAAGCTCAAATGCGCGGCCGCCGCTTCGAATGCGCGCAGCGAGAGCAGGGGTGGCAAGCTGCGCGGCCGGCGAACAGGTGAGATTATTTCATTCATCGATGGAGAAATGATCGTTTGTAGGAGTCCGGCCTCGTCTCTAGATTAGAGGCCTGTGCAGTCATTTTGAACGCGCCGAACAGAACAGATCAACTCACTCATTGACGACCATGAATCTTCTCCATATCGACACCAGCGCCCGTCCCGGGCTTTCCGGTATCGACCCTCACGGCTCGCACACGCGCCGGCTCTCCGCGCGCTTTGTCGAGCGCTGGCGCCAGGCCCGCCCCGATGACCGCATCGATTACCTTGACGTGGGCCAGCATCCTCCGGCGCACGTCAATGGCCGCTGGATTCATGCGGCTTTCACTCCGCCCGCCGAGCGCGAGCCCTGGATGGCCGAGGCACTGGCCGAGAGCGACCGGCTCGTCGACCAGCTGGTTGCCGCCGACGTGATCGTGGTGGGCTTGCCGATGTACAACTTCAGCGTGCCCGCGCAGTTCAAGGCCTACATCGACAACATCGTGCGTGTGGGCCGCACCTTCGGTTTCGACCGTGCGCGCGGCGCCGTGCCGTACTGGCCGATGCTCGCGGATGCGGGCAAGCGCATGGTGCTGCTTGGTGCGCGCGGCGATCACGGCTATGGCCCGGGCGGACGCATCGCGCACCTGAACCATACCGAGAGCTCGGTGCGTTCCGTGTTCGGCTACATCGGCATTACCGATGTGTACGAGGCGGCGGTGGAGTCCGACGAATTCGGCGGCGAGGAGCTCGCGCAATCGCTTCGCAAGGCCGAGCAGGAAGTCGACCGCCTGGTGGACCAACTTGGCGGAGCTCTGGCGAACGAGCGCTCTGCCAACGCCGCGCTGGTCTAGGCGTTCATCTACCTCGGCCGGCTCATACCGCCACAGGGCTGCGCTCTGCAAACTGCCCGTTCCAGTACGGGTAGTAAGGGTAGGGCGGCGTCACGGCGCTGGCCGCATCGAGCCGCTTGATCTGCTCCGCGCTGAGCTGCCAGCCAAGTGCGCCGAGGTTCTGCTTGAACTGCTCTTCGTTGCGAGCACCGATCAGCACGCTCGAAACGGTGGGCCGCTGCAGCAGCCAGTTGAGCGCGATCTGCGGCACGGTCTTGCCGGTTTCCTCGGCCACTTGGTCCATGGCATCGACCACGCGGTACAGGCGCTCGTCATCCACGGGCGGTGCGAAGCCGGCGGTTTCGTGCAGGCGGCTGCCGGCGGGCAGCGGCTGGCCGCGGCGCACCTTGCCCGTGAGGCGGCCCCAACCCAACGGGCTCCAGACGATGGCACCCAGCCCTTGGTCCATGCCCAGCGGCATCAGCTCGAATTCGTAATCCCGGCCGATCAGCGAGTAATAGGTCTGGTTGGCCACGAAGCGCTGCAGCCCGAGCCGGTCGGAGGCCGAGAGCGATTTCATCAGCTGCCAGCCCGAGAAGTTCGATGCGCCGATGAGCCGCACCTTGCCCGCGCGCACCAGGTCGTCGAGCGTGTCGAGCACCATCTCGACCGGCGTCATCGCATCGAAAGCGTGCAGCTGCAGGATGTCGATGTAGTCGGTGTCCAGGCGCTTGAGCGCGGCCTCCGTTGCGGCGATCAGGTGGTGGCGCGAGGCGCCGACGTCGTTCGGCCCGTCGCCTACGCGCAGCGAGAGCTTGGTCGAGATGATGGCCTTGTCGCGCCGGCCCTTGAGCGCGGCACCGAGTATCGATTCGGACGCGCCGTTCGAATACACGTCGGCCGTGTCGAACAGCGTCACGCCCGCATCGAGCGCCAGGTCGACGATGCCGCGCGCGCCCTCGACGTCGGTGTTGCCCCAGGCACTGAAGAGTGGGCCTTGCCCGCCGAAAGTGCCGGCGCCGAAGCCGAGTGCGGGGACCTTGAAGCCGGAGCGGCCGAGAAAGCGTTGTTCCATGATGGTGTCCTTGTAGTTGTCGTTGAGTAGTGTTTTCAGGCCTGCGCCGAAGTGGCACAGTCGGCCGGAGCGTCGTTGTTGCTCTCGCGCCGGTCGAGCGAGCGGCTCCAGAGTGCAATCGCCAGGCCTACCAGCGTGAGCAGCGCAGCCACCCAACCAAGAGAGCGCAGGCCAGGGCCGTGGTCGATGACTGCGCCGCCAGCCCACGCGCCGAGCGCGTTGCCCAGGTTGAAGGCCGCGATGTTCAGACTCGACGCCAGGTTCTGCCCGGCGCCCGAAGCCTTCTCGAGCACGCGCAGCTGCATGGGCGCCACCGTCGCGAAAGAAGCGATGCCGAGCAGGCCGACGAACACCACGGCGGTGAACGGCGTGCCGATGGTGAATTGCATTGCGCCGAGCACGGCGGCCAGCGCCACCAGCGTGCCGATCACGGCGGGCATCGTTGCGCGGTCGGCCAGCTTGCCGCCCAGGATGTTGCCCACCGCAAGGCCGCCGCCGAACACCAGCAGGATTGGCGACACGGCCGATTCCGGCAGGCCGGTGACTTGCGTCAGCAAGGGCTGGATGTAGGTGAACACCACGAACACGCCCGCAAAGCCGAGCACCGTCATCGCCAGCCCCAGCAGCACTTGGGGCCTTGCGAGCACCGCAAGCTCGTCGCGCAGCGGCGCCGGCTTGGCCTCGCCCTTGACGCGGGGCACGAAGATCGCGAGCACCGCAAACGCCAGCACGCCGATCAGCGTCACGGCCCAGAAGGTGGCGCGCCATCCGTACTGCAGGCCAAGCCATGCACCCGCCGGCACGCCGAGCAGCGTGGCGGCCGTGAGGCCGGTGAACATGATGGCAATGGCCGAGGCGCGGCGCTCCGGCGCCACAAGGCCCGTGGCCACCACCGAGCCCACGCCGAAGAAGGTGCCATGCGCGAGCGAGGTGACGACGCGCGCGGCCATCAGCAGCTCGTAGTTGGGCGCGAGCGCGCAGGCCAGGTTGCCGAGCGTGAAGATCGCCATCAGCGCCAGCAGCACGGTCTTGCGCGGCAGCTTGCGGGTGGCAATGGTGAGCATGGGCGCGCCGACCGCAACGCCGAGCGCATAGCCCGAGATCAGCAAGCCGGCGGCGGTAATGGAGACATGAAGATCCGCCGAGACCTGCATGAGCAGGCCCATGATGACGAATTCGGTAGTGCCTATTCCGAAGGCACCGGCGGTAAGGGCGAGTAGAGCAATTGGCATGATGGCTCTACTGTGCGGGTTATCCCCATGGATGACTAGAATGCCGGCTGTACATAGACTTGTGAATTGAAGTCACAGCTGAAAACCGAGGAGCCGCCATGCCGCGTATCGATGTGAACCGCTCCGGTGAAATGGAGGCCTTCGTACAGGTGGTCGAATCCGGCGGCTTTTCCGCCGCGGCGCGCCTGCTCGACATGACACCTTCCGCGGTAAGCAAGCTCGTCGCGCGGCTCGAACTGCGGCTTGGCATTCAGCTGGTGCACCGCTCCACGCGCAAACTGCAGCTTACGCCCGAAGGCCTGCATTTCTACGAGCGCAGCACGCGCGTGCTGGCCGACATGGATGAGGCCGAGCGCTGCGCCGCCGCGGGCGCCGCGCCGCGCGGGCGGGTGAGCATCAACGCGAGCGTGTCTTTCGGGCACCACAAGCTGGTGCCGCTGGTGCCCAGGCTGCTCGAGCTGCATCCGCAAATCACGCTGGACATTGCACTGACCGACCGCATCGTCGACCTGATGGACGAGCGCGCGGACATCGCGATCCGCTGGGGGCAGTTGCCGCCCTCAGACCTGGTGGCGCGGCGCCTCGGCGAAACCAGCCAGGCCATCGTGGCCTCGCCCGACTATCTTGCAAAGTACGGCACACCGCACACGCCGCAGGAACTGGAAGCGCACAACAGGTTGGGCTGGAGCTACCGGCGCAATACGCCTGATTGGCCGTTGCGTGTCGATGGGCGAATGATCTCGCTGCCCGTGGCCGGGCCGGTGCGCGCGGGCGACGGCGAAACCTTGCGGCAGTTGGCGATTGCGGGCGCGGGCGTGGCGCGGCTGTCGCTGTATCACATCCAGCACGACATCGATGCGGGCCGGCTGGTGCCGCTGCTGCAGGAATTCAACCCCGCCGAGGTGGAGCCGATTCACGCGGTGTACATCGGCAAGGCCGGCACCTTGCCTGCACGGGTGCGCGCGGTGCTCGACTTTCTGGTGGCGTGCTCGGGCGTGGGGGAGGGCGCTACACGATCAAGCGAACCGAGCCGATGCCGGCAAATTCCGCCGTCACCTGATCGCCGCGGCTGCAGGGAAGCAGGCCCACCCACGAGCCGGTTGTCACGATGGTGCCGGCCGGCGCGGTATGGCCGTGTCGCGTGATGTGGCGCAGCCAGATGGGCAGCAGCCACGCCGGGTCGGCGAGCGGATGGGTGCCTTCGCGCACCACGGTTTCCGCATTGCCGACTTTTGTTTCGCAGTGCTGCGAAGCCCAATCGACGGCCGCATAAGGCTGCCATTCGCCGAGAACCAGCGCGCCATGCACTTGCGAATCCGAAAGGCGCAGCAACGGGGGCGTAGCGGCCAGGTCTTGCCAACGCGAATCGACGATTTCCACCGAGACCGCCATGGCATCGATCAGCGAAGCCGCGTCCTGGTGGTCGAGCTTCGCGGCCATGGCGGGTGTCACGTCCTGTCCGAGCCGCAGGGCGATCTCAGCTTCGATGCCGGGCGCGTGAAAAACCAAGTCGCTGAAGTCCGCCGGGCTCGTGCGCACGCCGTGTGGAGGCAGCGGCGCATGCGTGAGCGTCACGCTTCTGGAGGCGCCGCCGGATTTCCAATGGACCGGAACGGCACGGTCACCAAACCAGCCGAGCGCAGCCGCTACTGCGTCCTGGACTTCGTAGGCCTGAGTTGCGTCTTGCAGCGCGTCGGTCCAGGGGGCGGCATCGAGGGGGGCGTTGCTTCGGCGGGCTGCAACGAGCGCATCGGTCAGGGCTGTCATTTGTGAGGTCATCTTGTGATTTTGTCAGTTGCGTCCTGGGCGAGTGCAAAGGCCATCGGGTACTCCCCTCCGCGAATGTCCCCCGGCCTTCGGCCTCCTCCTTTATTTCGCTGCGCGGAGCACCGGATGCCCTGTGCACCGGAGCACGCTGCTGGTGCACCGCTGATCAACGACCAGCGCGTATGACGCACACGTCGATGGGGTGCCTTGCGCAGCGAAATAAAGGAGGAGGGGCGCAGCCCCGGGGACATTCGCGGAGAAAGGTACCCCGTCGGCGGGTGCGCCGCCCTGAATCCCCTGAACCCGTCAACAAGGCAGCAAGTCAAGTATCGACATGCACCTTGCCATCCTTCACCACCTTGGCCCACTTGGCGATCTCGGTCGCAATGAACTGCTTGAACTTGTCCTGTGAGCCGCCCCCGTCCTCCGCACCATAGGTGTCGAGCTTTTCCTGCACATCGGGCATCGCGAGCACCGTGTTGACGTCGCGGTTGACCTTGTCGGCGACCGACTGGGGCAGCTTGCCCGGGCCTGCCAGGCCGTACCAGGTGGTGGCCTCGAAACCGGCGAAGCCCTGCTCCTGCATGGTGGGAACGTTGGGGTGGCCCTTGGCTCGTTTGGCTCGGGTCTGCGCCACGGCCAAGACGCGGCCGCTTTTTACGTGCGGCGTGGCTGCGGTCATGGTTTCGAAGCTGTATTGAATCTGGCCGCCCATCAGGTCGGCCAGCAGCGGGCCGCTGCCTTTGTACGGCACGTGCAGCGCATCCACCTTGGCCTGCAGCTTGAACATTTCGAGTGCCAGGTGCTGTGCCGAACCGGCGCCCGCGGAGCCGAAGCTCACCGTGCCTGGAGAGCCCTTGCAAGCGGTCACGATGTCGTTCACCGTGAGTGCCTTCTGCGCCGGGCTCGCAATCAGCAGGTTGGGCGTGACACCCACGAGCACGATCGGCACGAAGTCGCGTTCCACGCTGTAGCGCAGCTTGGGCTGAAGGCTCGGCGCGAGCGCGTGGCTGTTGATGTGCGCCATGAGCAGCGTGCTGCCGTCGCTGGGCTGCTGCGACACGTATTCGGCCGCCAGCACGCCCGCCACGCCGCCCTTGTTCTCGACGATGACCTGCTGGTTCCACATGGTCGTGAGCTTTTGCGCCACCACGCGCGCAAGCGCATCGGTGCCCCCGCCCGGCGGAAACCCCACCACGATGCGCACCGGCCCGCTGGGCCACTCCTGCGCGAAGAGCCGGGGCACGCCCAGCGTGGCGGCCGCGGCACCCGCGGCTTGAATCAGCGAACGTCTCTGCATCATCTTTGTCTCCAGTGTGTGGTGGGTCCGATGCGTGCCTGACTGGATGTCGGGCAAGGGTGTCGGCCGCCGCGCCGTTCGAGCGACGCGTTGCGGCCAGGTGGGGAACAGGTCTGTGCGCTACGCGGCCTTCTGCAGTGCCGGGGACGCGGCGTGGCTTGCGAAATGGTCCATGGCCGCGTGCACGCCGCTGCCTGCCAGCTTGATGCCCGCGAGCTTCATGCCCATTTCGACGCCCGCCACCATGGCGACCAGCGTCAGGTCGTTGCTGTCGCCCAGGTGGCCCATGCGGAACATGCGGCCCTTGAGCTTGCCGAGGCCGGTGCCCAGCGAAAGATCGAAGCGCTGGTGAATCAGGCGGCGCAGCGCGTCGGCATCGACGCCCTCCGGGGTGATCACGCCGGTGAGCACGGGCGAATACACGGCCGGGTCGGCGCACTGGATCGGCAGGCCCCAGGCGTTGACGGCCGCGCGCACGCCGGCAGCCCAGCGCTGGTGGCGCGCGAACACGTTGTCCAGGCCTTCGCCGAGCAGCATGTCGAGCGATTCCGATAAACCGTAGAGCAGGTTGGTGTTGGGCGTGTAGGGCCAGTAGCCGTCCTTGTTCATCTCCACGATCTCGTCCCAGGCCCAGAACGCGCGCGGCAGCCTGGCGGTTTTCGAGGCTTCGAGCGCACGCGGCGAGAGCGCGTTGAAGCTGATGCCGGGCGGCAGCATCAAACCCTTTTGCGAGCCGCTGACGGTGACGTCCACGCCCCATTCGTCATGCCGGAAATCGGCGCTTGCGAGGCCGGAGATGCTGTCGACCATCAAGAGCGCGGGGTGGCCCGCCGCATCGATGGCCTTGCGCACCGAGGCAATGTCAGATGTGACGCCGGTGGAGGTTTCGTTGTGCACCACGCACACGGCCTTGATCTTCTTTTCGGTGTCCTTGCGAAGGCGCGCCTCGATGAGATCGGCCTGCACGCCGCGGCGCCAGCTGGGCGCGGCGGGCAGTTGCTCGTCCTTGCCCGTCCACGCGAGGAATTCGGTCGACAGGCCGAGCCGCGTGGCCATTTTTTGCCACAGCGATGCGAAGTGCCCGGTTTCGTACATCAGCACGTGGTCGCCCGGGCTCAGCGTGTTGGCCAGCGCGGCCTCCCATGCGCCCGTGCCGGAAGCAGGGTAGATGGCAACCGGATGCTTCGTCTTGAAGATCTGCTTGATGCCGCCGAGCACCTTGAGCCCCAGCGTGCCGAACTCGGGCCCGCGGTGGTCGATGGTCGGCAGGCTCATGGCCCGCAGGATGCGGTCGGGCACCGGGCTGGGGCCGGGAATCTGGAGGAAGTGGCGGCCGGTGGGATGGATGTCGAGTTGCAGCATGGACTGTCCTTTCGCCTTCAGTTTTGCATTCAAAATTGAATAAAGCATGCTGGTTTACCCTTAACAACACCGATTGCAGCTGTGGTTTTTTGCATTCAAAATGCATTCAAGGAAACAGACATGACTGCAGACATCATCGAAATCTCGCGCCTCGCGCTGCACGACCAAGTGGCTTCGCGCCTGCGCACGATGCTGGTCGAAGGGCACATCGCCCCGGGCGCAAAGCTCAACGAGCGCGAGCTGTGCCTGCAGCTGCGCGTGTCGCGCACGCCTTTGCGCGAGGCCATCAAGCTGCTCGCGGCCGAAGGGCTGGTCGACCTGCTGCCCAACCGCGGCGCCGTGGCGGTCAAGCTCACCGAGGCCGACGTGCTCAACACCTTCGAGGTGCTCGCCATGCTCGAAGGCATGTCGGGCGAGCTGGCGGCCAAGCGCATTACCGATGAAGAATTGGCCGAGGTGCGCGCGCTGCACTACGAAATGATGGCGTGCTTCGCTCGGCGCGATCTCTCGGGCTACTACCGCCTCAACGCGCGCATTCACACCGCCATCAACGAGGCCGCGGGAAACCCGGTGCTGGCCAGCACCTACCGTTCCATCAACGCCCGCGTGCAGTCGCTGCGCTTTCGCACAAACCAGAACGACGCGAAGTGGAAGCACGCCGTCGAAGAGCATGAGCAGATGGTCAACGCGCTAGCCACGCGCGACGCACCGGCAATGCGCAAGGTGATGGTCGCGCACCTCATGCGCAAGCGCGACACGGTGCTGGAGCTGATGCGCGCCGGCGAAATCTACCCCCAGACCCACAAAGCGAGCTGACCCCCCACACCATGCGCGTCGATCCCGCAAGCCACATCCAGCCCGCCGGAACCGTTCTTCCGCCCAATGAAACCTGCGATGCGCTCGCACGCCGGCTGCGCGCTGAAACGCAGGGCGAGGTGCTGTTCGACGACGGTTCGCGCGGCCGCTACGCCACCGATGCGTCGATCTACCAGATCATGCCCGTGGGCGCGTTCGTGCCGACCAACGACCAGGACATTGCAACGGCCATCGACATTGCGCGCGACCTGAAGGTGCCCGTGCTTGCGCGCGGCGGCGGCACCAGCCAGTGCGGCCAGACCACGGGCGCCGCGCTGGTGATCGACAACAGCAAGCATTTCCGCCGCGTGCTCGACGTGAATGTGGAAGAGGGCACCGCCACCGTCGAGCCCGGCCTGGTGCTCGACCACCTGAACGCGCAGCTCAAGCCGCACGGCCTCTGGTATCCGGTCGATGTGTCGACCAGCGCGCAGGCCACGCTCGGCGGCATGGCCGGCAACAACTCCTGCGGCTCGCGCTCCATTGCCTACGGCAACATGGTGCACAACGTGCTGGGCGCGAGCGCCTGGCTTTCGAGCGGCGAGCTGGTCGAGTTTGGCCCGCAGGCCACGCTGGGCCCGCGCGCGGCTGGCATTGCGCAGTTCGTGCACGGGCTGGCTGTCGAGCACCGCGAGCAGATCCACGCCAACTGGCCCAAGGTGCTGCGCCGCGTGGCCGGTTACAACCTCGACATCTTCGACAACCAGAACGAGCGGCCCTATACCGCCGACGGCAGCGTGAACCTTGCGCACCTGCTGATCGGCGCCGAAGGCACCCTGGCCTATACGAAGAGCCTGAAGCTCAAGCTTGCGCCGCTGCCGCGCGCCAAGGTGCTGGGCATCGTGAATTTTCCGACCTTCCATTCGGCCATGGATGCGGCGCAGCACATCGTGAAGCTCGGCCCCACGGCGGTGGAGCTGGTCGACCGCACGATGATCGAGCTGAGCCTTGCCAACCCGGCGTTCAAGCCCACGGTGGAAACGGCGCTGATCGGCAAGCCGGCGGCCATCTTGCTGGTGGAGTTTGCGGGTGCTGAAAAGGCCGGGCTGCTGCCGCGGCTCAAGCAACTGGCCGAGCTCATAGGCGACCTGGGGCTGCCCGGCAGCGTGGTCGAAATGCCCGACGACGCGCGCCAGAAAAACCTGTGGGAAGTGCGCAAGGCCGGCCTCAACATCATGATGAGCCTGAAGGGCGACGGCAAGCCGGTGAGCTTCATCGAAGACTGCGCCGTGCCGCTCGAGCACCTGGCCGAATACACCGATGCGCTGACCGAAGTGTTCGCCCGGTACGGCAGCCGCGGCACCTGGTATGCGCATGCCTCGGTCGGCACGCTGCACGTGCGGCCAATTCTGGACATGCGCGCAGACGGCGGCGCCAAGATGCGCGCCATTGCCGAAGACGCCGCCGCGCTGGTGCGCAAGTACAAGGGTGCCTTCAGCGGCGAGCATGGCGATGGCCTGTGCCGCGGCGAATGGATCGAATGGCAGTTCGGCCCCGCCATCAACGAGGCGTTTCGCGCCATCAAGCAAAAGCTCGATCCGGCCAATCTTTTCAACCCCGGCAAGATCATCGACACGCCGCGCATGGACGACGGCGCGCTGTTCCGCTTTGCACCGCCCACGGCGCCCAGGCCCTACAAGCGCATCGAGCTCAAGCCCGTGCTCGACTGGTCGGCCTGGAACGTCAACGCCGATCCGGTGACCGAGCAGACCACCGCGCCCGGTACCGGGGGTGACAGCACGGGCGGCCTGGCCAAGGCCGCGGAAATGTGCAACAACAACGGCCACTGCAGAAAGTTCGACGCCGGCACCATGTGCCCGAGCTACCGCGTGACGCGCGACGAGCAGCACCTGACGCGCGGGCGCGCCAACACGCTGCGGCTAGCCCTCTCGGGTCAGCTCGGCGCCGACGCCTTCACCAGCGAAGAGATGCACGAGACCATGGACCTGTGCGTCGGCTGCAAGGGCTGCAAGCGCGACTGCCCGACCGGCGTGGACATGGCGAAGATGAAGATCGAGTTTCTCGACCACTACAAGAAGCGCCACGGCCACACGCTGAAGGACAAGATCGTGGCGTACATGCCCGACTACGCGCACAAGGCCAGCCGCCTGCCGTGGCTCATGAACCTGCGCAACACCTTGCCCGGCGCAGCCTGGCTGGGCGAAAAGCTGCTCGGTTTTTCCGCGCGACGGTCACTGCCCGAATGGCGCACCGACACCTTCTGGCGCGCCAAGGCCGACCTGCACGGCATGTTTGCAAGCCGCGAAGCCGTGCTGTCGGTGCAGGCAAGCGGCGGCAAGGCCGCGATACTTTTCGTCGACACTTTCAACGGCACATTCGAAAGCGAAAACGCGCTGGCCGCGGCGCGTGTCCTCAAGGCTGCGGGCTACACGCTGCACACGGTGGAAAAAAGCGGCGGGCATCACTGCTGCGGCCGCACCTTCCTGGCCAGCGGCATGGTGGCTGAAGCCAAGCGCCGTGCCGAGGCACTGATCGACGCCCTCAAGCCGCTGGCCGAGGCGGGCATTCCCATCGTCGGGCTCGAGCCCTCATGCCTGCTTACGCTGCGCGACGAAACCCTGGTGATGGGCTTCGGCAAGAAGGCCGAAACAGTCGCCAAGCAGGCGCTGCTGTTCGAGGAGTTCATTGCGCGCGAAATGAAGGCCGGCCGCTTCGCGCTTGCGCTCACCCCCGCAACGGCGCCGATCCTGCTGCACGGCCATTGCCACCAGAAGGCGTTCGGCGCGGTCAGCCCGGTGCTGGAGGTGCTGCGGCTCATTCCCGGCGCCGAGCCCGAACTGATCGAAAGCTCATGCTGCGGCATGGCCGGCAGCTTTGGCTATGAGGCGCGCCATATCGAGGTGTCGATGCAGATGGCCGAGGCCAGCCTGCTGCCGGCGATCCGCGCGAAGCCGGGAGCCATTGTGGTGGCCGACGGCACCAGCTGCCGCCACCAGATCGGCGACGGCGCGCAGCGCGAAGCCGTGCACGTCGCCGTGCTGCTGGAGCGGCACCTGGCGCCGGCAGCCCTGGCCGATTGAACGGCTATCGCGGGTGGCACAAAATAGGGCGATGAACGATGAAGCAGCGACCACAGCAGCAGTTGCGGCAGAGCCCGGCTTCGCGCTGTTTGACACGGCCATAGGGACCTGCGCGCTGGCCTGGGGGCCGCGCGGGCTCATCGGCGTGCAACTGCCTGAAGAAAACGGAGAAGCTGCCACGCGGGCGCGCATGGGGCGCCGCTTTCCGGATCTGACCGAAGCCGTGCCGCCGGAGAGCGCGCAGAAGGCGGTCGCGGCCATCCAGGCCCTGCTGCAAGGTGCGCCCGACGACCTCGGCGACATCGAGCTCGACATGAGCCGTGTGTCGGAATTCCATCAGCGCATCTACGCCATTGCGCGCCGCATTCCGCCCGGCCAGACGCGCACCTACGGCGAAATCGCGGCCGAGCTGGGCGACAAGGGCCTTTCGCGCGCGGTAGGGCAGGCCATGGGCCACAACCCCTTCGCGCCGGTGGTGCCGTGCCATCGCGTGCTGGCCGCGGGCAACAAGCCCGGCGGCTTTTCGGCGGGCGGCGGCGCGCTGACGAAACTGCGCATGCTCGACATCGAGGGCGCGCGGCCGAACGGCATGGCGTCGTTGTTCTAGAAGCCCTGGCCGAACTCTTCTTCAGACACTTGCCGGCTGGCGCAGGCGCACTGCCAACTGGTAAACCGTGGCCGACAACAGGAGCGCCGCGGCGACCACCTCCGAGAGGATGGTGACGTTGGCCATGCGCGTATGCCACTCGAACGGTGCGAGCGCATAGTGGCCGAGGCCATCGAATCCGAGCACGGCGTATGCAGCAACCAGGACCAGACCCGTGGCGATCCACTTCTTGCCAATGAGCAAGAAGAAGCCGAGCACGCCCACCGATGTAATTGCCGCCCAGGCCGCGTAGATCCTTGCGCTGGTGAACGAGGCCGGCAGGTTCGGGTACTCGCAGATGAACTCCGCGTTGTGGGTGAAGTGCCCGAGGCTGGTCAGGAAGTACGCCACGGCCAGAACGACGAGCAGCGTGGGAAGCTTGCCGGATTTCATGCCGGTGCTTCCTCTTCGGCCCGAGCCGACGCCGCCTGCTCGGCCCGCATGATCTGGTGCCGCTGCCAGTAGCGGCCGACGGCGCCCTTGAAGTTGTCCTTCTGTTTGCCCAGGCCGCCCACCTTCACCTTGGTGGTGCGCGCACCCAGCATGCCCTTGTCGTGGTGGGTGACGATCAGCATGTCGGCGAAGGCGTTGTCCTGGAAGGTCAGGTCCTTGACCTCGTCCCATCCGATCGTCGAACCGCCGTCGACGCTCTGGTGCAACCCCTGGTAGCTCACCTGTACGCGCTCGTTGTTCTTCAACGCAAACTCGACCGGGGAAAGTGGCGCAGCACCACGGCGCGCTCTTCGTCCGTGGCGGGTTCGTATCGGTAGGCAAGGCTCAGTTCGTGGTTCTGCACGAAGCGCTGCTCATAGTCGCCCCACAGCCGCGCCTCGATGTCGCCGGCCGTCTCGATTTCGTCGGCCCAAGAGGCGCTCGGCGTGGTCGCGACGATAGCGCCATAGGCGCTCTCGGGCACGTGATGCCCGACGTTGCGCATGCGCTCCAGCAGCGGCGGGTGGCTGTCGTAAGGGTGCGGCACGTCGGCGGTCTTCATGGTTTCGATGAATGCCTCCGATCCGGCATAGGGCGGCAGGCCCGCGGCCACGAAGCCGGCAATGCCAAGCGCGCCGTCGTGCTGGCGGTTCTGTTCGAAGAGCTTTCGCTCCACGTCGTTGCGGTAGCTCGCATAGGCCGAAATCTTGATGAGCGACTGCAAGATGGCGTTGGGCGCCGTCAGACCGGCGGAAACCCGGTCGGCCTTGAATTCGCGTTCGCGGCTGTCGCGCGCCAGGGCGAACGAAAAGATCATGCGGTACAGGCGCAGCAAGAAGTGAGCAACGATGGTCAGGCCGCCGCCGCGCATTTCCCATGTGTACTGGTCGAACTGCTGCAGCTTGGGGCCGAGCGCGGCGCTGCTTCGGGTGTCGCCGCCGCCCAGGTGGGCCAGCTCGTGCGCGAGCACCGCATCGGCTTCGGTCTGGTCGAGCACGCGCAGCAGCGGAATGCTCACGAACAGCGTGCGGCCATTCAGCGTACGGCCGCGAACGTCGCAGGGCGCCTCGGTAACGAAAAAGTTGGTGTCGATGCCGGCCACGATGTGGTCTGGCGGCGCGGTCTTCACGCGGGTGGCCAGTTCGCGGATGCGGTTCCACAGGCGGGGCGCATCGGCTTCGGCGACCAGCTCGCCTTCGATCTCGCTGCCGAAGGGCAGCTTCTTGAACAGCGTGTAGATCGCATAGAACACGGCAATGGCCGCTGCAATGCCGGCGATGGCAATCAGCTTGACGTAATAGCGCTCCATGAAATACGCGGTGAGCCAGAACGACAGCCACACCAGCATCGCGCTCTGCAGCACGACCTCGACCGCGCTCGACACCGTCATGAGCCGCCAGCCCGCCACAAAGCTGGCATAGCGAAGGCCGCGGTTGGCAAAGGCGAGGGCGCCCAGCACCAAGGCGGCCGCCAGCAGCGCCGCGCCGAGCGCCAGCGTCCAGATGGCTGCACGGTCGGCCCAATGGAACTGCCATTGCATCGAATAAGGACTGCACACCTGGTCGTGAAAGTCCTTGTCTTCAGGCGCGGTGGCGCTGCACGCCTTGGACAGCGGGTGGCTGCGATAGAACTCGGTGGTGAGTGCCTTGTCCGCCGCGGAGAGGCGGGTGTCGGCCGCGATGCGTGATTCGATCGCCTGCAAGAACTCGGCGTCTTGCGAGCGCAGCGCGTATTCGGTGAAAACCAGTGTCGCCGCCGGAATGGCGAAGAGCGACACCAGGGTCAGCAAGAACACGCGAAAAAGGTCTTTATGGATCGTGCGCGCGACGGCCATGGCTAACTCCCTCCAGGAGACTGTTGTTGTGAATCGTTCTGAATATTCCGGGAAGCCGATAGCGTAGCCGCCGATTGCGTCATTGCGAATATCCAAGAGGGCGGCGGCGCGAACCACCTGAATACCAAGTTCGTACTCTTTCGCCAGAATTAGCAACGGCCGGGCGCCGACCCCACGCCTGCACCAACCGCCGCGCTTGGCGACAATCGGTTCGATGCGTTCTTCTCCCTTCTTCAAGATGGCCCTGTTGCTGGGCCTGCTCTCCGCCATCGGTCCTTTCGCCATCGACATGTACCTGCCGGCGCTGCCGGCCATCGGGCAGAGCCTGCGCGCCGACATTGGCGCGGTGCAGATGAGCCTCACGGCGTTCTTTCTTTCGCTGGGCGCGGGCCAACTGCTGTACGGGCCGATCTCGGACATGGTCGGGCGCAAGCCGCCGCTCTATGCCGGGCTGGTGCTGTTTGCGCTCGCGAGCATCGGCTGCGCACTGGCCACCGACATCCATACGCTGATCGTGCTGCGCTTCGTGCAAGGCCTGGGGGCGGCGGCCGGCATGGCGATTCCGCGCGCCGTGGTACGCGACCTGCACACCGGCACCGACGCGGCGCGGCTCATGTCGCTGCTGATGCTGGTGTTCAGCGTGTCGCCCATCCTCGCGCCGCTGGCGGGCAGCGCCGTGATTGCGCTCACGGGCTGGCGCGGCGTGTTCTGGGCGGTGACCATTGCCGCGGCGGCGGGCCTGGCGATGATGGTTACGCAGTTGCAGGAAACGCGGCCTCCGTCGCAGCGCGTGGAAAGCAGCCTCGGCAGCGCCTTGTCGGCCTACTGGCTGCTGCTGCGCGACTGGCACTACCTTGGGCTGGTGTTCATCGGCAGCTTTGCGATGGCGGGCTTTTTTACCTACCTGGCGAATTCGTCGTTCGTGATGATCGACCACTACGGCCTGTCGCCCGCAATGTACAGCGTGGCCTTCGGCGTGAACGCGGCGGCCTTCATCGGTGCCTCGCAGCTCACGGGTTCGCTCGGCGAGCGCTTCGGGCTGGTGGGCCTGGTCAAGTTCGGCGTGGTGGCCTCGTGCGCGGCCATGGTCGCCATGTTCACTTACTTCGCGACGGGCGGCGACAGCCTCTGGGTGCTGATCGTTCTCTACTTCATCGCCTCGGGCTTCATGGGCCTGGTGATCCCGACCACCGGCGTGCTGGCGCTGGAGATGCACGGCGCCATTGCCGGCACGGCTTCGGCGCTGCTCGGCACGCTGCAGATGCTGACCGGGGCGCTGGCCATGGCGGTAGTGGGCCTGTTTACCGACGGGCGTCCGCTGCCGATGGTGACCGGCATGGCCGGCGGCGCGCTGATTGCGTTGGTGCTGACCTGGCTCACGCTGGGGCGCGTGCCCTCGCAACCCACCCGCGGCGCACAAGGAGCGCAAGAGGCTTGAACACCACGCGTGCAGGCACCGAGGCCGCGGTGCCCAAGACCAGCCAGGCCACGCAGCAAGTCGACGGGCTCGAGCAACCCGCGCGCCGCCGCGCGATGCTGGTCATCATCCTCGGCATCATGGTGGCGGTGCTCGACGGCACCATCGTCAACCTTGCGCTGCCAGGCATCGCGCGCGAGCTCCAGGCCAGCCCCTCGCATGCGATATGGGTGGTCAACGCCTACCAGATCGCCACGCTGGTCATGCTCCTGCCGCTGGCGTCGCTGGGTGACCTGGTGGGCTACCGGCGCGTCTACCTGGTCGGCATGGCGGTGTTCACGGTGGCATCCATCGGTGCCACTTTCGCCAATTCGCTCGGTACCTTGATTGTCGCCCGCACCTTCCAGGGCCTGGGGGCGGCGGGCATCATGAGCGTGAATGCGGCGCTGGTGCGGCTGACCTTTCCTTCGGCGCTGCTGGGGCGGGGCATGGCCATCAACTCGATGGTGGTGGCCACGTCTTCGGTGGCGGGGCCTTCGGTGGCAGCGGCCATCCTGTCTGTGGCTTCGTGGCCATGGCTCTTTGCCATCAATGTGCCGCTCGGATTGCTCGTGTTCGCGCTGGGCATGAAGGCGCTGCCGTTCAACCGCGTGGCGCCGGCAGCGGGCCTGCGCTTCTCGCCCATCGACGTGGCGCTGAACGTGCTGATGTTCTCGCTGGTGTTCCTGGGCGTCGACCGCCTGGGGGTGCGAGAGGGCGGCGCGGCGGCCGGCGGTTCGCATGCCTCCGCCTGGCTCATCCTGCTGGCCGGCGTGGCGGTGGGCTTCTTCTACCTGCGGCGGCAGCGAACGCTGGCGGTGCCGCTTTTCCCCATCGACCTGCTGCGCATCCCGGTGTTCGCGCTGTCCATGGGCACCTCGGTGGCTGCTTTCTGCGCGCAGATGCTGGCCTATATTGCGCTGCCTTTCCTGCTGCTGGACGTGTACGGCCGCAGCCATATCGAAGCCGGGTTGCTCATTACCGCCTGGCCACTGGCCATCGTCGCCATGGCACCGCTGGCGGGCCGGTTGATCGGGCGCTACCCGGACGGGTTGCTCGGCGGCATCGGGCTGGGCCTGCTCGCCATCGGGCTGGCGTTGCTGGCCGCGCTGCCGGCCCACCCGGGCAATGCCGACATCGCCTGGCGCATGGCGCTGTGCGGCCTGGGGTTCGGCCTGTTCCAGTCGCCGAACAACCACACCATCGTGACCTCGCCGCCGGCGCACCGCAGCGGCGCGGCCAGCGGCATGCTGGGCACGGCGCGGCTCACGGGCCAGACGCTGGGGGCGGTGGTGCTGGCGGGCGTGTTCAGCGTATGGAGCCCGCACGGCGGCCACGGGCCGGTGGTGGCACTGGTGCTGGCGGCCTGTTGCGCCGGCGTTGCGGCAATTTTCAGCAGCCTGCGGCTCAAGACGACAGGGCACCATGGCTGAATAGGGTAGGGTACGGCCCCATGACGGAAGTACCTGAAACCGTGGTTTGCCCGGGCTGCGATGCGGTCTTCAGCCGCACGCCCCTGAAGCCGCGCGAGGTTTCGCGCTGCGCCCGCTGCGGCACCGAGCTTTATCGCCACGCCGGCGACCAGCAGCGCCGCATCCTGCCGCTGACGGTGGCGTCGCTCATCATGTTTGCCATTGCCAACCTGTTTCCGATTGTCGAGATCGAACTGCAGGGCCTGCGCAGCCAGACCACGCTGGCCGGCGCCGTGCTGGTGCTGAGCACCGAGGGCATGTCGCTGGTGGCGCTGCTGGTGCTGGCGACGACGCTGCTTTTTCCGCTGTTGCAGCTTTGCATACTGGCTTATTTGCTGGTCCCGCTGCAGCGCGAGCACCGGCCGGCCGGCTTTGCCGTTCTGGTGCGCGCCATGCAGATGCTGCGGCCCTGGGGCATGGTCGAGGTGTTTTTGCTGGGCGTGCTGGTGGCCATCGTCAAGCTGTCGAGCATGGCCACCGTGGTGGCCGGGCCGGCGCTCTGGGCCTTCATTGCGCTCACCGTCATGCTCACGGCGGTGCTTTCGTTCAATCCCAATGCCTTCTGGGAAATGACCTTTCGCCCGCCCGGCGAGCCGAAGGAGGGCGCGGCGTGATCGGCCCTTTTCTCCATGCGCATGACAACGGCGACGAAACCCCGGTGGCCACGGCCGCCTCGCTCGGCCTTGTGGCCTGCCCGCATTGCGATGCCGTCTGGCGCGACGCCGCCGAGGGGGAGCCCTGCGGCCGTTGCGGCACCCGCCTGTACACGCGCAAGCCCTACAGCCTGAGCCGCACCTGGGCCTTCCTGATTGCGGCCTGCATCATGTACATACCGGCCAACCTGCTGCCGGTGATGATCACGCGCACGCTGTTCGGCGCGCAGTACGACACCATCCTGAGCGGCGTGATCTATTTCTGGGTGTCGGGTGCCTACGGGCTCGCGGCGATCATCTTCATCGCAAGCTTTTTGGTGCCGCTTTTCAAGCTCACGGTATTGATCTTGCTCGCCTTGCTGGGGCAGCGCGCGAGCGATTGGCGCAGGCCCGAGCGGGCCAAGCTCTATCACATCGTCGAGATCATCGGCCGCTGGTCGATGCTCGACGTGTTCGTGGTGTCGCTGCTCACCGGGCTGGTGCAGATCCAGGGCTTTGCGGTCATCAATGCGGGCGTGGGCATTGCGGCCTTCGGCTCGGTGGTGGTGCTGACCATGCTCGCCTCGCTGAGCTTCGACCCCAGGCTCACATGGGACAGCAAAGAGCAACAGCAAGCCGAACGGCAGCGAAATGAACCGGCAAGTGACAACAGGGAAGAAAAGCCAGCATGAGTGAAGAAGACGTCAAACCGAACGACAACCAGGCCCCGCCGGGGTTGCCGCCGCCCCGCGTGGTGCGCCGGCGCCAGTGGCTGCCTTCGCTGATCTGGCTGATTCCCATCGTGGCCGCGCTGGTCGGCGTGATGCTGATCGCCAAGATACTGATGGAGCGCGGGCCCGAGATCGTGCTTACCTTCAACACCGCCGAAGGGCTGGAAGCGGGCAAGACCGCCGTCAAGTACAAGGACGTGCAGATCGGCACCGTGCAAAGCCTGCGGCTTGCGCGCGACCGCTCGCACGTGCGGGTGATCGTGCAGCTGAACAACGAGGCCAAGAGCTTCACCGCCGAAGACTCGCGCTTCTGGGTGGTGCGGCCGCGGCTCGACACCTCCGGCATTTCAGGCCTGAGCACCTTGCTCTCGGGCGCATACATCGGCGCCGATGCGGGCGTGTCGACCGAAACCGCGAGCGAGTTCAAGGGCCTCGAAGTGCCGCCCATCGTCACGCGCGATGCATCGGGCCAGCAGTTCTTGCTGCGCGCGACGGACATCGGTTCTCTCGACGTGGGCTCGCCGGTGTACTTCCGGCGCATCAAGGTGGGCCAGGTGGCCGCCTATGAACTCGATGGCGATGGCCGCGGCGTGACGCTGCGCATCTTCGTCAATGCGCCTTACGACAAGTTCGTAGGCGTGAACACGCGCTTCTGGCAGGCAAGCGGCATCGATGCGCAGCTGAGCGCGAGCGGCTTTACCCTGCGCACGCAGTCGCTCGCCACCATCTTGCTGGGCGGCATTGCCTTCAAGGCGCCGGACGACGCCATGGGCCCGCTGGCCAAGGAGAACACGGCCTTCACGCTCGCCGAAGACGAAACCACGGCCATGAAGGAGCCCGACGGTCCGCCGCAGACGCTGCTGATGTACTTCAACCAGTCGCTGCGCGGCCTCACGCCGGGCGCACCGGTCGACTTCCGCGGCGTGGTGATCGGCGAGGTCAAGTCCATTGGCGTGGAGTTCGATCGCGCCGAGCGGGAGTTCCGCATGCCGGTGCTGGTGCAGGTCTACCCGGACCGCCTGCGCCGCCGTGCCGGCGAAAGCGGCGTGGAATCGCGCGCCACGCAGCAGGAGCGCCTGCGCTTCCTGGCCGAAAAGGGCCTGCGTGCACAGCTGCGCAACGGCAATCTGCTGACAGGGCAGGTGTACGTGGCGCTCGACTTTTTCCCGAAGGCGCCGCCGGCAAAGATCGACGTGACGAAGAACCCGATCGAGCTGCCCACCATGGCCAACAGCCTCGACGAGATCCAGTCGCAGGTGCAGGAAATTGCGAGCAAGCTCAACAAGGTGCCGTACGAGCAGATTGCCGCCGACCTGCGCACCACGCTCACCACGCTGAACAAGACGCTCACCAGCACCGAGCAGGCCGTGACGCGCATCAACAACGATGTGACGCCAGAGCTTGCCGCCGCCATGAAGGACGTGCGCAAGACCGTCAACAACGCCGAGCGCACGCTGGCCGACGATTCGCCGCTGCAGCAGGACATGCGCCAGACGCTGCGCGAGCTGACCCGCGCCGCCGGTTCGGTGCGCGTGCTGACCGACTACCTCGAGCGGCACCCCGAGTCGCTGCTGCGCGGCAAACCGGACGACAAGAAATGAAGAAAAATTCGAAACCGCTCCTTCTTGGTGCCGCTGCGGCCGCGCTGATCGTCCTTGCGGGCTGCGCGAGCAAGCCCGACAACTACTACACGCTGGCCAGCACGGTGCCGGCGGCCGAGGCCGCGCCTTCGACCATCGGCACCGCCGCGCCGATCTATATCGAGTTGGCGCCGGTTGCGGTGCCTGAGCGGCTTGCAAGGCCGCAGATGGTGGTGGGGCGCTCCAACGGCAGCGTGCAGGTCGATGTGCTCGAGCAGCACCGCTGGGCCGCGTCGTTCGAAAGCGAACTGCAGGACGCGCTGGCCAGCGGCATCGCGGCCAGGCTTGGCGCACTCGACGTCACCAAAGGCGGCCGGCAAACATCGCAGCCGGTGTGGCGCATTGCGGTGCAGGTGCGCCAGTTCGACGCGGTCGATGGCGGCCGCGTGGATGCAGGCTTCAGCTGGACGCTGCGGCGCACCGACGAGACCCGCACCATGGTCTGCCAGCTGAACGTGGGCGAGGGCGTCGCAAGCGGCATCGACGCGGTGGCGCAGGGCGCGCAGCGCATCACGGCGGCAGCCGCGGCGGCCATTGCACGCAGCGTGAGCGCGGCGCGCGCGAACCCGGCAGCGACGGCCTGCCCGGCCTGACTACCTTAGCCAGGAGCGAACGCCATGGCACAGATCGGCAAGGCACCCTGCGACAACGCGCTGATCCTGCATGGCGCCAAGGCACAAGAGACCACCTGTCCCGATGCCTCCAAGCCCTGGGTGCTGGCCGCCGCGATCATCGGCTCCAGCATGGCCTTCATCGACGGCACGGTCGTCAACGTGGCGCTGCCGGCCATCCAGGCGGACCTGCGGGCGACCGCATTCCAGGCGCAGTGGGTGGTCGAGTCGTATGCCTTGCTGCTGGCCGCGCTGCTGCTGGTGGGCGGCGCGCTCGGCGACCATTTCGGGCGGCGCCGCATCTTCGCGGTCGGCGTCGGCATCTTCGCTGTGGCATCGGTGGCTTGCGGACTGGCGGCCAACGTGCAGCAGCTGATTGCCGCGCGCGCGGTGCAGGGCATTGGCGGGGCCTTGCTGGTGCCCGGCAGCCTGGCGCTCATCAGCGCTGCATTCCCTGAAAAAGAGCGCGGCAAGGCCATCGGCGTCTGGTCGGGCTTCAGCGGCATTACCGCGGCCGCGGGCCCGGTGCTCGGCGGCTTTCTGGTCGACCATTTCTCGTGGGCCTGGGCCTTCCTCATCAACGTGCCGATGGCGCTGTTGGTGCTGTGGATCGTGTGGCGGCATGTGCCTGAAAGCCGCGGTTCGTCGGCCAGCGGCGGGCTCGACTTTTTGGGTGCGCTGCTGGCAACCGCCGGGCTCGGCGGCATCGTCTACGCGTTCATCGAGGCCCCCACGCAGCACTGGAATTCGCCCGCCGTGGTGGCTGCCATGGCCATTGGCATCGCGGCCTGCGTGGGCTTCATTGCCGTGGAGCGCAAGGCGCAAACACCCATGCTGCCGCTGGCACTGCTGCGCATCGGCAACTTCAGCGGCGCCAACCTGCTGACCTTGCTGCTGTATGCCGCGCTGGGCGGCGGCCTGTATTTCTTTCCGCTCAACCTGATTCAGGTGCAGGGCTACTCGGCCACGGTGGCGGGCGCGGCGCTGCTGCCGTTCATCTTCATCATGTTCGCGCTTTCGGGCTGGGCAGGCCAACTGGTGGACCGCTTCGGCCCGCGGCTGCCGCTGGTCATCGGCCCCGCGATTGCCGCCGTCGGCTTTGCGTTGTTCGCCGTGCCCGGTGTCGGCGCGAGCTACTGGAGCGGGTTTCTTCCCGCCGTGGTGGTGCTGGGGTTCGGCATGACCGTGACCGTGGCACCGCTCACCACCACGGTGATGAACGCGGTCGGTCCCGAGCAAGCCGGCGTGGCTTCAGGCGTCAACAACGCCGTGTCGCGCGCGGCCGCGGTGCTGGCCATTGCGGTGTTCGGCCTGATCATGGCCTGGGCCTTCGACAGTGCGCTGGCCGAGAGCCTGCGCAGCATGGGGGCCTCGGCGGAGATGTCGGCATTTCTGGAAGGCGAGCGCGACAAGCTGGCCGGCGCCGCGCTGCCGCCGGGTGTCGATGCGGACACCGCCGCAGCCTTGAAGCGCGCCGTCGCCGAATCCTTCGTGGCCGGTTTTCGGTGGGTGATGCTGCTGAGCGCCGGGCTGGCGGTGCTCAGCGCCTTGAGCGCCTGGTTGATGATTGGCGGTGGGGCTGCGAAAGATCACGGCCGCGGCGGCTGAAAAAAGCCGCGCTGCGCCCGGCACTGTGATGACTATTGCCGGGGCATCAGTTCGTAGAAGTCGAACCCGTTGCTGCGCCCGCCAAGGCACACCGCCAGGGTGTCTTCGATCTTTCGCCATTGCGCCAGCCGGTTGCGCCACTTGCGCACGCTGTGGCCCTCGTCCGGAAAGCTCATGTACTCGACCGGCCGGCCGAGCTTCTGGAGCGTGGCCACCACATCGTCCGAATCCTGCCGCAGCACGCGCACGTCGTTGGCGCCGTGAATCACAAGCAGCGGCGCTGTGATGCGGTCGATCTGCGAGATGGGCGAGTACTGCAGCATGCGGGCGCGTTCCTCCGGCTTGTTCACGTCGCCGAAGAAGGCCGCAAAGTAGTGGCGGTTGCGCCAGAAGGGCGGCCAGTTCTCGATCACGCGGGGCCAGTTGGCAACGCCCACCAGGTCGACGCCGCAGCGGTAGTCGTGCGGCTTCTGGATCAGTTGGGTGAGTACCGAGAATCCGCCGAAGCTGCCGCCGAGCACGGCCATGCGCTTGGGGTCGGCCACGCCTTGGTCGATGGCCCATTGCACAGCCTCCGCAATGTCGCGCTGAAGCCGGCCGCTGGTTTCGCGCGCGCCCGCCATCATGAAGGCTCGCCCGTAGCCGCCGGAGCCGCGGTAGTTCACGTTGAGAACGGCGTAGCCCCGGTTCGCAAGCATCTGCGCGGGGGTAAAGCTCGCCGACTGCCATGAGTCGCGGACCCAGGGGCCGCCGTGAATGTTGACCACCAGTGGCGCGGGCCCCTTTACCCCGAGCGGCCGCACGAGATAGCCATGCACCACGAGACCATCCGACGCCTTGAAGGAGAAGGGCTCCATGGGCGAGAAGAGCTCGGCCGTCGGCTCGCGCGGCGGTGTGAGCCGTGTGAGCTGACCGCTCGCGCGGTCCAGCAGCAGTTCGACACTTTCGTTCTCGGTGGTCGAGCGCAGCACCATGCGGCGCACATCGTTGGCCATGCTCGCGGGCCGCGTGATGACGGGTTCGGCCTCCAGCCAGCCGCGCTCCCGGGCCGTCTTCACGGCGCCGGTCACTTCGCTGGCCAGTGCAGTGTCGAGGTAGGAGATGCGGGGGCGGCCGGGTTCGGAAACATAGGCCAGCGGCGCTCCCTGCTGCGGTGGGAACACGCCGTAATCGAGGTCGACTTCGGCATCGTCCGCGAGCAGCTTCTCCGTGCCGACGGCGAGATCGACTTCGACCAGCGCAAGCTTGTCGCGTCCCACATTCGTCAATGCCCAGAGCCGCCCCGCGCCGACATCGATGCGCTGCGGCCAGAAGGAGTCGAACGCCTTCACCGTTCTGAAGGCGCGCCAGTTGCCGTCGGGCTGGCGCAGTTCCAGAAGCCGGTCGGAGCCGTCCGCGCTTCCGAGCTGCCGCATGCGGCCCGCGAGTTCGCGCCGGGTGTCGATGAACCAGGCCAGCACGCGGCTGTCGGGCTCGCTGCGCGCAATTTCGCGCACGGTGCGCGTGCGGGCATCGCCTTCGAAAAGATCCATGCTGGAGCGGTCCCGCTGATTGTTCGCAAACAGGAAGGTGGCGCTGCCCGGCGCGCCCCATCCCAGCATGGCCGAGCGCACGCCCGGCCAGGGCGTGACGGCCCAGGGCTTGGCGCCCGGCGCCTCGGTGTCGAGCACGAAGATCTGCGTGTTCTCGTCGCCCGTGAAGTCCTTGAGGTAGGACAGGTGGCGGCTATCGGGCAGCCACATGTAGGTTGGCCCCGACACGAAGGGCCGCGCGAGGGTGCCGGTCGCAAAGGTGCGGGTGCTGGCGCTTTTGACCTCTGCTGCATCGGACGTCTTGCGCACGCCGAGTCCCACGTCGGTGCCCACCGCCTGCACCCATGCAAGCTGTTGACCATCGGGCGAAAGGATGTGGCCATTGACCGCATCGATGTTCGCCACGAAGCGCCGCATCGGCACGAGAGGCGGGAGCGTGTTGTCCTGCCGCGCCGACACCAGTGCAGGATGCGTGGGGCCGGTGGCGCAGCCGGCAAGCAGCGCCGCGGCGCCGCACATGGCCGCAAGAGCGGCGTACCAACTGCCCGGGGTCCTGATGTTTCTCATGCTTTTTAGTCCCTTGTGAATGTTCTGGCGTGCGGCTTTGTCCGCGGCTGGATTCTGCGGGCGGCAACCTTTGGCTTTGCCAAAGGTTCGGTCGCGCACAATGGCCGGGTGCATATCCTGCTGATTGAAGACGACCTCGACCTTGGCCGCGCCCTGCAGGCCGCGCTCAGGGTCGACGGCCTGAGCAGCGAATGGCGCCGGCGGGCGGCGGATGCGCCGCGCCAGCTGGAGGGGAGCACCTTCGACTGCGTGCTGCTCGACCTTTCGCTGCCTGACGGCAACGGCCTTGAGCTGCTCGCGCGCTGGCGGCGCGAGGGCAGCAGCCTACCGGTCATCGTGATCACCGCGCGTTCAGCTGTGGAAGATCGGCTGGCCGGGCTCGACGGAGGCGCTGACGACTTCGTGATCAAGCCCTTTGCCACAGCCGAACTGATCTCACGCATCCGCGCCGTGCTGCGCCGCTCGGCGCGGCAGGCCAGCGAGGTGTGGACCCTTGGCCCACTGGCCATCGAACCGCGCCGGCATCTGGCCTCTTTGAACGGCGAACCGCTGGATCTGTCGCCGCGCGAATTCCGGCTGCTGCTCGAACTGGCGCGCGAGCCAGGCGCAGTGATTGCCAAGGGCGTGCTCGCGCAAAAGCTGGAGCCTCTGGGCGAGCCAGTGGATTTCGCGGCCGTAGAGGTGCACGTGTCCAACCTGCGGCGCAAGATAGGGGCCGCTATGGTGCACACCGTTCGCGGCGTGGGCTACATGCTCGCATCATGAGCAAGCTCTGGCGCCCCTCGCTCGTGCAGCGTGTGTTTCTTGCGGTGCTGCTGGCCTTTGTCTTCGTGCTGCTGGTATTGCAGGCGTACATGTACATCAACTTCCGGCAGTCGCTGACCGTCGATCAGGCGTTGAGCAGGCTTGGCAGGTCGTTGACGCAAGCGATCTCGCAACTCGACGACGAAGCACGCGTGCGCGACGTGGTCGCCTCGGCCGAAACGATCTACAAGACGATGCGGATCAGCGGCAACCCGGCGGGGACGCTCCGGTTCCAGCTGTCGAACCGCGAGGGCAAGCTGATTCATTCGTCGCCGGAACTGCGCAGCGAGATCCTGGCCGGCCCGTTGCGAAAGGTGGCAACGCAGCATATCGATGGCGAGCCGTATTGGGTGTACCAGGACGAAACGCCGCGCTGGTCGCTGCGCATTGCAGAGCCCGAGCGCACGTTCGCCAAAGTGCTGCCCAACAACACGCGCAGCGTGCTGCCGTACCTGCTGCTCGCCTTTCCCGTCGTGCTGCTGCCGGTCTGGTTGGCGGTGAAGCATGGCTTGCGGCCGTTGCGGCGCCTGGCCGACGGAATCGGGCATCGGAAGGCATCCGACCTTTCGCCGCTCGGCCTCGCTCCGCCCTATGCGGAACTCAAGCCTCTGACATCCGCGCTCGAGCGCATGCTGCAGCAGCTGCGCGACAAGGTAGAGCGCGAGCGCGCGTTCGTGCACGACGCCGCGCACGAACTGCGAACACCGATGGCAGTCATTGCCGCGCAAGCGCACGCACTGGCGGGCGCAACCAGCAGCGAGAGCAGGGGCCGCGCGCAGGCCCATCTCGAGCAGGCGATCGCGCGGGCTTCGCATCTGACGCAGCAGCTACTCGATCTTGCGTTGCTGGACGATGCCCAGCCCGCGGTGCCGAAGCACATCGACGTTGCGCAGCTGTCGCGCGAGATCCTCGCGCAGGCAGCGCCGCGAGCGATGGCTCGGGGCATCGACCTGACATTCGATGCGCCGGACAGCCTGGACGCGACTATCGACGTGCCGGCGTTCCAGTCGATATTGGAGAACCTGCTCAACAACGCGATTCAGTATGTGCAAAACGGTGCACACGTGACCGTGACGCTGCGCGACGACGACGCAGCAGGCCTGGTGCTCACGGTAGCGGACGATGGCCCCGGTATTCCGATGGCAGAGCATCAACAGGTGTTCGAGCGCTTCTATCGCGGAGCGGGGCACGAAGCGAGCGGTTCCGGCCTGGGACTTGCCATCGTCAGGCAGGCTGTTGGCCGCATGGAGGGGAGGGTGGAGGTGACCGAAGGCCTTTTGAAAAAGGGCGTGGGCTTCCGCGTCGTGCTCCCGGCGGCCTCGGAGGGTTGACAAGCACCCCGCGCCAAATTGATACCGGACCTATAGGCTCACAATGCGAGCCAGATCCGGATGTTCCAGGACAAGGATGCGGCCAAGGCCGCCCGCGCAATGCGGGCGATGATGAGGATGATCAAGCTCGACCTCGCCGCCGCGCAGAAAGCCTTCGACGGCGAGTGAGCAAGAGCTGGCCCTACACCAGCCGCCGGATCGCCTTCTTGCGCCACACCAGCCGGTAGTAGGCCGTTTGCAGAAGCAGCATCGCCCCGAAAGTCACGGGGTAGGCATACCAGATGCCGTTGAGTCCGATGCGGTGGCTCATGAACCAGGCCACCGGCACCTCGATGCCGATCAGGCAGAGGATCGAGATGGCCGTGGGCACCAGCACCGAGCCGCTGGCGCGCATGATCCCCGAGATGGCTGCGGCCATGCCGAAGATCACCAGGCTCCACAGCATGATGTGCAGCAGCGTCTGCGCAATTTCGATCACCGGCGCGCTGGTGATGAAAAAGCCCATGAGGTGGCGTGAGAACAGGTAGCCCAGCAGCACCAGTCCGCCCGTGAGCGCCAGGTTCATCAGCAGCGCGGTCTTGGCGATGGCGCCGAGCCGGTCTGCGCGGCCTGCGCCGATGGCCTGGGCGCCGAGGATCGAGGCGGTGATGGCGATGGAGATGGCCGGAAACTGCACATACGCCACCACCTGGTTCACCGCGCCGTACGCCGCGGTAGCGCTGGAGCCGTAGCCGTTCACCAGCGAGAGCAGGGCAATTTCAGCCAGCGCCACCACGATCATCTGCACGCCCGTGGGCACGCCGACCTTGAGCACGGCCTTCAGCAGCTTGGGGTCGATGCGCAAATGGCGAATCAGCTCTGCATCGGGTGCCAGCGGACTGCCGCGGCTGCGCAGGCGCCACGCCATCCACAGCGTGGCGACCACGAAGGCGACCACCGTGGCCCAGGCGCCGCTAGCGACGCCGAGCTGCGGCAAGCCGCCCCAGCCGCGAATGAGCGCCGGCGTGACGATGAGACCGACAACCGTGGAAATGATCAGCGTGAGCAGCGGCGTGACCGTGTCGCCCACACCGCGCAGCATGGCGGTGGACAGCAGAAAGACGAACAGCCCCGGCATGGCGATCAGCATGATGCGGGCATAGCTGGTGGAGTCGGCCAGCACGTCGGGCGGCGTGCCGAGCAATGCCAGCAGCGGCGTGGTGAAGGCGCCGCCGAACACCGCCACGGCGAGTCCCAGCAGGATGCCGACCGCCAGCGTGGTGCCCGCCACGGCCTTGGCCTTGGCAACGTCGCGCGCGCCCCAGGCCTGACCGATGAGTACCGAGGCCCCGGCTCCCAGGCCGATGACGAACGCGATGAAGAAGAACATCACCGGAAAGAAGCTCGACACCGCCGCCAGAGCGCTGACGCCGATCATCTGGCCGATGTAGATGTTGTTGATGGTGCCGGACAGCGACTGCAGGATGTTGCTGAGCAGCATCGGCGCCAGGAAGAACAGGAAGGTCTTCCACAATGCGCGCGGTGCTCCGGCGGCGGCCACGGGCGTGCCGCGCAGGCCGGTCTTGTCTGCCGGGGCTTCGGTGGTGGCGGTTGGCGTGGTGCTCATGCGGCGCTCCATCCCGCAGCGGAAAGCTTCTGCAGGTGCGCCCTGATGTCTTCGGGCCACGGCGCGACAAGCTCGTCGAAGCGCTCGCGTTCACCTGCAAACAATGCGCGCGTCGCTTCCTCGAAGCCGGGCAGGTCGCCCGCAATGGCGGTCATGAAGCGATAGGTGGCTTCTCTTGCCGCACGCTCGGTGTCGCGGTCGGCGTGCACGCGACGTGCGTCGTCGACGAGGCGACGCAACGCGACCGAGGCGCCGCCCGGCTGGCGGCCGAGCCACTCCCAGTGGCGCGGCAGCAGGGTGACTTCACGTGCCACCACGCCCAGCTTGGGCCGCCCGACGGTGCGGGGCGCTTCGCCCGTGGCTTCGGGTTCGGCGGGTGCTTCTTCGCGCAGGTCGAGATCGAGCTGTGCACCGGTCGAATCGTCGAAAAGCAGTACCGAGGCGGCATCGGGAAGTTGGCGCAGTTGCGCGAGCACTTCGCTTCTGGTGCCGCTTGCAATGCGCCGGAAACCGGAAAAGGCGGTCATGGTGGTGCTGGCCAAGGCTGTTGGAGTTGTTGAGGCTGGCATGGAGGTGTTCATGGAATTTATTTTATCCGGGTAAAACCATCAAATGCAATATAACCCGGATAAAAATATCAAGGCGCTTCGCCGCGCACCCGGCGCCAGAAGCGATGTGCGCGCCAGTTGAAGGCGCGCACCACGCGCCAAGGGCGGCTCTCGCGGACGAGCGTCAGTACGTGGTCTTTCCACGCTTTCCAGCGCGGATACCAGCGGGCGAACAGCGGAATGCGCATGAGCGCCGCTTCGACCAACTGGAAGATGCGCGCCACGATGGCGGTGCCCACCAGCTTTGCGACGACCAGCAAGCTGACGGCGGTTGCCGAGTGGCCGTGGCCGAACAGGTAGAGCGCCAGCACCTTGACCGGCAACAGCAGCAGCACCGGCAGAAAGAAAGCCAGCAGCGCGCCCCATGGAGGCAGGTTGCGCAGCCAGTTTTCCGCGCGAGCCCAGAGCGGCAGGCGCGCCAGCCGGGCGGCCAAGGCGGCCAACGGCACCCAACCCCATTCCTCGAAAAGCAGCACCGGCACCAGCAGCACGGCCATCAGCGTGCGCAGGAGTTTTCGGGGTACGGAGGCGGGACGAGGGCCGGCCGGCGGGGGAGAGGACGGGGGAGGGATTTGCACTGCGGCGATTGTGCGGTCTGCCGCCGGTACCCCCCGAATGGCCGCCTTCCGCCCTATGGCAAACTCCAGCGCTTTATTCGCCAAGCACCGCCGGCCAAGCCGACCGTGCGTGACAGGGACGTCATTCAGACATGCAGAAAATCATTCGCCAGCTTGCCGCCGAGATCAAGGTAGGCGAGCACCAGGTGAAGGCGGCCATCGAACTGCTCGATGGCGGTGCCACGGTTCCGTTCATTGCCCGCTACCGCAAGGAGGTCACCGACGGCCTCGACGACATTCAGCTGCGCGAGCTCGAAGCGCGCCTGGCTTACCTGCGTGAGCTCGAAGACCGCCGCGCCGCAGTCATCAAGAGCATCGACGAGCAGGGCAAGCTCACCCCCGAATTGCGCGCCGCCATCGAATTTGCGCCGACCAAGCAGGAGCTCGAAGACCTGTACCTGCCGTTCAAGCAGAAGCGCCGCACCAAGGGCCAGATTGCGCGCGAATTCGGCATCGAGCCGCTGGCCGACAAGCTGCTGGCCGACCCGACGCTCGACCCCACGGTGGAGGCCAAGGCCTTCCTGCAGCCCGCCACGACGCTGGACGACGGCAAGCCGGGCCCCGATTTTTCGACTGTGCCGGCCGTGCTCGACGGCGTGCGCGACATTCTTTCGGAGCGCTGGGCCGAAGATGCGGCGCTGGTGCAGGGCCTGCGCGAATGGCTGTGGGCCGAGGGCCTGCTCAAGTCCACGCTGATGGCCGGCAAGGACGAGAACAACGCCGACGTCGCCAAGTTTCGCGATTACTTCGACTACGACGAGCCGATCGGCCGCGTGCCTTCGCACCGCGCGCTGGCCGTGTTTCGCGGCCGCGCGCTCGACATCCTCGACGCCAAGCTGGTACTGCCGGTAGAGCCCGAACCGGGCAAGCCCAGCATTGCCGAAGGCCGGATCGCGCTGCACCTGGGCTGGAGCCACGCAGGCCGCCCGGCCGACGACCTGATCCGCAAGTGCGTGGCCTGGACCTGGCGCGTGAAGCTCGCGCTTTCGACCGAACGCGACCTGTTCACCCGCCTGCGCGAAGACGCCGAAAAGGTCGCCATCAAGGTGTTTGCCGACAACCTGCGCGACCTGCTGCTGGCCGCTCCCGCCGGCCCGCGCGTGGTGATGGGCCTCGACCCGGGCATTCGCACCGGCGTTAAGGTGGCCGTGGTCGACGCGACCGGCAAGCTGGTTGAAACCGCGACCGTGTTTCCGCACGAACCGCGCAAGGACTGGGAAGGCTCGCTGCACACGCTCGGCAAGCTCTGCGCCAAGCACGGCGTGAACCTGATCGCCATTGGCAACGGCACCGCGAGCCGCGAGACGGACAAGCTGGCTGCCGACCTCATCAAGCTGCTCGCCAAGATGGCCGCACAAGCCGGCGCACCCGAAATGAAGGTCGACAAGGTGGTGGTGAGCGAGGCCGGCGCTTCGGTGTATTCGGCCAGCGAATTCGCCTCGCAGGAAATGCCCGACGTGGACGTGAGCCTGCGCGGCGCCGCCAGCATTGCGCGCCGCCTGCAAGACCCGCTGGCCGAACTCGTGAAGATCGACCCCAAGAGCATCGGCGTGGGCCAGTACCAGCACGACGTGAACCAGAGCGAACTGGCGCGCACGCTGCAGGCCGTGGTGGAAGACTGCGTGAACTCGGTGGGCGTGGACCTCAACACCGCGAGCGTGCCGCTGCTCAGCCGCGTTTCCGGCCTCTCGGCCAGCGTGGCCAAGGCGGTGGTGCGCTGGCGCGAATCGAATGGTGCGTTCTCCACGCGAAAGCAGCTGCTCGACGTGACCGGCTTCGGTCCCAAGGCGTTCGAGCAGAGCGCGGGCTTCCTGCGGATTCGCGACGGCGCCGACCCGCTGGACATTACCGGCGTGCACCCCGAGACCTACCCGGTGGTTGAACAGATCATCGTGAAGACCGGCAAGCCGATCGCCGAACTGATGGGCCGCGCCGAGATGCTCAAGACGCTCAAGCCCGAGCTGTTCACCAACGAGAAGTTCGGCGTCATCACGGTGAAGGACATCCTCGGCGAACTCGAAAAGCCGGGCCGCGACCCGCGCCCCGACTTCAAGGTGGCGCGCTTCAACGACGGCGTGGATGACATTGCCGACCTGAAGGAAGGCATGATCCTCGAAGGCACCGTGAGCAACGTGGCCCAGTTCGGCGCCTTCATCGACCTGGGCGTGCACCAGGACGGCCTGGTGCACGTGAGCCAACTGAGCCACAAGTTCGTGAACGATGCGCGCGAAGTGGTGAAGACCGGCGACATCGTCAAGGTCAAGGTGATGGAAGTGGACGTGGCGCGCAAGCGCATCGGCCTCTCGATGAAGCTCGACGCGGCCCCCGCCCGCCGCGACGGCCCGCGCGACAACCGCTTCGAAGGCGCGGGACGCGGCCAGCAACAGGGTTCGCGCCGCGACAGCACGCCGCAGCCCGCGGGCCAGATGGCCAGCGCGTTTGCCAAGCTGCAGGGGCTGCGCAAGTAAGCCGTGCCGCACGGTTCTTGCTGATGCCGCCGGCATGACGATGAAGGCACTGCGCATCTATGCCGGCCCCGCGGCCCGCAAGCACATCGAGGCGAACGGCCTGCGCCCGCAGGACGTGCGCACCATTCCCGGCGCCGCGGGCGGCCCCAAGGGGCTGATCCTCGGCCCGCTCGACCGCTTCATCTTCGGGCGCTGGCTTACGCAATCGAGCCAGCCGGTGCACCTGGTGGGCGCATCGATTGGGGCATGGCGGCTTTCGACGGCCTGCCTGTCCGATCCGCAGAAGGCCTTCGAACGCTTTGAGCACGACTACGTGCGCCAGCAGTTCGAAGTGCCGCCGGGACAGAAGCGCCTCCGCCCCGACCAGCTGAGCGCGCGCTTTGCCGAGAGCCTGCACGACTTCTACGGCGGGCGCATCGGCGAGGTGCTCAACCACTCGCGCTACAAGCTCCATGTGGTGACCTCTCGCGGCCGCCACATCCTCGGGCGCGAGGGCAGGGCGCGCACGCCTTTTGGCTACCTGGGCGCCTTTGCCACAAACAGCCTGCACCGCAAGAGCCTGGGCGCATGGCTGGAGCGCTGCGTGTTTTCCACGCCCGGCGCGGCCCTGCCTTTCGGCACCAACGACTTTCGAACGCGGCAGCACGCGCTCAGCGAAGAGAACTTCAACATGGTGCTGCAGGCATCGTGCTCGATTCCGTTCCTGCTTGCCGCGGTCCACGACATTCCGGGCGCGCCGCGCGGCGCTTATTGGGACGGCGGCATCACCGACTATCACCTGCACCTGGACTATCAGCCGGCCGACGAAGGCATCGTGCTGTACCCGCATTTCCAGCAGGCCGTGGTGCCGGGCTGGCTCGACAAGGGCCTGCGCTGGCGACACAAGTCCACCGGCTTCCTCGACCGCATGGTGGTGCTTGCGCCGGACGCCGACTGGGTGCGGTCGCTCCCCAACGGCAAGCTGCCCGACCGCAAGGATTTCATCCGTTTTGCGAACGACGCGCAGGCGCGTATCGGCGCCTGGAGCAGGGCCACGCGCGAGGCCCAGCGGCTGTCGGATGAGTTCGAGGCGTGGCTTTCAACCGGGCGCACGCAGGACCTGCTGCCGCTCTGAAAACGTATCGCCGGGGCAAACCCTGAGGCTGTGGGCGCGCAGCGCCTTCGAGAATGGGCCGTTCACTCTTTTCAGAGAAAGCCGCCCCTCATGCAGCAGGCCCCGATTTCACGCCGCCGATTCACCCTTGCCGCCGCAGCGGCCGCAACCATCCCGATGCCGACGCTGGCCCAAAGCGCCTGGCCCAACAAGCCGATCCGCATCATCGTGCCGTACACGCCGGGCGGGTTTACGGACCAGATGGCACGGCTGGTGCAGGTGGGCCTGCAGGCGCGGCTCGGCCAGCCGGTGCTCGTCGACAACAAGCCCGGTGCCAACAGCCTGATCGGCGTCGATGCCATTGCCAAGGCCGCGCCCGACGGCACCACCTTCGGCGTTGTCATTGCGGCCTATGCGGCCAACACCACGCTGTACCCCAAGCTGCCGTATGACCCGAAGAAGGACCTGAGCGGCGTTTCGTTGATGGGCGTGTCGCCGTTGCTGGCGGCGGTCAACGTCGATGCACCTTTCAAGACCGCGCGCGAACTCATCGACTACGCGCGTGCCAACCCGGGCAAGGTGAGCTTCGGTTCATCGGGCAACGGCTCGGCCGCGCACCTGACGACCGAGCTGTGGAAGTCGCTCACGCAGACCTACATGATCCACATCCCGTACCGCGGCGCGGTGCCGGCACTCACGGATTTGATGGGCGGCCAGATCCAGCTGTTCTTCGATGCGCCCACGGGCCTCATCAACCAGGCGAAGGCGGGCAAGGTGCGGCTCATCGGCGTGGCCGGAGACAAGCGCCTGGCCGCCGCTCCCGACGTGCCCACCTTCATCGAGCAGGGCTTTGCAGGCTTCACCGGCAGCACCTGGGCCGGCATGCTGGCGCCCGCGGGCACGCCGCGCGACATCATCAAGCGCATGTCGGAAGAGGTGGCGCGCGTGATCAAGAGCGACGAGACGCGCGCCAAGCTCGATGCCATGGGCACGATTCCGGCGGGCAGCACGCCCGAAGAATTCGACGCCTTCATCACGGCTGAAACCACCAAATGGGCGAAGGTGATCCGCACCGCCGGCGTGAAGGCGGAATAGCGGAACAGGTGAGCGAAGAAAGCCTCAGGCCGCCAGCACCAGCACCTTGAACTGGCTCGGCACGATCCGCATGCCCACGATGTTGCAGCGGTTCTGCACCGACAGGCTGGTCATGCGCGTGCAGGGCGTGCCCTTGAGCAGCACGGTGAACGCACCCGTGATGTGGCGCGAAGGCCCCATCACGGTCTGCGACACAACGCCCATCAGCACGCCCGCGTTGTCGCCGTTGGTGATGGGCGTGGTGGTGGCCAGGTTGTGGGCCGGCGTGCCGCCGTAGAGGATGTTCCAGGCATTGGGAATGGCCGTAGGCCCGAGCGCGAAGTTCGGGTAAGGGATGGGCAGCGCCGGCGGCGTCTTGCAGACATCTGGAAATGCGAGGTCCATTCCCATCATCTGTGCGTTGGCAAACATGCGTAAGGCTCCTTCAATCAACCCATGTGGATCTGCTCGGCATCGACCTTGACCAGCCCTTTGCTGGTCAGCAGCGTGTTCTTCGAATGCAGGCGCAAGGTCTGCTCTGCCTGAATGTCGATCTGGCCGGCACGCACCTGTTCCATCTCCTCGGTCAGGCGGAAGCTCGAGCGGGTGAGCAGGTTGAGGCGATCCAACACCACCTCGCAGGTGCGCCCGACGAAGCGCGACACCAGCACGCTGAAGCGGATGCGGGCGCCCTGGTAGTCCATCTCCCCGATCTCGCAATGGGCCCGCCGGGCCTGCGCGCGCCACTCGGGCGACTGCATGGCGATCGAGGTGTCCGACTCCAGCGCCATCGGGCCGGCGCTGCGCGCGCGAATGCCACCTGAGCGCGAGACCAGCGTCAGGTCGCCGTCGACGGCCAGCGTCGCCTGCCGCGGGTCGGCCTGGACGACCACCGCGATGACGAAGCTGTCGCCCTGGCGGGTCGAGGTGATCAGCACCGTATCGCCCGGCGCCGGCAGCAGCAGGCAGCTGGCGACGCGCCGGCAGCGCAGCGACCCCTGGCCGTCGTCGAGGTCGACCTCGAACCAGGCATCGCCATCGCTGGAGATCACCGTGGCGGTTCGCGTGCCGGAGTCCGCGCGGGCCGCATGCGAAGCGCGCTGCATCAGCGGATCCAGCACGCCTTGCGTTGCATGGCGTGCAGTGGCAATCGTGTCGCCGGCGGTGGTCCGGGTGGTGTTGCGGGTGGAGGTCATGGGCTTTCTTTCTTGGGGCGGCGGCCATGGATGTCGCGGTCCAGGCGAGATGGGCGCTCGGGTTGCTGCAGCGCCACCTTCTCGGCTTCGTACAGCGCAGGGTCCCGGTCCAGCGTACCCAGGCGGGTACTGAACCTGGCGCCGTCCAGGTCGGCGCGATGAAACACGGTGCGCAGGAAAGCGGCATCGCGGAAGTCGGCCTGCACCAGCGAGGCGTAGGAAAAATCGGCGTAGTCCAGGCGGCTGCCGGTGAATGCGGTCTGCCCGCAGTGCGCGCGATGGAACACGCCTTGCTCGAGCTGCGCCTGCGAGAAGTCTGCGCCGTCGAGATGGGCGTCGACCCAGATGCTCTGCTGGAAATGGCCGCGCCGCGCATCGACGCCGCGCAGGTCGGCCTCGGGAAACAGGCACTGCATGGCCTGCGCCCCTGCCAGCACCGCATTGCGCAGGTCGGCCCCCTTGAAGTTGCACTGCGTGAGGCGCGCATCGCGGAATTGGCACGCCGTCAGCACCGCATCGATGAACTGGCAGAGGTGGAACTGCTGCCCGGAGAAGTCCTGCTCCGAAAGATCCGCCTCGCTGAAAATCGCGTTCGTGAAGCTGGCTTCGGCGTAGCGCGTGCCCGCCAGCGCTGCGCGAAAGAAGATGGTTGACGAGAAGGCCACCGCATTGAAGGACGCGCCCGTCAAGTCGCACTCGGAGAACACGGCTTTGTCGAGGCTGGCACGGTCCAGGCAGGCGTTGCGCAGCTCGCTTTGATGGAAGTTCGCCTGGTCCATGAAGGCCTCTTCCAGCCGAATGCCCCACAGCTTGCAGCCGCTGAACACCGAATGCGGCATGGAGGCCGCATCCAGCACCGCATCCTGCAGGCTACACTCGTGGAAGGCGGCGCGCGTCAGCTCCGCCGCCGGCAACTGCGCCTGGTCGAAGCGGCATTTCTCGAAGAGGGATTCGCCCAGGCGCGCGGCATCGGCCTGAACGCCCCGGAAGCTGCAGCCGCTGAACACGCCGCCGCGCAGGTCGATGCCTCTCAGGTCCATGTTGCTGAAGTCCTTCTCGCGGACCGGCTCGCCATTGCGGACCTGGGCTGCCAGTGTCTCGGCGTTCACGCGCCGCTCGCCTCGGGGCGCCGGGGCAGTGTCTTCATCTGGTCGATGTGGGCACCCAGGGTAATCGTGCCTGGGGTGATGAGGATCTGGGAGACATCGGCACGGAACAGGTTGGCCTCGCCCAGGTCGGCATCGGCCAGGCAGGCCTTCTGAAGGTTGGCATTCATGAGATTGGCGAGCCGCAGGGAGGCACGCGTGAAATCGGCGCGGATGAAGAGGCTGTCGGGCGCCGCCGCCGCGCGCAGGTCCGCGCCCTTGAGCGACGCGGAAGAGAAATCGCAGGTATCGAGCGTAGCCCGCCTGAAGTTCGCGCCATCGAGAGGCAACTCGCGCAGGGTGCAATGCACCAGCGTCGCATCCTCGAAGTCGGCCTCGCGAAGATCCGTGGTGCCGACGAAGCTGGTGGTCTTGAGCAAGGCATGCCGAAACCGGATGCCCTTGTGCAGCGGCGTGTGGGCCCAGCTGCAGGCTTCGACGGTGGCGCCGGAAAAATCCACCGACTCGAATTCGGCCTGCACGAACAGCACCTTTTCCAGGCGTGCCTCGCCGAAGTCGCAGCGCGTCAGCCGGCAGTGTTCGGCCATGCTCATGTAGCGGAGGTCGGCGCGCCGAAGGCTGCAGTCCGCGAGTTCGATCCCCTGCAGCAACAGATGGCTCCACCTCGCTTCGTCGAGACAGCAGCCGTCGAGGCGCAGCTTTTCCATCTGCGTGCGCTCGAAGCGGGCCTGCGCGAAGTTTGTGTTTTCGCAGCGCGCGAGGCTGAGGTTTGCACGCTCCAGGTTGCAGCCCGTCAGCGAGGCCTGGCGCAGGTCGGCGCGCACCAGCACCGATTGGCTCAAGTCGGCGCCATCCAGGCGGGTGCCCTGGAGGAGGGCGCCTTCGAGCAAGGTCTGGTGCATGCGGGCGCCCCGCAGATCGAGGCCCGACAGGTCGCAGCCTGTCAGATCCATGGCGGACAGGTCGCGGTCCGCGGCCATGGCGGCGAGCACGCGTTCGCGGGCCTGCGCATTCTGTTCGGTAGCCATCGGATCGGCAGCGGCCTGGTGGTGGGCCGCCATGCGGTACAGCGTCAGCATGTCCTGCCGGCCCCGCTGCCCGAGGGCCTGCAGCTCGGCGTGCTCGGCGGCGCTCATGGCCGGGGTGCCCGTGGCCGCGGCGATGCCGGCCAGGCCCTCGACGATCGTCTCAGCCTCGAATTTCGGCGGGCCCTTGAGCTGCGCGTTCCGGCTTTCCTCGGTGATCCGGCTGCTGTCGAAGCCCGCCTTGCGCGATTCGGATGCGTTGTCCCGGGCCGCCTTCGCGACCTCTTGCCTGGCTTCCTCCAGCTTGCGTTCCTGTTCGCGCTGGTAGGCGCGTGTCTTGTCGATGAACTCGGGCAGTTCGGCCAGCGTGGGCATCTTGTCGAAAGGCTTCGGCAGGGGGCGTTCCCGGAAGTGGCGCGCCTTGTGGCCGGCCTCCAGTCCGCGCGCCGTCAGTTCGGCGCGCAGGCGCTCGCCCTTGTCCTTGATGTTCCTTGCCAGGATCGATTCGCGCGCGTCGATCTGGTCCAGCCAGGGGCCAATGGCCGAGGCCGGCAGCAGTTCCTCGTCGAGCAGCGCATGGATCGCGCCTTTCTCCAGGTTGCAGCGATTCTCGAAGACCTTCTCGTAGTGGGAGAGGGGGCGCGGCGGGCTGTCTGCCGCCTCCATCGCCGGCATGACATGCGTGATATCCGCGGCATCGTCCTCGGCGATGAGCGTCTCGCCGTGAAAGATCAGCATGACCTGCGCCATGTGCGGGAAGAACCAGGCGGTGGTCAGCCGCAGCTGCACCTCTTCCAGCGCAAGGGGCCGCGCAGACTTTCTCGCCACGAAGCCGCGTGCGCGCAGATCCGGAAGCCTTCCGCGCAGCACCGCATGCTCTGGGTGCATGTTCCAGATCTCGTAGGGCGCGGCTGCGGGAATGGACAGTTCGTCGTTCCAGCGCTGTTCCGGAGCCGCGGCGTTGAAGAACTGCCAGTCCATGTCGCGCGCAAAGCCGGGGTAAAGCGTCTCGCGCCACTGGTCGCCGTAGTCCGTTCCCAGCAGCTTCAGGCGCTCGGGCAGATCGACGTCCATCGCGCCCGGGCAGGCCGGGGCCGGCCTGCGGTCGGGGCGGTCCACGCCGTCGCCCGGGCGTTCGACGTTGGGAAGCCGCTGCACCAGCAGGCCATTGATCATCTCGGGTGCGTACCCGATTCCCGCGGGGTTGGCGGCAAAGCCGGGGCCACCGAACGCGTGCCGCCAGTCCAGGCGCATGGTGTCGAAAGACTGCGGCTCGGTGGCGCGGCCATCCAGCCAGTAGCGGTCGCCCGAAACGAGGAACTGGCGTCGCAAGGTGCCGACGCGCAGGTCGACCGCGCAGCGCGTCTTGTCCTGCTGGTGGCAGGTGTAGGCCTGGCCGCTCACCAGGAATTCGGGCCGCAGCTTGGGAATGCCGAGATCGATTGCGGACTGGTTTCCCAGTTCGGCAGAGACGGTTTTCCAGAGCTCCGTCTCCGGCAGCAGCACGCCTCCTTCGCCGAGGGTGTGCATGCCGATCACGGTGAGTGCGAGACGCTGGCTTTGCGCGCGCAGGAAGGGTCGCGTCAGGATGCTCAGGCGCAGGGGTTTGATGGTTTTCACGGCGGCATCAGCGCCTTGCGCCGCGGATCACCAGCGGGGTGTGCCTGCGGTCGATGGCCAGTCGCGAAGGGTCTTGCGGGTCCTGCAGTAGATGAATGTCGGGCCGGCCCGCGGAAAAATGGGCCAGCAGGTCCTCGTCGATGAGCGTGCGCAAGGTGGTCTGCTGCTGGATGCCGGCGGCATCGACGTAGGCAACGCCCAGCTGCACGGCCGTCATGCGCTGCCCGATGGGGCCGCGCCGGGAGTAGCCGCTGGGCGAGCGCACCAGGGAAACCGCGACGCCCTGCAGCGGACGCCCGCTGGTCTGCAACTGCTGCCACAGCCGGCCTTCCTCGGCATAGGCGCGATGGCTCATCAGCGCCACCGCGAGCACGATTGCGGCGAGCGCAATCACGCCCAGGCTGACGATGCCGAACACCCCCCACAGCACGATATCGAGCACGTTTTCCACGCTTCAGAGCAGGATCTTGAGCGCCTGGATGCCGGCGCGCAGGCCGCCCGTCTTGATCTCCGTGCCCACGAGCTGGATGAGCGCACCGGCATCCCCCAGCGACATTGCCTTGTTCTTCCACTCTGCGCCCACAGCCTCCAGCTTCACGCCGATGGCCTGCGCCTGCACGCCGATGGCCATCGAACGCACGGCCACCACGCCCAACGAAATACCCGACACGTCCATGTTCAGGCCGGTGCCGCCCAGGCGGAACCACCTCCAGTCGCTGCTCTTGGAGTAGTTGTTGGTGTAGGAGACGGAGTTGTTGGTGTAGTTGACCGTCAGGTTGTTGTAGGTGTTCGACGTCGTGTTGTAGACGCTGGTGTTGATGACGTGCTGCGTCGTGTTGTGGATGTGGTTCGTCGTGTTGAAGGTCACGTCCGGGGAGGTGTGCACCGTCGGACCGGTCACCGTGGTGTTCGAGGGGCCGTTGACCAGCACGGTGTTCGAGGTGTCGATGGTGTCGTTGCGTCCGCCGCTCACGAAGCGAATCTCCTTTCCATCGATGGTGCCGTGGAAGCCGCCGGTGATCGCAAGGTTGACGCCGCCGCTGATGGTGTCGTTCAGGCCACCGCTGAGCGTGCGCTTCTTGCCGCCCGAAATGGTCTGCGTGACGCCGCCGCTGACCGTTTCGCTGAAGCCGCCGGTCACGTCGCGCGTGTCGCCGCCGGTAATGGTTTCTTTCGCACCCGCGGTGATGTCGCGGGTTTCGCCGCTCTTGTAGGTGGCCGATTCATGGCCTTTGATGAGCGTGGTGCGCGTGCCGTCTGTGGTGTGCGTTTCATCGGCTTCCACCTCGACGTCGAGGTTGCGCTCGGCGTGCAGCAGGATCTGCTCGGCGCCGCTGCGGTCTTCGAAGCGGAGCATGTTGGCCTGGTTGGCCGCGCCGCCGGTGCTCGATCGCGTGAGGATGCCGCTGGCCGTGGCGTTTGCGGGCAACTCCCACGGCGGCATCTGGTCGTTGTTGTAGACGCGGCCGGTGATGATGGGGCGGTCGGGCTCGCCGCCGATGAAATCGACGATCACTTCCTGGCCGACGCGCGGCATGTGCATGGTGCCGTAGTTGGCGCCGGCCCAGTTGCTCGACACTCGCACCCAGCAGGAGCTGTTTTCATCCGACTGGCCGTAGCGGTCCCAGCGGAACTGCAGCTTCACGCGGCCGAAGCGGTCGGTCCAGATTTCCTCAGGGCCGACGACGGTGGCGGTCTGCGGGCCGTTGGTGCGCGGCTTGGGCGTCTTGCGCGCGGGCCGGTAGGGCACGTTCGAAGGCAGCACCGTGAAGTCGAACTGGCAGATCGATTCCGTGCCGGTGCCGGTGGAGTACTCGGGCTCCTGCAGGTCGTAGCGGGTTTCGGTGATCAGGTATTCGCGGTTGTCCGACTCGCGCGGGCAGTGCGTCATCTCGAACAGATAGCCGGGCGCCATGCCGACCACGTTGGTGTGGCCCGCGGCGAGCTCATGTGCGCACTGCAGCTCCTGCAGGCGAATCTTCGCGTAGGTGTCCCCTTGCTGGTGCTCGCTGTAGCCGCCCAGCCATTCATAGACTTCATAAGTCGAATGGTCGTGGCCCTTGGGATCTTGCCGCACGCTTTGCAGCGAGGCGCGCGACTTCTTGAAATCGAAATCGTCGAGCATCACGCGGCCCGAGGTGATCTGCTCGGACGCGCGCCACTGGTCGATGCAGGGCTCCATCGCATGAAGCACGCGGTCGCGCGGCCGGTACGGAATGGTGGCGTAGCCCGGGAGCTTGCGGTAGCCGCCGGTGTCGTCGGCCAGCACCAGCAGATGCGAGTTGTTGGCGTGCTCGAAATGGTAGGCGATGCCTTCGTGCTCCATGAGGCGGCTCACGAAAGCGAAATCGCTCTCCTGGTATTGCACGCAGTACTCCCAGGGACGGTAGCTGCCCGTCAGGCGCTTTTCGAACTCGAAGCCGTACTTTCCCAGCACTTCGTCGAGCACCTCGGGCACGCTCTTGTTCTGGAAAATGCGGCAATCGGTCGTGCGCGTGAGGTACCAGAGCCACGGTTGCACCAAGGCGCGGTACACATAGTGCCGGCCGGTTTCGTTGGCGCGGCCCACCAGCTCGAAGCGCACCACGGTACCGTTCAGGAAACGCGGCGCGCCGCCGTCGGTCACTTCGATGGTGAGAGAAGTACCAAGCAGTTTCTTCAGGTCGAGGTTGAAGCTCGGGCTGACCATGTCGACCTCGAACTCGAACAACTGCGACAGTGCTTCCCGCCCCCGCATGGCGCGGAACTTGAGCTGCTCGGCGCTGAGTACGGTGTGAACCTGGACGGTACGCGTCATTCGGAATTTCCCTCGCCCTTGGGGCTTGTTCGGATGCAAAGCCTTCGGTTGGCAGTCTAGAAATTCCTTATGTCATATACATGACGTGGCTGTTCGGGGGCTATTGTTTGGGGCTGCCGCTCGGGGCTCTTGTTCAGGGCGTGTGCAAAGGCCACCGGGTACTCCCCTCCGCGAATGTCCCCCGGCCTTCGGCCTCCTCCTTTATTTCGCTGCGCGGAGCACCCGATGCCCTGTGCACTGGGGCACGCTGCTGGTGCAACGCTGATCAACGACCAGCGCGTACTACGCACCCGCCGATGGGGAGCCTTGCGCAGCGAAATAAAGGAGGAGGGGCGCAGCCCCGGGGGACATTCGCGGAGAAAGGTACCCCGTCGGCGGGAGCGCCGCCCCGAACAGCAGCGTTCCTACAACCCAAAAGGCTCCTACATCGACGCTTCGAGCATCGCCCTGTAGTCGTCGCGCGTAGCCAGCCGCGGGTTGGTCTTGTGGCAATGGTCTGCCATGGCACCGTCGATGATCTTCTCGAACAACTCGGGCGTCACGCCTACTTCAGCCAGGCCCTTCGGCATGCCGAGACGCGCATTCATGTCACGGATGGCCTCGGCCAGATCGCCGGCCGAATCGAGGTGCATGGCCCGGGCCATGCGTTGCAGCCGCTGCTCTTTCTGCACAGACTCCGCACCCGCATTGAAGTGGATCACCGCAGGCAGGAAGAGGGCGTTGAGCGTGCCGTGGTGCAGGCGTGGATCGACGCCGCCCAGGCTGTGGCTCAGCGAATGCACGCAGCCCAGGCCCTTCTGGAAAGCCATGGCGCCCTGCATCGATGCACTCATCAGGTTAAGTCGCGCTTCGCGGTCGCTGCCGTCCTTGGTGGCGCGCTCGATATGCAGCCAGGCACGCTCCAGCCCGTCGAGACCGATGCCATCGGCCGGCGGATTGAAGGCCGCCGACATGAAGGTTTCCATGCAATGCGCAATGGCGTCCATGCCGGTGGCAGCCGTGAGCCGCGGCGGCAGGCCGAGCGTGAGCTCGGGGTCGCAAATGGCCGCCTTCGGCATGAGGAACCAGCTGTGAAAGCCCAGCTTGCGGTGGTCGTCCACGATAACGATGGCACCGCGTGCCACCTCACTGCCGGTGCCGCTGGTGGTGGGCACCGCAATGATCGGCACCACGCGCTCAGTGATCTTGGGTGAGCCGCCTTCGATGGTGGCGTAGGTCTTGAGCGGGCCTTCGTGCGTGGCCGCAATGGCGACGCCCTTGGCACAGTCGATGGCAGAGCCGCCGCCCACTGCAATGAGTCCGTCGCACCGTGCGCTGCGGTACAGCTCGACAGCCGCGCGAACGGCCGCCTCCGTCGGGTTGGAAGGCGTCTGGTCGAACACCGCCACCTCGAGGTCGGCGATGGCGTCGACCGCCTTCTGCAGCACGCCGGCGGCGCGCACGCCCGCATCGGTCACGATCAGCGGGCGGGTGATGCCTATGCGCGCGCATTCGCTGGACAGCAGCTTGATGGCGCCGAACTCGAACTGGATCTGGGTGAGGTATTGAATGAGGGCCATGGGCGTTGATGCTTGGGGCGGTACGATTGCCGACCATTCGAATCTAACAAGAGCAAACAGTCTTGCACATGAACAAAACCCTTGCCGCTGTCGCGTCGGGCACATTGCTGACGGCCAAGATGGCGAGCGTGGTCGAGCGCATGGCCCGTGCG